>JAXHMR010000015.1:0-12535 GCA_034521225.1 Woeseiaceae bacterium
GGCGCCGGCACCAGATCTAAGGATTTTCTAAGGTCGTTCTAAGAAAGTCCTATCTGCAATAGCCCATACCCGGCTGTACAGACACTCTCCGATTGGTTCGATCGGCCGCTTTCCCGGCAACGGAAACCGGCCGTTCCTTGGCTTGGCCGTCGGCGAACGCCGAGGTGCGGCCGGTCGTCAGCCAGTACTGTCACGAGAAAGCGGGGTCGGACAGACGGCACTCGGCCAGAGGCAGACAGGTCAGAAAGACGAAGTGTGAATATCAGTCATAAAAAAGAGCTTTGGCGTGTTGTAACTTGTCCGGGTGTGAAGCAGTTCCTTCATTTCCTTGCTCCGCACCCTATCGTCGGCAATCAGCGGAACTTCTGCTTTTACGAAGGCAACACCGATAATGCCCGCGACGATCCGAGCAGTGCGGCGCTGATCTCTTGCGACGTCCATGATGCTATCCGCTTGCGGTGGCGGTGGCGGTGGCGGTGGCTCCGATCCTGTTGTCCAGCCACCACCTCCTGCTGACACAACGATGGACTGGGGACGAAGACAACTGGGACGAAGGAGACTGGGAATGATCGGACTTACGACTATTTTTGCGATGTTGATTCTGACCGCATCAGCAAACGCTCAGACCGAGGTCCCGAAACACGTTCCAGTCAGGTCAGCCTGCGAGAGCCGCAGATGTAAATGCAAACTTCGATGCCTCTGGAAGACGCAATCGATCAAAATGCGACAGCGATCCAGATCCGCCGGACCGGGAGGTCCACGAAGGGCCGCAAGGCGAGGTAGGACCGCAAGGTCTACAGGGGATCATGGGGCCGCCGGGCCGCCGGCCACCAGGGGCCGGTCAGCGGCCAGCGGGACCACAAGGTCCAGCACAAGGCCCTCCGGGAGCCGACCTTTCGAACGAAGTCAGCGTCATCGAAGGCGAACAAGCGGTCCAACCAATGATCGTCTGAGATTCTTTAGAGGCCGGCACCGCGACCTCCAAGTAAGACTTGGCAAATGGTGTAGTTCTCGGGCCGATGTGTCGGAGGTAATTCGCAGTTCCAGGCGCCACCGACTCGGGGCTTCATGTTCCGTGTTTTTGCTGCGAGGAACTGGCCGTCATCAAACCCGCCAAGTGGCATGTCCGGTAACAACAGATCACGTTCTCTACTACGAGGATTCCGAGATCGTGTTCGGGGTAGCCGTTCGCTACGCTGCTCGAATGGGAACGGCGGACTCTAGACCCAAGGCACTAGATCGAGCCAACGGTCAAGGCTTGGTTTTACGGACACAGCTAGGCGCAACCTTCTACGTTCCGAAAGCTAACGAGCCTGCGATCAGTACTAGCCAGGTCTTACGTGAAAGCATGCAAACCGGACAGTGCAACAATTTTACCGCGTTCAGTCCTTCGAATTTTGCTGTTCAAATCATTCCCGATAATGATCCAAGTATTACCGGCGTTTCGGATGAGGTAATGCGGCGCCCAGATAAGCCTTCAATACAGACACACGACGTACGTCCGAGTTTCGCTTGCATGGAACCCCGCTTTGAGCCGGGCGTCCGTCCCTGTACGTCGCCGTAGAGGCTTCAAATCGAAAATGGCACAAGATCGGAATAACGCTAAGCTGGTTCCGCGGCGCTCGCCGTGCCCGTCGACCAGTGCCAACAATGAGGCGGACCAGGCGATCGCGATGAGTTGAGTGGTGTCTGCGGTGCCTCGTCAGGTTTTCGTTTTTGGCTCGACGGAACCTGTGCATCGATCGGGCCGCCTCTCTTCGTCGTATCGAAACAAACTCTGGCACCGGCGGTTTTAAAGGCATTTGATTTCAAGAAGAGAAGTCAATCTCGCCGCATTCGCATTGGAAAGATCGTGATTACTTCAAGCTTTCAATCCGAAGGGATTTGGTCAGCCATCGAAAAGATCTTTTTAGAGAGTGCGCCAAACTTTCCCATCCAGAACGCTAAAAATTCGGGTTTTTCGGATAGCGTCTGTCTTGTTGTGCGCGTTTGGTCGATCCCTATCCAAATTCAGGCATCGGCGGCGGAACGAAGCGACTCTTGCTTCCCAGTTTCGAATGAGACGCAACAACAAAAAAACGCGGGAGGTGGAGAGGGCAGCAAAAAGGGGTCACAATTCGGAATGATCAGCGGATCGATGCTGCTTGAGGCACTTTCGCAGCCACTCCGGCGGTCTGTCGTATAGCTACGGAATTGCAAGCTCCAACGATACCTGTTCTTTGCTGGTCTGGTGACCGACCGATATCGTCCGGCATCACCCGAGGTAGGCGGACCAGCCTCGAGTTTATCGCCGGGCGAAATTTTCTTGACGAACCGAGGAGTCTGACCGCATGGGAGGCGATGCTGTCACGATAAGTCTGAGCGCGACAGCTCGCATCGTCAACTTCGGCTGAGATCGAAGGCGACTGTTCGAGTAGCGAATTGTATGGTCAGAACCGAATTGGCAACCGACTCTGCATCCCTGGATAACCTTTCCACCGTCGCCTGGTGGGCAGCTTCGATCGAACTACGTATCAATTTTGGCCTCGACGATCATGCCGGGAGCCGTTACTCTCTTCGGCCTCCACGTAGATCGCAGAAGCTGGGCACGCGGCGAGGATCGGGAGAGCGCTAACTGAGACAATTGTCGAGCAGCACGCATTCGGGGAGGTACCGAAACCATTCAGTGAAGAAATCGCGGACTGCCGGAGAGGGTCGACGGCGGGCGATCATTGAGCTTACAGCGAAAGCCAGAGTCGCGTTCCGGCGGTAAAACAGACGCTTAAGTGTCGGCCGTATTTCGACAGTCCCGTCGCATGATGACGGCGGAAGCGTATTGGCTTTTTAGAGCGGCGGTGTTGTTTGGCATCTGGCGTCATCTGTAATGACTGAACAGCTGGGGAGCGATTTGGCCGGAGAGTGACAATCATCAGGGAGTTTGGCGGTCGGTCGTTTTGTTGCTGGGGTTGACTAGCCGGCATCTATGGCGTCTGCGGAATCATCGAATTTTCATTCGAGGAATATCTGAATCGCCAGGTTGGGTCAGGGTGCAGAGGTCTGATTTCGGCGAACTCTTCAGGCGAGCTTTCAACTTTGATAATGAAGCGCCATTGTTCAGCGTTGCTCAGAGAATAGACTCGTGCTCGTTAGAAGACGGGCGCAGATATGCATTTGCCGGGAGCGGCGATTCGTTCTATGAGGCCAGGTCTGGACCTACCGAGCTTCGGATGTATCGATAGCTCGGGGCGCCTCTCTGGGAAGAACGTGCACGAGTAGAATTTCTTTCGAAGTGTTCGGGAATTCGATCCCAATCGGATCAGGATATTACCCGCTTCAGAGTCGACGTGCTGGACTCGACTGCATCTAGCTTGAATAGCCTACTCGATCCCATCAGTCACCACGATAGAAAGCATGGCTGCGAATGGGCAGGCTATTCTCTTGCGCCGATTCTCGTCCACCGAACGTTGAGGGCTGGTCAGGATCGGGGTAATTCCAGCGACGTTCGAACAGGTTCCAGAACCAAGTACTGTTGTCTTGTTGATTATCCGGTTTCGCTGGTATTGCAACAGCGTGCAGGACGAAACGAAAAGCTTAAAAATCGGACGACACAAAATAAGCTGCTGAGTGTCGGCATCGGGTCAATTACAGTCGTTTTCGACCTCGAAACGCCTGGAGGGACTGGATAGAGGCTTGAAACCGGTCTCCGGCCTCAGACAGTCGTCTGACAACGATTGTACGGTCAAGTCTGCTCCATCACGCCTTATTTCACCGCTCTCAGTCGGCGCGCTCGGTTGTAACGGCGCATGAGACCAAGCCCGGTATCGTGATCCGAATCCGCCTTCGCTCGCAGGTCATGGAACGTCCAGGACACCTCGAGCCTCCGCATCGCTGACTGAATCGCCGACGTACTCCAGGGTTTCCCGCTGCGGTTGGTAAAGACCCAGTCAGAGTTCGACCGCTCAAGCTCTTTTCGCACCAGCTTCCGGAGGCTGTCAGTCCACTGCCGGATTTCGTGCTTGCCGTCCTTCGATTGCCATACTTTGATGCCGTCCACCGTAATCTGATCGCGCCTGATCGACCGCAGGTCCTTTTGTCGAAAGCCAGTCAGGTAGGCGGCCCACAAGAGCCGTCGAAGCGATACATGTGCTCCGCGGAGCGCCTGCCGCAGTTCCTTGTCGGTCACAGCGCGCGTCCGGGGTTTTTCGGTGTTTCGCCGCACGCCGTAGCAAGGATTGACGTTGCAGGCGCGAATCCGCATGCCGTGATTGAAGATGCTGGACAAGCAGGCTATTTCGCGGTTGCCGGCCGGCCCGTGGCCCTTTTTGTCGCGGTTCTCGAGATAAACGGCAATGTCCTGTTGAGTTACATCATCAGGCCGCATGTGGCCAAAGGTAGGGCGAAGCTGGCGCTTGATAATGTTTGTGTAATCGCGCTGCGTAGCCATTGCCTTCGTCGGAAGCCGATTGGCAATGAAATCATCCATCACGCCCGCAAGCGTACCGGCGCCCTTCGAGAGTATCTTCCACAACTCCCGGTGCAGTTCTTCTTCCGGCGCATCGATGCGACAAAGACGTATCCACTCTGCTCTTGCGGACGTAATACAGGGACGGACCTTTGGGATAAACGTTCTGCGGCAATTTCTTCATTGGTAATTCGGCCTCGAAGGTCTGTCCCGCATTAGTGCTTCATTATAGGCAATTTCAGAAGTTGTGGGCCGTCCATCCGCGTCCGGCATCCAGGGTATGCCGCGCTGCTGGCACCAGCGCTTTACGGCGGACGGCTTGGTGCGATTCGCCATTTTTGCCAGCTCTTCGAACGGAATCAACACGGTCGCGGTCCTTAGCGCGCCTTTGGCGCCGGTTCGAGAACTGGCCGTCCGGCCTTGAGCGTGCCGCGCACACCCGTTGGCCGAACCCACGGCCCGTCGAGCCGTTCGATCCAGCCGTCGTGTTCCAGGCTCATGATTAGCAGACGTACCGTCAGCCAGTGTCGGTAGCGCGTGCCGTTTGAGAATTGCCCGGTGCACTCCACCAGGTACCAGCGCAGATGCTGCAGCTGCCACTGGTCAGGACCGACGTGCCAGCGCTGCCAGACGGTCGTTGCAATGTGCCCGGCACGGACCAGGTGATGCCGGACGGTACCGCGCCTTGATCCCGGCAGCCGCTTCGCCAACAGCGCTTTGGCTTGCCGGGATGCTGCCCATTGATTGGCCGGGCGGTTCATCGGACACCGCCAATGTAGGCTCCGACGACGTCGCTGCGTGCGTGCCCCAGTTCCTGAGCGATGGTTTCCCGTGCGGCGCGGTCAGCATCGCGACCCACCGTTCTTCGACCGGCAACAACCGGAGCGACTGATCCGGTAATGCTGTGATAGCGCTCGCAGGCGTAAGCCGCACGCAGGTCGTGCAGTTTCTTCAGGCTGAAATCGTCTCGAACCCGGGCCCAGACATGATGCACTCGCGTATTCCACTGCCGCCATGTGAGATCAGTGGGAATCAGATTTCGGCCGGTACCTTGCGCTTGCGCGGCTCTAACCAGGCAGCCAATCGTTATTTTCGTGACTGGCACCCAGCGATCCACACGATGACCGCGACCGCCCTTGGTGCCGGCGGTGATATTGACGGCGCTGTGCTTCATTGCCTGACGCAACGCCGCCCTGGCGTCGAGCATGGACGCCTCGCGGAGACGAAGGCCCAGCTCACGCAGCGAGTTCGACCACTGACGCAATGCGCTCGTGGCCATTCTGGCGGAGCTGATCCGCACACTGGGCGCACCGCCTGTCGGTCGAGGCCGGCCGGTGCTTGCCCTCGAACATGCGACCGTTTTCCAACGAGTGCAGCTGGCGCAACCCGAATGCGCCGATCGCCACGTAGTGATTCCAGCACCACGTTGACACTTGAGAGCAGATTCTGCGCGTACGACACGGTCATGGATTTCTCGGTCACTCTGTCCGCCAAACACGTTCCGTACGCATGCACCATACTGCGGTCAACTTGTCGCGCGTCGCGGATCCCGCGCTCACTTCGACACCACGCGACAAATTGCCGCCAGCGTTCGGTGTGACCGGCGACGGTGCCGTACCGCCCGTTCCCGTAGCGATCTCTCAGTGCCTGCTTGCCTGCCCAGTCCATCTGTTTGCCGTAGCCAAAATTGCGGCGTCCTGCAGTCTTGTCCATCATTCGCTACTCCATGTGTTTCCTGTTGCTGTTGAGTGATGAACCGCGTTTGGCTGGCGGTCACAGCGTGTGGGCCCCATTGCGAGGCAGAGCGGGTGGCGACGAACGCCACTGGAGTGAATCACCGAACCACGACACCCGATGTCGCCCACGCACGGGCGCGGAAAGGGGTGGGGCTGCGCCAGTCAGTCCGTCGACTGGCCGCCGGGCAGGGTGTTCAATAGCTTTTGCAGCGTGCAGATAGCGGCAAAAGCTGAGGCACGACGCGGGATTGCGCCAGCTTACGGTCGCCCGTCTCTGTGCAGCGCCGGGGCGCTCACAAAGACGGGCGTGGCTGATTGCAACAAAATGTCGATCCGTACGATTGCTGCGTCATACATCCGGCATGACGGTGGCAACGACGGCTACACGACGGTTGCAGTGCCTAAGAGTTGCACCAGGCGCTGGCGCAAAGGCCAGAGGGTTGATGCAAGGGCTGCCGATCGAGAGTGATGCAGACAGCTGGAGGGTGAAGGTGAGATCAACGGTTTTCACCGCGGCGCTAGTCCTGTGATCCCTTATAGCGTTGGGTGCCCCAAAAAATCAGAGCGGGTGTCGTTGATAGTCCGCAACGACGACGGTGTTGATGTGGACAAAGTATCGCTGATCCGGACGATAGGCCAGTGGAAACGGGCGAAACATGTGCCCCGTTTTCGCCGATGTCGCCGGTAATCGGATGGCAGCGTCAGCTCACCATTCAGGCACCTGCCGTCCACCATCCACAGGTGTCCACGAGACGTGGACAATGCTAGTAAATGGACACCACCACAGAAACCCAATTGCTCGACGCCGTCCTGGCCAAAGCGCCGCAGCTTGGCCTGACGGCAACCATAGAGCAGCGCGACGTCGAAATCGCTGACCGCCGAGTCGACGCGTACGTGCGACATTGGACGCGACCGAGGACTGGCGTCTATGCCGTAGAGGTCAAGAAGGGCCTGCGCCCGGCAACCCTGGGGGCCGTGCTGCACCAGCTCGAACACGGCGGTAAGCCACCGTTACTCGTTACCGACTACGTAACGCCACCGTTGGCCGAAAAACTCAAAGCCCGAAACATCGCGTTCCTGGACGCGGCCGGCAATGCGTTCCTTGATCAGCCACCCGTATACATCTGGATCAAGGGCGAGCGGCCACTGGAAACGCCAGCGACGAACAAAGTGAAAGGCCGCGCCTTTCAGGCGAGCGGCCTCGAGGTCCTGTTCGCATTGCTCTGCAATCCTGATTGGGTCGCTGAACCGTACCGCGAAGCAGCGCGCCTGGCAGGCGTGGCTCACGGCACAGTCGGCTGGGTAATGGCTGACCTTCCGGCCCTCGGATTCGTTGCGGAAATCAACGGCGAGCGCAGGCTTTTACGGCCCGAGTTGATGTTGAAGCAGTGGGCAGAAGCATATGCGCGAACGCTGCGTCCGAAGCTCATCCTCGGACGTTTCCGTACCGATCAGGCACAGTGGTGGGCGAAGGCGAAGCCGACAAAATACGACCTGGCTTTTGGCGGCGAGGTGGCGGCGAAGCGCCTGACTCAGGTGCTGCGACCGGAGACGGTTACCCTTTACGGAGAAAAAGCCGATCCACGCCTGTTAATCGACTATAAACTGCAAAAGGATCCGAATGGCCCGGTCGAAATTCTGCAGCGCTTCTGGGATTTCCCGACAGAAAACAAAGATCTGGCACCCGACCCGCTGATCTATGCGGACCTGCTGAATATCGGTGACGCACGCTGCCTTGAAGCCGCCGACCTCATCTATGAACAGATAATCAATGGATTTAAGCGATAAACAAGAACTTCGCTGGCTGTCAGCGGTACTCGCCGACGTCGGAGGCGCTGCTCTCGACACCGAATTCCTGATTGTGGGCGCGATAGCACGGGACCTATTACTGCATTACGGTCACGGTGTGCCGATCACTCGCGCCACCGCGGACATTGACCTGGGCGTTGCTGTAGGGAGTTGGGACGAGTTTCGTAGGCTACGCGACGCCTGTCTGGAGTCCGGCCATTTCACCCCCGACCGGCCCGGCAATCACCGGATTATCCATCGCAGCGGCGTGCCGCTCGATCTGATTCCTTTCGGCGGAGTTGAACGCGAGGATGGAACCATCGAATGGCCGGATGACAACGCAGTGATGGGTGTATTGGGATACAGAGAAGCGAGCGCGACAGCGACGCAAGTGCAGTTACCGGAAAAAATGCCTGTTGCAACAGTTTGCCTGCCGATGCTTGCAGTTCTGAAGCTCATGGCGTGGTCTGAGCGACACACCTATACACCACGAAAAGACGCAAGTGATCTGTTCCTTGTGCTCGGAAACTACCTGAACGATGAAAACACGGCGCGACTGTATGAGGTTGGTGCTCACCTGCTTGAGCGAAAAAACTTCGATTACGAGGCCGCCGGGGCCTGGCTGGCAGGTCACGATGCCCATCAATGTATTGCCAACCATAGCGAACAGCCACGTCGTGTACTCGACGCGGTTGAAAACGTACTTTTAACCGAATCGGACGCGAATGGAAATTTGCGTCTCGTCGGTGAAGCTGGTGCCAGGGCACCAACGGCATTAAGGCTGCTCGGCGGCTTTCAAGACGGCATAATTGGCAGACCAGCTTGAGACAAATAAATCCGATGGCGAAAGAAAAAGACAAATCCCTCGAATCCTGGATCTGGGACGCCGCCTGCTCCATCCGCGGCGCCAAGGATGCGCCGAAATACAAGGACTACATCCTCCCCCTGATCTTCACCAAGCGCCTGTGCGACGTCTTCGACGACGAGATCAACCGCATCGCCGCCGAGGTCGGCTCGCGCAAGAAGGCCTTCCAGCTCGCCAAGGCCGACCACAAGCTCGTCCGCTTCTACCTGCCGCTGATCCCGGACGATCCCGAGCAGCCCGTCTGGTCCGTCATCCGCAAGCTCTCCGACAAGATCGGCGAAGGCGTCACCACCCACATGCGGGCCATCGCCAAGGCCAACCCGCTCCTGCAGGGCATCATCGACCGCGTCGACTTCAACGCCACCACCCACGGCCAGCGCGACCTCGACGACGACCGCCTCTCCAACCTCATCGAGGCCATCAGCACCAAGCGCCTGGGGCTCGAAGATGTCGAGGCCGACATCATCGGCAAGAGCTACGAATACCTCATCCGCAAGTTCGCCGAGGGCGGCGGCCAGAGCGCCGGCGAGTTCTACACCCCGCCGGAAGTCGGCACCATCATGTCGCGCGTGCTCGCACCCGAGCCCGGCATGGAAATCTACGACCCCTGCTGCGGCTCCGGCGGCCTGCTCGTGAAATGCGAGATCGCCATGGAGGAAGCGGCCAAGGCCAAGAAGCCCGCACCGCTCAAGCTCTACGGCCAGGAATACATCGCCGACACCTGGGCCATGGCCAACATGAACCTGATCATCCACGACATGGAAGGCGAGATCGAGATCGGCGACACCTTCAAGAACCCGAAATTTCGCGACAAGCGCGGCAAGCTCCGCCGCTTCGACCGCGTGGTCGCCAATCCCATGTGGAACCAGAACTGGTTCACCGAGGCCGACTACGACGCCGACGAACTCGAGCGCTTTCCCGCCGGCGCCGGCTTCCCCGGCAAATCCTCCGCCGACTGGGGCTGGGTCCAGCACATGCACGCCAGCCTCAACGACAAAGGCCGCGCCGCCGTCGTCCTCGACACCGGCGCCGCCTCCCGCGGCTCGGGCAATGCCGGCACCAACAAGGAAAAGACCGTCCGCCAGTGGTTCGTCGATCACGACCTCATCGAGAGCGTGCTCTACCTGCCCGAAAACCTCTTCTACAACACCACCGCCCCGGGCATCGTCCTCTTCCTGAACAAGGCCAAGCCGAAGGCCCGACAGGGCAAGGTGCTCCTCGTCAACGCCAGCCAGGTCTTCGAAAAGGGCGACCCCAAGAACTTCATCCCGGCCGACGGCATCCAGCGCATCGCCGACACCCTCATCGGCTGGAAGGAAGAGGAAAAACTCAGCCGCATCGTCGATCACGCCGAGCTGAAGAAGAACGACTACAACATCTCGCCCAGCCGCTACATCCACACCGGCGACGCCGAGACCTACCGGCCCATTGCGGAGATCGTCGCCGAACTGGATGTCATCGAGGCCGAAGCGCGGGAGACGGACAAGGTCTTGAAGGTGATACTGGAGAAAATCGGAGTATGAGATCTGCCGTAAAACTTGCAGATGTCGCTGAGCTTGTGATGGGCCAATCGCCACCATCCACGAGCTATAATGAAGTTGGTGATGGTATTCCTTTTTACCGAAGGAAAGACGGACTTCGGAAGTACTCTATCCGACGCCACGCATCTATCGCTGTGAGCCAAAAAGCTGGCGAAATCAGGCGACATCCTGATGTCTGTTCGTGCGCCAGTTGGAGCGACAAATCTCTGCGATAGCCAATCCTGCATGGTCGGGGCATGGCAGCGATTTGGGCGAAGGGCATCGACCGTGATTTCTCTCGATCTTCTACTTCAAAGAGATTGAGACCTACATCGACAACCTCGGCTCACGGCGCAATATTCAAGGCTATCAACAAGTCTCAGTTGGCCGGATTGCCAATCAATAAGGCAGGCATACCTTTTCTCCGAGCAAAAGAAGATCGCGTATATCCTTTCAACGGTCCAGCGTGCGATCGAAGCGCAGGAGCGGATCATTCAGATCACCACCGAGCTGAAAAAGGCCCTTATGCACAAGCTCTTCACCGAAGGCCTCCGCAACGAACCCCAAAACAAACCGAGATCGGCCCGATCCACAGAAAGCTGGGGATGTGTTGGAGTTGGGTGAGATTTTCAGATCACACTGGCTTCGCCTTCGATGGAAGTCTTCGAACCGTCAGGAGAGTTCATTTTGATGACGCCCGGGCACTTCCATGAGGGAGGCGGATTCCGAGATCAGGAAGAAAAGACGAAAGATTTGACGGGCGAGATCCCGCAGGACTACGTCCTCGCGAAAGACGATATCGTTGTTGCCATGACCGAACAAAAATCGGGACTGCTCGGTAGTCGACATTCCCCGATGCTAACCGCTACCTTCATAATCAGCGACTCGGGCTAATCGTGGACTTGGATGCGAAACGTCTGAGCAAGCGCTTCCTCTCTAACGTTTTCAATCTTCCTCATTTCCGCGTCGAAGTTGCCAAGACTTCAACGGATTGAAGGTGAAGCATTCGTCCCCCAAAAAACTACGGGCGGTCAAGGTCGGGATTCCGCCGACCTTGGAAGAACAGGAAGAGATCGCTACGGCTCTTTCAGCTATGAAAAAAAATCGGCGTCGCGATGACAAGAAAACCAAACTCCAAGACCTCTTCCGAAATCTCCTTCACGAATTGATGACTGCGAGAATCCGCGTCCATGTATTTAATTATTTAGTCAGGCATCATTATGAAAAACTCAAATCAATCTTGAATACTGCTACGGAATCAAAAGGCTTCAAACGGAGTTCGATTTTGAATCGAATGGACGCATCGTTCTACGGCGCCGAATGGAGTCATGAAAACGTCGCTCGCTAATACGTTCCGAGGTGTGAGTAATAATGTTGATTCTACAGATCGAATATGGAAGGCGAATAAAACGAAGAGGATCATCCACGACGAGAAAGGCGACGAACTTCCAGCTGAGGCGGTCTTTGTCATTGAGCCGTACAATGAAGGATACCGGTCGGATCGTATTTCAACTCTCCTTGTAAATGACGACTTACGAAGGCGTTATGAGGAAATTTATGAAGAGATCGACGATAAAGCAGAAATACTACAAACGAACTGAAGGCACCAACGGGACTAAGAAAGGAATTCGAGAAGAGTTCTCAAATTCGATAACGCATGATCCAAAAGACTTTTACCGCGCCCCTTCCAGGGTCCGCGAAGAAGTCGAGAACGAAAAGAGAAACTCCGCTTGGGATATCACGTACACCGAGACTTCTAATCCAAAGTAGAATGGCACTCGGCGACCGGATTTCATCGACAAAATCCAAGAGTACATCCAAAAGTATGATGAATTGGTCAGCAAGTCGACGTTTTTTAGGAAGGGTATATTTACCCACAACAATGCTGCCGATATCGCAAAGAATTAAATGCAAACGGATTTTTCAAGGCCGAACATTCAGTTTTCCTCCGGATAAAGGGCGAGAAATTGAAGTGAACTCCGTGAAAGAATTGGAGACGGCGATCCAAGCCGAGAAAGACGTTATTACTCACTGATGACTCGTTGAAAGCCGCATTCGAAGCAATCGATAAAAAGCTGCAGAAGAATGTGGATTTAAAAAGGTTTCGAACTTGCTTAGAGGAAAATCAAATAGTTCTCGAGGAGGTTGGAAATAAAAAATCCCGAACGGCTTCGTCAGAAGCTGT
>JAXHMR010000016.1:0-132525 GCA_034521225.1 Woeseiaceae bacterium
ACCGCCATTGATGGCAAAGTACCGGTAAAACCACTGCCGCCGCATACCCGGCCCTCCATCATGGACTACGACTTCCTCTCAAGCCTGCGACGCAATCATCCGGCCTGGCGCCTGCTGGCCGCGGACAGCGCGGCGTTCGTTATCGCCTTTCTGCACCGCACCTTTATCGAGCCCAACGTGCGGGTACTGAGCGAAAAAGAGTTGGCAGGAAAGCTTGACGACTACGTCTATCAGTTGCGCCAGGCGATCGGTGAGGAGGCCTACCCGAAAGCGGCGCGCGACTACCTGCTCGACTGGGCCGGCGACGCCCGCGGCTGGTTGCGCCGCTACTATCCACCGGATTCCGACGAACCGCATCTCGACCTGACGCCGGCCGCCGAGCGCGCGATTCAATGGCTCGCGAACCTCGAACAGCAGCGCTTCGTCGGCGCCGAGTCGCGCTTGAAGCTCGTGTTCGACCTGCTACAACAGATAGCGGTGGGCAGCGAGACGAGCCCCGACGTCCGCGTCGCGGAGCTCGAGCGCCGGCGCGCGGAAATCGACGCCGAGATTGCCCGTATTCGTGGCGGCGCATTGCCGCTGATGGACCCGACCCAACTCCGCGAGCGCTTCGCACAGGCGGCCGATACCGCCCGGGCACTGCTCGCCGACTTCCGCCAGGTCGAGCAGAATTTCCGCGATCTGGACCGGCAAGTGCGCGAGCGCATCACCACCGCCGGCGGCGGCAAGGGCGCGGTGCTCGAAGAGGTTTTCGGCGAGCGCGACGCCATCGTCGACTCCGACCAGGGCCGCAGTTTCCGCGCCTTCTGGGATTTCCTCGATGTCGCCGGCACGCCAGGAGGAACTGACCGCGCTTCTCGAGCAGGTCCTCGCGCTGGACGCCGTCGCCGAGCTGTCGCCCGACCCGCGCCTGAAGCGCGTGCACTATGACTGGCTGAGCGCAGGCGAGGTTACGCAGCGCACTGTCGCCCGTCTGTCGGAGCAGCTGCGGCGCTACCTCGATGACCAGGCCTGGTTCGAGAACCGCCGCATCATGGAGGTGCTCCGCGACCTCGAGCAGCGCGCCCTTGCCGTGCGCGACGAGCCGCCGCGAGGCCACGTAATCTCGCTCGATGCGGCAGCGCCCAGTGTGACGCTGCCGCTGGAGCGTCCGCTGTTCAGCCCGCCGGTGAAGCCTGAGATCACGGACCAGCAGCTCATCGAGGGTGAGGCCGACGTCGATGCCAGCGCGCTGTTCGAACAGTTCCACGTCGACAAGGAGCGGCTGCGTGCCCGGCTGCGGAAGGCGCTGCAGACCCGCCGGCAGATCAGCCTTGCCGAGTTGCTGGATGCCCACCCGCTCGAGCAGGGACTGGCGGAGCTGGTGGCCTGGCTGAGCCTTGCGACGGGCGAGGAGGCGGGCGTCGTGGATGAGGAGCGCCTGCAGAACGTCACCTGGCGGGAGGGAAACGGGCGCACGCGGCAGGCGACGCTGCCGACCGTGATCTTCGTGGCCGGGCAGGCGGACAGCACCCATGCTTGAAACGCCACAAGGCCAGGAGCAGCTGGCGCTGTCGCCGGTGCTGATCACGCTGTTCAAGGGCGTGCTGTACCAGGACCAGTCGCCCGAGTTGTGGCGCGCCCTGCTCGAGCTGCAGGCTCGCGTGCGGGATCATGCCGGCGTGTTCAACCTCGAATTGATGCTGGACGAAGCGGAAGGCTTCGCCTACCTGCGCCAGCGGCCAGCCGCCGACGACGAGCCGGACCTGCCGAGGCTGGTGCCGCGCCGCCAGCTTGGCTATGCCGTCAGCCTGTTGCTCGCGTTGCTCAGGAAGAAGCTCGCCGAGCACGACGCCGGCGGCGGCGAGGCGCGGCTGATTCTGTCGCGCGAGCAGATTGTCGACCTCGTGCAGGTGTTCACGCCGGCCGCCTCGAACGAGGCGCGCCTGGTCGACCGGATCGACGCGGACATCAACAAGGTCGTCGAGCTGGGGTTCCTGCGCCGCTTGCGGGGACAGCAGGACCAGTTCGAGGTGCGCCGCATCCTGAAGGCATTCGTGGACGCACAATGGTTGTCGGATCTCGACCAGCGGCTGGCGGAATACCGAGGCGCAGCTGGACGATGGCGGCGCAAAACTGCAGGAAGAGACATGAGCGACGCGGGACAATTCGATTTTGCCGAGAGCGATGCCCGCGCGGGTTTCCGGCTGCAGCGTTTCGAGCTCTACAACTGGGGCACGTTCGACAAGCGAGTCTGGGTGCTCGATCCACGCGGCGAGAACAGCCTGGTCACGGGTGACATCGGTTCGGGCAAATCGACACTGGTCGATGCGCTGACGACGCTGCTCGTGCCCGCGAACCGCATCACTTACAACAAGGCCGCCGGCGCCGATTCGCGCGAGCGTACGCTGCGCTCCTACGTGCTCGGTCATTACAAATCGGAACGGGCTGACACAGGCTTCGCTGCAAAGGCAGTGCCGCTGCGCGATCACAACAGCTATTCGGTCATTCTTGGCCACTTCTACAATGAAGGTTACGACCGCCACGTGACGCTCGCTCAGGTATTCTGGTTCCGCGACACGCAGGGACAGCCGGCCCGCTTCTATATCGTCGCCGACCGGCCCCTCTCGATCATGGCGGACTTCTCTGCATTCGGGCACGATATCAAGGATTTGCGCAAGCGGCTGCGCGCCGGGCGCGACGTCGAGGTCTTTGATTCCATCCCACCGTACGGCGCCGCGCTCAGGCGTCGCTTCGGTATCGGCAACGAGCAGGCCCACCAGCTAATCAACCAGACAGTTTCGCAGAAGTCCGTCGGCAACCAGACGGAGTTCGTGCGCGGCCACATGCTGGAGCCAGTTTCCGGTCGAGGACCGTATCGCGCAGCTCATCGCGCATTTCGACGACCTGGACCGCGCGCACCGCGCCGTGCGAGAAAGCCAGGGCGCAGATCGAGGCGCTCGATCCGCTCGTCGAGGATGCCGCGCATCACGCCGAGCTGACCGAGAAAGTTGGCGAGCTGCGCACGTGCCGCGAAGCGCTGGGCCGTGGTTCGCGCCGATGAAGAGCGAACTGCTGCGCGAGCGTATCGAGCGATTGGACACCGAAATCGCACGGCTGGCGGGGCGGATGCGAGGGCACGGCGAAGCGCCGCGTGCTGGAAACGGAACGGGACGAGGTCCGCCAGGCGATAAGCGACAATGGCGGCGACCGCCTGGAGCGGCTGAAAACCGAGATCGACCGGCTGGCGCAAATCCAGGCGGAACGACGCGGCGTGCCGACACCTACAACGGCCTCGCAACCGAAATTGGCCTCGCGGCCGCCGCCGGCGAGGCGCAATTCACCGCCAACCGGCGAGACATCGAACGACTGTTGGCGGAGTTCGCAACCGGCGAGGCGGATATCCAGAACCGCATGACCGAAGCACATGTGCAGGTGCGCGACCTCGAGGATCGCCGGCGGGAGCACGAGCTTGAGCTGGCCTCCCTGCGCAAGCGTCGCTCCAGCATCCCCGCCGCGATCCTCGAGCTACGCGAGCGGCTTTGCTCGGACCTGGGACGTGCGGCGGACGACCTGCCGTTCGCCGGCGAGCTGCTGCTGGTGCGCGCCGGCGAACGCGACTGGGAAGGTGCAATCGAACGCCTCCTGCACAATTTCGGCCTGTCCCTGCTGGTGCCGGACGCGCACTACCGGGCAGTGGCTGACTGGGTCGACAGCACGCACCTGCGCGGCCGGCTCGTCTATTTTCGCGTGCTGGAGCGTGCCGACCGGAACCTGCCGGAACTGCATCGCGAGTCTCTGGTGCGAAAGATTTCCATTCGACCCGATTCCTCATTCTACGGCTGGCTGGAATACGAGCTTGCGCGGCGGTTCGACTACGCCTGCTGCGCAGATATGGAACGGTTCCGCCGCGAGCGCCGCGCGGTGACCCGCGCCGGACAAGTGAAATCCGGCGGCCAGCGGCACGAGAAGGACGACCGGCACGCGCTCGACGATGCGTCGCGCTACGTGCTCGGGTGGACCAACGAGGGCAAGATTGCCGCACTCGAAAAGTTGGTTAGTGATCTTGAGCGGCAGCTCGAGGCGGCAGCCCGGCGCCATGCGACGATCCAGGATGAGCACCGCCGGTTGCGCGAGCGGGAGGGCGCCTGCAGGCAACTCGCGGTATTCCAGAGTTACCGCGATCTGGACTGGCAGGCCCTGGTGCGGGACATGGAGCGCCTGGAAGAGGAGCGCAGGGCGCTCGAAGCTGCCTCGGACATCCTGAGGACATTGCAAGACCAGCTTGCGGATATTGCGAGGCGACTTGCAGCCTTCGAGGAAGCGTTACGCAGGACGAGCAACGAGCATGCCGTCGCCAGCCAGAAGCGTGACGCCGCACAGCAGGCGCTGTCCGACGTGCAGACCTTGCTGGACGCGACGCCGGAGGAAGCGAAAGCGCGCTGGTTCCCGGTGCTCGAGTCGCTGCGGCCCGAGGCGCTCGGCGAGCACCGCCTGACGGTGGAGTCCTGCGATAACCGGCAGATGGACATGCGCGACTGGCTGCAGGCGAAGATTGATGCCGAGGAGAAACGCCGCGAACGGCTGCGCGACCGGATCATCGATGCGATGCGCCGTTACAAGAACGCCTGGCCGGTCGAGACGAGCGAGGTCGACGTCAGCATCGAAGCTGCCGGTGAATACGGCGGCATGCTCGCGCAGTTGCGCGCGGACGACCTGCCGCGGTTCGAGTCACGCTTCAAGGAGCTCCTCAACGAAAACACGATTCGCGAGGTGGCGAACTTCCAGGCCCAGCTGAACCGCGAACGCGAGGAAATCCGCGAGCGCATCGAGACGATCAACGGATCGCTGCGGCAGATCGACTACAACCCGAACCGCTACATCTGCCTGCTGGCCGAGCCGGCGCAGGACCAGGACGTCCGCGAGCTGCGCGACAGCTTGCGCGCCTGTACGGAAGGCGCGCTGACAGGCTCGGACGACGAGCAATACTCGGAGGCGAAGTTCCTGCAGGTGCAGGCGATCATTGAACGCTTCCGCGGTCGCGAGGGACAAAGCGATGCGGACCTGCGCTGGACGCGCAAGGTGACCGACGTGCGCAACTGGTTTCTGTTCTCCGCTTCCGAGCGTTGGCGCGAGGACGATGCCGAGCACGAGCACTACACGGACTCGGGCGGCAAGTCCGAGCGGGCAGAAAGAGAAACTCGCCTACACGGTGCTCGCCGCGAGCCTTGCGTACCAGTTCGGCCTGGAGTGGGGTGAGCAGCGCTCGCGCTCGTTTCGCTTCGTCGTCATCGATGAGGCATTTGGCCGCGGGTCGGACGAGTCCACGCGCTACGGCCTCGAACTCTTCCGCAAGCTGAATCTGCAGCTGCTGGTCGTCACGCCGCTACAGAAGATTCATGTGATCGAGCCTTACGTCGCGAACGTGGGTTTCGTGCACAACGAGGAAGGACAGCACTCGCTGTTGCGCAACCTTACGATCGAGGAGTATCGCGCCGAGCAGGCGGCGCGCCGGATGATCAGCGTTTCATGAGCCGCTGGACGACGGCGCAGGGAATTGTCGAGCGCCTGGAAAAGCGCTGGCAAGGCGGCGAGATCCTCGCGGCACGCCTGAACGGCGAGACCATTTTTCCGCTCGAGCTGCGGCTGCGCCGCCCCGGCCCGCGCGAGATCGCCGAGCGCTTCGGCGAAGTCGGCGAGTGGGCGCGCGAGCTGGCCGCGGCGAGCCGCGAGGCGCGTGGCAGCGGCTTCGAGCTAAGACTCGAGAGCCTGAACAATCGCGTCCATGGCGCGAACGTCCTGCCCGTCAGTGCAGTCATTCCCACCGAAAGCGATGCGCTGGACCTGATCGGCAAACGCCGTGCGGCGGCACGCTTCCAGGCCATTGCCGACGAGACGCTGGCGCGTTATCCCGCTCTCCGGGACTGGCTCGCACGCCGGCCGCACCAGGCGCTTGCGCATGCGGCCGAGTGGGAGCGGGTGCTGGCAGTGCTCGACTGGTTCGTGGCACACCCGCGGCCGGCGCTTTATTCTGCGCCAGCTCGACATTCCCTCGGTCGATACGAAGTTCATCGAATCGCACCGCAAGCTATTGGGCGAGCTGCTTGACATCGTGTTGCCGGACAGCGCCGTCGACCGGTCGGCGACGGGTGTCAAGGCCTTCAGTAACAGGTACGGCCTGCGCACTGAGCCGCCGCTCGTGCGCTTCCGCCTGCTCGATCCGGCGCTCTACATCCAGCGCCGATTTTCAGACGTGTCGTTGCCGCCAGAGGAGTTTGCCGGGCTGAAGTCTCCGCTGGAGCGCGTGTTCATTACAGAGAATCGCGTAAATGGTCTCGCGTTTCCCGACTGCCCGGCGAGCATGGTTGTCTTCGGTCTCGGTTATGGCCTGCAGCGATTGTCGGAGATACCGTGGCTGCGTGACGTCGACGTGCACTACTGGGGCGACACGGACACCCACGGCTTTGGCATCCTGAACCGATTGCGGGTCTCCCTGCCGCATGCGCGGTCATTCCTGATGGACCGCGAGACGCTGGAAGCACATCGCCGGCTATGGGGGCGCGAACCCGCCGGTGGTCGATACACGGGCGATACCTCACGCCTGACGGCGGCGGAACATGCATTGTATTGCGAGCTGTTGTCCGACCGACTCGGGGAGCGCATACGTCTTGAGCAGGAACGCATTGGTTTCGGGTGGTTGCAGCAGACGCTGGCGCGGCTTCCGTAACTGGCCCGATACCGTCAGGCTGCCACTGTTTCAGACGATACACGAGGAGTGATCCCGGTGGACGACGCCCATCTGTCGGCGAGCGGCCCCCTACAGCGCGATCTCGCCACCGTCGTCGCGAGTAATGGCGATCGTCGCAGTGCGCGGCCGGCGACTCCCGATCGTGCCCTCCTGCTGTGCGTCCTCGCTGTAAGGCCAGCTGCTGTGGTACTTGTCCAGGTCCCCAAGTTCACCGGGGTGCTGGACATTGACGAACAGCGTCCGCCGGTCCGGGGTCAGCTCGACACCGGTGATCTCGCGACCGCGGGCACCAACCAGAAAGCGCCGCAGCGTTGCGCCGGGCGCGGCACCGACGAAGGTCGAGACCGGCGTGCCGTCCGGCGTATCGATAACCACGGTGCCGCCGGTCGCCGACGCGGCCCGGAAGCGCGGCCAGCATCATGCAGTTGGTCGTGTCGGTGTAGGCGCCGTCGTCGGTTTGCAACCAGAGGATGCCGCGCGGGTCGAACCAGAGTCCGTCGGGGCTGGAGAAGTCGTTGTCGTTGTCGAGACCCGAAAGGTTGATTGCCGGGTCGTGGCTCGCGCGGGCGCCGAACGCGTAGATGTCCCAGGTGAAGCGGGTCGCGTCCTGGCGCCCGTCCTCGCGCCAGCGGATCACGTGGCCGTTGACGTTGCCCCCGGCCGTGTCCGGATCGCCGCCCGGGCCGCCGCTGTAGCTGCGCGGATTGGCCGCATCGCGCGGCGGCGAGGCCGCTCCGCGCTGGCCGCGGCCGTTGTCGTCGCCACGGCTGTTGGTCAGTGAGAAATAGACCTCGCCATTGAGAGGATGGACCGCGCCCCACTCGGGCCGGTCCATCGGCGTCGCGCCCGCGCGGTCGGCCGCGATCCGGGTGAAGATCGCGATCCCGGCGGCATTCATGCCGTCCAGGTCCGGGTTTCCGGCGTCAGCGGCAGCCAGCGGCCGCGGCCGTCGGCCTCGAAGAGGGCGGCGTAGAGCGTACCGGCATCCAGGTACTTGTCGCCGGCGGCCAGCCCGGCTGCGGCATCCGCAGGATCCCAGGGCCGGGCAGAGACGAACTTGTATATGTATTCGTTGCGAGCATCGCAGCCCGAGTAGGCCACCAACGGCGCACCCGCCGCCGCTGGGGCAAACCACAGTCCCTCGTGCGAGTAGCGGCCGATGGCCGTGCGCTTGCGCGGCGTGGGGCGCGGGTCGTACGGATCGATCTCAACCGCGTAGCCGAGATGGTGCGGTTCGTTGCGGAAGTCCTCCGTCGGCCCGGCGCCGCGGCGCGAGGCGTTGAAGCGACGCTGGAGCGGCGTGGCCTCCGTCGGCGTGTCCCAGCCGCGATAGTTGTGGCCCCCCTGGCCGGCGAAGCCGGCGGTGTTGGCCGAGCGGATCGCGTAGCGGTCCAGTTGCGGCGTGTCGTCAGCGGCACTATCGAGAACGAAATAGGTGTTCCAGTTCTCCTCGCAGGCAAGGTAGGTGCCCCAGGGCGTTACACCGTGCGCGCAGTTATTCAGCGTACCGAAGCTCGCCACACCGTCGGGCGACAGCGGCGTGACCAGCAATGCGTTGCCGCGCGCCGGGCCGTGGATCTCGGCCGGCGTGTTGACATGAATGCGGCGGTTGCGCGGGCTGTCGCGGTCGACCATCCAGCGGCCCTCGCGGCGTACGATCTCGATGACCGTGACACCGTGCGCGAACTGCTCCTTCACCACTTCCGCCAGCGGCCGTACGCCGCCGCCGAGATCGGTCGGGCCGTGCTCGTGCAGGTAGACATCGGTCAGTGCCTCGTGGTTGATGACCAGCAGACCGCGGTTGGAACTTGCGCTGCCGCGCGGCAGCGGGAAGTAGGCCATGCCATCATGATGATCACCGGCACGGCGGTCCCAGTTGCCGTCATCCGAGCCGTCGTTCGGGTAGTCCGGCAGGTCGGCGCTCAGCGGGTCACCCAGCGCGTACAGCACCTGCGCCGAATAGCCGGCCGGCAGGCGCACCGCATCGGCCAGGCTCTTCGGCACCGCCGCGAATCCCAGCGCTTTGGCTGGCGGCACGGTGTCGCCGAGCCGACCACCTGCACTGCAACCCGACAGCCCGAACAGCCCCAGTCCACTGGCGGTCCCGACGGCGGCCAGCCCGACCCCGCCCAGCAGAAAGGTACGCCGGCTCAGCGCCTCGTCGACGACGTCCCAGATGGCGGGTGCGGGACTTCGGTTACTGTCTTCGATCGGATGACGGGACATCAATGACTCCTGTGGGCAGCGCGGCAAAGTTCTGCATTGTCCATTGCTGAGATTACATTCCGTTGTCAGGCGCTCATATAGCAAACGAAGGCGAAGTTCCAGGGTCGTATCGTGCAGGTCGCGATACGGCCCTTTTGAACATGGGAACCGGGTTCTGCTATGGCCGTCTCAGCACTCCGACCAGCGTCGCACCAGGTTCTGATACAGGCCGGTCAGTCGAATCAGGTCCGCGTCGTCGTCTCCATAGCGCTCCCGAAGGGACATCAATGCCATGTCCGTATCGAAGAGATGGCGACGGCTTTCGACGTCCTTTACGAGGCTCTGGATGAACATGTAACAGGCCAGCCGTTCACCCCGGTCACCCGGCCTGACCTCATGAATCGAGCCGGACGGGTAGACCACCAGGCTGCCCGCGTTCAACTTCACGCTATGCGTGCCGAATGTGTCCTCGATGGAGAGTTCCCCGCCTTCGTAATCATGAGGTGCAGACAGGAACAGCGTTGCGGAGACGTCGGTGCGCAGGTAGCTGCCGTCCGGCAACGGCCGCAGCGTGTTGTCGACGTGCGGACCGTAGTGGTTGTGTGGCGCCGGTATAGCGGTTGAAGTTGGGGGCAGGATCTTGTACGGCAAGGCAGCGGTGATGAGCAGGCTGCTGCGGTTCAGCGCCCGCATGACGCATGGCGCGCAGCTCCGGTAGCACCTGCGAGTCGTCCGGAAGCTGCTCGTTGTGCTTGGCCAGCTTCGCCTGAGGTCCGGCGCTGATCGATCGGGACCATTGGGCCTCGCGCAGCCGCGCGCGCAGCGCGGCGAGCTCGTCGAGGGGTAAGGATGTCGTCGATCGTTACGACCATGCGGCTCATGCTACTCCGTGGTGTCGGGCACTGACAGCCCCCGGCAAGCGCCCGGGGCTGCCAGTGCCCGCAGGCCAGGCGTCAATCAGCCGGCAGCGCTGCTAGAAGTCGTAACGGAACGTGGCGATAACGTGCCGGCGCTTGCCCGGAATGCCCTGGGCACCACCCTCCGCCATCTGCGAGATGTACTTCTCGTCGAAGAGGTTGAAGGCGTTGACCCGGATCTGCGCCCGCTCGTTGAAGCGATACGTGGAATACAGGTCGACGACCGTGTAGCTGTCGATGGCCACGTTGCCGCGTCGCGGCGGCGGATGCCACCACCGGTTGCGGCGCGCCTGATCTGGTCGCCGACATACTGCAGGCCGCCGCCGAATGAGAATCGGTCAGTGACGTCGTAGGTGCTGAAAACGTTCAGGGAGTGCTCGGGCGTGCCGCCGAGACCCTGGCCTTCGAGCTGCGGAAAAGCCGTCGACTCGCGAACCTCGGAATCGAGGAACGTGTAGCCGCCGAACAGGCGCCAGCGGGACGTGACCTGGCCGGCAAGGAGCAGCTCGAAGCCGTCCACCCGCTGCTCGGTATCCAGCACCGACGGGTCATCGGCACCGATACCCGGCACCCGCGCCTTGGTCTTGTCGGTGCGGAAAAGGGCGGCATTGACGTCGAGGCCCGCCAGTCCCTGCCACTTGAAGCCGAGCTCGAAGGCCTCGGTCTCCTCAGGGGGCACGTTGAAGAGCTCGGGTGAGGTGATCCGGTTGCCGGGCCGCCGGCCAACTGAATCTGGTTGCGATCGAAGTTGCCCGATACCTCGAAAGCGGTGCTGGACGCGAGGTACACGGAAGCGTCCTCGCTGGGTTTGAAGACCAGGCCCACGCTGTAGCTCCACTCATCGTTGGTCCGGCTCAACGAGAGCGCGTCGGGCCGGCCGAAGCTCAGCGCGCTTCCGCCTCGATCCGGTCCCATCGAACCCCCAGGTTGAGATCCAGCTCCGGCCTGATGCGAATCGTATCCAGTGCGAACACGCCTGCCTCTTCGGTTTCGAACCTGTGAACGGTGCTTTCGTCGGGATCCGCCTCGGTCGCAAACGGGGCCGCCGGTCTGGTGCGCTGCTCCGGATCGAGCAGGCTGGTGCGCGGGCCGTTGACGTCCGGACGGCGGCGGTTCTCGAACGTGAAGCGGCCGACATCGAAGCCCGCGACCATGTCGTGCGTCAGGCCGCCGGTATCGAACTGCCAGGACCAGGTCCGTCTGGTTAAAGAACCCTTCGTCCTCCTGGTCGCGGGGCTTAAGGTCTCCCTGGACTTCGGCTACCGGAAAAGTCGCCGGAGCCCCAGAACGCCTCCGGAACCTTGATTCAGTGGCGATGACGTAATGGAATCGTTGGTCACCCGGGAGTAGCGGAACTCACTGCGGATGCGGGCGCGGTCGCTCAGAACGTGCTCGACGCTCGCGGTGGCCACATCCACGTCGATGTCCTGGTAGTCATCCACGTGGCCGAAGAAATCACTGAAATCGATGCCGTCCGGCAGCTGGCCGGCATCGCGTATCCGTCGCCGCAGCGCTGGTCACCCACACGTCCCACTCTGTCGTTGTCGGCCTGGTCACACAGCGCCTTGGGTCCGGAGAACCCCTCCCGGTCGAAGGGGAGCCCTTTGTCTTCGATGTTGTCCTGGCGCGTGGACAGCCAGTCCACATTCAGCGACGTACGCCCTGTCAGGCCCCAGGTGTAGGCGCCGAAGAATCCCCAACGCTTGTCGTTCACGACGTCGCGGCCGGGGATGTCGGCCGAGTGGCCCATCAGGTTCAGCCGGAAAGCGCTGTTGTCATCGATCGGCCGGTTGACATCCACCGTAGCCCGTTGATAATCGTCCGTTCCGGCGCTCAGCTCGACGCGGGTGAACTCCCGGGTTTGCGGCTTCGCTGGTCACGAAGTTGATGGTTCCACCCGGAGAGCCGCGTCCGCTGACCACGGAGTTGGGCCCCTTCGCGATCTCCAGCTGGTCCACGTAGAACGGATCGCGAAAGTAGTTGCCCATATCGCGAATGCCGTCGACCTTGATGTCACCGCGCGCATTAAAACCGCGAATCTTGAGCTGATCCCCGCCGGGCGGGTTCTCCCTCTCCCGCCTGCAGACTGATGCCCGGCACATTGCGCATCGCATCCCGGCAGCGAGGTCACGTTCTGCTCCTGGAGCAGGTCGCTCAGGCAGCACCGAGATGATTCGAGCGGTTTCAAGCAGGCCTGCGGGTAGTAGCGTGGGCTGCTCATCTGTTCGCCGCGGAATTCGACGAGCTCGATGGTCTCGATGGTTTCGATGGCTTCTTCCTGCGCGTTCGGTCCGCGACAGGCCGCCTGCGCCGGGCGGCTGTCCGTGCCAGCGCAGCCAGGCGCAGGTACCCAGGATGCCTGCAGCAGCCGGCGAGCACGGCGCCTGCGCGGCGGAAGCGGCGGCGCGCCCGGGCGCGACGACGCGAGCCGTACCTCCGTGTGTTGGTGCCCGTAGCCTCACGGTCCCGCCGGCGTTCGCGGACTGGAGACGATGCCCGGTCCGGGGCAGTCCGCTCGGCACGCGGACTCTGACGCGCACGCCGATCTTCGTCCTGGAAGCTCGGCATGAAAGACAGTTATTCTGCCTCTCCTTATTTTTTCGCCTGATTCGTTCGAGTTGACAGTGTTGACGCGCGAAGCGCTGCCCCTTGGCCGACCGACCGGGTTTGGCGGTCGGAGTACCGCGGAAGGACGGGCCGCAATGGCGCCGGCGCCCTCAACCAGTGCAGAAGATAATCTAAATAATAATGATTATCAATTAGATTTAAATCGAGTGAACGAAACAGCGTCCGCCGAGACGCGGGTTCATTGTTCGTCGAGAACGAGTTGCCGCTCAGCGGCCGGGAGGGTCGGCGCCGGCCATTGGTGCGGCGATGTACGACTGCGCCATACCGGGCTTTTCATTCGAAATCGCGGAGTATCGACAGGAACAGCCGCACGCTCGCGACGCGCGCCGCGGACGGCGAACTCTCGTGCTGAAGTTTCGAGTTGGAGCTGCCGAACCGGGCAAACTGGTGAGCGGTGAGTTGCAAACAACCGCGGCCGGCGTCCGTCTCCGCACCCGTCCCGGCGCCCGCAGGAATCGCTCGAGAAAGTCGACGTACGCCTCGACCGCTCGTATCCGGTTGGCACGTTTCTGCGGAAATCCATGGCCCTCGTCTTCGAAGACGAGATACTCCACATGGACACCGTTGGAACGCGCAGCCTCCGCACGCAGGCGATCCCGTTCTGGCTCTAACCGGCACACGCACATCGTTGGCACCGGCAGCAACGGACAACGGAATCGCGAAATCCGGTCCGCAAAAGAATAGCGGCGATTTCTGCCGCAACATGTCGGCGTTCTCCACTGGATGTCCCATCTCGTCATAGGCTGCCGCAAGGCGCGGAATACGCCAGCCACCCTCCGTGATGTTTCGGATGTAGTCCGAGAAACCGACGATGCTGATTGCGGCGTCGAATACATTCCGGATGGAAGGTGATCGTAGCCAGGGTCAGGTAGCCGCGGCGGGGCGCCGCCCATGACGCCGATGCGATTGTCGTCAATCCAGTCAAATGACTCGAGGAAGCCGCGCGACGCGACAACGTCCAGCACATCGCTTTCGCCATGACGGCGCCGGTCGAGGCTGCGGATGGTCTTGCCATAGCCGCGCGAGCCGCGATTGTTGATCGCGTAAATCGCACAGCCCCGGTCTACAAGGTACCGGATGACCGGATTGCAGCCCTGCCGGCTACCGTCCGCCCGGTCCGCCGTGTATCCACGCCATGGCCGGGACCGGGGTTGTGTCACTCGCCTGCCTCGGGCGGTACAGCGGTCCGGGAATCTCCAGCCCGTCGCTGCTCTTGAATCGCACGACTTCGCTTTCGTCCACGAGATCGTGACTCCCTGATTTCCGGGTTCAGCGCTTCCGTGAGCTCGCGATGGGTACGGTCTTCGAGATCAACGAGGTAGAGCGCCAGTTGGCCGCGTGTCACGTTCGAGCTGAATTTCTCTTGCGACGCGTACGCCGTCCGGGGCAAATCGCGGATCACTGATCATCCCGTCCGGCAGAAAGGACAGGTCCACCGGCTGGCCGCGTCCGGTATCGATGACGGTTACCTTGTTGCGGGCATCCGCGTTTCTCAATCGTAATCCGGTAGCGGCCGTCCGGTGAGAAGAAGACACCGCTTTCCACATTCGTCCGCGTCGACGTGGACGTCCCAGTCCGTGCGGATAAGTTGCTCCGTCTTGCCGGTCTCGAGCTCGTACGTCCAGGCCTGCAGGAACTCCCCATTGGCGTCGGTGCCGTAGATAAACTTGCTGCCGTCCGGGGTGTAACCGATGCCTCTGTATACGGCTTTCGCCGTCCTCGCTTGCCAGGATGCGCTCGGGAGTGCCGGTCGTCGCTGGCCAGGTCGACCAGGTAGATGTCGAAATCGTACCGCGTATGATGGAAGTCGAGCGCCAACCAGCGCCCATCCGGGCTGACGTTGAAGCGGCGCGTAGGGAACGGCAGGTCGCGAGAGTTCTGGAAAACGAGTTTCCGTGTCATAAGTGTTACGGCATCGATGCGGCGATACAGATGCCGGCGACCTGCGGGTCGCGTTCGGTGGACGTCAGGAAAAAGGCCTTACCGTCGGCTTGCCAGCTTTCAAAACGAAGTCCCGACTCCTGTCCGGCCACTTCGTAGTCACCGGGTGGCAGCAAGTCAATCAGCGTGCCGTCGAGCTCGCGAACGAAGACCGAATTATGCTCGTTCCCGCCAATGTCGCCGGTCAGCAAGACGCGGTCATCGTCGGGAAACCAGTGACGCTGCCGAAACCGCGCTGTGGTGGGAGTCACTGAGCGGCGGCTGCATTTGATTGTTGCCCAGGTCGAGGGCGTAGGCGTTGAATACGCCAGGGTCTCGTCGGAGCTGACGGTCAACAGTCGCTGGCCGTCGCTGGAGAACGCGTGGCCGCCGCCGTGGCCCAGCCGGTATGTGACACTGTCGAAAAAGACGCCGGTGTCGTAAACCGTGACGTCTGGTTCGCGGGTTTCGGTGTCCGCTTGCTGCCCTGTCGTGGCGTTCTCCGACGGACGGCAAGCCGCCAGGGCCAGCAACAGGGGCGCAAGCAGCAGGTATCGCCCGGCGTATGCGGTGATTTCGTGTGTCAGCATGGCGTGCGTCCCTGGTGATGATCAAATGCCCAACGTGGCCGGCCGCGTGACCTCGGCTGGCATTGCCGCTCGCCACCCCGCCGCAAGGCGATGCGCGACGGCCGGACAAGACGGCGTTTACCGGATCGAGATTCTACGAGCGGAACACCATACTCGACGGTATCGAAACCGGCTGGCCGGCAGATGGTTTCCTCGATCTCGATGGCGCAAGACCACGAGCCGCATACGCCCACATCGGCGCTGGCGATGTCGCGGCAAGGCGCATCCGGGTGGTCGTGCCGCCAGTTTCCTGGCGCCAGGCCAACGCCGACGGGTTTCCGGCCACAGCCGTACGAGCAATCTGGGTCGCGTCCTTCGGCAGCATGGCCTGGCGCGGGAGGCGAATGCCGTCAGCAGTCGAGAAAATACGCCGTGCGGCTCGCAGCGCGTGCGGACCGGCCCCTGGGCACGGATTTTCCCGAAACGTACCTGAAATGCTCATCAGCCATTACGGTTATTCGTCGAGCCGTGCGGGCGCCGTCGTTCGTTATTTTTGTGCTGTTCGGGCCCGCGATGCATGCGACGGCGCTGTTCGGTCTTCCAGCAGCCGTTCCTGCCGGTCGAGAGCGATCCGTAGCGTCCTCGACCTTCGAGTTCCGCGTTCGGCCTCGCCCGGCACGCGACGGAAAGCGGTTGCCCCGGGCTGCACATCATGCACTATGCGCCGGACGCGGCATTGCCTGTCGTCGACCTCGGCCAGGACCTGCGTTGTCCAGGTTCACGCCGCTGGAGCCGGGGCGCTCGATCTTGAGGCTGTTGCTGCACAGTCTCGACATCGTCACCGGGCGCCGCGCTGTCCGCGGTCGTCGTGCTTACCTTGACGGGTGTGTCTGCGGGCAGGACTGAGGTCCGGGGGCGGAGAGATGAGCGATGCGGGGTCTCTGTTGATGATTCTCGGCAACGAGCTGTTCCCGCAACGGTTGCTGCCCGACGCGGACAGTGTTAATGACCGCCGGCGCCTCGGTCGACTCACCCGGACGCATCGGCATAGGCTTTGACATATGCATGAGGGGATTCTCCAATGTCAACCCATGAACGCCACGTGCGCCTCTTTCGCAACGGGCGCAACCAAGCGCTGCGCATTCCTCGCGAGTTCGAGCTGGAGGGAGAGGAAGCACTCATCCACAAGGAGGGGAACCGGCTGATCGTGGAGCCGATTCGTAAAGGCAGGCTGCTGGCACTGCTAGCCTCGCTGCCTCCCCTGACAGAACCTTTCCCGAAATCGATGATGACCTGCCTCCGCTGGATGATGTGCTGTTGTGAGTACGTCGCTTGCGTATTTGCTGGATACCAACATACTGTCCGATCTTGTCCGTAATCCGCAAGGCGTGGTAGCAGCTCAGATCGCCAAGGCAGGCGAGGATAGCGTCTGCACCAGCGTCATTGTAGCGCGCAGAACTCCGCTATGGTGCGACCAAGTCAAACTCTGCAAAACTGGCGCAACGCAGTCACGACTGATCCTCTCCGCTGTGGAAATCCTGCCATTGGAAACACCCGCCGACCATCACTACGCAGCAATACGCCATCACCTCACCCGTCAGGGAACACCCATTGGGCCAAACGATCTGCTGATTGCTGCACATGCGCGCGCAAATAACCTGACAGTTGTGACCGCCAATGTCGGGGAATTCTCGCGGGTCCCGGGCCTGAAAGTGGAAAACTGGCTACAAAAATAGCCAAGGATGCCAGTCCTGACCGCGAGAACTTCTACTTCTCGAACAGGTCGGACGGAGAGAGATGCGACTCAGGTCTGACAGATTTATCACGATCGGAAGGCTAGTACACATGGCCTGGCTGCTGCCGGGTCTGTGCACTGCGGTCGTCAGTGCCAAGTCCGAAGGCGCCGATGCATACGCGCGCAGTGAAAGCGCGTTGTTCGGCGCGTTGGTACGCGTTCCACGCAGGAGGAGCTGAACCGGCCGGCCGTCGTGCTTGGCCAGCGTTTGTTCTGGGACATGCGCCTGTCACGGGACGGGCAGACTGCCTGCGCCAGCTGCCACTTCCGGGAAGCCTATGGCGCCGATACTCGTGTGCAATCGACGGACGCCCGCGGCAAGCTGACACGCTTTCACTCGATGACGATATTCAATACGCAGCAGCAGCGCCGGACTCGGTGGCTGGCCGATCGTAACTCGGGTGCCGCGCAGGCCATCGGGTCGGTCACAGGCTCCATGGGTTTTGATGAGCGCACGGAGCTGCTGCCGCTGCTGCAGGGATATCGGCTTTGCGCCGCGTTCGAGGCGGCTTTTCCAGAGCCAGGCATAGCGGTAAGTCGAAGCGCTGCGGTGCAGCGTCGAGGCCTACCAGCGCAGCTTGCGTACTCCGGCACCGTTCGATCTGTGGCTCGACGGTGACAACGAGGCTCTTTGAAAACGAGGCTCGCGGGCCTCGAGCGTTTTGTGAAACTCGGCTGCGCGGCTGGCAATGGCCCGTTGCTCGGCGGCGGCGCGCTGCAACGCTTTGGCGTGGTATCTGACTACGGTAGCGAACCGGTAGCGAGAGCCCGATGACGGATTGATGCGCGTTACCGGCGAAGAAGAAGATCGCTATGTATTTCGCGTACAACCGCTGCGCAATGTCGCCAAGACTGCTCCGTATTTTCACAACGGCAGGCTGAAGGGCTCGAGCCATTGATATCATGGCCGACGTGCAGCTGGGGCAAGACCTGAGCGACGAGCAAGTCGCCGAGCTGGCGCGGTCTCCTCAAGGCGCTGACCGGCAGTATGCGGAGACACTTGGTGCGCCGGAGAGCGTGCCGTTCGAGTTGCCGGAGGGAGTCGAATGAAGCGACCGCCCAGAGTGCGTTCGACTGAATGCAAGCCGAGCTCGTGCGGCTCGACGCTTCGACGCGAATCACAAGGGCTACATTGAGGAAAAGGAGTCCCGGCTCATCCCGGACAGCCTGCGCGACACCGAGCCGCTGAAGTCCCTGTGAACACGTGAACTGCCTGTGATGGACTACCGTCCGGCGCTGGCGTTATTGCTGATGGCCGCACTGACCTCGCCAGAGGCATCTGCCGATCCCGACTGCCCTGCTGCGCTGGATCAGGACGCTGGACGCCCAGCGCGTCGAGCTGGACGTTCCGGCCCTGGCGCTGGTGCTGGTGGACCGGATCGCATACTGCTGTCCAGGACCTACGGCGTTGTTGACCGGGATACGCGGGGAGCCGTTCGGTCCCGAGCACTACTTTCGCGTTGGCTCGATTGCCAAGACCTTCACCGCCTTGGCGGTCCTGCGCCTGGTTCGTGAGGGCCGACTGGCGCTGACCGACCGGCTCCAGGACATTGCGCCAACGCTTCCTGTCAGGAATCCATGGCGGCACAGTAACCCGGTCACTCTCGAGCATCTGCTCGAGCACCGCGGCGGGGCTGAATGATCTGACCGCGCGTGAGTTCGAGTTTAACGACCCACTGACCCCGCAGGCGGCGTTTGCACGGAGCCCGGACTGGGGAACGAGGTCAGCTGGCCGCCCGGCAGGCGTGATTCCTATTCGAATAACAGCCCCGGCCTGATCGCCGCGGCCATCGAGCACATCACCGGCATGCCCTTCGAGGATCATCTGCGGCGCGCAGTGCTGGAGCCGCTCGGCATAAGCTGGGCCACGCTGTTGCCCGAGCCGCGGGTCATGGCCCGGCTCGGTCACCGGCTACGACGGCGACCGCAGGAGCGAGATCCCTTACTGGCACATGACTTACCCGTCATTCGGGGCGCTCAACGTCAGGCCTGCCGACATGGCGTCGTTGCTGCAAATGTTCCTGAACCGCGGCCATCATGGCGGCGACGCGTTTCTCGCCCCTGCGCTGATCGAGCGAATGGAAGCGCCGCAAACCACGCTGGCGGCGGGTGCCGGCCTGCGCTTCGGTTACGGGCTGAGTCTTGTGTCGTTTCTGCACGACGGGCACGTCTTTCATGGCCACGGCGGTGATGCCGACGGCTATCTCTCGCGGTTCGCCTATCAGAAGCAGGCGGGGCTCGCGTACTTCGTCGGGGATCAACGTGTTCCGGAACGATGACCTCGCGCGCGTTCGCAGGCGCGTGGAGGGATGTCGTGGTCGCCGGGCTGCCCGCGAGCGCCCGGACCCCGGCGAGCGTCGAACGGTTCCCGAAGAAATCCTTCGCTGGTTACACGGGGAATTACGAAGCGGGATCGGTTCCCTGGCGTTTCCCGAATGCGCCGGCGACCGAGGTGTCGCCAGCGGCGCCTGAGCGTCGCGTTCGGGGACAGGGGGTCTCGTCGTTCGTCGGGCAGGAAGAACGGCAGGCGCTGCTGCCGGTTGCCCGGACCGGCAGTTGCCGCTTTGCCGGACAGCCGCTGGCGACGGTGGCCTTCATCGAGCATGATGGTGCCTTGCTGTACCTGCAGCTGGGCGACGGGAACTTCAAGCGCCGATGATCACTGTTCCGGCCGCGTCGCGGGATGGCGGGTCGCGCATATCGTGGCCGTCGCGGCCACGCTGACCAGGATGACGCAGTCGGTCGTGCGGCTCATACATGGCAGCCACTATGGCGTCTGCCGAAGCCGTGCCATCGAATGATTCTTCAGGCCACGCCTTCTCGTGGCGGCGACTTCCGCGTACAGATCGTGCGATCCGCTGTGAAACGGAGCGTATTTCCGAGAGCGGCGGGAACAGCGTGCCGGACTTCAGCGACTCTTCGCGACACTGCCGGCGAGCGCATCCGCGGCAGCGAGAAACATGGGTTCGGTTACCCGGGTTAGCGCCGAGACGCTGATGCCAAGACCAATACCTGGAAAGATGTAGGCGTTGTTGGCTTGTCCTGGATGAAAGGTCTTTCCGTCGAACTCGACGGGCCTGAATGAACTGCCGCTGGCGAAGATCGCGCGGCCCTCGCTCCAGGCGTAAGCCTGCTCGGCGGTGCATTCAGCGTGCGCGGTCGGATTGGACAGAGCGAAGATGCACAGGGCGTTCATTGAGCCGCGCCATGGTGCGCACGGCCTCCTCGGTAAACGTGCCGGGCACGCCGGTGGCGCCGACCAGTGCATCCGGCTTGAAAGTCTCGATTGCCTCGATGAAATCCATGGCCTCGCACTCGGGCGCAGAACGGCGCTAGCCAGTCGTTCAGGCCCTCGCGATCAGCGGTGACCAGACCGTCGCGGTCAACCAGCCGGAGCCGGGATAAGGCATCTTCCCGGCTCAACCCGCATGACTCGAAAGCGCGGGCCATCAAACTGGCTATACCTGTGGATGCGCCGCCTGCGCCGAGACAGATCCGCAGATCCTCGAAGGATTTTCCGGTTATCCGACTGGCCGCATAGATCCCCGCGAGAGTGGCGGCGGCGGTCCCCTGAATATCGTCATTGAACATGCGGACGCGGTCTCGATAGCGTCCGAGCAGCTCGAAGGCGTTTCGCCCGGCAAAGTCCTCAAACTGAATCAGCGCGCCGGGCCATTTGTTCTGCAGTGCGGTGACGAGTTCTTCCATGAGACTGTCATAGGCATCGCCACGTAAGCGTTCATGGGGCCAGCCGAGATAGAGCGAATCCACGCGCAGTTCCTCGTTATCGGTACCCACGTCCAGCATGAGCGGCAGACACTGCTCCGGCCAGATGCCGCCACAGGCCACGTAAAGAGCGAGCTTGCCGATCGGAATGCCCATGCCATTCGCGCCGAGATCGCCGAGGCCAAGGATGCGCTCGCCGTCGGTCATCACGATAACGCGCACATCCTGCTCCGGCCAGTTGTCGAGAACCTGGCGGACCTCGCCGCGATCTTCGGGGGTAATGTAAAGGCCCTGCGCCTGGCGAAAGATATGTGCGAATTCCTTGCAGGCCTGGCCCACTGTCGGCGTGTAGATCAGCGGCAGAAGTTCCTCGATGTGATCGGTTATCGTGCGGAAGAACAGGCGGTGATTACGCTCCTGCAGCGCGTTGAGAAAAATGTATTTCTCTATGTCGTTACCCTTGCGTCGTATGTTCCCCGAGTACACGCCGCTTCTGAGACTCCGATGTCGGAGACGTCATAGGGCAACAGGCCGCGCAAACCGTATTGCTCGCGCTCCTCACGTGTAAAAGCGGTGGATTTGTTCAGGCGAGGGTCAGCGAGCAGTGCTTTTCCAGTCGGGTTGGTCAGCGTCCGGGTGGCGGCCTTGTTCAACGGTGAGAACGCGAGGCGTGTTTCAGCGATAATCAGGGTTAGGATGGTCGAAACGGCAGCCGGCGGTCCAGGCTTCGCGGTCGTTGCCGTGCGCGGGAATGCCGCCGGCATCCTTGAGCAGTCGCGCCATGTGCATCAGGTTCCAGGTCATGAACGTGGTGTTGCGCTGGGTGAAGTCGTTTTCCGGCCCGCCGGAATCCTCGTCGCCGTAAGACGGGCCCGGACCGGCCTCACCAATCCAATCCGGCGTCGGCCTGCGGCGGGATGGTGTAGCCGAGGTGTTGCAGCGCGTACAGGATGGACATGCGAACAGTGTTTGACGCCGTCTTCGTTGCCCGTGATGACGCAGCCGCCCGTGCGGCCGTAATAGATTGACTGATTGCTGTCGTTGAGCTTGCCGGATTCGGCATACAGCCGTTCGATGATGAGCCGGCAGACCGACGACTCTTCGCCCAGCCAGATCGGCGTGCCGACGACGAGGATGTTGGAGGCCATGACCTTTTCACACAGCGACGGCCAGTCGTCGTGTTCGAAACCCTGTTCGCGCATATCGGGATACACCCCGGGCGGCAGCGTCAGATCCACCGCCCGGACCGTGTCCGTCGACACGCCGTTGGCCGCCATGATCTCTTCCGAGACTTTCATCAACGCCTCGGTGTGGGAAAATTCCGGCGATGGCTTCAACGTACAGTTGATGTAAAGCGCCTTCAGGTCGGAGAAGTCGAAGTCGTGATTCTCACACAGCGCTCTCTGTTTCTCATTCAGGGTCATGATCGTATTCCTTGGTCGGATTGCACAATACCGGTTCGTTCAGGCGCCGAAGGCTTCGCGGATCTTTGCCATACCGAATTTCATTGCCTGGGATAGTTCGATCTTCGGCGGCATGATCAGGGCGTCCGGATCGACGCTGACGTTGACAACTACAGGCCGGTGGGCGTCGAACGCCTGCTGAAGGGCTGCGTCCAGGTCACCCGGGTCGGTTACGGAAATACCCAGCGCCCCGCATGCTTCCGCCAGCGCGGTGAAATCCGGGTTGGTGATGTCAGTGCCCCAGTCGGGCAGGCCCTTGCGCTTCCTGCTCGAGCGTGATAAAGCCCAGGCTTGGCGTCGTTCGAGCTCCACGATGACCACCGGAAGCTGGTTCAGCGCCGCTACAAGCCAGATCGCCGCCGACCGGCGTGGAAAACGCGCCGTCGCCGACGATGGCGACCACCCGCCGCATGCAGGGTAGGCGAGCTGGGCGCCGATCGCGCGGGCAGGCCGATGGCGGTGGTCGCCAGTCCGCCCGAGAGCGTGAAGCGCTGCCGAGATCGGACACGCAGATGGCGCGGCCAGGCGGTGGCGGTGCCCGTATCGGCAATGAAAATGGTGTCGTCGGGCGCCGCATCGGACAGGGCCTTGAGGACGCGCGGCGGGGCAATGGGCGCCGAGTCCGACGTCTCGGCCCTTGTCGCGGTCCTCGCGCCAGCGGGCCATCTCGGCCTGAATCGCCTTCGAGGAACGTCCGGCTTCGCGTCTGAGCGACGCGCTCGGTCAGTGCCGCAAGCGTGGCGAGGCCGGCATGAGCGACCAGGCCGATGTCCACGGGATGGCGGCGCCCGATACGGGTGGGCTCCCAATCGATCTGAATGGTCCGCGCCGACTCCGGATGGAAACCCGTGTACGGGAAATCCCGTGCCGACCATGATCAGCAGATCGCACTCGTCCATCGCCTTGACGGCGGGGCTTGCCGCCAGCAGCCCGAGACCGCCGGCACAGAGCGGCCTGATCGTCGTCGATCACCTCCTTGGCCTTGAGACTGCGGACGATGGGTGCCTGCACCGCCTTGGCAAAGGCGAACAATTCGGTCTGCGACCCTGTGCATCCAATGCCGGCAAGCCCGGCGTCAAGGCGATGGACGAGTGCGATCCGCCGATCATGGTCGGCACGGATTTCCCGTACCGGGATTTCTATCCGAAGTCGGCGCGGACCATTCAGATAGATTGGGAGCCCACCCGTATCGGGCGCCGCCATCCCGTGGACATCGGGCTGGTTGCTCATGCCGGCCCCACGCTTGCGGCACTGACCGAGCGCGTCGCCAAACGCGAAAGCGGGTCGTTTCTCGAGGCCATTCAGGCCGAGATGGCTCGCTGGCGCGAAAGCCGCGACAAGGACGAGGCATCGGACTCGGTGCCCATTGCCCCGCCGCGTGTGCTCAAGGCCGTATCCGATGCAGCGCCCGACGACACCATTTTCATTGCCGACACGGGCACGGCCACTGCCTGGGCCGCGCGCCATCTGCGTATTCGATCCGGGCAGCGCTTCACGCTCTCGGGCGGACTGGCGACCATGGCCATCGGCCTGCCTGGCGCGATCGGCGCCCAGCTGGCCTACCCGCAGCGGCGGGTGGTCGCCATCGTCGGCGACGGCGCGTTTTCCATGCTGGTCGGCGATCTGGTCACAGCGGTGCGCTACGAGCTTCCAGTGGTCATCGTGGTGCTTAACAATGCCAAGCTGGGCTTTATCACGCTCGAGCAGGAAGCCAAGGGCCTGCCCGACTGGGGCACGGACATCAGCAATCCCGACTTCACCGCGCTCGCGGAAGCCTGCGGGGCGCTGGGCATTTCCGTAACCGACCCGAGTGAATTGAGTGCAGCCCTTGCAGCAGGCCTTCGACGCCCGCAGGCCTGTGGTCGTCAATGTCAGCGTCGATCCGGACGCCTTGATCATGCCGCCGAAGATCGAACTATCCCACGGCGATGAAATTCGGCATGGCAAAGATCCGCGAAGCCTTTGGTGCCTGAAGAATCCGCTCATTGTCGAACTTCTACAAAGGGAGACCATCATGACTCTGAATGAGAAACAGAAAGCCCTATGTGAAAATCACGGCTTTGACTTCTCCGACCTGAAGGCGCTTTACATCAACTGTACGTTGAAGCCATCGCCAGAGTTTTCTCACACCGAGGCGCTCATGAAAGTCTCGGAAGAGATCATGGCGCGCCAACGGCGTCTCGACCGAGATGGTCCGGGCGGTGGACCTGACCCTGCCGCCCGGGGTGTATCCCGATATGCGCGAACATGGTTTCGAGCGCGACGACTGGCCGTCGCTGTGTGAGAAGGTCATGGCTGTCCCATATCCTCGTCGTCGGCACGCCGATCTGGCTGGGCGAGGAGTCGTCGGTCTGCCGGCGCGTCATCGAGCGGCTGTATGCCGAATCCGGCAAGCTCAACGACCGCAATCAGTCAATCTATTACGCTCGCGCGGGCGGCTGCGTCATCACGGGCAATGAAGACGGTGCCAAACACAGTTCCATGTCCATCCTGTATGCGCTGCAACATCTCGGCTACACCATACCGCCGCAGGCCGACGCCGGGTGGATTGGTGAAGCCGGGCCGGGTCCGTCCTACGGTGACGAGGGTTCCGGCGGGCCGGAAAACGACTTCACGCAGCGCAACACCACGTTCATGACCTGGAACCTGATGCACATGGCGCGACTGCTCAAGGATGCCGGCGGCATCCCCGCGCACGGCAACGACCGCAAGGCCTGGACCGCCGGCTGTCGTTTCGACCACCCTAATCCCGATTATCGCTGATCTCGCTCGCGTTCTCACCGCTGAACCAGGTTGCTATTTGATGACCAAACCCACTGGAAAGCACTGCTCGATGATCCCGGCCTGAACAAATCCACCGCCTTCACACGCGAGGAGCGCGAGCGATACGGCCTCGCGGCCTGTTGCCCTATCGCGTCTCCGACATGGAATCGCAGCAGCGGCGTGTCCTCGGGAACCTGCAACGCGAAGGCAACGACATCGAGAAATACATTTTTCTCAACGCGCTGCAGGAACGCAATCACCGCCTGTTCTACCCGCACGATAACCGATCACATTGAGGAACTACTGCCGCTGATCTATACCCCTACAGTGGTCAGGCCTGCAAGGAATTCGCGCACATCGTTTCGCCGGGACGCAGGGCCTTCACTTGCCCGAAGATCGCGGCGAGGTCCGCCGGGTTCTCGACAACTGGCCACAGCAGGACGTTGCGCGTGATCGTGATGACCGACGGCGAGCGCATCCTCGGGCTGGGCGATCTCGGCGCCAATGGCATGGGCATCCCGATCGGCAAACTCGCGCTTTACGTGGCCTGCGGCGGCATCTGGCCGGAGCAGTGTCTTCCGCTCATGCTCGACGTGGGCACCGACAACAAGGAACTGCGCGCTGATCCGCTCTATCTCGGCTGGCCCCATGAGCGCCTGCGCGGCGATGCCTATGACAGTCTCATGGAAGAACTGGTCACCGCACTGCAGGACAAATGGCCCAGGGCGCTGATTCAGTTCGAGGACTTTGCCGGGAAAAACGCCTTCGAGCTGCTCGGGCGCTATCGTGACCGTGCCCGCATGTTCAATGACGACATTCAGGGGACCGCCGCCGCCACGCTCGCCGGGATTTATGCGGCTAATCGGATTACCGGCAAAGCCTTCGCGGATCTACGGATTCTGTTTCTCGAAGCACGGCGGCGCATCACCGGTATCGCCGGTTTGATGGCCCGCGCTTTCGAGTCACAGGGCCTGAGCGGAAGACGCCGTATCCGGCTACGGCTGGTTGACCGCGACGGTCTGGTCACTGCGGATCGCGAGGGTCTGGACGACTGGCTCGAACCGTTTGCGCCCGAGTGCGAGGCCATGGAGTTTCATCGAGGCCATCGAGACTGTTCAAACCGGATGCATTGATCGGCGCCAGCCGGCGTGGCGGCACGGTTGCCGAGCAGGCCGTACGCGCCATGGCGCGGCTCAATGAACGCCCTTTGATTTTTGCCCTTTCCAACCCGACCGCGAACGCGGAATGCACCGCCGAGCAGGCCTATGCCTGGAGTGAAGGCCGCGCCGTTATCGCAGCGGCAGTGCATTCAGGCCCGTCGAGTTCGAAGGCAAGACCGTTTATCCGGGACAAGCCAACAATGCCTACTATTCCCGGGCATTGGTCTCGGCATCAGCGTCTCGACAGCCTCCCGGGTAGCCGAGCCCATGTTCCTTGCTGCCGCGGAAGCGCTCGCGGACAGTGTCCACGAAGAGTCGCTGAAGACTGGAACGCTGTTTCCGCCACTCTCGGAAATACGGTCAGTGTCACAGAGGATCGCTGAATCTGTGTACGAGGTCGCTGAACGAGAGGGATTGGTCGAAGAATCCGCCGGGAAAAAGTCCAGGGCAGACGCCATAGCCAGCGCCATGTACGAGCCGCGCTACTGACCGCATCATCCTGGTCAGCGTGGCCGCGACGGCCACGATATCGCGACCCGGCCATCCCCCCGCGACGCGGCCGGAACAGTGATTATCGGCTTGAAGTTCCCGTCGCCCAGCTGCAGGTACAGCGCACCATCATGCTCGATGAAGGCCGCCGTCGCCAGCGGCTGTCCGGCGAAGCGGAACTGCCGGTCCGTAACCGGCAGCAGCGCCCGGCCCGTTCTTCCTGCCCGACGAACGACGAGACCCTGTCCCGAACGCGACGCTCAGGCGCCGTGGTGACACCTCGGTCGCCGGCGCATTCGGGAAACGCCAGGTGACCGCTTCGTGATTTCCCGTGTCGGCCAGCAAGGACCTCTTCGGGACGTCGACGCTCGCCGGGTCCGGCGCCGCGGCAGCCCGGCGACGATGTATTCCTCCACGCGCCTGCGAACGCGCGCGTAGTCGTTCCGGAACACGTTGATCCCGACGAAGTACGCGAGCCCCGCCTGCTTCTGATAGGCGAACCGCGAGGATAGCCGTCGGCGTCGCCGCGGCCATGAAAGACGTGCCCGTCGTGAAAACGCATAGAGCTCAGCCCGTAACCGAAGCGCAGGCCGGCACCCGCCGCCAGCGTGGTTTGCGGCGCTTCCATTCGCTCGATCAGCGCAGGGGGCGAGAAACGCGTCGCCGCCATGATGGCCCCGGTTCAGGAACATTTGCAGCAACGGCGCCATGTCGGCAGGCCTGACGTTGAGCGCGAAATCAGGTAAGTCATGTGCCATAAGGGATCTCGCTCCTGCGGTCGCTGTCGTAGCCGGTGACCAGCCGGGCCATGACCCGCGGCTCGGGCATTGGCCCGAGCTTGTGCAGCGGCTCCAGCACTGCGCGCCGCAGATGATCCTCGAAGGGCATGCCGGTGATGTGCTCGATGGCCGCGGCGATAGGGGCTGTTATTTGGATAGGAATGATGCTGGCCGGGCGGCCAGCGCACCGTTACCTGGTCCGGGCTCCGTGCAAACGCCGCCTGCGGGGTCAGTGGGTCGTTAAACCAGCGCGCGGTCAGATCAGCCCCGCCGTGTGCTCGAGCAGATGCTCGCGAGGTGACCGGGTTACTGTGCCGCCATGGATTCCTGACAGGAAGCGTTGGCGCAATGTCCTGGAGCCGGTCGGTCAGCGCCATCGGCCTTCACGAACCAGGCGCAGGACCGCCAGGGCGGTGAAGGTCTTGGTAATCGAGCCAACGCCGGGAAGTGGCTCAGGACCGAACGGCTCCCGCGTATCCCGGTCAACAACGCCGTAGGTCCTGGACAGCAGTATGCGATCCCGGTCCACCAGCACCAGCGCAGGGCCGGAATGTCCAGCTCGACGCGCTGGGCGTCCATGTCCCGATCCAGCGCAGCAAGGCGGTCGGGATCGGCAGATGCCTCTGGCGAGGTCAGTGCGGCCATCAGCAATAACGCCAGCGCCGGACGGTAGTCCATCACAGGCAGTTCACGTGTTCACAGGGACTTCAGCGGGCTCGGTGTCGCGCAGGCTGTCCGGGATGAGCCGGGACTCCTTCCTCAATGTTGACCTTGTGATTCGTGTCGAAGCGCTCGAAGAGCCGCACGAGCTCGGCTTGCATTCAGTCGAACGTACTCGGCGGTTGCCCTTATTCGACTCCCTCCGGCAACTCAAACGGCACGCTCTCCGGCGCACCAAGTGCTCCGGCATACTGCCGGTCAGTGCCTTGAGGAAGACCGCCAGCTCGGCGACTGCCTCGTCGCTCAGGTCTTGCCCCAGCTGCACGTCGGCCATGATATCAATGGCCTCCTTAAGCCCTTTGACACTGCCGTCGTGAAAATACGGAGCAGTCTTGGCGACATTGCGCAGCGGTTGTACGCGAAATACATAGCGATCTTCTTCTTTGCCGGTAACGCGCATCAATCCGTCATCGGGCTCTCTGCTACCGGTTCGTGACCCGTAGTCAGATACCACGCCAAAGCGTTGCAGCGCGCCGCCGCCGAGCAACGGGCCATTGTGGCAGCCCGCGCAGCCGAGTTTCACAAAACGCTCGAGGCCCGCGAGCTCGCGTTCAGAAAGAGCCTCGTCGTCACCGTCGAGCCACAGATCGAACGGTGCCGGAGTACGCAAGCTGCGCTGGTAGGCCTCGAGTGCCGCACCGTAGTGTTCGATACTTACTGCTTTACCTGACTCTGGAAAAGCCGCCTCGAACGCGGGCGCGTAGCCGTATTCCTGCAGCAGCGGCAGCAGCTCCGTGCGCTCATCAAAACCCATGGAGCCTGTGACCGACCCGATGGCCTGCGCGGCACCCGAGTCACGATCGGCCAGCCACCTGAGTCCGGCGCTGGCCTGCTGCGTATTGAATATCGTCATCGAGTGAAAGCGTGTCAGCTTGCCGCGGGCATCCGTCGATTGCACACGAGTATCGGCGCCATAGGCTTCCCGGAAGTGGCAGCTGGCGCAGGCAGTCTGCCCGTCCCGTGACAGGCGCATGTCCCAGAACAAACGCTGGCCAAGCACGACGGCCGGCCGGTTCAGCTCCTCCTGCGTAACGCGTGCCAACGTGCCGAACAATGCTTTTGACTGCGCGCGCAATGTATCGGTGCTTTCGGACTGGACTACGACTGGCATGCACAGACCCAGTAGCAGCCAGGCCATGTTTACTAGCCTTCCGATCGTGATAAATCTGTCATACCTGAGTCGCATCTCTCTCCTTCTGACCTGTTCAAGAGAATAAGTTCTCGCGGTCAGGACTGGCATCCTTGGCTATTTTTATAGCCAGTTTTCCACTTTCAGGCCGGGGACCCGCGAGAATTCCAGACATTGGCGGTCACAACTGTCAGGTTATTCGCGCGCGCATGTGCAGCAATCAGCAGATCGTTTGGCCCGATGAGTGTTCCCTGACGGGTGAGGTGATGGCGTATTGCTGCGTAGTGATGGTCGGCGGGTGTTTCCAATGGCAGGATTTCCACAGCGGAGAGGATCAGGTCGACGCGTTGCACCAGTTTTGCAGACTTTGACTTGGTCGCACCATAGCGGAGTTCTGCGGCTACAATGACGCTTGTGCAGACGCTATCCTCGCCTGCCTTGGTGATCTGAGCTGCTACCTCGCCTTGCGGATTACGGACCAGAGCGGACAGGATGTTAGTATCCAGCAAATACGCAAGCGACGTACTCACAACAACACATCATCCACGTGAGGAAGGTCCTCATCGATTTCGGGAAAAGGTTCTGTCAGGGGAGGCAGCGGAGGCTAGCAGTGCCAGCAGCCTGCCTTTACGAATCGGCTCCACGATCAGCCGGTCGCCCTCCTTGTGGATGAGTGCCTCCTCGCCCTCCAGCTCGAACTCGCGAGGGATGCGAAGCGCTTGGTTGCGCCCGTTGCGAAAGAGGCGCACGTGACGTTCACGGGTTGACATTTGAGAATCCCCTCATGCATATGTCAAAGCCTATGCCGATAAGTCCGGTAAGTCAACCGAGGCGCCGGCGGTCATTAACACTGTCCGCATGGGCAGCAACCGTTGCGGGAACAGCTGGTTGCCGAGAATCATCAACAGAGACCCCCGCATCGCTCATCTCTCCGCCCCGGACCTCAGTCCTGCCGCAACACACCCGTCAAGGTAAGCACGACGACCGCGGACAGCGCGGCGCCGGTGATGATGTAGAGACTGTGCAGCAACAGCCAGATCGAGCGCCCGGCTCTAACGGCGTGAACTGGCAACGCAGGTCCTGGCCGAGGTCGACGACAGGCAATGCCGCGTCCAGCGCATAGTGCATGATGTGCAGCCCGGGGCAACCGTTTTCCGTCGCGTGCCGGGCGAGGCCGAACGCGAACTCGTAGGTCAAGGACGACGGATCGCTCTCGACCGGCAGGAACGGCTGCTGGAAGACGAATAGCGCCGTCGCATACATCGCGGTCCCGAACAGCACAAAAATAACGAACGACATCACCGCACGGCTCGACGAATAACCGTAATGGCTGATGAGCATCAGGTCGTATCGGGAAAATGCATGCCAGGCCAGTCGCACGCGCTGCGAGCCGCATGCGTATTTTCTCGACTGCTACGGCATTCGCCTCCCGCGCCAGGCCATGCTGCCGAAGGACGCGACTCAATTGCTCGTACGGCTGTGGCCGGAAACCCGTCGGCGTTGGCCTGGCGCCAGGAAACTGGCGGCACAACCACCGGATGCGCCTTGCCGTGACATCGCCAGCGCCGATGTGGCGTATGCGCTCGTAGCTTGCGCCATCGAGATCGAGGAAACCATCTGCCGGCCAGCCGGTTTCGATACCGTCGAGTATGGTGTTCGCTCGTAAATCTGATCCGGTAAATGCCGTCTTGTCCGGCCGTCCGCATTGCCTTGCGGCGGGGTGGCAAGCGGCAATGCCAGCCGAGGTAACACGGCCGGCCACGTTGGGCATTTGATCATCACGAGGACGCAACCATGCTGACACACGAAATCACCGCATACGCCGGGCGATACCTGCTGCTTGCGCCCCTGTTGCTGGCCCTGGCGGCTTGCGGTCCGTCGGAGAACGCCACGACAGGGCAGCAAGCGGACACCGAAACCGGCGAACCAGACGTCACGGTTTACGACACCGGCGTCTTTTTCGACAGTGTCACATACCGGCTGGGCCACGGCGGCGGCCACGCATTCTCCAGCGACGGCCAGCGACTGTTGGTCAACTCCGACGAGACCGGCGTATTCAACGCCTACGCCCTCGACCTGGGCAACAATCAAATGCAGCCGCTCAGTGACTCCGACGACAATGCGGTTTCGGCAGTGTCATGGTTTCCCGACGATGACCGCGTCTTGCTGACCGGCGACATTGGCGGGAACAGAGCATAATTCGGTCTTCGTTCGCGAGCTCGACGGCACGCTGATTGACTTGCTGCCACCCGGTGACTACGAAGTGGCCGGACAGGAGTCGGGACTTCGTTTTGAAAGCTGGCAAGCCGACGGTAAGGCCTTTTTCCTGACGTCCACCGAACGCGACCCGCAGGTAGCCGATCTGTATCGTTACGATGCCGACACTTATGCACGGAAACTCGTTTTCCAGAACTCTCGCGACCTGCCGTTCCCTACGCGCGGCTTCAACGTCAGCCCGGATGGGCGCTGGTTGGCGCTCGACTTTCATCATACGCGGTACGATTTCGACATCTACCTGGTCGACCTGGCCAGCGACGACCGCACTCCCGAGCGCATCCTGGCAAGCGAGGACGGCGAAGTCGTATACAGAGGCATCGGTTACACCCCGGACGGCAGCAAGTTTATCTACGGCACCGACGCCAATGGGGAGTTCTGCAGGCCTGGACGTACGAGCTCGACCGGCAAGACGGAGCAACTTATCCGCACGGACTGGGACGTCACGTCGACGCGGACGAATGTGGAAAGCGGTGTCTTCTTCTCACCGGACGGCCGCTACCGGATTACGATTGAGAACGCGGATGCCCGCAACAAGGTAACCGTCATCGATACCGGACGCGGCGAGCCGGTGGACCTGTCCTTTCTGCCGGACGGGATGATCAGTGATCCGCGATTTGCCCCGGACGGCGTACGCGTCGCAATTCAGCTGGAACGTGACACGCGGCCAACTGACATCTACCTCGTTGATCTCGGAGACCGTACCCATCGCAAGCTCACGGAAGCGCTGAACCCGGAAATCAGGGAGTCAGATCTCGTCGAAAGCGAAGTAGTGCGATTCAAGAGCAGCGACGGGCTGGAGATTCCCGGACTGCTGTACCGCCCGAGGCAGGCGAGTGACACAACCCGGTCCCGAGGCGTGGATACACGGCGGACCGGGCGGACGGGTACCGGCAGGGCTGCGATCCGGTCATCTGGTACCTTGTAAACCAGGGCTATGCGATTACGCGATCGACAATCGCGGCTCGCGCGGCTATGGCAAGACCTTCCGCAGCCTCGACCGGCGCCGTCATGGCGAAAGCGATGTGCTGGACGTTGTCGCGTCGCGCGGCTTCCTCGAATCATTTGACTGGATTGACGACAATCGCATCGGCGTCATGGGCGCGTCTTACGGCGGCTACCTGACACTGGCAACGATCACCTTCCATCCGGATGTATTCGATGCCGCCATCAGCATCGTCGGTTTCTCGGACTACATCCGAAACATCACGGAGGGTGGCTGGCGAATTCCGCGCCTTGCGGCAGCCTATGACGAGATGGGACATCCAGTGGAGAACGCCGACATGTTGCGGCAGAAATCGCCGCTATTCTTTGCGGACCGGATTTCGATTCCGTTGTTCGTTGCTGCCGGTGCCAACGATGTGCGTGTGCCGGTAGAGCCAGAACGATCGCCTGGTGGAGGCTGCACGTTCCAACGGTGTCCATGTGGAGTATCTCGTCTTCGAAGACGAGGGCCATGGATTCCGCAAACGTGCCAACCGGATACGAGCGGTCGAGGCGTACGTCGACTTTCTGGAGCGATTCCTGCGGGCGCCGGGACAAGTGCAAGACTGATTCCCGGCCGCGGTTGTTTATAACTCACCGCTCACCAGTTTGCCCGGTTTAGCTCCAACTCGAAACTTCAGCACAAGAGTCGCCGTCCGCGGCGCGCGTCGCGAGCATACGGCTGTTCCTGTCGATACTCGCGATTTCGAATGAAAAGCCCGGTATGGCGCAGTCGTACATCGCCGCACCAATGGCCGGCGCCGACCCTCCCGGCCGAGCGGCAACTCGTTCTCAACGAACAATGAACCCGCGTCTCGCGGGAATGCTTTCGTTCACTCGATTTAAATCTAATTGATAATCATTATTATTTAGATTATCTTCTGCACTGGTTGAGGGCACAGGCGCCATTGCGGCCCGTCCTTCCGCGGTACTCCGACGCCAAACCGGGTCGGTCGGCCAAGGGACAGCGCTCGCGCGTCAACACGTCAACTCGAACGAATCAGGCGAAAAAATAAGGAGAGTACAGAATATGTTTTTCATGCAGAGCTTCAGCGAAACGGGTGCGCGTCAGAGTCCACGTGCCGACGAATTACCCCAGACGGGTATTGTCTCGCAACGCGAACCCGCAGACCATGAGGCTCCGGGGCACCAACGCACGGAGGTACGGCTCACATCGTCGCGCCCGGGCGCACCGCCGTTCCGCCGGCGAGCGCTCGTGCTCGCCATGTCAGGCATCCTGGGTTCCTCCCTGGTCTGCATGGACAGCGCCCTGGCGCAGGCGGCCTCCGACGACGCGCAGGAAGAAGCCATCGAAACCATCGAGGTCGTCGAATTCCGCGGCAAACAGATGAGCAGCCCACGCTATACCCGCGGCCTGCTTGAAACCGCTCGAATTATCTCGGTGCTGCCTAGCGACCTGCTCCAGGAGCAGAACGTGACCTCACTGCGGGATGCGATGCGCAATGTGCCGGGCATCAGTCTGCAGGCGGGAAGAGGGAAACCCGCCGGCGGGGATCAGCTCAAGATTCGCGGTTTTAATGCCCGCGGCGACATCAAGGTCGACGGCATCCGCGACATGGGCAACTACTTTCGCGATCCGTTCTACGTCGACCAACTGGAGATTGTAAAGGGGCCCAACTCCGTGGTCAGCGGACGCGGCTCTCCGGGTGGAACCATCAACTTCGTGACCAAAAAGCCGGATACCCGGGCGTTCACCCGCGTCGAGCTGAGCGCCGGAACGGACGAGTATTCGACGGGTCACGGTGGATATCAACCAGCCCATCGATGACAACAGCGCCTTCCGGCTGAACGTGATGGGCCACTCGGCCGACATCCCGGCCGCGATGTCGTGAACGACAAGCGTTGGGGATTTTCGGCGCCTACACCTGGGGCCTGACAGGGCGTACGTCGCTGAACGTGGACTGGCTGTCCACGCGCCAGGACAACATCGAGGACAAGGGGCTTCCCTTCAACAGGGAGGGGTTCTCCGGACCCAAGGCGCTGTGTGACCAGGCCGACAACGACAGAGTGGGACGTGTGGGTGACCAGCGCTGCGGCGACGGATACGCGAGCCGGCCGGCTGCCGGACGGCATCGATTTCAGTGATTTCTTCGGGCACGTGGACGATTATCAGGACATCGATGTGGATATCGTCACCGCCGGCGTCGAACACGCCCTGGGCGACCGCGCCCGCATCCGCAGTAACTTCCGCTACTCCCGGGTGACCAACGATTCCATTACGTCATCGCCACGAATCAAGGTTCCGGAGGCGTTCTGGGGCTCCGGCGACTTTTCCGTAGCCGAAGTCCAGGGAGACCTTAAGCCCCGCGACCAGGAGGACGAAGGGTTCTTTAACCAGACGGACCTGGTCCTGCAGTTCGATACCGGCGGCCTGACGCACGACATGGTCGCGGGCTTCGATGTCGGCCGCTTCACGTTCGAGAACCGTCGGCGTCCGGATGTCAAGGGGCCGCGCACCAGTCTGCTCGACCCGGAGCGCCGCACCAGACCGGCGGCCCCGTTTGCGACCGAGGCGGATCCCGAAGAAAGCGCCGTTCGACAGGTTCGAAACCGAAGAGGCAGGCGTGTTCGCTCTGGATACGATCCGCATCAGGCCGGAGCTGGATCTCGACCTGGAGTTCGATGCGAACCGGATCGAGGCGGAAGCGCGTGAGCTTCGGGCGGCCCAACGCGCTGTCGTTGAGCCGGACCGACGAGGAATGGAGCTACAGCGTGGGCCTGGTCTTCAAACCCAGCGAGGACGCTTCCGTGTACCTGGCGTCCAGCACCGCCTTCGAGGTGTCGGGCAACTTCGATCGCAACCAGATTCAGTTGGCCGGTGGGCCCGGCAACCGGATCACCTCACCCGAGCTCTTCAACGTATCTCCGGAGGAGACCGAGGCCGTCGAGCTCGGTTTCAAGTGGCAGGGATTGTCAGGCCTCGACATCAATGCCGCCCTCTTCCGCACCGACAAGACCAAGGCGCGGGTGCCGGGTATCGGTGCCGATGACCCGTCGGTGCTGGACACCGAGCAGCGGGTGGAGGGCTTCGAGCTGCTCGTCGCCGGCCAGGTCACGCCGCGTTGGCGATTGTTCGGCGGGTACACATTCCTCGATTCCGAGGTTCGCGAGTCAGCCGCCTTTCCGCAGCTCGTAGGCCAGGGGCTCGGCGGCACGCCCGAGCACTCCCTGAACGTTTTCAGCACCTACGACGTCACCGACCGATTCTCGTTCGGCGGCGGACTGCAGTACGTCGACGACCAGATCAGCGCGCCCCAGCCGGTGCTGGATCCGCCGCCGCGGCGCAGCAACGTGGCCATCGACAGCTACACGGTCGTCGACCTGTACTCCACGTATCGCTTCAACGAGCGGGCGCAGATCCGGGTCAACGCCTTCAACCTCTTCGACGAGAAGTACATCTCGCAGATGGCTGAGGGCGGTGCCCAGGGCATTCCCGGCAAGAGCCGGCACGTGATCGCCACGCTTCGTTACGACTTCTAGCAGCCTGCCGGCTGATTGACGCCCGGCCGCGGGCATGGCAGCCCCGGGCGCTTGCCCGGGGGCTGTCAGTGCCCGACACCACGGAGTAGCATGACCGCATGGTCGTAACGATCGACGACATCCTTACCCTTGACGAGCTCGCCGCGCTGCGCGCGCGGCTGCGCGAAGCGCGGTGGTCCCGATCGATCAGCGCCGGTTCCGCAGGCGAAGCTCGCCAAGCACAACGAGCAGCTCCCGGACGACTCGCAGGTGCTGCCGGAGCTGCGCGCCATTGTCATGCGGGCGTTGAACCGCAGCAGCCTGCTCATCACCGCTGCCTTGCCGTACAAGATCCTGCCCCCCAACTTCAACCGCTACACTGGCGCCCACAACCACTACGGTCCGCACGTCGACAACACGCTGCGGCCGCTGCCGGACGGCAGCTACCTGCGCACCGACGTCTCCGCAACGCTGTTCCTGTCTGCGCCGGATGAGTACGACGGCGGGGAACTCTCCATCGAGGACACGTTCGGCACGCATAGCGTGAAGCTGAATGCGGGCAGCCTGGTGATTTACCCGTCCGGCTCGATTCATGAAGTTAAGCCGGTGACCCAAGGTGAACGGCTGGCCTGCTACATGTTCATTCAGAGCCTCGTGAAGGACGTCGAGAGCCGCCGTCATCTCTTCGAGATGGACATGGCATTGATGTCCCTTCGGGAGCGCTATGGAGACGACGACGCGGACCTGATCCGAGCTGACCGGCCTGTATCAGAACCTGGTGCGATCGCTGGTCGGAGTGCTGAGACGGCCATAGCAGAACCCGGTTCCCATGTTCAAAAGGGCCGTATCGCGACCTGCACGATACGACCCTGGAACTTCGCCTTCGTTTGCTATATGAGCGCCTGACAACGGAATGTAATCTCAGCAATGGACAATGCAGAACTTTGCCGCGCTGCCCACAGGAGTCATTGATGTCCCGTCATCCGATCGAAGACAGTAACCGAAGTCCCGCACCCGCCATCTGGGACGTCGTCGACGAGGCGCTGAGCCGGCGTACCTTTCTGCTGGGCGGGGTCGGGCTGGCCGCCGTCGGGACCGCCAGTGGACTGGGGCTGTTCGGGCTGTCGGGTTGCAGTGCAGGTGGTCGGCTTGGCGACACCGTGCCGCCAGCCAAAGCGCTGGGATTCGCGGCGGTGCCGAAGAGCCTGGCCGATGCGGTGCGCCTGCCGCCCGGCTATTCGGCGCAGGTGCTGTACGCGCTGGGTGACCCGCTGAGCGCCGACCTGCCGGACTACCCGAACGACGGCTCGGATGACGGCAACTGGGACCGCCGTGCCGGTGATCATCATGACGGCATGGCCTACTTCCCGCTGCCGCGCGGCAGCGCAAGTTCCAACCGCGGTCTGCTGGTCATCAACCACGAGGCACTGACCGATGTCTACCTGCACGAGCACGGCCCGACCGATCTCGGCGGCGGCGTACGGCCGCTGGCGGAAGTGGTGAAGGAGCAGTTCGCGCACGGTGTCAGCCGGTCATCGATGATCGTACGCCGCGAGGGCCGCTGGATGGTCGACCGCGACAGCCCGCGCAACCGCCGCATTCATGTCAACACGCCGGCCGAGATCCACGGCCCGGCGCGCGGCAACGCATTGCTGGTCACGCCGCTGTCGCCCGACGGTGTGGCGAGCTTCGGTACGCTGAATAACTGCGCGCACGGTGTAACGCCCTGGGGCACCTACCTTGCCTGCGAGGAGAACTGGAACACCTATTTCGTTCTCGATAGTGCCGCTGACGACACGCCGCAACTGGACCGCTACGCGATCCGCTCGGCCAACACCGCCGGCTTCGCCGGCCAGGGCCGCGACTATCGCGGCTGGGACACGCCGACGGAGGCCACGCCGCTCCAGCGTCGCTTCAACGCCTCGCGCCGCGGCGCCGGGCCGACGGAGGACTTCCGCAACGAACCGCACCATCTCGGCTACGCGGTTGAGATCGATCCGTACGACCCGCGCCCCACGCCGCGCAAGCGCACGGCCATCGGCCGCTACTCGCACGAGGGACTGTGGTTTGCCCCAGCGGCGGCGGGTGCGCCGTTGGTGGCCTACTCGGGCTGCGATGCTCGCAACGAATTGCGTATGCAAGTTCGTCTCTGCCCGGCCCTGGGATCCTGCGGATGCCGCAGCCGGGCTGGCCGCCGGCGACAAGTACCTGGATGCCGGTACGCTCTACGCCGCCCTCTTCGAGGCCGACGGCCGCGGCCGCTGGCTGCCGCTGACGCCGGAAAACCCGGACCTGGACGGCATGAATGCCGCCGGGATCGCGATCTTCACCCGGATCGCGGCCGACCGCGCGGGCGCGACGCCGATGGACCGGCCCGAGTGGGGCGCGGTCCATCCTCTCGATGGCGAGGTCTATTTCTCACTGACCAACAGCCGTGGCGACGACAACGGCCGCGGCCAGCGCGCGGAGCGGCCTCGCCGCCGCGCGATGCGGCCAATCCGCGCAGCTGCAGCGGCGGCCCGGGCGGCGATCCGGACACGGCCGGGGGCAACGTCAACGGCCACGTGATCCGCTGGCGCGAGGACAGGCGCCAGGACGCGACCCGCTTCACCTGGGACATCTACGCGTTCGGCGCCCGCGCGAGCCACGACCCGGCAATCAACCTTTCGGGTCTCGACAACGACAACGACTTCTCCAGCCCCGACGGACTCTGGTTCGACCCGCGCGGCATCCTCTGGTTGCAAACCGACGACGGCGCCTACACCGACACGACCAACTGCATGATGCTGGCCGCGCTTCCGGGCCGCGTCGGCGACGGCGGCACCGTGGTTATCGATACGCCGGACGGCACGCCGGTCTCGACCTTTGTCGGTGCCGCGCCCGGCGCAACGCTGCGGCGCTTTCTGGTTGGTGCCCGCGGTTGTCGAGATCACCGGTGTCGAGCTGACCCCGGACCGGCGGACGCTGTTCGTCAATGTCCAGCACCCCGGTGGAACTTGGGGACCTGGACAAGTACCACAGCAGCTGGCCTTACAGCGAGGACGCACAGCAGGAGGGCACGATCGGGAGTCGCCGGCCGCGCACTGCAACGATCGCCATTACCCGCGACGACGGTGGCGAGATCGCGCTGTAGGGGGCCGCTCGCCGACAGATGGGCGTCGTCCACCGGGGATCACTCCTCGTGTATCGTCTGAAACAGTGGCAGCCTGACGGTATCGGGCCAGTTACGGAAGCCGCGCCAGCGTCTGCTGCAACCACCCGAAACCAATGCGTTCCTGCTCAAGACGTATGCGCTCCCCGAGTCGGTCGGACAACAGCTCGCAATACAATGCATGTTCCGCCGCCGTCAGGCGTGAGGTATCGCCCGTGTATCGACCACCGGCGGGTTCGCGCCCCCATAGCCGGCGATGTGCTTCCAGCGTCTCGCGGTCCATCAGGAATGACCGCGCATGCGGCAGGGAGACCCGCAATCGGTTCAGGATGCCAAAGCCGTGGGTGTCCGCTGTCGCCCCAGTAGTGCACGTCGACGTCACGCAGCCACGGAATCTCCGACAATCGCTGCAGGCCATAACCGAGACCGAAGACAACCATGCTCGCCGGGCAGTCGGGAAACGCGAGACCATTTACGCGATTCTCTGTAATGAACACGCGCTCCAGCGGAGACTTCAGCCCGGCGAACTCCTCTGGCGGCAACGACACGTCTGAAAATCGGCGCTGGATGTAGAGCGCCGGATCGAGCAGGCGAAAGCGCACGAGCGGCGGCTCAGTGCGCAGGCCGTACCTGTTACTGAAGGCCTTGACACCCGTCGCCGACCGGTCGACGGCGCTGTCCGGCAACACGATGTCAAGCAGCTCGCCCAATAGCTTGCGGTGCGATTCGATGAACTTCGTATCGACCGAGGGAATGTCGAGCTGGCGCAAATAAAGCGCCGGCCGCGGGTGTGCCACGAACCAGTCGAGCACTGCCAGCACCCGCTCCCACTCGGCCGCATGCGCAAGCGCCTGGTGCGGCCGGCGTGCGAGCCAGTCCCGGAGAGCGGGATGACGCGCCAGCGTCTCGTCGGCAATGGCCTGGAATCGTGCCGCCGCACGGCGTTTGCCGATCAGGTCCAGCGCATCGCTTTCGGTGGGAATGACTGCACTGACGGGCAGGACGTTCGCGCCATGGACGCGATTGTTCAGGCTCGTCGAGTCTTCAGCTCGAAGCCGCTGCCACGCGCCTCGCGGCTCGCCGCGGCCAGCTCGCGCGCCCACTCGCCGACTTCGCCGAAGCGCTCGGCGATCTCGCGCGGGCCGGGGCGGCGCAGCCGCAGCTCGAGCGGAAAAATGGTCTCGCCGTTCAGGCGTGCCGCGAGGATCTCGCCGCCTTGCCAGCGCTTTTCCAGGCGCTCGACAATTCCCTGCGCCGTCGTCCAGCGGCTCATGAAACGCTGATCATCCGGCGCGCCGCCTGCTCGGCGCGATACTCCTCGATCGTAAGGTTGCGCAACAGCGAGTGCTGTCCTTCCTCGTTGTGCACGAAACCCACGTTCGCGACGTAAGGCTCGATCACATGAATCTTCTGCAGCGGCGTGACGACCAGCAGCTGCAGATTCAGCTTGCGGAAGAGTTCGAGGCCGTAGCGCGTGGACTCGTCCGAGCCCGCGGCCAAATGCCTCATCGATGACGACGAAGCGAAACGAGCGCGAGCGCTGCTCACCCCACTCCAGGCCGAACTGGTACGCAAGGCTCGCGGCGAGCACGGTGTAGGCGAGTTTCTCCTTCTGCCCGCCGGACTTGCCGCCCGAGTCCGTGTAGTGCTCGTGCTCGGCATCGTCCTCGCGCCAACGCTCGGAAGCGGAGAACAGAAACCAGTTGCGCACGTCGGTCACCTTGCGCGTCCAGCGCAGGTCCGCAGTCGCTTGTCCCTCGCGACCGCGGAAGCGTTCGATGATCGCCTGCACCTGCAGGAACTTCGCCTCCGAGTATTGCTCGTCGTCCGAGCCTGTGCGCGCGCCTTCCGTACAGGCGCGCAAGCTGTCGCGCAGCTCGCGGACGTCCTGGTCCTGCGCCGGCTCGGCCAGCAGGCAGATGTAGCGGTTCGGGTTGTAGTCGATCTGCCGCAGCGATCCGTTGATCGTCTCGATGCGCTCGCGGATTTCCTCGCGTTCGCGGTTCAGCTGGGCCTGGAAGTTCGCCACCTCGCGAATCGTGTTTTCGTTGAGGAGCTCCTTGAAGCGTGACTCGAACCGCGGCAGGTCGTCCGCGCGCAACTGCGCGAGCATGCCGCCGTATTCACCGGCAGCCTCGATGCTGACGTCGACCTCGCTCGTCTCAACCGGCCAGGCGTTCTTGTAACGGCGCATGGCATCGATGATCCGGTCGCGCAGCCGTTCGCGGCGTTTCTCCTCGGCATCAATCTTTGCCTGCAGCCAGTCGCGCATGTCCATCTGCCGGTTATCGCAGGACTCCACCGTCAGGCGGTGCTCGCCGAGCGCCTCGGGCCGCAGCGACTCGAGCACCGGGAACCAGCGCGCTTTCGCTTCCTCCGGCGTCGCGTCCAGCAAGGTCTGCACGTCGGACAGCGCCTGCTGTGCGGCGTCACGCTTCTGGCTGGCGACGGCATGCTCGTTGCTCGTCCTGCGTAACGCTTCCTCGAAGGCTGCAAGTCGCCTCGCAATATCCGCAAGCTGGTCTTGCAATGTCCTCAGGATGTCCGAGGCAGCTTCGAGCGCCCTGCGCTCCTCTTCCAGGCGCTCCATGTCCCGCACCAGGGCCTGCCAGTCCAGATCGCGGTAACTCTGGAATACCGCGAGTTGCCTGCAGGCGCCCTCCCGCTCGCGCAACCGGCGGTGCTCATGCTGGATCGCCGCATGGCGTCGGGCCGCCCCCTCGACCTGCCGCTCAAGATCACTGACAAGTTTTTCGAGCGCGGCAATCTTGCCCTCGTTGGTCCACCCGAGCACGTAGCGCGACGCATCGTCGAGCGCGTGCCGGTCGTCCTTCTCGTGCCGCTGGCTGCTGGATTTCACCTGTCCGCTGCGGGTCACTGCGCGGCGCTCGCGGCGGAACCGTTCCATATCTGTGCAGCAGGCGTAGTCGAACCGCCGCGCAAGCTCGTATTCCAGCCAGCCGTAGAATGAGGAATCGGGTCGAATGGAAATCTTTCGCACCAGAGACTCGCGATGCAGTTCCGGCAGGTTCCGGTCGGCACGCTCCAGCACGCGAAAATAGACGAGCCGGCCGCGCAGGTGCGTGCTGTCGACCCAGTCAGCCACTGCCCGGTAGTGCGCGTCCGGCACCAGCAGGGACAGGCCGAAATTGTGCAGGAGGCGTTCGATTGCACCTTCCCAGTCGCGTTCGCCGTCGCGCACCTGCAGCAGCTCGCCGGCGAACGGCAGGTCGTCCGCCGCAAGTCCCAGGTCCGAGCAAAGCCGCTCGCGTAGCTCGAGGATCGCGGCGGGGATGCTGGAGCGACGCTTGCGCAGGGAGGCCAGCTCAAGCTCGTGCTCCCGCCGGCGATCCTCGAGGTCGCGCACCTGCACATGTGCTTCGGTCATGCGGTTCTGGATATCCGCCTCGCCGGTTGCGAACTCCGCCGAACAGTCGTTCGATGTCTCGCCGGTTGGCGGTGAATTGCGCCTCGCCGGCGGCGGCCGCGAGGCCAATTTCGGTTGCGAGGCCGTTGTAGGTGTCGGCACGCGCGCGTCGTTCCGCCTGGATTTGCGCCAGCCGGTCGATCTCGGTTTTCAGCCGCTCCAGGCGGTCGCCGCCATTGTCGCTTATCGCCTGGCGGACCTCGTCCCGTTCCGTTTCCAGCACGCGGCGCTTCGCCGTGCCCTCCTCCATCCGCCCCGCCAGCCGTGCGATTTCGGTGTCCAATCGCTCGATACGCTCGCGCAGCAGTTCGCTCTTTATCGGCGCGAACCACGGCCGCAGCGCTTCGCGGCACGTGCGCAGCTCGCCAACTTTTTCGGTCAGCTCGGTGTGATGCGCGGCATCCTCGACGAGCGGATCGAGCGCCTCGATCTGCGCCCTGGCTTTCTGCACGGCGCGGTGCGCGCGGTCCAGGTTGTCGAAATGCGCGATGAGCTGCGCGATACGGTCCTCGACCGGAAACGGCTCCAGCATGTGGCCGCGCACGAACTCCGTCAGGTTGCCGACGGACTTCAGCGAAACAGTCTGGTTGAATAGCTCGAGGGCCTGCTCGTTGCCGATACCGAAGCGACGCCTGAAGCGCGGCGCCGTACGGTGGGAAGGAATCGAAGACCTCGACGTCGCGCCCGGCGCGCAGCCGCTTGCGCAAATCCTTGATATCGTGCCCGAATGCAGCGAAGTCCGCCATGATCGAGCAGGGGCCGGTCGGCGACGATATAGAAGCGGGCCGGCTGTCCCTGCGTGTCGCGGAACCAGAATACCTGAGCGAGCGTCACGTGGCGGTCGTAACCTTCATTGTAGAAGTGGCCAAGAATGACCGAATAGCTGTTGTGATCGCGCAGCGGCACTGCCTTTGCAGCGAAGCCCGTGTCAGCCCGTTCCGATTTGTAATGACCGAGCACGTAGGAGCGCAGCGTACGCTCGCGCGAATCGGCGCCGGCGGCCTTGTTGTAAGTGATGCGGTTCGCGGGCACGAGCAGCGTCGTCAGCGCATCGACCAGTGTCGATTTGCCCGAACCGATGTCACCCGTGACCAGGCTGTTCTCGCCCCGCGGATCGAGCACCCAGACACGCTTGTCGAACGTGCCCCAGTTGTAGAGCTCGAAACGCTGCAGCCGGAAACCCGCGCGGGCATCGCTCTCGGCAAAATCGAATTGTCCCGCGTCGCTCATGTCTCTTCCTGCAGTTTTGCGCCGCCATCGTCCAGCTGCGCCTGGTATTCCGCCAGCCGCTGGTCGAGATCCGACAACCATTGTGCGTCCACGAATGCCTTCAGGATGCGGCGCACCTCGAACTGGTCCTGCTGTCCCCGCAAGCGGCGCAGGAACCCCAGCTCGACGACCTTGTTGATGTCCGCGTCGATCCGGTCGACCAGGCGCGCCTCGTTCGAGGCGGCCGGCGTGAACACCTGCACGAGGTCGACAATCTGCTCGCGCGACAAAATCAGCCGCGCCTCGCCGCCGCCGGCGTCGTGCTCGGCGAGCTTTTTCCTGAGCAACGCGAGCAACAGGCTGACGGCATAGCCAAGCTGGCGGCGCGGCACCAGCCTCGGCAGGTCCGGCTCGTCGTCGGCGGCTGGCCGCTGGCGCAGGTAGGCGAAGCCTTCCGCTTCGTCCAGCATCAATTCGAGGTTGAGCACGCCGGCATGATCCCGCACGCGAGCCTGCAGCTCGAGCAGGGCGCGCCACAACTCGGGCGACTGGTCCTGGTACAGCACGCCCTTGAACAGCGTGATCAGCACCGGCGACAGCGCCAGCTGCTCCTGGCCTTGTGGCGTTTCAAGCATGGGTGCTGTCCGCCTGCCCGGCCACGAAGATCACGGTCGGCAGCGTCGCCTGCCGCGTGCGCCCGTTTCCCTCCCGCCAGGTGACGTTCTGCAGGCGCTCCTCATCCACGACGCCCGCCTCCTCGCCCGTCGCAAGGCTGAGCCAGGCCACCAGCTCCGCCAGTCCCTGCTCGAGCGGGTGGGCATCCAGCAACTCGGCAAGGCTGATCTGCCGGCGGGTCTGCAGCGCCTTCCGCAGCCGGGCACGCAGCCGCTCCTTGTCGACGTGGAACTGTTCGAACAGCGCGCTGGCATCGACGTCGGCCTCACCCTCGATGAGCTGCTGGTCCGTGATCTCAGGCTTCACCGGCGGGCTGAACAGCGGACGCTCCAGCGGCAGCGTCACACTGGGCGCTGCCGCATCGAGCGAGATTACGTGGCCTCGCGGCGGCTCGTCGCGCACGGCAAGGGCGCGCTGCTCGAGGTCGCGGAGCACCTCCATGATGCGGCGGTTCTCGAACCAGGCCTGGTCATCGAGGTAGCGCCGCAGCTGCTCCGACAGACGGGCGACAGTGCGCTGCGTAACCTCGCCTGCGCTCAGCCAGTCATAGTGCACGCGCTTCAGGCGCGGGTCGGGCGACAGCTCGGCGACGGCGTCGAGCGCGAGGACCTGCTCGAGAAGCGCGGTCAGTTCCTCCTGGCGTGCCGGCGACATCAGGAAATCCCAGAAGGCACGGAAACTGCGGCCCTGGTCGGAGTCGACGATGGCGTCGCGCTCGCCGAAAACCTCTTCGAGCACCGCGCCCTTGCCGCCGCCGGCGGTGGTGATGCGCTCGCGCACTTGCCGGTCCAGATCGCGGAAATTCTGCTCGACCTGGCGGAAGTCGGCGAGCAGTGCCCGGGCGGTATCGGCCGCCTGTGCGAAGCGCTCGCGGAGTTGGGTCGGGTCCATCAGCGGCAATGCGCCGCCACGAATACGGGCAATCTCGGCGTCGATTTCCGCGCGCCGGCGCTCGAGCTCCGCGACGCGGACGTCGGGGCTCGTCTCGCTGCCCACCGCTATCTGTTGTAGCAGGTCGAACACGAGCTTCAAGCGCGACTCGGCGCCGACGAAGCGCTGCTGTTCGAGGTTCGCGAGCCATTGAATCGCGCGCTCGGCGGCCGGCGTCAGGTCGAGATGCGGTTCGTCGGAATCCGGTGGATAGTAGCGGCGCAACCAGCCGCGGGCGTCGCCGGCCCAGTCGAGCAGGTAGTCGCGCGCCGCTTTCGGGTAGGCCTCCTCACCGATCGCCTGGCGCAACTGATAGACGTAGTCGTCAAGCTTTCCTGCCAACTCTTTTTCGCTCAGTACCCGCACGTTGGGCTCGATAAAGGTGCGGTGCAGAAAGGCGATAACGAACGCCGCGCTGTCCGCGGCCAGCAGGCGCCAGGCCGGATGATTGCGTCGCAGGCTTGAGAGGAAGTCGTAGTCCATGATGGAGGGCCGGGTATGCGGCGGCAGTGGTTTTACCGGTACTTTGCCATCAATGGCGGTTGAGCGGAACGCCGCGAGACGGCAATAGCCGGAAAAACAGCAGCAGCGGATGCTTCGGCGACCTGCAACACCACGCCGGTTACCCGCGGCAGCGCAGAATGCTATCGTTCGGCGTATTTTGGCAACGCTCGATACCGCATCTTATGGAAATATCGTCGCTCAAGGACTTCTGGGCCCTGGTTGTCGACGTCTGGCAGGACGGCGTGTTCGGCATCCAGATCGCCGACACGCTGATCGCCCTGTTGATCCTGGGCTTCTTCCTGCTGGCGCGGAACCTGTTCACACGTATCGTCGTAAAAGCCCTGAAACGGGCGACGGCACGCACAAATACCGCCATCGACGACGCGATACTCGACGCTTTCAGCGCTCCAATCCGTTTTGTGCCGGTTGTGATGGGCGTGTTTTTTGCCACGAGCGCGCTCGACGTTGGCGAAGACACCGAAGCGTTTTTCTATAACGTCAATCGCTCGCTCGTCGCGTTTACGCTGTTCTGGGCTTTTTACCGGCTGACAACACCGGTCGGTCACGTGCTGCTGAAGGCAGAACGGTTTTTTACCGACGCAATGGTCAACTGGACGGTAAAAGCAGCGAAAGTGGTGTTCATCGTGATCGGCGCCGCCACCATTCTCGAGCTGTGGGGCATCGCCGTCGGCCCGATCATCGCCGGCCTCGGCCTGTTCGGCGTCGCCGTGGCGCTCGGCGCCCAGGACCTGTTCAAGAATCTCATCGCCGGCCTGTTCGTCATCGGCGAACGGCGCTTCAATGTCGGTGAATGGATCCTTGTCGATGGCATTGTCGAGGGCACGGTCCTGGAAGTCGGCTTCCGCACGACGACGGTGCGGCGTTTCGACCGCGCACCCGTGTACGTGCCGAACGCGCGCCTGGCCGACAACGCCGTCACGAACTTCACCCGCATGACGCATCGCCGGATCCGCTGGATCATTGGCGTCGAATACGGCACCAGCATCGACCAGCTGCGCGAGATTCGCGACCGTATCGAACGCTACGTGCTGGAGAACAGCGACTTTGCCAAACCGTCCGAGGTCTCCACTTTCGTCCGCATCGACGGCTTTTCGGACAGTTCCATCGACATCCTGCTGTACTGCTTTACGAATACGACGGTCTGGGGAGAATGGCTGGCAATCAAGGAACGGCTCGCCTACGAAATCAAGGAAATTGTCACCACGGCCGGTAGCGGATTCGCATTCCCGAGCCGGTCGCTGTACCTCGAGTCGCTGCCCGAGGCGCCTGAAGTATTTCCGCTGTCGCCGCACCGGACCGCTGATTCGTGACGGCGACAGCCCACACGAGCGCTGGAACCCGTTTCATCTCTCGCATACGACACCTTCCCCGACCCGTCCCGGCTGCGCTACTGCCTGAATCTTGCCAGGGACTTCTGACCGGCACGCGCACTCCCGGGACGTCAGATGCTGCCACGGTCAGTGGGCCGTGGCAGCATCCCCGGTGAATTCCCGCAGCCGTTTGTGTGTTGTGCCGGCTGCTGTCAAAAGCCATGAGCGAAATTGCCTGATCTGGTTCCTCCTGAGTGAACTCTCACGAAAACTGGCCCGGTACGCTGAGCCGGACCAAGCGCCTTGTTCTACCGGAAACGGCAGCGACAATCTGCCATCCTTGAGCTGCGGCGTGACGAGTGCTAAACCGCCAAGGATCAATCCGGCGTTTGCATACACCGCTTCCAGGGCATGCAGAACTTTTTGTATCGAATACCTCTGCCGGGCGCGGTTTTACGATAGCCGTAGCGATTGATCCAGTCGGGCCAGCCCAAGGCGCCGCCATCACCGGTGTAACAGTCAAGGTGCAGCAACGGGAATCCTTCCAGTATCTCTGCTTCAGGCCGGCCGGAAATTCTCCTGGTGTTCTCAGGTGATGCGATTGGCAGCAGGTAATCGGCAAACAGCAGGTCTTCAACAGGGCTGTTGCGTGCATTTCCGAACCAGATTTCACAGTCGGCCTGACCCAGTTTCAGTGGTACATCTACGACGCTTTATTGTAGAAAGGGACATTGCTGGAATCGGTTCGATGTCATTGACCGAGCTCTGCGGTGCAGCGCGTGCTTCGAACCAGGCCATTGAACAGATAGGCGGTGATGTCCAATGGCAGCACAGCTACGTTGCCAGCGACAAAACGTTCTGCGTGTACCTGGCGAGGGACGAGGCCACGATTGCAAAACATGCGGAGCTCAGCGGCATTCCGGTATCCAGTATCACTGAAGTGTCGCAAATTATCGATCCGTTGACGGCAAACAACTGATCCACCGACACCGTCCGCCGCTCCGCGCGCCCGTACTCGCAAATCGCTCCTGCGTGAATATTTCGCACTAAAGCCCTGCTGTGACATTCAGCCGCAGCACTTTTTGGGCGCCCGCTGGCGGGTTTTCCCCCTGGTTTTCGATCTCTACAGGTAACAGGGCCAGGAGCGGATTGTGCGAGCGGTATCCGGCCCGCGAGTTCAAAAGGACACAACAATATGAATCTTTATTTCCGATTGCTGCGCGCGTACCTGAACGGACTGATGGGTGGCCGCCTGAAGCACTCCGATGCCGCGGAAAGCCGCTTCCGTGTGTGGCTGCACGATCTCGACGCCTTCGGACACATGAACAACGGACGTTACCTGCAGATTATGGACGTCGCGCGAACGGAGTGGATGACACGTGTTGGCGTGTTCGCTGCCATGCGGCGTCACAAGTGGTCTGCGCTACTGGGCGGTGGTGTGGTCCGCTATCGCTATTCGTTGCGCATGCTTCAGGTCTACCGGGTTCGTACCCGCCTGTTGCACTGGGACCGTCGCTGGTTCTACCTGGAACATGCCTTTATTGATAAGAGCGGACGCTGTGTTGCGGCGGGCGTAACCCGCGCCGGTATCCGCGGTAACGGCAATTGGGTGCCGGCCGTCCAGGTGGTGGCAGCCGTTGGCGCCGATGCCGATCCGCCGCCGGTGGCGCCGCCCTACCTGCGCACCTGGCTGAAGCTTGAGGACGAGTTGTTTGCGGCTGCTGAGGCGCATGCATCACACGCATGTCAGGCACCCAACGCCGGGAGCCTGCACTGATGTTTCTTGACCGGCAGCATACCGAGCGGTTCTTTCGCCGGGTAACCGCGAGGCCGGTACTCACCCTTGTCCTCGGTGTCCTGGTGATTGCCTACTTTGCAGCCGGGCTGACGCGACTGGTCAAGGATACGTCTATCGAGGCATTCATCCCGGACGATCACCCGTCACTGCTGGCGAACGACCGGGCGGAAGAGATCTTCGGCATCTCGAAACCGATCGTCGTGGCCGTCATGACTGACGATGGCGGTTCGGTTTTTCGACCGGCAATACTGGACCTGATGACCGACCTGACAGAACAGGTGGCGGCGCTGCCAAATATTCGCGCCAATCGGGTCTCCAGCATCGCGACCGAGTCCTCAATTGCAGGCAGGGACGGTGAATTGCTTGTTGAGTCATACGTTCCGCACCCGGGCCTCTCAGAGTTGCAAGCTGCAGATGCAGCGAGGCGCTGGCGAGCCATGCCTCCCCACATCGGCGCACTTGTCAGCGAAGATGAGGACGGTGCACTAATCATTGCGGAACTGATTGATGACAACCAGGCAGCCGATACTTATGACGCGCTGCTTGCAATGGCCGCGGCGTATTCGGACCGTGACGTCGAGATTCTGGTTTCAGGGCCTGCAGCGGTAAGCGGTTACCTTGGCGCATACATCGATCGCGATGCACGCATGCTCCAGCCGATGGTTTTTCTTGTCGTCCTCAGCTTCATTTACCTGGCGTTTCGCCGCACAACGGCGTTGCTCGGACCGGTGATTGTCATCCTGGGTTCCGCAGGCGGCGCACTGGGATTGATGGCCTGGGCGGGTACGCCGTACTTCGCAATTACCAACGCGCTGCCTGTCATCCTGGTTGCAATAGCCGTTGCTGATGCGATCCATATACTCTCGGCCTATTATGTGCTGCGAGCGCAGGATGAAAAGGGCGATGTCCGCGGGCAGGTGATTCTTGCGATGGTCGAGATGGCCCGGCCTGTCACACTGACTACGTTGACAACGATGGCGGGATTTGCCGGCATCGGATTGGCCTCGATCATGCCGCCGATCGAATACTTTGCATGGTATGCAGCACTCGGTGTGGCGCTTGCATGGGCCTTCTCGATCCTTGTACTGCCGAATATCCTGTTGCTGCTGCAACCTGCTGCCAGCCCGGCCTTTTCCAGCTGGCAGATGCGGCGCCCCGACCCGATCGGGAGCGTCCTCGCCCGCTTCGGTATTGCTTCAATACGTCGCCCATGGATCACGTTGACACTGTTTGCACTTGCCATCGTCGTCGCATCCGTCGGTGCAGCCCAACTTCGTGTCGATCGGTCTCAAGTTGAAAACTTCAGCATTGATGAACCGGTACGAATTGCTGATGAGCGCATAAACCAGGAATTCGCGGGTACTGCCCTGCTGGATGTGGTCATTGATGCCGACGAGCCGGAGGGGCTACTCGGTGCGCGTGCCATGGCGAAGATTCTTGCGCTGCAGGAATACTTCGAGACGCTGCCGCACGTGCAGAAAACTGCTTCAATTGCCGACTACGTCGGATTATTGCACGGCGCGATAGAAGCAACCGCGACGACACGGGAACTACCCGTCACAGACGATGCGATAGGCCAGTACCTGTTCGTCTACGAAGTGTCAGGCGACCCCACCGATTTCGAGGAGGAGATCGATTACGGATACCAGACCGCATTGGTACGCGGCGTACTGAATGCGCACCTGTACAGCCAGACGCGACAGACGGTTGAGGCACTGCAGTACTACATAGAAACCGAATTCAATGAGCCAGGCCTGACCGCGACACTGGCTGGCGATGTCAACATCAATTACCACTGGATGAGCCGGCTGGAGGATTCGCATTTTCTGGGTGTCGGTCTGTCGCTGCTGATGGTGCTGGTGATTTCGAGCCTGATATTCGGCACCGTTCTCGCAGGAATGGTCGCAGTGGTACCTGTCAGCTTCACGGTCCTTGTGCTTTACGGCGTGATGGGATTCGCCGGTGTGCACCTCGCGCCAGCCACGTCCATGCTTTGCGGCGATCTCCGTTGGTGTAGGCGTCGATTTCGCGATTCACCTGATCGATCGCCTGCGTCAGGCAATGGCACGGTACCACGGCAACCTTGAGCAGGCTGTTGCTGCCGTAATGCCGGGGACAGCCCGCGCCTGTTTCTTCAACGCCATGGCACTTGGCCTGGGCTTTGCTGTGCTGATGTCCAGCGAGTTGCCGACACTGCAGCGTTTCGGAGGCCTCGTAACGGTGGCGGCGCTCGCAAGCTTCGGAACTGCCCTCTGTATCGTGCCGGCACTTTTCGCCGCCAACGAAGCACTGCGCGGCACGTCACTGCGGCGAGTACTGCAGGGGGTTACGCGCTGTTCATTGCTGATGACTTTGATCGCAGGAATCCTTGCTGCTCTGTCGACCAGTGCGCTGGCAGAACCCGACGGCCGGGAAATTGCAGCAATGGTTGAGGCGCGTGAAGAGGGCAGTGCTACGCGCCGCATCATTCAGATGACATTGACGCCGCAGCGGGGCAGACAACGCGAACGCACAGCAGTCGTACTGAAGCATCGCGATGAGGAGACCCGCAAAACGCGCATCACCTATACAGCTCCAAAACGGGCGCGTGGTATTTCATTCCTCAGTCACGACTATCCGGCATCGGACCGGGCGGATGACCGCTGGTTGTACACGCCGGCAATCCGCAAGGTGCGCCGTATACCGGCTACGGAGCGGGGCAAGAGCTTCCAGGGCACCGACTTCAGCTACGAGGATGTACAGTCCGATCTCAAGTTTGACCTCGATGATTACCGCTTCAGTTACGTAGGACGTGATGAGTCGGCCGGCGCGGTCCGGCATCGGATTTCCGGCAAGCCGGTGTCGACAGCCATCGCGCGTGAACTCGGCTACGGCGGATTCGATGCTGTCATTGATGAGACATCGTGGCTGCCGGTCCGCATCGATTTCACAGATCCGCAAGCGGAGCCGCTGAAGACCGTGACGATCACGGACATCCGGAATATCAGCGGCTATTGGACGCCGACATTGATCGAAGCTGTCAATCACCAGACCGGGCACCGCACCACGTTTCACTACGAGGACGTATCGTATCCGGACTCACTGGCCGGGCACCTGTTCGTGCCCGGCAGCCTGCAGCGCGGATTGCCGTAAGTAGGGGAAACGCCGTTGAGATATGTATTCCTTGTATCACTTGCCTGTCTCGTGTGTTCGATTGCGAACAGCGCAGGGCTGCAGTCGGCGGAGCTGCGCGCCGAGCTTCTCTATGGCTACAGCACCGTTGCCAGTTCGGCCCTCGAAGCGGGACTGGAACTGGAACCGGCATTCGAGTACCGGTTCGGTGATAGCAGCCGCCTCGTATTCTCTGCACGCCTGCGCTGGGATGCAGAGGACCGCCTCGCACCGGGCAAGCCGGATGTGGAGACCTACGATGGTGCTGTCCAGGCCCTGGACTGTTGGCAGCAACGCGGTTGCGGAAATGCGGGATGCGTACCTGCAGATCGATCTGCCGCGCGGCTTGCTGCGCATGGGCAAGCAGCAAATCGCCTGGGGTGCACTGGATGGACTGAAGATCATGGACTCGCTGAACCCGCAGAATTTTCGGGAATTCATCCTTGAGGATTTTGCAGACTCACGTATCGGGCTCTGGAGCGTTTATGCTGATGTAACACGCGGCAACTGGCGCGCGGAACTTGCGTGGATTCCCGATACAACCGGCCATGAAATACCAGCGCCGGGTGCCTGGTTCGAACTCGTCGCGCCACGCTTCCGTTACGGTGCCGAACCCGACGCGCCACGCCCGCCGACGACCACGATCCGCCCGGATACTGCAATTGACGACGCCACGATTGGCGTGCGGATATCGAGGTTACTGGGCGGCTGGGACCTGGGACTGGTGGCCATTTCCGGTTATGACTTCGAGCCACTCGGCAGGCTGGTGTCATCGCCGACTGGGCCCGTGCTGGAACGCTATTATGCGCGCCGCGAGCTGCTGGGCATCAGTGCAGGCACGTCGCTGGGCGCGGTTGCAATGCGTGCCGAGGTCTCGTACAGGCCGGAGCGAATGTTCAACCTGCGTGACGATACGGAACTTGTATCGGAACCACTGGACCAGTACTCGGTTGGCCTCGGCATCGACATGTCCGGACCGTTCGACACGTTTATCAATTTGCAATACGTTCTGGACCACGTGCAATCCGCGCCGGACACGCTTGTCCGGCCGCGCACCGACCGCCTGGTGACTTTACTGCTGCGACGGAACTTCGCTTACGACACTGTCACTGCCGAGCTGCGCTGGTACCGGTATGCCGGGAAAGGCGATGAGTTGCTGCGCGCGGCGCTGGCATACGTGATTGGCGAAGAAACGTCGCTGCGCCTCGGACTGGACGTATTTCGCGGTGATGCCGATGGCCTGTTCGGGCAATTCAACGATCGTGACCGCATTACGCTCAGTGTGGAGCACTACTTTTGAAAAAACAGCGGCTGATCCACACCTGCGACCGTCATCAGCGACCGTCGGCTGATGATATTGAGGCCCGGCTCACGCCCGGCGCCGGCAGCGAGGTATTCCGGCGCTGCCGGCTCCAGTTGCCCGATACAGGTTCGGGGCAACGCCGCGGACTCTACTCGCTTGTCTCCTTCATCAAGGCCGCGATACGCGAACGGGCTGTGGACCATAATCCGCTCGACTGAGCGCGATGACACGCCCAGCGCTTCAGCAGACTCCTCCGTTGTCAGGCCGGCAAAATAGCGGCACTCGAACACACGGACGAGGCGCTCGTCTTCAGATTCGAGAACAGCCAGCAGCTCGTCAACCTGCAACAGAAACTCCGCATTTTCCTGCACATCATCGTGGACGCGGCTATCGTTGAATGTCACCTGTTGACCTTGCCGCTTACCGGCCGTTGCATAGCGAACTTCATCGACAATGACCTGGCGCATGATGGTGGCGGCGAGCGCAAAGAACTGCTGGCGGTCCTCAGGCTTCAGATCCCCACCCGAAAGCAATTTCAGGAAGGTCTCGTTGACCAGTGTCGTTGCGCCAAGATTATGATTCCCGCGTGTACGATGCGCGCCATCGCTTTCAGCTCCGGGTACAGGATCGAGGCCAGGCGATCCAGTGCGCCGGTGTCGCCGGCGCGGCAGGCATCAAGCAGGATTGTGATTTCGGAGGGCATGAGGATCAGCCTGCAGGCTAACCTTCTCCAGGCAGGCGTGCCTGGGATCCAAGTTCCATCGATTCGCTGTCACTGCCGGGAGAGATCTTGATAGCGACATCGCGCTCAAAACTGCCGTCGATGCGCTCGGCGCGGAAGACGCGACTCATGCCCCCTTCGGCGATAAGCCCGGTAATGCGGCAATCACCCAGCTCTCGGCCCACCAGCTTGTCCGTACCAGTCGCAGCTAGCCGCGACAGAACCTCCAGTCCGCCCCCGGTTGACAGGGGGTCGTTATTATTATCATTGGTCATAGACCGGATTTTCCGCTGGCCTGAGCGTGATTGATTCTGCATATCGACAACAAGATTGCAATTCTGTGCAACAGGCAGCACGGAACAGAGCCGCCGAATCCGGATCGGCAAGCGCTGAAACTCGATCCGCGACCCGTCCCAGGCGAACAGCCCGCCGCTGTCCGCGGGCCCGAGCTCGTCGATGACCTTGAGCAGGTAATCTGCGGACTGCCGCGGCGAGAACAGCTTGTCTTCGGGTGTAGAATCGGTAAACGGTTTCGACAGCCGCGTATCCACCGTGCCCGGGTGCAGCGTCACGACGATCGAGTTCGGATGGCGCCGGCCCTGCTCAATGGCGATCGTCTTCACCAGCTGGTTCAGGGCCGCCTTCGACGCGCGGTACGACGCCCAGCCGCCGAGCCGGTTGTCGCTGATGCTGCCGACCCGCGCCGACAGCGCGGCGAACATGGTCTTCTTCCGCTGCCGTAGCTTCGGCAGGAAGTGCTTCGCTACCAGCGCCGGCCCGGTTGCGTTGATTGCGAGCACGGCTGCAAGCGATGCCGGGTCGAGCTCGCTCAGGCGCCGTTCCGGTCGCAGATCGTCGCCGCGGTGCAGGATGCCGGTCAGTACCAGGACCAGGTCCAGTTCGAGGTCGCCCGTCGATGCGGCCGCGGCCTCGATCGATCCTTCGTCAGTGATGTCGATCGCATGCCAGGTTGCTGCTTCGCCTGGAAGCGTCGTTTCACGGCGCGAAAACGCGAACAGTCTTGTTACACCAGGGTCCGCCGCCAGCACTTCGCAAAACGCGCCGCCGATGCCGCCGGACGCGCCGATCACAGCGACATTTATGTTGTTTCCGAATGATGTGAGCCTGCTCATGACGACTGCTTTTTCGTGTAACGCCCGAGGAACGCTGCGGCTTTACCGAATATCGCCTCCCGACGATCATCGTCGAGACGATCGAGCGCCCGCGGCATCAGCGCAAGGCGCGGGTTAGTTTCGAAAAAGTCCCGGTGCCGGTCAATGAAGCGCCAGTAGAGGCCGTCGACCGTATCGCACCAGTCTCCCTTGCCGTAATCACTCATCTTGCGCAGGTAGTTCGAGCCGCAGATGTAGGGTTTGGTCGCAAAAATGCCGCCGTCGCTGAAGATGCCCATGCCATAGACGTTCGGTCCCATGACCCATTCCGACGAGTCGACGTACATCTCCATGAACCAGTCGTGCGCGGCCTTCGGTTCGATCTCGCAGAGCGTCATCATGTTGCCCATCACCATCAGCCGCGGGATGTGATGCGTCCAGCCGAGACGCTTCGCGGTGCGGATCGTATCGTCCACAACCGGGATGCCGGTAGAGCCTTCGTACCAGGCGTCCGTAAGCTTGCGATCGTGGTTCCAGAAGTTTTCCTTCGCCTGGCGCTCGCCGAATTCGCGGTAGATGCCGCGGACGAATTCGCGCCAGCCGATCACCTGGCGGATAAAGCCCTCGGTGCTCGCCAGCGGGATGTCGTTTTCCTCCGCGTGCTCGAGCACGCGCTCGACGACCTCTTCGGGCGTGATCAGTCCGAGGTTCAGAAGCGGTGAAAGCAGGCTGTGGAACACCGTGTCCGAGCGCGTCGAGATGGCGTCTTCGTACGGCCCGAACCGTTCGAGGCGCCGGTCGAGGAAGCCGCGCAGCCAGGCTAGCGCCCCGCGGCGCGTCGTCGGCCACCAGAATTCCCGCGCGTCGCCGGAATGAGAGCCGAAGGTCTGCCTGACGAGCGGAATCAGCGTCGCGGTGTGCCGCGTGTGTTTCTCCGCGTCGATCGCGGGCGGCGTCACGTCCTGCGGCAGCTTCTTGCGGTTTTCTTCGTCGAAACTCCAGCGGCCGCCCGTCGGTTCGCCATCGGCGTCGACGAGTATCTCCAGCCGGCGCCGCTCGGATTTGTAGAATTCGGCCATCGACACGCGCTCGCGGTCTCTCGCGAACGCGGCGAAGCGCTCGCGGCTGCAGCGGAACATCGGCGATTCCAGTTGTTTGCGCTCGAGGCCGCGCTCTTCGGCAAACGAGATGATGCGCGACTCCATGGGCCGGTCCTCGATCTCGAAATGCAGGACACGGGTCGCGCCGCTCCTGTCCAGCGCGTCGGCGAGATGGTCCTCGTAGCCGCGGTGGGCGTCCGGATTGAGCTCGACGTACGTTACCTCGTACCCGGCAGCGCCAAGTTCCTCCGCGTAGCTGCGCATCGCCGAGAGAACAGCACGATTTTCTGCTGGTGATGGCGGAAATCCGTGCATAGCCCCATGTCTTCGCACATGAAGACGCTTACCTCGTCCGCATCGGGCAGCTGCCGTCGCGGGAACAGCTGGTTCCCGAGAATCAACAGCATTGGTATCGAATCGCGCATCGCGCAAGAAGGTTAACACTGCAGGCTTGCTCGCGAGCACCGGGGCCGCAGGGTGTTACAAATTATTACCGGCGAAGCTCTACTGGTTGGCCTGGCTCACGACGAATGCACGAACCGCTTCGGCATCATCTGCGTCGATAACCTCTGCAAACCCGGCCATTCCCTTGTTCAGCAGCGCACCCTCGAGCACTACGTTTCGAAATGCTTCCGCGCTCGATGTCATTGCGGAATACCGCAGGTCTGGTAGAACACCGCCAGAGATGGCGCCAATACCGTGGCATCCGGCACAGGAACGCGTGTAAAGGCGCGCACCGGTATTGATCTGCGACTCGGATCCGAAGCTCTCCGGAGGAGATGCCGCCGCCATGACGTCCGGCATCGGCGGCAACTCGTCATTGCCCCCGATTTTGAACGCAAGAATACGGCTGAAGTTTCGCTTGGTTCCATCTGCGTTCAGGACCACGCCCAGAAAATTGCCCCAGATCGCGCCCCATCCGGCAACAACGGCGACGTACTGCTCGCCATCAACGGAGTAGGTAACGGGCGGCGCCAACACGCCGGTTTGGGTGGTAGCAGACCACAGTCGCTCGCCGGTTCGGCGTTATGGGCGACCAGCGCGCCATCGGCGGTTCCCTGAAACACGTGGTTGCCCGCCGTTGACCGGACCCCACCATTTTCAAAGGCGGCGCGCGGGGCGCGCCACGCCTCTTTTTGCGTCACCGGATTCCAGGCCAGCAGTAATCCCTGGAACTCCGGAGCGAACTCGGGCGGCAGATCGATGATCTCTTCGGGCGCATCCCAGTAATTTACGCCGAGATTCGCACCAATCGGCTGCCGCTCGTATTCTTCGTCCAGTTGATAAACAAAGGGGCTCTGCCTGGCAGGAATGTAGACGAGGCCGGTATCGGGACTGAACGACATCGGGTGCCAGCCGTGCGCGCCTGCGGGGCCTGGCGCAATTTTCTTCGCGGCCAGCGTCTCGTCGTAGCGTGCATCCGGCGTTTCGACCGGCCGACCGGTCTCGAGATCGATGTGTGTTGCCCAGTTCACCGGCATGATGTTCTCTGCGGAAATCAGCTGGCCGTTGGCACGGTCAAGAACGTAGAAGAATCCGTTTTTCGGCGCCTGCATGATTACCTTGCGCTCGCGGCCGCCGATCTTGAGGTCGGCGAGCACCATGTGCTGCACGGCGGTGTAATCCCAGGTATCGCCGGGCACCGTCTGGTAGTGCCATACGTACTTGCCGGTATCGGCATTCACGGCAACGATAGAGGCCAGGAACAGGTTGTCGCCGCCATCGGGGCTACGGATGGCGCGGGCCCAGGGTGAACCGTTGCCGGTGCCGATATAGACGAGGTTCAGCTCCGGATCGTAGGCAAAGGAATCCCAGGCGGTACCGCCACCCCCGTTTTTCCACCACTCGCCCGTCCAGGTCTTCGCGGCCATGGCCTGGGTTTCGTCCTCAAAACCGTCGGCTGGATTGCCCGGCACTGTATAAAACCGCCAGTGCATTTCGCCGGAGTCGGTATCGTACGCAGAGACATAACCACGCACGCCAAACTCCGCGCCACCGTTGCCGATCACAATCTTGTCGTCGAACACCCGCGGTGCGCCGGTAATCGTGTAGCTCTGAGCCTGTTCCGTCGTGTTTACTTGCCAGTCGAGTTCACCAGTCTCCGCGTCGAGCGCGATCAGGCGGCCGTCGAGCGTGCCGACGTATACCTTGCCTTTCCATAGCGCGGCACCCCGATTCTGCACACCGCAACAAGCGCGAACGGCCCAGATGCCGGGTACTTCAGGATCGTACTGCCAGAGCATGCGGCCGGTTTTCGCGTCTACTGCCTGCACTTTGCTCCAGGCACTGGTTGAGTACATGACACCGTCCACAACGATCGGCGTTGCTTGCTGTCCCCGATCCGTGTCGAGATCCGTGTACCACGCTAGTCCCAGGTCACCGACATTGCCGTCGTTAATCTGCGTCAGGGGACTATGGCGCTGCTCGGACCACGTTCGGCCATGCGTGAGCCAGTTACCGGGTTCGGAATCAGCATTGCGAATCCGGCCGTCATCGACCCAGGCACCGTCTGATGCCTGATTCGCCGGCGCTGGTGGCAGCATTGTAGTATCTGCCGGATCGTCACTCTGGCAGCCGTACAGGATGACTGCAATTGAGGTGATGATCGCCGGCAGGACCGGTCGTTTACGCGGTGATTTCATTTTGTCCCGCTCTTTTTATTTTTCTTGAATGAGCCGGCATCCCCACATCGCCCGCTCTCCATCTCAATGTAGGCGCAAAACATCAAGACCGCAATGGCCGCGTCATTACCAGGCCGCAGACTGACGCGCATGTGTATATACTCCTAGTGTCCCGTTCGGTTAATTCGTTGAATTTAGTTCGCGTCCGGTTTTTTGACCTGCAAGGCGCGGCGACGAGTAATAGCGGGACTATTGCGAGGAGCTGCAACGCCGCAGGACGAAAAACCGGGCCGAAATAAATCAACGAATTAACCGAACGGGACACTCAGCCCAGTCAATAAACGGGAGTTGATGTCCATGGCCGACGAATACGCCGGCGGGTGCGATCACGTGACCACCCACGCCGATAACGATCCTCTCGACAATCACATATGCCGCTGCTCGATCTGCAAGCGTGTGACCGGGCAGAACAGCACAAGCGTCGTGTTCTTCGCCTGGCCGGCGCGAGCCTGTTGATCACGACACTGTGCGACTGAACGCGGATTTCAGCGAACGGGTTGTCGTCCGCCCGGACGATTATCGCTGGGTCGACTCGCCGGCGCCCGGCGTCGAACGCATGATGCTCGACCGCATCGGCGAGGAAGTGGCGCGGGCAACGTCGCTGGTGCGATACGCGCCATTGAGCTCGTTTCCGGCCCACGTCCACGGCGGCGGCGAGGAGTTCCTGGTGCTCGAGGGCGAGTTCGGCGACGAGCACCGCAACTACCCGCAGGGCACGTATGTCCGCAACCCGATCGGCACCGAGCATGCACCCAGGATCGGCGCGCAGGGCTGCACGATCTTCGTCAAGCTGTGCCAGTTCGAAGAGGATGACACCGAAAGCGTCGTCGTGGACACCCGGATGGTCAAACCTGACTTCGAGTGCGCACCCGGCGTCGAGATGACGATCCTGCATCGCTTCGGCGAGGAAACCGTCTACCTCGTCCGCTGGACGCCCGGCACGCCGTTCAATGCGCGAGTGTACCCAGGCGGCGCGGAAATGCTCGTCCTCGAAGGGAGCTTTTCGGACGAACACGGCCACTACCCGGCCGGCACCTGGGTGCGCTATCCAGACGGCAGCCGCCACGAACCCTTCACGAAGAACGAAGGTGCGGCGTCATATGTGAAGACCGGGCATTTGCCGCCTGCGCGATAACTATACGGTTGGCAGCCCTGTCCGACGGCTGGTGCAACGGTCCGTGCTTGACAGTCGCACTTGATATCGCCGGCTTTTCCGGTATTACTACTTTCGAGCTTGGCTTGCTCAGGATATCGAAGAGCACCGCAGAGAAGAGGCTCTGCAGGCGCTTCGTGGGGATATCCCGCAAGGCGTGGCGGTCGGTCATAATTGTTTGGCCCGTTCTCGCAATTCGAATTTGCGAATCTTCCCGGTCGATGTCTTGGGTAACGGCCCAAACACGACCTTTCGCGGCGCCTGGAAGCGCGCCATTTTGTCGCGGCAAAAGTTGATTATTTCATCTTCGCTCACTTCCCCGGCATCGGGACGCAGGTCGATGAACGCGCACGGGGTTTCACCCCATTTCTCATGTGGCATCGCCGTCACGGCGACTTCCGACACAGCCGGGTGGCGGTAAAGAACCTTCTCGATTTCGATGCTCGAAATATTCTCACCTCCCGAGATGATCACGTCCTTTGATCTGTCCCTGATTTCGATGTAGCCGTCCGGATGGCAAACCGCGAGGTCCCCGGAATGGAAATAGCCCCCGGCAAAGGCCTTTGTGGTGGCCTCGGGATTTTTCAGGTAGCCCTTCATCACCACGTTGCCCCGGAACATAACCTCACCGATCGTCTGACCATCCCTTGGTACCGGATCAAGTGTCTCCGGATCTGCGACGACGAGTTCCTCGAGCATGGGGTATCGCACGCCCTGGCGCGCCTTGAGTTCGGCCTGTTCGGAAATGGGCAGCTGATCCCAGTCTTCGTGCCAGGAACAGACCACGGCCGGTCCATAGACTTCTGTCAGACCGCACGCTGTGGGTTACGTTGAAATTCAGCCGGTGCATGGCCTCGAGAACCGACGGTGGTGGAGCCGACGCAGCGGTCATGATATCTGACCCGCCTGTCTATCCCCTGCTTGAGTTCATCACAGGCGTTCGCCATGAGGTTGAGCACGATCGGTGCGCCGCACATATGGGTCACACCGTAACGCTTGATTGCGTCGAATATCGATGCGTCGCTTACACTGCGCAGACATACGTTTGTGCCATTCAAAGCCGCAATCGTCCACGGGAAGCACCAACCGTTGCAGTGAAACATCGGCAGGGTCCAGAGGTATACCGGGTGAGCGTTCATGTTCCAGGCAAGGACATTTGAAACCGCGTTCAGAAAGGCGCCGCGATGATGCGTAACGACACCTTTGGGATTACCGGTTGTACCCGACGTGTAACCGAGCGCGATTGCCTGCCACTCGTCCTGCGGCATTGCCCAGCTGAAGTCCGGATCGCCCATGGCGAGAAAGTCTTCGTACTCGATTTCACCGATCAGCGCACCGTCCTCGACAGCAGGATCAGCAACATTGATAACAAGCGGCGGATCGTCGAGTTGTTCGAGCGCGGTTTTTTCCGTGGCGGAAAACTCGGGATCCGTTATCAAAATACGTGCACCACTGTGTTTGAGCTGAAATGCTATCGAATCGGAATCGAGACGAATGTTGAGGCCATTAATTACCGCATTCGCCATCGGAATAGCGAAATGCGACTCGTACATTGCCGGCACGTTGGGCAGCATCAGTGCAACAGCATCGTCTGCGGCGACGCCATGTTGATGAAGCGCAGAGGCCAGACGTCGACAACGGGCATACGTTTCTGACCAGTTTTGCCGCCTGTCGCCGTAGGCGAGTGCGCAGTGTTGTGGATAAACCGCTGCGGCTCGGTCGATGAAGGTCAGCGGTGAAAGCGGCGTATAGTTGGCCGCATTCTTGTCGAGATCAGTCGAGAATTGCGAGTTTGACATGACGCGGGCTACTTGTTTTTCCACACGGGTTTTCGCTTCTGAATAAAGGCGTCGATGCCCTCGCGCGCATCGTGGGAATCCATGTTGCAGGCCATACGTTCGCTCGCATAGGCATACGCATCGGCCAGGTCCATCTCCAGTTGCTTGTAGAACATCTCTTTGCCGAGCTGGATCGAATGTGCAGACTTGGCCAGTATTTTGGCAGCCAACGAATGCGTTGCCGATTCGAGTTCTGCTGCGGGGACAACCTCGTTGACCAGGCCAAACGCCTGCGCTTCTTCCGCTGATATGAAATCCCCTGTCAGCAGCATTTGCATCGCTCGTTTACGCAGCAGGTTGCGACTCAAGGGTACCGCCGGAGTTGAACAGAACAAGCCGAAGTTAATGCCCGAGACGGCGAATCGCGCGTCCTCCGCCGCCACCGCCAGATCGCAGTTGGCGACCAGCTGGCAGCCGGCGGCGGTGGCGATTCCGTTCACCTGCGCGATGACCGGTTGCGGCAAGCGGTTAATACTGATCATCATGCGCCCACACTCATCGAAGAGCCCCTGATGAACGGCGCGTTCTTCGCTGGCTCGCATTTCTTTTAAATCATGGCCCGCGCAAAACGCCTTGCCATGGGCGGCAATGATTACGACTCGTACCGTGTCATCTTGCGCGATCTGATCGAGTTCATACTGCAGACTGGCGAGCAACTCTTCGGACAAGGCATTGAATTTCGCCGGTCGATTGAGTGTCAGGGTTGCAATTCCCTGATCATCGCTGCGCAAAAGGACGGGCTCTGGAGTGACCGGATCGGTGTTGGTATTCATCGCTTGAATTCCCTCTGAGATTTAACCCCGATATGACAGAAGCTTTTCGGCGAAAACCACTTATCGCTCGGGAACGACTGATTCCAGGCTGTAATATCACCATACTCATCGGCGACGATTTTTTCCAATGTCGATAATAGTATCGGCAGCGGGCCGGCCGTCAATTCAGCCTCAACATTGAACGCCGACACAGCCACCCCGGTGACGTCAACCCAGCGGCCCTTTGAACAAGCCTCAAAATGAGCTTTGGATGTGTCCATGATGCTCGCGGCACTCCAGTTGCCGCAGCAGCCTGTTCGCCAGTAGGTGCTGTCTTTCCCGTATGCGCTGCGATACCTGCTGGCGACATGGCCCGAGGTCATCATTCAGGTGCTCGGCATTGTCCGAGCGATTTCAGGTCATCTGGACCACAAAACCAGCCTATGGGGTGCGAATTCCAAGTGAGTGCCTTTACGCATATCGGCCTGGCGTTTTTTGCGGTCAGCCTCCTGTTCGGCTGGGGAGCGGGATCAAGGACGGGCGAGTCGGGAGATGGATCCGGTCAGGAATGGACTGCCTGGCTCTTAAGCCAGCCGTTCGGTCCCTGGCTTGTTGCCGGCGTGGGCGTAGTCATTGCCGGCGTCGGATTCGCGCATTTCTTCAAAGCCTGGAAGGCGGGGTTCGAGAAGTATTTTATTATGAGTGAACGTGAGCGTGCCGTTTTCTCGCCAATCTGTCGCTTCGGACTGGCGGCACGCGGAGTTGTATTCCTGATTATCGGTGGATTCCTTATGGTAGCCGCGATCCAGCATGACTCCAGTGAAGCGCGCGGACTGAGCGGTGTGTTGCAAGCCCTGCAACAACAGTCTTTCGGTAATTTCCTGCTGGCGATTCTGGCATTTGGTTTGCTGGCATTCGCCGCATATAGCCTGATCGAAGCGAGATACAGGACGATCAGCGTCGACGGTTGAGAGGGCCGCGCCGGTTCCGGTTTTATTTTACTCGACCTTTCCGCGGCTGCGAAGTTGCTCCGCAACCACCCAGCACAGAAGTGCCCAGGCCGCACCGGCGGTCCAGCCGGCCAACACATCCGTCGGCCAGTGGACACCGAGATAGACACGACTTAAGCCAACGAGCAAGGTCAGCAACGCCGCAACCCCCAACAAGTACGCTTTCAGGCGCAAGCCCGGCTGGGTACCGGCAAGGAGCGCACCGATCGTCAGGAAGGTCACGGCTGACATCATCGAATGGCCGCTCGGAAAGCTGTTTGTATATACGCTCATGGCGTGCGGCACGAGATCCGGCCGCGGCCGGGCAAACACAATCTTGAGCAAAGCGTCGCAACAGCACGCCGCTGCCGATCGCCAGCAACAGGTAAATCGCCGTATGCCGCTTGCGCTGCAAGATCAGGAAACCGGCAATGAACAGCGTTGTCAGTGTCAGAATTCCGATGCCGCCGAGACCCGTGATGTCGCGTGCCGTCTCTTCGAACCATCCGGGTCCGCGCGGATCAGTGGCGTCGCCGGGTTCGCGCATGGCCAGTAACAAGCGCTCATCGAGCGTCGCTGTATCGCCTTCCAGTACTGAATCGGCAAGCTCGGTAAATGCCCACGTAGCGCCTGCAATCAGCACAAAAGCGATCAGCACGTACGGTTCGTGCCCGCCTATCCACGTGAGAGCTCGCTGGATCCTGCCGCCGCCTTGCTCGACGACCGGTTCCCGATCGGCAGTCAACTGTGACCACTGGCGCTTCAACCGTTGCTGAATGCCTTGTCCCTTTCCGGAAATCAGAGCTGCTCCTTAAATCAGACGCGCGCAGCGCCCGCCTTGGCCGGTCGCCGATTCGAGTAGCTGCCGGAGCACCTCAATTTCCGGCGCCGACGCCTCAGGATACGACCTGATATTGCCGATCTTAGACACGCTCACTCTATCTCCCGCAGCAACCTGAGTAAAAAGTTTTTGGAAATGGCCGGAGGTCGTTAGTAATGAAGCAGGTTTCGTGCCAACCATTCGCCGCGAATCGAGAGGAAGAACTAACAACTGCCGGTATCCCGCGGATGTGATTTACCCGGGGCGATTGGGCAATTTCTACAGCCGATGGCGTAACTATTGCCGAGGTCTGCAGCTCGAACCACAGGCAGGTAGCCGCACTTGTCGCTTGCATTGGATCGCCGGTACACGGACTATTCCACCTGTGGCGGGTGGCCGCCGGAACATGATTCGCACGTACCAGCAGGGGGAAGTAATGAACTACAGGCCATTGCCGACATTCCTGGCAGTGCTCGTTGTCGCCGGCGTATCGACGGCGCATGCCGAACACTACGTGCGCTACGATGCCGGCGGTCACGCGAGTTACGGTGTCATCGACGGTGACCGTATCCATGAACTCGACACCGCGCCTTACCTTGGTGGTAAGCGCACGGGCGCGTCGGTAGAGATGGATGACGTGCGGCTGCTTGCGCCGGCGGAACCGTCAAAAGTGTTCGCGGTCGGTTTCAACTACATGAGCCACCGCGGAGAACGGGAACTGCCCCCGCATCCCCCCATTTTCCTGAAGTTGCCCTCGGCGATCACCGATCCGGAAACGGTCATCGTGCCACCGGCCGGCGCCAGCGATCTGCATTACGAAGCAGAGCTCGTCATCGTCATCGGCCGCACGGCCAGCAAGGTGTCTGCCGAAGACGCAGCCGACTACATTTTCGGCGTAACGGCAGGCAACGATGTCAGCGAACGCGCCTGGCAGGCAAACGACCTGCAATGGTTCCGGGGCAAGGCGAGCGACGACTTCGGTCCGATCGGCCCCGTGATCGTGACCGATGTCGATTACAACGACGTACTCGTGCAATCGCGGCTGAACGGCAAAGTGATGCAATCACAACGCACGCGCGACTTCATTCACGACGCGCACGCGATCGTCAGCCACATCAGCCAGTACGCCACGTTGTATCCCGGCGACCTGATATTTACGGGGACGCCCGGCGAGACCAGTTCGATGCAACCTGGCGATGTCATCGAGATCGAAGTCGAGGGTGTCGGCGTGCTGCGCAATACGATCGGCTCGCCCTGAGAGCGTTTGAGTTACTGCTTGATTTTCGATGGCGCCAGAAGCTACTTTCCACTCTGCCAGGGCCAGCTTCCAGTCAGCTCGACTTTGAGGGTGAAGTCTTGCCTCATCACAGCTAACGACGGTTACGTCTGATAGTTGCCCGCGGAATAATTCAAACGCCTGTTTATTGCCACTGCCGTCCTAGTGGCTGACTTCGAACGTATCGAATTACTTCTGCGCGGAGGCCATCGGTTTCCGGGATACAACTTCTGACTCCTCAGCCGTGATGCCGATCACGCCAACTTCTACATGTTCCGGCAATCGCCTCATGCCATCTTCAATCGCGCGTCTCATCGCCCAGACGTGTCTGTGCGGCACCGTACACGCAGAGGCTCCTGACCAGCGCGCGCAGCGGCGGGGGCAGCATTTCGCACCAGACAGGGGAACGGCCCCTATCCTGCTGCTTCCGACCGGCCCTACAGCAGGAATGATTAGCTTGGTATAAAGTGGTATCCGAACGAGCAACCGATAACACGCTGGAGAATTGAAAAACGTGAAGCCAGCCACCGCCGCCAGCGCCCTTCGTGTACAGGAGTACCTGGGGCCGGACTACGAAGTACTTGAGTTCGAGGAAAGCACGCGCAGCGCTGCAGATGCCGCGGCCGCGATCGGCTGTAACGTGGCAGCCATCGCCAAGTCGCTGCTCTTCGAACTGGAAGATGAGTCGCCGCTGCTGGTGATAGCATCCGGCCGCAACCGGGTGGATGAAGCGCGTGTGGCTGAGTTGGTCGGGCAATCCGTGCATCGTCCGGATGCGGCTTTCGTCCGACACCACACGGGTTTCTCCATCGGTGGCGTGCCGCCAGTGGGCCATCCGCAACCACTGCCGGTCGTGCTGGACGAAGATCTGCTGAAGCTGGCGGAAATCTGGGCGGCGGCCGGCACGCCCAACGCCGTGTTCCGGATGTCGCCGAAGCAGCTTTGTGAACTGACCAACGGTCGCATTGCGGCGGTGGCGGAGCGCCAGGCTGCCGGCTCGTGACCAGGCTTCGGCTGTTCGCCATGAATATGCTCACAATTGTGCTGTTGGCTGCGGCGTTTGGTGGTGCCAGTGCACAGGAGGCCGATTACGCTGGTGCTGATGGAAATGGCGGCTGCCATGTGCTGGCACGTGATTTACCCGTGCCTCCCTGCGAGGGGCAGCCCTACCCGGCGGCCAGCGCCGTCGGCGACTCGCTCAACCAACTGGTTTTAATTGACGAGGAAGTGCCGGAACGCTGGACGCCGCCACCCTGCACCGGTTGGTCAGCCGGGCCCACCCAAGCTCTGCAAGCCACAGCGGGACGGTTCAGGATGGCGGGCGACACTGATGCCCTTGCGGCGCACCTGGCCAGAGTTTCGCGGATGACAGGCATTGTCTATTGGTCGACGACGCGCGAGCAATGGCGGCCGCTTTTCGATGAGGCGTTTGCCCTCGCTCGGCCCGATCCGAACGCCAGGCGCGCTGACTTCACGACAGGCAATGTCGTGCCGGGTGCGGAGCTTCATTCGTTGCTCAAGGAAAACAACCCCACTGAAGGTGTCGTCTTCCGTACGACAGTGCATGAGCGAACGCCGGATCAGCTTGTATTCGAGACGGTCAATGTCACGGCCATCAAGGTAAAACTGCTGCTATTCACGCTTGAGATTGCGGGGCCGGAGGAATTCCGCCAACTGTACTTCGTCAAGCGCGAACAAGACGATGTCTGGCGCTTTTACAACCTGAACCGCATGGGTCAGGCCAGAACGCTCGCCGGCAGCTCGGCCGCAAACTACCGTAATCGCGCCGAAGCCTATTTCCGATACCTGGCTGGTCTGGACATGACGCGCGAGCCTCCCGCATCGCCTTAGGAGTCTGCGAGCCTTCCACTATCGCAGCTTCCTCTACCTTCGGGTTCCCGGATTCAGGCTGAAGCGCAAGCCGACATAGTTGGGCCCTATCTCCGGCACCCAGACAACACTTTGCTCTCGAGACTGCGTCAACAGAAACGAGCTGGCGATGCCAACTGCCGCGCCACCGAGCACATCGGCCGCATCATGCTCGTCGGCATCGATGCGCGTCCAGCCTGTGTAAGCAGCGAGCGCGTAGGCCCACCAGGCACGCCTGATACCGTAGCGGCGATGCAGGAAGGCCGCGCCTTGAAAGGCGGTCGACGCATGCCCTGACGGAAATGCGTCATCGTCGCTGCCGTCGATACGTTTCTTATCCACGACCTGCTTCAGCGCGTAAGTCGCGACGATGTTGGCTGCAAAAGACTGATAGAAATCGCGGCGTCCTTGCGGATCATCATAATGAAAGGTCAGCGCCCACGCAGCGGTCGGGACGGCAACGCGGAGGATGTCCCCACTTTCCTCCGCGGAACCAGCGGCCGCCGTGTGACAGAAAGCGAGCGTGTAAACAAGCACCGCGAGCGCCTCGCATCGCGCGCGCTGTTTCAGCAGAATTATTCGAGGCATGCAGTACAGAGGCCGGCTCTAAAAGTGGCACTTTAGCGCGCAGCGAGGCACACGCAAACTGCGGCCAGACATAAAACGGTGTTATGGTTGACTAGCACAGTAAAACGCTATAAAAGTACTATACAAGGCAACACCGCAGCCCGCTACAGCCATAATCAAGGGGAGCACAATGAGACTACGCAACCGGATCCTCGCCTCCATACTTGTGCTCCTGACCCTGGGCATCGCGTCACTGGCGATCGCCCTGAGCTATGAGTCGCCTTGCATTGAGCCAGAGGCCTTGCCCGAAGGTAAGGAACGGATGCAAGGGGTGGTCCGACGTTGCTACGGCACCGCTGACGTGCTGAAGCTCGAAGATATGGAAAAGCCCGGGGTTGCGAGCAATGAGCTCTTGATCAAGGTTCAAGCGGCCGCAGTGAACCCACTCGACTATCACTATATGACCGGGAAACCATACGTCATGCGGTTGTCGACAGGCCTCGGTACCCCGGACCGGGAGCGGCTCGGTACCGACTTTTCCGGAACTGTCGAGGCTGTCGGAAGCAACGTCACCCGATTCAAGCCAGGCGATGAAATACTGGGAGCCCGAACCGGCGCGCTGGCCGAGTACATCACGGTAACCGAAGATGGATCCATAACCCGCAAACCGGCGAACCTCACTTTTGACCAGGCAGCGCGATCCCTGTTGCCGCGATTACCGCCTTGCGAAGGTTTGCGCGACAAGGGTCGCATACAGCAGGGACAGAAGGTGCTGATCAATGGTGCTTCGGGAGGCGTAGGCACGTTCGCCGTGCAGATCGCCAAATCCATTCGGTGCCGAAAGTGACCGGCGTATGCAGCACGCGCAATGTCGAAATGGTGCGCTCGCTAGGTGCAGATCACGTAATCGATTACACCCGCGAGAACTTTACGGACAGCGCAGAGCGTTATGACCTGATCCTGGACAATGTCGGCAACCACCCATTGCTTGCAATCAAAAGGACATTGAAACCACAGGGGCTCGTCGTGATCGTCGGCGGTCCGAAAGACAACCGCTGGATTGGCCCGCTTGGTCGGTCGGCGAGGGCCATGATGTTGAACCCGTTCATCGGCGACAAGTTTGTCGGGATCATCGCCAGCCTGAACCAGGCCGATCTCGATACGCTCGCCGAACTTGCACGCACAGGAAAAATGACGCCGGTGATGGACCGGCGCTATGCACTGGACGAAACGGCCGAGGCTATACGATACCTTGAACAAGGGCGGGCTCGCGGCAAGGTTATTGTTGCTATTGGGGAACGATGATATTCCATAGTTCCGAGCAAAGCCGCGGCCGGGTTGCGAAATTCATCAGAGCCCGATCCAGTCGACAAAGTGCACGCTATAAAACTCTGGCACGCATCCGTCAGGCTGATTTCCTCAGCAATACCACATTGGAACAGGGGAAGTCGCACTGCCAGTTGTGACGTTTTGCAATTACCTGAAAAGTTGCCGCACGGTAAAAAACGACGTGCGTTGGATCACGGCGGTAATGCCAGCGTGAAAAGGCCGCATCGTCATCCTGGAACGTCGTCATTATGGCAAGCCAGCCGCCCGGCTTGAGCATCCGGTTTAAACGGCTGAATTCGTCGGCGGGATGATGGAAATGTTCGACTACCTCGGTACAGGTGATGAAGTCGTAACGGGAATCAAGAACACGGGTATCGTCGAAGAACAGGGGGTCGAAGACGGCCATAGGATGGCCAGCTTCCGCCAGCATGGCGGCGAGCGCGGGCCCCGGACCACAGCCGTAATCAAGGCCTGAGACTCCGGCCGGGAGCCGCGCAAGGAGCGGTGCCGCGAGACGCGACAGGAAACCGCGGTAGTTCTCATCGGATACATCGTTCCGGTGCAAGCGGTACTGCGCGTACTCCTCCGACCGGGCGGGCAGCTGTGACGCCGACAGGAAAGTGGCAACGCAACTGTTGCAGCGCCAATAGTGGCGTGTATCAACGCACATGAAAGCCGAGCAATCACGCGCCTCGCAAACCGGGCAGCGGGTATTTCAGGCAAGTCAACTGACTTGCGGGGGACAATCGCGTCGTTACAGTAAAGCGTCGCAGCCGCATGCGGGGAAATTACGGTCGTGTTCGTTACCGTTGCGGTCGACGACTTGCATCCGAACTGTCCCTTGTCTGTTTCCTTTCATCGAAACTTTTCAGCGGGTCCGGTGACGAGATTGCTGCCCTGCGGTGCAATGTCGGAGACGCATTTTTCAAAAAAACTCAGATACCGAGGATGCGACGAGCCTCTGCGCAGTCCTTGCCGATCTGTTTCACCAGCGCGTCGAGATTTTCGAACTTCATCTCGTCCGGATCCTGGCCACAAACTCAACCGTGATCAACTCACCGTAGATGTCCTGATCGAAGTCGAACAGGTGTGCCTCGAGAATTACCTGGCCGCTGCCGTGTATCGTCGGACGGACGCCTACATTGGCGACCGCAGGCAGCGGTTCCGCGGCAATACCATGCACCTGCACGGCAAAGACGCCGGTTACCGCGCAGTTGCGGCGGCCCGGATCCACGTTCGCGGTCGGGAAGCCCATCGTGCGCCCAAGCTGGCGACCATACTTGACGCGGCCGGTCATGGTATAGGGCCGGCCGAGCATGCTGGCCGCCCGATCGAGATCACCCTCGCCGAGCGCATCGCGAATCGCCGTGCTGCTGACGCGTTCGCCGTCAACAATGACACTGTCCACCTGCACGACGTCAAAGCCGTTGTTTCGGCCAGCCTCTTTCAGGTCCGCAGTCGTGCCCTGCCGGTCGCGTGCAAAACGAAAGTCATCGCCGACCACCAGGCACTTCGTGCCCATGGCCTGCACAACGACTTTGTCGATGAACTCCTGCACGCCAACCTGGCGCATGCGCTCGTCGAATCGGGGGCAGAAAAACCGGTCCACACCCAACTCGTCCAGCAAGGACGCCCGCTCGCGAAATCGCGTCAGCCGGCCCGGCGGATTGTTGCGGCTGAAATACTCGCGCGGCAGCGGTTCGAAAGAAAAGACCAGCGCCGCGGCACCAAGCTGGTCCGCTCGCGCCCTGACCTCCCGGATCACGGCCTGGTGACCCAGATGGATCCCGTCGCAAGAGCCGATCGTGGCCACGCAGCCACGCGGCTCGTCCAGGTGGGCTTGCCGGAGCGCGGCCAGGGTTCGATAAACGTGCATCAATTGGGAATCCGTTGTCGTATTCGGGGCAGTAGCACTTGAGTGCACAGCGACCGGCCCGGGCAAAGGCGCAATTATAGGGAAGGGGTCGCGCTTTTCCCATGCTGATTACTGGTAAATACCGTTTGGCCGGCCTTTGACCCCCCGCCGCGCCGGCACGACAAGCTGTTCCGCAGTGCCGGACGCTAGCTGGGCTGCTGTACACGAAAGTTGATTCGGTCAACTGGAGCGGTTGGCCGCGATGCGGCTTGTCGGTATGATCGCCCGGCAACTTCACAAACGGATTGCATTGAATGCTGAACAAGAAGATTGACGAAGCCTCTTTCCGCAAGGCCATGAGCACCTTCGCAACCGGCGTTACGATCATGACGTGCAGGGGTGAGGATGGCCGCGCAGTCGGCATGACCGTAAACAGTTTCACTTCCGTGTCACTCGAGCCGCCGCTGGTATTGTGGTGCATAAACCAGAGCATTGTTCCGACAGCAGCATTTAATGCCACCAGTCATTTTGCAGTGCATGTACTGCACCGCGGCCAGGAATCCTTATCGAATCACTTCGCTGTGGACAGGGAAGACAAGTTTGACGGCATCGAGCACAGCAATGGCGTTGCTGACCTTCCGATACTTGCGGATTTTCTCAGCGTTTACCAGTGCAAGATCAGCAACCGTGTAATGGCCGGTGATCACGCTGTATTAATCGGTGAACTTGTCGACTATGAAATCCGCGACCGCGAACCGCTGATTTTTTATGGAAGCAGCTACCGGTCGCTTGCGTGAGTCGCCAGAGCGGCGCCGGGGGGGCGCATCAGTGCCACCACGGTGAAAATTACCATCAGCAATAATGCGAAAATCTGGTAGGTAATAGCAAACGTCCCAAAGCGTTCCGCCAATAGGCCTGCAATGATCGGCCCCACCATCGCAACCGTGGTAATCATGTTCATAGTGCCGAAAATGATCGGGTTATTGGTTGTTCCATAGTAATTAACCAGCAGCATGGCGGTGGCGAAAAATACCACGCCAAAGCCCACGCCTTCACCGATAACAAACAATGTAATCGCAACCGGGTGGCTGGCCATTGACAGTGCAACCATGCCCATTGCTTCAAACCCGAGCGCACCGCATAACAGCCATTTCGGATCGACCCTTGTGGCCATCGCACCACCAAGCAGGCGTGACATGGCGTTCACGGCACCGTTGGCGGCCAGAGCACCGGCTGCGACGGCGGCGGAAACGCTAAGCGCCGTCATGTGCGTAAAAGCCCAGCTGTTCATCGTCAGCGTGCACATCAGCGTTATCGACAGCGCAACCACGATCACATAGTACTGCGGCGTCTGGAGCGCATCCCTGAATGTCCAGTCGCCCTCGGTCTTGTACACACGGTCGGACTTTTCTTCCTCGAGCGGCTTGACCGCATCAGAGTCGAGCGAATCTTCCGGACGGCTGCGTACGAAAATCACAGCGAGTACCGCCAGCAACAGTACTGATACCGCCATCGCCCACCAGTGCATGCGCCACGAACCGGTCGCGCTGATGATTCCGGTGACGATCAGCGGTCCGGCAACCGCGCCGAGACCGCCGATCATCATGTACGCGCCGATGGCAAACGAACGCTTGTCCGGAATCCAGTGATTGATGACATGGATCCCAGGGACGGCAGCCGTCAGGGCATAACCTACGCCAAGCAGCAATGCGCCCGCATAGTATTGCAGCAGGTCCGGTGCTACCGCGAACAGACAGAACCCGGCGGCCATCAGGATACCGCCCAGAGCAAACGAACTCTGCACGTTGAACCGCTTCAGTATCCATGCCGGCGCCGTGCCGGCCAGCCCGACCGTCAACGCGAACAGTGAAAACCCGGTGCCAGCCTGCGACCAACTCCACGTGAATTCCTCAATCATGTACGGCAACACGACGCCCAGCGACGAGAAGGTACCTGCAGTAATAAAGAAGAAACGCGCTGACCAGAGCGAAACAAATCCATCGGCTGCAGGGCGGACGCGCGACTCTCCACCACCAGGGCTCCTTATTAATCGTTTACTGCGATGACTGCCTTACGCCGTCGCTACTTGCCGGCCGGGTCCACCAGCGCGGTAACCATTTCAGCAAGCGCGCGCCGCAGCGTGTCCTGGTCAAGGCCTGGTTCGCGCGCCACACGCACTTTGACCCCTTCAATGAGACACACCAGCATCAGCGCCCGCGCCGGTGCAATTTCCGCGGGCAGACCGTACCCGCCCTTATCGGAACTTCTGCTCAACCAGTCCTCGACCTCCGAACGCACCATTCGGTCAAACCGCTGCACTGCCTCGGCGATCTGCGGGTCACGCGTCGCCTCGGCGGACATTTCGAGAAAAAGGGCGGTGCTCATGCGTGTCTCATCGCCGCACTCTGCCTCGTCGCAATGCTCGACGATACGCGCCGCGAGGTCATCGGATGAGCGCATCTGGCGAATATTGGTTCGCGCAACCTCAAGCTGCCGCTCGATGATGGCGAGGACAATCGCGCTCTTGTTGTCGAAATAGCGATAGATCAGGCCGGCACTCATGCCCGCAGTCTCGGCAATCGTGGCCATGCTTGCCGCATGAAAGCCGCTGCGGACGAAACATGTCTGAGCCGCGGCGAGAATACGGTCCTGTTGTGCCTGCGTACGTGACTCGGCCTTGTTCGTTTGCACGTCGTTTTTCATGGCTACTACCAGCCTCCGCCCATTGCGGCCGGCGGACCGGGCCAGTCAGACGGCGTGCCCGGATCGCATCCGGCAATGCGGGCTCGAGCAGGCCACAGCCGGCGAAGACCGGCAGCACGAGCATTAGCAGCCAGTGCCTATTCACGAGACGCTCCGGCGTTCGCGCCTGCCGGCGTGTCTGCCACGTTATTGGCCGCTACCTTGTAGCGCCCGAACAGCTTCTGCACGACAACAAAAAACAGCGGTATAAAAAACACACCGAGGAACGCACCGACTATCATGCCGCCAAGTACACCGGTGCCGATCGCGTGCTGTGCGCCGGAACCTGCCCCGCTTGCCAGCGCCAGCGGCGTTACGCCCATGCCGAATGCCAGCGACGTCATGATGATCGGCCGCAGCCGGTCGCGAACCGCCTGCATCGTTGCCTCGACGAGTTCCATGCCCTGTTCGAGGTTTTCCTTCGCGAATGAAATGATCAGGATGGCGTTCTTGCTCGTCAGACCGATCGTCGTCAGCATCGCCACCTGGAAATAGATGTCCCGCTCAAGGCCGCGCAGCGTCGCGGCAAGCGCGATGCCGAGTATGCCGATGGGCGCAACCATCAGCACGGCTGTCGGTATCGACCAGCTTTCGTACAGTGCCGCCAGGCACAGGAATACGATCAGCAACGACAACGTATACAGGAGTGGCGTCTGGGCGCACCGGCCTCCCGTTCCTGGTACGACAGGCCCGTCCATTCAATCGCGAAGCCTTCCGGCAGCCGTGACACGATAGCTTCCGCCTCCGCCATGGCATCACCCGAACTCACGCCGGGCGCCGCTTCGCCGTTGATCTGCATCGCGGGCACGCCGTTGTACCGGATGAGTTGCGGCGCACCGTATTCCCAGTAGGAACTGGCAAACGCCGAGAAGGGAACCATATCGCCGTCGCTGTTGCGCACCGACCAGAGCTGGAAATCCTCGGGCACCATGCGGAATGGCGCGTCCGCCTGGACAAACACGCGCTTGACGCGGCCGCGGTCGATGAAGTCGTCGATGTACTGGCCGCCCCATGCCGCCTGCAATGTTGCATTGATGCTGCCCACTGATAAGCCAAGTGCACTGGCTTTTTCAATGTCGACATCCAGCCGGAACTGCGGCGAGTCCTCCTGGCCGTTGTGACGCACATTCATCAACAGCGGGCTTTCAGCTGCGGCTTGCAGCAGCTGGTTCCGTGCATCGACCAGCGCATCATGCCCGTTGCTGGCGTTGTCCTTCAGGTAGAAATCAAAACCCGCTGAACGCCCCAGTTCCTGCACGGCCGGTGGCGCGAACGCAAAGGCCATCGCATCCTTGATCTGGCTGAAAGCCGCTGACGCCCGTCCGGCAACCGCATTGACACTCAAGTCATCGGACGTGCGCTCGCTCCAGTCCTTGAGTTTGACGAATGCCAGCGCATTGTTCTGGCCACCGCCGGCGAAACTGAAGCCCTGCACGGCAAACATGGATTCAACTGCTTCCGACTCCTGGTCCAGGAAGTAGTCCTCGACCTTGCGGACCGACTCCATGGTCCGCTCCTGCGTCGCACCGACCGGCGCAAAATCCTGTGCAAACATCGTTCCCTGGTCTTCGGCCGGCAGGAACGACGTCGGCCGATTGAAAAACAGCACTGCCATGACGACGATCATCACGCCAAAGACCGCCATGAACCGGCCGCTGCGCGCAATCATGCCACGCACACCCTGCCGGTACTTTTTGGCAGTCCGGTCGAAGCCGCGATTGAACCAGCCGAGAAAACCCTTCTCGGCATAGTGCTCGCCCTTCTTTAAGCGGCTTCAGCATCGTTGCGCATAGCGCCGGTGTCAGCACGATGGCGACCAGCACCGACAGCGCCATGGCAGACACGATCGTCGCCGAAAATTGCCGGTAAATGACGCCGGTCGCGCCACCGAGAAACGCCATCGGCACGAAAACCGCCGAAAGCACCAGGCCGACGGCGACCAGCGCACCGGTAATCTGCCGCATCGATTTTCGCGCAGCCTCGACGGGCGACAGTCCTTCTTCGGTCATGACGCGCTCGACGTTCTCGACCACGACAATGGCGTCATCGACCAGCAGGCCGATGGCCAGCACCATCGCGAACATCGTCAGCATGTTGATCGAGAAACCCAGTACCGCAAGGATTCCGAAGGTGCCGAGCAGGACCACCGGGACCGCGATGGTCGGGATCAGCGTGGCGCCGGAAATTCTGCAGGAACAGGTACATGACGAGGAACACCAGCACGATGGCCTCCGACGAGGATCTGCAGCACGTTCTGAATCGCCGTCCTGACGAATGGCGTCGTCTCAAACGGCACAACCGCATCCAGGCCTTCCGGGAAGTACGGCCTCAACTCATCGAGCCGCTGTTCAACGGCGGCGGCGGTTTCCAGCGCATTGGCACCGGTCGCCAGCATCACCGCGATGTCCACTCGACGGTTGCCGGTTGTAGCGCGAAATGAACCCGTAATTTTCGGCACCCAGCTCGACCCGCGCGACGTCGGCAAGCCGCAACGTCGAGCCGTCCGGACTGCTGCGCACGATGATGTCGCTGGAGTTCCTCGGCGGTCTGCAGGCGGCTCTGCGCGGTAATGGTCGCATTCAGTTGCTGGCCGTCGATTGACGGCGTGCCGCCGAGCTGGCCGACCGCAACCTGCTGGTTCTGGGCCTGCACGGCCGCAATGATGTCGGCCGGCGCCAGCTTGTAGGTATCCAGCTTGTTCGGGTCGAGCCAGATGCGCATCGCGTACTGCGAGCCAAAAACCTGGATATTGCCGACACCCGGGACCCGGCTCATCGGATCAACGATGTTGGCGGATACATAGTCGGCTATGTCACTCCGCGTCATGTTGCCATCGCGGGATACGAAGCCGACTACCATAAGGAATCCGCCGCGCTCTTTTCCTACGTTGACACCCTGCCGCTGCACTTCCTGTGGCAGCAGCGGCATGGCGAGCTGCAACTTGTTCTGCACCTGCACCTGCGCGATATCCGGGTCGATGTCATTGGCGAACGTCAGCGATAAAGATGCGCTGCCGTTCGACGCACTGCTGGCAGACATGTAGAGCAGCCCGTCCAGGCCCTTCATGTTCTGCTCGATGACCTGGGTTACCGAGTCCTCGACGACTTTAGCCGACGCGCCGGGGTAATTGGCATTGATCGTGATTGTCGGCGGCGCGATGGTCGGATACATCGATATCGGCAGCTGCGCGATTGCAACGCCGCCGGAAATCATGATGACGATTGCAATCACCCACGCGAAGATCGGGCGTCCTATGAAAAACTGGGCCACGATTCAGTTTCCTACTGCCGGGGTCTTCTGCGGACTTCTGGTGTGCCCGTAGCGGAACGCTGCAAATTCGACGCGGCACGCTCGCTCGCCGGTGCATCGTCATTGATCGTGGCGCTGTCGGTGACATTGACCTGCATGCCAGGCCGTATCTTCTGCAATCCCGGCAACGACTACGCGTTCGCCATCTGCAAGGCCGTCACTGACCAGCCATTTATCACCGACTGTGCGACTGACCCAGATGTCGCGTCTTTCGCACCGCGCCTTCGCCAGCTACGACCATTGCGCTCGCATCACCTTTTGCATCCCGGGTTACCGCGACTCGCGGTACCAGCAGTCCTTGTTCCATGACCGCAGTCGTAACATCAGCCCGGACGCGCACGCCCGGCATCAGCATCTTATCGGGGTTATCAACAATGACTCGGAGCGCATAACTGCCTGTCATCGGATCAACCGCAACGTCGGAGAACGCGAGCTCTCCTTTCGTGCGGGTATTCCGTGCCGTCTTCCAGAATAATCGTGACCGGACCGCCCTCAGCAACGCGGGCGTTGCCACCTTCGAGTTCACGGCGCAACTGAAACAGTTCGCTGGCGGAACGCACGAGATCGACGTAGATCGGGTCGAGCTGTTGCACAGTCGCCAATGGCATTGCCTGATCGGCCGTCACCAGTGCTCCCTGTGTTACCGCCGACTTGCCGATACGCCCGCTTATCGGCGATGTGATACGAGCATAGCTGAGCTCAATGGCGGTACTCGCCAGTTGCGCTTTTGCCACCCCGATGTCCGCTTCCGCCTGCGCCATACGGCGACGGAGTTTTCATATTCCCGCTTGCTGATGGCCTTGACCTTGACCAATTCTTCGGCACGCTCGGCATCGAGCCTGGCGACGTTTACTGCGGCTTCGGCGCGCGCCAGTGCGGCCTGCGCACTGTTATGAGCAGCACGGTAGACTGCGTCATCGAGCTGATAGAGCGGCTCGCCTTCGTCGACCAGGCTGCCCTCCGTGAACAGGCGCTCCGTGATAAGTCCGGTAACCTGTGGCCGCACTTCAGCAATGACATAGGCGTGTGTACGGCCGGGCAGCTGCCGCGTCAGCGTCACAGGCGTCGTTCGCAGCGTCACTACGCTGACTTCGGGCGTACCCTGCCCGGGTTGCTGCTGCTCTTCGGCGCAGCCAACAAGAATCAGCAGCGGCAACAGCAGGACGTGGACGAGCGGAAAGTTGTAGGGGGGCATCGGATGAACGTTTATTTGCGCGCCGGCAGCCGGGGGGCTACTTCGGCAGTTGCGCGTAGAATGAACGTTCATTCTATTCTTGTCAAGGCGCTTAGAAGCAATGTTTATAACGCAGAAACAAACGGTTACAAGTTGGTTCCGGCCGGCTGCGATCAGCGCCTGACGATGCCGAGAAGATCGCTGTAGTTGTCAGTCCACGTGCGCATGCCGGGACGTATACATCGGACACATCAATACCGAGTGTATTGACAACATCACTGTCCTCGAGCTCTTTGGCCCGTTCCTTCGAATCCGGATCGAGTCCTCTCGTCTCCGCACAAAAAGTCAATCGGGATCGAGCAGTCGCGCGGCGACCTTCCCGCGCACGGAGTTAATGACCATGATCTCCGTCGCATCGGCCAGTTCCGCTACGGTAACCGGCCGCTCCTCGATCAGGCCCTGGTCGAGCATCCAGTTTCGGTAAGTCCCGGCGAGCAGTCCGCAGTGGACCGGCGGTGTGTATATTTTTGTGCCGGTGCGGACAAGCACATTGGCTATCGTGGTTTCCGTAACAAGGCCGTCGCTCGTTCCACAGCAGCACATCGTCGCAGTCCCCCGCATCGGCGAGTGGCTTGTCGTAGCAATCACGCCATGTGGTCTTGTGGTAGAAAAACGGATTGCCCCGATCGATCGGCTCCCTGGCCAACCGTAGCCGGACAGGCGGCCGGTCGCCAGAGGTTTCGGGTTCAGAGACAGACGCTGTGAAGCAGCCGCTCGTTGCGAGCAGCAATCGAACGCGCAGGCGAGATGCGTTGCACTTCAATACCTCGTCCGACAGTGTGCCGCGGGCACGTGCCGGATCAAACGGGATATCGAAATACTCCGCGGACTCGGCCATGCGCGTCAGGTGACGGTCCAGCAGAAAGAATCCATCCTCTCGTGTCCAGAGCAGCGTCTGAGTAAACTCTGACTCGTCCGCCGCGGATCACGGTGCAGCACGCGCGCCTTGGCCAGCACATTCGGCGGCAGTCCGCTCCTCCGCGTCCGAACTCCATACGATACCGCCGCCTATCCCGTAAACCGCCTGGTCGGCCCGCTTGTCAATAAACGCGGTCCGTATTGCGACACTGAATTGCGCCTGCCGGCCAGGTGCCATATACCCTATTGCTCCGGTGTAAATGTGGCGCTCAGTGTCCTCAAGCCCTGCGATCAACTGCAGCGCCTGGCAACCTTTGGCGCACCGGTGACTGAAGCACATGGCGACAGCGCCGAAGAATATGTTCGTAACCGATGCACCGGTCCTGGCCCTGACTGTCGACGTCATCTGCCAGACGGTCGGATACTTTTCAATCCGGAACAGGTCGTCGGTCCGGACCGAGCCGGCTTCGGCGATGCGGCCAACGTCGTTTCGTATCATGTCGGCAATCATGACGTTCTCGGCGCGGTCTTTCGATGAACTGCCCAGCTGCGCGCAGAGCGCCCTGTCCTCGGGGAGCGTCATGCCGCGTGGTGCCGTACCCTTCATCGGCTTGCATTCCAGATCCTGGTCGGCCAGGCGGAAAGTTCCGGGGACGCCGAGATGATCGCGCAGTCCTCCGCTTCAAGGTAAGCTGCAAAGGGCGCATCCGCGGCAACGCGCAGGAACATGGCCCAGGGATCGCCGGCGGCTTCTGTCCGGGCGCGGATCGTAAAGTTGACCTGGTAGGTATTGCCCAGCGCGATCTGGTCCTTGATGGATCGTATGATGCGGCGATAGTCCGGCCGTGCAATGTCGACCGACCATTGCTGGCGCTGGCCAGGCTTCACACCGGCCGCTCCCGGCGATTCGCAGACTTGAGGCGCGGCAAACAGCCCGAAGCAGAGTAACGGCCAGTCGCCCTGCCGCCGGGTCACGAGCGCCGGGTCGAAACCGGCAGCGCCTTCATAAGCAACATAACCGGCAGCGTACAGCCCGTCGGCGTTGACCCGCGCCTCAGCCCGGGCCAGCATCGGCTGCACATCAGCGATGTCGTTTGCGACAAGCACGTCCAGCGGCTCAACAAACCTGAGCGCACTCGGATCTTTGGCTGATCCGCGGACAGTATTTGCTTCGGAACTGCGTTTTTCACAAGTGCACCGGTTTTTATCAGGCGGTATCGTGCCATATACTCTCAACGTCGCTATGCAAGCAGCATGCGGTAGCAGCGCCGCTGCGGCGATGGCCCGGCGGAGCAATGCATGGAGAGTACAAGGACTATTACAAGATCATGGGCGTCGACCGCGATGCCGCCCAGGACGAAATCAAACGTGCGTACCGGAAACTGGCGCGCAAGTATCACCCCGATGTCAGCAAGGAACCGGATGCCGAAGCCCGCTTCAAGGAAGTGGCAGAAGCTTACGCCGTACTGAAGGATACCGAACGCCGTGCCGCCTATGATCAGCTCGGCCGGAACTGGAAGGAAGGGCAGGATTTCCGGCCTTCACAGGACCAGGGTGCGGGTTTTGAATTCAGCGGCGCGGGCTTTGGTGACGACGCATCTGCCTACAGCGACTTCTTTGAATCGCTGTTCGGGCGCGGCTTCGGGGCACAGCAGGGATTTCGCCAGGCGCGGCCGCAGGCCAGGGGTGAAGACCGGCACGCAAGAGTCCTGATCGACCTCGAGGACGCCTATTCCGGCGCGACCCGTACGATTACGCTGCAGTCGCCGCAAGTCGACGAGAACAACCGCGTTACGTCGAAAAGCCGCACTCTGAACGTCAAGATACCCAAGGGCGTCAAGTCCGGCCAGCATATACGACTGTCCGGCCAGGGTTCACCCGGATTTGGCGACGGCAAGGCCGGCGATCTGTACCTCGAGATCGACTTTCGGCCCCATCCACTCTTCCGGGTGGAAGGCCAGGATGTATTCCTCGACCTGCCCGTCACACCGTGGGAAGCCGCGCTGGGCGCTACCGTCAAAGTGCCGACACCGGCTGGAACCGTTGATCTCAGCATACCGAAAGGCACCCGTGCCGGTCGCAAGCTGCGCCTCAAGGGGCGCGGTATTCCGGGCAAAACGCCTGGGGACCTGTACGTCGCGCCGGTTATCACGCTGCCGCCGGCTGACACCGAATCCGCAATCGCTCTTTACGAAAAAATGGCCAGCGAAATGCCCTACAACCCGCGCAGCAAACTGGGGGTTTAGTCCGTCATGAGAAATGAAACCCTGACCGGAACGCTGATAGACGATCGCATCGAACTGACGATAACCGAGATTTGTTATGCCTGCTCCTGCTCAACGGAGTGGGTCATTGAACTGGTCGATGAAGGTGTGCTGGAACCCGTTGCCGGGGAACGCGATGACTTGCGCTTCGCGGGCACCAGCCTGCGGCGCGCGCGCGCGGCCAGGCGCCTGCAGCAGGACCTGGGATTGAACCTCCCGGGTGTCGCCCTGGCCCTGCAGATGATGGACGAGATGGAAGCCCTCCGTGTCGAGCTGGAACGATTGGCCGGCCGCCGGCAACCTTGATCTTTTGATTGCCGGACAGATGTCAGGGATATCGTGAGCATTAGGAATTACCCTTGACCACCCCGATCCACGTTGTCTGCCCGAGTTGCGATGCCGTCAACCGCATCCCGGAGAATCGCCTTCAGGAATCACCGCAATGCGGCAAGTGCCACAGCCCGCTGATGCCGGCAAGCCCGCCCGAACTGCACGGTGACCGCTTTGTGAAGCACCTGAACCGCAATGACTTACCGGTCGTCGTCGACTTCTGGGCAGAATGGTGCGGCCCGTGCAAGGCCATGGCACCCGAGTTCAGCCGGTCGGCCGGGGAATTGCAGTCGGAAGCGCGCCTCATCAAGCTGAATACGGAACAGGACGCCGCTGCGTCAGCGCGATACTCGATACGCAGTATTCCGACGATGATCCTGTTTCTTGGCGGAAAGGAAGTTGCGCGTCAATCCGGCGCCATGCGGGCGGCGGACATAACCCGCTGGGTCCGGACGAATAACGGGCCGGGCCGGGGCGCTGCTGCCTGATTACTCACGATCAGGAAAACGTTTTGACGACAGGCCGCTATAGTCATCCCCACAGCCGGCTGTCGAATACTTCGACGACAGCATTGTTGTAGTGCATGCCGAATTCACGGTCGTGACGCATCAGGAGCGGCCCGTCGATATCGACGAAGTCGCATAGCTGCGCGACGACGAACGACGGCGCCATGCTGAGCGACGTCCCCAGCATGTTGCCCACCATCAGGCGACAACCCCGGTCGCGGGCCTGACGGGCAAGCGCCAGCGCCTCGGTCAGGCCGCCGGTCTTGTCGAGCTTGATATTGATCATGTCGTAGCGCCGGGCGGCAATCTCGAGCTCGCTCGAGTCCTGGCAGGATTCGTCCGCGGCGAGCGGCACCGGCGAATCGAAGCCCGTCGAGCGCCGCGTCGGCGCCCCGCGGCAGCGGCTGCTCGACCATGTCGATCGCGAGCTCCGCGATACCGGGCAACAGCGCCTGCAGCCGCTCGAAACTCCAGCCCTGGTTGGCGTCCACGACGATGCGGGCGTCGGGCCGGGCGCCGCGTATCGCCTGCCAGGCGCTCGTAGCGGCCGGTGGCCGTCCAGCTTGACTTTCAGCAGCGGATACTCGCGCGCGGCACTGGCCCTGGCCGCCATCTCCTCGGGCGTGTCTTCGAGGCCGATCGTGTACACGGTCGTGACCGGCTGCGGCTCGATGCCGGTCAGTGACCAGATCGAGCGGCCACTGCGCTTCGCCTCGAGATCCCACAATGCGCAGTCGACCGCGTTGCGCGCACCGCCGGCCGGGAGCAGCGTGGCCAGTGCAGCCTGTCGCGATCAATACCGCCCTTCAGCTTATTCGTCGATGTTCCGCGAATCTGCGTGGTCATGCTGTCCGCGGTTTCACCGAGATAGGAAACGCCCTGTGCTTCGCCGCGGCCGCGCGCGTCGCCGCAGGCCAGCTCGACCACGACGCAGGTGGCGTGATGCCATTCGCTGCCGGTAATCCGGAACGGCTGCCGCAGGGCCCATTCCTCGACCCGTAACGCGAACTCCATGGCTGCCCTGCGCTCGGACCACTCCGTAAGCCGCCGGAGAGCGTCTCTGCGATCCGGCTGCATGCCACCGGCCAGGGGATCGACGCACGGCAGGCCGGTCTCCGCCGCCAGCCTGTCGAGATACGGCTCGCGTTCCGCAGCCGGCAGCGACGACGTGTTCACGCTGACGCCCGCGCAGCGGATGTCCGGATTGGTCAGCCGTCCCGCGCGCAGGTTGAGATCGATGCAGTCGGCTATCGACGGCAAGGCGCAATGTTCCCACTCGCCGATAACGCTACGCGCCGCATCGTGACAGACGACGACGGCATCGGGTTGTGAGCCGTGCAGCAGGCCGAGGCTGACCGCGGCATAACCCGGATGGAACAGCGATCCCTGGCCCTCGATGACGTCCCAGTGATCAGCGTCGTTGTCCGGCGACAGCACCTCGGCGGCCCCGGAAACGAAGTCGGCAACGACCGAGTCGATCGGGATACCCCTGCCGGCAATCATGATGCCCGTCTGGCCGGTCGCCCGGAACGTCGCCTCTACTCCGGCAGCCAGCAGCGCCTCCGTGCAGGGCGAGCGCGGAATACTTCTTGCCGACGGCGCAATCCGTGCCCACGGTCAGAACCCGCCGACCGCTGCGTTTCCTGCCGGAGCCCACCGGCAACCCTTGCGGCGGCACGCGGACATCGACCAGGCGCGCACCGGATGCGGTGGCCGCGCGCGTTACAAGGCCTGGAAAATCGCTGAGCCTTACGTGCAGGCCACATACGATGTCGAGCCCGCCCTCGGCTGCCTCCTGGATCACCGCCCACCACGCAGACGGGATGGTCCCGCCGACCGGCGCCACGCCGATGATCAGGCTGCGGACGCCGGCGGCCGCCGCCTCGGCAACGGCCATGTCCGGCACGCCGAGATCGACCGCGCAACCCGGGAACCGCAGCTGCCCGGCGACCTTGTCGCGCCGCCACTGCACGATGCCGAAGCCGGTCTTGGCGTACAGCGGCATCCGCGCACGTCCCCGATCAGGACGAGGTAAGGTGCCGTAAGCTGAACTACGGTTTGCGTGTTTGCCATACTGTCTCCCGGGAATCCTGCCCAGTAATCAAACGCCAACAGTATGGGTTCCGGCCGGCAATCTCAATCGAGTGCACGTGCGCACAATGCGCGCATGCCGACGTCATACCGGGGTTCGTGCCAAATGTCGAGACCAGGCGGGCTGCAGCTGCCCCACTTCGGCCCGGCCGTCGCCGACGCGATAGTGTCCCGCAACGAATTTTGCCCGCGGCCTCAATCCTGACGTAAACTCGCGGGCTCCACATTGCCCGGACCCGAACGCAATGACGACACCCCGGATCATCTACACGGAAACGGACGAGGCGCCGGCGCTTGCAACGCGTTCCCTGCTGCCCCTGGTAGCGGCTGTCACCGCACCCGCCGGAATCAATATTGAAACGCGCGACATATCCCTGGCCGCTCGAATTCTCGCTGCATTTCCCGAAAGGCTCGGCGATAAACAAAAAATGCCGGATGCATTGGCCGAGCTGGGCGATATCGCAAAAACGCCAGAGGCCAATATCATCAAGCTGCCGAACATCAGCGCGTCGGTTCCGCAGCTAAACGCCGCCGTTCGTGAATTGCAGTCGCAAGGGTATGACATACCCGGCTTCCCCGAGGAACCGCGAAACGACGAGGAGCGTACGATTCGGGCACGATACGGCGCCGTCCTTGGCAGCGCGGTCAATCCTGTCTTGCGCGAGGGCAATTCAGACCGGCGCGTGGCATCAGCGGTCAAGCAATTTGCCAGGAACCATCCGCATTCAATGGGCGAATGGAGCAAATATTCCAGATCACACGTAGCACATATGACTCGCGGAGACTTTTACGCGAGTGAACGTTCCGTTGTTATCGACCAGCCGGGTGACGTTAAAATCGAATTTGTTGATCCGCAATCAAATGTCACGGTGCTGAAAGACCGTACAACGGTTAACGCCGGGACATTATAGATGCCGCCGTCATGAGTTGCCGGGAACTGCGAAGTTTTTTCGCACGGGAAATCGATGACGCTAAAGAGACGGGTATTCTGCTGTCGCTGCACCTGAAGGCGACGATGATGAAGGTCTCTGATCCAATCATGTTCGGCCACGCCGTAACCGCTTACTACGAGCCGGTCTTCAGCAAGCACGCCTCGCTGTTCTATGAACTCGGGATCGAGGCCGACTACGGTATCGCCGATGTTTATGACAGCATCAGCGAGCTGCCGGACGATAAACGCGCTGAAATCGAGGCAGACATTGCGGCCGTGTACGATCAGCGACCTCCCCTTGCAATGGTCGACTCCGACAAGGGCATCACCAACCTGCACGTACCCAGCAATGTCATCATTGATGCCTCGTTGCCTGCCGCGATCCGCTCGTCCGGACAAATGTGGGGACCCGACGGTGAGCTGCACGATACGAAATTTATTATTCCCGACCGCAGCTACGCCGACATCTACCAGGCCGTCATCGATGACTGCAAGGTAAATGGCGCATTCGACCCGGCGACGATGGGCAACGTGGCCAATGTCGGCCTGATGGCACGGAAGGCAGAGGAATACGGGTCACATGACAAGACCTTCGAGCTGCGCGATGCGGGCATGGTGCGGGTCGTCGATGCCTCGGGCGATGTGCTGCTACAGCACGCGGTCGAGCCCGGCGATATCTGGCGCCTCTGTACGACCGGTGCCGAGCCGGTCGAGGACTGGGTGCGGCTCGCCGTCAGCCGGGCACGCGCAACCGGCAGTCCGGCGATTTTCTGGCTGGACGACAAACGCGCCCACCACCTGCACCTGATCGAAAAGGTCAACGCCTGCCTGAACGACCTGGACACGTCGGGTCTCGATATACGAACGCTTCCGCCCGTCGACGCGATGCGTTACACGCTGGAACGCGTGCGCGCGGGCAAGGATACGATCTCAGTAACAGGCAACGTACTGCGGGACTACCTGACCGACCTGTTCCCCATCCTGGAACTCGGCACCAGCGCAAAAATGTTGTCTATCGTCCCACTGCTGGCCGGCGGCGGTCTGTATGAAACCGGTGCCGGCGGATCAGCACCCAAACATGTGCAACAGTTTCTTGAAGAGGGACATTTACGCTGGGATTCACTCGGCGAGTTCCTCGCGCTTGCCGTATCGCTGCAGGACCTGGCCGACAAGACCAGCAATGATAAGGCCAAACAGATCGCACAGGCCCTCGACCACGCCAACGCCGAATTCCTCGAGAACGACAAATCACCGTCGCGCAAGGTCGGTGAACTGGATACCCGAGGCAGCCATTTCTACCTCGTACTTCACCGGGCGCAGGCGCTCGCCGAACAGGACAATGATGAGGGACCTGCGGAAACTGATTTAACGGGCTCGCCAGAGAGCTTGCGCGAAAACGAGTCTGCGATTATCAGCGAACTGAATGCGGCGCAGGGCAAGGCTGTCGATATCGGCGGCTATTATCATCCCGACACCGGGCTTGCGGACGCTGCCATGCGGCCGAGCGACACATTGAACCGCATCATCTCGACCTTTAATCAAGTCTAAAGCCAGGAATCTGCGCAGCAGAAATCGAACGGGCGGGGCCTGTCCCCACTTCGGCCACGGATTATTCATGAACGGCACGATGGTCGGGGCGGAGGTGCGCCCGGGGAGGGCTTTTCAGGTGCTGTGCTGGATAGGGACGTCCGCACATAGCGTACAGGGACGTCATTCACAGCGTCCCTGAAAAGCCCTCCCCGGGTGCGCCTTCGCCTACCACCGTACCAACCGTTCATGAATAATTCGGGCTACCGTCGTCAGTTGCGTAGTCTGTAACCGGTCTTGAAGATACGGGCAATAGTGATGAGACAGCCGACGAGAAACAGCAACGTCATACCGAGACTCAACGCGACGCTGACGTCGGCATTTTCGTAAAAGCTCCAGCGAAAACCACTGATCAGGTATACGACTGGATTAAAAAGCGTCACGTTTTGCCAGAACTCCGGCAGCATGCTGATCGAATAGAAGGTGCCGCCAAGAAACGTCAGCGGCGTAATGTATAAGCATCGGCACGACCTGCAGCTTTTCGAACCCGTCCGCCCAGATCCCGAGGATGAACCCGAACAGGCTGAATGACAGCGCCGTCAGTACCAGGAACATCAGCATCCACACCGGGTGTGCAATCTCGACAGGCGACGAACAGGTTGGCTGTCGCGAGGATAATGACTCCGAGGATGATCGACTTGGTCGCCGCCGCCCCAACGTAACCCATTAAAATTTCGACCCAGGATACCGGCGCGGACAGGACTTCGTAGATCGTGCCTGCAAAGCGAGGAAAATAGATTCCGAACGAGGCATTCGACACACTCTCGGTCAGGAGCATCAGCATGATCAGGCCCGGCACAATAAATGAGCCGTAGCTGACGCCGTCGATCTCGGTAATCCGCGAGCCGATCGCGGCACCGAATACGATGAAGTACAGCGATGTCGAAATGACCGGCGAAACGATGCTCTGGAACAGCGTGCGCCCGGTGCGCGCCATTTCAAAGCGGTAAATCGCCCTGACCGCGTAAAAATTCATGCCTTTCTTTTCACCAGGTTGACAAAAATATCTTCGAGCGAGCTTTGTGACGTCGTCAGGTCGTTGAACTTGATGTCCGCATCGCCCAATGCGGCCAGTAAAGCCGTAATTCCCGTGCGCCTCGCCTGCGTATCGTAGGTATAAATGAGCTCGGCGCCGCCGGCGCCAAGTTCCAGCTCGAAGCCTTCGAGCTCATCCGGCACTGCGTCCAGCCGCTCCTGCAACTGCAGGACGAGCTGCCGCTTGCCGAGTTCGCGCATGAGCCTGGTCTTTTCCTGCACCAGTATCAGTTCACCTTGATTGATGACGCCGACACGGTCCGCCATCTGCTCCGCCTCTTCGATGTAGTGTGTCGTCAGGATAATCGTCACACCGGACGTGCGAAGTTCACGCACGATTTGCCACATGTCCTGTCGCAATTCAACATCGACGCCTGCCGTCGGTTCATCGAGGAACAGGATTTCCGGTTCGTGTGCCAGCGCTTTGGCTATCAGCACGCGCCGCTTCATGCCGCCCGACAGCGTCAGGATCTTGCTATCCCGCTTGTCCCACAACGACAGCGAACGCAGGACCTTTTCAATATGGGCGGGATTGTGCGGCTTGCCAAACAGGCCGCGGCTGAAATGGACCGTCGCACGCACCGTCTCGAACGTGTCGGTCGCCAGTTCCTGCGGTACAAGGCCGATTTTCGAGCGCGTCGACCGGAATTCCCGCACGATATCGTGGCCGTCAACCAGCACAGTGCCGTCCCCGGGATTGACGATGCCGCAAATGATGTTGATCAGCGTGGTTTTGCCGGCGCCGTTTGGACCGAGCAGCGCGAAAATTTCACCCTGCTCAATCTCGAGATTGATGTCCTTCAGCGCCTGAAAGCCGTCATCGTAGGTTTTTGACAGGTGACGGATCGAAATGGCGGTTTGCATGCGGCGGATATTACTTCAAACGTCAGCGAACATGTCACCGGTTCACTTCAGGCAGTAACAGCGTTCGGGCGCAGTAACCGGCGCCCAGCAATCCCGGTTCGGGGTGCATGATAACGCGCGTCGGTATCTTTTCCATCAGCGACCGATGCCGGCCCTTGTGCTCAAATCCGGTCCGGAAACGGCTGTTCGCCAGCAACGCCGGATCGCGCTTGACGATGCCACCGGCGATATAGATACCGTCTTCCGCACCAAGCATCAAAGCCAGGTTGCCGGCTGCCTGACCGAGAACTTCGAAAAACAGCTGCAGGGCCTCGCTGGCCCGTTCATTGGTGTTCGCCGCACCGCTTGAAAAAATATCAGCCGCGGCGAGGTTTGTTATTGGCTCACCGTGCAGCCCGCACAATGCCGCGTAGATGTTCTCGAGGCCGGGGCCTGACAGCAAGCGCTCGTCGGAAACACGGTCAAACCGCTCCCGTAGCCGGGACAGCACTTTCATCTGTAATTCCGTCTCCGGTGCAAAGCCGAGGTGCCCTGCTTCACCAACAATGGGCACCATGCTGCCGGCCCGGCAGACGAGTCCGGCCGCGCCGAGCCCGGTACCCGGGCCCAGAACGCCCACTGTAAAGTCCCGACCGGCCAGCGGCGGGCCCGGCAACAGGCCGATATCGAGGCAATCGTCCGCCTGGAGTAACGGCAATGCATACGCGATCGCTGCAAAATCATTGAGCAGCCGGACGCGGTCTATGCCAAAGGCTTTAGCGAGATCCCGGGTATCGAGCCCCCAGTGATTGTTCGTAAACCGGACACGGCCGTCGACGACCGGTCCCGCGGCCGCCAGGCAGATAGCATCCGGTGCCGGAGCGCCGAGCATTTCAAGGTAGCGGTTGACCGCCTCCTCGGCGGTCTGGAAGTCATCGCAGCGGAACGTCTGTTCCTGTGCGTAACCCGGCTGGAGGGGATCCGCCAGCGCAAAGCGGGCATTGGTGCCGCCGATATCGCCAATCAGCAGGCATGGTGTTGTCGTCGTCTGGTTGCGCACGCAGGTCTTGCACCCGGGTCGGTTGTTACTGGTCGGTCGTCTTGCACCGATTGGCGCCGGGCATGCCGGCTCACGCATAATACACGTCCTGCCTCATCGACTCTCCAGCCTGATTTCGCACAGACCATGCCGCACAACGAGTCCACGCTTTTGCAGACGCGGCAGGCCGGTGTCTGCCTGCACCTGACGTCGCTGCCCGGCGATCACGGCATCGGCGACCTGGGGCCGGCCGCGATTCGATTTGTCAATGCGCTGGCGGCGGCCGGCCTAAAGGTCTGGCAGTTCCTGCCGACGGGACCGTGCGGGTATGGCAATTCGCCCTACCAGTCGCTGTCGGCGTTCGCCGGCAATGAGTTACTCGTGGATTTGGTAGAACTGCAGCGATGGGGCCTGCTGCGGGCGCGCGACATCGACGCGCTGTGCTCCTTGCCAGCGGGCGTCGTCGACTATGACGCGGTCGTGCCGGTAAAGCACGCTCTGCTCGCGCGTGCCAGCAAGCGCTTCGATGCACGCTGCCCGCCGGTGCTGCGTGCCCGGTTTCGCGCGTTCGCACAGGCAAACGACAAGCTCTGGCTGCATGACTACGCACTGTTCCGGGTGCTGAAGTCGAAACACGCCGAACGGGCATGGCTGGATTGGGAGCCTGCGTTTGTTCGTCGCGAGGCTGCGTCTCTGCGGCGATTTGAATCCCGCTATGCCAGCGAGATCCGCGCGGTCAAGATACGGCAGTTCTTTTTTGACTGTCAGTGGCGCGCTTTGTACGAGCGTGCGGCCGCCAAAGGTGTTCGGCTGTTCGGTGACATGCCAATTTACGTCGCCCTGGACAGCGCCGATGCCTGGTCCAACCGCGAACTGTTGCGTATTGACGCCAACGGTCGGCCGGACTGTGTCGCCGGCGTGCCGCCCGATTATTTCAGCAATGATGGCCAGTTGTGGGGCAACCCGCTGTACGACTGGGCGGCGCATGCCGCCAGCGGGTATCGCTGGTGGACTGAACGGCTGCGGCATGCGATGGCCAGGATGGACATCGTTCGCATCGATCATTTTCGGGGCTTCGAATCGTACTGGTCCGTACCGGCTGATGAGACGACGGCAAGGAACGGCCGCTGGGAATCGGGGCCGGGCAAGCCGCTTTTTGATGCGATGCGGGCGGCGATGGGCCCGTTACTCATCGTTGCCGAGGATCTCGGCATCATCACGCCGGCAGTGGACGCATTGCGCGACGAGCTGGGCTTTCCGGGCATGAAGGTGCTGCAGTTTTGCCTCGCCGAGGATGACTTTTCCATCGATGATATTCCCGCCGATTGCGTCTGTTATACGGGCACGCATGATAACGATACTACCGTCGGCTGGTTCCTGGGCAGCCCGGATGACCTGCGCAGTGCCGGTGAGATACAGAGGACACAGGCGCGTGTACTCGACATGACGGGCGGCAGCACCGAAACGGTGCACGAGGATCTGATCCGCTACGCATTCGGCAGCGGAGCCCGGCTGGCAATAGCGCCAATGCAGGACTTTCTTGGCCTCGGTTCCGATGCACGGCTCAATACGCCGGGAACGACAGTGAACAACTGGCGCTGGCGCCTCGGCAGGGATGCGTTTACGCCGGCACTCCGTCACCGCATCCGGACGATGATCGCGGATTCCGGTCGCGACGGCGCGTGATGGCCCGCTAGTCACCGTTTCGGTCAATTGCAGAGCGACCTGCGCTACACTCGAACCATAGCAGCAGCGGGGACCGTCGAACATGAACAGCAGCGAATCGGGAGATGCGCGTTATGTCAGCCGACTGACGCGCGAGACGCTGGCATTGATCCTGGCCGGAGGCCAGGGCTCAAGACTCTACGAGCTGACGGACTGGCGGGCCAAACCGTCGCTTTATTTCGGCGGCAAGCTGCGCATCATCGATTTCCCGCTCTCGAATTGCGTCAACTCAGGAATCCGGCGCATCGGTGTACTGACCCAGTACAAGGCCCATTCACTGATTCGCCACCTGGTGCAGGGCTGGACAGGATTTCGCGGCGGCTCGCGGGAGTTCGTCGATATATTGCCGGCCTCGCAGCGAGTCGGCGGCGAATGGTACCGGGGCACGGCGGACGCCATATACCAGAACCTGGACATCATCCGCACGCACCAGCCGGTGCTGACGCTAATACTGTCAGGCGACCACGTGTACAAGATGGATTATGGCCCGTTGCTCGCCTGGCACGCCGGGAAAGATGCCGACATGACCGTCTGTTGCATCGAAGTGCCGCTGGAAGAAGCGGCTGGCCAACTCGGCGTCATGACGGTAAACGACGACGGCCGCGTCGTTGCTTTCAACGAGAAGCCTGAAAAGCCGACACCGATTCCGGGCCGGGACGACGTCTGCCTCGCTTCCATGGGCAACTATGTTTTCAATACGGAATTTCTCTACGAACAGGTGATCAAGGACGCGGACACGCCCGAGTCGAGCCACGATTTCGGCCGCGATATCATCCCGTCGATTATTCGCAACTACCAGATCTTCGCCTACCCGTTCCGCGACCCGGAAACACAGCAACAGGCGTACTGGCGAGATGTCGGTACGCTGGATGCGTTCTGGGAATCCAATATGGAACTGATATCGGTCACCCCACAGCTGAACCTGTATGACCAAGCATGGCCGATATTCACGCACCAGACCCAGCTGCCACCAGCCAAGTTTGTCTTTGACGAGCCGAACCGGCGCGGCGAAGCCATCCAGTCCATGGTCTCTGCAGGCTGTGTCGTGTCCGGCGCATCCGTCCTTCGCTCAGTACTGTTCTCGAACTGCAAGATCAGTTCGTACAGCTCGGTCGCGGAATCCGTCATCCTTCCGGATGTGAAGATCGGGCGGAACTGCACGATACGCCGCGCCATCATCGATCGTGGCGCCACAATCGCCAAGGGCACGGAAATAGGTGTCGACGCGGAAGCTGACCGCGCGCGCGGCTTCCGTATCACCAGTCGCGGCATCACGCTGGTAACTCCGGACATGCTTGGCCAGCACCTGCACTTCACGCGCTAGGACACTGAATGCAGCACGACATCGACCTGCTCGCGCGTGGCCGGCATTCTGATCCGTTTGCTGTGCTTGGCGTGCATAACGTTAACGGCGAACGTATTGTCCGCACGTTGCAGCCGCACGCGAGCGCCGTTCGCCTGGCCGATCGTGACGGAGCCGTGCTCACGGAGCTCAAGCGTATAGGTGACAGCCCCGTTTTTGCGGGCAGCATGCCGCCACGCCTGCGGCATTACCTGCTGCAGGTCGACTACGCCGACGGCAATACAGCACTGATCGAGGATCCTTACCGGTTTCCCGCAGTCCTCGGCGAACTGGACCGGCATCTGCTGGGAGAAGGCTCGCACCTGAACATCAACCGCGCGCTCGGCTCGCACTGTACCGAGTTCCAGGGTGTCCGCGGCACGCGCTTTGCCGTATGGGCGCCGAACGCATCACGTGTCAGTATCGTCGGCAATTTCAATGGCTGGGATGGCCGTTGCCACCCGATGAGATTCCATGCCGGTAACGGCTTGTGGGAGATATTCCTGCCAGCCGTCGGACACGGCACCTTTTATAAATACGAATTACTGGACGGCGTCGGCAACCTTTTACCGCTGAAAAGTGACCCGCTCGCACAGTACTTCGAAGCGCCGCCGGGCAATGCATCGATCGTCTTCGAAAGCCGCTGGCAATGGCTGGACGCGGACTGGATGCAGCAGCGGCGCGGGGATCATGACCTCGGCCAGCCGCTCGCCATTTATGAAGTACATGCCGGATCCTGGCAACGAAAAAACGGGCCGGAAGGCAGGTTCCTGACCTGGCGGGAAATGGCGGAGCGAATTGCTCGGCTACGTGACGTCGATGGGATTCACGCACATCGAACTGATGCCCGTTAGCGAACATCCGTTCGATGGCTCCTGGGGCTACCAGCCAATCGGTCTGTATGCGCCAACCCAGCGCTTCGGCGACCCGGATGACTTTCGCGGCTTCGTTGATGCATGTCATCGCGCTGGAATCGGCGTCATCGTTGACTGGGTACCGGCGCATTTTCCGAAGGATGAACATGGCCTGAGCCGCTTTGACGGTACTGCCCTTTACGAACACGCCGATCCGCGCATGGGTGAGCATGCGGACTGGGGCACGCTGGTCTTCAACTTCGGACGCCGCGAAGTCGCCAATTACCTGCTTGGCAGCGCCATGCACTGGATCGATGACTTCCACGTTGACGGCCTGCGCGTCGATGCAGTTGCATCGATGCTGTACCTTGACTACTCGCGCAAGGACGGCGAGTGGATACCCAACAAGCATGGCGGCAACGAAAATCTCGAGGCAGTGTCCTTCCTGAAACAATTTAATGAAATCGTTCATTCCCACGGCGCTATATCGCTGGCCGAGGAATCAACGTCGTGGCCAGGCGTCTCACGGCCTGTCTATGCCGGCGGACTTGGTTTTGACTACAAATGGAACATGGGCTGGATGAATGACACTCTGCGGTATATGCAGGAAGATCCGCTGCACCGCAGTTACCATCATGACAAGATGACGTTTGGCCCGATGTATGCGTTCAGCGAAAACTTCGTACTGCCGTTGTCGCATGACGAAGTTGTACATGGCAAGCGTTCATTGCTCGGCCGCATGCCCGGCGACGACTTTCAGCGCTTCGCCAACCTGCGGGCTTACCTCGGCTTCATGTATGCCCATCCGGGCAAGAAGCTGCTGTTCATGGGTGGCGAGTTTGCGCAGGAGCGGGAATGGAGCCATGACCGTGCACTGGATTGGCATCTGCTCGAACAGGCTCCACACCGGGGCGTGCAAACACTGGTTCGTGAACTTAATGCGGTGTACCGCAGTACGCCCGCACTTCATGAGCTTGATTGCGATGCCGGCGGTTTTGCGTGGATCAACTGGGAGGACCGGGACTACAGCGTGCTTAGCTGGATCAGGCGCGCCGGTGACGGAAGCCATGTCGTCTGCATCAGCAATTTCACGCCGGTGGTCCGGCACGACTATCTTGTCGGCGTGCCGCATGGCGGACGTTACAGAGAGTTCCTGAATACCGATGCCGGCGTGTTTGGCGGCAGCAACGTCCACAATGGCGGCACGATACCGACTCGCGCAGAACCGGCGCATGAGCATGGACAATCATTGCGTTTGACCCTGCCGCCGCTGGCGACCGTTATACTCGCGCCGGTCAGTTAAAACGGAGTTTCGCAGTTGAATTTCAGAATGGACAACAGCACCGGCATCGGCGACATCGAATTGCTGCAGATACCTGCTTTGGAGATGTCAGCCGACGCCATACTCCACGACTTTACCCATTACTTCGGCCGCACGCTTGGCCGGCGCACGATTCGCAAGCACCTGCCGTTTGTATACCAGGCACTGGTTTACGCGACCCGCGACCGCCTGATGGAACGCTGGAACCGGACGAATATTGCCATCGAACGCGACGACCAGCGCCGCGTCTGCTACCTGTCCCTGGAATTCCTGATGGGCCGGCTGTTGCGCAATGCCCTGCTCAATCTCGGCATCGACGGCCGGGCTGGCGAGGCCCTGAATCGGCTGGGCCAGAATCTCGAGGATGTCTATGACCGCGAACACGATGCCGGGCTTGGCAACGGTGGCCTCGGGCGGCTCGCGGCATGCTTCCTGGACAGCTGCGCCACGTTGCAATTGCCGGTAATCGGTTATGGCATTCGTTACCAGTACGGCATGTTCCACCAGCGCATCGAAGACGGTTACCAGGTCGAACAGCCCGACCCGTGGTTGAGAGAAGGCTTCCCGTGGGAGATCGAACGTATCGAACTGGCACAGACGGTGCGCTTTGGCGGGCGCACCGAACTGTTTGACGACCACGAGGGCCGTCCGCGGCGCCGCTGGGTCGATACGCATGACGTACTGGCGATACCGTTTGACGTGCCGATCCCTGGTTACCGCAACGATATCGTCAATACACTGCGCCTGTGGTCGGCATCGGCCACCGATGCCTTCGACCTCGAGGAGTTCAATGCGGGCGGCTACACCGACGCCGTCGCCGCCAAGAACGAGGCCGAGAACATCACGATGGTGCTGTATCCGAATACGGCAACAGAAAGCGGGCATGAGCTAAGGCTACGGCAGCAGTATTTCCTCGTATCTGCAAGCCTGCAGGATGTATTGCGCGACTGGCAGCAGCGACATGGTGATGAGTTCGACACGTTTGCGGAAAAGCTCTGCTTCCAGCTGAATGACACGCACCCTGCGCTCGCCGTGCCGGAGCTGATGCGCCTGCTGCTCGATCACTGCTACCTGACATGGGATGAGGCCTGGGACATAACGCGCCGCACAATGGCGTATACCAACCACACGCTGCTTCCGGAGGCTCTGGAAACGTGGCCGGCATCGATGTTCGGGCGCTTGCTCCCACGCCTGCTGGAAATCATCGGCGAGATCAATGCGCGCTTTGTTGACGAGATCAGTGAACGCTGGCCGGGCGAGCCCGACAGGGTCAGCCGGATGTCGTTGATTACTGATGGCGATTATCCGGTCGTACGCATGGCGTATCTTGCCGTTGCGGCAAGCTTTTCCGTTAACGGCGTCGCGGAACTGCATTCGAAACTGTTGCAGAAGGGACTGTTCCGCGATTTTGCCGAACTGTGGCCGGAAAAGTTCAACAACAAGACCAACGGCGTTACGCAACGCCGTTGGCTTGCCGGCTGCAATCCGGCACTCGCGGAGCTGATCTCATCACGAATCGGGGACGGATGGGTGACGCAGCTTGATGAACTCGCGGCATTGGCGCCGCTAGCAGATGATGCCGGTTTCCGGCGAGCTTGGCGCGGTGTTCACGCTGAAAACAAGTTGCGCCTGATACGCACGATTCAGGAGCGCACAGGCATCGAGATCGACGCAGCAATGATGATCGATGTCCAGGTCAAGCGAATACACGAGTACAAACGGCAATTGCTGAACCTCCTGCACGTCATCCACCTTTATGATCGCATCCGGCGCGGTGATGGTGACACACTGGTTCCGCGGGCTGTCATCATCGGCGGCAAAGCGGCGCCCGGCTGATGCTCATGGCCAAGCAAATCATCAAGGCAATAAATACCGTCGCCGAGGTGGTCAACAATGATCCCGCGATGCAGAACCGTCTCAGCCTGGTATTTTTCCCCGACTATAATGTCACGGCGATGGAAATCATCTGTCCGGCGGCGGACCTGTCCGAACAGATTTCAACCGCCGGCAAGGAAGCGTCCGGCACCGGCAATATGAAACTCATGATGAACGGCGCCGTCACTATTGGCACGCTCGACGGCGCCAATGTCGAAATACTTGATGCCGTAGGGGACGAAAACTTCTTCCTGTTCGGGTTGACCGTTGACCAGATCGCCGAATTGCATGACCGGTACGATCCGGCGGCAATCATCGCTGGCGACAAAGACCTCGGGCGCGTAATCGATCTGCTCGGGAACGGCCACTTCAACCCGGACGAGCCGCACGTATTTGACAGTGTCCTGCACGCCATCCGGAGCCCGGACGATCCGTGGATGACGGCGGCTGACTTCCGCAGCTTCGTTGACGCGCAGCAGCGCGTGGCGGAGGCCTTTACTGACCGGGAGCGCTGGACCCGGATGAGCATCATGAACTCGGCCGCCTCCGGCCGCTTTTCGACAGACCGGACGATGCGCGACTACAACGACGACCTATGGAAGCTGAACACGATCGAACTATAGTGTATGTCGAGCGCGGCGAAGCCTCCCTTCCCGGTGCGACATGGCAGGGCGATGGCGTCAACTTTGCACTTCGCTCGTCAGTTGCTGAACAGGTGGACCTGTGCCTGTTCGACTCGACAGGTGCGGAAACCGCGCGCATCGCCCTGCCGGCGCAGAGCGGTGATACGTGGCACGGCTACCTGCCCGGGTGCGCGGTCGGCCAGCGTTACGGCTACCGGGTGCATGGCCCGTACGACCCGGCGGCGGGCAAGCGCTGCAATCCGCACAAATTGCTCGTGGATCCGTATGCACGCCAGCTCGATGGCACGTTCGTCTGGCACCCCGCACTTTTCGACTATGCAGAGGGCAGCAATCCGGCCGATGCCAGTCTGAACACCGACGACAGCGCGCCGTGGATGCCGGCTTCGGTGGTCACCGGTAACGGGCCGCCAGCAACCACCGGCCCGCGGATACCCTGGGAACAAACAGTCGTGTACGAGCTCAATGTGCGTGGCTATACGATGCGCCATCCGGAACTCGGCGACGCGGAACGTGGCCGGTTCCGGGGGCTGTCGAACGGCGCCATCATCGCCTACCTGAAAGCACTCGGCATTACCGCGATCGAGCTGTTGCCGGTGCACAGTTTCATCGATGAGCAGTTCCTGCGTGAACGCGGTTTGCGAAATTTCTGGGGTTACAACACGTTAAATTTTTTCACACCTGCCGGCCGCTTTGCCGAGACCGACGCACGCGCCGAATTTGTCGACATGATCAATGCCATCCATGACGCCGGCATCGAAGTCATCCTCGACGTCGTATACAACCATACGGCGGAAGGCAGCGCGATGGGTCCTACGCTCTCTTATCGGGGCATCGACAATGAATCCTGGTACCGCCTGGAATCTCATGACAGGACGCAAACCGTCAACGACACCGGCTGCGGCAACACGATCAATGCGGACTCCCCGGCCGTGCAGGACCTGGTTATCGACAGCCTGCGGTACTGGGCTCGTGACATGGGTGTCGACGGATTCCGTTTCGACCTCGCGCCGGTACTCGGCCGGCACGCCGACGGCTTCAACACAAACCATCCGTTGTTGCTCGGCATACAGGATGACGCGGTACTTGCCGGGTGCAAGCTGATCGCCGAGCCCTGGGACATAGGGCCCGGCGGCTACCAGCTCGGCAATTTTCCATCACGTTGGGCCGAGTGGAATGACCGCTATCGCGATGTGATGCGCCGCTGGTGGCATGGCAACGCGCAGGTCGCTGCCGAACTGGGCCGCCGCATGCACGGTTCCGCCGACCTGTTCGAGGACCGCGGCAAGCCGCCTGCGGCGAGCATCAATTTCATCACCAGCCACGACGGTTTTACCCTCTGTGATCTCGTCAGTTACAACGAACGGCATAACGAGGCCAACGGTGAACACAACCGGGACGGGCACCGTAGCAATTACAGCCAGAATTTTGGCGTGGAGGGTCCGACCGACGACCCGGCGATCAATGCGCTCAGGCGGCGGCAGCGGCAAAACCTGCTCGCGTCGCTGCTGCTGTCACAAGGCACGCCGATGCTGCTGGCGGGCGATGAATTTGGCAATTCGCAGGGTGGCAACAACAATGTGTACGCACAGGACAACGAAACCGGCTGGGTGGACTGGAGCGGATTGCAACACGATCCCGCGTTTCAGGAGCAAGTCAGGCTGCTGATCCGCCTGCGGCGCGACTGTCCGCTGCTCAAGCTTGCGGAGTATCCGCATGCCGAGCACCAGGTCCGGCCAGGCTGGCCCGATATCCTGTGGCTCAGTCCGTCCGGCCGCCGCATGTATGACGCCGAGTGGGCGCATTGCCACGCGTTCACGCTGCTGCTGGCCGACCGCGCGCCGGCGGGAACGGATTCAAGGATCACCGCCCTTGCCGTGTTGCTGAACAGTGCACCAACCGGGCGCCTCTTTCAGCCTGGCAAACTTCAGGGCCGATCAGCCCTGGAAAATCGCCTGGAGCAGCAGCGACATTTCATTGGACGCGGGTAAGCCAGGCGACTGGATGCTGCCCGGCCGTACAGTCGCCTGCCTGCGCGGCGGTTGAGCGTCTGTTAACTTCCCTTCGCGGAGCCCTTGTCCGGCCGCGCAAACACACGCGCAAAGTAATCGCCGAAATCCCGGTGCAGTTCCTCTATCACAACGTCGTCGATACCGGCGAGCTCCGTGGCCAGCGCCTTCTTGAAATCGAGCTGCATCTGGCGGGCGATCTGGATGCGCTGCGCCTGCGGCGACCCGGCCCCGTGCATCGATTCGGTCAGATAACCGACGGCGTTGCGGCCCAATGTCATGTTTTCGATCAGGCGCAGGATCCGTAGCCGCGATTCAGTCGGTATCTCTTTGCGCCCTTTCAGATATTTATCAAGCAATGCACCCAGTTCCGGGTGTTGCAGATCCTTTTGCGACGGTAATGTAACCATCAGGCCGCCGGCCAGGTCCTGGGCAAGCCGCCCGATCTCGTAGGGAATCTTCGTGACGTGATGCTTGCAGACATTGGCGAGCATGTCATCGCAAATATAAGCGCCGGAGCGAGTCGGATGCGACTGGTAACTCGAGGCCATGCCAGTAGCGTAGATCGTCTCGTTCTGGTGCGTCATTTCCACGAGCTTGTCGCGAATATGCGATGCCTCTTCGACGCCGTTGTAGTCGGCAATCGCCGCCGCTGCACCGATCAGCACGTCACCGACACCCGATTTGCACACATAACTGCGCCGGTGGTAGCACGTGAAGCGTTCGACCAGCATCGCCGCATACGACACTTCGCCGTGCATGAAGACGTGCTCCCACGGTATGAACACGTCCTGGAAAATAACCATTGCTTCCTGGCCGGAATACCGCGCATTGCCGGCGTCGAGGTCCCCGTCTTCCATGGCGCGCGTGTCGCATGACTGGCGGCCGTAGATGTACGTTATCCCGTCCGCCTCCACCGGTATCGCGCCAACAATGGCGTAATCCTCGTCCTCGGGACCAAGTCGCATGGTAGGCATGACCAGCAGCCAGTGGGAGTTCAGGCAACCCGTCTGATGGGCCTCGGCGCCGGTGATATAGACGCCGGTATCGGTGCGCCGCGTCACGTGCACGAACATGTCAGGGTCGTCCTGGGCATGCGGCGGCAGGCTGCGATCGCCCTTGACATCGGTCATGGCTCCGCCGATTACAGCGCCACGGCGCTGCGCGGCGGCGATAAACTGGCGGAAACGCGAGTGATAGCCGGTACCGAATTCCTCGTCGATTTCGAACGTTACTGAATACAGCGAATTGAGCGCGTCCATGCCGACGCAGCGCTGGAAGCAAGTACCGGTAAGCTGGCCGAGCCGCCGCTGCATCTTGTTCTGCATGACGACGTCCTCGGTGGACTGCGCAATGTGCAGGAACCGGTTGACGCGCTCGCCGGTAAACGGCGACAACGCGGTCCCGAGCTCAGGATTCTCTGCGGCCAGGCCGTACGTGCGCGCGACCGCATTGATCGACGGCCGGATCATCGGGTGATCTACAGGTTCCTCCACCTGTTCGCCGAAAAGATACACCGTCAGGCCACGGCCGCGCAGACTCCGGATATATTCGTCGCTCGTCCTTATCGGCGCCTGGTCCTCGCCGTCATTCAGCGCTGGTTCCGCTCTCCTGCTAGTCAAAGTTTTTCCGGAACGTAATGCCCCAGGTCCGGGGTTCGTGCGGATACGCCATCAACTTGCCGTCCTGAACGGGCACGTCGAAAACCGTCTCAAAGAAACGCTCATCGGTAATGTTGCGACCCCAGATCGACAGCTCCGCATTGATGCTTTCAAAAGTCAGGCCCACCATGACGTTCAGGTTGTCGAACGACGATCGCAGTTTCAGCGGATCGTTGTTGCCATCGGTCATTGTGTCCGAGATGTACGAGTACTCACCGCGCACGTAGACACCCGTCGAATTGCCGACGACAAAACTCTTCGTCGCGCCGAGGTAGAACGAATTCTCCGGATTGCTCGGGATGCGGTCGCCCGACCTGTCACAGACGCTGGCCGTCGGGTCAAAAGGCCCGGCCGAGGCGTCAAAGCCGGGATCGACGGTGCCGGTATGGAACGGCGTTGCGCGCCAGCAGGTACCGTTCAGGAACTGCTCGTAATCGGCAATCGAATACACGTAGTTCGCCTGCAGGTTGAAGGTCTCGACCGGCGACCACCAGAGCTCGATCTCGCCGCCATAAGTATCGGCGTTGCCGGCATTTTGCAGGTTGAAGCCATTGCCGGTAAATGCATTGGACTGAAGGTCCTCAACCTGTGTGTTATGCAACGCAACATTCAGTCGCATCGACTGGTTCGGAAAATCGGCCTTCATGCCGATCTCGAACGCCTCCGACGTCTCAGACCCGAACGTCTGCGAGAAAATCGGATTGATGCGATCGGTATTCGTGCCGCCCGACTTGTAGCCGGTGCCGAAAGATGCGTAGAACAATGTTGTGTCGCTCGCGAACCACGACAGCTTGACGGTACCGGTCAGCTGGTCGTCTTCGAGATTTTCGACCAGCGGGGCCTGCGGCGCCAGCGCCGGCTGCGTGTACATGCCCCAGCCCGGCGTATAAGTTGGTCCGAACGCGGCCAGTAATGTCGGTGCGTTGGCCGGATCGGTCGGATCGAGCCAAGCCCATCTGTATCAGTGTCAGCACGGTGACGATTTGCGTGAAATCCGGTGGCGGTCCCAGCGGGCTGTTTTCGAACGTGCCCCGCAGTTCTTTTTCCTCGTCTGTGTAGCGTAGTCCGGCCGTCAAGATGAATTCATCGCTCAGCTCGAAATCCGCCTGCGCAAACACGGCCCAGTTTTCGTGCTGCTGCAGCATGACGTCACGGGCGAATGCCGTTGACGGGAACGGATCGGCAACCGGCGGAAACGGCGGCGAGAACAGGTTGATGCTGCTGATAACCTGGGAAAGCAGCGGGTCCGCCGATAAAAACGCTGAGGTAGCCGCGCCGAGATCCAGCGTTGATGAATTGTCCAGGTCCTGTGAGAAGTAGTAGACACCCGCGACGTACGTTGTCCTGTCACCAAGACCGCCGGTCAGGCGCAATTCCTGCGAAACCGAATTCTGCTCGGCGCGATTGGTGTCGGTCAGGATATCGACATTACTGAAGTCGGCGTCAATCTGGTCGAAGCTGTCAAATTCACGATAGGCAGAGATCGATGTCAGCGTGGTGCCGCCGAAATCGTAGTTCAGTTCCAGCGACACTCCGGCATCTTCGTTGGACGACTGCGGCAGACGGTTCAGCGCCGTGACATGATCTTCGAACCGGTCCCCAGTGATCACGGTGCCACCGAGACCCAGCAGCAGGGCATCGGACCCGAATACCGGCCCGCCCATGCCGTCCGTACGCCCGGAATGCCGTAATGTTGTCCTGGCGCGTCAACGCCGCACAGCAGATTTCATTGATTTCCGCGTAATCGGCAATCAGGCGGATGTCGAGCTGGTCGTTGGGGGTAAATAAAACCTGCAAGCGGCCGCCGGCGCGGTCGCGGTCATTGATCACGTCGTCACCCAGATTCAGGTCTGATACGTAACCGTCACGTTGGCCCGAAAATCCGGTAACGCGCAGCGCAAGCACATCGTCGACGAGCGACAGGTTTGTTGCGCCGGCGATATTCAGCAGCCCGTAATCGCCGGCCGTCACTTCAAGAAACGCGTTCCGTTCGTGTCCGGGCTGGACCGAGCGGATGATGATGGCGCCCGACGGCGTGTTCTTGCCGAACAGTGTGCCTTGCGGCCCGCGCAGTACTTCTACCGCCGCGATGTCCACGAGGTTGTTAATAATCGAACTTGGCCGCGCGCGATAGACTTCGTCGATGTAGAGCCCTACCGACGACTCAAGACCGAAGTTCTGGGCGCTGGTGCCGATACCGCGAATGGAGAAACTGGACGTCGTTGAATTCTGGCTCTGGTTGGAGATCAGGGATGGTGCAATCGCCGCGAGATCGCGAATGTCCTTGATCGCCGATTCCTCCAGCATGCGCCCGGTATAAGCGGTCACTGCCACCGGTACGTCCTGAATGTTCTGCTCGCGCTTCTGCGCCGTTACCACGATTTCTTCGATCTGGCCCTGGGCCTGCGTGTTGCCGGCCACCAGGCCCAGCAATGCGACTACCGCCAGCATTCGGCCCGCTGATTGTGACGTCACCATAATTCCCCCCGAGACCGCTCGTCTCTGTCCGGTTAAACTTTTAACTGCGCGGTATCGCGCAGGTTCATGAGCCGCATAGTACTGCTTCCGCGCGCTTTTTTGCTGCTTTTTTCTCAACCTGCACACCCCGCCCCGTGCCGATTGTCGGCGGCGGCCTCGCCACGCATAATGACCGGCCTGTCCTGCCGCCGACGGATCAACCATAGATGCAGCTCGAGGGCATTTACACGCCGCTTATAACCCCTTTTTGCCGGAACCTGTCACTGGATTATGACGCGTATGGCGCCGCCATCGACTGGCAGATCGACAACGGCGTGCACGGCGTCATTGTCGGTGGCTCAACCGGCGAATTCCATGCTCTGACAACCGACGAACGTATTGAGCAGCTGTATTTTGCCGCACGCCGGATCGACGGTCGCATACCGATGATTGCCGGCGTCAACGACCTGCTGGCGACACGCACTGAACACCTGGCCGCGGCCGCACGCGATGCCGGAGCGAGCGCCCTGCTTGTCGCTGCACCGCCCTACTCGCTGCCCGGTGCCGCCGAACTTGTCGCGCACTGCCGCCGCATCGATCGCGTTGCCGGCCTGCCCATCATCCTCTACAACTACCCGGCGCGCACCGGCGTCGATTTGGATGCCGATTTCCTGGGACGAGCCGTGCGCATTGAAAACATCTGCGCGATCAAGGAATCGAGCGGCAGCGTTGAACGCATACATACACTGGTGCAGCAGTTTCCCGAACTGCAGCTAAGCGCCGGTACCGAGGACCTGGTACTCGAGTTTTTTGCCTGGGGCGCGCGCAGCTGGGTATCGGTGATTGCCAATTTCATGCCGCAGGCGGCCGTACGCCTTTACGAGATGTGCGTGCTCGAAAACGATTTCGCGGCCGGCCGGCGGCTAATGCAACAACTGCTGCCACTGATGCTATGCCTGGAACGCGGCGGCGCATTCCTGCAAAGCGTCAAGCTTGCCTGTGAGCTCCACGGACGGCCTGGCGGTCCGGTACGGCCGCCGCTTGCACCGCTCGGCAAGGCGCAGCAGCGCGATGTCACGCGTATCGTACGCGACGCCGGGCGCGCCGTGGATAACGTACTCGCTCAATAACATTACGACAAACCAGGGGGAACATTCATGACAGCACCGGTTGCAGGCGGCCCGCGCGAAAACTGGACGTCACGCCTGACGTTCCTGATGGCATCCGTCGGCTTCGCCGTCGGCCTCGGCAATATCTGGCGTTTTCCTTACGTCGTCGGCGAAAGCGGCGGCAGCGCATTTATTTTCATCTACCTGCTGTTTGCCTTCGGCATCGGCGTGCCGCTGGTCATGGCCGAATGGACAATCGGCCGCCGCAGCCGCGCGGCGTCGGCCTCCGGCAGCATACGCGCCGTCGCCGACGAGGCCGGGGTATCGCGGCGCTGGGGAAATGTTGGCGGGATAGCGGTACTTGCCGCATTCATGCTGATCACGTTTTACACGGTAATCGCGGGATGGACGATGGACTACTTCGTCCTGGCTGCATCGGGTACGTTCGAAGCGATTGATGCGGTCACGTCGCAATCCACGTTCGAGGCACTGCTGCAAAGTCCGGGGCGGCTGGCTTTCTGGCACACCGTTGTCATCATCCTCACTGTCTATATCAACGCACGGGGAATCCATGGCGGCATCGAAAAGGCCGTCAACCTGCTGATGCCCGCGCTGTTCCTGTTTGTCATCATCATGGTCGGCTATGCCTGGGCCGTCGGCGATATGGCCGCAGCGGTGCGCTTCATGCTGACACCGGACTTCTCCAGGCTTACCGCGGATACGATGCTCGTTGCACTCGGCCAGGCGTTCTTCTCGATAGGTATTGCGATGGCCGTCATGATTACCTATGGATCGTATCTCGATCGCTCGACATCGATACCGCAGAACGCATTTATTGTCGTCGGCGCCGATACACTGGTCGCCTGTCTCGCGGGATTTGCTATCTTTCCGCTGGTTTTCCAGCACGGGCTGGCGCCGGACACCGGTACCGGCCTGGTGTTCCAGACCCTGCCAATTGCCTTCGGTGATTTGCCCGGCGGGCAGGTGTTCGGCAGCATTTTCTTCCTGCTGCTGATTGCCGCCGCCGTAACGTCCTGCATTGGCATATTCGCGCCGGTTGTGTCGTGGACCGAAGAGCGATTCGGCCTGAGCCACTCACGTGCGTCACTGCTCGCCGGGTTGGTGGCCTGGGTAACGGGCTTCGCCAGCATACTGTCGTTCAACTGGCTGTCGGACTTTTATCCGCTGGCGTTTCTGCCCGGCTTCAATCCCGAACCATCGTATGACAGCGTCGACTTCATCATGGCCAACGTGCTGCTGCCGGTCGGTGCACTGCTGACCGCCATTTTTATCGGCTGGCGTGTCGGGGCCACAATCACCCGCGACGAAATGGGCTTGTCAGACGGTGCATTCCGCGTGTGGCAGTTCCTGATTCGCTTCGTCGTGCCGATTGCCGTTGGCTTTATCTTTGTTAACGGCATAACCGCCTGACGTTCACAGCTTCGCTCGGATTATTCATGAACGGCACGGAGGTCGGGGCGGAGGTGTACCCCGGGGAGGGCTTTTCAGGGCTGTGCCGGACTTCGGAACGTTCCGGCACAGAGCGTACAGGGACGTATTCGCACAGCGTCCCTGGAAAGCTCCGGAATGCGCCTCCGCCTACCACCGAACTAAAACGTTCATGAATAATCCGTCTACATTTGCGTGACGTTCACCGCTCTGAGGGCGCTGTGGTCACCGGCATCGGGCCTGGTCCGATGCCCCGTTCCGCTTTCTGTGCACGGACGAGGTCGGCGACATCATCGAGCAGGGCGCGTGCGTCGTAGACAATGCCGTCGCGTATCGTGTAGTCGATGCCGCCTACGCGTTCGACTTCCTGTGTGTCGTCGTTCAGCCGCAGTGCGCCGGTACCGTAGAGCACGTGGAGGTTCTCGAGGGGGTTTTCGCGGATAACGACCAGGTCGGCTTTTTTGCCCGGCGCGATCGAGCCAACCTCATCATCGATACCGAGGACGCGGGCACCCTGCAGCGTCGCGGCATGCAGTACTTCGAGTGGCGTGAAGCCTGCTTCGCGCAGCAGGGCCAGTTCCGTGATGTAGCCGAAACCGTACGTGCTGTAAATGTAGCCGGCATCGGAGCCGACGGACACACGTCCGCCGCGGTTCTTGTACTCGTTGACGAACTGCATCCACAGCCGGTAGTTCTCCTTCCAGGCGATCTCGTCCTCGAGCGTCCAGTAGAACCAGTATGAGCCGTGCGCGTTGCGGTTCGGGCGGAAGAAGTCCCACAGTGATGGCATTGTGTACTCGTCGTGCCATTCGGCGCGCCGCATGCGCATGAAGTCGCGGCTGGCGACGTAAATCGTAAACGTAGGCGACAAGGCGAATCCCCTCGCCAGCAGCGTCTCCATTACCTCGTTCCAGTTTCACTGCCGGGCTTCGCAGCCTGTTGCCACAGGCGGCCGGCTTCGCCGAACCGATGCTGTTCGTTCTGGTACACGTAGTCGTTCGGGTAGTGCTGGATCGTGCGATCGACGAACATCGCCTCGGGCAGCCCGTACCAGTGTTCCATCGAGTTCAGACCGCGTTCGGACGTTGCCAGCACGTTGGCGTGCTTCACGGCCAGTTGGGCGTGATGCATGGTCGACCTCAAGCCCGCCTTGTTCGCTTCATCTAGCGCCGCCCAGAGGATGTTCTCTTCTGCGCCGATGAACTTGACGCCGCTCGCGCCTGCCCGCTCGATGCGGCGGATCCATTCACGTGCCTCGTCCGGCGTATTGATCGCTCCGGAATCGCCGGTGCCGAACATCGGATAGATTTCCAGCCGCGGCCCGGTCACCTTGTTTTGCGCAAGCTGCCCGGCGACGTTTACCTGCCACCCGGTGTCATGATCGCTGCCCACGCGTTCGGCCACTGGTCACGCCGTGTGCCAGCCACAGTTTCAGCACATACTCGGGCGGCACGTTCTGGCCCGACTTCGTCGTATGCAGGTGCAGGTGTGTATCAACGAACCCGGGCAGGATATACATGCCCGTCACATCGAGTTCCTCGCCGCCGTCGAGTGGTGGTCGACGCTCCGGATCGACCGGCAGTTTCGGGAAGCCGACGACACGCACTTCGGTGATGCGGTCTCCCTCGATGACGATGTCTACCGGACCCTGGGCCGGCGCGCCGGTCCCGTCGATCAGGTAACCGCCACGCAGAATCAGGCGCTGGTACGGCCCGTCGCCCTCGGTGCGCGGCGGAATGACGACGTCGTCGTCCTGTGCCGCAACGGACGTCGCAGCGAGTGCCAGAATGCAGCCGATTACCGGCAGCACCAGGGCTGATAGAAGTTGCTTGATTATTCCCGTTACGCTCATGTCATCCCCCGAATCGGATTGCAGCTGCATGGTTTCCGGCGCAGGGTAGACTATACGACGTGAGCATGCAGCGCGGGGAGGTCAGTGACGGCATGAATCTTGAGCAAATCGACGTTATCGATTCACACACCGGCGGCGAGCCGACGCGGGTCATCCTTGCGGGCGGTCCCGTCCTCAACTCGCGATCGCTGCCTGAGTGTGTCGACGAACTGCGGAAGAAGCACGATGAGTTCCGCGCGGCAATCGTCAATGAACCCCGCGGTTCCGATGTCCTGGTCGGCGCATTGCTGCGGCCCGCGCAGGAAGCTGCAAATGCTGCCGGCGTCGTTTTTTTCAACAACGTCGGCTATCTCGGCATGTGCGGGCATGGGACGATCGGCATTGCCGTAACGCTGGCCGCTGAGGGCCGGCTCGAAAGGGGTATGCATCGTCTCGAGACGCCTGCGGGCACGGTTACGGTCACGCTGCACGATGCCAATCGCGTCAGCGTCGCCAATGTAGCCAGCTACTGCTACCGGCGTAATGTGGCGCTCCACGTCGACGGTATCGGCACTGTGCACGGTGACATAGCCTGGGGCGGCAACTGGTTCTTCCTGGTGTCGGATCACGGGCAGTCGCTCGAGCTCGCCAACGCTGAACTGATTTGACGGACTGGTGCTGGAAACTGCGTCTTGCGCTGGATGCGAGCACTATCCGGGGTGCCGGCGGCGCACAGATTGACCATATCGAACTGTGCGGACCGCCGTCAGACAGCCGCAAGGCCGACGGACGCAACTTCGTCCTGTGCCCGGGCAAAGCCTACGATCGTTCGCCGTGCGGCACCGGCACCAGCGCAAAAATCGCCTGCCTGCTGCAAAGCGGCCGCCTGCTGCCCGGTGAGACCTGGCGCCAGGAGAGCATAACCGGCAGCGTATTCGATGCGGTGGGTGAACTGGCCGGCGATCACGTGTTGCCGACGATCACGGGTTCGGCGTCGGGTAACAGGACCGGACGACTCTGATTTTTTGAAGGCGGCGCTGCGTTCCGCTACGGCCTGCTGGCGGCGGCACGCGACTCCCGTCGGGTCAATGATGCAGGAACCGCGCGTGTGACGAACCGGGACGCCGGATCAGTCGTAATTGTCGGCGCGGGCATCATCGGCCTTGCAATCGGCTTGCGCCTGCAACTGGCGGGCAGAAAGGTAACGCTCATTGATCGCGAGGCGCCGGGCCGCGGCTGCTCGTTCGGCAATGTCGGGCGCATTGCGAACGAGTCCGTCGAGCCACTGGCTTCGCTGGAAACGTTGCGCGAACAGCGGCCCGCGCTACCTGTTCGCGGCGGACGGACCGCTCGGCATCCGTCTCCGCCATGCACACCGCATCGCTCCATGGCTGTTGCGATTCTCGCGCGCATCAACGCCGGCGAACTTCGCCCGCGGGAAGGCTGCGCTGAAATCGTTACAACGGCACAGTCTGCCGGCGTTCACGCGCCTGCTGGACGACGCCGGCGCACTTTCGCTGTTGAAGGCAAACGGCCACCTGCTGGTCACCGAAGAAAGCAACGCGCTAACGGCCCTGTCACGCCTGCAACAACGGCTTGCTGCCGACGACATCCTGGCGCGGCCGGTCAGCCGCAATGACGTGCAACAACTCGCGCCCGGCCTGTCGCCGCAAGTCGCCGGCGGCCTGCTTTCCCCGACACGGCGCATGTCGTCGAGCCTGACCAGGTCTGCAAGCACCTTGCGGCAACTCATAGAACAGCGGGCGGCACTCTCCCGGAGAAAGCTCACCGAAGTGGCGGCGACGTCCGCCGGCGGTTTCAAGGATTGCGCTACGGTCAACTGGAATGTGCCGCCGACGCTGTCGGCGTACCGCCGCGGGCGCCTGGTCGCGCCCGCTCGCGAGGCAGCTCGGTCACCGCCTGCCGCTCGACACCGAACGCGGCTACCACCTGACGGCCGGCGGCTGGCAATCCGGTTTTCGCATGCCTGTCGAAAGTCTCGAGCGCCGTACTGTCATGACACCGATGCGCTGGGGTTATTACGAATTCCAGGTCGGCGGGCTCGAGTTGCCGCCGAATCCGGCACGGTTCGATGCATTGAGCCGTCACCTGCAGGCACTTGTACCCGGTATCGAGCACGTCGCGAGCACAAAATGGATGGGTCACCGGCCGTCACTGCCCGATCATCTGCCGGTCATCGGCACATGCACGGGACACGACCGCGCGATACTGGCCTTCGGTCACCAGCACCTGGGCCTGACCTTGTCGGGTATTACGGCGGAGATCGTCGCAGCACTCCTTGACGGCCGGACTCCGGCGGTCGACCTTACGCCCTTTCGCTGCAATCGCTACGACTGACATCCAGCGCAGACTCCTGGCCCGCCGCCACGCCTGGTTCGTCGGCGGGAATATTTTTCACGAGCCTGCTCAGGACGCCAGCTGCTCATTGCGCCGTTGACGTTCAGCGCCGTCCGCGCCATGTCGATCAGTGGTTCGATCGATATCAGCAGGGCGACGAGGGCGATCGGAAAGCCCATTGCCGGCAGCACGATCAGGGCGGCAAATGTCGCACCGCCGCCCACGCCCGCGACACCGAAGGAACTGATGGCGATTATGCCCACCAACCCGGCGATGAATGACGGGTTCAGTGGGTCGATACCCATCGTCGGTGCCACCATTGTCGCCAGCATCGCGGGATAGATACCGGCACAGCCGTTCTGCCCGATCGTCGCGCCGAACGTGGCGGACAGGTTGGCGACCGACACCGGCACATTCAGTTTTTCTCCATCCGCGTTTCGACATTCAGCGGAACCGCTCGCCGCCGAACTTCGCGACGAAAACGCAAACCAGTACGGGCCAGACCTGTTTCGCATAATGAACAACGTTAACGCCGTTCAGTGCCAACAGCAGCGCGTGGACGGCGAACATGATGGCAATCGCAATGTAGGAAGCCAGCACGAATGTCAGCAGGCTCAGTATGTCGTTGGCGTTCGAGCCCGCAACGACTTTGGTCATCAGGGCGAGTATGCCGTAGGGCGTGAATGCCATGATCAACCGCACCAGCTTCATGACGATCGCCAGCGCGGTTTCGATGAATCTGCGTATGGCCGCGCCGCGCGCTTCGTCATCCTTTGACACCTGCAACGCGGCGATGCCAAACAGGATGCCGAATACGACCACGGCGATGATCGATGTCGGCCGCGCCCCGGTCAGATCCTCGAAAATGTTCGACGGCACGAAGCGCACGAGCATGTCCGCGAAGCCGAGCTCTGCAACAGACTCGCGTCGCCCCTCCAGCACACTGGCCCGCGCAAGCTCACGCGCACCTTCGGTCAGCCCTTCGGCCGACAGGCCAAAGAGGCTTGCGACGGCAATGCCGACCAGCGCGGCAACCACCGTGGTACCGATCAGGATACCGATGACCGATCCCCCTATCCTGCCGAGCGCAGCGACTTCGCGCATGCGTATGACGGTGGATATCATCATGACCAGCACCAGCGGCGTGGTGATCATCATCAACAGGTTGATATAGGTGCTGCCAACGACGTTGGTCCACTCGAGCGTGCCGTCCAGCACGCCCTTGCTCACCGGCAAAGAGATCCTGGAGGAGCTCGAAGCACGAACGCCGAGCACCAGGCCGGCAAGGATCTGTTGTGCCAGGCTGATTCCGGGCCGGCGCAACCGCGCCAGAATGACCATCAGCGCAACGAATATGAGCAGGTTCATCGTGATGAAGCAGATCATCGTGTTCTGTCCTTGCGACCAGGGTTACTGAACGACACCTGCAACCGGGGCGCAGGAGGCTGCCGGCATGCAACCTGTCACTGGCCCGCGCAATCGGTGACGAATCCGGGCTAGTGTACCAACGGGCGCAGGCGCGGTCCCGCCAGTGGATACGGTTCGGTTCGCGATACGCCATCGCCTCGTCAGCGCCTAGCCCGGATTATTCAGCTGGACGTTTTGGCTTTGGCGGTAGCGGCGAGGGCGCGCCCGGGAGGGGCTTTTCAGGGACGCTGTGAATACGTCCCTGTACGCCTCTGTGCCGGACGTCCCTGTCCGGACAGCGCCTGAAAAGCCCTCCCCGGGGCACACCTCCGCTCCGACCTCCGTGCGGTTCATGAATAATCCGCGCTAGTGTCCTGTCGGACTTAGGCGATCGTTGCGAGACGGTGGGAAATCGAGTCCGACAGGCTGCTAGCGCCGGGGCGCCGTCAACTGCCGGACCATGGCCCGCACCGCGGCGAGTTGCGCACCTTGCTGTGTCAGGTAATCCTCGCCCGAATAGCCCCACCAGTCCCAGCAGGCCAGCGGGTTTTGCGGTGACAGCCTGCTCGGCGCAACCTGCGGGTACAGGACGATCAGGTTATTCGCCGCGGCCCAGCGATTGAAACCGGCATTGGCGGCAAGCTCGTCGCCGATCTGCAGGACGGATTGTCCGCAGCCATGGAAAAACACGTGCACGCGACATTCAAGACCCTGTGCGCAACTGTCGGGCACATAGACGTAGCCGGTCTCCGCGAGGCCGGCCGCCGAATCGGCGCGCTGGTTAAACTCACGCAATGAGCCTGCAGCATCGGCCGGCGGATTCAGGTCGCCGTGCAAATACTCGAGCAACTCGCCGGCAAGGTCGTACTCGCAAGCGTTGAGGTACGGCGCGCGGAACTCCGGGCACGGCGCACCGTAGTCAACCGTCGGCATGCCGTGCGTAACAGGAACGGTGTCCTCGAAGCGGGCATCGATACCGGCCGCCGTGGCGTACCACTGCCCGGCTGCGGCCACCGTGTCGCGGGCGACGACCTCATCGCGCGTACCGTGAAACAGGAACACGCGGTCATCCTGCAGATTCTTCAGTGCATCGATTGCGCCCGCGTCCGCCAGGGCGCTGGCATCGCTTGCCAGCAGGCCGGCATCGATACCGTCGCCTTTAATGCACGCGCCGAGTGCGCGAGTCAGCTGGCCGCGCGCGCAACCCCAGGGCCCGCCGGCGATGAATGCGGCCCCCGTGACGTGCGACGAGTACGCGACGTGATACTGCGTGGCCATGTAAGCGCCTGACGATGCGCCGGATACAGTGACGTCCGGCTGCGCCGCCAGTGCGGGCAGACCGGCGGGCGCGTTGCCGTCGCTGGCCGGTTTTCCGCAGCCGGCGATTGTCGACACGGCGAGCAAGACGCAAACGGCCGCCGTGAGCCGGCTCATTGCAGGCCCGCCAGGAAATCATCGATGGCTGCGAGGCTTTCGGGCTCATCCAGCAGCGGCACGTGGCCGCGCCGGGCAACGCGCACGTAGGCGAGATCGGGCTTTGCCTCGCGCATCCTCGCGACGATATCGTCGGTCAGGATGTCCGACGTTTCGCCATGCAGGACCAGGGCCGGGATGTCGTGCAACGCGTCGAACAGCCGCCATGGATCGCCCGCCGACGTGCCCGCTTCGCGGGCCGCATCGCCGATTTTCGGATCCATATCGAGCACCGGAATACCGTCCTCGTTTTCACGATAGCCGCGCCGCACGATGCGCGACCACATGTCGTCATCAAGGTCCGGCCATGCGACACCGTAAATTTCCCTGACCTGTTGCAGCGCTTCGTCCCAGTTCCGGACTGGCGGTATGCGACCGATGTAGCTCTTGATGCGCTCGAGGCCTGCCGGGCCGATCTCCGGGCCGATATCGTTCAGTACCACACCGGCAACGCGAGCGCGGTGTGCCGCCGCCAGCAGCATGGACACAAGCCCGCCGAGCGACGTACCGATGAACGCCGCCCGGGCCACGTCGGCGTCATCAAGCAGCCGCACGACATCATCGACATAGGTTCTCGGCTGGTAATTTCGCCAGTTCGGGTCGTGCCCAGACCGGCCGCGGCCGCGAAGGTCGGGTGTCAGGACCGGGTGCGAGCGTGCCAGGTGCAAGGCGAGATCCTCGAACGCGGCTGTTGCGCGTGATCCCCGGCAGGCAGATGACCGGCAGTCCCGGTTGCGTCGCGCCATAACGCCGGTAATGAAGGCGCAATCCATCCGCGCTGTCGTACCAGCGCTCTTCCACATCCGTCATGCTGCACTGCCCTCCCGGAGCGCATCGGCAAATTCCTTGCGCAGTTCCCGCTTCAGCACCTTGCCGTTCGGGTTGCGCGGCAGCTCGTCGATGACGCGCACGTCAGCGATGCGCTGCTGCTTGCCGAGCCGCTCATTGCTCCATTGCATCAGTTCGTCGGCGTCGATGCCGCTGCCACACACAACGGCGAGCGGTGATTCGCCCCAGCGCTCGCTCGTGACACCGATCACCGCAACGTCGCGGACGCCCGGAAAAGCTGCGACGACTGCCTCGATATCGGCCGGATATATATTCTGTCCACCGGAAGTGATCATGTCCTTTTTGCGGTCGACAAGATAGAGGTTGCCGTCATCATCGAGCCGGCCGATATCGCCGGTGCGCAACCAGCGCCGGCCGAGGTCATCGACCCACGTCGCTTCCTCACTTGCATCGTCGCGATTCAGGTAGCCGCTCATCAAGAGGCGCCCGTAGCCGACGATCTCACCGGCCTCGCCGGGCGCAACGGGCCGGTCGTCATTGTCGAGGATGCAGAGGTACTGGCCGGGACACGGTTTGCCGACGGTCGCCGGATTCTGCAGGGCATCGGCCGGGGACTGGATGGTCACCAGCCCCTCGGTCAGCCCGTACAGCTCGATGAAATCGCCCGGAGATGCGTTCGACTATGCGTTTCTTCAGGTCCGCAAGGAGCGAGCCGCAGCACATCAGGCTTTGCAAGCTCGACAGGTCAGCAGCGTCGAAGCCCGGCGCTTCCAGCAGGCGCTGGAACTGCACCGGCACCATGCCCGCGTGACTGACCCTTTCGCGCTCGATCACGGCGAGACAGCTGCCGACATCATAGGACCGCATCAGCACCAGCGTGCCACCACACAGGATCGTGTTCAGCATCGTGACCCACGTGATGTTCGAATACAGGCCCAGCGAAATCAGCGTCCGCGCGTCCGAGTGGTACCGCAATGCGGCGGTCATGTCGTAAGCCCACGCCATGCGGCAAGCATGCGTATGCACGATGCCCTTGGGCAGCCCGGTGGTTCCCGAGCTGTAGATAATGTTGCAGGCGTCCGACGCGATAATGCTCGTGACCGGAGGCCGCGCATCGGCATCCGCTTTCAGTGCCGTAAAATCGAGCCAGCCGGCACGGGTCTCGCCGGCGCCGTGATTCAGCGCGTTGCCCGATGCCCTCCGGCAGCCTTCATGCAGCGCGTCGACGCGGACGATATGTTCCGGTGAGGCGACGACCGCGCGCGCGGCACAATCGATTGATCTGCTTTTCGATGCCTTCGTCCGCAACCGACACGTTCAGCGGTACGGCAACGTAACCGCCGCAGACGGCGCCCAGCATGGCCTCGAGCATCTCGGGGCTGTTCTGCATCAGTATCGCGACGCGATCTCCGGCGGCGAGACCCAGACCTGCATACGCATTTGCGACGCGGTCCAGCGATGCGCCCAGCTCCCGCCAGGTCACTGTGTTGCCGTCACAACGAAGCGCCGGATGATTGCCGCGCCACTCGGCGTTCAGGCGGATAATGTCGGGAAGCAGGGGCTCTGCGGCCTGAAACCAGCTCATGTGTGTCCGTGCTCCTGCGCACTCGCGCTTTTTCAACGATCGTTGAACTTTATTTCAACGCTTGTTGATGTGCAAGTCGCTGGCACTGGCGCGTAAGACTGCCGGCTGCTGACCGATGCCACGCAATGCCGAGACGAGCGCAGTCGCGGCTGATGCCACGTCGGGGATCAAGAGCATGCCGAGAAACGCTGAAGCCACCCGCGAGCGCATCCTCGATGCGGCGGAGAAACTGTTTGCGCAGCGCGGCTTTGACGGCGTCACGGTGCGCCAGATCATGTCCGGGGCCGGCGCCGACGTCGCCCTCGCCTATTACCACTTCAAGTCCAAGCGCGACCTGTTCGACGCCGTGCTCCTGCGGCGCGCGAAAACGCTGAACGAGCTGCGTTTCGCGGCCCTGGAGGAGGTGGAAAAGCACCATCCGTCCGACCCGCCGGCCGTCGTCGAGATCATCGAGGCATTCACCGGCCCGCTGCTCAAGGTGCTGGACAAAGGAACCGGACGAATGGCGCGACTACATGGCGCTCGTCGCGCAAATCAACAATTCTCCCGGAATGGGGCGGCGCGCTGATGACGCGTTACTTCGACCCGCTGGTCGAAGCGCTTCCTGGATGCGCTGCGCCGCGCACTGCCCGACTGCCGGGAGGAAGACCTGTTCTGGAGCTACCACTTCCTGTCCGGTGCGCATTGACGCTGACCTTTGCGGATACCGGCCGCATCGACAACCTGTCCGACGGCCTGTGCAAATCATCGGACATGGAAGCCGCCAACGCCCGCATGCCGCGCTTCGTCGCCGCCGGTTTCCGGGCGCTGTGCGGCCCGCCGGCGGACGAGCCTTAAGTCGATTGGTGCTTGGCCAAGCTCGGCACCGGCAGGCCCTGCCAACTGCCCTGTGCTTGAGCCAGCCTTCTTTGCTTGTGTTTCAACCAACGTTGAAATAATATCAATTCAGCAACCGTTGAATTTGGGGGGACCCTCCATGAAAACCGCTTTCGCCCTGCCCGCGGCGACTTTGTCGCTGGCACCTGTATTACTGCTGTTCGCACTCGGTAGCGCACGCACCGCCGAGGCCCAGGAAGGCGCTTCGCGCGTTCTCGATGAAGTGGTCGTCACCGCACGGCGCCGCGAGGAATCGCTGCAGGATGTGCCGCTCGCCATCACGGCCTTCAGTGGCGAGGAGCTTGCCGTATCGGCGCCGTCGACGTCATTGAAGTCGCGAAGTCTTCACCAAACGTGACGCTCGAGGTCTCTCGCGGCACCAACACGACGCTGACAGCATTTATCCCGGGCATCGGCCAGCAGGATCCGGTCGCCGGTTTCGAATCCGGTGTCGGCATCTACCTCGACGACGTTTACCTGAACCGGCCGCAGGCAGCCGTGCTCGACATCTACGATGTCGAACGCATCGAGGTTCTGCGCGGCCCGCAAGGCACACTGTATGGCCGCAATACCATCGGCGGCGCAATCAAGTACGTGACGAGCAAGCTCGCTGACGAGCCGGAAACAAAAGTGCGTTTTTCGGTAGGCTCGTACAACCAGCTCGATGCAATCATCACGGCCTCGACGCCGGTTACCGATACGCTGCGTATCGGCGGATCGCTCGCCCGCCTGACGCGTGACGGCTTCGGCGACAACCTGAACCTGCCGGGCATCGAGAATTACCACAAGGACCTGATCGGCGCCCGCATGAGCGTCGAATGGGATGCTACCGATGCACTGTCATTCCGCCTGACCGGCGATTACATCGACGACACCTCGGATCCGCGCCAGGGACACCGGCTGACAGTCGGCAACCTGACCGGCGCACCAATCCTTGGCGATGTCTATGACACGCGCTCAGGTCTCAACATCCCGACGCAAAGCGTTGAATCGCTGGGCGGTGCACTGACCGCCGAGTGGGTGCTGAACGAGCGCTTCACGCTGAAGAATATCCTGTCCTACCGTGATGACGTCACGTACACGCCGATCGATTTCGACAGCCTGCCTGGCGCCGATCTCGATGTACCCGCGGTTTACGACAACGAGCAATTCTCCGAGGAACTGCAACTGCTGTTCAGCGGTGAGCGCTCCAGTGGCATTTTCGGTTTCTACTATCTCGATGCCAGCGCGTTCAACGATTTCGATGTCATCCTGGGCACGACCGGTGACTTTATCGGCCTGCCAGGCTTGAACGCCAATACTGTTGGCAACGTTGACAACCGACAGCTGGTCGGTTTTCGGCGATTACACGTGGGATCTGAATGACGAGATCAGCCTGTCGGTTGGTGGCCGCTATACCGTTGATGAGCGGACATCGCGGGTCCTGAGGCAGACCTACATTGGCGGCACGACGTTCGGCGGCAACAATCCCACTGTCATTGCAACAACCTCGGATTTCCGCGGCAGCAAGGAGTTCAGCGAGTTCACGCCACGCGCCTCGATCAGCTGGCAGCCCAACGACGCGCAGAACCTGTACCTGAGTTACAGCGAAGGCTTTAAGGGTGGCAGTTTCGACCCGCGCGGCCAGACATCGGTAGCACCGGATCTCAATGGCGACGGCACCGTTGGCGAGGACGATATTTTCGATTTCATGCAATTCGATCCGGAATTCGTCAATTCCTATGAACTGGGCCTGAAGTCGAGCTGGATGGACAATCGCGTCAATACGAGCATTGCCTTCATCTATGCCGATTACGAGGACATCCAGATTCCGGGCTCTGTCGGACTTGACTCCGACAATGACGGTATCGAGGAAACTTTCGTCGGCATCACGTCAAATGCCGGTAAAGCCGACATGACCGGCTTCGAGTTCGAAGGGCTGGCCTACCTGAACGACAACTTCAGCTTCGCATGGTCCTTCGGCTACCTCGATGCCGAGTTCAAGCAGTTCATCGATGCCTTCGGCAACGACGTTGCCGACGAGCGGGAATTCCAGAATACGCCGGAAGTTACGTCGAGCGCGTCGCTGACTTACGAAACGCCGCTGAGCCTGTTCTCAAAATCGGGCAGGCCTGCGGTCATTACGTCGCTCGCGTACCGGGGTGATACGACCCAGTTCGAAGTACCAACGCCGGAACTCGACCAGGAAGCCTACACGCTATGGGATTTAAGCATTGTCTGGGAGGACGATGACGGTCACTGGCGCGCGGGCCTGCACGGCAAGAACCTGACAGACGAGGAATACAAGGTCGCCGGCTACTACTTCCCGGCACTCGGCCTTGAGAGCAGCATTACGGCATTCTACGGCAACCCGCTGACACTGACGGCAACCGTCGAATACCGCTTCTAGCAGGAGCAACGCGCGGCCGGCAACTCGCCGACGCACGCTTGCAGGCCGTGCTGCAACAGTGTCGCCCTTCACTGCGAGACGTTCCATGAACTACGCGCCCGCGTCACCCGTGTCGTCTGCCTATCGCGCCTACGTACTGTTCATCCTGGTCGTTGTCTATACGTTCAACTTCATCGACCGCCAGATCGTCGGCATCCTGGCCATCCCGATCAAGGAAGAGCTCGCACTGAGCGACACGCAGCTGAGCCTGATGGGCGGGCTTGCGTTTGCGCTGTTCTACACGCTGCTCGGCATTCCGATCGCATGGCTCGCTGACCGCAAGAGCCGGACCTGGATCATGACGGCCGCATTGACGATCTGGAGCGGCATGACCGCCGTCTGTGGTCTCGCGCAGAATTTCTGGCAGCTTTTTCTCGCCCGGCTCGGCGTCGGCATCGGCGAGGCAGGCGGTGTAGCACCGGCCTACTCTTTGATCGCTGACTATTTCCCGTCGCACCAGCGGGCGCGCGCATTGAGCGTCTATTCCTTCGGCATCCCGATCGGCGGCGCCCTTGGCATCGTGCTCGGCGGTGTGCTGACCAGCATCGTCGGCTGGCGGCAGGCATTCATCATGGTCGGTCTCGCCGGCATCGCCATTGCACCGATCTTCCGCCTGACGATGCGCGAGCCGCCGCGCGGCCAGTACGACGCGCCGGCACTCGGTGTCGGCCCGGCTCCACTGTCCGCTGTTACCGCGATGCTGGCGCGCAAAAAGAGCTTCTGGGCGCTGTCGTTCGGCGCCGCGTGTTCGTCAATGATGGGGTACGGCCTGATCTTCTGGCTGCCGTCGTTTTTTGTACGCAGCTTCGGTGACCTGCTGCCGGAATTCTTCGCCTGGCTGCCACCCGGCCTGGTCCCGGCCAATCCGACACCGGTACTCTACGCATCGTATTTCTACGGCACGATGCTGCTGGTCGGCGGTATCAGTGGCATTTGGCTTGGTGGCTACCTCGCGGACCGTTTCGGCGCGCGCAGCAAATCGGCGCATGCGCTGATACCGGCCGTGGCGTTTGTCGTCGCTGTACCGTTCTTTGTTCGGCGTTATGTCAAAATCTCTGGCGGTGGTTTTCGTTGCGTTCCTGATTCCGACCGCACTCAGTCTTGTCTGGCTCGGACCTGTTCTGTCAGCCTTCCAGCACCTCGTTACACCGAACATGCGCGCAACCGCCTCGGCTATTTTCCTTTTTATCAATAACCTGATCGGCATTGGTCTCGGCAATCTCGTCATCGGCGCCTGTCCGATGGCATGCACGAGCGCTTCGGCAACGAATCGCTGCGCTATGCGATTCTTGTTGGCACCGTCTTCTATCTGCCGCGCCGCTTTGTTTTTTGTTGCTGCGCGGCGGCTGGAGCAGGACTGGGAGCGGTAGCCGGCCTTGGGGGTCTGCTATTCCCACCAATGATCGTCCCGCGGCAGGGGGTAACGGTGCGGCAGCCGCGGTCCATTGGCAGTTCAACGCTGCAATCGTTCGAGCACAGCCTCTGCTTCCTAAGAACGTCCCTGCATCCGCAGAGCATCGGCGATCACTTCGAGCGCATCTGCCTTGACGGCGGAGTCACTGCGAGCCAGTGAGTCGGCTTTGCGTGCGCAGTTGTTCAGCCTGCGACCAGTTGTTCTCGGCGTAACGTACACGGGCCAGTTCGAGCCAGATTGCCGCGGCGCCGGGATCAATACGTACGGCGCGTTCAAGAGTAGCTGCCGCCTGCGCGTAGTCGCCGCTGAGCCTGAGTTCGCGGCTTTGTTGCAATAACGACTCACTGACCGGCCGCATCGACGGTCCATCGCGCGGCGCATCAGGCGGCTGCGGCGATGGGTCTGGCCCCCCGGCTTGCGGCAACGTTGTGCAGCCGGCCACCAGCATACTGGCCAGAGCGACGGCGGCTACGCTCAGTTGAATACGTCGTGCAGCCATTCGAGTGTCCTTCACCGATATCACGCCTGCCGGGGCCACAGTCCGGGTCGCGCGGCAGGCCGCGTGCCACGCGGCAGGCCGAGTTCGACGGCGTCCGGACGCGACTCGCGAACTTCCGCCCCGTGTAATGGTTGACCCATCGGACTCGAGTCCCTCGGGCAGCGGCGCACTGTATGACACGGCTGCCGTATCCGCAATCAGCGGCGCCCAGATGCGCAGCGCGCCCGCCGCACCACTCAGGCCCATCGGCCGGTTGTCGTCATGCCCGACCCAGACAACGGCGACGCGGTCGCCTGAAAAGCCCGCAAACCAGCTATCCCGGAATTCGTCCGACGTGCCGCTCTTGCCCGCAACGGCAAGGCCGTCCGGAAGCACGGCGGAACGACCGGTACCGCGTTTCATAACCTGCAGCAGTGCCTCATTGAGTTGGTAGACGCCGGCGGTATCGGCAACCTGTGCAACTTCAATCGGGTAGCGCTCAAGCGGTACCCCGTCGGCATCGATTACGGACCGTACCGCTTGCAGTGGCGTGTGAAACCCGCCATTGGCGAGCGTGCTGTATAGGCCGGCAACCTGCCGATCGGGTGTCATATCGACCGCACCTAGCAGCAATGACGGATAGGGCGGCAGCGGTTCGCCATCTCCCAGCCGGCTTGCCAGCGCGGCGACTGTGCCGATACCAACGTCGAGGCCGAGCCTGACCGTGGCACGGTTGAGCGACTCGGCGAGCGCCTGCAACAGCGTTACCTCACCCAGTGATTCATCATTGAAATTGCGCGGCTCCCAGACGTCGCCGTTGTCCAGTGTGATGCTGATCGGATCGTCCAGTATGCGGCTGGCCATCGTGTACTGGCCGCTTTGCAACGCGGCAAGATAGACGACCGGCTTCAGCAGTGAGCCGACCGGCCGGCGCGCATCCAGCGCACGATTGAATCCTTCGTAACCGCGGCGGCGGTCACCGACGACCGCCAGTACATCGCCCGACTGTGTGCTCGTCACGATGGCGGCACCGGCCAGCCCTGTGCCAACGTCCGTCGAGTCGGCCATCGAGTAGCGACAGGCCCTCCGCGACACGACGCTCTGCGCTCGCCTGTGCCAATGGATCCAGAGCGGTGAAGATGCGCAACCCTGCCTGCGTCAGGTCCTCCTGCCGGTATTGCGCCATCAGTTGCTCACGGACCAGCTGCAGGTAGGCCGGGTAATACGATGCGCCGGCCGTTTTCCTGTCCCAGACGCCCAGTTCGCCTGACGCGGCCAGGCTCGCCTCGCGCTCGGGTATGAGTTCCGCCTGTTGCATCAAATCCAGGACCAGCGCGCGCCGGTCGCGTGCACGCGCCGGGAATCGCGCCGGGTCGTAATACCCCGGCCCCCGCACCAGCGCGACCAGCAACGCAATCTGCGGTAACTCAGTTCATCGCAGCGGGCGGCTGAAATAGTACTGGCTGGCGAGACCAAACCCGTGAATGGCGCGGTTACCGTCCTGCCCCATGTAAATTTCATTGATATAGGCATTGAGCAAATCGGATTTGCTGTAGTGCATTTCAAGAATCAGCGCCATCAGCGCTTCGCGGAATTTGCGCCACAACGTCTGGCGATTGTCGAGGAAGTAGTTCTTGACCAGTTGCTGCGTCAGCGTGCTGCCGCCCTGGGTGACTGCGCCGGCGCGCACATTGGCCAGAAGCGCACGAGGCCGACCGCGACCGGATCGACACCCGCATGATCATCGAAGCGGCGGTCCTCAACGGCCTTCAGTGCATCGCGTAAAAGTGGCGGGACCTGGTCCGGGTTCACGACGATACGGTCTTCGCCATGACGTGGAAATATGCTGCCTACCAACAGCGGATCGAGGCGTCCTATGGCGACCTCACGACCCGCTTCCCGCAGGCTGGCAATTCCCTGCCCGTCGAAGCGGACGTCGATCACCAGTGGTGGCTGCAGGGCATCCCAGTATTGGAACTGGCGCGTGACGGCCTCGATGCGCTCCCCCTCCCGGCGGAACGTTCCGGGATTGTCGGGTGTCGTGGCGACACGGCGGTAGCCGAGACGCAGCAACTCCTGTTCGAGAGCGTACGGTTCGATCAGCAGACCGGCATAGAGCTCAAGAGGCCGCGCATAGACCCGGCAGCCAGAATCCCCAGCGGCGGCCTTCGAAGCCCGGTCCGTAATGAGCCAGTTCAGGTACAGCAGGTACGCCGCACTTGTGACCAGCAGCAGGACCAGCAGCGCCGCGGCGGGCGCCGCCGGAAGGCGCTCCGGAGACGTGCCGGGAATGACTGTTTGCGTTTTGCGTTTGGCGGCACGTTACCGGCCAGGGATCGTCAGTTTGAGCGGGTTCCCGTCAGCGTCAAGTCAGCCAGTGCCGCGCGTCTGTGTGCGTCCGTGACGTGCGTTTTTCTCGATGGAACTGCACCAGATCATCCCGGCGACATCCTTGCCGGTACGCTTTTTTCAATTCCCTCAAGACCGGGGCTGGAAATTGGCTTCCATCACCCGCGGGCCCGTGATTCTGGAGCGCAGCAGGTCCACACCAGCCACGTTCAGGCCCATGATACGGGCCGAACGAACGGCGGTTGACCGTTCTTCCGGCGTAATCTTGATGACCTCGGCGGACCCACCGCGGTGCAGGTTGGAGCGGAATTCGCCCTCCTTTGCCGGAACAGCCTTCATCGATGCCGCGACTTTTTCGCCGATGAGCAAAGCAGCGTATGCTCGGAGCCACCGGCCTCCTTGATGAATTTGTCCTGCACCATGAAGTCAGCGTTTAATCCGCTGAATGCTTCAATAACGCTTTCGGCAGCACTTGTGGTCTCCGCAAGCACAACTCCGACACCCTGCGTTCCCTCGAGCAGCTTGATGACGACCGGCGCTCCGCCAACGAACTTGAGCAGGTCCTCGGTATCGCCCGGTGAATTGGCGAACCCCGTCACGGGCATGCCGATGCCCTTGCGTGACAGCAGCTGTAGCGCCCGCAGCTTGTCGCGCGAACGCGTAATCGCCACCGACTCATTGACCGAATACGTGCCCGTCCAGTCTGCGAACTGGCGGACGACAGCCGTGCCGTAAAACGAGATCGACGCACCGATACGCGGAATGATCGCATCGAGGCGGTCGACCGGCTCGCCGCGGTAATGAACGCCCCCCTTCAGCGTCGTTATATTCATGTAGCAGCGCTTGTGATTGATGACACGGGCCTCGTGTCCGCGCTTCTCGCAGGCTTCAACCAGGCGTCGGGTTGAATAGAGGTTTCGATTGGTTGAGAGCACACCTATTTTCATGTGGATTCCTGAGACTTTCTGTGGTTCGGTCATTTCCTGGAGGGGTTGCTTGTGCCGTGCCGCAAATCTGGAGCAGACCAGACCGCCCGCTCGACGCTGCTAAATGCCGCAACATGGAATAGTGCATCACCTTCGAGCGCCAAAGGCAAATTGCTGCGGCCAATCACAATGCCGTCAAATCGGGCCGGTACGTCCTCTTCCTCGCGTCCCAGGCGGATTACACTGATGGTTGCGAGGCGCTGGTCGCTCGCGGACGGTCCGTCCGAGCTGCACCTTGTTACTCACAATGCCACTGGCCGGCGCCCGAATCCAGCTCGTGGCACTCGCAATGACGGGCGCATGGCGCGTCGCGAGCCGCCGCTCCGACAGCATACCTATCGCCGACATGACGTTCAAAATACCGCGCACGCCTGCCCGAATGCTGATTTCGTCAAAACGCAATGCCTCACCGGCCTCATAGGTTATGACGGGCTTGCCCATTTCGCTGGCGCAGCCGCGCAACGAACCGTCCCGAACGTCGGAGTTGATAATAACAGGCACACCGAACGCCCGCGCCAGCATCAGGGTTTCCGCATCATCCAGGTTCGCGCGGATCTGGGGCAGGTTCGAGCGATCGACCGCCCCGGTGTGCAGGTCTATGCCATAATCCAGCCACGGGTCACCGAGTATTCAGTTCAGGAACGTGTTTGCAAGGCGCGCGGCTACCGATCCCTTTGCGCTGCCCGGAAACGAACGATTCAGGTCACGCCGGTCCGGCAGATAGCGGGATTGGTCCAGGAATCCATGCACGTTGACGATCGGCACTGCGATCAGCGCGCCCCGTAATGCTGTCAGCGCCTTGCGCTTTAACAGGCGGCGTATAATTTCGACGCCGTTCAGCTCGTCGCCATGGATGGCAGCCGACACAAACAGTACAGGGCCTGGCTTGCGCCCGTTAACGACCTGTACCGGCATCGACACAGACGTCGCCGTGTACAGGTCCGCGATGGGCAGGTGGACATCGGCGCGCTTGCCGGGTGGCACGGAAGTGCCGTTAATCGTTATTGTCGGATTTTTGTCCATTCAGCTGCGATGCTCCGTGCCTGATCGATTCTCTTTTCGCTTGCCTTGCGCGTACGATAGCGCCGGGTTGACGACGCCCCGCCCGGCTATCGCCGTCCGCCCGAGCAGCATCCGGAATAACATGTCATCCCGTGCCGTAAGCGTCATTTCGGAGGACCATAACTGACCGCCGACCGCGACCGGCGTTTCGATGACAAACCGCTGTTCGCGGTGGCCGCCGGAATCGGAGACGACGCGTTCATCGATGACGTCGGCTGTACAGACGATTACTCGCTCGGAATTTCGCTGTACCGGATGAATCTTGAAGCGCACACGCAGCGCACCGCCGTCGCGGTATCTCTCGACTTCAAATGCATGCAACGCCGAAGTACGGGCGCCGGTATCGACTTTGGCCTTGATTCGGCGTATTCCGAGCTCCGGCAGCCCGATCCACTCGCGCCAGCCAAGCGTCAGAAGCTCTTCCCGGGGTTTTTCCTCGCTCACAGACATCCCTGCTCAAACAATGCAGCAAGTATGCTATCAGAGATAGTCACGACAGAACGCCACTTACTGGCGTTTGCAACGGGCCGCGGGGAGTGCCGGCCATCCAGCGGACGGCTGATATAGCTGCCCTGCGCCTTGTTGCACCCGATCTGCCAGGTCCGGCTTGCAACGCGCCACAAGCGGCACACGCCCGTCAGCTCGACGTGTTCATATAGTGGCGCCGGCATCCGGCTGGCACAATAGCAATGGTGGCCCAGTGTTTACGGCCATCACTCACGGACGGCGGAATTCACTTCATGCACAAACCTGTTGACAGCCCGGCGGTCCTGATCAGCGAAGCAGAGATCCGTGCGCGGGTGGAGGAACTTGCGCGGGAGATCTCCGCCGACTACGCGGACAAGACACCGCTGGTGCTGGTCGGCGTGTTGAAAGGCGCGTTCATTTTCCTCGCGGACCTGGCGCACGCGCCCTGAGCATTCCACGCACGATCGAGTTCATCGCGGTATCGAGCTACGACGACAGCAGCGTGCACAGCGGCGCCGTTCGTCTCGTCATGGACGTCCGCGGCAATATCGAGAACAAGCACGTGCTGATCATCGAGGACATCGTCGACACCGGGCCACACGCTGGACTACCTCATTGGCATGATCGGCTCGCACCGGCCGGCCTCGGTCCGCACCTGCACGCTGTTGCACAAGGCCGAGCGCGCGGAGGTCGACGTGCCCATCGACTACACGGGCTTCAGGATTGCGGACGAGTGGGTGGTCGGCTACGGCCTCGACTACGCCGAGCGCGACCGCACGCTGCCTTATATCGGCATCGATCAGGCCGAGACGACGGTGAAACGCATCGCGCTACACTGTTGCCGTGTGGTCGGCGCAGGCATCGAACTCGACCTCGATAGTCGAATGGTAAATGCCGTAGTCCGTGCTCAGTATTTCCTTCAGCTCGCGCACGACCGGCGATTGCATTCGCGCAACGGTTCGGTCAGCACGACATGCATGGTCAGCATCGGCCTGCTGCTGCGTCAGTCCCCAGACATGCACGTGGTGGATCTGGCCACTGACGGCATCGACTCGTTTCGTCAGCGCTTCCTGGAGGCCGCCTAACATCGAGCCAGTCGGGCGTGCCTTCGAGGAGAATGTGCGAGCTGCGGCGCACGAGCATCCACGCACTGCGCAACACCAGCATCGCGACAACGACCGACAACAGCGGGTCGATCGGCAACCAGCCGGTCGCCAGGATCACCAGTGCCGCCGCGATCGCGGCCACGGAACCGAGCAGGTCACCGAGCACGTGCAACGCCGCGCCGCGCATGTTCAGGTTCTCGCGATCGCCACCGTGTAACACGGCAAACGCGATGACGTTGACGATGAGCCCGGCACAGGCGACGTAGCAACGTGCCGCGTCGCCTGGCCATCCTGCGGTCGGCTCCAGCAGGCGGCTGACGCCGCTTCGATTACGATCCAGCCGACAATGAATACCAGCGTGATGCCGTTGACGAACGCGGCAAGAATCTGGAATCGCTGGTAGCCGTAGCTGCGGCGCGGATCGGCGGGACGGCGACTGATTCGAAACGCGACGGCAGCCAGGCCCAGCGCCATCGTGTCCGTCAGCATGTGGCCGGCATCGGCCAGCAGGGCCAGTGATCCGGTCAGCCAGCCGGCGACGGCCTCGACGACTGTAAACAGTGCCGTCAGGCACAACGCGATGAGTACGCGACGGCTGTTAGCCGTCGATCGTGTGCGGCGCTCGTGACGACGACGTCGACGCAGCCTGCCGAGCGGATCGGCCTAACTGGCCCGAGGCACGCGTATGTCCTCGACCAGGTGCTGGATGTGTTCGGGCGGCGGCGACGTCAGGTGGCTGACCACCAGCGCAACGGTGAAGTTGAGCAACATCCCGATGACACCTATGCCCTCGGGCGAAATGCCCAACAGCCAGTTCGCCGGCGATATCCTCGCCCCACGGCGATCCGGCCCATTTCAGGAACAGGCCCTTGAAGTACTCGATATAAGCGTACGTGAACAACAGCCCCGCCAGCATGCCGGCGATGGCGCCCTGCTTGTTCGCGCGCTTGACGAAGATGCCGAGGATGATTGCCGGGAACAGCGACGCCGCGGCCAGCCCGAACGCGAACGCGACAACCTGCGCCACCCACCCCGGCGGGTCGAAGCCGAGGTAGCCCGCGATCATGATTGCGACCGCGGCCGCGATGCGGCCGGCAAGCAACTCCTGTTGCTCCGATATGTGGCGGCATGAAAATGCCCTTGACGAGATCGTGCAGAACAGCGGCTGATATGACCAGCAGCAGGCCCGGCCGCCGTCGACAGCGCGGCGGCAATGCCGCCCGCCGCCACCAGCGCGATAACCCAGTCGGGCAGCCCGGCAATTTCCGGGTTGGCCAGCACCATGATGTCGCGGTCGACCGTCAGTTCGTTGCCTTCCCAGCCGTAACGCCGGGCCTCGTCGGCGAAGTCGGAGTTGCCGTCGTTGTAGTACTGGATCCGGCCGTCACCGTTCCTGTCGTCGAACTCGACGAGGCCCGTCTGCTGCCAGGTCTTCATCCAGCGGGGCCGCTCGCTGTACTCGAGGTTGCCGGCCGGCGCGCCGATCTCGCCCGGCTGCACCGTCGTAATCAGGTTGTAGCGCGCCATCGCGCCGACAGCCGGCGCCGTCGTGTACAGGATGGCGATAAACAGCAGCGCATAGCCCGCCGAGCGGCGCGCGTCACGCACCTTCGGCACCGTGAAAAAACGGACGATGACGTGCGGCAGGCCGGCGGTGCCGACCATCAGCGCGAGCGTGATGCAGAATACGTCGATGCGGCTCTTGGTGCCGCTCGTGTACTGCGTGAAGCCCAGTGACGTGACGATATCATCCAGCTTCTGCAGCAATCCCGTGTCGGTACCCGCGAGATCGGCGCCGAACGCGACCTGCGGAAACGGGTTCTTGGTGAGCTGCAGCGCGATGAATATCGCCGGCACCGTGTACGCAAAGATGAGAACGCAGTACTGCGCGACCTGCGTGTAGGTAATGCCTTTCATGCCCCCGAGCACAGCGTAAAAGAACACGACGCCCATGCCGACGACCAGGCCGACCACCAGGTCCACCTCGAGAAAACGCGAGAAAACGATACCCACACCGCGCATCTGGCCCGCGACATAGGTAAACGAGACGAAAATCAGGCAGATGACCGCGACGATGCGCGCGGTCCTGCGAGTCATACCGCTCCGCGATGAATTCGGGCACCATAGAACTTGCCGAACTTGCGCAGGTACGGCGCCAGGAACAGCGCCAGCAGCACATAGCCGCCGGTCCAGCCCAGCAGGTAGACCGGAACACGTCGTAGCCGAGGAAGGCGATCAGTCCCGCCATGGAGATGAACGATGCCGCGCTCATCCAGTCCGCGGCCGTCGCCATGCCGTTGGCGAGCGGTGACACGCCCTTGCCGGCGATGTAGAAATCGCCGGTGCTGCGGGCCGCGCAACCAGACGGCGATACCGACGTACAGCGCGAAACTCGCGCCGACGACGAGGTAGGTCATTGTCTTGAGGTCCATCAGGACGCCTCAGTCTTCATGCACGTCGTACTTGCTGGTCGAGGCGGTTCATGCGCCAGGCGTAGAAGAAGATCAGCAGGACGAAGACGTAGATCGAGCCCTGCTGCGCGAACCAGAAGCCCAGCGGAAAGCCGCCGATCGTGATCCGGTTCAGCTGCTCGACGAACAGGATGCCGAATCCGTAGGAAACCACGAACCAATCGGCCATGCAGCCTGCTACGAATTCGCAGGTTGGCACGCCAGTAAGCGGCGCGTTGTTCCGGTTTCATTGTGAAGCTCCGCTGGTTGCTTGTTCTTGGCGTGAGGGCGACAATCCAGTGTCCTGTCCCGGGACAGGACGCCTGGGGCAGACGTGCATCGGGAGTTCACGCAGCCGGAGCGCTATACGTGGGAGCGTTTCGGAACCGGTCAGGCTGTCCGCCGCACGGAAGACCAGCGCTTCATAACCGGCGACGGACGCTATACCGATGACATAGTGCTGCCGGGTGCTGCCATTCTGTATTTTTATCGCTCGCCGTATCCTCATGGCACCGTTACTTGAACTTGATGTCGAGGCCGCCCGCAGAGGTTCCGGGGGTTGCGGGCTGCTCGCGGCCGGGGACCTGGTAGCGTGGCCGGAATGTCCGTGATGTTACCGGCGCGGCGCTGCCCGCCTCCGCGAAAGGATGGCGCGCGGCCGGCATTGCAGCAAGACCACCGTTGGCGCGCGGACGGGTAGCGCTATGTCGAAACCTGTCGTCGCCATCATTGCCGATACATTGATGGCGGCCAGAGACGCCGCGGACCTGATCGAGTTCGATGTCGATGATTTGCCAGCGGCTGTCACCATCCGCGATGCGCAATCCCACGATGCAACCGCGGTGCACGATGACGTACCGGACAATCGTTTCGGCACGCTGGAACACGGCGAAGCATCGGCAACCGAACGCGCCTTGGGAACGCGGCAGCACACCGTTGACATTGAAGTGATCAACAACCGGGTGGCGCCGACCGCTCTGGAACCGCGGGGTCTGTCATCGACTTCGACACATCGAACGAAGACATCACCGTTTACCAGGGCTGCCAGGGCGCGCACGTGCTGCGCGACCGGATCCTGAAGTCCGTCGACATCGATCCGTCGAAGCTCCGCGTCATTTCCCCGGATGTCGGCGGCGGCTTCGGTCTCAAGATTTTCCTGCAATGCGAAACCGTCGTTGCCGTTTTTGCCAGTATGAGTTTGCGGCGCCCGGTGCGCTGGATCGCGGAGTTATTCGTGGTGAGAGTTTCCTGTCAGACCTGCACGGACGCGATCACGTAAGCCGCGCGCAGCTTGCACTCGATGCCGACGGCCGGTTTCTCGCGTTGCGCGTATCGATCAGCGCCAACATCGGCGCCTACTGCTCACAGGCCGGCCCCTATATACCGTGGTTCGGCGCCAGCATGAGCACCGGTTGCTACAACATTCCGGCGGCGCATGTGGCCGTTGAAATGATCCTGACCAATACGGTACCGGTAGACGCCTATCGCGGTGCCGGACGGCCCGAGGCTGCCTACCTGATTGAACGGCTGGTCGACAAGGCAGCGCGCCAGACCGGCATGGATCGATGTGGAATTGAGGCGGGCGCGATTTATCGAGCCGGATCGGTTCCCGTATCGGTACGCCCACTGGCCGGCTTTACGATTCGGGTGAATACGCGCGCCTGATGGACGAGGCACTCGAGCTCGCGGACTTTGCCGGCTTCTGCGGAACGCCGTGCCGCCAGCGCGGCAAACGGCCGCCTGCGGGGCATCGGGTTCGGCTGTTACGTCGAAGTCTGTTCGGCAATGGGCGGCGAAAACACGCACATCGCGTTCACGCCCGACGGGCGCGTCTCGGTCATGGTCGGCACACAATCGACCGGCCAGGGTCATGAAACCAGCTATGCACAAATGGCGGCAGCCGGTCTCGGCGTCGATATTGCGCAAATCGATATCAGTCCAGGGCGACAGCCGGCGCATCCCGTCCGGGGAAGGCGCGATGGGCTCGCGGTCGATGGCCATTGGCGGTTCATCGCTGCATGGCACCGTGGCGGCCGTCATCGAGCAGGGACGGAACATGGCAGCCGTATTGCTTGACGCTGCAGGTAACGATATCGAGTTCGACAACGGACAGTTTCACATTGCCGGGACCGATCGCACCATCGGCATTGTTGACGTAGCGCAGGCATCGCTGGATGATGCGCGCCGCCCGCCCGGCGTTAAAGCAGGCCTCGCCAGCAGTGAACGCTTCCAGCCCGAAGACGGCACCTTCCCGAACGGCTGCCATGTCTGCGAAGTCGAGGTGGACCCGGACACCGGCACGACGCAGGTATTGCGCTATACGATCGTCGATGACGTCGGTGTCGTCATCAATCCGCTGATACTCGAGGGACAGATCGTTGGGGGTGCCGCCCAGGGTCTCGGCCAGGCGCTCGGTGAACACGCTGCCTACGAATCCGACAGCGGGCAGCTGCTGGCGGCGACTTTCATGGATTACCCGATGCCGCGCGCTGACTGGGTGCCGGAGATCGACTTCCATTACCGCGAGGTGTCGTCACCGCGCAATCCGCTGGGCGTCAAGGGTGCCGGTGAGGCGGGTACCGTTGGTGCGGCGCCCGCGGTCATCAATGCCATTATCGACGCGCTGGCGGCGCGCGGCATCACGCACATCGACATGCCAGGGACGCCGCAGCGCATCTGGCGGGTATTGCAGAAACCCGGCTTGACGAAGGGGTCATCGCCAGCACGTAAGGAGCCGCGGTCGTTGCGGTGGTCAAAGCAGCCGGTCATTAGCGAGCCGTGCGAACCAGCGGTCATCCAGCCCGCACGGAGCCGCGGTCATTGCGAGCCGCACGGAGCCGCGGTCATTGCGAGTCGTACGGAGCCGCGGTCATTGCCGGTCGCACGGAGCCGCGGTCATTGCGAGCCCGCCAGGGCGTGGCAATCTCGTGCCGTTTGGCAGAGTCGTTAGCCGTGCGAGGTCGTCACGTCGCTAGCGATCGTAAG
>JAXHMR010000017.1:0-13466 GCA_034521225.1 Woeseiaceae bacterium
GAGAGAAATACCTCAGAGCGAACGATATCTGCAGCGCGGGCTGCAGAATCTGACCACGTCAACGCTGTTGCTGCAAGAAGTCGTGGCGCGTGATTCCGGGCTTTGCACCCGCCTGGGCCACAATCGCTGCCGTCGATCCAGCGCATGCGTCCTGGCAACCGAACCAACTGCCACCACTTGGTGATTACCTGCAATGGCGGGCCATTGGCAGTGCTGCCGCCCGGCAGGCAATCAAGCTGGATCCGGACAATGCCGAAGCGCACGCTCTCGCTGGGCTGGTTCCTGTTCTTCGGCAGGGAGTTCACCGGAGCGTTCGAGGCGATGGATCGAGCGGTTGCGCCGGCACGGGACAACCCGATGGTGCTTGATGACATAGCGCAAGCACTGATTCAGGTTGGCTACATCAATGAAGCGGCGGCGGCGCTGGCCAGGCGTGCGGCTACAATCGACCCGCTGGTGCCGATCTACCAGAAGACCCTGGGTGTCATTTACATGGAAGGCAAGGCGTATTTCTCGACATTGATGCCTATGCGAGCGCAGTGACACAGTTCAGGAAGGCGGTAGCGCTGAACAAGACTTTTCCGGATACGATGAAAACATTTTCTGGATAAGAATGTGGCAATCGAAATTTGATCAGGCGCAAGCCGTTGCCAAAGAGGCCGCCGCTGCTGGAGCATTTACGGAAGACCAGCTCAATAATTTCATTGCGCTGGTCGATGCGGCTCAAGAAGGTCCTGCTGCCCTGCGCCAGCTTGGCGATGATATTGATGACGGTCTCGTGCAGTATCAAATCGCCAATATCTGGACGACCTGGAATTGACGCTGGGCATGGCCGCTGCAGGTTGGGACAGTGGCCACCTGCGCGAGCCGTTTTACTTCAGCTACAGCGATGTGCGTGTTTACCAGCAAGCACAATGGAAAGATCGATCGCGTACTTCCGGCGTGCTGGATTTGTGGCACTCCCGTGGCTTTCCGCCGCAATGCAAACCCGTCGGTGATGCAGATTTTGAGTGCAGCTAGGGAAGCTCTGAATAACGCTACGCCCGCGTAGCGTTATTCAGAGGTTCCCTAGTGGGCCATGCGGCTCATTAGGTAACACTCAGCCGTCGCACAAGCGTCGTCGGCGCGAAGTCTGTAGCCGAGCCTACATCGAGCGACGCGCTTGTCATGACGCTTGTCGTGACGCTTGTCGTGACGCTTGTCATTATAATCGCCGTCCACACGCGCCGAGAGGCAAGCCCTGCAGGGACGCCGGACGAATCCGCCTGCGGCGTCAAGGTGACTCGACGTAGAACAACCATGCCTTCGCACATTTCGTGGTTTAATGCTGGCTTGTTTTGGCCGGATAGTAAAGGAATAAAATGATTGAATCGGCGAAAATTCCCGGAATCGATAGTAGTGCACCGTGGTGTAACGACAAACAGCCCTGGATGGAGGCGTTCTTGAATCCGGCCAACAATGAAACAGGAAACGACGCATGAGCGACGATCTGCTGGCACGCAGTACTGCCCACTGGTCCGAGGCGCGGCGCGCGGAGATGGACGCGTTCTACCGCCTGGCGACCGATGATTACCGGCATCTGGCCGAGGCGCGCGACTGGGCGAGCTGGCTGGCGGACGCGCAGGCACGGGCCGGTGGACGCGGACTCCGGCTGCTGGATGTGGCCTGCGGGTCGGGCAAGTTCCCCAACGCGCTGGTGAAGCATGCCGGGGTGGCCGAGGCCGGGTTGCAGCCCATCGCGACCGATCTGCTGGATCCGTCTGCGTTTTCCATTGCCGAGGCGCGTGCGGCGCTGCCCGCGCCGTTCACGCCCGCGGCTGAACACGAGACGACCCTGCAGGATTTCGTGCCTCCGGACGAGGGCTACGACGTCGTCTGGGCGACGCACGCTTTGTACGCGGTTCCGGCCGGCGATCTGCCTCCTGCAGCGAAGCAGTTCCGCGCCGCGCTGGGTCGATCAGGGCGCGGGGTGATTGTGCACAGCGCGGCGGCCGGGCATTACATCGAGTTTCACAGGCTGTTCCTGTCGGCCTTCGGCGCGGCGGACGCCGCACCGTATATCAGTGCTGAAATGCTGGCCGATGCGCTGCGCGCGGCGGGAGCGACCGTCAGCGTGACCGAGGTGCGCTATGACAGTGTTGCCGGGCCGGCGGATACCGACGCGGTCGAGGGCTATCTGCAGCGTTGCGTGTTCGATGACGACGTGTCGCTGGCGCAGATGCGGAATGTGCCCGAGCTGGCCGCGTATATCGATGGTTGTCGCTCGGCGTCGGGATGGCGCTTCCCGCAGGTCGTCCACCTGATCGACGTGACCGCCTGAGCGCAGTGCGCCGCGACTACTGTCACTCCGGGAGGTAGGTTAAATCAGGCCCTGGGCGAGCATCGCGTCGCCGAGTTTGACGAAGCCGCCAAGATTGGCGCCGCGGCGATCGCTGATCGTACCGTGCTTGACGTAACTGGCTCATCTGAAGGGCTAACTGCGCGCGTGATCAAGCCGTGCCCTTGGCCAAGCGCGGCCGTAGCAGCAGGCCTAGTCAGCCTTGCCAACCCGGGCGTAGCCAAACCGGCGCAGCTCGGTTGCCAGCCACGCGGCTCGAAGCCCAGCGCGGCGCTGCCTTCGAGAAAAGCCCTAATTTGCTCGAGACTTTAAAGCCCTTCGGTTCTGAGTGTAACGATCACCCTCCGATGATCCCAGAACCCGGCAGCCCTTCAGGCTCACTTCTGGTTGGAAATACGCGCCTCGCTCAGGCTCGTTTGTCATTGGACAAGGCTACGGCTTGTATTCAGCGTAAAGGGCATTTACAATCGCTCACCGTTAATTCCGCATATAGGAAAAAAAATGACTTCGATCGCACTCAAGGCGGCCTCCATTGGCGAAGATTTAGCCGGGCGGCAGCCTACCCGAGAGGTGTTTTTTGTCGGCTGCGGCGCCTCGCTCGCTGACCTCTATCCTGCCAAGTATTTTCTCAAAGAGCGGTCCGCATCGCTCCGCGTCGATAGCTATCCCTCAAATGAATTCGTTCACGCGACGCCACGGGCACTCGGCGAGCGATCCGTCGTCATTGCCTGTTCGCACGGCGGAGGAACGAAAGAGACCGTCGAATCCATGCGCATCGCGCAAGACGCTGGCGCGTTTACGGTGGCACTGACGAATAATGCCTCCGCCAAAATCTCGACCCTTGCGAGCAAAACTTTGATTTACGAGTGGGGGGATGAGACGGCCGTCACCGACAACCCGATTGCGATCACGCTTGCGTTGGCGCTGGAGATTTTGGCCCGGACCGAAGGCGTGGAGGATTACGACAAATTTCGGCGTGCTCTGGAGAGCATTGACGAAATCGTAGGAGTGGCGCGCCGCGATATTCATAAACGCACCAGAAACTTCGCCGACGTCTTCCGCGATGAGAGCTTCTTCTACTTACTCTCCAGCGGCGCAGTTCCAGCACGCCTATGCTTTTGCTATCTGCTCATTGATGGAGATGCAGTGGCTAAACGCCAGCGCGATTCACTCCGGCGAGTTCTTTCACGGCCCGTTAGAGATTACCGACGAGACGACCCCATTCATCCTGCTGATGAACGAGGGGCGTACTCGCCCTCTCGATGAACGCGTGCAGCGGTTTCTGGATTGCTATGCGAACAAGGTCGAATTGATAGACGCGGCGGCTCTTGGACTTTCGGCACTTGCTCCATCAGTCGTGGACTATTTCAATCCCGTATTGTTTTCGAGCGTGCTGAACGACTACCGGGAGGTTCTGGCCGAGGTCCGGGGTCACTCTCTGGAGCAGCGTCGTTATATGGGTAAGGTCGAATACTAGTGGTCCTTGAACCTGATAATGACGGGTTCATTCAAGAAGATGAAGCGCATCGCGCTTTCGGTTTCTAGATGCCGGCCAGAGCCTTTTCCCGCGTGGTCGGCATCGGTGACAACGTTGTCGACGACTACGTTGACCGTTGCACTATGTACCCGGGCGGCAACGCGCTCAATTTCTCGGTCTATGCGCATTCGCTCGGCTGCGACTCTGCCTATATCGGCGTGTTCGGCACTGACGGCGCCGGCCGGCACGTCGAAGAAAGCCTATCGGAGCTGGGTATTGACCATAGGCGATGCCAGCGCGTCAAAGGGCCGAACGGTAGAGCTAAGCTGACCGTCGAGGCGGGCGAGCGGAGGTTTTTGTCCTCCAATCTGGGCGGCGTCAGCGCCGAGGTGCCGATGGACTTTATATTCGATGAACCCGGCTACCTCGAAAGTTTCGATCTTGCGCACACTAGCGCCTACAGTTACATGGACGAGCATCTGCCTCGACTTCGCACTCTGGTTCCGCGGCTGAGCTACGATTTCTCGGACGATTTCTCCATCGAACATGCCCTTACGCTTTGCGCACCATATCGATTTCGCATTTTTCTCTTGCTCTGCGTATTCGGAACGGGACAGCAAGGAACTTCTCGCCGAGGTCAACCGCGCAGGTTCAGTACTCGCCGTTGCAACCCCGGGATCCGAGGGCGCGCTGCTTTTCGACGGCAGCAAATACTATCGGCAGGACGCCGAACCGGTCGATCCGATCGATGCATCGGGCGCCGGCGATGCTTTCATCACGGGCTTTCTCATAGATCTTCTGCGAAAAACAAGCTTCACCGATTCGGCTACCGAACGGACCCTCCGCGGTGCGCTGGAGCAGGCCGCTATTTTCGCAGCGAGGGTCTGCCGGGTCCACGGTGCATCGGGAAAAGGGCTGGGATACCCAAGCTCTCGACCACTAAGGAAGCAGGATTCGTCGAAAGATGAACGAAACCGAACGCGAAATAAACGATACTGAGTCCCGCTGGCAGCCGCCACATACATATGCGTTGCTCTTTGCGATGATCGTCGTGACTGCGGTACTCACCTGGGTACTGCCGAGTGGCAGCTTCGAGCGTGAAAACACCGTAACTTCGAGCGGTGGAACTGCCAGTACCGTCATTCCGGGCACCTTCAGCGCAGTAGAGAAGGTTACAGCGACCGCGACTTGCGGCAGGGCGTTCTCGATGTGCTCTCCGCGCCGATGGCGGGTCTGGTTCACGCCGCGGATGTCGTCGCCTTCGTCCTTGTGCTAGGCGGCGCGTTCGGCATAATTAGCGGGACCGGCGCCATTGACCGGGGACTGCTTGCGCTGTCACGGGGTTTGTCAGGCCGCGGCATCTACGTGATTCCGGTCATGCTCCCGCTTATGAGCCTCGGCGGATCAACCTTCGGCATGAGCGAGGAGATCATCGCTCTATATCCTGTAGTCATCGCTCTGATGTTCAAGCTTGGCTTCGATTCTATGACCGCCGTCCTGATTCTGTTCCTTGGCACGCAGGCCGGTTACATAGGCGCGACCATTAACCCCTTTTCGGTTCTTCTCGCGCAGGGCATCGCAAGCATCGAGGGAAATCCCCAGCTCGGGCTTCGGATATTCGTCTGGCTCGCGTTCACGGTGCTCGCCGTCGCTTACACAATGTGGTACGCAGCGAGAGTCCGGCGCGATCCGACTTTGTCGCCAGTCTTTCGATCGGATCAGGCGCTGAAACGAAAATTCGCCGGAGACCTCGAGCAAACACTGAAGTTCTCGGCCCGGGACCGAGCAATTCTTGCGACATTCGTGCTTGCCCTGCTCTTGATCGCCTGGGGGTTGATCACCCGTGGCTGGTACATGGCGGAAATCAGCGCGATTTTCCTCGCCACCGGGCTGGCAGCGGCAGTGCTGGCAAGAATGTCCGCAAATGACTCGGCCGGATATTTCGTTGACGGCTGTAGGGATTTCATTTACGCCGCATTCGTGATTGGCCTGGCCCGTGGCATCCTGGTTGTTGCCGAGCAGGGAATGATCATCGATCCGATACTCGATACTCTCGGTCAGGGCCTCCAGAATCTTCCGACTTTTGCATTCACGACCTTAACGCTGGTCGTGCATAACTTGATTACGTTTCTGGTGCCGTCATCCTCTGGCGAGGCGGCTCTGACGATGCCGATTTTCGCACCGCTCGCCGACATTTTCGGCGTCAGCCGGGATTCGATGGTGCTTTCCTATCAGATGGGTAATGGTCTGACCAACCTGATCTCGCCGACTAACGGCATCCTGCTGGCAGGGTTGTCGATTGCCGGGATTAATTTCGCTCAGTGGCTACGCGTTGCCCTGCCGTTTTTCGCAGTCGGCTGGTTCCTCGCTGCGGCTTTTTTGGCCATTTCCGCAAGCCTATGATGCTCGACGCACCCGCGCGCCAACCGGAAGCCGCAGCAGACCCTTGGCTAGGCGCCTGTCGGGTTTAGCGATCTTTTTTTAAAAAACACTCGCTGTCTACGATGAGATATAGGACCTATCAGCCCGCTTCTAGCTCGGATTCAAGAAATCAATTGACTGACTACTTTTGAACATATTTAAATCCGATAGGTTCCTAGCCAGCCGATCACACCGGCCCGCCGGCACCGACACAATACCGCACGCCGGCAGAGCAGCAGGCACCGATGCGCTGGGCGCAACGTATTAACGGATTTTCAAGATTGACGTCGAAAGGTGCCCCGCCTGTTGCCGAGCCGTCCGAATCATTGCCTGCATCGAAAATCCACCGGTGATCGGTCGGATCCTGCGCCATCTTGCCATCAAGGATCTCCCTGGCCTGTGGCCGAAAAGTTCCGCGCCGCCGCCCGAGCGCACCAGCTTCCATCACTGACTCGCAAAAACCGTCTTGAGGCTGCGCTTCGCCAAGACCCGGCCCGGTGCCGCTGTGTCGTAATATGCCAACGCCGACAAAGTAGAGATTTTTCTGCATTCGGTTGGTTACGACAATGCAGAATCGGGCGACATTCGGCCCGCTGCGGGCTGAAACCGCGGTCAGACGGCAAGTTGGCGTAGCTCTGGATACTTCTGGAATTCCGAGATGGGAGCATTCACACCTCCTAAACATCGTTTATAGTGTTTTAGGAAATAACAGAGTTGAAGTCTATGCCCACCGTTTCGATTCGATCTCTTCTTTGCAGCGTGCTGCTACTCGTGGCTGTTGCGCGGGCCTCGCCATCCGCACACGAACGCGGTATGCAGCCCCGCCGACTACTACCACCTACAGATGAGCAGCGACGCCCAGATCTCGGCCGACGGCACGCGCGTCGTGTTCGTCCGCACCACCGTGGCTGAGGACCGCCGCAGCCGTGAAACCAGCCTGTGGATGGTGCCCGCCGACGGCTCCAGAGAACCACGCCGCTTCACACAAGGAACTTCCGACTGCAGCCCGCGCTGGTCGCCTAGCGGCGATCGCATTGCGTTCCTAAGTAGCCGCGATGAGAAGTCGCAGCTCTACATGATCCGCACCGACGGCGGCGAGGCCCAAGACGTTACCGAAATAAAGCAAGGCAGCGTCAGCGCAGTACGAGTGGCTACCCGATAGTGAGCGCGTGCTGCTCATCCTCTCGATTGACCCAGCGGTCGAAGACCCCACCGAAGCAGCCGACGAGCCCGACGGTCCCCGCCCCGACACCACGGTGGTGCGCGAGGCCGCCTACCGCACCGGCGCGGGTAGCTTTCTGGGCGCCGAACGCCGCACGCTCTGGATGCTCTCGCTCAACGATGGCACACTCACCCGGCTCGTGAGCGATCCCGATTACCATGTATATAACGCGACCGTATCCCGCGATGGCGAAACCGTTGCCTTCAACGCTGACTTTGCGGGCGATGAGTTCGACGCCGGATTCAATCAGGACATCCACCTGCTCTCACTCGACAGCGGCGAGGTACGCACGCTCGACACGCCGGATGGCCGCGCCCAGCGCCCGGTGTCTTCTCCCGACGGCGAGCATCTGCTCTACCAGCACACCGCTGACCGCTACGAGCCCACGGAGTTGCATCGCATTCACGTTGACGGCGGCGCGCCCGACGTGGTGCACGACGGCATGACGCTCAGTCCCTCGGGCGTGCAGTGGCCTGCCGGACACGACCAGCCGTTCTTTGGCGCTGACTATCGCGGGGCACGTCCGCTCTTTCAGCTTGCCGAAGACAGCGAATTCACCGCGCTTGCCGGCGACGATTCCAGCCTGAGCATGCCCTCGTTCTCGGACGACGCCACCCGCATCGCCTACACGCGCCACAACGAAACGACTCCGCCCCAGGTGTGGACGGCCCGCGCCGACGGCTCGGAGGCACAGGCACTCTCTCGCTTCAACGCCGAAATGATTGACTCGCTCGCCGTGCAGCCTTACGAGCGGTTCACCTTTAAAGACGACGACGGCGGCACACTCGACGGATTTCGCGCTGCGGCCTGTTGGATTTAATGAGGGCGAATCGTATCCACTCGTGCTCAATATCAAAGGCGGTCCCGGTGTGATGTGGGGCCACCAGTGGTTCCCCGAGATGCAGATGCTCGCGGCTGCCGGATACGGCGTCGTCTTTACCAACTACCGCGGCAGCACCGGCTACGGCTACGACTTTCAGAGCGAGGTGCGCCTCGACTACGGCGGTGTGGACTACCGCGACAACATGACGCTCCTAAACGCATCGCTGGAGCGCTTCGACTGGATCGACGACGAGCGCCTGCTCGTCACCGGTGGCAGTCACGGCGGCTTTCTCACAAACTGGATCACCACGCAGACCGACCGCTTCCGTGCCGCAGTTACGCAGCGCAGCGTGAGCAACTGGATCTCTGAAGCGGGCACGCAGGTCTTTCCGCCCCGCGAGATGAATGCAGAGTTTGGCGGCTCACTGTGGGAAAATTATAACTATTACTGGGATCGCTCGCCCCTGCAGTTTGCCGACCAGGTAACCACGCCCACGCTCATTATTCACAGCCAGGACGACCACGTCACGCCGATCGGGCAGGGCATGGAGTGGTACTACGCGCTCAAGAACGTGGGCGTCCCCACCAAGATGGTGATGTTCGATGGCGAAGGCCACGACCTATCTCGCGACGGCACACCCGTGAACCTGGTCGAGCGCCTGAACCAGATGCTGCACTGGTTCGACCAGTGGGATGGGGTGGAATGATTGCGCGGCAGGCCAATCACCCGGACAATATGGACAGTTCACTTGGGGGGCTAACGGCTCCTCATCAAAGAGACTTCATAGCAGGGGGCGGGGCTTTGGCGCGTTTGCTGAACTCCAGGGAGATGGTTCAATGTGCTTCAGGCTAACGCCCTTTGCTTACTCACTATGACGTGTTTGGAGGGACATTGCAGCCTCCACCCTTCGCGAAAAATAAGGCAAGCGCCTGCACTTCGCAGTTTGTGCAGTAAAAAGCCGTGCTACTCCGCCGCCATCTTGGCGCGCTCGGCGGCGGTGGCGATGCCCTCGGGTTTGGACAAGAACTGTGGTTCGGCGTCGGAAGGCAGGGCAAACCCGCGGATGAAAGTCAATTTCGGTGTCGTAGGCGGTAGTTCGTCTCTTCAACAGTCTGCTGCACGCGCGTGATGGGCGCAAAGACTTCGGCAGCCGTAGCGCCGCCGCGATTCACGAAGATGTTGGCATGGCAGTGGGTGACTTTTGCCCTGGCCGATGCTGATGCCTTTAAGTCCGCACACGTCGATGAGGCGTTCGGCGCCGACGCCTTCAATCTTTTTAAAGATGGAGCGCGCGGCTCGGTGTCGAGCCGCGGGCGGCGGAGGGATCACCACTCGCAGGTTCTCGTCCATGATCCGCCGCATGCGCTTTGGGTCGCCCGGTTCGAGCTGGAACGTGGCGGACATCACGAGGATGGGGTCTGTCTGCGTGACATGTACAAGCAGGCGGCCGACGCGCCTGGCAACGTGGCCGGATTTTCGTTGCACGCCGGGGTCGCGGCCAAAGCCTCTCAGCGAAACAAGCTGGAACGACCGTGCCGCTCCGGCTGTCGTCCGCCGGTCTCTGGAGCTGTCTGTCCTCACGCCGCCCGGCGTTACTGTGTCGTGATATGCCGACGCCAGCAAAGTGCGGGTGCTTCGCCGTTCGTTTGGCTACGACCAGGAATCGGGCAAAAATAGGCCCGCTGCGGGCAGCAAGCGGGTTCAGACGGCAAAACAGCGCAACTCTGGGTGTTGGAAATCCGGAAAAAAGCGTTTACACTCAGTTCACATCAGGCTGAACTACCGCCAACGCAGCCCACCCGGCCATGAGAGAGGCTGGAAAGTAGTGCTTTCGATTCGTGGGTCAAACTTTTTGCTCCTGCGTGGCGGTCTTGCGCCGAGAATTTATGAAACTGATGGGTAGGGAGAGTTGAAGAAAGTCGAGCAGGAAGTGTAAATGTAAGTAGATGATTACTGATATATTGCTGCTGCCGTATAAAAGAAGGTAAAATTAAAGGAGATCAGTTATGACAGCGAAGAACCCGAATCCAAAATATTTCAAGATCTGCATCACTGCCGCGTTGCTCACGATAAGTGCAGGTTTTACGGCTGCTCAGACCCAAACTGCTGATGGCTCTAAAAAAAATAAAAATGTTACTGCCGAAACCGAAGTCGAAGAAGAAGAGAATCTGAGCAGCTTGAGGATCTGGTATGGTTGTGACCGGCTCACGAATTAAGAGCGATGGTACGCTTGATGCGCAGAATCCAGTCACTCGTTGATGGCGAATATCGGACTTCCGGCGAGGTAGATCGGCAGTATTCCTTTGCGATTCCGCAAGGCTTCAAGGTTTTTGTATCAGCCTCGTTGAGGCATTGATAACAGAGGGTGAACCGCTAAGGCGTATCGCGTCTCAACCTTCGTAGTCTTGGACCCGAACGGACGCTCGTATTAGAGGACGGTCGACGACATGTCTCCGGCGTCGAGGGATCGGCTTCCGTCGACGTTAATAACATGTCTACAGCTTTGTTAGCCGATGTTGAGGTGTTGACCGGCGGCGCATCATCAATCTACGGTGCCGATGCCGTAACTGGGGCGTCCGGCGAATTTCATCAAACGACTGGCGCGAGCTTCGACGGTTTGGAAATTCGCACCCAAGCAGGCATTTCAGACGAAAGTGACGCCGAGGAGTTCTTCTTCTCGCTAGCCAATCCCGGTTCGACGATGGTCGAACCTCTATGGTTTTTGCCGCTGAATATCAAGAAACCGAAGCGGTTTTCGCGGGGATCGGAGTTTTGCTGGGCCTCGGCTGCCAATTCCGGACCAAATGGCCCTCAGGCTCAGGAGATCTTGGGCATTGACCCACGCTTTTCTAACATTTTCCCTTCCACATCTTCGGCATCCGATTTCCAGCGGCGTGGGGGGTTATCACCACAAGGCGACGGCGGCGCCAGCGCCTTTTCTGAGGTCGTAGGAAGTGGCGGGTTGCCAGGATGCGATACAATTGGTGCGGCAGGCATACCGACTTGTCAGATTTCAATAACGGCACTCTGCGGCCGTTTAATCCGGGCGATACTTTTATCAACCCGTTCAGTGCTTCCGGTGGCGATGGCATTCCGTCCGAGTCCCATAGAGAATCGATTCTTCCCGATACTGAGCGGCTTCTGTTACAGCTTGCATTCGAACACGAAATTCATCCGTAGGATTTTTGCCGGATGGCAAGTATGTTGTCACCAAAGACGGTTAATCAGCGCACGGTTTCAATGACGACATACCGATCGCTTTGGATAACCCTTTCATGCCGGCAGCGCTACAAGACCAGATTGACATGTTGTCGGCTGAGGGACTGGACCCAGCCGTAGTAGTATCTCGCGACATTTTCTATAAACCCTGCGCTTGAAATCATTACCGCCGAACGTAAAGTATTTGCGGCGGATCTGGTTTCAAAGGCAAAATCCTAGGGTAAATTTCGATTACGAGTTGGCGTTTGTCTACGGTCGTACCGATGCTGATATCACCCGGCCTTGAGCGGATTGAAGATCGATTTTTTGCGGCCATTGATTCGGTTTTAGATCCGGAAACGGTGAGATCGTATGTCGCTCAACTATTTATCGAATGCACTTAAAAATCACCGTCGGCGGGATTTCCGGGTCAGAACAATAATTTCCAAATTTCAACATTTCAACCAGGCGATGGTCAGTGCACACCTGTAAACATTTTCGGCTTTGATTCGATCAGTCAGCAGATGGATTTCATTGATGCAGGAAACCTTTACAAATGATATCGATCAACAGGTGTTAACTGCATCAATTTCTGGCGATCTTGAAGAATGGTTCAGCCTTCCGGCCGGACCGATTGGGTTTGCTGGCGGTTTCGAATATCGAAAGGAAGGTAGTTCCTTTCGACCAGGTGGGCTCAGTGCTACGGGCCTGACCTTCGATACCATCAACTCGACCGGTGGACCAATCAAACCATCTTCGGGCGAAATCGAAGTATCGGAAGTCCTCCCGGCCGAAGCGCGCATCCCGATCCTCGCGGGCATGCCTCCCGCTGAACTGCTGGAGTTCAACGGCGCCGACCCGGTCTGCCGGATGATGATTTGTTTGGCAACACCAACACCTGGTCGCTGGCTGGCGCCGGCGCCGGCGGCATCGCTGACCATTCGCGGGACCGTCTCGCGCGCGGTGCGTATCCCGAATATCGGTGAGGCCTTTTCGCCGACTTCTACCGCCTTCCTCGGCGGTGCGAATGACGACCCGTGCAACCCGCAGTTCGTCGGTGCTGGCTCGGAGTTCCGGGAGGACAACTGCAGGCAGCTCGTCGGGCCGGTCGGCGATGACCCGAACGCCTTCAACTCAGCAGACTTTGTATCTGCGCGCATAGCGGGTCAAAGTGGCGGCAACCCAAATCTTGATCCTGAAGAAGCCGACACCTACACCGTCGGTGGCGTGTTCCGGCCGCAGGGCGAATTCGGCGGTGTGCTGGACGGTCTGATCGTAACCGTCGACTATTACAAAATCGAAATCGATGACCTAATCGACTCACTGGGTGGTTTCATCGCCTCGAACTGCGTCGACGCACCGACCCTCAACAACCAGTTCTGCGACGCCATCGATCGTGACCCCACGAACGGTTTCATTACCGACTTCCGGTCCGGATTCATCAACCTGGCGGCGGTGGAGACCGCGGGCGTTGACTGGCGGGTGGACTTAGAGCATGGGCGTGCCGAGTCCTGGCGCGGTCCGGATCGCCGCCTACTTCTTTTGGTGGTACGTGATCCCGTACCACCAACTAAACGCGCTATACGTCTTGATCACCCTACCCGATACGTCTTGCGGCCAAGCTGATCAATCAAGTGATCGTTACCCCGAACGGTCACCTGAGCGAACAAGATCCGCTGGTTACCGGGCCGTTCGAGTCCAGTCGGCCGCTACCGGGTCCAACGACGACGTTCAGAATAATCCTGATTTCGCGAACATTGTCAACACGGACTCATCGATGGTTCACGACTTTACCGCGTCCTATTTCTTCACAAACCGAATCGAGCTCTATGGCGGAATCAGCAACGCGTTCGATGAAGAGCCATTGATCGTGCGCTGGATGACCCAGGAACGGGTCCGCGGCGGCGGTTTTTTGCGGGCCTAAACCTGACGCTCTGATTTTTGATACATTACAAAAAACCCCGGAGCAGTTGCATCGGGTTTTTAC
>JAXHMR010000018.1:0-152279 GCA_034521225.1 Woeseiaceae bacterium
TGAGGCATAGTGTGCATGATGACATCATGCCAGGTGCCACTCAGTGTGACCTCACGTTGGCAGAGCACTGCACCCTTCCATGCCGTCAGGTGGGCAGCAGCATGCCATGGGCATGGCCAGCATGACAGCTGGCATGAGGACAGTCCCATCATGAGCTGGCACGTTCCATCCTCCTCCAGTTTCCTACGGTCCGGTGGGTGGTGTGGGTGCGCATCGTGCTGCATGAGCATGCTGGCGGCTGGCAGGACAGTCAAGCACCTGCACCACAACGCATGCCTCCTCCTCCTGCATCATCCAGTTGAGCATGGCGGCATGATGCAGGCGCAGGTCATTCAACAGAATCGAATAACGAAGCGGCAGGATACCGCAGCTACCTGACCGGGAAAACCGGTTCATATGAAAGCGGTTACGCCGAAAGACAGAGTAATCGCTAGACAGTGGCAGGCCCGTTCTCCAAAGCTTCACGGGTGAGGTCGATGACCAGATCAGCCTCGTCCTTCGTCATTACAAAGGTGGGTGTGAATCGCAGTGAGTTCGTCCCGCCATGGATAACGCCGAGGCCGTTCTGGCGCAGGAATTCCTCGGTACTGCCGGCCCCGTAGCACTTGTACCGGGCATTAAGTTCGCAGCTCAGTAGCAGCCCGGTGCCCTGTACCCGTGTGATAGCGTCACCGAGTTCATCCTTGAGCCGCTTGAAGCCGTCCAGAAGCTGCTGGCCCCGCTCGACGATGTTGTTGCGCACATCCGGCGTCAGGTGTTCGAGTACCCGAACGGCCACATCCAGTGCCCGCGGGTTGCTCGTCATCGTATTACCATAAATGCCTTGACGGTACAGCGCTGCGGCCTCGCCTGACATCGCTAGTGCTGGCGACACGGGCACTGCCCCGCATTCAGTGCTTTCGAGTACGTTTCCATATCCGGCGGCGGCAGGTCGCGAAAGCCGGGATAATCCACCAGCGACAGGACACCATGCGCCCGCAGGCCGGCTTGTATCGAGTCAACCACCAGCAATGCGCCATGCGCTGCCGTCAGTTCGCGTGCCCGCAGGTACGAACTCAGGACGTTATTGCCTGGCCGGGTATTTCCTTCTCCCATGACCGGCTCCATGAAAAACGCCTCAATAAATATGTTGTCCGCCTGGGCCTTGGCAAACGTCGCTTCCAGCGCTTCGACGTCGTTCGGTTCGACGGTCAGCAGGTAGTCCTGGTCCTTAAAGGAGGCAAGGTGCTTGCGATAGCTTTTTTGCGTCGAGTGGGACAAGCGTGCCGGGCGGTCGGTACGTCCATGGAAGCTGCCGCGCAATGTAAGGCCGCGTATGTCATGGCCTTCATGGCGTGCGCCAGGGTCCGTCAGGGTCTTGGCATTGATGTCCGCGAGGCGGGAGGCGACCGTAACCGCCTCGGAGCCGCTGTTTAAGCACATGAAATGACTGAACGGCGCGCCGCCCTTGCGCGTATGCCCGATTTCCGCGCGCAATTTTTCGATGAACCTCATCTGGCTTATGCTTGACGTCATGACGTTTGCCATGACGTGTGGCTGGTTCATGGCATCGAGAACCGGTTGCGGTGCGTGTTGCAAGCCCATGCGTCACGCACCGCAGTACGTCGATGATGACGCTTCGCGACCGCGATCTGGCGAACATCTGGCGCGTCGGCAACTGACGCGCGGTCGCATGGAGAGCGATTGCCGCTGCAGTCGCTACATCCTGCTCGTCAAGGTCGACCAGGTCGGGCGGGTCGCGCGCAATACAGCATAAAGTGCAGTGCGCGCGCTCGATCATCATGGCCAGCGCGGTGGGTCGCGGGAGCCGCACAATGACGTTGGTGATTGCCACGGGTGGGAACGGTGCACCGGCACGTCGCATATTGGCAAGGCGCGAGAGGTGAATCTGGTTATCGACGACTTTGGCTGGCTGGGCCATAAAAACTCCTGAGGGGAACATACGTGCGAACCCGGTATTATAGCAAAGATGCCTGCCGGTTCGCCTGCCCCGGCAGGCGTTCTTTTCCATAAAGGGTGCAGGCGCGCCTGCAGTCCGGGCCGGTGCGCCGGTAATAGGCCGGTTATCGTGGACCCTCGTGGACCCCCGCCCGGGGCCGTCGTTTCAAGGCGCCTGGCCGTTCAGAGCAGGCCGTCCAGGCTGTCCAGGTCGTTGATTGACCGCCATTGTCCCCCGGACCCTTCGACGCGGGCCTGCCACGTGCTCAGCCGCTCCAGGTACTCCCGCGGGTCAATATTGTCGCTGCCCAGCTTGGTGACATTGAGTGCGATCACCTCGAACCCGTCAAGGTCAATGCCAATGTCCCGTACGTAACCGTCCTTCAGGTCTTCTTTCAGGTCGGAAAATATCAGCACGGTCTTGCGCCGGGACTCTTTTCATTCAGGAACTCAACCGCCTGCAGCAAGCCGCCGGTTATATCCGTATAGGGCGAGGACCGGGTTTCCTCGACAAACACGCCAATCTGTTCGGCAAACAGGCGTTTCTGCCGGTTCATCGTACTGGGGCGATCATCGAGCGTTGCTTTCGCCACAATATCTTTTTCACTGAAGCTTGCTGTATCGATGCGAGCGACCGCGAAGGAGTCTGCCGCGTCAAGGCGTGACAGTGTGTAGCGTATTATCTGCTGCGCTTTTTCCAGTTCTTCGCGGTAGGTACCGGACGTGTCGAGCAGCATGTATACGCCATGGTTCGCAGGCACACTTGCGCTGCAGGCGCTTACGATGACCAGCGCGGCGGCCAGCGCGCAAGATCTCATGACGACACCTTGCGCGCCGACCCGACAGACATCGGGCCGGGCGAACCCGGATTGCGCTGCGCAAGCCAAAGCGGAATAAACAACGGCAGGTCATAGAGCTGCTGCAGTAGCGAGCCCATGTAGCGGAATACGTTGCCCAGGAGCCGCATTAGCAGCGAGAGGAGCCGTAGAAGGCCGATCGCGCCCAGCCCGACTATCGTGCGCAACGAATGCACGAATGTCTCCAGCGGTATGGCGACAAAGGTCAGGGCGAACGGCAGGATGAACCCCATCCCCATTTGCGCGGCGGTCGTGATCCACATGAACTGCGTTGTAACGCCAGCCTGGCCGTCGCCACGCAACAGTGCACTGGTTGCCAGTTCATCCTGCAACAGTACCTCTCGCATGTAAGCCAGCCCGGCCTCGACGCTCGCAAGCAGGAACAGGATCGTAAATGTTATCCAGATCATGCGTACGCGGATCTTGTCCGGCAGCGCACCGATCACCGGGAACAGGCGCGTAATTCGCAACGACTCCATCAGGAACAGGCCCATGGAGATCTCGACCATGATAATGACGAGCGCAGCGATGTCCGCGGTCTGGAAGCCGCCAATCAGGTTCGTCCCGCCGACCATTTCCGCCATCGGTCTTGCAATGAGGGAGAAGTTGATCGTTGCGCCGCCGATAGCGACGACCAGCACGAGCGCGGACACGAAGAAGTAGACCAGCGACGACGATGACAGGATGGAAACAGCGCTGTCCTTGCCGCTGACGATGTCTTCAAATTCCTGCATGTGCCGGTCGATGGCGACGGACCGTCCAAGCAGGCTATCGACACTCTTTCCGACCTGGTCCAGCGACTGTTGAATGCGCCGCCAGTCAGGACGCATGCGATGCAACAGGGCATGTCGCTGGCTGCTCGCCTTGCGGTACAGCGCCATCGCTTCGTGATGCGCCTTGATGAGTGACTTGTGGATATCGCCGAGTATGTTTCCGACTTCGACCCGGCCCTCACGCGCATCGATGTTCGCGACGGCTTCGACGGCCTTGACCCAGCCGGGCGGTTCCGGCGGAACGTCAACCGCGGCGTGGTGATCGTCTTCGATACGCGCTATCGAATCGGAGAGTTTGCGATGCAAGGTCGCATAGTTGGCAAGGTCGCGCCGGACGCTTTCACTGACGCGCTCGAACTCGCGCTCGACAACACGTTCCTTGGCTTCGCGTCCGGCCGCGAGCAGTACCTCGCGGTTACGCGTGGCGAGATTGCGCTCGGCAACACGAATCGCGGCCGATGCCAGGCGAAAGCTGCGATGCAGGGCCCGGGCCGCGGCGCGAATCGCTTCGTGCGCGGTGGGCCGGGCGAGATAGAGGGCACTGACTGCCAGCACGATCCATAGAAGTGCCGATAGTACAGGCCAGGGCGTAATGCCCAGCAAGAAGTTCATGATGGTAACCCCGCTGTCCTAGTTAAGACCGTAGACCGGTGGCTTTGCGACGCTTCCTTTCGAAAGCTGTGCCTTTTTCATACGCGCCAGAGCCTTTCACAGTCCGAAACAACCTGTCGACCGAGCCAGCCGCGGAATCGTGCAGGCAGGACCCCCACGTCCCGCGGCCGGGGCACAAGGCCCGCGGCGCCCGGCGGGTTGACATAACAAGGCCAGGGGCGCGGGCCATGAATGCCGGCAGGCTGCGCCGGCCCATATGCGGTCGCATCCGCGCCGGCTACCCGCCAGCACCGAGGACCGGTGCGGCAGTCCTGCCGGTAGGTGGAGACACCAAGTCATTGTACGGCGCTCGCGCGTCTATATTCTGAGGTGTTGTATCGGCGTGATAGCGGTGGATTGCCGCGCGAATCGGCCGTCCCGCCATGCCAGAGCCCCGGGGATTCAATACAGTGCGATTTCGTCTGCTGTCATTGCTGTTGCTGCTTCAGGTCGGAGGCTGCGCGTTGCTCTCGCCGCCGCCCGCGGAGCCGCCACCCGAGGAAGTGCCGGCACCACCGCCTGCCCCGCCGCCGCAACAGGAGACGCCTGCGCCTGCGCCCGTGCCGCGCCCGGAACCCGTGCCGGAGCCGCCGCCGCCTGCACCGACAACCTATGCGCCGCCGGTCGCCGTCCTCTTGAGTAGCCGTGCACCGGCGTATGAACGGGTAGCGCTGGCCCTTGGCGAACTGCTCGAAAATCGGGAAATCTATGATTTGAGTGATCGCAGCCTGTCGCCGCGCGACGCATTCGCCCGCATCACGGAATTCAGCGCTGGCGCAATAGTGGCCATCGGATTACGGGCCGCTGTCTATGCTCGCGACTACACCACTGTTCCAGTCGTGTACGCACAGTTTTGATGCAACTGACAACGAGCTTGGCGGAGAGCGCATCCGCGGCGTGGCCGTGCTGCCCCCGCTCGACAAGCAACTTGCCGCGTGGCGCGAAATTTCGCCGGGACTTGCGAGCGTCGGTGCCATTGTGGGTCCCGGGCATGATGCATTGCTGGACGAGGCGCGTCAGGCAGCGTCCGCAAACGAACTCAGGTTCGAGTCCCGAATCGCGAACTCGGACCGTGAGGCGCTTTACCATTTCAACCGCATGATCCCCAGCATCGATGCCTTCTGGCTGTTTCCCGATAATCGCATCCTGAGTCCAAGTGTCCTGACGGAGATGATGGACTACGCGGCACGCCACGGCGTTCAGGTAGCCGTATTCAGCGACAACCTGCTGGAGCTGGGCGCGGCATTGAGTACGACCGCGGACGAGGATGATATCGCCCGGACGATAATGCTGCTGCTGAACCGTATTCACAATGGTGGTATCAATGAGATCCCCGCGATTTCACCGCTCAACCAGATGCGCATTTCGTACGGACCGGCCGCGGAGCCATCACGATGAAACGCTGGTTGTGGTCACTGCGCTTTCGCAAGCTGCCGCGCGACGAAACGGCGCGGCTGCTGAAGGCCCGTGGCAAGCGTGTGTTGATACACGAGATCCTGTCGCTGCAAATCCTGATTACGGCCGTCATCGGCGTACTGGCAATTGCCGGACTGTACGTCGGCAAGGTACGATACTGCAGAAGAGATACCAGCCGCTGGGCGCTGCAGTGGACCGAAGAGCTTCACGAACTGGGTGCGCCATTCTATTTGCCCGGCGACGGGGAGGTGACACTGCGAATAGAAAGCTACATAGAGAGGTATCCGGAGATCGAGCGGGTAACGTACTTCCGGCTTGACGGTTCCGAGATAGAATCGTTGCCACAAGATTCCGGTGCCGGGGACGCACAGGTTGATGTCCTTCCTGACGAAACAATAGAGCAGGTCGCAAACCTCGCCGGCAATGCCACACCGTACCTGTTGAAGACCAGTATCCTGGAATCCCGCGCGTTCGAGATCTATGCGCCGATCTGGACGGAGTCGATTGCGAATGACGGGCTGTTTGATTTCGATCCGGCCAGCGATAACCAGAACAGTTCCATGGACCTGGTCGGCTACATGAACTGAATGTTGACTTCGCCGAGTTTCACAACAACCTGGTCGGCAATATCAAGCTGGCGGCGGTAGCGTTGGTCGTGCTGCTTGTGTTATCCGGCTTCCTCGGACAGTCGCTGCGCCGCGCGCTGAGTGCTATATCGGACCTGCAGCAGCCGATCGCCGAGCTGGCAAAGGGCAATCTCGCCGTGAGATTCAAGCCGGCGGCACACCGGGAGATTTCGGAAATAGTGGAGGCACTTGAGACTACGGCCTGCGCGCTGGGTGAAAGGGATGCAAGACTGCTGCAGCTTGCAAATCATGATGCGCTGACAGGACTGATCAATCGGCGGCGCTTTGTCGAGGAGTTAGAGCAGTGCATCAGCAGCGCCGGCCGTACGCGAAACAAGGGCGCCCTGTTATTTATCGATCTTGACCAGTTCAAGTACGTTAACGATACCTGCGGCCACCCCGCCGGCGACAGGCTGATCGTCGAGGTCGCGGAGCAGCTGGAAAATTCGATCGGTCGGCGGATGCTGCTTCCCCCAACCGGGGCGATCGACAAAACTTCCAGCGCTTCCGGAACACGCCGGCAGGAGTTTGCAGAAAAACCTGGGAATACCGGCAGGCTACCGACATTGCTGAAAACAACAACCGCGTTCCAGTTGTTCCACTGCCATTATTCATACCGATCGTCAGGGGATGAAACTACAAGCCATTACAGCAGACCTTCCTCACCAGCCGATACTCGCTACCGTGAAGCGAAGTGGCGGCGGCCGTAACGCTAAAATTTACGAACTGCCGACAAAGCAAAGCCGATGGCGACAGATCGCGGCTGGATGCACCGGGCTGGCGAAAACTGACAATCATCGGTTCGTTCCGGCGATTGCGGAGGTGAGCAGAGTATACGCGCCGTGGTGCTTATCCGCAGTAAAAGACAAAAGAACAGCAGCTGATCGGCCAACGCTTCCTGCCGCAGCCATCCGCTTTCAGTAATGGCGGAAAGTCGATCCGTGAATCCGTCGGCGCTGTTATTGCAATTATCGGCGAAAAAGGAAGCGACGCGACTTCCGTTTGCCGATCAATTTTCGCAAAATGCATTTAAAACCGAACCGTTACCGTCCTCTGATTGCACTGCTGAAGCAGCATGCCCTTGGCCAAATGGTGATGTCAAAACCCGGACCTTTGCGTGGCTCTGCATCTGAGAAAGCAGATTTCCCCGCCGCTTTCACCACATGGCTGCACCCACTCACACTTCGACAGCTTCTGGAAAAGGATACAGCTTCACTCAGATTACTGCAGCGGCTGTTCAACGTGAGATGGACAGTTGATTCATCACAGAGTTTCCCAAAAAATCCATCAACCAAAATCATCCAGCTCCGTAGCGACTGGTAATAAAAACCAGCCATGAAACCGCTCACAGAATCTGTCCTGAAACGCCGCCGCAGCGTCTTCATTGCTTCGCCGAACTCGCATACGACTCACACGGCCACTGCATCGGCGAGCAGAGGCCTGGAGGCCCGTTTCCACACTGCAAACGAAGCACCCAAAGGCTCCACACCAGCGAACGCCCTCATACGAACACACAGGCCAAAGCGCATCTCCACTAACTCGCTGCTGAACTCACGGTGGAAATCGCAGTGCGTGGACAGATCCCACAGCCGTCAGAACGCGCTCCACGGTGGACTCTCTGTGCAATGGACAATGTGATATCTTCGTGTGCATAGTGCGGCCGTCAGCTACCTGGTGTATGTACCGTCCTGGGAACGAAAGCCCAAATGCAGTCATCATCCCAGAAGCAGATTGAAAGCGGAAGCTGAACTCAGCGCACGCAGACAGCGAAGACAGTGCCCTGCGTGTGCACAATGCGCGCAGACACCAAGTGTGAGCGTGCACCCTCAGCTGACAGGTGGAATATTCACATGGACTTGACCGACCTGTTCGCGACAGTGAATGGGATGTGTGATTCAAGCAGCCTTCATCGGACAGCTAGTTCGAACACTAGAACGATCTGCCAAGCGCTCCTTCAGACATCCGCCTTTGGACCACTCACAGAGCTGACTGTCCATTTGGAAACAGAAAGGCAGACCTTCCAATGTCCACTGAGTGCAGTGCACTTCCCAGCGTTCCAGCCCTTCATCTGCCTTCACACACAGCACACACAGTCACTCACACTCTCACACCCTGTTACACTCTGACACACTCACTCACACTCACACTCTGGGCTGCCGCCCGCTCCCATTCAGTCCTTCCTCGGAGTCCACACACGGGAGTTCATACACAGACAGGCCGCCTCTGTCAATTAGGGGACCGTTTCCACACTGTGCAATGGCGGCTGTCCACACACACAAACAGACTGAGCGGCGTTCCCACCTTCCATCCGCGTTCAACTCGGTGAGTTGAACGCACAACACAAGGAAGTTTCTGACAGAGTCTTCACTCACACACACACGAAGATAGTCCAACGAACGAAGGAGGGCGTCACACTCTGTGAGTTGAACGCACACAGATTGATACACAGAAACTGCTCTGTGAAGAGTCCACTCAGCTAACCTTGCTTTAGAACTCCTGACACTCTTCTGTGGAATTTGGCTGCCAGTATTCAGCCGCGTTGAGGCCTTCGTTGGAAACACGGGATTTCTTCCTAACGCAGTCATTCCCACACGCGTTCAACTCTGTGACGGGCAGACAGAGCAGTTACACTCTGTCTGTCATCCGCGTTCACACTCGATCCTTTACTGCTAGACAGAAGCAGCCGTCTCTGCATTGGAAGTCAACTCTGTCAGAGTTCTGTGCGTTCAACTCTGTCAATGACTTCTAGTTCTACACACAGAGTTTCAGTATATTCAATGATGACAACGGCGATGGCTACTTTTCGCAGCATGGAAAAAAATTTCACCAATACCATCTACTTTTCCATCTCTGTTCATCTCTGCACTCAGAGGGCAGATTCCTGAATGAAATCACTGTCACCCAATGTCTAGCGTTTGGTGCACGCAGATGACGAGCAACGCCATCTGTCACCGAGCCTGACGTCCGGCGACCGTACCGGCGGGATGCACCGACATACTGATTGAGCTTTATGACGCTATAGACGGTGCGTTCCTGGCAGAGTTCGGCCCGGCCGATACGTCAGAATTGTCGTTCCTGCCGCTGGAGGACTATGAACGCGATGATCCATCCGCCCCTGAGGTCATTGTGGTCGGCAGTCGCGGTGGCGGCGGTGCCGCTGCACTGCCGTTGCTGGCATGCCTGCTGCTGGCCGCGGCGGTCCGGATCAGCCGGACAATGGGTCCGGGATTTCGGGTTCAGGCCGTCCGGGTGCCGCGCTGCCGCGGTTTGCGACCCGCATCACCTTGCGGCCCCATCCCGCCAGCGTGTCGAAGTACGCGTACAAGGCCGGCACGACCAGCAGCGAGACGACGGTTGAAAAAGCCAGTCCGCCGATGATGGCACGTGCCATCGGGTAGTACGGGGGGCCGTCACCACCAACCTGGGTGGAGCCAATAGCCAATGGCGACAGTCCGACGATGTCGTTGCAACGGTCATCAGGATCGGGCGCAGGCGATCCCTGCCGGCTTCGACTATTGCTTCATTCCTGGGCAGACCCTGTTGACGCAGGTTATTGATGTGATCGACCGGCGCAATGCCGTTGTTTACGACCACACCGATCAAAATCATGATGCCGATCGATGCCATGAACGAAAAAGTCGTGCCGGTCGCAGCAAAGAAAAGGAATACACCAAAAACTGAAAAGACTATCGAGCCCAGGATGATCGAGAATGGGAACAGCGAATGCACTCAAACAACGCTGCCATTACGAGGAATATGCATGCGATGCCCAGCAATATATTCTGTGCCATCATTTGCTGGGTCTCGTCCTGACGTTCGAATCCGCGGCCGAATTTCCAGCGGTAGCCGGACGGCAATGAATATTCGTTCATCAGGTTCTCGACAGTTGGGCGGATGTCCTCGAGCGAATGATCGTTGATGAGATTTGCGGACAGTATGACGGACGTCTGGCGGTCCGTACGGCGTATTGAATCCGGCGACTGCGCTACCGTGAAACTCGCAATGCTGCCCAGTGTAATGCGCTGGCCGTCGGCGGAATACAACGGCAGGTCGGCCAGTTGCTCTACGGTCGCTTGCTTGTTCGGCGCGGAACGCGAGCCGCACCTCGTACTTCGCCCTGCTCCGAGCGAATCTCACGCAGGTTCTGGCCGCGCATGGCAAACGGATATTGCGTCGGCTATAGCCGCGGTCGTTAGCCCGGCGGCCAGCAGCCGGCTGCGATCGATGCTGACCCGCACTTCCCGGTCGGCCGTCTCGGCATCGGTGCGTAAATCCCGTAGACCTTCAACACCGGAGAGGATACGCGTAATGTCCGCAGCAAGCTCATTCAGCCGGGACGTCGAATCTCCACTGATCTGGACACTGAAGCCGTCCCCGCCTCCCTGCTGGTCGAATTCAAAACTGGGCTTGCCAATGGCAAGTACCGGCATGTTTGCCCGGATTTTCTCGATGACCTGGCTGGTTGAGAGCGTTGCGTCGTCGTCCTCGGTGAGTAATATCGTTGAACTTGCCGATCCCTTGTTAAAGTATGTGTAAACAGACCGGATATCTGATTTCTTCCCTCGTTCGCAAACAGGGTCTCTTTCAATCTCGTTGACTGCAGACTCGACGCGTTCCAGTGGATGCTGGCCCTCAATGCGGTAAGGCATGTACAGGCGACGCCCGCTATCCTGCGGAAAAGCGTCGAATTTCACCAGTTGCAAGACCAGTGGCATAACGCCTATGACACAGACCAGAAGAATACCGCCAAACGTTTTCCACGGATGCACCAGGATCCATTTCAGAGAGCGTACGTAGCGGCCGGACAGCCGTGAAATCAAGGCGCCTTCTTTCGGCGTTGGCGGTGCAGAAATGCGCGCGGCCAACATAGGTACGAGGGTTTGCGCGATCAACAGCGATGCCAGCAGCGCGACAATAATTGTTACCGCGACATGCGTCAGGAATACCGTGATATCCGTCTTTATCCCGAACATGATTGGCAGGAACACGATGATCGTGGTTGCCGTGCCGGCGATGACCGCCATGCCGACTTCCTTTACGCCGTTGTACGTCGCCTCGAACGGATGCTCGGGGTCCATGCTGCGATGCCGGAATACGCTCTCCGTGACGACAACGGCATTGTCGACGAGCATGCCGACTGCCCAGCATCGAGCGCGTGGTGGTCAGCATGTTCAGGCTCAGGTCAAAAAAGTAGAGCGCGCCCAGCGTAATCAGCAGCGAGAACGGTACTGCGGCGGTCACGATCAAGGTGGTGGAAAGCTGGCGCAGGAACAGGTACAGGACGACGATGGCAAGCAACGCGCCGACCAGGCCCGCATTCAGCAAATCGGCCAGTGACTCCTTGACGGCATCGCCCTGATTGTCGAGATCGAAGATCTGGATGCCCTGCATCTGGGGCAGCTTGGCGACTTCGGCCACTTCGCGCATCACCCGGTCTGTTACTTCGACCATGTTCGCGCCGGTGGGATTGCCGCCAACTACGCCGATGGCATAGCTGCGGTCGAGGTGCCTTCCATAATCGCGATCAGGGCTGCGTAACTCCACGTCGGCAACATCGCGCAGGCGCAGGTTGCCATCGTTGATAACGATATCGCGAATCTGCTGCACTGACGTGAAGTCACCATTGGGCCGTACGCTGAATCGCTCACCATTGTCGGTGATGCGGCCGGCGCTGACGGCAAAGTTGCTGCGCTCCAGAAGTTGCCGAACAGAATCAATGTTTACGCCATGCGCCGCAAGGCGATCCGCGTTCATAAGGATTCGAATCTCACGCGGATCGACGCCCTGCAGTTCGACCCTCGAGACACCTTCGATTCGCTCTATGCGCCTTTTGAGCAAACGATCCAGCAACTCGTGAGCTGTCCGACAGGTCACGTTCGCTTGATATGCGTAACTGCAACACCGGCTGGTCTGACAACGAACCGGTGAAAATGAATACCCGTCGTACATCCGCGGGTAGCTGATGCCGTATGCCATCTACCTTGGCGCGCGCCTCGATGCCTTTGGCACCCATGCTCTGATCCCAGCCGAACTGCAGGAATATCTGCGCCATGTTGTCGCTCGACGTGGACTGCATGCGCTCGACGCCGCTCAGGGTGGCCAGGGATTCCTCGACAGGCCTGGTGATCAGGCGCTCGACTTCCTCCGGTGTCGATCCGTCGTACGGTATCTGGATGAAGATGCCGGGGAATTCGATGTCCGGGAACTTTTCAAGCGGCAGCAGTCGTGATGCGATCAATCCGACAAGCGCGAGAGCCACGAAAAAAACGACTGTCGTCACCGGACGTTGCAATGCGAGTTCGGTATGTTTCACAAGGAACTCCGGTGTGGTCCAACGGTAAGGCTCGGGAACCCCTTGCTGCAGAAACCGCCAATGCGTTCATAGGCCATCCTGCGGGATCCGGCAAGACGTTGGTAATAAAATTCAGGCTGCTGCATAAGCTCAGCGTCCCCCGGCAGGTACCGGCTGCGGCGACCAGCTTTCGCTGGCAGGTTCGAAGCGCTTGCGATCCAGCAGTGAGTAGACAACCGGGATTACGACCAGTGTCAGTACGGTTGACACCAGCAATCCGCCGATAACCGTTATGGCCATTGGTGTGCGGATGTGCAGCACCTTCGCCGAAGCCGAGCGCCATCGGCAGCAGGCCAAGCACGGTCGTCAGCGTCGTCATCAGTATCGGCCGCAGGCGGGCGCGGCCGGCTTCGCGAATCGCCGCAAACTTCTCCGTGCCGCCCGCGCGCAACTTGTTGATCAGGTCGACAAGTACAATTGCGTTGTTGACGACGATACCCGCCAGCATGATGACGCCGATGAACGCGATGACATTGATCGTCGTGCCTGTCAGGAACAGCGCCAGCACAGCGCCAACGAGGGCGAGCGGAATCGTAAACAGGATGACAAACGGATGGATCAGCGATTCGAATTGCGACGCCATCACGAGGTACACGAGAAACACGGCCAGTATCAGTGCGAACTGCAGCGACGTGAAAGATTCCTGCATTTCCTCGTTTTCGCCGGTTACCAGCGCGCTGATGCCCGACGGCATCGGCGTCCTGTCGATAATCGACCGGGCAATTGCTGCCGCGGATCCGAGGTCTCCATAGTCGATGTTGGCGCTGATAATGGCGACACGGGACTGGGCAACGCGTCGTATTTCGGCTGGGCCCTTTGCAACGACGATATCGGCAACGGCGTCGAGAGTGACGGGGCGCGCGGCCGCCGGGTTGACGATCAGGCGGCGGATATCGTCAATGCTTGCGCGATCAGTGTCGATGCTCCGGACAAGAACATCGATCTTCTTGTCGCGCCATGTATAGCGGGTTGCCAGTTCGCCGCGCACGTTGGCAACGACGAGGTCTGCTATATCGCGTACCGACAGACCAAGCCGGGCGGCACGCTCCTGGTCGAAACGGATCTGGATTTCCGGGTTTCCCTGCTCGATGCTCGAACGAATATCGGTAAAGCGGTCGTTGGCATCGAGCTGTGCAACGATGGCCTGGCTGACGCGATCAAGCGAATCGAGATCGAACCCTGAGACTTCAATTTGCAGGGGACTCGAAAAGGTCATCAGCGACGGACGCCGGAATTCAAAAGAGGTCCCCGGTATCGATTCAACGTTTGACCGAAGTGCCGCCATGACGCGCGCTTCCTCGTCGCGCCCGGACCCCGGCTGCAGTGTAATGCTCAGTGTGCCGCTGTGTTCGCCTGCATCCACCGGGTTGGCATCGAGACGGTTGCCCGTGCCGGCAACCGAGTACGTGAGAGCTACGCCGTCAAGTTCGCCGGCTGCACTCTCGGCCGAACGCATGACGCGGTCAGTTTCCAGCAGCGGCGTGCCCGGAGCCAGCCGCAGAGCCAGGTCGAATTCACCCTGCGATAGCTGCGGGATCAGCTCATTGCCGAGCCGCGGCACGAGCAACATTGTCAGCGCGAAGACCACTGTTGCAGCGCCGACCACGGCACCGCGATGGCGCAGGGACCAGGCCAGCATCGGTTCGTATGCGCGCGCAGCGCCCTTGTACAGCGCCTGCATCAGAACTGCCGGCGGCCAGAGGAGCAAGCCGAGCAGGCGACCGACCAGGAAACCGATGTAGCGGACCAGCCGGACGATGGCGGCAACGCCGCGCGTGAAACGGCCGGCCGGCACTTCCCCGGTCGGCTCCTGGTAGCGCGACCCGGCGCCCAGTGCTGCCAGCATCGGTATCAGCGTCAGAGCAACCAGCAGCGATAGCAGCAATGCGAACGTAACGGTAAGCGCCTGGTCCCGGAACAGCTGCCCGGCGATGCCGCTGATAAAAACCATCGGGAAAAACACGGCGATGGTGGTCAATGTCGATGCAACGACAGCTCCGGACACTTCTGAAGTGCCATTGCGAGCGGCGGCAACAGTGCTTTCGCCCTGTTCCTTCTTGCGCACGATGTTCTCGAGCACAACGATCGCGTTGTCGACGAGCATGCCGACAGCAAGTGCAATGCCTCCCAGTGACATGATGTTCAGCGACACGCCGTTGCTGTACATCAAAGGAAGGTGCCGATGACGGAAATCGGTATCGCCATTGCAATGATGCTCGTGGCACGGGCATTCCTGAGGAATCCATAGAGCACGATAATGGCAAGCAGGCCGCCAATGATTGCAGCGGACGTTACCTGGTCGATCGCGGCGGCGATAAACGTAGACTGGTCGTAGACCAGGGTCAGTTCAAGGTTGTCAGGCAGGGTCTTCCGGATATCCTCGGTGCGCGCAGCGACACGCCGTGCAATTTGTACCGTGTTGGCATCGCCTTCCTTGTAGACGGCCAGCTCGACCGATTCGCGACCGTTGATGCGCGTTATTGCCTGGCGCTCCTTGAAGCCTCGCGTAACGGTTGCGACGTCGCGCAGGTGGACCGGCCGCCCGGCAACATTGGCAATTATGGCGTCGGCAAATTCGTCGACTTCCTCGAATTCGTTAATCGTACGGACCAGGAAACGCTGGCTCCCTTCCTCAAGACGTCCTCCTGAAAGGTTCACATTTTCCGCGCGGATCCGGTTGGCAATCTGCTCAATGCTGATGCCCAGCTGCGACAGTTTCTGCTGGTCGGCTCGAATCTGGATTTCGTCCTCCAGGCCGCCGCTGACTTTTACCGCCGCGGTACCTTCGACGGCTTCCAGGTCATTCTTTATGCGATCCTCTGCAAGGCGGCGCAGCATCTTCAGCGTTGCCTCGCTGGCCGTTACGTCCCTGCCGCCTGATTCCGTCTCCTTCAAACGCAGGCCGAAACGCATGATCGGCTCGGTCGACGGGTCGAAACGCAGCAAAAGAGGACGGCTGGCTTCCAGCGGAAGTTCGAGAACATCGACCTTCTCTCGAACATCCACCCCGGCAATGTCCATGTCGGTGCCCCAGACGAATTCGAGCGTTACATCTGACTGCCCGGAGCGCGACACGGAGCGCACGAGCCGCACATTGCGGATTACGCCGACAGCTTCTTCGATCGGCTTCGTCAGCAGGTTTTCGACTTCGAGCGGGGCGGCGCCTGTGAGTTCACTGCGAATCGTAATGGTTGGATAAGAAACATCAGGCAGCAGGTTGACGTCCAGCCGTGACAGGGACACAAGGCCGAACAATACAATCGCCGTTGTCACCATCGCGATGGTGACCCTGCGTTCCGTTGCTATTTCAATCAGTCGCCGCATGGTCGGGGTCCCTTCAGCTTTCGTCGTTCTGCGACGGTGTCTGGCCGGCAACCGCGCTGGTGTCGTCGTTGACATTGCCGATGACATTCACTTTCGAACCGTCACGCAGCCCGTTGTGACCCACAACGACAACATGCTCTCCATCGCTCAGGCCCTCAACTATTTCGACATGCCCCTGGTTCGAGTACCCGGTTACGACAGGACGCTTTTCGGCCGTCTCGCCATTGACGACGGGATACGATTTCGCGCGACGTCCCCCTCGATAATCGCGTTACGCGGAATTTGCAGTGCCTGGGCGCGCATATCGGATACGATGTTGACGCGCGCGAACATGCCGGGCTTGAGCCGACGCGTCGGGTCGGATACCTCTATCGTTATTTTGAAAGTACCCGTAGATGGATCGACAACGGGACTGACGCGAGCCACGGTGGCGCCGAAAGACTTGTCCGCCAGCGCATCGACATCGAGTGTTACCGGCATGCCTGGCTCGATGAGACGATATTCCTTTTCCGGAATGTGCAAATAAGCAACAAGCGGCTCCAGACTGGTCACGCGAAACATCGGGGCATTGACTTCAATGGTGTTGCCGGTCTTGACCAGTCGTTCCGAAACTACACCGTTTATTGGCGCGCGAATTTCCGTATAGCTCAGCTCCAGCCTGGCGAGGTCCCGGGTCGCTTCCAGTGCCTCCATTTCATACTGGATTTTTTCAAAATCGCCGGCACTGATGAGGCTGCGGTCCTTGAGATCCTGGTTGCGCTCGAAGTCGCGTCGCAGTTTTTGCAGCCGCGCATCGGCCTGGGCGAGGTCGCAGCCGCAGACGGTCGCCATCGAGGCGGGCCAGCAGGTCGCCTGCCATCGACGTCGTCACCTTCCTCGGCATGGATTGCCTCTATTTCGCCGGCGACCTTGGCGACGACCAAAGCTTCGGCAAATGCCTCGACGGCGGCGGTGCCGGTATGCGTTGCATAAATGTCTGCCCTCGAGGGTGTCGCCACTTCGACAGGAATAGCCGGTGCCGATTCTTCTTCTTTTTCGCCCTCGCGCTGGTTACAGGCAGCCAGAAAAGCGACAGCGGCCATGACCGCTGTAATCCCGGTGATTCGCATGGTTGGTTCTTCCCCGTTCTTGTGATGTCTCAGGCGCCGGTGCGGCCGGGCGTGCCGGAGCTCGCGAGTACCCGTGAACCGTCACGAAGCCCGCTGACGCCGGAGTTAACGACTTCTTCGCCAGCCTCAAGGCCCGAAAGAATCTGCGTCTGGTCGCCGCTTTCGATGCCTGCCTTGACCCGCCTGCGCTCGACTATGCCGTCTTTGACAACGTAAACGATACTTTCTCCGTCTTCATGCTCGATGCTTTGCGACGGCACGGTCAGCACCTGCTCATACTTGTGATAATAGACGGTAAATCGCCCGAACATGCCAGGGACAAGAGCCCGGTCAGGGTTGTCGATATAGACCGTTGCGCGAAACGTGCCGCTTGCCGTGTCAACGGTCGGGCTGAGACGCGCGATCGTAGCCTCGAATTGTTCCCCTGGCGCCGCGTCGACCGTCAAAGATACATCGAGACCAGCCCGGAACAGGGCCAGCTCCGTTTGTGGAACCTTGAGCTCCGCGATCAGGCGCGATGTATCGACGATACGAAACGCCAGCTCGCCGTTGATTAAGCACGTCGCCCGGCCACAATATGCCGGCTCGCAATAACACCGGCGATTGGCGCGCGGACCTCTGAATACCGGTAGTTCAGCCGATCCAGCTCCATTGCCGCCTTGAGCTCGGCAACTTCAAATTTGAGGCTCTCGAAGGCAGCGCTGCTGACAAGCCCGCGCTCGTGCAGGCTCACCTGGCGCTGGTACTCACCCTGGCGCTGCAGGAACTCCGCTTCAGTCTTGCGCAGGCGAATTTCAAGCCGCCCGGCATCGATACGCGCGAGCAACTGGCCCTGGACAACACGATCGCCTTCCTCGACCAGCGTTTCAACGACTTCGCCGGCGATACGGGCCGGCACCTGCGCTTCGCCGTCCGCCGCGACATTCGCGGTCGCGTGATAGAGGGCATACAGGTCGGAAAAGCGCGCCGCAACGCTCTGCACCGGCAACGGCGTGTGCTCGGCGACCGCGTCCATGCCATCGTCAACTTTAGCCTCGCCAACGCCGCAACCTGCGACGAGCAGGGCGGCCGCAAGCGCCGTCAGTCCGGCGATGCTGCGATTCAGGGAGTGGGCCATTGGAGCGTCCTGGTCAATTAGTGTTGTAGTTAAGTATAACACTAGATAAGTATTGCGCAAGTGCTATTGCAGATCGGGATAAACCTGAATAAATGCCTTGGAAAAACGGCAGTAAGAGAAAAATCCGTCGCCGAATCACCGTGCACCGCAATCCGCGGTCATTCCCTTAGATGCGCGACCACGGGATTTGGATTAAGTCCGATTGCACCAGATACAAGGCCGCGTTGGACGGCCCGGATATCGGCTTCTTGCCGGCGAACTCGCGGCCCGGATTATTCATGAACGTTCGGCTTTGGCGGCAGGCGAAGGCGCGGCCCGGGGTTGGCGGTCAGAATGATTCATGAACGGTCGGCTGCGGTGGTAAGCGGAGGCGCACCCCGGGGAGGGCTTTTCAGGGACGCTGTGAATACGTCCCTGTACGCTCTGTGCCGGACGTCCCTGTCCGGCACAGCCCTGAAAAGCCCTCCCCGGGGCACACCTCCGCCCCTGTCTGTGTGCCGTTCATGAATAATCCTCCATCGCGCCATTGGCACTTACCGGAGTGTCCGTTCGAGCATTGAGGAGCACCGGTACCCCCTGTGGGGAGGTCTTTGGGGGAAATAAAGCGGACCGAAGGGAGCCATTCCCCCGAAGACCTCCCCACAGGGGGTACCGGTGCGGACGGGCCCTTTGATGGAAATAAAGCGGACCAAGGGAGCCATTCCTTCAAAGGGCTCCCGGCAGGGGGTACCGGTGCGGCGGACGCGGTCCTTAAACCAAAAGAATCCGGACCGAAAGCAGCCATTCCGCCAAAAGACTCCCCGCCCGTACGGCCCTTAAGAAAGCGCCAGTACGTCTAAAGGAAGTACTGCGACAAAAACGGATTCATCCATGCGGTTGTCCGGGTCCAGCCGCCGGCGCATCTTACGGAAGAACTCGAGACGGCTGCCAAATATTTCCCGTGCATAGTCGGACTGCAGGCTTCGCGACTGGTTGAACAGCGGCAAGCCCCCCCAGTGCTGGGCGAAATTCGCGAAGTCGATGGCAAAATCCTCCCAGCCGCTTTCCTGCGTCGACATGGCCCGCACGGCGATCATCGGTTCGTCAAATGCCGGTGACAGCAATGCGCTCTGGTCCTGGTTCAGGCGAAAGCCCATGGTTGGCATGTCACAGCGAAACCCGCTGTCGTCTTGTATGCGTATGCAAAAGTCCCGGTAGGCTTGCACGACGATAGAGAAGTCCGAGGCGGGGAATAGCCAGGTTGAGTAGTGCAGCCGGCCCGCACGGCTGCCGCTGGACTGCGTTGCCGAATTGCTGCCGTGCGAAACCAGCCGGTTGTTGACCAGCCCCTGGGTAACCTTGCTGATCTCGTCGATGAGCCGGTAACGGACGCCGGCGATGGGTACGATGCGGTTCAGCGACTTGAAAACATGGGGCAGCACCGTGCTTTCGCCCCAGTCCTTGAGCCGCCACGGAAGCCGTCCGCTGTCAGCGGCCGTGTCGTCATAGCGGCGCAGGTCGAGGTAGACGCGATCGCGAAACGGCATAAGGTAGAACTTGACGCCGACCCGGGTACGCGCCAGTTTTTCCGACGCCGCTGCGAACTGGCTGATCGTGCAGCGCCGGTGTGAGACAGAAAACGGCTGGATCGGCCGTACACGCAACGTGATTTCGTGAATGATGCCGAGCATGCCGTAGCTCAACCGCATGGCACTCAGTAAATTGCGTTTTTCTTCGCCGACTGACAACTGGGTGCCGCTCGGAGTGACCAGCTTGAGATTGCACACTTGCGAGGCGAACAATGCGCCATCATCACCGATGGCCGGGCCGATACACCCACCGGCAACCGCACCGCCAACCGTACGGTTCGCAAGATCGTAGCTGCCCTCCAGTTCGAGACCCTGTTCAGCGAGCGTCGCTGCCAGGTCGCGCAGGCGTACGCCGGGCTGCACCGTTACGGTGTAATCGTGCAGATCGATGTCGCTGACCTGGTTCATGGCAGTCAGATCGATAACGGTACCGGCGATGGCTGTGTTGCATTCAGTCGCCGAACTGCCGGAACCCATGGGCCGGAAAGGCGGCAGGCAGGTTTGCGCCGGCATCGAGGACTGCGCGCAATTCGTTGACACTGTGGGGCCGGACGACGGTCGGCTCCGCCGGTGGACGGACGCGGTAAGCGCCGGACTTCCTGAGCGTATTTGCGGACATTGATGCTCCAGGCAACAATCGGTGGTCGGGGATCGGGCTTGGCAGCCGCGCCGACGGAACAACATTCCGTCGCCACGGGTCAGAATACGTGCCCGGGATTGCCTGGATCTGGAGGTTGCGCGAACGGCGAACGCCGTCGCTACGTCTTAACGTATTGGCAACCCCGCTGTCGTAGGTTTCCCCGTAGACCGGTGGCTTTGCGGCCCCTTCTTTCGAAGGGTGTGCCTTTGTCACTAATGGATCGTGGCACGTGCGGGGCAAGGTGTCAATTTGTGACAACTTGTCGCGGTGTATGATGTCAAATCCGGTGCGGCGGGCCTCTCCGGGCGCGTTGCCCGGTTCCGCCAAACGCCATCCATAGGGGCCGCGTTGTCCCTTTGGCCAGACTACAATTCATCCCGGAAAGACGGTGATCGACGCCACGCCAGTTTTACAATCCGCCGCTCGGCCGCAACCCGGAAGCACGCCCCCGATGCCGCAAACACGCTTTAGCCGCGCACTGGCCGCGATCGTTATTCTGTTGTTCGCGCCCGCGACGTTTGCAAATACCATCACTTATGTCATCAAGGGTGTACAGGAACCACTGTTATCCAATGTCCGTGCGCACGTCGAACAGTTCGCGCTGACCGGCAACAGGCAGATATCGCCGCGCCGCTTTGAGCAAATTACCGGGCAGGCCGAGGAGCGCACGCGCGAGGCGCTGAAACCCTACGGCTATTACGACCCGGAGATTGAAACCACCCTGACGCAAAGTAGCGAAGATCGCTGGCGTCTCGAAATACGCATCCGGCGGGGACCACCGATTGTCGTCTCCGAAGTCGCGATAGAGGCAGAGGGCGGTGGCAAGGATGATGGCTGGTTGCGGGAGTGGCGCAGGAACTGGCCGCTCAGCGCGGGTACCGTACTCAACCAGCGGCTGTGGGAGCAGGGCAAGGAAGCGGCACTCGAGGCCGCCGGTGCGTCGGGCTACCTGACCGCCGGGTTTGTAACGCACAAGATATCTCTCGACCTCGCGCGGCGCACGGCACGGCTGGACCTTGTGCTCGACACCGGGCCCCGGGTGTTGTTCGGTCAAATCCACTACGACCAGGAGGTGGTCGAGCCGTGGGTGCTCGAAAGAATACCGCGGTTCGAACCGGGTACTCTGTACAGCGCCGAACTGCTTGCGCAATATCGCCTCGATCTCTGGCGCAGCGGAAACTTCACCGACATCGAAGTCCGCGAGGAAAGACGGTTTGACCAGTCGCCGCCGGTCGTCGACCTGCACGTGGCGCTCGAAGCGAAGACGCGCAATACCTGGCAGGGTGCGATCGGCGTGGGCACGGACACCGGTTTCAGACTCCAGGCGCAGTACAGTCGTCACCCGCTGTCGTCTCGTGGTGATCGGCTCGACATCGGCACCGGGTACCGGCAGATCGACGATGAGTTTTCGTTTCGCGCCGACTACCGGATACCACGACGCAGCGAAAAGCGGCAATTCTGGACGGCGCGCATGGCGTACCGGTCGGAAAACCAGGACCTCGAAATAAAGCGTTCGCCCAGTGCCGACGGTTTTATCAAACTTGCCAACGGTAATGTCCAGGATTTGAACGCCAGGATCGGCCGGCTGCACGTGCGTGACCGGAATCAGGGATTACAGCAAATCTTCGAAACCGTCTTTGCGCAAATCGTCCGTGAATCGTTCCGGTATACAACAGGCGAGGATGCGGAACCCGGCATTCTTGAAATTGCCAGTGATCCCGCATTTTCCCGGCTGTTCCGCGATACCTTCAGCACCATTGCGCTGGGTATCGAATGGGACTGGCCCTCGATTCGGGGCAAGGGTTTCAGCACGGAAGGGCATCGTGAGCGCGCCTGGCTGTTTACGGCCAATGAAGCCTGGGGATCCGATCGCGATTTCACTCAGCTGTATGTCTCGACGCGGCGCAGCTGGCTTGTTGGCGAGCGGTGGAAGTTCCTGTTGCGGGCCGAGGCGGGATACTCGGATGCGGACGTCAACGACCTGACTCTCAACATCGGCGGCGAGCCGCTTTCGTTATCCGTTACCTCGCTTCCGGATATCTACCGCTTCAAGACCGGCGGCAGTTCCAGTGTGCGGGGGTACAGCTTCGAGTCACTCAGCAACAATGATATCGGCTCCAATAACATTATCGCCGGAGGGGTCGAGGCGGAATTCAGGGTGTATAACAACTGGTCCGTCGCCGCGTTCGCTGACATTGGCAACGCGTTCAATGACTGGGACGCCGCCAACCTGCAAAAGGGCGTCGGCGTCGGCGTGCGCTGGTACTCCATTGTTGGACCTATACGCCTTGATGTTGCCCAGGCAATTGACGTTGAAGGCCGGCCGTGGCGCGTGCATTTTACGATGGGATCCCCGTTGCTGTGATTATGCGTGCCGGACGATGGCTGCTGGTAACCATGCTGGTGCTGCTGATGGCCGTCGGCGGGACATACTACTGGCTGCTGCACACGGCGCCCGGTGCATCCTGGCTCTGGTCGCGGGCTGAACAGGCACTGCCCGGCCGGCTGGCGGCGACGGCGGTCAGTGGTACGCTGACGGGCGGATTCGAACTGCGCGGGTTCAGTTATACAGATGCCGCACAGGCTGTACAGATCTCCCGTGTGCGACTTGCCGTTAATCCTGACTTTTTTCCCTTGCGCCTGACCGTCGATTCGCTGGTAGTCGATGACGTGCTGGTCATCGTCCGCGAGGCCGACACCGTCGACGACGACGAGCCGATTTCTGTGCGTGCACTGCTGGCCAGCCTGCGCTTACCAATACCTGTGCAGGTAGACGAGTTTGCTTTGCGCAATCTGACGCTGGAAACGCCCGGGGGCAGCCGGGAGTTGCTGTCGACACTGGAACTGGCTGGCACGTTACATAAACGTCTGACGATAGAACGGCTGGAAGCGGTGCGGCCCGATGCCAGGGTGCGGCTCAATGCTGATATCGAATTGTCGGAGCCGTTCGCGGTGCAGGCAGAGAGTGATGTGGAGTTCGCGTTTGACGGCGTCACCGGGGATGAGCCCCTGTTTGCAGAAATGCGCATCGACGGCAACCTGGACGATTTGCGCATTGATGTGCAAAGCCCGACACACGGTTTCAGTGCAGGTGCTGACGTGGCAGCGATCGAGAGCGATGCGGTGATCAGCCTGGGGCTGAGTGCACCGCGGCTCAGCTGGCCGTTGCTCGATGAGCAGGCGCCCTACGCGCTTGAGGACATCGCCGTTTCCATCGATGGGCGCCCTACCGACTACACGCTGGAATTGTCAGCCGATCTCGTGACGGAGGCTTTGGCGCGAACGCACCTGACGGCGCGTGCCGGCGGCAACCTGGATGGTCTTGACGTGCATGCGCTCGAGGCCACATCCGACGAACTTGCGCTCGAGCTGGCGGGCGAGCTGCGATGGGCTGACGGAATCACTACCGATGCAGTTGTCGAAATCGAACGCCTGGATCCCGAACGATGGATCGCCGGCTGGCCCCGGTCGTCACCGGTTTCCGGGCGTCTTGCCGGCAGTTATCCGGATCAGCGCCTGATCCTGGACCAGTTCGAGTTGCGGCAGATCAATGCGCCGGGATATGTGGAAGGCGCCGCTACGTTTGATCCCGCCAACAATGTCGTGGATGGCACGCTTTCGTGGCGCGACCTGCAATGGCCGCTCGCGCCGGCCGCCGCCCGGATCGAAAGTCAGGACGGTACGCTTCAGGTCAGTGGGCGGCCCGACCAGTGGGTGGCAAGCGGCGACATTTCCGTGGGAACGCCGGAATTGCCGGAAGGCCGCTTTCGTGTAAGCGCGACCGGCGATCTGGACCACGCCGCACTGCGCATCGCGGACAGCGATGTTCTGGCCGGCAATGTGACCGGAGAGGCAAGGATCGCCTGGGGCGGCACTGGTGAGTGGTCCGCGACGCTCGACGCCCGGGATATCGTCATAACGCCTTTATTGCCGGACTGGCCCGGCCGCTTGAGTGCGGAGTTTACTGCGCGCGGCCAGCGTGAGCCGTTTCGGCTGGATCTCGATATCGCGAGACTGAACGGCGACATTCGCGCCCGTGACGTATCCGCCGCCGGCCGGTTGCGAATCGACGATGCCGGCATGATGGCGAACGACCTTGTGATCCAGAGCGGTGACTCTGTCCTCGAGCTGGATGGCAGTTTCCGGGAGTCGCCCGGCATGACATTCAGCGCGGCCGTCACCGACCTCTCCGACTTCCTGCCGGGCGCCACCGGCTCGCTGACCGCAAACGGCCGCGTTGCGCCCGCGGCCGGACTGCCGCACTTGCAAATCGAGCTGGACAGCAGCGATGTCGGATACCTCGACGCCACGGTCAAGTCGCTCAGCATCCGGAACACCCCGAGCGAGCAAAACCCGCTGGGGATCGAAATTCGTGCGTCGCAGCTGCAGGCGGCCGGCCGTGAATTCGAGACGCTGCTGGCATCGCTCTCCGGCAGCCTCGAACAGCATGAATTCGCGCTCGACACCGGGACGGGTGGCTTGCAGGCAAAGCTGGTCATTGCCGGCGAACTCGACGGCATGCCCGCGGACGCCGACGCGGAGTGGCGCGGGCAGCTCAGGACGATGGACCTGCGGCATAGCGACCTGATGGCGGCATCGTTGCGTGTACCGTCGTTGCTGCGTTTTTCCCGGGCATCCGCCACTCTCGGCAGGTTCTGCCTTGATTCAGAGGGCGATGCGTCACTGTGTGCATCAGGCAGCTGGGCGCAGGACGGCCGCTTTGCATCGGCAATGCAAATGACATCACTGCCGCTCGACTGGTTGCGAATTGCTTTTGTCAGCGATCTCGAGTTTACGCAGACCGTCAATGGCACCGTGCAGTTTGCAAAGGCGGCGACAGGGCCGGTATCGGGCAGCGGCCGTCTCGACCTGTCTCCGGGACAGATTCGCAACGAGTTCGATGAACGGCTGAATATGACGACACGGGCCGGTTTCCTGAGTTTCGCGTTGAGCGACGGGCAACTTCTGTCCGGCGAATTGAGCCTGCCGTTCTCGCAGACGGCTGAAATTGCGGGCAGCTTTAATGTCCTCAATCTTGCGCGGGGTGCGGACAGCGAGGTCCGCGGTAACCTGACGGCAAAGGTCAACGATATCGGCGTTGTTGCAAATATTGCGCCGGCGATCGACGAGGCCGCCGGTGCTCTGGGCGCAGACCTCCAGATCGACGGTACGGTCGCGGCGCCACGCTTCGCAGGAAAAGCTTCTCTTCGAGACGGACGTATCGTCTACGATGCGCTTGGTCTCAACCTCGATGATATTCAGCTGGACGGCACGATCGGCGATGGCAACCAGCTGGAGCTGCATAGTACATTTCGAGCCGGCGAGGGCAGTGGCGAGATCAAGGCAAACGGCGACTACCGCCAGGGGCGGGCGGGCACTCTCAATATCACGTTCGATGGGCAGGACCTTACGCTTGTTGATTTACCGGATCTGCTCGTCAAGGCCGACGCCGACCTGCGCGTAGCGCTGCAGGGAGACAATGTCAGTATCGACGGCCGGGTCACTGTGCCAGAGGCGAGGCTTTCCTCCGTCAATCTCGCGGCGACAACGGTAACGGAAAGCAGCGACGTCACGTTTGTCGGCGAGCGCGTGCCCGAATCGTTCGACGAGGTATCTCCTGCGTCTCAGCTCGCATTCAACGGCACCGTCGCGCTCGAGCTCGGCGACAGTGTCAGGATTGATCTTGACGTCGCCGAGGCACGCCTTACGGGCAAGACCAGCCTGACCTGGAACGGCCCGCTACTGCCCACTGCCAGCGGTGCCTTCGATGTCGCCGGCAAGGTCCAGGCGTATGGCCAGTTGCTTGAGATCACCGAAGGCAACATCCGCTTCCCGGGGGTTCCCGTGACCGATCCCGAGCTGCGGATCCGCGCGGAGCGCGACATTTTCGGCAACTCGCAGGTACGAAGGGCTGGTGTCCTCGTGACCGGCAGTGCGACGTCTCCGACGCTCGAGGTCTATACGACGCCGGCCACGAATGAAGACCGCGCTCTGACATTGCTTGTAACCGGCAGCGACTTCAACTTCGAACAGGGTGTCGGTGCTGTCGACGTCGGTACCTACATCGCACCGCGCGTCTACATCAGTTACGGCCTCGGCCTGTTCGATACCGGGAACGTCATCAGCGTGCGCTACGACCTTGCGCGGGGTTTCGGCATCAAGGCGACATCGGGGCAGAGTGCGGATGGTGTCGACCTGAGCTACACGATCGAGCACTAGTCACTCCAGCTGCGGTACAGTACGCGGATGAACCGAGCCCGATTACCCGCCGAAGCGGTGCTTGCGGCGAATCGCATAGCGCCCTACGTCCGCGAGACACCGCTGGATCCGTCGCCTTACTTCAGTGAAGTCACGGGCGCGAACGTCTGGCTGAAGCTCGAGAACCTGCAGCACACCGGGTCGTTCAAGTTGCGCGGTGCTTTCAACAAGTTGCTGACCATGACAGAGGAAGAGCGTGCGCAGGGCGTGGTGGCTGCTTCGAGCGGCAATCACGGTGCGGCGGTGTCGTACGCGGCGGCGCGGCTGGGCGTAGACGCCATAGTGTTTGTGCCGGAGCAGAGTTCAACGACGAAAGTCGACGCGATCCGCCGTCACGGCGCGGACGTAAGGTTTTTCGGCAATGACGGGCTGGATACTGAAACACACGCGCGTCAATACGCGGCCGAACACGGCATGCAGTACTTGTCGCCGTACAACGATATGGCGGTGGTTGCCGGGCAGGGCAGCTGTGGCGTCGAGATTGCGCGGCAACTCCAGCAGGTGGATGCTGCGTTCATCGCGGTTGGCGGCGGTGGGCTCATCAGCGGTGTCGCGGCCTTCCTGAAGAGTGTCAACGCTCGCCTATCGATCGTTTCGTGCCAGCCGGCAGCGTCAGCCGTCATGACCGAGTCGGTACGTTCCGGGCACATACTGGAGCTTCCCGGTGATGCGACGCTGTCTGACGGAACTGCCGGCGGTATCGAAGCCGGGTCAGTGACGTTTGACCTTTGCCGCGAGCTCGTCACGGAATTCGTTACGGTGTCGGAAGCGGAAATTTCCGAGGCTATGCGCAACTTTATTGATACGCACCACATGCTCCTTGAAGGCGCGGCCGGCGTTGCGCTGGCGGGTCTCAAAGCCAGTGAGCGCCGGTACCGGGATCAGAACGTCGTGGTTATCATCTGCGGCGGCAACATCAGTCGTGAGACATTGCGGACAGTCATCTGACCGTGTCCGCCGGGCGGCGATCCGATTCCCACCAGTTTGCGCCAGCGGGGAAACGTTCGTTCGGCCTGCGTTCGGATATTTTTTCAGCGGTTGAGACAACCATGCAAACATTGAAGCGGGTACTGGGTATCGCAGCGTTGTTTTTTACGACTGCTCAGGCAGCGGATACAGCGTTTATCAACGTCAACGTCGTGCCAATGACCGAAGAGGTCGTGCACGTATCGCAGACCGTTGTGGTCAGCGATGGCCGCATCACGGCGATCGGGGACGTCGATGTGACTGAAATTCCGGATGGTGCTGCAGTAGTCGATGGCACCGACCGTTACGTGATGCCGGGCCTCGCGGAAATGCATGCGCATGTGCCGGCTGCCGATTCGCCTGATCTCGAACGCGTCCTGAACCTGTTCATCGCCAATGGCGTTACGCAGGTACGCGGCATGCTCGGCGAGGCGGGCCACCTCGAGCTGCGCGAGAAGCTTGCGGCAGGTGATTTGACCGGCCCTGCGCTGTACACATCGGGTCCATCGTTCAACGGCCGCAGTGTAAGCGACCCAAAGCAGGCAGCAGCGATGGTGCACGAGCAGCATGCCGCCGGCTACGACTTTCTGAAAGTGCATCCCGGACTGACGCGCGCTGAATTTACTGCGATGGCAGCAGCTGCAAACGATTTGGGGATACGCTTCGCGGGCCATGTGCCAGCCGATGTCGGAGTACCACTGGCGCTGGAACTCGGGATCTCGACGATCGACCATCTCGACGGCTACATGCCGGAACTGATCGCCGCGAGGCAGGATCCGACCGGCGGAGTCGGTGGCTTTTTCGGTGTTTCGCTGGCAGGTATAGCCGATCCCGGGCGAATTCCGGCGATCGCTGACGCCACCCTCGTAGGCCGGCACCTGGAACGTGCCGACGCAGTCGCTGTTTGTCCAGGTCGTCGACCGGACGTCGGCAGGTGTCGCCGCCAATCGCCCGGAAATGAAATACATGCCGGAGGCCACGGTCGGGCGCTGGATCGATGCGCAACGGGAAATAAGCGCTGATCTCGATCCCGGGGTTGCGAGCCGTGCAATCGAGCTGCGGAAGAAGCTGATCCTCGAGCTGCAGCAGCGTGGTGCCGGCCTTTTGCTGGGCTCGGATGCGCCACAGATATTCAATGTGCCCGGATTTTCAATCCACCATGAACTCCGCTACCTGGTCGATGCGGGATTGAGTCCCTACGAGGCCCTCCTGAGCGGCACAGTTAATGCGGCACGCTGGTTCGGCACCGAACCTGATTCCGGGACGGTCGAAGTGGGCAAGCGTGCGGACCTCGTCGTGCTCGATGACAACCCGCTGGCTGACATCGGCAACTCGCGCCGAGTACACGGTGTCATGCTGCGCGGCCGGTGGCTTGGACGTCCGGAACTCGATGCATTGCTCCGTCGCTACGAACGAGCAGCTTCGCCGGCCTCGTCACGATAGCGTTCCGAACGCGCAATTTCCCGGGCACTGTGCTCCTGCTGCGTCAAACTATCGTACCGCGGAGGATTTTGCAGACCGCAAAAAACAGGATGCGGTTCCACAACGACACCATCATTTACCGCGAAAAACAGGACGACGCTGTATCTGTCGGTCGTTGACGTGCGAACGCGATGGCCGGTCGCGGGATAATACCCATTGCTGAAGCGTTCCAGCATGTCGCCGAACAGTACGACGACCTGGCCCGGGTTTGCGGGCGCATCGCGCCAGCGGCCCGAGACATCTTCAATTCCAGCCCTGGCGCAGTCTGGTACAGCAGTGTGATGCACTCAAATCGGTATGCGCGGCGATACCAACATCGCGCGACGACAATGGTGATGGCCGGGCAGGATAATGCAGCAGCCGCATCGTGCTGAGATCCTGGCTCGAGCAACGCTCGGCGAGAAACCCGCGGTGGATGCCGGCCCGCATCGCGATGGCCTCGAGCAATGCAGTGCCGACGGCCGTCAGGCGGAACCATGAGGCGCGTACCGCATCCCGGAAGCCCGGCAGGTCCGGCCAGACACTGAAGCGCGACGGATCGTCGCCCGGCCGCCGTGGCCGCCCGCAGTCGAACGACTCGACATGTGCAATCGTCCCGGGCTGGTAAGCGGGTTCGCCGAACAGGGGCATCCAGCCGTACTTGACCGGTTTCCCGGTTACACAGATCGCCTGTTTGCGCTCGTCACTTTCGGTAAGCGCAAAGAAGGCTCGCATTTGCCGGTCGAGTTCGCGATCCTCAGTGCCATCGCCGAAGACGTGCTCCAGGTACAAATAGCCTGAATCGCGCGCCGCCTTTTCCAGCGCGGCCGGGATAACGGGATCCGGCGTCCCGGCATGCATGAGTTTTCGCGCGTCGATTACCGGTACGCTGCTGTCAGCGAGGGTGCAAGTGGGCTCATGTTGCTGCAGTTCAACGGTCGTGGGCATTGCGGCGTCCCGGCTTGCTTTTTGTAACCGCGCCAATGTACCCGAATGGCGCGGGTCCCGCGAGGCCGCCGGTCCTCGCGCGGTTTGGTTCTGCCCGATCAGGGTCGTATACTTGGCGCAATGCAAAAGGGGGCCGGCCATGACGCTCGTCAAACACCTGCTGGATTCCAAGGGACGCGATGTACTTTCCATAACACCGGATGCCTCGGTGCTGGATGCCATCAAGAAAATGGCCGAACACGGCATCGGCGCATTGCTGGTGATGGACGGCGATGCGTTGTCCGGCATCGTTACGGAGCGCGACTATGCGCGCAAGGTCATACTCCTCGGCCGCTATTCAGACGACACCCCTGTGCGCGATATCATGACGGCCGACGTCAGGACGGTCAGCAGCGACAATAACGTGCGCCATTGCATGGACCTGATGACGGACAAGCGTGTCCGGCACCTGCCCGTGGTCGACGAAGGAAAGGTCGGGGGTGTCATTTCGATTGGCGACCTGGTCAAGGCAATCATCGAGGAACAGCAGCAGGAAATCGAGCAGCTGGGCCACTACATCAGGGGCTGACCGCTCCTGCCGGTTGCAGGCGCGCGCGTCCGGTGCACGGGCCGGGACGGAATTATCCGGACGCCGTCGAGTCTGATTCAAGCATGCGGCTTTCGTCCTGCGGCGCCAGGTAGCCCGGTTGCGCGCCGCTGCACCAGGTATCCCCTGCCGGGGTCCTTTGGAGGAATGGCTCCCTTCGGTCCGCTTTATTTCCACCAAAGGACCCCCGGCAGGGGATACCGGTGCTCCTCGAGGCCGCTTTGGCGCCGCACAAGCGGGAGTCGTAGAATCGCAGGATCGGGCGGGGTGTTATCGGAGGAATGGCTATGCGCAAACTTCTGGCTTTGCTGCTTGCCGTCAGTCTGGCGCCCGTTTGCTATGGTCAGGGCGCGGACCGGATGAAGAGCGAGACCGGACCCAAAACCGTTATCGGCCCGACGAACCTGCCGTTGCATGATGGGGCCCAGGCGCTGCTGGCCGGTGATGCCGACGCAGGCGTCCGGCTGACGCATGAGGGCCTGAAGATTGCTACCGGGTTCCGCGAGGAGGAAGCCGCTCTGTCCAACCTTTGCGCCGGCTACATCATGCTTGAGAAATATGATGAAGCACTGAAGTATTGCGAGCTGCTGTTGCAACGCAACGACGAAAACTGGCGCGGCTACAATAACCGCGCTGTCATTTACATCAAGAAAGAACGGTATGAGCAGGCCGAAAAGGACCTGCTGCGCGGCGAGGAATTGCGGCCGGGCGCACACACGCTGAAAATTGCTCGCGCGATGTACATGGATGCGGTGCATCCGGTTACCCCGGAAATTATCGTCGACGATCGCGATCCGTCGAATGAAGACGGTGATGAAGAGCCCTGACGTACGTGTCGTCGTTCTGGCCGGGCTTTGTGCGGTGTTGTGCGGTTCCATGGCACGCGCTGATCCTGATGAAACGGGAGTGACGCACATTACCGATTCGTCAACCGACCGCACGCCAGCAAAAACGACGTTTCCCAGTTACCCGCGAATTGCCCGCCGCGACAGGATCGAGGGGGACGCAACGGTTTGTTTCAGGATCGACCTGCTCGGGCGGATTCGAAACGAACATGTCCGCGACGCAACACACCGTATTTTTCGCAGGCCGGCGTTGCGCGCAATACGGCAGTCAAGTTTCGAGCCACTTGCCGACGGCGCGAGGTTTTCGGCTGAATTGACCTGCCGGACTTACCGCTTCCGGCTGACGCCGGTACAGGCCGACGACAAGGACGAGTGAATCAGTTCCGCCCGCGCAGGTCCAGTATGCGGCCAGCGGCCTCGGCCAGGTCGGCGCCGAAGCTGATGATACCCTCATCATGCCCGGCCATTATCGCAATCCCTTTATCCACAAAATCAGTGTCGTCGTAAAGCCTGCGGAATTCCTGCGCCATAGCCGGTGTGCCGTAAGCGACGTCCGGATTCGTTGTCGGCAGCCTGTTGATCAGCCGGTTCCACATGGCGGCGCTGTGTACATGGACAACGCCAGTAATCGCGGGGTTCAGCTCGTAGATGGCCGCATGCGTCATGGATTCCGACGATGCCTTCACGTGGCCGCGGCAGGTGACCCGGTTGGCAGCGATGTCATAGCCTGTTACGAGCGCGTAGTGTTCGGGCCCGAGATCGCCAAGATGCCCGGTCTGCGTGCCGCTGATGACGAAATGTCCGGCGGCGCCTGATCGCATGCTGATGTTGCCGAAGCCGATTCCGAGGTCGGTGTATTCGCCGATCAGGCCGGCCTCGTAAAGTGGTTTGCGCCATCGGTTAAGGTCGGCGACAGTCTGTGCGTCCGGCGGCGGCCCGCGCCGCCAGTCGATATCGAACTTGATATAGCCTTCGTCGATCATGAGGCCTTCCCGGCCTGCTCGGGAAACAGTGACGCCAGGCCTTCCGCGGAGGCCGCGCAAACCCCGCATTCAGTAATGAGCCCGGTGACGAGACGGGCCGGCGTGACGTCGAAGGCGAAATTGCTGATTGCCGTGTCCGGTAATACGGTTGCGACATCGACCATGGTATCTCCATGGCGCCCGCTGACATGCGACACCTCGCGCCCGTCGCGCTCCTCGATCGGTATCTGCATGCCATCGCCTATAGACCAGTCGATGGTCGTCGACGGGAGTGCGACGTAGAACGGCACGTTGTTGTCGGCGGCAGCCAGTGCTTTCAGGTACGTACCGATTTTGTGTCTGCGACGTCACCAGTGCGCGTCGTACGGTCGGTGCCGGTGATGCAAAGGTCTACCAGGCCGTGCTGCATCAGGTGGCCGCCGGCGTTGTCGACAATTAGCGTGTGCGGCACGCCATTCTCCGCCAGTTCCCAGGCTGTCAGCTGCGAGCCCTGGTTCCGCGGCCGCGTTTCGTCGACCCACACATGGACGTCAATACCTCGTTGGTGAGCAAGATAGATCGGCGCTGTCGCCGTGCCCCAGTTGATTGTAGCGAGCGAACCGGCATTGCAATGCGTCAGAATATTCACAGTGGCGCCGTTCTTGCGGCGCGAAATCTCCTCGATCAGCGGCAGGCCGTGACGCCCGATTCCGAGCGAAATAGCAATATCTTCGTCGCAAATTGCTTCTGCTTCCTGTTTGAGCGTTGCTATTGCATCATCGTCCGGACGTCGCTCAAGGGCTGCAAGCGCGCGGTCCACGGCCCAGCGAAGGTTGACGGCCGTCGGCCGCGATTGAGCCAGTTCCGTGGCCGCACGGCGGATGAAATCGACCTGAGACTGTGAGCTCCGGCTTTCGATTGCCGCCAGGTAAAGGCTCCACGCTGCGGTCGCTCCAATCAGCGGCGCGCCGCGCACCAGCATTTCGCGGATAGCAAAAATGCCATCCCGGTAAGTCTTCAAATCGTGAACGACGTACTCGTGCGGCAGGCGCCGCTGGTCGATGATCTGTACAACGCGGGGGTCGTTCGGGGCCAGCCATATGGTGCGAAATTGTTCTCCCTTCCTGTGCAAGGTTGATAATCTCCGCGAATCTGAAGTGAGCGTAACTGGCTTCATTCTAGCGCGAACAGCGGTGACTTTTCCTCCGGCGCCAGTGCTCTGCACGAATCGATTGCGATTGAACGAACGTGCTGCCAAAGTTCGTACCGGTACGGACGGTGAGCTGGGAGAGATGAATTACAGATGAAATGGACGCGGATAGATGGTGCGAAGCTCGCCGCACTGCTTTGCTGGCAGCTCGCGTGCCTGCCAGCGGCATATGCCGACGTACAGTCGAAGGGCGAGGCGGAAGAAGCTGGTATCGATCCGTCCGGAGCGAAGATCGGGCGTATCAGAATCCACCGGGAGAACGTATTCGATACATCGCTGCCGGAGGAAGACAACTGGTTCTACCGGCTTGCCAACCGCTGGCACATACTGACGCGGGAGGAGGTCATCCGCCGGCAGCTGTTGTTTTCCAGCGGAGATACGTGGTCCGCGCGGCTCGTCGAAGAGTCGGAGCGGCTGCTGAGGCGCAACGACTATCTCTACGGTGCACAGATCGAGCCGGTACAGCTCGAGGACGGCGTTGTTGACCTGCGGGTCACGACGAAGGACCTCTGGTCCCTGACGCCGGGATTTTCGGTATCCCGCTCCGGCGGTGAAAATCGCACCCGGCTCTCGCTATCCGAGCAGAACCTCATCGGCACCGGCACGCGGGTCAAGATGTCCTATACGGACGACGTCGATCGCGAATCGACGAGCGCTGAGTATTTCAACAACAACTTCAATGGCGGCTGGGTATCGGTCCTCGCACATATTGCGGACAACTCCGACGGCCAGACCGAGCACCTGCGGGTGCTGCGTCCTTTCTACGCACTGGACACGCGCTGGTCGGCCGGTATCGGCTGGTGGCACGACGACGCTGAGGTTGATTTTTACGATCTGGGCAACGAGGTTGCCGAGTACCGCGAGGACCAGCACATCGCCAGCGTGTTCGCCGGCTGGTCGGACGGCCTGAAGAACGGCCGGGTCGCGCGCTGGACGGCGGGCATCGCACTGGATGAGCACGAATTTTCTGAAACAGCGAACATGGAATTACCGCAATTGCTTCCACAGGACCGGCGACTTATCTATCCGTTTGTCGGCGTCGAGTACCTGGAGGACCGGTACCAGACCACCAGCAACCGCGACCAGATCGACCGTACCGAGGACTTCTACATGGGAACGCGCCTCGGGGGGCGCCTCGGTTATGCCACTGACGGACTCGGTTCGGACCGGGATGCGCTGGTCTACAATTTCTCGGCCAGCACGGCATTCGGCTCCATTGACGACAAGGCTCTGCTGCTGGCTTCGTCATTGAACGGGCGCCTGGAAGACGGGCGCGTCGTCAATGCGTTGTGGCACGTTGATGCCCGGTACTACCGCCAGCAGTCCAGAAAGCGGCTGTTCTTCATGACGCTGAATTCGACCTACGGCTGGAATCTCGATCTCGACAACCCCGTGCAGCTTGGTGGCGAAAACGGCCTGCGCGGCTATCCGCTGCGCTACCAGGTCGGCCGCGGCAGCCTGCTGTTCCGCATCGAGGAACGCTACTTCACGGATTGGTACCCGTTCCGGCTGGTGCGCGTTGGCGGTGCAATCTTCGCGGATATCGGTCGTGTGTGGGGCCACAACCCGGTCGGTGGCGAACCGCTGGGCTGGCTGAAGGATATTGGCGTCGGGCTGCGGCTTGGCCCGACGCGCGCCAGCGGCAATGACGTGATCCATATCGACCTGGCATTCCCACTTGATGGCGACGCTTCGATCGATGACGTGCAGATACTTCTCGAGTCGAAGCGCAGCTTCTAGCCTTATTTTCCTTCGCGTTGGTCAGCACCGACCTTTGCCGATTTCAGCGTGTTGGACATCAGCAGGGCGATTGTCATTGGCCCAACTCCACCGGGCACCGGGGTGATCGCGCCGGCAACTTTCGCTGCCTCTTCATAGGCAACGTCACCCGTCAGCTTTGTGCGTTTGCCGTCATCGTCTTCGACCTCGATGCGATTGATGCCGACGTCGATGACGGTGGCGCCCGGCTTTATCCAGTCGCCGCGGATCATGTTGGCGCGGCCGACAGCTGCGACCAGGATGTCGGCGTTGCGAGTGACTTCCGGCAGGTTGCGGGTGCGGCTGTGGCAGATCGTAATTGTCGCATTGGCTTTCAGCAGCAATGCGGCCATCGGCTTGCCGACGATGTTGGAACGTCCGACGATGACGGCGTTGAGGCCGGAGAGATCCTCGCCATGTTGCGCAGTAATCATCAGCATGCAGCCGGCCGGCGTGCAGGGTACGAACGCACGTTCGGTGTCCCCCGCCGTCAGCCTGCCGATATTCTCGAAATGAAAGCCGTCAACGTCTTTTTGCGGTGCAATCGCCTGTGTGACCGATTGCTCGTCCAGGTGCAACGGCAGCGGCAACTGTACAAGGATGCCGTGTATTGCGGGATCCTGATTCAGTTCGTCGACAAGGCGCAGCAATTCGTCCTGTGACGTGCTTTCCGGCAACGTGTGCTGGACCGAATGAAAGCCGCAACGCTCGGCTGTGCGCTTCTTGTTTCTGACATAGACCTCGCTCGCCGGATCTTCACCAACTATGACGACTGCCAGGCCAGGCTGGATGCCGGCTCGCTCGAGCAACTCGCGGGTTTCGGATGTGACCGTTTCGGTCAGCTCGGCGGCCATGGCCTTGCCATCAATGACAGACGCTTGCGTCATGATCTGGTTTCCTGTTCGGTACCGCGCGATGCAGCCGCAGCGACTGGCCGCGCAAAGGCGCAGATACTACCTGTGCGCGACGAACCCCGTAAACCGCCGTTTCAGCATCTGCGGCGCATTATGGGCGCGGTGCTACCATGTAGCGCGAATCGATACAGGGAATCACCATGCACGACAGGTCAACGGGTCCGGCGCCGCAATGACGACAGATTGGCTCGAGCGATGGCGGGAAGGACGGACAGGCTGGCACGAATCGGCGGGTAACGCGAAACTCAGGGCGCTTTGGCCGGATGCGGCCCGAGGTTGTCGTGTGCTGGTGCCCTTGTGCGGAAAGACGCCGGACTTGATCTGGCTCGCGGAGCAAGGCTGCGAAGTTGTCGGTGTCGAGCTGTCGCCGCTGGCTGCCGACGCGTTTTTCGAGGAGCAGCGCTTGCCGTTTGATCGGGACGTACTGGGCGGCCTGCCTTGCTACCGGGCAAAGGGCCGGCCGCTTACGATCTGCATTGGCGATTACTTCGACTGGCGCGGACCGGTTTGCAATGCACTGTACGATCGCGGCGCCCTGGTGGCGATGCCGGCAGATCGGCGGCCGGCCTATGTCCGGCAAACGGATTCGCTACTGGCCCGCGATGCCCTGAAGCTTGTCATCACGCTGGAATACGATCAGCAGGCCGTCAGCGGACCACCGTACTCCGTTCCGGCCGCCGAGCTCAGGTCCTTCTGGCCGGACCTCGAAGCTGTCAGCACACATAATGATATCGACAACAGCCCGCCAAAATTCCGCGACGCCGGTCTTACCGAATTAGCGGAGACGGCCTGGCTGACACGAGACTGGATCAGGGCCGAGGACAGAAACTGACACTGCCTGGCTATTCACCGCCTGCCGGGCCGTAGAACACGACCCACGCGGCGAAATCCTCGGTGAAATCTTCGAAGCGATGCGTGACGCCGGCCGGCACAAACAGCGCTTCGCCGGCCTCGAATGGCAGGCGCTCGTCACCGAGCAGGAAAATACCGCTGCCTGATTGCACGATATAGATCTCATCCTGTTCATGCGGTTGCTGCGGATCGGCGCCCTGCGGCACGTAGTAGCCCAGTTCCAGCGTGCCGTGCGTCAGCAGGACGCCGTAACGCCCGTCGTCAGAGGCAAGAACAGCGCGCTTCGCTTTTTCAGGTGTGTAGCGATCTCTCATCATTTTTTCCGTAGATCGCGCACCTGGATGGCCTTGGTCTGGCCGTCCTTTGCCAGGCGCTCGCGCTCCTCGAACAACTTGATCGCGGCAACGAGGTCCCGCAGTTTTCGGTAGCCGTAGTTGCGGGGATCGAACTGCGGCGACTGTTTGGCAATGTTGCTGCCAACAGGGCCGAGATCGGCCCAGCCGTCGTCATCCGACGATGCATCGATGGCATTCCGGACCAGATCGATAAGTTTCGCATCCTGCTTCAGCTCGTTGGAACTCTTGCGCGTAATCTTGTGTGGCTCATCCTCCCGGGCCCGTAAAACCTCGGTATAAACAAACTTGTCACAGGCGGAGACAAACGGAGCGGGGGTTTTCTGCTCGCCAAAACCGTAGACTGTCAGGCCTTCCTCGCGGATGCGCGAGGCCAGCCGGGTGAAATCGCTATCGCTTGATACGATACAGAAGCCCTCAAAGTTGCCGCTGTACAGCAGGTCCATCGCATCGATGATCATCGCGCTGTCAGTCGCGTTCTTGCCTTTCGTATAGCCAAACTGCTGTATGGGCTGTATCGAGTGCACGAGCAGCGATTCCTTCCAGCGCTTCAGGCCCGGCAGGGTCCAGTCGCCATAGATGCGCTTGGAGCTCGCGGTGCCGTACTTGGCAATTTCCGTCATCAACCCTTCGACAATGGTCGGCTGCGCATTGTCAGCGTCGATCAGTACGGCAAGCCGGTCTGCGATTTCGGAATTCATAAGTGCCCCCGTCGGCGGGTGGTGGGGGAAATATTCATGGGCGTCGCTCCGGACTCAGCTGATCAACAGGCTGGCAAATACACTGAACCACATTGCAATGAGAACAGCGAGACTCAATACAAACAAGCGAAACCGCAACATTACCTTGTTTGAACCGAGATGCACGAAACTGTGCGCAATTCGCAGCAAGACATACAACCACGCGAGAAGTTGTGGCAACCACCCGGATTGGGTGGTTGCAAAAGCAATAATGACGATGGCGTAAAACAGGATTGGCGCTTCATAAAGATTGACCAGGTGACGGGTATGCACGCGCAATTTCTCAGGCTCTTCCGCCCCCTGATATGTCTTGTAGAAACGCGGGTCGATCTCACCTTTTTTGACGGCGGCAAAGCGCAGTGCGCCAAGACGAAATTGCACGAACATCGTTAGTGCGAACATCACAAGGGCGGGATACAGAATATTCATGACTTTACTCCGGGCGGTAACATGAAGTACGGGCTGTGCAAATCAGTGGCGTTTGGAAACCTGTTCAGGAACACCGTCAAAGAAATCCACCATGCCGTTTTCGATCGAATATTCGGCTCCCACCACCAGCAGGCCATCAGTTTCGATCAGGTCCTCCAGAATGCTCGAACCGTGGCGTAACCGGTCGGCGGAGGCGCGGCAATTGGCGCGTACCGATCGCCGTAACAGCGTGTCCCTGTTCAGCGGCTCGTCGGTATCCAGCAACGATTGCACGGACGGGCGAATGCGGTCGACGATTGCCCGCAGGTTCGGGGAGCGGTTTTCCGTCGGTTGCTCAAGCTCCCGCAGAGTCGCCTGCACGGCACCGCATTGTGAGTGGCACAGGACAACGACAAGCCGGGTGCCGAATGCGCTCGCCGCGAACTCGACACTGCCGATCTGTGACGGTGCGACGATGTTGCCCGCGACGCGGATGACGAAGAGGTCGCCAATCCCCTGGTCAAAGACAATCTCCGCCGGCACCCTGGCATCCGAGCAGCCAAGAATAATGGCGAACGGTTCCTGCACTTCAACCAGTTCGCTGCGGCGCGCGAGGCTTTGTGCGGTACTTTGATTTATGCCGTCAACAAAGCGGCGATTGCCCTCACGCAGCCGCGCCAGCGCTTCATGTGCGGACATCATCGTACGGTAATCCTCATAAAACAGTCCTGCATCCCGGTTTTGCGACAGCCAGTGTAAAGCTCGCTGCTACTATAGACGCTGACAACCGTCGGCAACAGGCCGGAACGCACTGCGCGGCCCGCAAAATGCAATTCCGGCTCGATTCACGGATAATGCGGCCCCAACTTTCAGTGATGGAGCGCAACAATGGCGAAAGCAACAGCCCGGCACATCCTTGTCGATAGTGAAGAGCAGTGCAGGCAGCTGAAGGAGCAAATTGAGGCCGGCGCTGACTTTGGCGATCTGGCGAAGGAACATTCGTCGTGCCCGTCCGGCCAGCAGGGCGGTACGCTGGGTGAATTCGGTCCGGGCATGATGGTCAGGGAATTCGATGACGTCGTGTTCAGCGCCGATGTCAATACCGTGCAGGGTCCGGTCAGGACCCAGTTTGGCTACCACCTGCTCGAAGTGACCAGCCGCACGGACTAGCGTGGATTATTCATGAACGGCACGATGGTCGGGGCGAAGGTGTGCCCCGGGGAGGGCTTTTCAGGGCTGTGCCGGACAGGGACGTCCGGCACAGAGCGTACAGGGACGTATTCACAGCGTCCCTGAAAAGCCCTCCCCGGGGTGCGCCTTCGCTTACCACCAAAGCCAAACGTTCATGAATAATAAGACCCGCGAGTCGGCGCGGCCGGTCAGGCAACGTCCTGGCCGGTGTAGTCACGGTCTGACAAGTCGTGGTGCCGTATTGGTAACGTCCGGATGCGCCGGCCGGTCGCCGCGTGAATCGCATTGGCGAGTGCCGGGGCAATAGCCGGCGTGCCCGGTTCCCCGGCCCCTCCCGGGGCGTGCCCGCTATTGATGATGTGAGTCTCGATTGGCGGTGACTCGCGCATGCGCAGCATCGGGTAATCATGGAAATTGCTTTGCTGCACGCGACCGCCGCGAACGGTAATTTCTCCGTGGAGGGCCGCGGTCAGGCCAAAGACGATGCCGCTTTCCATTTGTGCGCGGATGCCATCCGGGTGGATGGCGAATCCGGCGTCAACTGCACAGGTGACGCGCGTCACCCGTGGACTTTCGTCCGCGACCTCCGCTTCGACAACCTGTGCGACGATCGTACCGAAGGACTGGTGTATCGCAATACCGCGTCCGTGGCCCGGCGGGAGCGCCTGTCCCCAGCCCGCTTTTTCGGCGGCCAGGTCGAGTACGTCCCTGAACCGGGTATTGTTGTGCAGTAACTGCCGCCGGTACGCGTACGGGTCCCGGCCAGCAATGGTTGCAATCTCGTCAATGAATGATTCGGTGAAGAAGGCGTGCAGCGAGTGGTCGACGCTGCGCCAGAAGCCCCACGGCACATGAGTGCTGCTGGACGTGTAATGTATCAGCTGGTTGTCTATGGCATAGGGTATCCACGGCGCCTCTACCGGATCGTGCTTGTCGACATAACTGTTTTCCCAGGCTACCGGCATGCCGTCGGCGTCAAGAGCAGCCCGAAAGCGGCTGATGCCAGCCTGCCGGTAATGGTCGTGCTGCATGTCCTCTTCCCGTGACCAGATCAGCTTGACCGGGTGGCTTGACTCGCTGGCGATGCGCGCGGCCTGCACGGCGTAGTCCGGAAATGCCCGCCGGCCGAAGCCGCCGCCGAGGTACTGGTTGTGCACCCGGATATTGTCCATTTCCATATCCAGTGCGTCGGCCACTTCCTTTGCGAAGCCCAGCGGATTTTGCGTACCCAGCCACAGTTCGCAGAGGCCGTCGTGCACCCAGGCGGTGCAGTTCATCGGCTCCATCGTTGCGTGCGCGAGATAGGGTACGCGGTATTCGGCATCGATAGTCCGTGACGCGGCACCGAATCCTTGCGCGATGTCACCGCTGCGATAGTCAGTCTCAGCAAATTCTCAAGAGTGGCCCGGTCGAGATCGCTTGCGTACCGTTCAAAAATGTCGCTTTGCTGAACCGCTTCGTTACCGGTCTCACTGAACGTGATGTCAAGCTTCGCCAGCGCCTGATGCGCTTGCCACCAGCCGTCGGCAACGACGGCCACGGCATCACCCAGGTTGACGACGCGGCGCACGCTGGTCACGTCCTGCACTGATGCCATGTCGATCGATACAACGGCCGCGCCAAATACGGGCGCCGCCCTGACTGCGGCGTATTTCATGCCTGGCAACGACACATCGATGCCGAACATCGCCGTTCCGTCAACCTTCGCCGGCACATCGAAGCGCCCGGGTGAGGTGCCCATGATGGTAAACTCGTCAGGCGATTTCAGCCGCGGCGCGACTGGTCTCGACAGTTGTGCTGCTTGCGCCGCAAAGTCTGCATAGCGTGCGCTTCGTCCGCTCGCCGCATGAGCAATGCGGCTCCGCGCCGCCGTCAGTTCCTCAATGGGTACCTGCCACTCGTCCGCCGCCGCCTGCAACAGTACTGCCCTGGCGGCAGCGCCGGCAACGCGCATAGCGTAACGTCCGGTTAGCGCTACCGACGTACTGCCGCCGGTAATCTGCAGTGCCATGGTTTTCGTGGCGATCAGGAAAAAGCCATCGACAGTTCCAGCAAGTAAGGCGGGAATGTCGCGGTCGCCGAGCATGTAACCCTTGGCCAGGGCGTAGTTGGCGTACTCCTTGTGTGCCGGCGCCTCGATCATCGTTACCGCGTTCCAGTCGGCGTCCAGTTCATCGGCAAGCATCATGGCAAGCGCCGTATGGGCACCCTGGCCCATCTCGGCATGCGGCACGATTGCGGTAACCGTATTGTCAGGGGCGATCTTGAGCCAGACATCAAGGAGTGTGTCACCGTCGCCTGCAACCAGCGCAGAAACACGGTCCGTCCGGTCGCCCGGGCGTATTGCCACGCCAATCGCCAGCGCGCCGCCTGCCACGACGCCGGTTGTAATAAATGCGCGGCGGGACCACTTACCCACGTGAGTTGTCCTCTCCGGTAATAGCCGCCGCCGCGCGCCGAATTCCCCTGCGGATGCGTTCATACGTGCCGCAGCGGCAAATGATGCCGCTCATTGCGTCATCGATATCGGCATCGTTCGGACGCGGATTCGATTCGAGCAGTGCAACCGCGGACATAATCTGGCCGGACTGGCAGTAGCCGCATTGGGGCACCTGTTCATCGATCCATGCAAGCTGTACGGCATGCCGCTTGTCGGCTGTACCAATGCCTTCGATTGTTGTAATTCGCCTGTCTACGACCGCTGACAGCGGCGTGACACAGGAGCGGATCGGGACGCCGTCCAGGTGCACGGTGCAGGCGCCGCATTGGGCGATGCCGCACCCGAACTTGGTGCCGGTCAGGCCGAGCTGTTCCCGCAATGCCCACAACAAGGGCGTGTCCGCATCGATATTCAGGTCATGCGGTTCGCCGTTTACGGTTATCTTTACCATGGCACTTTCCCGATGGAACAGCTCCGGATCAGAACGCCGGTCCTGACGGGCCAGCCGACCTTCAACCCTACTCGATGGTCAACAGTCCGGCAACAACATGGGTTTCCCGGAACATTAACGAACCAATGGCACTTGCTTTCGCTCCGCCCCGGTATCCCCGGCAAGACGTTGATGAATAATCCGGGCTAGAATGCGCACACTGGCCTACAGCGCAACTGTCTGGAATATTTTGCCCAAACCGACACCCCGCAACCTGAAGGGATTGCTGGTATTCACTGCGATTGCGCTGAATACGATTTTCTGGGTCCTGCCATTGCTGCTGTTCGCGCTGATCAAGCTTGTGCTGCCATTTGTTGCGGTGCGCCGTGCAATGACCCGGCTGCTGATGAAGTTTGGTGAAAACTGGATCAGCGTGAATGCGTTTATTCTTGGTCTGGTTAATAACACGAGATGGGAAGTGCGCGGCCTCGAGGGGCTCAGCCGCCAGGAGTGGTACCTCGTCATCGTCAACCACCAGACCTGGGTCGATATCCTCGTGCTGCAGACGGTGCTGAACCGGCGCATTCCGTTGCTGAAGTTCTTTATCAAGAAACAGTTGTTCTGGTTTCCGTTTCTGGGACTGGCCTTCTGGGCGTTGGATATGCCCTTCATGCAACGGCATTCGAAGTCCTACCTCGCCAAACATCCGGAACAGAAAGATCGCGATCTGCAGGCTACGCGCAAAGCGTGCGAGAAGTTTCGCCATGTGCCGACCACCGTGATCAATTTTCTCGAGGGCACGCGCTTCACCGAAGAAAAACGGCTGAGGCGCGGCTCGCCGTTCAGCAACCTGCTGCAACCGCGAGCTGGCGGGATAGCTCTTGCATTGTCTTCAATGGGTGAGATGTTCACCGCCATTCTGGATATCACCATTGTCTATCCTGGAAATCGTGTAACCCAATTCTGGGACCTGGTGTGTGGTGGACTCGATCATGTTGTTGTCGAACTTCAGCGGCGTCCGGTGGAAGAATGGATGATCAGCGGTGATTACGTTAGCGATCGTGACCATCGCCGGCGCATGCACCAGTGGTTGCGGGATGTCTGGCAGGAGAAGGACGAGCGCATCAATGTGCTCCGCGCGGAGGCTTCCCGGGCCGACCGGAATCCTGACCCCACATAGCGTACACTCGGGCTGTACTGTCTCAACAGGCCGGAACAATGCCTTGCCACCGCAATTACGATACCGTGGCGTTCGACGTTCGCGACGACGCAACCATGCTGTTTTTTGCCCGCACGACGCCGTCCGGGGATATTGACGATTATTTGCTGCTGATGCGCGCGGAGGCGTCGGAGCTCGGTCCGACCGTCTACATTGAGATGAACGAGCGCCAGTTTGCGGGCCACAACCTGGTTGCCGAGGCCCGCATGGCCGGCAACGTACTGACACTGGAATTACATGAGGCAGCGCCGGAACTCGAGGGCGCGAAGCAACTGGTTTTGAGCTACAAGGACACGCCGGAGAACAAGGCCAGCGTCGAAGCGGGCGCGTTTCGCGTGCTCGGAGACCGTCTCGCCGGAGGTAATGCCTGACGTTGGGCGCGCGCAACACGCAACCCTACAGCCTGTACCTGGTGCGTTGCCGGGATGGAACGTTGTACACCGGAATTGCGACCGATGTGCAACGCCGGATTTCAGAGCACGGCGGCAATGGCCGGGGCGCAAAATACCTGCGTGGCCGGGGGCCGCTGGAACTGGTGTTCGAATGCGCCGTGGGCGATCGCAGCCTGGCCAGCCGGGTTGAGCGTCTCGTCAAACAGCTTCCGAGGTTGCAGAAAGAACGACTGGTTGCCGACCCCGAACAGCTTGCCCGGCTGCTAGCCGGTTCTGTCCGCAGTCAGTAAAGAACGATCGGTTCGCCGAAGCGTGGCAGCCGGACCGTTACCGGCGGCTCGCTCGCCGAGGCCAGTTCCTGCAGCCACGCGGAAGTCATGACGACATCGTCAACGAGGTCCGGAAATAATTCAACATGGCCAAAGCGGCTCGTGTAGTTGTCGAAATGTATCGGATAAACGCGAGTCGCGCCGGTACGAATTACGGTTTGTTGCCAATAGTCAGCGGTGTAGTCACGCCCCAGTCCCGACAGGCCGGCGATCCCCAGCATCACGACATCCGCTTCATGCCCGTCGAGCCCCATGTCGACATAGCCCGCGCTACCCTGGACCAGCGTCGTGCCGGATGGGTGGCTGACCAGCACGGCGTAGGTTGCACCAGCGCGCCATGCATTGACGCGTGCCGGCTGATGCAGCGGATCCTCGATGACGCCGGGCAGCCAGTACTCGTCGTTGCCAAGTACCGGCGCATGCCGGGACTCCAGCAGGGTCACAGTAAAATCGCCGAAATACCGGGACTCGCCGAATCCCAGTATCTGGTACTGGTCGACCGGGACCCGGCTGCCACGCGCTATGCTTGCGGTTGATTCCGAACCGAGTATGACGGCGCCGGTGCGGTTTGCGACGTGACCCGCATCAATTGCGTGATCAAAATGCGAGTGCAGCGGAATGATTGCCCGGACCCGGTCCATGCCGAATTCGTCCAACGCGTAGTTGATCTGTGCCATATCCGATTTGAGACGCGTGAAGAGCAATTGTCCCAGCGAGTACCGCGAGAATGTCGCATCGGTCATAATTTGCGTTTCGCCGTCGTCAAACAGCAGCGTCGTGATGCCCAACCACGTAACGGTAACCTGACCGGCGGCATCTGCAGGTGCGTCGGCGAGCGAGAGCGGTATATCTTCCGGTGATGCCCGTGTTTGCCATAGCACGGCAACGGTCGCCACGCCCGTGATCAGGGTTGCCAGTACGACGGCGACGGCAATACGCAGCCAGCGAGCTATGCCGGTCATGGCAGGGCTATCAGTCCGCGCAATGGGTGACGGATGCGAGCTGGGGGACAACCGCAGGCTGTGCGAGCCATCACGGAACGATTCAGGGCGCCTGGCCTACTGCCATGCGGGCCAGGTGCGCTGCGAGCGGCGCAAGATAATTGCCCAGCGCGTAGCCGATCAACGCCATCAGTATCGATACCGGCACCAGGCTGGACCGGTGAAATGCCGCCACTATGGGCGCCGAAGCAGCAGCGCCGATGTTAGCCGCCGATGCAATCGCCGCACTGTGCACATCCACCCGGAAAATTCTTGCCCCGAGCAGGCAGAACGCGCCGTGAATCGCAATCCAGATGAATGCGCCCAGCAGAAAAGCGGGCGCCTCACCGAACCCCTCGATCGATGCACGGGCACCCATGCCGGCAACAAACACATAGATCATTGCGGTACCGAGCGCGGTCGAGTTGGGTAAACGCGATGCGGGTGTAACGGACAGCGCGAGCGCTATCGTCGTGATCAGCAGAATTCGCCAGGTTGACGTTGTCAGCATTCCTTCGAGCGCCGGAAACGTCGCCTGTGTCCACGCGAATGCGGTTTCTGCCAGCGAGCCTGATATCCACGTCACACCGATTGCGATGGCAGCAAGGTAGATGTAATCGCGCATTGCGGGAACATGATCTGCCTCAATCGTCTGCGCCGACGCAGCATCCATCATCTTCAGCCGATCCTCGGGCACTTTCGCCCACCGATTGAACTTGTCGGCAAAGTTCTTTGACGCCAGCAGTATTGGCAGCCAGACGAGGTAGATCACATTGTCAGCCAGCACGGCGAGACCGAACTGCTCCGGCGGCGTGTCAAGCATTTCGGCGGCCGCTGCCATGTTCCCTGTTCCGCCGATCCAGCTGCCGGCAAGGGCGCCAAAACCCGTCCACGCATCCGGCGACAGCCAGCGATGCACGACAATGTATGAAACGACGCAGCCGACCATTACACCGGCTGTCCCCATCAACATCACCAGCACCCCCTTACCCATCACCTGAACAGCTGCCGGCACATTAACCTTTATAAGCATCAGGACGATGAATGCGGGTAACACAAAGCTGCTCAGTCCGTCATAGACTGGCGATACCGCCGGTATGATGTCGAAGTTGTTCAGGAAAACCGGCGTCGCATAGATGAACAGCAATGGCGGGACGTAATTGAAGAAGCGCGAGCGCGACATTTGCTCGACAAAAAACCAGATAGCAGCAACCGCACACAGCACCGCGAGAACGCCGCCGGGAGAGGTGATCAGATCCTTTGTCTCGTCCATTTCGAATTCCGGGGAGTCAGGATAAAGCCCGGAGTATAACCAAATCGGAACGCTACTTTTGGTCAGCCAAAGCTGAGCTGGGCATCCAGGTCTTTGCGCGACGCGGCATCGGTGAGCGCTGACGCCTTGAGCGCGCGCCACGCGTCCCCGATATGAGGGACGTCAGGCTGGCCGCACTTCCACAATGTGATGCGGGCGTCGAGATCATCGGCATGAATAACATCGGTGCCCTCCTCAATCTCGAAGTGCGCCGCGCCGGTCATGACAACCAGGCTTTTGATTGGCACACCCTGGGCGACCTGTGCGATCGCCTTTACGTGCCCGGCGTTCTGAATGACCGGGTTCAGGAACTGGTGCTGGTGATTATCCCCGGTGCAAATCCACTGAGGTGACTCGGCTCCGCCGACTATCGTTCCATCGCAATGTTTGGCATGTACACAGAGTATTCCGCCGGGCGTCAGCACGGCGAAATGAATTCGCGTCAGGCCCCCAAAAGCGCCGGGCAGGATCAGGTCTTCGAGTATGTCGCTGCCGTGATGCTTCAGCGTTTTTTCGAGGTGGCGTCGCGCTGCACGGTGGTGATTCCGCTGCCGCAGCGGGATAGCGATGGCGGCCACGACGCCGGCAATCAGCAGCGTGGCGCCGATCGTTACCGACGTGGCCATCGAGGCAGCGTCACTGCTGCTGGCCGCCGCCGCCGGTGCCTGCGAGGCTGTGGCAATCGCCAGAAGGACGCCCCGATGTGTTCTGGACAAGGATTTCATGAGCATGCGACAGGGTAATGCTGCGGGAGCGGAGGTGCGGCGTCACGCGTCACGTTTTGGCACAGCGCACCGTCGTCGGCGGACCTCGCCGTACTGTCATTGCCGGTCGTTGCCGGAGGGTGGGGGATAGGCCAGGCTATACCCGTCAACCCGGGCCACGCGAATCGGCACGCCGTAGGTTTTGTGCAGGTTGGCTTCAGTCAGTACCTCGTTCTTTCCGCCGTCGGCGACAATCTTGCCGTCCCGTAACAGGATAACACGGCCGACTTCCGGCGGGATTTCGTTCAGCGCATGCGTTACGAGCACGATATTCCTGCCGGATGCCACCAGGTTCCGCATCCGGCGCTGGTAATCGAAGCTTGCGGCCAGGTCGAGCCCGGAAGTGGGTTCGTCCAAAATCAGTGTGCCGGGATCATGTACCAGCGCACGTGCCAGCAGGCACCGGCGCTGCTGGCCGGTCGACATGCGCGACAACGGCGTTGACGCGAGCTCGTCTATGCCGAGCTCAGCCATAATCGTGAGCGCGCGCTGCCGTTGCGTGTCGGTAATCTGCTTCGCGAGCAGGCCCTGGATTCCGACACTCGACAGATAGCCGGACAGCACCACGTTCAGGCCGCGGGTAGACGCACGATACCTTGCCTGCAGGTCATCGGAAATTATCCCGATATGCGAGCGCAATTCCCAGACATTCCAGCGTTCCCGTCCGAGAATCCGAACGTACGAACCGTCACGGATGACCGGATAGATCTCGCGGTTCAAGAGCTTCAGCAACGTCGTTTTGCCGGCGCCATTTGGCCCGAGCACGGCGACCTGCTCATGTTGCCGGATTGTCAGATCCAGATTCTCGAACACACATGTGTTGCCGCGCCAGATCGTCGCGTTGCAAATCTCGATCAGTGGGGCTTCGGGTTGCCCGGTGGTATCAAAGGTCATGCGAAGTCGATACTCGTTCGTCCGCCATCAGACCCGCTTGCCACGCCACGCGCCGCGGCGAAAGATAAGAACAGCGAGCACTGTCAACAGGGATTCGGAAATGACAATTGACCAGAATACACCATCTGGTCCCAGCGCCATGCCGGTCGCAAGCCAGTATGCCAGTGGGATCTGGATCGTCCAGAAGCAGACGAAATTGAGAAATGACGGCGTCCGGGTGTCGCCCGCCCCGTTCAGGGCCTGAATAATGATCATGCCAACGGCGTACATCGGATAGCCGATACCCATGATGCGCAGGGCATTGGTGCCATAGCGCAAAACTTCCGGATCGTCAGACAGCAATCGCACAATATCCGGCGCAAATATCAGCGTCAGTATGCCGACCAGCGCCAGGAACGCGCCATTGAATCGTGCTGCCGCCCACACGGACCGCTCGGCCCGGTGTGGCTTGCGTGCACCGAGATTCTGGCCGACCAGTGTTGCCGCCGCATTGCCGAGTCCCCACGCCGGCAGTATCGCGAATTCCAGCATTCTCAGCGCGATCGTGTACGCGGCGACCGGTGCGCTGCCATAGATGGCGACAATACGCATGATGACGATCCAGCTGGCCGTGGCAATCAGGAACTGGCCGATGCCCCCGATCGAAATGCGCAGCAGGCGCTTCATCAGCTTCGGTACCGGCTTGAGGTGGCGCAGTTCGAACTTTAGCCGCCCTTTACCACCCAGCAGGTACCAGGCGAGATAGACGACACCCGAGCCCCTGCCGATCGTTGTCGCGACAGCGGCACCGGTCACGCCGGCCTCAGGAAATGGGCCGAGGCCGAATATCAGGCACGGATCGAGGATGATATTGAGCCCGTTGGCCAGTACCAGCGCGCGCAGCGCCACGGGCGCATCTCCGGCACCGCGCAAGGCGGCGTTCAGCAGGAACAGAAACAGAATGGTGACCGATCCGCCAAGCAGCACTGTCGTGTACTTGCCGCCTTCCTCGATGACGTCGTCGCTGGCCCCCATCAGCTGCAATAAATCGGCGGACCAGGTAACACCGAGCGTGCCGATCGCGATAGATACGGCAACGCCTATCCAGAAAGCCTGGCCGGTAACGCGGGCAGCATCGTTAATCTCCCCGGAACCTATGCGCCGCGCGACCATCGCCGTTACGCCCATGCCGAGACCTATAGCGATTGCGTACAGCACAGTGACGAGCGCTTCCGTAATGCCGACGACGGCAACCGCATTGATGCCGAGACGCGAAACAAAGGCAATGTCGACGACCGCGAAAATCGCCTCCATGGACATTTCGAGCATCATCGGGATGGCAAGCAGGCCCAGCGCACGGTTGATCGAGCCGCTCGTAAAGTCAGCCTGGTTGTCGCGCAGCGCATCGCGAATAAAGTCGCGCATGCGACGCCAAAGTGGCGGGATTGGCAAGTGGTTGTTGTAAGTCATTTCGACGATCCGGGTCACGCGCGTACCTGGCTGGGAGGCCGGGCTACCTTCGCCGGATACCCCGCCCGGGCGTGCGACATTCGGTCATTTTCGATTACACTGGCGGGAAGACAGGAGGAGTATGCCACGGGCAAGTTATTTTCCGCCCGGTCCACTGGATTTTTAATGCAAAGCGCAGGCGCAACGTTTTCAATTCGGTCCCGCGCACGCGCACCCGGTGATCGTCCGGAATGACGGAGGTACTGATGGAAAGGATTGGCAGGCACCGGCGAATGCAGCCGATGATAGCAGCGCTTGCAGTAATGCTCGGCGCCTGCAGCGGTGGTGGCGAGGACGGAAACGGGGCAGCGGGGGATGCGGCACGCGACAACGTGGATGCAATGAGCCGGGAGCACGCGGACGATACGGCAACGCCGAACGCCGCAGCGAGTATCGCACCAGGCCGGGAGGTCGTAACAGAAACGCTGCCGTATGCGGAAGTCGGCGAACAACTCGTCTATGGCTATTTCGTCTTTCCTGCCGACATGGTCGAGCCCTTGCCGGCCGTAATTGTTATTCACGAATGGTGGGGATTGAACGAAGGGGTACGCCAGATGGCGGACCGCATCGCGGGAGAGGGCTATATCGTACTTGCGGTCGACCTGTTTGGCGGTGACGTTGCCGAGACGCCCACTGAGGCGCGTGAGTTGATGCTGGAAGTAGTTGAAAACCCGGAGCCCGCGAACGAGAACCTCCGCCAGGCGTACGAGTTTGTGAATACGACGGCGGGTGCGCCCGCCGTGTCGAGCCTTGGTTGGTGCTTTGGCGGCGGCTGGTCGTTGAACATGGCATTGTTGTTCCCTGACGAACTGGATGCGGCAGTGATCTACTACGGCCAGGTGACTGATGACGAAGAACGGCTGCAGCCGCTGGACGTGCCGTTACTGGGCATATTTGCCGAGGACGATCGCGGCATTCCGCTCGAGGGCGTGCAGGCGTTCGAGGCGGCACTTGAGAATCTCGACAAGGAGCACGAAATCCGGATTTTTCCCGGTGTCGGCCACGCGTTCGCCAATCCCACGGGCAGGAACTACGATGAAACGGCAGCCACTGAAGCGTGGAACCTGACGATCGACTTCCTGCGCCGGCACCTGGTCATTAACGGAACCTGACTTCCGGTTCCTGCGACGTTACTGGTCGCTGTCGGGTTCGCGACAGACCAGTAACAGGTCAAGCGAAGAAGCCGCATAAGTCATCGCTTGCCGTGACTCACTGACGCACAGCAGGGATGCGTGCGCGGATAGCGCGCCGGGGACAGGAAGCTCTGAATCGCGACTGTCGGCATGGTGATCAGCGTGGTCGCCCGGTCCCGGCACATCCGGCGGTAATTCGCAGAACGCATTGATCGCAACCGGTGCGAGCTGGTTCGCGGGAATCTCAAGCTTGAGTTGCGGCCCAGTGACTGCCGCGTGCCCGTCAAGTTCGGCGGCGTCCAGTGTAATTCGCGTGTCGGCAACATTGAGCGCAAACGACGCGGGTGACGTACCGCCGGCACATCGTGCTTCAAGCTGAAAACTGTACTGCAGGGTCGGCAGCTGGACGAAACTGCGGCCGGCCTGGCGCGGCGCCACCTCAACAACTGGTATGTCTGCCGTGAGCGAAAGGTGGTGCCCGTTAACCGACTCGGCGAGCGCGTTGCCGGGCCCAACGGCGGCAAGCAGTGCGGCGACAGTAATGAACAATTGGCGTTTCATGAGTCCAAGGCTACGATACAGGTACAAAATTACAAGCCCACACACGGCCGCGGGCGCTCCAGACCGTAGCCGGACATCTTTGCAGCAACAATCTGTTCGGCCCATGCCATGAGATCCGCAGTCAATATCACTTACCGCTTCGCAAAGCGCATTGTGATCGCCATCATCGGCAGCACGGTGTTGCTGGTCGGCGTTATTATGCTGGTGACGCCGGGACCCGCGTTCGTCGTCATTCCCCTTGGCCTCGGGATTCTGGCCGTCGAGTTTGCCTGGGCACGACGCTGGCTGCTCGCCATTCGCAGACGCGTCAGCGAGTCAACCGCCAATGGCCGTGCCAGGCTGGCGGAAGCGCGTCGCAACCGTACCAATCCTGTGGAATAGAAATAAAAAAACAGAAAAAAGAAGGGAGCCAGAGACGCCGGCTATAGATAGCGCGACGGTTCGACCCGGTTCGGATCGGTCTCCGGCTCCCCAGTGAGCGGCATAAAGGGGGGAGAATGCCGCCGGGCCATCCTGGCCCGCTTCAGCTGGTCTTGCGACCAACTGTCAATCGGGGCTTGCACCGGCCGGCCAGGGGGGGAGAGGCCGGGCCACTGCGTTGCCGCCGAAATCTGTGGTTAACGGTACTGATCAGTTGCTGCTGGCCATTACCGACGTACGACCTGTCAGACCGATGTCAAAGTCCACTTTGGCGGAAGCCTTGATCCGGCCCACAGCGTCCCGGGCTGCCTCGCGATGCGCATCGTCAGCGCTCTGGCGCGCTTCAACGCGACTCTCGGCGCGTGTGTCGACGTGGTCATCGGCCAGCACCGATACCGACCACAGCGTAATGCCGAGGAGTATCAGTACCGTTGTCAAAAATGTTCCAAACCTGCTGTTCATTGCTGCGTTCCTTGCGGTGTCCCGCAATGCAACGGCACTGCGCGGACTGTCCTGTGTGTGAGTTCACTTCAATCTATTGCACAAGCCGTGCCAACTCAGCATTTACTTTAAAATCATAAGCATATGAAAAATCGGGGGTTACGAAAAATCGTAAATTACGAAAACTCGTGATATTAACTACGAAATTCCGTATAAGAGCGCGATGAGTGCGGCAATCAACTACCAGTGGCTGTTCCGGCGGGCACCGATTATGGCGACGTCAATCGGCGAGGACGGCTGTTACCTCGATGTCAACGACGTGTTCACCGGGCGGCTGGGCTACCGGCGCGAGGAATTTATCGGCGAACGGCCTGCCCGCTTCGTCACCAAAGACAGCGCGGAGCGCATCGACAAGGAGTTCCGCCCCGTCCTGCGGCGTACCGGCAAGCTTGAGAACAAGCCGGTCGCATTCGTTGCGAAAAACGGCGAAGTCATCAATTGCCTGACGAACTCGGTGCACGAGAATGACCCGGACGGCACCGCGGTCCGCACAATCTCGATGTATACCGAAGTCACCGTGCAGGCGCGTGCCGATATGAAGTATCGGCAATTGTATCGATCGTACACCGGCGATGCTGCATACAGTCGATGCGTCCGGTTCCATTGTCACCGCGACGGATCACTGGCTGAAGAAGATGGGCTACGCCCGCGACGAAGTGGTCGGCCGTTCGATCATGGATTTTTTTACTGAATCCGATCGGGCGCGATATGCCAGTGGCCGTTTGCAGGAACTGATCAGTGGCGGTGAATTCCAGAACGAAGCGCGCCAGATGGTCACGAAAGATGGCGTCGTCATGGATCTGGTCATGTCAGCTATATCCGAGCGTGACGAGTCAGGTTCGGTACGGCGCATGCTGGTTGCATCAAAGGACGTAACGGAACGCAACCGCGCCGAGCGGGAGTTACGGCAAACACTCGCCGAAAATGCGCGTCTTCGAGAGGAAATAGAACGCGAACGGGACTACTTGCGCGAAGAAGTGAATGTCGCGATGAACTTCGGCCGCATTGTTGGCAAGAGCCCGGCCTTGAAGCACATGCTGGTCCAGGTCGAAGCGGTCGCCCAGACGCCTGCCAGCGTGCTGATCCTCGGTGAATCCGGCGTTGGCAAGGAGTTGGTCGCGCATGCGATCCATGCGAGAAGCCCGCGGCATGATGCACCGATGGTGAAGGTGAACTGCGCGTCGATACCGAAGGAATTGTTCGAAAGTGAGTTTTTCGGACATGTCAAAGGCGCATTTACCGGTGCGCATCGCGATCGCGTCGGACGCTTTCAGTTGGCTGACGGCGGCACGATATTCCTGGACGAGATCGGCGAGATACCGCTCGAGTTACAGGGCAAGCTACTTCGTATACTGCAGGAAAGTGAATTTGAACGCGTTGGTGATGACGTCACGCGGGCCGTTGACGTTCGTGTCATCGCGGCAACGAATCGCGATCTCCAGCGGCAGGTAGACGAAGGCGAGTTTCGCGAAGACCTGTACTACAGACTCAGCGTATTCCCCATTGAGGTCCCGCCCTTAAGACGCCGCAAGGAAGACGTCGTGCAGCTGGCGCAGCATTTCCTCGAACTGACCTGCCACGATTTCGGCCGGCAGCCAATGACGCTGAACAGGCGGCAGGTCGAAATGATCAGCCGCTACGACTGGCCGGGCAATGTTCGTGAACTGAAGAACGTCATTGAACGAGCCGTCATCCTGTCGCAGGGCAACGTGTTGCGACTCGACTTGTCGTTGCCTGAAATCGCGAATCCGCCGCCTGGCCAGGCACCGGCTGCTGCTGCACCAACGGATGATGATGAAGTGCTGACAGATGACGAACTGCGAGACCTGCAGAAGCAGAATCTGCTGAAAGCATTACGCCAGTCCGGTTGGCGGGTGTCGGGAAAAGGCGGAGCAGCTGAATTACTCGGCGTCCGGCCAACGACGCTGGCGGACCGCATCCGGTCATTCGGCCTGAAGAAGCCGCGCTAGCAGCCTGTCGGACTCCTGGCCAGGACTATTCATGAACGGCACAGAGGTCGGGGCGGAGGTGTGCCCCGGGGAGGGCTTTTCAGGGCTGTGCCGGACAGGACGTCCGGCGCAGAGCGGCACAGGGACGTCCATTCCACAGCGTCCCTGAAAAGCCTCCCCGGGGTGCGCCTCCGCTTACCACCAAAGCCAAACGTTCATGAATAATCCGGACGTAGACTCTGCGCGGCAGTAGCCGGGCAAACTGCACGACCTTCCGCAGCGGCGCTCGACATATACCCGCGGATCCGGCAACAATACGAGCCGCAATAAACGCCACGGCACCAGGGTATTGCAGCGAATTATTTTTTGTCCGTTCGAAATCCGGCCGGGGTGCCCGGCTGCCGGACCAGGGGGGTGTCTGAGTGAATAGATTTGGCATGGTGCTATTGGCCGTGTTGTTCTCGTTGCCGCTGGCGGCCGACGATGAATTGCCGGCGGGCGTAAAAAGCGTCCTTGCCCATCGAAATATTCCGGCAGACAGTGTCAGCATCCACGTTCGCAATCTTGTCAGCGGTGAAAAGTTACTGGCATGGCGAGTGCACGAACCGCGAAATCCTGCGTCGGTCATGAAACTCGTTACGACGCTGGTTGCACTCGATGTCCTCGGTCCAGCATACGCGTGGAGAACCGAAGCCTATTTCCTCGGCGAACGAACCGGTTCGACGTTGCACGGTGACCTGTTACTGAAAGGTTACGGTGATCCGTTTCTTGTCACTGAGCGAATCTGGCAGTTCCAGAGACAGTTGCGCCAGGCAGGCATACGACGAATCACCGGCGACCTGGTAATTGACGACAGCTGGTTTGAAGTCGGCGATTACGATCCCGCGGCATTTGATCGTGAGCCGCTCCGCGCATACAACGTCGAGCCGAACGCCCTGATGTCCAATTTCAAGGTTGTTCGCTTCCTGTTCGAACCGGACGAGCATGCAATCAGGTGTCATGATTCGTCTCGGAGCCGCACCTTCAAAATGTCGCTATCGATAACCGGCTGTCCGTAACGACCGGGCCCTGCCGTGGCTACCGGCGCGGCAAGAGCTATATCCGCCGAGTGACAGTTTTGACCAGCTCACATTCAGTGGCCGTTTTCCGAGCGGCTGCCAGTCCTACGCGATGGATCGATCGGTGCTGAGCCACAACGAATTTACTTACGGACTATTCCGGTCGCTTTGGCTGGAATCAGGCGGTGAACTTGAAGGCCATTTTCGGCGTGAGGTTGTGCCTGAGGGCCTGGAACCGGACATGGCGTTTAAGTCGCCGCCGCTGGCCGATGTCATCAGCAAGGTCAACAAGCACAGCAACAACGTCATGGCGAGACAGTTGCTCGAGCAGCACCTGGCGGCCCAGCGCGAACGGACCGCCGGGAACGGAGAACGGCGGGAGGGCGATCGTGCGTGACTGGGTCGCCCGGCACAATTTCGATTTCCCGGAGTTGACGCTGGACAATGGTGCCGGGCTTTCGCGCAGCGCCAGCATCACGGCAAGTCACATGATTGATCTGCTGAGTTACGCCTGGCGCAGTCCGTACATGCCGGAATATCTTTCGTCCATGTCACTTGCCGGGCTGGACGGAACGCTGTCGCGGCGTTTTCGTGACGAGTCCATGCAGGGCATGGCACATATGAAGACCGGGTCCCTTGATGATGTAAGTGCGATCGCCGGTTATCTGCAGGGTCGCTCCGGTGACCGCTACGCGATCGCGCTATTCGTCAATCATACGGACAGCCACCGCGGCACAGGCGAGGAAGTACAGGAGGCGCTGCTGCGCTGGGTGCGTGAGCATTGATTGACGTCGCCATTTGGCGACGCCGGCCGGCCGATACCGGGGACGGCACTGTAGTAAACTCCGGGCCGTTAAATGGGGCGCCGGCATCAGAAAGCCGCGCCAGCGGGAGCCACGGGAGGCTACTACGATGCGATTCTTGCTGCACATGCTGCTGCTGGCAGCGCTGCCGATGACGGCGATGGCCGAAACGGCCTATGTGACGGACCAGTTGATCCTGGGGCTGCACCGTGCCGCGGACACCAGCGACCGGGCATTCCGTACGCTGGAAAGCGGTCAGGAAATGGAAATCCTCACGCGCAACCGCAACTACGCACAGGTGCGGCTGCCGGACGGTACTGAGGGTTACGTAAAGGTCGCCTACCTGGTCACGGAGAAACCGGCAAAACTGATTGTCAGCGAGTCACAGGCCGAAAGCGAACGATTGCAGCAGGAACTCGATAATTTGCGGGCGGCGTTTGCGGAGCCGGCTCAAACGATCGAACGACTCGAACAGCAGCTCGACGAGCAACAGGCAGAGATCATCGAAGCGCAGGCACAAATCAGTGACCTGACCGAACAGAATGAGGATTTCGCGGCAAGGCAGAATCAGTACAAGTACAGCTTGCCGGTCAAATGGGTCGGCGGCGCCCTGGCGGTCGTATTGGCTGCCGGAATTCTGGCGGCCTCTGGTGGACAGATTATCGTAGCCGGAAGCGGCACGGCGGCATCCGGATTTACTGACAAGCGGTGCAGGGCGGTCAGGAATGCAGGCGATCAGGGGGCTTGCGAATGGCGCAAGGGTGCAGGAAATACAGCATCGTCATCCCGGTAATGAGTTGATGCGAAGCACCGGATGCTTTCGACTTCCTTCATGATCAGCCTGGCCCGCCTGATGACCTGGTGTCCCGCAACCGTAATACTTTCGAGACTTTTGCCGCGCCGGGTGAAAAGCTGCATGCCGAGTTCTTCCTCGAGCAGTTTAAGTTGCTTACTGACCCCCGGTTGTGATGTGTATAAGCGCTCCGCGGCAGCGGTAATATTCAAGCCATTGTCGACGATAGCCAGCAGATACTTCAGTTGTTGTAATTTCATCTCAGTTATCACGCTGAAGGTCACGGACTGGAAAATAGACCGGCGCCGGAGACGAACGTTTCAGCCAATTTCGCCGGAATCTCCGCGATTTATGCCGTTCTTTAGACGAATATGTTATTAGTAGTGGAAATTAGTTGGTGTCACGCCACAAGCGGGTGAATGAGCGGTCGAACCGGCGCGCCCGGCTCGAGATGGAAGCGGGTGGCTACTACCCTGGCCGAACTATGCCGGCAGATAATCGCAGAACCAGAGTGAGAGTGAGGAATACATAAATGATCAATTACACATTCTCACACTATCGGCGATACACCGGTCGTTCGTCTGCACCGGATTCCGCCGGCAAATGTCGAAATCTTTGTGAAGATCGAATCTTTCAACCCGATGGCATCGGTCAAGGACCGGCTGGCATTCGCAATCATCAACGATGCGGAGCAGAGAGGCGTCCTGAAACCGGGTCAAACCGTAGTCGAAGCAACGTCCGGAAACACAGGCATCGCGCTCGCCATGGTTTGCGCTGCAAAGGGCTATCCTTTCGTCGCAACAATGGCGGAGATCGTTCTCATTGAGCGGCGCAAAATCATGCGCGCCCTTGGTGCCAAGGTGATACTGACTCCAGCCGCCGAGCGTGGCAGCGGGATGGTCCGGAAAGCCGAGGAACTTGCAGAGAAACATGGCTGGTTTCTTGCGCGACAGTTCGAGAATCCTGCCAACCCCGATTACCACCGCAATACGACGGGCCCGGAAATTCTGCGGGACTTTGCCGGACGTCGGCTCGATTACTGGGTCACGGGCTATGGAACCGGCGGCACAATGACGGGCGCCGGCGAAATCATCAAAGCCGCGCGCAAGGACGTCACCATCGTGGCGACGGAACCCGCCGGTGCAGCGTTGCTGGCCGGTAACGACTGGGCGCCGCACAAGATTCAGGGCTGGACCCCGGACTTCATACCGGATGTGCTGAATCGCGACGTATACGATGAGAGCTGGTGCCGGTAACCGATAGTGACGCTATTGATGTGGCACGCAGGCTTGCCGCGGAAGAGGGTATCTTCGTCGGCATCTCGGCCGGCGCGACACTGGCCGCCGGTCTCAAGGTGGCGGCAAACGCGCCTTCGGGATCCGTCCTGCTGGTCATGCTGCCCGATACCGGCGAGCGCTATCTCAGTACCCCGCTGTTTGAGGGAATCAACGAGGGATCCGACGACGAATGGCTCGCCGGGCTGCCGTAACACCGGGCGCCGATAGCTGACCGGGCGGGGAAGTCCGGTGCGGCCACTTGCTGGATGGCAGCCGGCCAGAAGTCTGCGCTGTAGACGCCGATTCCCGGCGGCACGGCGGCCAGGTTACTGATTAACGGAACTATTGCGCGTTATTTCCGCGACCCCTGCGACCCAGGTCACAGCGGGACGGCGAGACTCATGGCATTGTGCGTGAGCCGACGGCAAGCCCGTTTGACGCCGGCTCGGGGGGACTGGAGCTACGAGAGCCAATGACGGCGGACGTGCACAACATCATCACGCGCAAGAACATCGGCAATGTAAAGGGATTGTTGCATTCCCTGGTGCCCCGCGCGCAGTGCTTCTGCTTCTACGACCTCGCGCGTGAATGCGTCTGGAGCAGCGACGGCGCCGAGGACTATGAAGTCGACAACTACATTGGCGAATTGCCAATGGAGATACTGTCCGGTGCCGACCCCGAAGCTGCCTTTCTGCGCAGCACGCTGACGTCCGGCCGGACGATACTGCTGCTTTCGATTGGTGGTGACGATGGAGAGGCACTTGGCGTGCTCCTCGCCGTGTTCTCGCGCAATGCGGGCAAGTCATCGTGGTTCAACCCCAACCTGCTGAAGAACATCCTGTTGCCGGCGACGGAGGTGATTCGTGACAACCTGGTTCTGCAGAGCCGGTTGCAGGAGCTCGAGATAAGGGCTGCCGCGAACGAGGATGAACTCAAGCTTGTGTACCGGGTGGATGAGAAGATTCACGGCACCTCCCGCAGTCATTCCGGGCTCGCTCAACTCGTCGGGCAGAGCGGCCGCTTTCTTGGTATTGCGTACAGCGTGTTGCTGCTGCCAGCAAAGAGAATTCGCATCAGCGCCACACATGCCAGCTGGAAAAACGTCAACCGCAAGTCGCTCGACAAATACCTGATGGACTCGCTGTACCCACGGCTCGATGGCCAGCGCGGTCCGGTGATTTATGAAGTTCCGCCGGTAGCGGGATCGGACAACCCGGCCGAACAGGGGTACCAGGCGATGCTCTGCCCGCTGTACGACCATGCGGGCAATATTGAAGGCGTCGTCGCGCAGCTTGGCCGGGTTTCCGGGGAGCCGTTTACAGCCGGGCACGGTCGGTTCATGTCGCACATTGTGCGCAAGATCGAATATGTCATTCAGCAATCATTCGATCCGATGACCGGGCTGATGAACCGGCCGGGCTTCGAAGCACAGATTGTCGAGTCGATGAAGTCGCTTGCGGCCGAAAACGACCCTCACCAGATGATTTATTTTGACCTGGACAACCTGCAATTGCTCAACGATACGTTTGGCCGTACGGCTGGTGACGAGGTGATCAAGCGCTTCGGACAAATTCTCGACGATATGCTGCCGAGAAATGCCGTTGCAACACGCCTCGCTGACGACGACTTTGCCATTCTTCTCACGCACAGCAGCGTGGACGAGGCAATCGAACTGGCGACGGCAGTGCGCAAAAACGGAGACCAGCTCCGCAACCTGCAAGGCGACAAGACCCTTCAGGTTACGGTAAGTGCCGGTATATCCACCCTCGATACACGCATTTCCGATGAGGGTGAGGTCCTGACGACCGCCCGTATCGCGTGCGACGCCGCCAAGGACCACGGGCGCGACCGCATCGAAGTCTATGATCGGGCCGATCAAAGCATCATACGGCGCTATGACGACATGCATCTTGTGTCGGAGATCCAGCGCATGCTTGAAAAAGACGGTTTCGAGCTTCATGCGCAGCCGATCGTGCCGCTCAACGGCCCGAACAGCTCACCGCGATACGAACTGCTTCTCAGGATGCATGGCAACGACGGCAAAAAGGTTTCTTCCAGTTCATTCTTCTCAGCTGCAGAACGTTATCAGCTGATGCCGCAGATTGATCGATGGGTCGTATCCGCCGCGATCGCGCGGCTCGCGCCTTTTACAGCCTACCTGGCCGACAGCAAGGCCTCGTTCGCCGTCAATCTTTCCGGCCAGTCGCTTGGTGACGACGAGATTCTGACTTTTATCGAAGAAGAGATCGATGCCAGCGGAATTCCGGCGTCTGCCTTGTGCTTTGAAGTTACGGAATCCGCGGCGGTCGCAAATCGCCACAAAGCCCAGGCGTTCATCAATGCGCTGCGCAAGCGCGGATGCCGCTTTTCGCTCGATGACTTCGGGGCGGGACTTAGCTCATTTGCCTACCTGAAAAACTTTCGCGTCGACACGTTGAAAATCGACGGCAGTTTCATCCGGGACATCATGGACAACCGGATTTCCGAGTCCATGGTCGCTGCCATCACACAGGTGGCGAAAGTCATGGAGCTCGATACGGTCGCTGAATATGTCGAAAGTGACGGCATCCGGAATCTTTTAAAGAAACTCGGCGTCAACTATGCGCAGGGTCACGCAATTGGCAAACCGGTGGAATTCAGCCAGGTCCTTGCCAAACTTGTGGGCCGTGACGCTGCTTCCGAAGCCTGAGCGTACAGACCCCTGGTGTCCTGATCCGCAAATAACCATTGCAAGTCGGCAGCGAATCTTCGTGCGTGGCAAGGCGCTCATTATTCTGAACGGAATTCGATAGACTGGGACTGATGAGCGATGTTGTCCGATTCGAAGCGCTGCTTGCCGGACTGAAAGACGGCCTGCCGACGACGCTGGAACAGCTGGTGCTGTTGTGGCTGGAGCGCCTGGCCGAGCAGGATGCCGGTGCACCGGACTGGCTGCACGAGCACGCGCCAATCGCCGAAGGCGCTGCCGGACAGTTGCTGCAAGCGAATTTGCGGCTGCGGCAACTGATCAGCGCCACCGGGATCTGGTTCACGCCTGGCGCTTAACCAGACCCCTGGCGCCGGCAGGGGGCGGCCGCGACCGACAGTCGCTTGCCCGCGGATCCTGATGCGACGTCATTCATGCAATGGCTCCGCACTACACGCAATCGCGGATTGCTGGGCATCCTTTGGCGTGATCTGCACGACGAGGCTCCGGTGCCGGAGACTCTGGCTGCCCTGTCGTCGCTGGCGGAGCGGCTGATTATTGCAGCCGAGGAGTACGCGCGGCAGGAGCTGGCCGCGCGCTTTGGCTGCGTCCGGGACCCGGAAGGCCGGGAAATCCCGCTGGTCATACTGGCAATGGGCAAGCTGGGCGGCTCTGCACCGAATTCTTCGTCCTGAGCATCGACCTGATTTTCCTTTATCCGCAGGAAGGCGAGACGGACGGCGCACGGACACTTGCGGCACAGGACTATTTCACCCGCCTGGCCCGCCGCAGCGTGGCATTGCTTGAGGAGGTAACGGGAGACGGTTTTGTCTACCGGGTCGACACGCGACTGCGGCCTTTCGGCGACAGCGGACCGGTAGTAGCAAGTTTTTCCGCGCTCGAGTCTTACCTCGGCAACCACGGGCTGGTCCAGCTGGGAGCGTTACGCGTACGTAAAGGCACGCGTGATTACGCCGCCACAGGATGACGCGATAGCGCAATCGTTGCATGCGGAGCTGATCAATCCGTTCGTCTACCGCCGATATCTCGACTACGGAGTGTTCGAATCGCTGCGTGACATGAAGTCCCGGATTGCCGCCGAGGTCCGCTCGCGGGAGATGGCGCGCAATATCAAGCTGGGGCCGGGTGGAATACGGGAAATCGAGTTCATCGTCCAGTCGTTGCAACTCGTACGTGGCGGTAGCCTGCCGCAACTTCAATGCAGCAGCCTCCAGCAGGCGCTCAAAGTGTTGCGCGAGGTGAAAGAAATCGGGTACAGAACGGCAGCCGATCTGGACCGTACTTACTGTTTCCTCCGCCGCCTCGAGAATTTTCTGCAGGCACTGCGCGATCAGCAAACGCCTGCCCTGCCGACGAACCGTGACCGACCAGGCGCGGCTGGCGCTGGCGCTCAATTACCCGGACTGGGACCACCTCAACGCGGACATCAAGCGTCACCGGGCGTCCGCCACCAGCCAGTTCGCCGAAGTGGCGTTTAGGGGCGAAGGCGAGGGCGCAGCGCAGTTGATTTGCATCGACCGGCAGCGTGCTGTCTCGCCGCCGCAGATATCGAACCGCAGCGTTAATCGCACTCTGCATCAACGTTCACCGATGAAGGCTACCGAAAACCGGCGGCAGTTGGCGGCAATCATCAGCGAGTTCTCGTCTTCAAGGGCAACAGCAGCTCCAGTTGCGGCCACGGCCGGAAACGGTTGAAGGCATCGCCACCCGGGCTTTCGGCGTTTATTGCAGAACAAATCGCAGCCCGATGCTGGCGCCGAAGCGGCCGCTCGGTATCCCTGCGCGGCGGTGCTGAGGCGCAGCGCACACGCGGCATCGCCCCTGAACGAAAACAGCGCTGCCCTGGAAAGACTCGTCGATCTCTGTGAACGCAGCAGCTACCTGGCGGATGAAATTGCCCGCTTCCCGCTGTTGCTGGATGAAATGCTTGATCCGCGCCTGTATTCGGCCCGGCTGACCGCCGAGTTGCTGCGCGACGATGCAAGGGAGCGGCTTGCGAGTCTCGACGACACCGACAGCGAGCGACAGGTCGAAACGCTTGCCAAGTTCCAGCGAGCCGCGTTGTTTCGCGTGGCGGCAGCTGATTTCAGCGGCCAGCTTCCGGTAATGAAAGTCAGCGACCGCCTTACAGATCTGGCCGAGATTGTCCTCGGCATGCATTGCGCATTGCGTGGCAGGACACGGTTCTGAAATTCGGTGAGCCCGGTTTCTCGGACAATGGTGACAGGCAGGCCGCCGGCATCGGCGTAATCGCCTACGGCAAACTTGGCGGCATCGAATTATCCTACCGCTCCGATCTGGACCTCGTGTTCCTGCATGACTCACACGGCACGGAGCAGCATACCGATGGCGCCAGGGAACTCGATAACGGCGTATTTTTCGCGCGCCTGGCGCGCCGGCTGGTCCATTTCCTGACCGTGCAAACGGGCTCGGGTGCATTGTACGAAGTGGACACCCGGCTGCGCCCAAGCGGGCGGGCCGGGATGCTGGTAACGAGCGTCGATGCTTTCGAGCGGTACCAGGCCGAGAATGCATGGACCTGGGAACATCAGGCCCTGCTCCGCGCACGACCGGTTGCCGGCAGCACACGGGTTGCCAGGGAGTTCGAACGCATCCGGTCGCAAACCCTTGAACATCTTGTTAATCGCGAAACTCTGCGCGATGACGTGCGCACAATGCGTCAGAAAATGCGGGCAGAGCTGGATGACAGCGCCAGCGAAAGTTTCGATCTGAAGCAAGGCGCGGGTGGCATCGGTGATATTGAATTCCTGGTCCAGTACCTGGTACTGCTGAACGCCGCGAAGCATGCAGAGGTCATCCACTATTCCGACAACATTCGCCAACTCGGTACGCTGGGTGCCGTCGGTGCGCTGGATGATCGGGATGTCCGGCAGCTCCAGGATACCTATCGCCGCTACCGGACGCGTCTGCATCACTTGTCGCTGGATGAACGGCGACCCACCGGCAGGCCCCGGGAATCACCGCCCGGAAACGGCGGTCGCGGCGGGACCCGCGTGGACCGGACACGGGTGACGCGGCGCTGCGCCGGCATTGCTATACTCGGCATTTTTCCCTTCAACGAGAGTGCACGGACGTGGCAGCGAAATCAGGCTCAATTGACCAGAACCTTATCCCGGCGAATGCGCAGCAGCGGTATGAGGTACGGCTGTCGGATCTGCCGTTATCCTGCCCGATGCCCGGCATGTACCTGTGGAATTCCCATCCACGCGTCATACTCTCCATCAAGGAAACCGGTGAGGCCAAGTGTGGCTACTGCGGCGCGTCCTATTACCTGAGCGGCGCACAACAGCCGCAATGACGCGGCCGTGATCCGGGCACTGACCGGGCCGCCAGTCCGGTGGCTGGCGCTCGCGCACCTCGGCACGGCTGTCAGCAAAAAGGACGGACAGATTGAGTGAGACCGTCGAGAAGACCAGATCCGGCGCCATCCTGTACGACACGGCCATTCTCGACCAGGTAGCGGAATCGCGGTTCAGTCGTGCGGGATGGAAGCGGGCACACCCGGTTGTTGGCACCCTGCGCTCGGCGGGCCGCGGCAACACGTTGATCGTCAGTGACGACGGGAACGAGTATGTGTTGCGCCACTATCATCGCGGCGGGCTGATCGGGCGGCTGGTCCGGGACGTATACGTCTGGGGCGGCGAAGAGCATACCCGGTCGTTTGCCGAGTGGCGCCTGTTGTACAAGCTCGTGGAGATGGGGCTGCCGGTGCCGCGCCCGGCCGCGGCACGATACCGGCGGGCCGGTACGTTCTATCTCGGCCGACCTGCTGACCGTCCGTGTCCCCGGAATTGAGCCGTTGTCGCAGCGGATTGCGGCGCGCCCGAGCGACTCGCAGTTCTGGTTCGAGCTCGGGGCCGGCCTCTACCGCTTTCACAAGGCCGGCGTCTGTCATGCTGACCTGAATGCCTACAATGTCCAGATCGGGCCACGCGATGAATTGTGGCTGCTTGATTTTGACCGCGGCAGCCTGCGTGCGCCAGGTACCTGGCAGCAGAAGAACCTCGCGCGCCTGCACCGGTCACTGCGCAAGGTGCGGGAGCTTGACCCCCATGTGTCGTGGACGGAGCGGGACTGGAAGCGCCTGCTGGACGGCTACTTCCAGGCGTCGAGATCCGCGTAGTAGTCAGGATAGCCGGCCGGCAGATTCTTGTATTTGCGATGCAGCCAGAAGTACTGCTCGGGGCACATTCGTATGCGTTCTTCCAGCAGGCTGACGATGCGCGCGGTATCGGCGGCGGCATCGTCGCCCGGAAAGTCATCGAGTGGCGGAAGCACGGTCAGCACATAACCGCCCTCCGGCAAGCGGCGCGGAAAATAAGGCATAACGAGCGCCTTGCCGAGACGTGCCAGCGTACTCGTTGCAGTGTTTGTCATTGCCGGTACGCCAAAAAAAGGCAGCAGGGCTGACTGTTTCAGGTTGAAGCTCTGATCGGGCGCATACCATACCGGTGTGCCATCACGCAGGCTGCGCACCATCATCTTGATGTCATTTTTTTCGATTGTGGCGGTGGCCGAGCGTTCGCGCCCGGTGCGCAGGACCTCGGTCATAAAGTCGCTGCGATTGCGGCGGAACACAGCAGCAAATGGTGGGCAATTAAGGCTCAGTACGCGCCCACTGATCTCCAGCGTCGTGAAATGCGCACTCAAAAGGATGAAGCCGACACCCTTTTCCTCGGCTGCCCGAAGATGCTCGGCACCCTCGAGGCGGGTGACCGATAAGTGCCATTTATCGGATGCCCAGCGGCCCAGGCCCATTTCCATGACCGAAATGCCGAGCGCCTTGAAATGTTCCAGGGCGAGCTGGTTGCGGGCGTCTTTGTCAAGCTCCGGAAACGCGAGGCTAAGGTTGCGGCGCGTGATCGCGCGTCGTTGTCCGGCGAGCCGGTGCGCCATGCGTCCAAGGCCTCTGCCGATGCAGAGCTGCACCGGTAAGGCAGCAGGCAGCAGCGTCGAGCAGCCCGAGGCCCAGCCATGCGGGCCAGTAGCGCGGTGTCCAGAATCGGTATAGCCGTTGACGCTCCGGGCGCCCTGATGCCACGGCGCCGCTCTACTCGGACAGCCCGTCGACATCCATTTCGACGATGTCGCTGGCCGTCGTTTCGCTGCCCGCCTCGTCATGCGCCAGCGGATCCGGCTCAAAGGACGCCGGTGGCGCGGCATTTTCCGTTTGTATACCGACGTGGAATGCGGCGAAGCCCGGCATGACCACCTGGTTTCGCGCCATGCCGATAATGCGTCCCGAGAACGGCGAATACAGGTTGGTCGTCGCGTTGTTCATAGGGTCGGTAATGGTGCCGAGCAAATCACCCTGACGCACTGTCGTGCCAAGACTGACATCCGCGAGCAGGATGCCGCCACGGTTTGCCCGTACCCACGACGAGCGGTAGTAAACAGGCTCCGGGTCACCCCACAATCGCATTCGATTCACCATGCCGAGCGTGTGCAACAGTGTATCGATGCCTTTTGCGCCATGCTGCACTTCGGCCAGCTCCAGTTCGGACGGGCCGCCGGCCTCAAGCGTTACCGTCGGAATGCCGGCCGCTGTCGCGGCGTACCGCAAGGTGCCTTCTGCCGGTGTGCTGTGCAGGATCACGGTAGCACCGAAACCCTGTGTAAGCGTGACGACATCGGGATTGCGCAGGTCCGCCCGCAACTGTGGCAGATTGGTGCGCTCGAACGATCCGGTGTGCAGGTCGATGACGGCATCGCAGCGGCTTATGATTTCCGTGAAAAACGAATGCGCTATTCGTGACGCGGCACTGCCTCGCGGGTTGCCGGGGAAATAGCGGTTCAAGTCGCGGCGGTCAGGCAGGTACCGGGAGCCGCGGCGGTAATCCTGCAGATTGAAATCGGTACCCCGATGACGCTGCCGGAGAGTTTGTCCGGGCTGAGCTGGTGCATGACGCGGCGCACGATTTCAATGCCGTTCAGCTCGTCGCCATGTATAGCGGCTGTCAGGCAGAGTGTCGGGCCTTCGACGGCACCGTTGACGACGAGCACCGGGGTCGATACCGGCACACCTTCAAACAGCTCGGTTCCGGACCAGGCGAGGCGCCGGTAGCTGCCGGGCGGCACGATTTCACCGAGCAGCTCAAGCGTATTCGCCGCGTTGTCCGCCGTGGTGACAGCGTCGGCCAGCGGCACGACCGGCACCAGCCTGTCAGTGGCATCGATGACGGGTGGCTCGATCGGCTCCGCCCGGGCATCCTCCTCCGGGCCGACTTCAACGGCCTCGGAACGAGACTCGGCGTCAGCGGTCTCATCCAGCAGCGCAACCCGCAAAAGGTCGTTGCCCTCGGTGCCGGCGCGTGCCCCGTTGTCGGCGGCCGCGGCAATGCCGCCTGCCAGCACGAGCAAGGCGGCGATAATGACAGTCGGGCATTGGTTTGTGATGATCGGGTTCATGGTGGAGGTTACGTCCGCACCGGCATTATTAATTCCGGTGTTTGACTGCTGAATCTATGCAAAATGCCTGAAACGGGTGTCCTTGTCTGTGACCTGTACGGCGATATCATGCAATATTGACTGGAACCATAATTAGAACAAATGGGAAGTTCAATCCGCAAGCTCTTAATTTTCCTTATTTTCACGCTTTTCTCGGTTCCTGGCGCACGGGGGTGACCACCGCGTTTCCGGTGCCTGAAGAACTGGAGCCGGATGTAGGCTTCTGGCTGGCTGTTTTCACCGATTATTCGACCGATGAGGGCGTACTGCACGACAACCGCTATCTCGGCGTAGTCTACGAGCGCGTGACGATGCCGGCGGATACCGGCCGGCGCGAACGCCAGCGGCGTATCTCGGAGCGCCGCGAGCACTACCAGGAAATCCTGAAGACACTTGCATATGGCAAGCGTGACGGACTGAGTGACGAAGAACAGCGCGTACTGGGCCTTTGGCCGGCCGATGTCAGCAACAAGGAGCTCGCGGCCGCCGCGGGCCGGATTCGCTACCAGCAGGGCCTCGCCGAGCGCTTCCGCGATGGACTTCAACGGGCCGGCCGCTGGCGTTCGCATATCAACCAGTCTCTCAAGCGGCACGGTGTGCCGCTCGAGCTGGCGGCATTGCCGCATGTCGAGTCGTCCTACAATCCGCTCGCGCTGTCGCATGTCGGTGCGTCGGGAATCTGGCAGTTTACGCGCGGCACCGGCCGCCGCTTCATGCGTGTCGATCACGTACTCGACGAGCGTAATGACCCGTTTGCCGCAAGCGAGGCGGCGGCCGAACTGCTGGCGTACAACTATTCTATTATCGGCAATTGGCCGATGGCGATTACCGCTTACAATCACGGCCTCGCCGGCGTACGCCGGGCCATGCGGGAATTCGGGGATGCCGGATTTGAACGAATCCTTCGTGAATACCGCGGCCGGACGTTCGGCTTTGCGTCACGGAACTTCTATGTCGCGTTCGTGGCAGCCATGCGCGTCGATACAAATCCTGACAAGTACTTCCCCGGCGTCGTGCCGGAGGAACCGGTTGCCTACGAACGGCATACCCTGCCGTCGTATATCGCCGCGAACGACCTGGCGTCAGCGCTCCGCATCAGCCTGAACGAGTTCGCAAGCCATAACCCGCCGCCAGGCCACAATCTGGCAGGGCAGCAAGTACCTGCCGAGGGGATTCGAAGTGCGGTTGCCGGCAGGCCGCCTGTCGGCACCCATGGCGACACTGCTTGCGGATATCGACGCCGGGTCGTGGTACAGCAGCCAGTTGCCGGACATGTTCCATACCGTTGCCCGTGGCGACACATTGTCGGGCATAGCGCGGACGTACAGTACCGGCGTATCTACACTGGTTGCGTTGAACAATCTCGGCAGCGCGAACCGGATTCGTGCCGGTCAACGGCTCCGCTTACCAGCGGCCGGACCGGCGCCGGTTGTGCCCGAGGCAGATGAGGCAGACACGGTGGCTGTTGTTGCAGCGGCTACCGAGGCGGCTCCCGCGACGGCCGAAACCGCAACGATGGATGCGGGCACCGATGAGGTTGTAAGCAGCGTTGGCGCTTTGCCGGAAGCGCCGGAGGAGACAATGATGACCGCGTTGCAGTCCTCGTTGCTGTCTGACCCGAGCGACTACACCGTCGCAGCGGATGGCACCATCGAGGTTCATCCGCTGGAGACGCTGGGTCATTACGCGGACTGGCTTGGCATACGTACGCAACGCTTGCGCGACATCAATGGCCTGGCATTCCGCACACCGGTCGAAGTGGGGCAGCGTATCCGTCTCGATCTGAGCCAGGTCGATGCGGAGGCATTCGAAAACCGGCGTACCGGGTACCAGCGCCAGCGGCAGGACGATTTCTTCCGCCAACACACGATTCGCGGTGTTGAAGAGCATGTTGTTGCACGCGGTGAATCCGTATGGATCCTGGCGCTGCGCCGCTACGACGTTCCGCTGTGGCTGTTTCGGCAGTATAACCCTGAACTCGACCTGCACAATGTGAGGCCGGGTACCCGCGTCCGGATGCCGCTGCTCGCCACGATAGAAGCCTGATGACGATGGCCGCCTTACTCTGGCTGCTGCCTGTCGCCGGTTCAATCGGCTTGGCGAATGGCCGGATAACCGGGCACGTTGTAAGGCCCGCTGTGACGGGGTAGATTTTCAATGTGCAAGTGGTTTGGTAAATTCGGTATCAGTACGGGTGACTGCCGGTGAAAACTCCCATGACAGCACGACTGCTATGCCTTTCCACGGTGCTCCTGATGGCCGTCCTGCCAGTGCCACGCGCGATTGCGCTCGATTTTCCGGTTGCCGACAAGGTGCTGGTGGAAAAGTCGTCGCGGAAACTTCATTTGCTGAAGGACGGCGAGCCGTTTCGGACGTTCGATATCGCGCTCGGCGTGGCGCCAGATGGCCACAAGCAGCAGGAAGGGGATTCGCGGACGCCCGAAGGGTTGTACTTTCTTGGTGGGCGCAATAAAAACAGCGACTTCTTCCTGTCGATCCACATTTCCTATCCGGATGCGGCGATCGCGCCGCGGCAGGGAAACTGGGTGTTGACCCAGGTGGCCAGATCATGATCCATGGACAGCCGAATGAACCAACCTATTCGGCCGCTTTCTACCGGTCCGCTGACTGGACCAACGGCTGCATCGCGGTTTCCAATTCCGACATGATTGACATCTGGCTGATGACACCCAATCGGGTCCCGGTCGAAATTCGCCCTTGATTACCTGATGGCACCGCCGGCCCGGCCCGGGAATACGGGCCGCTGCCCCCGGCTATGGACCGCGCGCGGGAGATAGACTACCGTGCCGTCGACCCGCACGTAGCGGATACTATTCCAGTTTGTCGAGCCGGGAACGGCACTGATGCAGAGAAGGACGACCCCTTGCACTCTAAATCGATAGCCATCAGCAGCAGCATTCGCGCCGACAGCAACGCGACGGTCGATGCCGAGGTATGGCCTGAAGGCAGCCTTGAGGTGCTGTCGCAATACGAGGTCGACCAGTTGCGTAATGTCGGCCAGGGGGGCATGCATACGCTGCTCAGGCGCTGCATACTTGCGGTACTGAATTCGGGCGGCAACACCGACGATGCCCGCGAGGTGCTCGAGCGCCACCGCGACTTTCGCGTCGGGTTTCAACAGCAGGACCGCGGGCTAAAGGTCATCCTGAAAGGCGCGCCGGCGTCCGCCTTCGTCGATGGCCAGATGATCCGCGGTATACGGGAACAGGTCTTCGCCGTGCTGCGCGATGTGGTCTTCACGCGCAATGAGATCCAGTCGAGTGGCCGCTTTCATCTCGAAACTTCGGACAATATTACCAACGCGGTCTTTCATATCCCGCGCAATGCCCGTCTGTTCCAGTTGCCAGCGCTGCCCAACCTGGTGGTTTGCTGGGGCGGCTATGCCATCAGCCGGATTGAATACGACTACACAAAGAAGGTGGGTTACGAATTGGGGCTGCGCATCCTCAATGTCTGCACCGGTTGCGGGCCAGGCGCGATGAAGGGGCCGATGAAGGGGGCGACCATCGGACACGCCAAGCAACGGATGCGCGATGGCCGTTATATTGGCGTGACCGAGCCGGGCATCATCGCGGCCGAATCGCCGAATCCGATAGTCAACTCACTCATCATCATGCCGGACATGGAAAAGCGTCTCGAAGCCTTCGTCAGGCTGGCCAACGGCATCATTATCTTTCCTGGCGGTGTGGGTACGGCAGAAGAAATTCTCTATCTGCTGGGCATCCTCCTTGATCCAAAGAATTCCAGCGTGCCGCTGCCGTTGATTCTTACTGGTCCGGCTGACAGCGAAGCCTATTTCCGCCGCATCGATGAATTTATCGGTGCAACGCTCGGGCCGGAGGCACAGGGTCATTATGAAATCATTATCGATGATCCCGAAGCGGCCGCACGATTGATGCACGAGCGCCTGAAGCGTGTGCGCGAATTCCGCAAGCAGCACGGTGATGCTTTCTACTTCAACTGGCGTTTGGCAATCGATCACGATTTCCAGAAGCCGTTCACGGCGACACATGAATCGATGAGATCACTGGACCTGAACGAAGGTCTGCCGGTTCATGTGCTTGCCGCCAACCTGCGTCGCGCGTTTTCCGGCATCGTATCCGGCAATGTACGGGAAGATACGATCGCAGCTATCGAGGCGCATGGGCCGTTCGAGATTGCGGGCTCGCCAAGGATCATGGCGCTGCTTGATGACCTGCTGGCCGCATTTGTGGCCGATGAGCGCATGAAGCTCAAGAGTGAGGATTATTCGCCGTGCTACAGGGTGCTGGTTGGAGAGTCCTAGCCCCGGTGCTTGCTTTAGCTTCGCACAGTTAGCCCCTGCGGGGAGTCCTTTGGTGGAATGGCTCCCTTCGGTCCGCTTTATTTCCGCCAAAGGACTCCCCGCAGGGGCTAACTGTGCCTCAGGGTCCGCTATAGCTTTACTGAAGTAAGAACCACTGCTTCAAGGGTCGGACCGCGGTGTTGGCGTTTAGTTAAACCGCTTATCGACAGCCCGGCGATTAAGTTAAAAGGCGAAGTAACTTACTGAAAAAAATGGGGAAAAAGCTCCCCCTGCATTGTGATGCAGTTCCTCGGTTTTCGCGCATGGCCCGCGTAGCATTTGCGATACAGTCAAGGACCGGAATGCTTCTTATGCAGGACAGCAAAGACAGCACGTGGCGCGACAATCAGGACGCCGAAGGAACGGGTGACCCGGGTATTACGGGCACGGATGACGGTGCCCGGGTAGCTGAGCCCGAAGTCCAGGATGGATGGCAGCAGTATCGGCGCTGGATTTCGAAAGCGCCCGCACCGCGGAGCCGCCGCAACGGTCTGGATCCAACGCTCTACACATGGAAGGGTTATCGCAACTGGACAGAACAGGTCAAGCGCAACTGGTCCGATAGCTGATCCTTTCAACAACGGCCGCTGTGTCCGCACCAGATGGCAGCCGTTTCCAAAAACCTTCCTCGCAACACGAAAATATTCCTCATAACGAGACTGCGATTGCAATTTGCGCAATTTCGCGTTGTCGTAATTCAACTTAATAACAGAGTGGGTGTGGGTGAACAGACTGAGATTTGTTCGCCGCACAAATCAAGCTGTGACTTGCCTCACGGTGAATTACTGAATACGTGTTTATAGTTTGCCGCACAGTCCAACTGAAAATGAATTCGCCGAAATGTCCAACAAATCGATAGACACCAATCTGCCTGTTGACGGGTTCCGGAATGAAGCGACGCGTCAGCGTTGGGATCTCTTTCATCGCGCAATTGCCCAGGCCAAGCGGTCCAACGTCGAAGCGCTGCAGGCAGAGCAGGATGCCGGCCACGAGGCAAGCAACTCTCCGTTGCGGTCCGTCGGAACCTGACGATTGCACGAATCCTGACCCTACGCTCCGGGCAATAATCTCATCAACTGAGGTAGACCGCTCGCAATGGAAAAGAAAGCCGGCATGGAATGCCTTCTGCAGTACCTCGATGATATCGAGGACGCGTTTTATGCAGCTGTGCATCTCGCTGAGCCGATCCGCCGGGCTACGTTAAACCTGTTGCTGCTTGTGACATCGATTCTGGTGCCGGTCGCCGGAGTCGTGCTCGCCCTGGTCCACTGGCCATTGGCCCTGGCAGCGGTGTCGCTGGTCACGGTGGGCTACATGTATCGCAGTGTTGTATCGCCTTCCTCTGTATTATCCCGCAGCTGATCCTCCGGCCGTATAGCTGCGCCTTCCACCACCAGCACTGGCGGGATCCCGGCCTCTGAAAAATGGCATTCGATTTCGGCACCATCCTGACAGTCGCACGGTTATCTGCGTGCGCATCTGATTTTGCCGAAAAACGCGGGAGCAGGCTGAGGTGAGCGAAGCAACCAGTCGAGAGACGCTGGGATTCCAGACAGAAGTACGGCAGCTTTTAAAGCTGATGATCCATTCGCTGTACAGCAACAAGGAAATTTTCCTTCGTGAGCTGATATCGAATGCATCGGATGCCGCTGACAAGCTGCGATTTGAGGCCCTAGAGCGGCCGGAGCTGCTTGAAGACGACAAGGAACTGGAAATCCGGGTCGGCTTCGATACTGCCGCGAAAATCGTGACCGTATCGGACAATGGCATCGGCATGTCCCGCGACGAGCTGGTGCAGAACCTCGGTACGATCGCCAGGTCCGGCACCGCGGAATTCCTGCAGCAGATGACCGGCGACAAGCAGAAAGACGCCCGCCTGATTGGTCAGTTTGGAGTCGGCTTCTATTCGGCTTTTATTGTCGCCGACAAGGTGATCGTCGAGAGCCGCCGGGCCGGACACGATGCCGCGGACGCCGTCCGCTGGGAGTCCGACGGGCAGGGCGAGTTTACCGTTGAATCGATCGAGCGCAGCCGGCGCGGCACGACAATCACGCTGCACCTCAAGGATTCGGAAAAGGAGTTCGCCGATGCCTCGCGGCTCGAGCGGCTGATCCACCGGTATTCAGACCACATCGGTTTCCCGGTACTGCTTACTGCCGCCGATGGTGAGGAGGCCAAGCCGGTCAATTCAGCGACGGCGCTCTGGACCCGGCCCCGCACCGATATCAGCGATGAGGAGTACCAAGAGTTCTACAAACACTTGTCGCACGACTTTGCTGACCCCTTGACCTGGAGCCACAACAAGGTGGAGGGCAAGCGCGAATACACAAGCCTGTTGTATATCCCATCCGTCGCACCCTTTGATCTATGGAATCGCGAGGCGCCGAAGGGCCTGAAGCTGTATGTGCAGCGTGTATTTATCATGGACGATGCGGAGCAGTTTCTTCCGCTGTACCTGCGTTTCGTCAAGGGTATCGTCGATTCGGCGGACCTGGAGCTGAACGTCTCTCGTGAATTGCTGCAAAAGAATCCGCAACTGGAGGCCATAAAGAGCGCGCTTACAAAGCGCGTGCTGGACATGCTGAAAAAAATGGCGACGTCCAGGCCTGAGGACTACCAGAAGTTCTGGAGCCAGTTCGGCCAGGTCATCAAGGAAGGCATTGTCGAGGATCACCGCAACCGGGAGAAGCTGGTCAAACTGCTGCGATTCTCGACCACGTTTACGGAAACTGACTCCCAGGATCAGCCGCTCGCCGGCTATATCAGCCGGGCGAGCAAGGACCAGGACAAGATCTACTACGTGCTCGCCGAGAACTACGCAACCGCGAAAGCGAGCCCGCACATCGAGAAGCTGCGCGACTCGGGGGTTGAAGTGCTGTTGCTGCACGACCGCATTGATCCATGGATGGTCGATCATTTACCGGAATACGACGGCAAGTCTTTCCAGGATGTCGGACGCGGGCAATTGCCGCTTCCCGAGGGGGACGGAGCCATCACCCAGGATGCCGTCAATGACGAGCACAAGCCGTTGCTCAAGAAGATCAGGAAGACCCTGAAAGAACGTGTCGACGCCGTCAACGTCAGCCAGCGCCTCGTCGATTCAGCTGCCTGCGTCGTCGCCTCGGAACAGGACTTGACCCCACAGCTGCGCCGCATGCTCGAAGCATCCGGGCAGACACTGCCCAACGCCAAGCCTGTGCTGGAGATCAACGTCAACCACCCGCTATTGAAGCGGCTTGCCGCCGAAGGTAACGATGCGCGGTTTTCGGTACTGTCGAATATCGTGCTCGATCATGCCCTGCTGGCAGAGGGGGCCCAACTTGACGATCCTGCCGCCTACGTACAGCGCATGAATCGGTTCCTGCTGGAGCTCGATGCGTCGAACGACGCTGCGTAAGTTGTTCGCACGGTTTCGATCCGATCTCCTTTTGCCAATGGACCGCTTCCGCCGCACCGGTACCCCCTGCCGGGAGCCCTTTGAAGGAATGGCTCCCTTCGGTCCGCTTTATTTCCATCAAAGGGCCCGTCCGCACCGATACCCCCTGCGGGGAGGTCTTTGGGGGAATGGCTCCCTTCGGTCCGCTTTATTTCCCCCAAAGACCTCCCGACAGGGGTACCGGTGCTCCTCTGAGGCGGCTGGATACTTCGGTTGGTGCCGCCGGCACGATCAGAGGATTATTCATGAAACGGCACGTAGATCGGGGCGGAGGTGTGCCCCGGGGAGGGCTTTTCAGGGCTGTGCCGGACAGGGACGTCCGGCACAGAGCGTACAGGGACGTATTCACAGCGTCCCTGAAAAGCCCTCCCCGGGGTGCGCCTTCGCCTACCACCGAAGCCAAACGTTCATGAATAATCCGGGCCGAAGCGGGGAAACCGCAGCCCGTTGGTTTTCTACCCGCAGGCTCCTAGTTTCCGCGGTAATTGTTGCTCCGCATGTGCGGTACGACCAGCCATTTCTCGACCAGGCCGAAGAACAGTTCTGTCAGTATCGCGAGGCCTGCCGCCGGTATGGCACCCTGCAGTATCAGGCCGGTGTCATTCAGTGCGAGGCCGGTCACGATGGGGTCGCCGAGGCCGCCGGCACCGATGAAGGCGGCGAGTGTCGCGGTGCCGATGCAGATGATTGCCGCGGTGCGTATACCGGCTATGACGTGCGGCATTGCCAGGGGTAGCAGTACGTGGCGAAGTTCCTGTGTGCGTGTCATGGCCATTGCCGCGGCGACCAGTCGGTATCCCTTGGGGATCGCATGCATTGCGGTAATCGTGCTGCGGGCGATGGGTAACAGGGAATACAGGAACAGCGCGATGATGGCGGGCTTCTGCCCGACACCGAACAGCGGAATCATCAGCGCCAGCAGGGCGATTGACGGGATGGTCTGCATCAGGCCGGTGACATAAAGAAACGCATTAGACAGCCCACGGTGCCGGTACACCGTCACGGCAAGCCCTACACCGACCAGTATGGATAAAAGAAGAGCGGTTGCCGTCAGTTTCAGGTGCCGCTGGGTATTGCGCCACAACTGCGGCAGGAACGTTGGACCCCCGCTTCGCGTAGCGACAAGGCCTTCGTCATGGAGGAACCCTGATGCGACTTCGGCGATGCTGATCGACGGGTCGAGCGCTCGCAGGTTCATGTCTTGCATGCGCTTATTGTCGATCCGTCCGCTCAATGTCCCTAGTATTGCCGCGGCATCCAGCGGCAATGCGTCATGCGTCAGGAACGCGGCGAGATACTCCGGGAAATAGCCAAGATCGTCGTCGAGCAGCACGAGGCCGGTGCGCTGGATTTCGCCATCCGTCGAATACGAAGCGGTGGCGTCAAGCTGGCCCGACTCGAGGGCCTCGTAGGACAGGCTGTGTTCAATGCCGCGCACCGAGAGATTGAGGCCGTAGCGATCCCGCAGCCCCGGCCAGCCGTCCGGCCGGCTAAGAAATTCGTGGGGAAATGCAACTCGCAGTTCGGTATGGCCGCGCAGGTCGGATATGCGCGTCAGTCCTTCGCGCTTCGCAAGTTCGGGCGTTACGCCAATCGCATAGGTGTTATTGAAGCCGAGCGGATCGAGCAAAACGAGATTCCTGTCGCGAAGTGCTGTACGAATCTCATCAATGCCCGTTAGCTCGGGCTGGTTCAGGATCACTTCGGTGATCGTGCCGCTGTACTCGGGGTATACATCGATTGCGCGGTTGTAGAGGGCCTCGTAGCTGATTTTCGTGCCGTTGAGTCCCTGCCGCCGCTGTACGTCATAGCCATGTGACGCGAGCAGTTGTGCCGCGATTTCGGACAGGATGTAGTTTTCGGTGAAGTTCTTGCTGCCGACAACGATGGTGGTTGCCGCAGCATTGCTGAAAAAAAGTGCCGCGCAGACGCCGGCTATTAATTGGCGCCACATCGTCATCAGTCCCGTCAGTCCGGTACACAAGTGTGCAACATAGTCATTGACCGGGTTGGCAATCACGTCTCCGACTGGCCCATGCTGTTGCACGCGACCGGAACGGATCACAACGATAAAGTCGGCAAGGTTGATCGCTTCCTGCGGGTCATGCGTGACCAGCACGGATGAAATCGGTTCGGCCGCCTGCAGTTCCAGGAACCGGTCATGGATACTGCTGCGGGTCATCGTGTCGAGGCCCGAGAACGGCTCATCCAGAAGCAGCAGTTCCGGCCGCAGCATCATGGCGCGACACAGGCCTGCCCGCTGCTGCTGACCGCCCGACAGCTCATGCGGCCAGCGGCCCAGCACGTCCGCCGGCAGCTGCATCAGCTCGAGCAACTCCTGCAGGCGCTCTTCACTGGTGGCCGCGTCGCGCCCGTCGATCCGCGCCGGTAACAGGATGTTTTCCCGGATGCGAAGGTGCGGGAATAGCGAAACATCCTGGATGGCGTAGCCAATTCGCTTGCGCAGCGGGCGCAACGCCCCGTAGTCGATGTCCGAGCCAAGCGTGCGCACGATGCCTGTGTCCGGACGCAGCAATCCGATTACGAGCTGGACAAGCGTCGATTTGCCGCTGCCGCTCTCGCCAAGCACCGCGGTGGTCTTGCGGAGCGGCAGGGCCAGGGACAGGTTATCCAGCGCGACGACATTGCCGCGCTTCAACGAAACACCAACGAATTCGGCGGCGGATGCGCCCGGCCCGGTCGATGTTGGCGTTGACGTACTATCTGATGGTTGAGGCATGGTCCCCGCGTCCGAGCTTGTGATTTCCCTTCGACGCCCCGTGGCAAACGCACCGTCGCACTGCTATTGTTCAGCGTGGCGAGCTGACCAGCAACGAGGGCTGCTGGCAACACGGCCCGGCTTGCGCGCCGTATTTTAGGCGCCGGAATTTGACGATATCGGAATACCATCCCATGAGTGACAAGATCCCGCCTGACGACGAGCTGCGTGCACGGCTCACGGCCGAACAGTATCAGGTTACGCAAAAAAAGGGCACGGAACGCGCCTTCAGCGGCGCGTATGTGGACAACAAGGACGACGGTACGTACCGGTGCGTCTGTTGCGGCACGCCATTGTTCAGTTCGGGGCACAAATACGATTCCGGCTCGGGCTGGCCGAGTTTCTGGCTGCCGCTTGCCGGCGACAACGTGCGTACGATAAAGGACATGAGCCATGGCATGGTGCGCGTGGAAGTCGTCTGCAATCATTGCGGCGGGCACCTGGGCCATGTTTTTGATGACGGACCGGAGCCAAGCGGCCTTCGGTACTGCATCAACTCGGCGTCACTCGATTTCGAGCCGTCGTCGGGGACCGGTAACTGACTACTCAACCAGAGGAATCCAACTCATGAAACATATCCAGGCAGGACTTTGCATTGCTTTGCTGTTCGCGTTGGCTGGTTGTGGGCAGTCTGATGAGTCATCCACGGAGGAAGCCGTGACGGCTGATCCGGCGCCGGCGCCACAGGCAGCGGCGGCAACGGAAATCGTTCCCGGCCTTATGAGCCGCACGTTGCGCGAGGGTGACGGTGAAACAGCGACCGCGGGCCAGACCGCCATCGTTCATTACACAGGTTGGCTGTACGATCCGCAGGCGCCCGACAACCGCGGCGAGAAGTTCGACAGCTCGGTCGACCGTGATCAGCATTTCCGCTTTGTCGTTGGTGCCGGCCAGGTTATCCAGGGCTGGGACCAGGGTGTTGCTGGCATGCAGGTTGGCGAGAAGCGGGAACTGACGATCGCACCCGAACTGGCCTATGGCGAGCGCGGTGCCGGCACTGTGATACCGGCCGGTGCAACGCTGGTCTTCGAAGTGGAGCTCGCGGGCCTCAACGGCGAGTCAGGTAAGCCCGCATCGCCGCAGTGAAACAATTGGGCTAGAACTGCGGCCGCAGCAGGTCGCGTGCCTGGCTGATCCAGTTCTCGCGTTGAATGCGGCCACTGAATCCTCGCAGTCGAGCGGCAATTCGCGCGATATCATTAGCCGTTAGATTGGCGATCTGCCGATAACTGGAGTAGCCCAGGTCGTTCAGCGTTTGCTCAATCGCGGGTCCGATGCCCTTGATACGTTGCAGGTCATCGCGCGGTGCTTCCGCCTCGTTGTCAAACCGGAATGCTGTGCCGGGCATCGTGCCGACGTCGCCCGTGCCTGTTGTCTGGTCGACCAGTCCGGATGTGTCGTGCATTGACGTGTCGTCATACTGGTCGTTCGATGCCTCCAGACCTGCGGGCAACGGGATACGCTCCACCGGCTCGATCCGGGTCTCGTCAACGGCGTGCTGGCGCTCGAGTTCGGCAATGCGGCTCTCTGCTTTATCAAGTGCGGCCCGAAGCTCTCGTGCATCGTGATCGCGCACCCGGTAGCGTTCCACGAGCGGTGGTACGCGCTCGTACCAGTTCGCAAGCTCACGCTTCAGACGCGCGATCTTCTCATCCCTGTCCTTGAGTCTCGCAGCCACCGTCTGCTGCCGGACGACGCGTGTTGCGACATCGGTTTTCAGACGCGCCTGTTCCGACGTCACAAGTTCCAGGTTGCTGCGAATATCTTTAAGCTGCCGTTGTAATTCATCGCGCCGTTCGAACGCCTCGCGCAAATTGTCCGACAACTCCCGAGCACGCTTTCTTAAATCGTTGTTGGATGCGCGGTACTGGTTGATTTGCTGCATGAGGCTGTTGCCTCGTTCCGCCAGCCTTTCATTTTCCGTCTGTTGCGCGTCCATTTGCTGCTGCCAGCCAACATTGACTGCCTGTTTCTCCCTGCGGCAGTGCCTGCTGCGCATCATCCAGCCGGCCAGCGCCGCGAGTATTGCAACCAGGACAAGCAGGCCAAGGTCCGGGACGGACAGGTCGGGCATCAATGATTCCAGTGGGCACCTCGCAACAGTACGGACGATGACTCACGTCACCGCAGCTCTGTACGGCCACAATACTATGACAACTCGTGCAGTTCAGGCTAGCCCGGGCCAGGAGCTTGCACGGTAGAAACGGACGAGGCGGGGATTTCCCACTTCGAGTCCGGCACATTCCGGTGAGCTTGCGAGGTTGCATCATGATGAGTGCGGTATGATGCATCGCAATTCATACACTCACGCCAGCAGAGCCGTGCGACTGAACCATGGATGAGCACCAGATTGTCATCGCAATTGTGACGGTGGCCGGATTGGGCGTCGCGTCGCAATGGCTGGCATGGCGCTTCAAATTGCCGGCCATCGTATTGCTCGCGGCAACCGGCCTGGTCATGGGGCCGGGTCTCGGCCTGCTCAATCCCAGTGAGTCTTTTGGCGATTATCTGCGCCCGGTCATCAGCCTGTGCGTGGCGATCATCCTGTTTGAAGGCGGGCTAAGCCTGCAATTGTCGGAGCTGAAGAGCGCCGGCTCCGGTGTGCGGCGGCTGGTCTATATCGGCGGACCACTATCGTTACTCTTTTCGGCTTTGTGCGCGCACTACGTCGGCGGCCTCAGCTGGCCGGTGTCGCTGGTGTTTGGCGCCATCATGGTCGTTACCGGGCCGACAGTTATCATTCCGCTGCTGCGGCAAGCGGCACTGAACCGGCGTACCGCGTCTTTCCTGAAATGGGAGGGCATCGTCAATGATCCCATCGGCGCACTGCTTGCCGTTCTTGTCTTCCAGTTTCTCATCTACCAGGGCAGTGGCAGCGGTTGGCTGGAAGTACTGCAGGGTTTCGGTCTCGCCGTTGGCTGCGGCGTCCTGCTCGGCGGTCTCGGTGGCTGGGCGATCGCCCGGGCATTTCGCGAGTCCTGGGTCCCGGAATACCTGAAAAGTCCCGTGCTGCTCGGACTGGTACTCGTCATCTATGCGCTGTCCGACATAGTGCAGAAGGAAGCCGGACTGTTGTCGGTAACGATCATGGGCATCGTCGTCGGAAAACATGAACCTGCCGGGCATCGGCGACATGAAGCGTTTCAAGGAATACATAACGATCATGCTGGTGTCGGTCGTCTTCGTATCGCTGACCGCGGATCTCGACATTTCGTCGCTGGTTGATATCGGATGGCGGGGCGTTGCGCTGGTTGTCGCGGTCATGGTACTTGCCCGGCCCGCGGCCATCATGCTGGCAACGATTCGTGCAAACATGCAGATCAATGAACGCATCCTTTTGAGCTGGATAGCACCGCGGGGCATTGTCGCCGCCGCCACCGCCGGCCTGATGGGACCGCGGCTCGTCGATGCGGGTTATGATGCCGGCGCGTTGCTGCCGCTGGTCTTCGCCATCATTTTTGCGACCGTTTTCTGCCACGGCCTGAGCATCAACTGGCTGGCTGATCGCCTGGGCCTGTCGTCGCGGCACCGGGACGGCGTGTTGATCGTTGGTGCCTCACCATGGACCGTTGCCCTTGCCGAAATTCTGCAAGACATGAAGATCAATGTGCTGCTCGCCGACTCTTCCTGGCACAACCTGCGTGATGCGCGGCTGGCCGGCATTCCCGTTTTTTACGGCGAGATCCTGTCCGAGTTTGCCGAGGAGTCTGTCGAACTCAACCATATTTCCACGGTACTTGCTGCAACCCGCAACGACGCGTACAACGCCCTGGTATGCACGGCGCTCGCGCCTGAGATTGGCCAGCGGAATGTACTGCAACTCCCCATGGGCGGCGGCGACGATGATGATGAGGATCCGAAAGCGCTCGCGCGACCGCGGCGGGGCGCCGTGGCGTTCCACCACGATGCCGACTACGAATGCCTGTGGCGCAACCTGGTGCGCGGCTGGAAATTCGCCAGGACGCGCATTTCGGAAAGCTACAGTTATGAGAAACTCTGTGAGGACCGTGGCGACAGCGGCTTCGAGATACTGATTATGGATCCCGATGGAAAAGCGACGATAGCGGCAGCCGAGACACGCGACGCACCGGAGCCGGGCAGCACCATCGTCTGGTTCGCACCGGAAAAGGTAGCCAGGGAGTCAGAATAACGCCATGCCGAAACCACCCATCACCGAAGAACTGACTCTGAAAGGCCCGGCCGGCGGCCTCGAGGCCTTGCTCGAATCACCCGCCGATACCGAGCCACTGGGTAGCGCGCTGATACTGCATCCGCACCCGGAGCAGGGCGGTACGATGCAGAACAAGGTCGTGCATACACTGGCGCGCGCCTTCCAGCACCGTGGCATGCGGTCGTTGCGTTTCAACTTTCGCGGCACGGGTGCCAGCGACGGAGAATTCGATGATGCAGCAGGCGAGTACGACGATGCCATCGCCGCAATGCGCTACCTTGCCGAACGCTGGCCGGACACCCCTCTCTGGATCGCCGGCTTTTCCTTCGGCGCGGCCATCGCGATCCGGGTCGCGGCCGGCCAGGTCGTCAGTGGGCTGGTCAGCGTTGCGCCGGCCGTATCACGATTTGTCGGCAAGATGGAAAAGCAGCCGGCGTGCCCGTGGCTGATTGTTCATGGTGACAAGGACGAGGTTGTGCCGGTGGATGATACGGTTGGCTGGGTTAACGGCCTGGATCCCGGTCCCGAGCTGGAGGTGTTTCCCGGCGCCGGGCATTTTTTTCACGGGCGGCTGGTTGAATTGCGGGAGTCGGTCGACCGGTTCCTAGCGGAGCACGCTGACTGAACGTCGATGCGGGGCGAAAAAAAACCGGGCATTGCCCGGTTTTTTCCTGGTACGAAGCTTGAAGAGCTTCAGACCATGTCTTTCAGGCCTTTCAAGGCCGCAACCTTGACGGTCTTGGACGCCGGTTTGGCCTTGAACATCATTTCTTCTCCGGTAAAGGGGTTGACGCCTTTACGGGCTTTCGTTGCCGGCTTCTTCACAACGCGCATTTTCAGGAGGCCGGGAATGGTGAACAGGCCGGAGCCGTTACGTCCGCCGAGGTTCTTCTTGATCTGCGCCGACAGGGAATCAAAAACTGCGGCCACGTCTTTTTTGGTCAGGCCGGTGTCATCTGCGATGCTGGCGAAAATTTCAGATTTGGTTGGCGGCTTCTTGGTGTTCGCGCCAGCTTTTTTGCTTGCTGCCATGAAAAAGTAACTCCTAAAAACAAAAAAATGCGGGTGATTCCCGCGAAAAACTTGCGCGACGATACCACAAGTTTATCGTGTCGTTAAGCAGAAAAGCGGGTTTTACCCGATAAAAACAGGCTTAACGGGTTAATTGGGCAAGCGCCAAGCCTAATTCGTATAAAACTGGCGCTTGAATCGAACCTCGATCGGCTCGCCGGCGCCTTCTGGTGTCACCATGATGTCGAAGACCAGCGTTTCGCTGTTGGCAACCGGCGTCTCGCCGATGTAGTAAATCGCTTCCTGCTCTTCTATCTTGCGGATATTGATGTTCTTTAACTGTCCGGTCAGGTTGACAGTCTTTACGCTCACATCTGCCGTGACCGGCTCGCCATCACTTTGCCGGATCACCGAAACATTGAGCATGGCCCGGTTTTCGCTGCGAACAATATTGTACTGTCTCGCGACCTCGGGTGGCAGCTCGGCCGTCGACAGTGCGCTGAAATGAACGGTGTAGTTGCCGACGGTTACCGATGAAGCTTCAGCGGGTTGCGCTTGCGGCACTGTCGCGGACTCGCCCGCTCCGCCACATGCGGCCAAAAGTGTAAGGACAGACAGGGTAAAAATCGATCTTGTCGCTAACATGGCTACCGTTCCCCCGGTGCAGCTCGTTCAATCACGGGCCGACTATAGCTGATTGCGCGCGCGGCTCCTATGCCCCATGGCCAAATAGTGATGCCTGGCCCGGATATCTCACCCATTTTGCGGCTTCTCGCTTGCCCTTTTGCGCTGTAATTCAGATAGGAAAGGGTTTCAACGTCTGCAGGAAAATCTCGACGGCTTTCAGGGCGATGATGGCGAATATCGGTGAAATGTCGAGACCGCCCAGCGAAGGAACAATTCGCCTGAACGGCCGCAGTACCGGTTCGGCGATACCGGCGACGAAAGCACTTGCCGGATTGTAGGTCTGTGGTGCCACCCAGCTCAGTATCACCATGATCAGTATCGCGAAGAAGAACAGGTTGAGACTCAGGATGATCAGTTCCAGCAGCGACAGGAAGGCAATTGTCAAGGGGTCGGCTGTACGGCCGAACAGCAGCAGCAACAGCAGCAACGTCAGGTACTGCAACACAAACAGTACGATGACGGTAGCGGTGTCCAGCCTGCCGATCGCCGGGAGAAAGCGCCGCACCGGGGCGATCAGTGGTGACGTAATGCCAAGTATCGTCTGTGACACCGGGTTACGAAAATCAGTGCGCAGCAACGGTAACCAGAATCGGAGCAGCACAACCAGCAGCACCAGCTGTGCCAGTGTCTTGACAATAAAATACAGTGCTTGAGTCATCTGCGTGAACTGCCTTTTCGTATCGCGCCCTTCATTGCTTCGCACCGGCCTCGCGTGCCAGCGCAGTCGCGCGGTCGCGCGCAGCCTCAATGGCGTCTGAAAAGATACCACGAACGTCAGCGCCATCCAGGCATTCGAATGCGGCCGTCGTCGTGCCGCCGGGCGATCGAACCCTGTTGATAAGTGATTCCATTGGCTCCTGTTCCGCCAGCGCGAGCGATGCGGCTCCGCGCGCCGTTTGTACCGAAAGGACGCGCGCCGTATCGGGGTCGATGCCCATCTTCACCGCGGCGGTGATAAGTATGTCGATCAGCAGGTAGAAGTACGCGGGTCCCGTTCCGGAGATGGCCGTGACCGCATCCATCAGGTCTTCATGCTCGAGCCAGACGACATGGCCGACGGCGGACATGATTTTCTCAGCCAGCAACCGGTCGCGCTCCCGGGCCCGCTCGTTGGCGTACAGTGCCGACACACCCTGGTCAATCAGCGCAGGTTGATTGGGCATGACGCGCACTACGGACAGGTTGCCGCCCAGCCAGGCGTCAATATCATCGATACGCGGCCCGGCTGCTATCGAGATTATCAGTGGTTTGTGCCGCTGCACGGTGTCGGCAAGTTCCGTACAGACACTTTTCAGGATCTGCGGCTTGACCGCGAACAGCAGTATCTGCGAACCCGCCGCGACCTTGCGGTTGTCGTCTGTTACGAGCGCGCCGAACATCTCCTGCCGCAGCCGATCCGACTGCGCCGCGACCGGTTCGGCGATAAGGAGGTCGGCCGCATGCATGCCGCCGCGCAGCAACCCCCCGGCAATCGCACGCGCCATATTGCCGCCGCCGATAAAACCCGTCTTCTCAGTAATCATTTTCCGTCCCTGCCGGCTGCCACCCAGCGAATGCGATCAGCCGTCGCGTTCGCCAAACAATAACGTACCGATGCGCACGATAGTCGCGCCCTCCCGGATTGCAGCGGGATAGTCCGCGCTCATGCCCATCGAAAGCGTATCAAGTTCGAGTCCTTGCTGCTGCAACGATTCCAGAAGTCTGCGCAGCGCGGCAAACGGTTTTCGTTGCGCGTCCATGCCGGATTGCACCGCCGGGATGCACATCAGGCCGCGAAGTTTCAGTTTTGGCAGCGCGGCGATCTCACTTGCCATGGCCTCGACATCTTCCGGACGGATTCCTGACTTGCTTTGTTCGTCGTCGATGTTGACCTGGATGCAGACATTCAGGTCGCCGGCGTGATGCGGCCGCTGCTGGCTCAGCCGGCGCGCAATCTTGATGCGATCAATCGTATGCACCCAGTCATAGCGTTCGGCAACGAGCCTGGTCTTGTTGCTTTGCAGGTGGCCGATGAAGTGCCAGGTGAGATCGTCGCGCCCGGTGCCATCGATCTTGTCGACACCCTCCTGGGCGAAGTTTTCACCGAAGTCCCGCTGACCGGCGGACGCTGCCTCGAGAATGGCTTCAACCGGCTTCCGCTTGCTGACGGCAAGCAGTTTGACGCTCTCCGGTACCCGCCCGGCGGCATCGGCCTCCGCGCGCAGCAAATCTTGGATTTTCCGAAGGTTTTCCGTGACTTTTATCACGTTTTGCTCGCAGTGCTTCGCTATACTAGGCAGCTCACACGACCGGGTTATGGTAAGTCCGGCGGTTCATACCCAGAGGTAAAAACATGGCTGTAGATGTCGCCCAGCTATTGTCGTTTTCAGTAAAGAATAACGCGTCGGACTTGCACCTGTCGGGTGGCGTTCCGCCCATGATCCGGGTCGACGGTGATATCAAACGCATCAATATGCCCGCGCTGACCCACAAGGATGTCAATAGCATGGTGTACGACATCATGAATGACAAGCAGCGCAAGGACTATGAAGAATTCCTGGAGACTGACTTCTCCTTCGAGATTCCGAAACTGGCCCGGTTTCGGGTCAATGCATTCAACCAGAACCGCGGTTCCGCCGCCGTGTTCCGGACAATTCCGTCAGAGATCCTGAGTCTCGATGATCTCGGCGCGCCATCTATATTCAAGGACCTGTCGATGCATCCGCGCGGCATCGTGCTGGTCACCGGGCCAACCGGCTCCGGCAAGTCCACGACGCTCGCGGCCATGGTCGACTATATCAACGACAACAAGCCGGACCATATCCTGACCATTGAAGACCCGATCGAATTCGTGCACGAAAGCAAGAAATGTCTGATCAACCAGCGTGAGGTCCATCGTGACACGCTCGGGTTCAACGAGGCATTGCGCTCAGCGTTGCGCGAAGATCCGGATGTCGTATTGGTGGGTGAGTTGCGTGACCTCGAGACCATTCGGCTGGCGCTGACGGCCGCGGAGACGGGCCACCTCGTCTTCGGCACGTTGCACACGAGTTCCGCCGCAAAGACCATCGACCGTATCGTCGACGTGTTCCCGGCCGCCGAAAAAGAGATGGTTCGGGCAATGCTGTCGGAATCGTTACGGGCTGTTATCTCACAGACACTGTTGAAAAAGATTGGCGGTGGCCGAATCGCGGCGCACGAAATCATGATCGGCACGCCCGCAATACGAAACCTGATTCGAGAAGGCAAGATTGCCCAGATGTATTCGGCCATCCAGACAGGGCAGGGGTCCGGCATGCAGACGTTGGACCAGAACCTGTCGGAGCTGATGGCAAAGGGCCTGATCACGAAGGAAGAGGCTCGGTTCAAGGCAGTAAACAAGGAACATTTCTAGAATTGGATGGCAGGCTTACGACGGCCGTCCAGGAGAGTTGAGGTATGGAACGCGAACAAGCGGTGCGGTTGACGCAGAACCTTCTGCGAAAAATGGTCGAGAAGGACGGTTCCGATCTGTTCATAACGAACGGCTTTCCGCCGGCAATCAAGGTCGACGGCTCCATTCACAAAGCGACTGATACGCCGCTGTCGGCGGAGCAATCCGCGATGATGGTCCGTTCGATCATGAACGACAAGCAGATCAAGGAATTCGACGCTACCAAGGAATGTAACTTCGCCATCAGCCCGCAGGGCATTGGCCGCTTCCGCGTCAGCGCATTCATCCAGCAGGGCATGGTCGGCGCGGTATTGCGTACGATCACGACCGAGATTCCGACGCTGGGCGAGCTTGACCTGCCGCCCATCCTGAAAGATGTGGTCATGAACAAGCGCGGGCTCGTCATTGTTGTCGGCGGCACCGGATCGGGTAAGTCGACGACGCTGGCCGCAATGATTGGCCACCGCAACGAAAACTCGAAAGGCCACATTATTTCGATTGAGGACCCGGTCGAGTACGTGCACCCGCACAAGGGCTGCGTAATCACGCAGCGGGAAGTCGGTGTGGACCTGAAACCTGGCACGCGGCACTGAAGAATACGTTGCGCCAGGCGCCCGACGTAATCCTTATCGGTGAGATTCGCGACAAGGAAACGATGGAGTACGGCATACAGTTTGCCGAGACAGGCCACCTTTGCCTCGCCACGCTGCACGCGAACAGTGCCAACCAGGCATTGGATCGCATCATCAACTTTTTCCCGGATGAGCGGCGCATGCAGCTGCTGATGGACCTGTCGCTGAATACCAAGGCCATCGTCTCGCAGCGTCTGATTCCACGTGAGGGCGGTGTCGGACGTATTGCGGCAATGGAGATAATGCTTAATTCACCGCTGATCGCGGACCTTATCTTCAAGGGCGAGGTTGCGCATATCAAGGAGATCATGGCCAAGTCCACGCGACTCGGCATGCAGACGTTCGACCAGGCGCTGTTCATTCTTTATGAGGACGGCGTCATTTCCTATGAAGAAGCCATGCGCAATGCGGACTCGAAGAACGAGTTGCGGCTCAAGATCAAGCTCGAAAGCAAGCGCGAAGATGCGATTGCCGAGCAACAGTCGGAAAGCCTGAAGATCATGGAAGAGGACACGGCTCGGACGTTCTGAGCGTGATACAAGACTGCCGGATGCCTGAATAGATGAACGTCAAGCCACTTTTCAAACTGATGGTCGAAAAAAAGGCCTCGGACCTTTTCTTCGCGCCGTTCGCGCCCGCCAAGATCAAGATTGACGGTAAGATCATGCCGGTCAACAAGCTTGAAATGACCCCGAAAATGGTCAAGCAGGCGGCTATCGAACTGATGGACGAATCACTACTTGACCAGTTCACCCGGGGACCTCGAGGTTGATTTCGCCATTTCGGAACCGGGGCTCGGACGGTTTCGAGTCAATGTCTTTCACCAGCGCGGCAACGTCGCCATGGTTCTGCGCTATATCACGGCGGAAATGCCACGCCTCGACGACCTGGATATGCCGTCCCAGCTCAAGGAACTCGTAATGCTGCGCCGCGGCCTGATCCTGATGGTCGGCGCCAGCGGTAACGGCAAGTCGACCACACTCGCTGCGATGATTAATCATCGCAATGAAAAGACGTCTTCACACATCATTACGATCGAGGACCCGATCGAATTCCTGCACCCGAACAAACAGTCCATCGTCAACCAGCGCGAAGTCGGGCTTGATACCAAGTCGTATGCTGCCGCACTCAAAAGCGCGATGCGTGCCGCGCCCGACGTCATCCAGATCGGCGAAATCCGGGATCGCGAGTCGATGCAGTCCGCGATCGACATGGCCGGCACGGGCCATCTCGTGATGGCAACGCTGCACTCGAACAATGCGCCCGAAACACTGGAGCGCATCATCAACATGTTCCCGCAGGAACAGCACAAGCAGGTCTTCATGGATCTGGCGCATTACCTGCGCGCGATCATTTCGCAGCGCCTCGTCCGGTCACGGTCCGGCAAGCGTGTGGCAGCCGTCGAGCTGATGCTCAATACGCCGCATATCAAGGACCTGATCATGAAGGGCGATATATCCGAGGTGAAGGAAGCATTGAAGAGCAGTGGCGAGAAGGGCATGCAGAACTTCGACGATGCGCTTTTGAACCTGTACAAGGCCGGCACCGTCACGCTCGAAGAGGCCATGTCCCACGCCGACTCGCGGTCGAACCTCGAGGCCAAGGTCAACTTCGGGTAGGAGTCTGCGCGGTAGAAGCCGACGGGCTGCGGCCGCTACTTCGGGCCCGGTTTCCCATCCTCTTCGTCACATAGTCACCACTATGCTCCTCAGACGATCGAAAAACCGGACTCGAATTGGGACACCCTCGCCTCATTCGTTGCTACCGCGCAGACTCCTGGGAAAACACCCGCGCGGCGTCGAACACCGGGCCATCGACGCAGACGCGTTTCATGGCCGGTCCCTCATCTTCCTGTACCAGTACAGTACAGCCGGCACAGCCGCCGACCGCGCAGGCCATGTACTCCTCGAGTGACACCTGGCACGGTACGCCATATTCGCGTGCCACGGCAGCAACGGCCTTAAGCATCGGCGTCGGTCCGCAGGAAAAAATCTCAGTCTGCGCAAGTTCGGATTCGCTGCGCGACGACAGCCAGAGCGATGCGAGTTCCGTGACATAGCCTTGCAGGCAACCGTCGAAGCCGCTAAGGCTCGCCAGGCGGCTCGGAATATCCCAACTCTCAAGCAGTGACATGGCGCTGCCCACATGTTCCGGCAGCCAATCCAGCCGCCGTGCTGATGGCACGCATTCAAAGGGAAACGGCAGTTCAGAACCCATCAGCACCAGCGGTGAGAATGCACGTAAATCGTGCTTGAGCGTCTCGGCCAGAAATATCATCGGCGGAATACCGACGCCGCCACCGATCAGCAACGCGTCCGGTCGTTCGGCGGAAGGCGTGAAACCATGGCCTATCGGCGCGATGACGCTGACGGTATCGCCCAACCGCCGTTCCGCCAGCGCCTGCATGCCGAGGCCGACAATCTTGAACAGTACCTCGATCCAGCCTTCATCGGCACTGGCCCGCATGATCGACAGCGGACGCCGCATCGGAATCGCTTCATCACAGCGTATATGCGCAAAGCTGCCCGCCGTCGCACGTGCAGCCGCCCGCGGTGCGTGCAGGCGCAGGATGAACTGGTCACCCGCGAAACGGGTTGCGCCGACAACGGACGCATCTTCGACGAAAATCGTGCCGCGATTGCTGCTACCCGTTGAGTCGGCCGCAGGCCTGCCCGTCACGTGGCTCCCCGGTCTTGCCGTGCCAGCGTCCTGGCGACGGTGGAAAGCACGGCCATGCGTATGGCAACGCCCTTCGTGACCTGCTCCGTGATGACCGAGCGCGGGCTGTCGGCTAGCGTCGATTCGATCTCGATGCCCCGGTTCATCGGCCCCGGATGCATGACGATCGCATCCGGCCTGGCAATCTTCATGCGCTCTTGACTGATGCCAAAATTGGCGAAGTACTGGTCGATACCCGGAATACCATCAAGGCTGCCAATCCGTTCGCGCTGGATGCGCAGCGCCATGACGACATCGGCGTCACGCAGGCCGTCGTCGAGACGATGCAGTATTTTCGCGCCGGGAAACGTTTCAGGATCCGGCGCAAGCGGCTTGGGCGAGACCAGCCGCAGTTCACCGACGCCCATAGTCGTCAAGCCTTCAGCTGCCGAACGGGCGACACGTGAGTGAGCGATGTCGCCTACGATTGCGACCGTAAGGTTCTCAAAGCGCGGCTTGTGCTGGCGAATCGTCAAAAGATCCAGCAGGCCCTGCGTCGGGTGCGACACATCCGATTCGCCGGCGTTCAGGATACTGACATGGTCCTCGACGTGGCGGGCGATATACGCCGGCACTCCGCTGCTCGCATCGCGCACGACGAACACATCGATCTGCATCGCCTGCAGTGAATAGATCGTATCGAGAATGCTCTCGCCCTTCTTGCGGGACGACGTATTGACATCGAGATTCAGTATGTCCGCGCCCAGCCGTTTTGCCGCCAGCTCGAAGCTTGCACGGGTGCGGGTACTCGGCTCGAAAAACAGGTTCGCAATCGTCCATCCGGACAGCGACTCATTGCGCACTGCCGGTGCGCCCGGCGGACTCAGGTATTTCTCCGCCTCGTCCATTAGAGCCGTCAGCTGCGCCCGGTCGAGACCGCGCAGTGTCAGCAAGTGCCGGAGATTCCCGTCCGCGCGTGCATTGCAGGCGGGATTCGTCGGGAGTGGGGGGGGTGTCGAAGAGTTCAGTGACGGACATGGCGGCGGCATTTTACGCTGTCTTGGCGGGAATGGCACTTGGGTTTGGCTGCGTGGCAGTGTCTCGTGAGGTCTGGTTTCTTTTTACGAATGGACCGCGGCTGCCGCACCGGTACCCTGCCGGGCAGCCCTTTGAAGGAATGGCTCCCTTCGGTCCGCTTTATTTCCATCAAAGGGCTCCCGGCAGGGGGTACCGGTGCTCCTCTGAGCGAGCTGGATACTTCGGCGAGTGCCGCTGGCGCGATGGAGGATTATTCATGAACGGCACGATGGCAGGGGCGGAGGTGTGCCCCGGGGAGGGCTTTTCAGGGCTGTGCCGGACAGGGACGTCCGGCACAGAGCGTACAGGGACGTATTCACAGCGTCCCTGAAAAGCCCTCCCGGGTGCGCCTCCGCCATACCCCGCACGAAACCGTTCATGAATGAATGGCACTTAAATAAGCTTCTGGGATGTCCCTGTTTTCGGATGTCGTCTCGTGCTTGCCAGCGCGGTTTCTGCAATCGTGGATACCACTTGGGTCTTCGCTTGATGGCGCGCGGCTCAACTCGCCCGGGGCGGTCGCCGACTCGCACCTGAGCAATCAGCATGAACAGGTTCGCAGTGTCCGCCGCGGCTGCAGAAAGAAACTGCCGTTGGCTCCAGGCGATCCAGACTTGCAAGGTGTGTTTGAAGCTCAGTTGACGCGGCAACAAATTGAAGCGGCAAGCTGTCGCGGCCATCAGTAACCGGATCAGGTTGTAGGCCAGCAGGTACACCCACAGTTCCTTCTGGCACATCTGTGGTGTCTTGCAGCGCAAGCTATCCATGCCGAGAGTACTCTTGATGTTTCTTAGATCCAATTCGACATCCCACCGGCACCAGAACAATTCTTTCAATGCACCCTTAGACACCGCCCGCGGCTCAAGAAACGTCGTGACCAGGACTTTCTTGCCGACTTTCAGTTCGCGAACCCTGATCTCATCGGGATAGGCGAGATAGTCTTCGCGGCTCATCCACGAGGGTTTATTGCCGGGTTTACTCCAGCTCACGACGTGATCGCGGACGCCGAGTTGCTTGCCCGCGGCAAAGTCTGTGCGGCGCCCGCCATGCTGCTCAAACAGTCCGTCCACGCCCCGCGAGAGCAGATCGGCAATCAGGAAATAACTGCAAAAATAAGCATCTGCGAGCACTATGTCGTCGGCAACAAACGAGCCTCGCAACTGCCGGTACAAACCATACTCACCCGTCCCTTTGCCTTTGATCGGCCCCAGCGCCGCCTCCAGCACCGCGCCTGTGGAAAGCGAGATCACACCCACAACACGAGCCAAAGAACATCCCGCGCCAGGACGTTGCTTCCCATGCTGCGGGAAACGTGCCAGATTCTCCGCCGTATCCGGCATCGACACCGTCGTGCCGTCCACCAGTTTCACCGTGCGGCCTCGCCACCGCCACGCCTCAGGCACTCGCTCGCCGAGCAACCGACCGCTATGCCTAACCAGCTCAGACACCATCTGCTCCGGCAAACGCTGCCGCGCAATGCAATAGCCGCCTGTGCTGGCACTCACCGCCGACATGCCGCTCAGCAGGCGACTGACAATCGCCTCATTCACCACCTGCTGGCAGGAACCATCAGCGCTCATGGCTTGTGCCAAAAACATCGCCAATACCTGCGTTGGCGGATACAACCGCTCCCGATGCTCCGGCAGCTGCTCCTCGACCACATCCAATAACTCCGGACCCGTCAGCAAATTGAAAAAGTGGTTGGCATCGATCTGCCGTGCCTGTTTGGCGATACCCCATTGTTGCGCGGCACATTGCCGTTTAAAGTCACTTCTCATGAAGGTTGGCCTCGGAGCGGTAGGGTGGATGTTCTGGTAAACAACATCCTACCAATCCAGCCAACCTTCATCTTTACTTTCAATCCCTTAGCCCATAACCGCCAAATCGCTAAGGCTTATTTGGGTGCCATTCGTTCACGAATAATCCGGGTCCGGGTCCGGGTCCGGGTCGGGGCTCTGTTGCAGCCAGCGTTCGGCGATGAGGACGGCGGCGGCCGCATCGATCGTTTCCTTGCGGATGCGGCCCTTGCGGCCTTCACGGCGCTGGTCGCGCAGCTGTTCGGCGGCTTCGAGGGAGGTGTAGCGTTCGTCGATTGATGCAATCGGCAGGTGGAATTGTTCGAGGGCGGTGCGGAAGGCGCGGACGTCGCCGTCAATGGCGGATGCTGTGCCGTCGGGTTTCAACGGCAGGCCGACGATGAGGCGCGCGGGGCGCCACTCGTCGACGAGGGATTTTATTCGTTGCCAGTCCGGGCCTTCGTCACTGTTCCTGATCGTGCCGAGTGCTGTTGCCGAAGCCGTGATCTGCTGGCCGACAGCAATGCCGATGCGGCGGCGTCCGTAATCGAATGCGAGGATCGTCTCGGGTGCGGGCGTGTCAGGCGTGGCCGGCATCGGAGGACAACTGGCTGATATCGATACCCAGCGAACGTGTAGCGACATGCCAGCGGTCGGTGAACGGCACATCAAAAACCAGCTCCGGCGTTGCCGGGACATTGAGCCAGGTATTGGCACGAATTTCCGCCTCCAGCTGGCCCGGTTCCCAGCCGGCATAGCCGAGCGCAACAACGGCTTTCTGCGGACCGTCGCCCGTTGCCATCGCGTCCAGCACATCACGCGACAGCGTCAGCTGGATGTCGGCGGATACGGCGACCGAGCTGTCATAGGAAAAACCGGGTTCGTGCAGGACGAAGCCGCGTTCGCGAGCCACCGGGCCGCCATCGAGCACCGGCAGCGTGGCAATCTCTGCATTGATTTCCGGTACATCGAGCTGCTCAAGCAGGCCGCCGAGCCGCAGTGTCAGCGGGCGGTTGATGACGATGCCCAGCGCGCCTTCCGCGTTGTATTCGCAGATCAGTGTGACGGTCTCGCTGAAGTTCGGATCCGCCATCCCCGGCATGGCGATCAATAACTGGTTGTGCAGCGCGCTTCCGGACTCCATGCCATCAGTATCGGTGCTGCGGCGGTGTCATACAACCGCCGTCAATTGGCGCGGGCCGCGGTCGGCACTGAGGTGTCGCTGAACTGCCACTTGTAGAGGAAATTGAGCTGCGGATAATCCAGCCGGACGGCCTCCGGAAACGGGTCGAACGGCGCCGCGCGCCGCAGGATATTGAGCGCCGCCTGGTCAATGGCATCCGACCCCGACGACCGCACGATAACGACTTCGGCCAGTTGCCCGGACGCATTCAACGTCACTTCGAGGGTCGGGCTGCCGGTCAGTCCGCGCAAGCCGCCCTGTTCCGGAATGTATTTGCTGCCGACCGTTTCAATCTTGCGCTTCCAGCGGTCCACGTAGCCGGCGATGCTCGATTCCCGCGTGTCAGCGCTTACGATAATGCGCTCGCGATTCTGGTCGCGAACCAGAAAGTTTGCGTACTCGTCCTGTGGCAACGGCAGCGTTGTATCGACGCCGGATTTCAGTTCGGCCGCCCGGGATTCGTCCTGCATCGGATCCTCGCGAGGTTTGTCACGGACTGTACGAGTGTCGTCCCTCACTGTTGTCAGCAGCTGGTCCGCCGAGTCTTGCTGGCGTGATGCATCGAGACGGTCGCTCGCGTCGATGTCGCCGATATTGTCGACCGGAACCTCGCTCCTGGCCGGCGCGCTGGGCCGCGCTGACTCCTCGGTGTTGCCGCCGCCTTCCTGGCTGGCCTGCGCCAGGTACTCTGCGGGGTCCTCGCGATCAAAACTCTTGTCCGGGTCGGCGACGATCGTGACCTCGAGTGACACGGATTCGGAAAAAGCATCGTCCACCAGCGCATTGAAGGTGATACCGATGATCAGGATGCCGTGCAGCAGGGCCGCGAGGAAAAGCATCGGCGGCAGACGGTCCGGTTTGGGACCGTTATCGAGCGCGATCTCGTCCAGCGGACCGAGCTCTTTATCCTGCGTATTTTTATCAGCTCGTTCAGACATGTTGGCGGTCGACGTCCGACATCGAGTGGTCGGGTATTGTGGCACAGATCAAGGGTTTGCGTTGCCCGCAGACTCCTGGTTTCGCCAGTGTACGCGTTCACGCATTTGCGGAGTGAGACGCAGGTCACCCCTGTCGCTGATCAGGAGTGCGTGATCGATGCCGAGCCTTTCGCACGCCTCGGCGAACTCCGCGCTGCCAGCGACAAGCAGTGCCGTTGCGGCAGCATCCGCCAGTACCGGGTCTGTATCAATGACGGTGACCGACGCCGTATCTTGGGCCGGATAGCCGGTGCGGGGGTCGAGGACATGCGTATAGCGCTGGCCGTCCGACTCGAAAAATCGTTCGTAGTTGCCCGATGTGACAATCGTTTGACCGGCGAGGGCCTCGATGCCGCCGATTGGCTCACCGCCGTCCGGGTCGCGTATGCCGATGCGTGCGGCACGCCCGTGCACCTGGCCGATCACAGTCATGTCACCGCCCAGGTCAACGATCGCGTTCTGGATACCCTGTTCGCGAAGAACCCGCACGGACATGGCCAGTAACGCCCCCTTGGCGATACCGCCGGGATCAATGACGATATCGCGGTTGTTGCTGGTCAGCCGCAAGCCGTCCCACTGCAGTTGGCCGGCCCCCGGACGGCTCGCCAGAACAGACTCGATCGCGGCATCGGACGGCGGTTGCCAGTCCTGCTGCAGCGGCTCGTGAAAACCCCACACTTCCGTCAACGCTCCCAGCGCAACATTGAACAGGCCGCCGGAACGTGCCTCGAGATCCGTCGCGCGCTTCAGCAGCGACGCCAGTTCCTCGCTCACCTTTACACTCTCGCCCTTGGCCAGCGCGTGGTTGATGCGCGCGAGTTCGCTGCGATCAGCGGGCTCGTACCACGGATACCAGTCGCGGCCATAGTCGCGGTACAGGCGCTCGAGCGCATCGGTGGCAGCTTCCGCAGTGGCCTCGTCGGTGTCGTAGTAGCGCAGCGTTACCAGCGTGCCAAGCGTATGTAGCTGCACATTGTGGTTATTGTCAGTGGGTGCGCAGGCGGCAAGCAGCAACAGCAACACGATAACGGGAGTTATCGAAAAGCGTTGCAGCGCATTGCCACGGTCAGGGGCACATGCCCTGATGCCGCCGGTATCCTCGCGGTGAGCTCTATATTCGATGGAGCTCGGCCGCACCGTACCCCTGCCGGGAGTCCTTTGGTGGAAATAAAGCGGACCGAAGGGAGCCATTCCTCCAAAGGACTCCCGGCAGGGGGTACCGGTGCTACTCAATGCGTGCTGCATGCTTCGGGAGTGCCATTGTGTTCAGTCGTTGTCCTGTTTTGCGGCGAGTCTGCGCTCGATGGCGTCGAACAGCTGGCCTGCAATGTTCAGGTCGAACAGGCGGTCCAGTTCGCGGATACCCGTTGGGCTCGTTACGTTGATTTCGGTCAGGTAGTCGCCAATGACGTCGAGGCCGGCGAAAATGACGCCGCGTTCTTTCAACACCGGACCGACCTGTGCACAGATGTAGCGGTCGCGCTCCGTCAGTTCGCGTCCCTCACCTGTGGCGCCGAGCACCAGGTTGCCGCGATTGTCATCGGCCGCCGGCACGCGCGCGAGCGCATATGGCACCGGCTCGCCGTCAATCAGCAGGATGCGCTTGTCGCCCGCGCTGATTTCCGGGATATAACGTTGCGCCATCGCAAAGCGCTGTTCGTTGTCCGTCAAGGTTTCGAAGATCACGTTGGCGTTGTTGTCGCCCTTCCTGACGACAAAGATCGAGCGTCCGCCCATGCCATCGAGTGGCTTGACGACGATATGCTCGTTGTCGCGCAGGAATTGCTTCAGATCCGCTTTGGCACGGGTCACCAGCGTCAGCGGCGCACAATCAGCGAACCAGGCCGTGTAGACCTTCTCGTTCATGTCACGCAGGCTTTGCGGACGGTTGACGATCAGTGCGCCCGCCGATTCCGCACGCTCCAGCATGTACGTGCTGTGGATGTACTCCATGTCGAACGGTGGATCCTTGCGCATCAGGATCACATCGAGTTCACCGAGCGGCAATTCCGCGGCTTCACCCAGTTCAAACCAGTTATTGTGGTCGTCACGTACCCGGAGCGGCCGGGCAGTGCCATAAGCCACGCCGTTGACGAGCTTCATGTCGCGCTGCAGCATGTAGTGCACGTCAATGCCGCGGCGCCCGGCCTCCAGCAGCATGGCGAATGAGCTGTCTTTTTTCGGTGTAATCGTTGCGATCGGGTCCATGACGATCCCGAGGCGCAGTTTCTTCTCCGGCATGGTGAATTCCCTGGCTGGTTCAACGTCCGCCCATGGCGGCGCCCGTTACTATACAGGCAGCGGTCGCGTGCCCATACCGGCATCAGGATGGCTGCGGGGACCGGGGAGCCTGAAAGCAGAAACCTCCGGACTCGAAGTGGGAAACCCTCGCCTCATTCGTTTCTACCGCGCAGACTCCTGGCTCGCAAAGTTGGCGGATGGGACTGTTTGGCAAAGAAAAATCGGTGGCTGCGGTGCCCATCGTGGCGGCACCATGGGCAATATGGTACAAGTCCGCTTAGCCCGGCTCGGGCTGCGAATGAACGAGGAAATCCGGTGGCAAATACTGCGTCTCGAAGTCTCAACGGACTGAAGATTCTGGTTGTGGACGACAGCAAGACAATACGGCGTACGGCGGAAACCCTGCTGTCAAAAGAAGGCTGTCAGGTATTCACGGCCATCGACGGCTTTGACGCATTGTCAAAGATTGCTGACCACCAGCCTGACCTGATTTTCGTCGACATCATGATGCCGGCGACTCGACGGTTACCAGACCTGCTCGCTGATCAAGCATAACAAGGTGTTCAAGGACACTCCCGTGGTCATGCTGTCGAGCAAGGACGGGCTGTTCGATCGTGCCCGGGGCCGCATCGTCGGGTCCGAGCAGTACCTGACCAAGCCCTTTACCCGGGACGAGTTGCTGGGTGCCATTTCAAACCAGGTCAGCCAGGTTTAGGGGACCAAATCATGACTGTAGTACTGATCATCGATGACTCACCGACGGAACTGCACCTGTTCCAGAACATGCTCGAGAAGAACGGTTTTGGCACGCTGGTGGCGGACAGTGGCGAAGAAGGCATACGCCAGGCGCACGCGGCACGGCCGGATTGCATCCTGATGGATGTTGTCATGCCGGGCATGAACGGCTTCCAGGCGACGCGCAAGCTGACGAAGGATCCGGCGACCGCAAGTATTCCGGTCATCATGATTACGACCAAGGACCAGGAGACTGACAAGATCTGGGGCATGCGCCAGGGTGCCGTTGAATATCTGGTCAAGCCGGTTTCCGAAAAGCAGCTGGTGGCCAAAATCAACGCGGTAATGGCCGGCTGAATGAGCGTTGACGCCGATCTTGCCGCCCTGGTCGAACAGCCGTTCGAGCTTTTAAAGGAACTGGAGCGCCGCAGCCGGACCGCCCTGGCGGGCAGGGGCGCGGCGGACCTGCCGGAAGAATGGGTTGGTATCGGCTTTCGCATCGGCGATGAGCAGTTCGTTGCGAGCCGCAACGAAGTTCGTGAGGTTCTGATGCTGCCGGATGAAATCACACGCGTGCCCGGGTCCAAACGCTGGATGCTTGGAGTTGCAAACCTGCGAGGTCACCTGCTGCCGCTGACCGACCTGAAGCTGCTGCTCGGCAGCGGTCGCACGGGCCTGCGCCGCCTGACGCGTGTGATTTCAGTCAATCATCGCGACGTGCCGGCCGGTCTCGTTGTCGACGAGGTGCTCGGTTTCCGGCGATTCATGGACAATGAGTACTCCGACCGCTGGCCGGAGACTGTCGTACGCTGCGACCGGTACATACGCGGCGCGTACAAGCGCGGTCAGGACACCTGGCCCGTATTCGGATTGTATGACCTGGTCGAAAGCAGCGCTTTCCTGCAGGCCGCGGCGGATTAGCCACTAATACCCTAATGAGCAGAATCATGGACCAGACAACGGAAAAATCCTCTGCATTCACCATTCTTGTGGCTGTGCTGGTCGTCGTGTTGCTGGCGGCGGCCGCTACGGCCTGGTTTGCGGCCGGCAGTCGTGCCTCGGCCGGGCCCGGTGCGTCGGGGCTTGCTGCACTGTCGCAATCTATTCCGCTACACGCGACCCGCGCTGCTCAGGCTGACGGCGGTGCCAAAGCCCGTCTCGTGGCCGATCTCGAGCACCTCGAGCAGTTGCGATCCGGCTCGGCGAATGTGCCCGGCAGCCGCTCGGACTGGGACAACCTGGTGCGGCACGGCAACGCAATAGTCACCGGGCTGGACGCCGCCGAATCAACTACCGGCGCCATCGAGCGTATCGATGCCGAGCTGCCGGCGCTGTCGGCGGCGGTTGACGGCCTGCTGCAGGAATCGGGTGCTACGGCTGTGCTGCAGGGAGTCGAGGCAGATGCCCGCTCCTTGCGGGACAATGTGGCGCGCCTGCTGCAGGACGGGGATGGCGCGGCGGCCGAGGCCGCGCAGGCCGATGTCGCCGCCATGCGTGCCGTCAGCACGGCGCTTGCGGGCGGCGAGACGGCGCTCGATATCGCACCGCTTCCCGAGGAGCAACAGGATGAACTGCTTGCACCGCTCAACAATGCCATCGATGCAATCGCGGCTGCTGCCGGCGATGCAATCGACAGTGCCGCCGGCGCTGGCGGCCTCGGCGACACACTGAATGAACTGCAGTTGGCGGCGGACAATTTGCGAAACGCAATGGTCGCCACGGGCCCGGGTGGCGGCGGTTTGCTGCAACTGCCCTGGCTCGTGCCCGCTTTACTCGGCGTGGCGCTGCTGCTCGTCATCGTGCTGGCGATCATGCACGGCCGCACGGCCGTCTTCGAGCGCGCGGCGAAGGTGCAGGCGGAGCAGAATGAGCGCAACCAGCAGGCCATCCTGCGGCTGCTCGATGAACTCGGCAGCCTTGCCGACGGTGACCTGACTGTTGAGGCGACTGTCACCGAGGACATCACCGGCGCGATAGCTGACTCGATCAACTATGCGATCGAAAAACTGCGCGAGCTGGTCGCGACGATCAACGAGACGGCAATCATGGTCGATTCCGCCGCCAAGCAGACCAAGAATACGGCTGTTCACATGGCGCGCGCGGCGGACAACCAGGGCCGCGAGATCCGCGCTGCGACCGAATCGATCGATTCCATGGCATCGTCAATTGAAGAAGTGTCCGGCAATGCCGAACGCTCGTCGGACGTCGCCCGCCACTCGGTCGATGTTGCCCACAAGGGCGGCGAAGCGGTGCGCCGGACGATAGACGGCATGAACACGATTCGCGAAACAATCCAGGAGACGTCCAAGCGCATCAAGCGTCTGGGCGAGAGCTCGCAGGAAATTGGCAACATCATCGAACTGATCAATGATATTGCCGAACAGACCAATATTCTCGCACTGAATGCGTCAATCCAGGCTTCGATGGCCGGCGAGGCCGGCCGCGGCTTTGCCGTGGTCGCCGACGAAGTACAGCGACTCGCCGAACGCTCAACCAATGCAACCAAGCAGATTGAAGTACTGGTGCGCACGATTCAGTCCGATACAAACGAGGCCGTGGTCTCAATGGAGCGCAGTACTACGGACGTTGTCGGTGGTGCGCTGCTTGCCGAGAACGCCGGTGCGGCACTGGACGAGATCGAGCAGGTCTCCAACCAGATCGCGAACCTCGTGCAGAACATTTCCGGCTCGGCGCGTGAGCAGGCCGGGTCGGCAGCCGATGTCACACGTCGCGCGCAGAAACTTAAAGAGATCAGTGACCAGACGGGCAAGGCCACGGCTGCGACGGCCACGGCCATATCCAAGCTGTCGATACTGGCGTCGCAGTTACGGGAGACGGTGGCCGGCTTCACGCTGCCGAATTCCGCCGTCAAGCCGGGCGCGCTCGGTAATGCGCCGCCACAATCGCCCGCGCCGCCGCAACCGCCGAAAGTCGAGAAGAAAGCGGCTGGTTGAGAACATGCAAATAAAGGCCAGACGGCAAGCAAGCAGCACCGTCGCGGTGCGCGCGCGAATGATGCGCTTTGCGGCAGCCGGGCGGCTGTTACTTGCCGCGCCAATGAACTGAGCACCGGATGAGCAGCGAATCAGGCATACAGGAACGGCTCGACGACGGCGAAACAGCCGGCGGCGTCGCTGCGCGTGCGCTCGGGATCGTCAGTCATGAACTGATGGAAACGATTCGCAGCGCGCACCTGGCGCTCGAGGAATGCGTCGACGGCCGCGGCGGCAAGGTCGCATTAACACGAGCCGGTGAGTTGCTGCACCAGATTCGCGGCGTGTTGCGGATGACCGAAACCTACGGCGCCGCGCTGCTCGCCGAAGAAATGGAGGCCGTCTGTACCTACCTGACCAAGCTGCAAGCCGACACAGGCCGCGACGACGGGCTGGACGCGCTGACGCGGGCGATGGTCCAGCTGCCGAATTACATCGAGCGCCTGCTCGGCGGCGGACGTGATATCGCACTCGTGCTGCTGCCAATGCTGAACGACCTGCGTGCCGTGCGCGGCAAGCCGCTGTTGTCCGAGGGCACGCTGCTGCTGCTGAACCTTTCGCCATCACGCAAGGTTCCGGATGCCCAGGCCCGCGAGGCAAGCGGCGAGGACCCCGTCGAGGTTGCCCGCCGCGTGCGGCCGAGGTTCCAGCTGGCGCTGCTCGGGTGGATCAAGGGCGGCAATTCGTCACAGCACCTTAAGACACTCGGTACCGTCGTCGAGTCACTCGAACGTTCGGCGACGCGCGACGACATGCACCAGCTGTGGTGGGTGCTCGGCGGCGTCCTCGAGTCCCTGCAGAATGGCGGGCTTGATACGTCGGTCTCCGTCAAGCGCTTGCTCGGCCAGGCCGACCGGCAGATCGAGACGTTGATCGATGAAGGCCCCGAGTCGTTCGCGCACCAGCGTGTCACGGACCTGCTGAACAACCTGCTTTATTACGTCGCGCGGTCAGGTAATGCCGGACCGCGTATCAGTGAAATCCGCGCCGCCTTCAACCTGTCCGAGCTGCTGCCCGGTGATGAACAGGTTGAGCATGCGCGGGAAAGCCTGTCGGCGCCCAGCGTCAAACTGATGAAGACGGTGGCGGCCGCGATCAAGGAAGACCTTGGCCGCGTAAAAGACGTGCTGGACATATACGTTCGTACCGGTATGAACAAGTCGTCCGAGCTCGTGCCGCAGCTCGACCTTCTGAAGAAGATCAGCGACACGCTGGGCGTCCTCGGCCTGGGCGAATTGCGCGGCGACGTTGAGGCGGAAGTGGAACGACTGAAGTCCGTCGTTCGTGACGGCGGTGCGAGCGAACAGACGATACTCGAAATCGCGTCCACACTGCTCTGCGTTGAGGACCGTCTCGACCAGCAGCTGTTGCGGCTGATCATGCCGCAGGGCGAAGAGCCGCGCGACGGCCAGCCGGCGCTGGCGCCTGAGGAGGACGCGGACTACCGGCAGGTCGCCGAGGCCGTCATGCGCGAGAGCATCATCAATCTCGCGCGTATCAAGGAGACCTTCAGCCAGAGCCTGACGTCAAACAGTGATTCGCACGGCGTCGACAGCGTCCCGGCGCTGATCCGCGGCATCAAGGCCGGCTTGCTGATGCTGAACAAGCCGCATGCGATGGAAGTGTTCGACCGTGTCGGCGAGCTGATTCTGCTCACGCTGCGCGGCGGCGGTCCGTCCCGCCTGCAGCAGAAAGAGACCGACCGCCTCGCGGATGCCATCGTCAGCATCGAGTACTACATGGAGACGGTCAAGGCCGGGCGGCGTGAGCCGGCCTACATGCTCGACAACGCCGAATCGTGTCTCGTTGTACTCGAAGACATGGCGCAGCGTCTGCGTGCTGAAAAAGCAAGCGCGGCGGATGGCTCGGCGACTCCGCCGGCCGAAGCACCCACGCCGCCGCCAACGACGCCGGCTGCGATGCAGGCAACGGCAGTCATGGATACGCCCGTTGTTGCCGGGGATGCGGAGCATCTCGACCCGGAACTGCTCGAGCTGTTTATCGAGGAAGCCAAGGAAGAGATCGCGAGCATCAAGCGCAATCTGCCCATGTGGGCCGACAGCCCGGACGACATGGAAACACTGATCACCGTGAGGCGGTCCTTTCATACGCTGAAAGGCAGCGGCCGCATGGTTGGCGCGGAGCGCATTGGTGAATACTGCTGGAGCGTGGAAAACCTGCTGAACCGGCTGATCAACCGGACGCTGAACCGGACGCCGCCGATGATCAAATTCATCTCGTCCGCGGCCGCCGTGGTGCCGGAGCTGGTCGAACAGCTCGAGGTCGGCAGCGAACCGAAATCGGACGTCGCACTTATGATCGCGCGTGCCAATGCGTTTGCCGACGGCGACCCGAATGCGGCCGTGCTGACGATCGGGACGCCGCACGCGGAGCAGACCGAAGAATTGCCGGCGCTGGAAATGGATCCGGTGCTGCTTGACATTTTCGCCAAGGAAACGGCGGGCCACCTGAAAGCGATTCGCGGCTTTATCGAATCCTGCGAAGGCCACCGGCCGCCATACCTCGTGACGGACAAACTGCACCGTTCGTGTCACACGCTGCATGGCAGCGCCAACATGGCGAACGTGGATCGCGGCGTCGCGGTAACGGGCGCACTGAATCGCTTTGTGCGCCGCCTCTACGATTATCAGCTCGGCTTCGATGAGCGCGGCGTTGACGCGCTGTCGGCAGCGGCGGCAGCAATCGAAACCATCGTCGGTGACATTAATCGCCGCGACCGGGAACGTGCCGACTACTCTGGCCTGATCGACCACCTGATGGCGCTGACCAATTCCGTCGAGCCGGAGGCTCCCGAGGAAAAACTGATCGAGCCGGAAGCCGAAGACGAGCCCGCCGTTCCAGCCGATGCCACGCCGGAGCCCGAAGCAGCCGACTACGATGCGGAAATTGCCGCGATCTTTTCGGAAGAGGCGGCGGAACTGCTGGAATCGGCGGACCAGGCACTCAGTACCTGGAGCCGCGACCGCGGTTCGCGGCAGCATGTCGAGGCGCTGAAGCGCCATCTGCATACGCTGAAAGGCGGGGCACGCATGGCGGGTATTTCCGCCATGGGCAACCTGAGCCATGAACTCGAAACCTTGCTGATCAATATTGACGAAGGCCGCGTCGAACCGTCGGAGCAGGTCGACGCGCTGCTGCAGCAGAGTATCGACGAATTGCACCACATGCGGGACAGCGTCATTTCCGGACGCAAGGTCACCGCCGCGGTGCAGCTCGAAGAGCGCGTTCGCGCCGCGTCGAGCGGCGCGCGTGGCGACCGCGTAACGGGCAGCCAGCCGCAGGAATCCGCCGCAATCGACGACGACGTACCGGTCGAATTCAGTTCCGAGCCGGAAGAGTCCGTCAGCATGGTGATCGTCGATTCGACCGAAACTGGCGACGCCCTCAACGAGCCTGACACTCACGCGGCCGACGAGGAGCCTGATACCACCGATGCCGGCGGCCACGAGATACCCGACGTTGAGGACGAGTTCGCGCACGATGATACGTCACCGCACGTGCCGGCACTGCCGGGCGCCGGGCGCGACGAAGTGCCGGTCGCGCCAGACGCCGTCGTCGGCGAAACCGCTGATCGTGCCGAGCTGGAAACAGAGACTGAGCCGGAGCCAGGGCCCGAAGCTGAGCCGGAGCCCGAGGCTGGACCTGTACTCGAGGCAGAGCCCGAACCCGAGCCCGAACCCGAGCCCGAACCCGAGGTTGAACCCGTGCTCGAGGCAGAGCCCGAACCTGAGGTTGAACCCGTGCTCGAGGCAGAGCCCGAGACGGAACCGGCGCCCGGGCCTGCGGCCGACGACGGTGCTGAACCCGGCCGCCGGATCATGCAGCTCGACAAGGCCGACGGTGCCAGCGACCGCGCGGCGGCGAGAAGCACAAGCGATGGCCGCCAGGAATTCGCCCGCATCGACGCTGACCTGCTCGAGGACCTGCTGAATGCGGCCGGCGAAATCAGCATCTACCACTCGCGCTTGAGCCAGCAGGTCAATTCTATCGAGTTTCATGTCGACGAACTGGAGCAGACGGTCATACGGCTGCGCGAACAGTTGCGCAAGCTTGAGTCAGAGACCGAAGCGCAGATCATGCACCGGCACCAGGACACCGTTGTCGTCAAGGACTTCGACCCGCTGGAGATGGACCGCTATTCGAACCTGCAACAGCTGACACGTGCGCTGGCCGAATCGGCCAACGACATGGGCAGCCTTAAGGACCTGCTGCACAACCTGACCGGCGAGGCCGAGACGCTGCTGGTACAGCAGTCGCGGGTTACGGCGGAGCTGCAGGACGGGCTGATGCGCACACGCATGGTGCCGTTCCAGCGCCATGTGCCGCGGCTGACACGGCTGGTCCGGCAGGTCGCGCAGGAAGCGGGGAAGCGTGCCGAACTGGCCGTCGAAGGAGCGTCCGGTGAACTGGACCGGCAAGTGCTCGAAAAAATGCTGCCGCCGTTCGAGCACATGGTGCGAAATGCGGTCGTGCACGGTATCGAGGATGCAGATAAACGGCAGGCCGCCGGCAAGCCGGCAACCGGGCGCATCACAATTCGCCTGCGTCGTGAGGGCGCGGAAATGGTAATCGATGTTGCCGACGACGGTGCCGGACTTAACGTCGATGCGATTCGCCGCAAGGCTTTCGAACGTGACTTGCTGAAGCCCGACAGCAATGTAACCGACACGGAAATCATGCAGCTGATCCTGACGCCGGGCTTCAGCACCGCCGGTACCGTGACCCAATCGGCCGGCCGCGGTGTCGGTATGGACGTCGTCGCCAATGAGGTCAAGCAGCTTGGTGGTTCGCTGCAGATCTCGTCGGTTATCGGGCAGGGAACCAACTTTACGATACGGCTGCCGTTCACGCTGGCCATCACGCAGGCGCTGATCGTGCGCGCCGGCGAAGAAGTGTATGCCCTGCCGTTGCCGACTGTCGAAGGTGTTGCCCGCATTGCGCGATCGGAACTCGAAAACCTGCTGCAGCAAAGCGATCCGGTCTACGAATACGGCGAACAGCAATACCGCTTCCGGCACCTGGGCCTGTATCTCGGCGGCCAGCCGGCAAGCCTCCCCGAGGAGGATTCCTACGTACCCGTTATTCTCGTGCGCGCTGGCGAATATTCCGCGGCCCTGCTGACTGACGAGATGATTGCGAGCCAGGAAATCGTCGTCAAATCGGTGGGCCCACAGCTGGCCAGTGTACGCGGCGTTTCCGGCGCCACGATCCTGGGCGATGGCCGCATCGTGCTTATTCTCGATATAAATGCGCTGGTGCGCGCCGGTGCCCCGGTCGTTGAAGTCCGGAACGCGCAACCGGCCGCCGCCGACCAGCGGCCACTGGCGATGGTCGTCGATGATTCGATCACCGTGCGTCGTGTGATGGAACGCTTCCTGACGCGCAACGGCCTGCGCGTCGTCACCGCGAAGGACGGCATGGATGCCATCAGCATACTGCGTGATACCCGGCCCGACATTATCCTGCTCGATATCGAAATGCCGCGCATGGATGGCTACGAATTTGCGACACACGTGCGTAACGATGAACGTGTGTCGGATGTGCCGATCATCATGATTACGTCACGCACCGGCGACAAGCACCGGGCGCGCGCCATCGAGATCGGCGTCAATGATTACCTCGGCAAGCCCTACCAGGATGCGCAGCTGCTGGACTCGATCCGGCGGCTGCTTGAAGAGCGCGGAGTGAACCTTTCATGAGCGACGCCAGCGAGGAACTCTACAGCCTGCTCGTGCCGCTGGTGGAAGACCGGTTGATCGTGCCGCGCGCCTGCGTGGCCGAGGTTGTCCGTTTTACCGCACCACACCGCGAGCCCGGCAGCGAAGACTGGCTGCTCGGCACAGTAACGTGGAGCGGCCGCGAGCTGCCGGTGATTTCGTTCGAAGGTGCGATGGGCCGGGACGTACCGGCAACGACCGGCCGTACGCGCATCGTTGTGTTCCACGCCGCCAGCGGCCAGGTGCGGGCCGGTTATTTCGGCATCCTGACACAGGGGTTCCCGCAACTGGTGCGCGTCAATCGTGATGTCCTGAAGCTCGAATCCACGGATGGCTGGCCGGCCGACGCGCCGGTACTGTGCCGCGTCAAGATGATCAACGAGTACCCGCTGATCCCGCACCTCGACCGGCTCGAGGCGATGATTCACGCGCAAAGCCTGCAGGCCTGACAGACGGGCACCGCCCGCGTCAGTTCCCGTTAACGGACAGATCGCCCCACAGAGCCTGTGCCAGGGCAATGGCAGCAATAGCGGCCGTTTCCGTGCGCAGCGTGCGCGGTCCCAGTGACACACGTTTGAAGCCGGCCTCATCAGCCTGTGCGAGTTCGGAATCGCTGAAGCCGCCTTCGGGACCAATGAGCAAGGTCACCTCCGTTGACGGCGCGATGTCCTGCATCGACTGCGCGGCCCCCGGATGCAGCAGGAGTCGTGTGGCCTGGCCGCCGCTGTCGGCGATGGCCCCGGCAAACGTTGCCGGGGCATCGAGAACCGGCAGGGTGTTCCTGCCGCATTGTTCGCAGGCGCTCTGGCAAATACCGCGCCAGTGCCGCGTGCGGCGGTCCGCCCGGCGGTCATCGAGATGCACGACCGAGAATTCGCAGTCCAGCGGTGACAGCCGATGCACACCGAGTTCGGTTGCCTTCTGGATGACCGTGTCCATGCGCTCGCCGCGCGACAGTCCCTGCATCAGCCGCAGCGCGAGCGGCGACTCGACATTACGGTGCACCGCATCGCCGATCCGGAAGGTGATGCCCTTGCGCGCGATGGTCTCGATCACCGACGGAAACTCGCTGCCGCCGCCATCGAACAGCACGATCGTCTGCCCGGGACGACACCGCAGCACCCGGCCGATATAACGCGCCGGCTCGCCGTCGATAATGAGCGTCTGGCCCGCCGTCAGTGGCTGGTCGATGTACAGGCGGCGCGACGTCATTGGCGTGGTGTGATCCGGTAACAGGACGCACGCATTTAGTGCGATCGGGCCGGCGATGTCAAAGGCCGGCGGCCGGTGCGGTATCATTGCCACGACGCTTTCTGGAAGCATGACAGGAAATCCTTGGACGCAACGCCAGACCCCCATTACACCGTCAGCCCGGGCGCCGGCGTGCTGCGGCCGGCGCAGCAATGCCCGTCGCCGAACCAGGATGAACGGCCGGCGGGTACCACCGTCGACCTGGTCGTGCTGCACGGCATCAGCCTGCCGCCCGGCGAGTTTGGCGGCGGCGCGATCGAGGCGCTGTTCACCAACACGCTGGACTGGGACACGCACCCTTACTACGGGGAAATTCGCGGACTTGAAGTTTCGGCGCACCTGCTGATCCGGCGCGACGGGTATGTCATCCAGTTCGTGCCGTTCGGGCGCCGGGCCTGGCATGCCGGCGCCTCGTCCTTCCGTGGGCGTGCCGCCTGCAATGACTATTCCATCGGCATCGAACTGGAAGGCGAGGACACGACACCGTACAGCGACGCGCAGTACCGCCACCTCTCTGCCGTCCTCCTGGCGCTCAGGCAGCATTTCCCGGCGCTTGATGCGCGCCGGATTGCCGGTCACTGTGACGTCGCGCCTGACAGGAAACAGGACCCGGGTCCTGCTTTCGACTGGCTGCGTCTGTATGATGACCTGATCGCCGGGGAGCGCATGGCTGGACAGCGATGAATCTGATTGCTTTATTGATAGGACTGGCGGTTGAACGCCTTGCAACGCAACTTTTTCACCTGCGGGAATTGCGCTGGCTCGACAAGGTCATAGATGCCGGTTATGGCCAGTTCGCACGTTTTGCGGGCTGGCCGGCGATAATTCCCGTTGCCCTGCTGGCCGCGTTGCTGGTGTTTCCGGTCTTTCTCGTAACGTTCCTGCTGGGCGATGCACTGTTCGGGTTCGCCTACCTGCTGCTGGCTGTCATTGTGCTGTTTTTTTCACTGGGTCCGAGAGACATCGGTGAGGAAATCGATGACTACTGCTCGGCGCTCGAGTCCGGCGATGCCGAACGCATACGCGTAACCTCGAAAGCGCTGCTGGAACGCGACGTGGACGATGACGAAGCGGAGCGGATCCGGCACGTCGAGGAAGCCGTTTTTGTGCAGGCAAACAACCGCCTGTTTGCAGTCATCTTCTGGTTTGTCGTATTCGGTCCGCTGGGTGCGTGGGCTTACCGCGTCATGGACCTGATTCGCCGTCGCGCCGTATTCAACGCAAGCCGCGCCGACGGTTCGGCTGACGAGGCAGAGCGCATGGCCGCGGCCGCGGCGGCACTGCACGGCTGGGTTGCGTGGATTCCGGCGCGCCTGACCGCGGCCGGGTACGCGCTGGCCGGCAGTTTTGACGACGCGCGTGCCGCCTGGCGACATCCGCATGCCCCGGAAGCATTGACGACGGGCGAACAGAACGAACAGTTGCTCGGCCGGGTTGGGGCGGCTGCCATCGCGCTGGGGCATCGCGACAATGAATCGGTGACCGAGCGCGGCATTCGCGGCGCGACGGCGGCGCGGCACCTCGTGCTGCGATTGCTGTGGTTGTGGGCCGTAGTCATCGCCGGCCTGACGCTGTACGGCTGGTCTATGTGACCTCAAGCGCGGAGTGACCCAGGTTGATCAGGATATCAATGCTGCTGGCGTGGCTGGCGCTGGGCACCATTGTGGCTTGTCAGCCGCCGGCGGGCGAGCTGCCCGGTGACGAAACTGCACCGCCCGCTACACGTATAGTCACGCTGGCGCCGCATCTCGCAGAGCTCGTCTTCGCGGCCGGAGCCGGCGACAAGCTCGTCGGCGTCAGTGCGTACAGTGACTATCCGCAGGCCGTCCGGGCGTTGCCGATTGTCGGCGACGCATTCATGGTCGACCAGGAGCAGCTCGCGCTGCTCCGCCCGGACCTGTTGCTGGCCTGGCAAAGCGGCACGCCGGCGCGGGTGGTTGATGAATTGCGCGAGCGCGGCTATCGCGTGGAAGTTCTGCAAAGCCGCGGCCTGGATGATGTTGCAACGGCGATGCGGCAAATCGGTGGACTGACAGGACTGGCCGGTAACGCTGAACGTGCGGCAGCCGAATTTTCTGCCGGCCTCGCACGGCTGTCCGAGACCTGGCGTGATGCATCCCCGATCGGGGTCTTCTACCAGGTATCCGGGAGGCCGCTTTACACGGTGAACGGGGATCACTACGTCAGTGACCTGATCGAGCTCTGTGGCGGGCGCAACGTGTTCGCGGGCCTTGGCAGCCTTGCACCGCTGGTGTCGGAGGAGGCGGTGCTTGAGCGAAATCCGGAACTGTTGCTTGCCGCGGATACCGGCGAGCAGGACACATTCGAACACTGGAAACGATGGCCGTCGCTGGCGGCCAATCGTTATGGCAACCATTTCCTGGTCCCGGCTGACCAGGTCGCCCGCGCCACGCCGCGACTTGTCGAGGCGGGCCAGGCGATCTGCCGGGTTTTGCAAAAGGGTCGCGAACGGCGCGGCCCGGAGAGAACGAATGACTGAAACAATAAAATTACGGCCCGCCACGGCCATGGACCTGCAGGCTGTCAGCGACTTGCTGCAGGATGCCGGGCTGCCGATCGATGACCTGAAGAGCGAGCTGCTGCACGAATTCGTCGTGGCCGGGGCGCAGGGCGGCGGCCTGGTCGGCGCGATAGGGCTGCAACGATTCGGCGAGACAGCGCTGCTGCGGTCGCTGGTGACCGATGTAGCAACGCGCGGCAAGGGTCTCGGCACACGGCTGCTGCAGGCACTCGAGGACCGCGCCCGTGCGTCCGGCATCCGTGAATTGTGGTTGTTGACGATAGACGCAGACGGTTTCTTCGCCCGCCACAAATACAGCGCCGAGAATCGTGCAGAGGCGCCGGAGTCGGTTGCCGGCACGACCGAGTTCAGCACGTTATGCCCCGCAACAGCGCACCTGATGCGCAAGCGGCTGGAGAACCCTGCCGCCGTGAGACCAACTGCTCAATCGGGCAAGCTACTGATCGGACGCGCCCGTGCGGGTCGTCGAGGCAAGCCTACCCTTGGCGGGACAGCAACGGCGCCTTTCGACGCCATGGGGCGGCGCGGTTTGCGGGCTGCCGAACGCCAGATTGCATGCTGTCGAGTTCAACCAGGAGCTCTTCAATCTCCGCTTTGAGTCCCGATCCCATTTCCAGCGTGTTCAATAAATCCGTCGCCGCCAGCAGAGTCTCGCGTGCATTCTGTCTCTGACCGGCGAGTTTGTAGCATTCGCCGAGACCTGCGAGGACGCTTGCCGCTTGCAGGCTTCCTGCAACGTCCGAATCCCGTATTCCCTGGAGAGCTTTCATGGCAGTGGCGAGCGATTCCTCGTGCATCCCCGCGTGCGCCTGAGCACGTGCCAGTGTCGTAAGCTGCATTGACCGGAGCCAGTGCCCGGGCGAATAACTGCTACCGGCAATATCGACTCCTGTCTTTGCGTGACCAAGGGCTTCCCTGGCCCGATCCGATTCGATCAGAAGCTCAGCGAGATTAAGACGAGTGTCGCCCAACGCAGAGTGCCGCGTACCCGCGCGCTCGAAGGTCTTGAGCCGCTCTCCGGAACTCTGTTTCGGCTGCCTCGATATTGCCCGACTCTTTGTGTACCAGTGCGATACGGTTGTAGTTTTGTGCAACCACTATGTGCGCATCACCGAGGAGTTCACGATTGATTTGCAGCGCCTTCTGGTGGAGCGCCAGCGACTCTTCGAAGCGGGCCTGCTCGCGGTATAAGCGCCCCAGGTTATCACTCACGCCGGCGTAGTGCGTGGTGACCTCCGCGCCTGCGATTTCATATTGATCCAAAGCCGCCCGGTAATGATGCTCCGCCTGATCGGCCTCGCCCAGACCTCTCTGCAATCACGCCGAGAACGTTGATTGCATGACCCTTCTCCAAATGCTTATCCGGACGAAGCCGCTGCCGTAAACCCAGCAACCGTTGTTGGCGAGCGCGCGATTCGTTTAGATTGCCGAGACTGTACTGCACGTTGGCAATCAACTGGAGCGGTTCGATCAGCTGCGCAACGTCATCACCGTACGCTTCCTGCAGTATCTTGAGCGCCTTTTCGTAGCTTGCCAGCGCCTGCTCGAACTCACCCCGATCGAAGTGTAGTATGCCGATCGCCATCAGGCTGTTGGCAACGTCGGGATGCGTTTCGCCAAGGGATTGCTCCCGCACCCGCAGCCCTTCCATGAGAAATCTCTCGGCGGTCTCGTGCCGGCCCCTGGCCCTGTGGATGTTGCCAATCGTTGCGGCGAGAAGCGGGGCCCGGCACTGGCCGGGTTTGTAGCCTCAAGAGTACCTCTACCCGGGTCACCGCCAGCTGCAACATTTCGTCGGCGGTAATGTCGCTCGAAGCCCCCCCTTCGGGATTCGCTTGCTCGAACAGGTCGATCAGGAATTCATTGACCAGTGTGGCTTTGGCAGCGGACTCTTCCGCAGCAGCGCGCTGTACTTCGAGCGAGGCCGTGTACCAGATCCAGCTACCAAGCAAGGCCGCGAGCAGGGCTGCAACCGCGACGGGACTCTCGCCGGCCGGCGCCGGATGAGCTTTGTCAGACGCGCCAGAGGCCAGTGCCGTGCAGCAAGAACGGGAAAGCCACGCACAAACCGTTCCAGATCATCGGCCATAGCCGCCGCCCCGGAATATCGATCCTCTGGCCGAGCTGCGGTCGCCTTTTCTGCGATGGCGACGAGTTCGGACGGGGCATTTGCCCGAGCATCCGATAACAGCCGTTGTCGGAAGGCGTGGCTGCCTTCGGTGTCAAGCTCGGTCGTCTCCGCTTCCGCCTCGGACAAAAGGACGAGCAACAGCAAGCCGAGCTGGTATACGTCCGAGGGTATGCCCACTGTTTCGCCGGCGAGCTGCTCCGGGCTCGCGTAGCGCGGTGTGAGTGGGCGGTTATCAACTGTCTCAACAGCATCCACGTCGAGAGACTTCGCGACGCCGAAGTCGAGTAGCTTGGGTTCGCCGTCCTTGTCAACGAGGACGTTGGAGGCCTTGATGTCTCGATGGATGATCAGACTGGCATGAGCGGACGCGACGGCACGGACAAGTTTCAAAAACAGCTTCGCTATACCCGTTCGTCCCAATGAGCGTTGCTTGCAGAATTCGTCAATGTGCTCACCCTCGACGCGTTCCATGACATAGAACGGCCAGCCTTCTTCGGTTTTACTGCATCGTGCAAAAGGGCGATATTCGGCGAGTCGAGCTTCGCGAGGATGTGGCGCTCCTTGAGGAATCGCTCGCGGCTCACGGCGCCCTGCAAAGGCGGCACGATCTTGATAGCCACGTCGCGCCTGAACCGATCATCGTCCCTGGTCGCCGAGAAGACTATGCCCATGCCTCCACGACCCAATGCCGATTCGATCCGACATCGGCAACAGCCGCCCTCGAGACGTTCGTTCCAGGCTGTCACGCAACTCGGCAACGGCACCGCAGACGGCCACCCGTTTTGAACGTATATTGTTGTTTTTCCGACATTCGCCGTCACCCTTTTGTCGGCCTGTTGGCCAGGACAGTGCATGTCCGTCGCCGGTAAAGTTTTTACCTGATGCTTCCGTTCAACTCAATGCCGCCCGGCAAGAACGGCACGCAACGAGCGCCGGTACCACCGAAGAGCAACCGGGCAACAGGTAATCGGCAGATTGTATAAGGACTGCTGGTCGAGCCAGTGGCTCTATGAACGTATTCTCGAACATCTCGGCCGCGACGCCATGTTTTCGGTCAAGGCTTATGCGCCGTGAACGGCTATAGCCACCGCCGCACGCTACACTTGTAATCCGGTACTGTTTCGCCAGCCGCCTTGACCGACTAACCCAAAGTGATAAAATAAAGATCAGTCTTCCTGCCTGATGACCAAGCGTAGAGTCCTGCTGGCGGCCGCCGGGCTGATGGTCCTGTATTTAGTGACCGCCGTCTTCCACGCGTACAAGCCTCTGCCGGAAGGCCTCGATGTCGCCACGCCGTGGCGTACCTCCGGAGATATCGAGTTCCTGGCCGACACCACCTGGACCGATCGCCACGGCCAGCGCCAATCAGATCACGAGATCTTCGGCCGGGCGCTCCCCACGATATTATCGGCCAGTCGTTGGTAGTCGCCGATTTTTTCCTGATCAACGCGTTCGCCGGCGAGGCGGGCGGCGGTTACCGGCCACTGTCCCGCGAGTGGTAGATGCGCTGGTCGCGCGCCGTATCCACTATCCTGGCCAGCAGGCACTACTGATCACCGACCCGTTCAACACGCTTTATGGCGGACTGGAGCAGCCGTTGTTCGCGACCCTGCGCGCGGCCGGTATCCCGGTCGTCACCACAGACCTTCGGGCATTGCGCGACTCGAACCCCACCTGGTCGGCGCTGTGGCGCATCTGCTGTCAATGGTTCGGCAACAGCACCGGTGATGGCAACCGGCCGCCCAACCCGGTCGCGGAGAAGCCGGCAAGCTTGCGCACCACCGGCGTTGCTGAACTTCGAGGCCAACCATCGCAAGACGCTGGTAGCGCAGCCCCGGTGGTGGGCGGGTTGGTAACCTCGGGCAATCCTCATGATGCGAGCAGCCGTCACCACAATGTCGCCATCCACTTCGGCGGACGGGCTGCGCTTGACCTGCTGCAGACCGAGTTGGCCGTGGCGAAATTCTCCGGTGGCCCGGAATTGCCGCTCCCGCATGCAGCTGATGCGGACGAAGCAGGTGAAGCGGAGCTCCGCATCCTCACGGAGTCGCGTACCGGCGACGCGGCGCTCGAGATGATCACCGCCAGGGCCTGGCGACCAGGTGGACCTGTTGATGTTCTACCTCTCGCATCGCGCCATCGTGCGCGCGCTGGTGACCGCACATGAACGAGGCGCCGGGTTGCGGGTGCTGCTCGACCCCAACCGGGACGCGTTCGGTCGGAAGAAAGACGGTGTCCCGAACCGCCAGGTGGCCCTGGAACTGCATCGCGCCGGGATCCCGGTGCGTTGGTGCAACACCGACGGCGAACAATGCCACGGCAAGATGCTGGTCGTGGAGCATGCGGATGGCACCGGCACGCTGCTGGCCGGGTCGGCGAATTTCACGCGCCGCAACCTGGACAACCTGAATCTGGAGACCAACGTCCAGGTCCGGCGCGGTACGATGCCGGTGCTCGCCGACGCGGCTGCGTTCTTCGACGCCCGCTGGAACAACGAACCCGGCCGGGTCTACAGCCTGGCGTACGAGGCCTTTGCCGATTCTTCCCCGCTCCGCTACTGGCGGTACCGTTTCATGGAATGGAGCGGTTGGTCCTCGTTCCCAGCTTGCCGTGACAGGCGGGTGATGCCGCCGCATCGCGCGGTGCTTACAATACTGCAGGATTTAACCTTCTCGGCACACATTCGGACGCCCGCCGTACAGGTCTGGTGCGTGGCCCTGCTAATGACTTTTAGCAAATTGCGTGCCAGTTCCCAGATGCATCCCTGGATGGCGGTCGCCCGGTATTGGTGAAGATGGCTACTTCCAGCGCACAACCGCCGTTTATCGGGCGAGGAGAACAGGACATGCGCGAACGACCCGTTGTGTTGATAACGGGAGGCGCGTCCGGGATCGGGCGCGCGATTGCGGACTCGTACCTTGAGCTCGGGCACCGCGTGCACGTGTGCGATGCCGACCCGGACGCGGTGGCCGCATGCCGGGAATCGATGCAGGGCGCGACGGCATCCGTGGCCGATATCTCGAGTGCGGACGACGTCGCGGCACTGTTCGACGACGTGAAGCGCACCCAGGGCGGGCTAGACGTTCTCAACAATGCCGTCGGCATCGGCGTTGACGGCGCCGGTAGAGAACATCGACCCCGTTGACTGGGACCGCACGATAGCGGTCGATCTCAATGGCCAATTCTACTGCACGCGTCTCGCGGTGCCGCTCCTGAAGGCGGCGGGCGGGGGCTCGATCGTCAATATCGCGTCGAACGCGGCGTTCTTCGGGTTTCCCATGCGACTGCCTTACGCGTCGTGCAAATGGGCGTTGATCGGCTTCACCAAGACGCTGGCCATGGAACTGGGCCCGCACGCCATTCGTGTCAACGCCATCTGTCCGGGCAGCGTCGCCGGCCCGCGCATCGAACGTGTCATCGAGCGTGATGCGGCGGCACGCGGCTGCTCGGTCGACAGCGGCGTCGATCCAGGCAACAAAGTCCCTGCGCACGTTCGTGGAAGCCCGGGACGAAATTCGCCGAACCCGGGGACGTCCTGACCTCGGCGCGCGGCGCCACAATTTCGGGACAGGCGCTCGGCGTGGACGGCCACACCGAGTGTCTGTCGAGCTGGTTCGACTGACGGAGCAAACATGAAAGCAGCATGGTTTGAATCATTCGGCGCGGCGGCCGAGGTACCCGAGATCGGTGATCAGCCGGACCCGCGGCCCGGACCCGGGGAGGTACTCGTCAGGCTGGCGACCAGCGGTGTGAACCCGTCCGACGTCAAGAAGCGCGCCGGGGCATTCTCCCAAGCTGCTCGACGAGGGGCTGGTCATTCCGCACAGCGACGGGGCCGGTGTGGTCGAAGCGGTTGGCAGCGGCGTGCCCGCTGAGCCGTGTCGGTGAACGCGTTCGGAAGGATCGGACGAGGCAATACGGCCGGCGTTTCGGCACCGCTGCCGAAAAAGTCGCGATCGACAGCCGCCGGGCCCCGGCACTGCCGGACAAGGCCGGCTTCGACATCGGCGCCCTGCCTTGGCATCCCGGCCATGACCGCGCACCGTTGCGTTTTTGCCGACGGCGGCGATCGCTGGCGGGCAACGGTGCTGGTGACGGGCGGTGCAGGCCGGGTCGGTCACTATGCCATCCAGTGGGCGGCGCGGGCCGGCGCGCGCGTAATCGCGACGGCGAGCAATCCGGCGGATCGCGACGCCTGTACGCAAGCGGCGCCGCGGGTGCGGTCGTCAATCACCGCGAATCCGAGTGGTCGGCGGGGGTGCTGGACGCGAACGCCGGGCAGCGCGTCGACCGGGTCATCGACGTGGAGTTCGGTGCCAATCTCGAGCAGGTGCTCAAGCTGATTCGCGTCGGCGGTACGATCGCCACATACTCCTCCACGCAGGTCGCGGAGCCGCGCCTGCCGTTCCGGGACATGATGTTCATGGACCTGACGATCCGCATGGTCATCGTGTACGCGATGCCGGAAGTTGCCAAGGAACAGGCCATAGCCGACATTGCGCGGGCGCTCCGTAGCGACGTGCTGTCGCATCGAATTGCCCATGCGCTGCCGCTGGGCGAAATCGCCGGCGCTCATGAACTGATTGAGCAGGGTAATGTCCGCGGCTGTGTTGTCGTGACGCTGGACTAAGGTGTGCGTCGATTCGCCGTATTGATCGCTGGCTGGGTCCTCGTTGCTGCCTGCACAGAGCCGGACGCGGAACAGCCCGGCGCCAGGGCGGCGGCGGAGCGCCTGCAGGGCAAATGGGTCGGCGACGATCAGGCCATTGCCGCGTTCCTCGGCATCCCGTTTGCGGCGCCGCCGGTGGGTGACCTGCGCTGGCGTGCGCCGCGAGCCCACGTGCCGCGTGCCGGTGTCCGGCCGGCAACGACATCTTGCGCCCGCCTGCATGCAGACCGACTACATCCTTGTGGGACTGGTATGTTGATATCGCGAAAACGTTCGGCCGCGACGAGGATGTCGTCGAGCGCCCGCGTGGCGTCAGCGAGGACTGCCTCTACCTGAACGTGTGGACCCCCGCGACGGACGGAGAATTGCCCGTCATGGTCTGGATACACGGAGGGGCCAACGAGGGTGGCTGGTCATACGAGCCGAACTACATCGGCACGGAGCTAGCCTCACGCGGTGTCGTCGTGATCTCCATCGCGTACCGTCTCGGCGCCCTCGGCTTTTTCGCGCACCCGCGGATCGGCAACGAACCGGACGCCGCCGTGGCCAACTTCGGCTGGCTCGACCAGCTGCACGCGCTGCGCTGGATCCGCGACAATGCAGGGGCATTCGGCGGCGATCCGTCGAACATCACGGTATTCGGTGAATCGGCCGGCGCCGGCAACCTGCTGAACATGATCGTGGCCGGGCCACAACGCGCGCCGGTTCACCGTTTCATCGCCCAGAGCCAGGCAACGGACATCGCCGCGCGGGCGACACTCGCCGACGAGCGGCGCATCGGCCTGCGGCTCGCGGATGCTCTCGGCGTAGCCGACGACGTCAACGCCATGGCGCGGCTCCGCGAACTCTCCGCAGTGGAAATCGTGTCGACAGCCGAGACCGTCCTCGCGGATCACTACTACGATGTCGTCATCGATGGCGACACGTTCATTGAAACGCCGCTCGACAGCATCAACCGGCATATCGACGACGCCATGCCCGTCGAGATCGACCTGCTGGCCGGCAGCAATGCCGACGAGTGGTACATGTACCTTGATGACGCGACGACGTGGAACGACGTGGACGCCTGGCTTTCACAAACACTGCCGGGGCGCGAGGCCGCGCTGCGCGCGGCCCTGGGGAGCGAGACCGACCCGCGGCGTGCGCTTGACCGCCTGCAAACGGCCCACCGGATGGATTGTCCGTTGCAGCGGCTGGCCACCCGCCTGACAGACGGGGGTGGTCGCGCGTTCGTCTACCGGTTCGACCGCGTTCGCGAGGGCGCGGGCGGGGCGCGACTGGGGAGCTACCACGGCGCGGAGATTCCGTACGTATTCGATACCCACGACGCCTGGCTGCCGACGACCCCGGCCGATCGCGAACTGACCGCGGCGATGATGGACTACTGGGTGGCGTTCGCGCGCGCCGGCGACCCGAACACGGACGGCAGGCCACGGTGGCCCGCACACGAGGTGACTGCACAGCAGGTCATGCACCTGGGCACGGCACGGCATGCGGACACCGCTGGCAATGCCTTGCTCTGCGAAGTCATGGCGCCGGCGGGCGAATGAGTCCGCGGGGCGAGGCGACGAGCGCCGCCCCTGCCAATTACCTTTAGCAAATGGCGTGCCAGCCCCGGAACCGGAGCGGCGCGTTCTACCGGCGGCGGGCGGGCAGTATTTCCGGCTGCGGATTCGCAGCGAGTTGCGCCGTTCGCAGCTCCACTACCAGCGCCTGGGCGATGAGGCGCGCTCCCGAAAACTGGCAGAGCTCGTCATGCGCGTTCGTTGATCAGCCTGAGTCCGACAGGACACTAGCTACCCATACGCCAGATTTCACCGGAATTACGCTTGCCGGTCCCGATGCATCAGTATCCACTCCGCGTGCTCATCAAGCGCAGAGCCGCCGAGTGCGCGGAGTATCAAGCGCTGTTCCTCTTCGTCGCTCGTGCTTTCGAGCCGGCGCCACGCATTTTCGAACAGTCGTTGCATGAACTCATACTGTTTAATGAGGTCCTTCTCCGCTGTCGCATAGGCATAGCCCTGCCGGATACCGAACATCAGCAGCATGGTGCCCATCAGGACCACCAGCGGGTCCGTCCACGTCTCTGACATACGGGAACCAAAGGCTACGAAGACTATAACCACGACGACGCTGATCAGCAGGCTCAATCGTCCCAGCCGCTCGGTAAAACGATTACGCTGGATCGCGTTCGCTCGACTTCTTGACGAAGTATGCCATCTGACCGCTATTCTCATCCCCGATCCATTCCTGAATTACGAATGCCAGCGACGCTGCGCTGGAGTTGCTTTTCGCATCACACTCCGTCCCTGCGACACGCATGATATTGCGAATCCAGCCTAACTCCGGATCCTGGGTCTGCAGGAAATTATCGTGTGCGAACTTGGAATTGCTCTGGTTGCCGATACCGGCGACTGCCCAGTAGAACTGTACCCGCAGTCCTTCCGCCAATGTCCGATAGTCGAGGTACTTGCGGTGCCAGCCCCGCATTCCTGCAAATTTCTGAATGCCCGCGGACAACCCGAAAAACAGCAGGAAAGCGATCATGTAGCTCGTCCAGCGTCCGATATCGTTATAGAGAATGAACATGAGGCCCATAAGGAATGCGAGTGCGTGCGTCGCGCGCAACGTCCGCAACACTTTCTTCTGGTAGTGGATTGCCAGCCAATCTGCGATACAGAACAGGCGATTGATGCTGTCGACGCCAGCGGGCAGCTGTTCCCGTTGTTCGGCCCGATACAGCGGATAGCTTTCGGTGCGGATCTTTTCTGCGTAACGAGCCGCATCGCGGCTGAACTCATCGCTTCTTGCGAAGATGAGCTGATGTTGTTCCGGCAACTCCTTGCTACGTGGATTGTGCCGGTCCTTGGTGAACCAGAAAGCGTCAAGCGGTGTAAGCCCCGGAGCAGGCGCACCATTTTCGCGATCACGTGAGCAAACAATGTGATAGACAAGATCGCTTTCGTCATCGACCAGCATTTGTTTTGTTGCTACCAACTGGTTCACGTAACCGGGCATGACATCGTCATGATGAAACTTAACAACCTGCCCGGTACCTCCGAGTTCAGTGCCGACCTTGCCGTCCCAGATCGCGAGCAGGATATGACGGTGCGCGCATAGAAAAACACCAACCTGCGCATACTCACGACTTCACGCCCGCCCGGGTTGTGAAACGTCTGCGACAGTATTGCCATGCGCCAGCGGTAGTTCGAACAGGTATTTGCCCGGTCACAAAGCGTATTAAATCGATTGCGCGCCTCAACGGTTTCGAAATCCTGGAGGTAGAGCTCCCGAGGCATCGGCAACGTAACAGTGAGATCCGCGCCCAAATCCAGCGCTACTTCGGCGACCAACTGGTCGGCACCTTCGGCAAGAGCCGACATGACAGTCAGGCGACGGCTGGGAAATTGCATCGCGAGCTTCTCAAGCAGGGTTCGGACTCGCAGCCGAATTTCCGGGACTTCACTGGCGACCAGATCGCGGTGGCCGGTGACCGCTACAACGAGCGGCATGGCAAACGGGTTGCTGTCTTCAGCGATCACTTTGTATTGCCGATCCTTCAGTCATTATCGGATAGCCATCAGCAAGCGAGATTACCCGAAAAAAAGGGCCCTGGTGGGCCCTTTAAGCGATCAAGCAGAAAAACCGATCAATTGAATGGAATAACAGAGCCGGTATAGGTGAACTCAATGTTACTCGCGCGAGCATCGTGTTCGCCACCGTAGTTTTCGTTCGCAACGTCACTGTAATTGGCGATGCTGCTCAGGTAATGGAACACCTGGATCGAGAATAGCGCCGCATTGTATTGTTGCCTGTCGTGGAATCGGATCGCGACCCGCACTGGCAAACGGAGAACGCGATGTGCAAACCAGCTGATCGATCCCATTGCCCTGGCCTGGTCGACAGCTTCCTCCAGCACAACAAGCTTGTATCGGGTCAACGCCGCAAAGCGTTCGCGATTGCCATCCGGGTTCGTCTCGAAATCGTAACCCTCTCCGAAATTAATACTTAGACCAATACCGAGGTACGAGAACGTCATGATCTTGCCGCGCGAGCTGCCGCATCCTTCTGTCAGATCCGTCATTGCGCCCGCAAAAAGCGGGTCGATCGTGGCACCGATCGTGTTCTCCAGCATGTCCGCCGGATTGGTTCGCTGGTAGGTAACCCGGTCACGGTACTGGGGATCGAGTGTATCAGCCATTGACAGCAGCATGTCCGGGTCTATGGGTCCGGTGCATTCATACCAGTTGTTCGGCGATGCAGTCGTAACTTCATTCTCGACGGCTACCGTGCCTTGACTGATGTTGAGATTGTTTGTCTTGACTTCAACGATAAGGAATTTCGGAGAGCCACAAAGATACGGCGGAATAATGAGGTCATTGTCGGGGTCATCATCAGTGTCGAACAACACCAGCGGACTAACGCCACATCGCGCAGGGTCATCGGTATATTCGTAAGTGCGAATTCCGATCTCCGGGTCTGTTCCGAGTGCGCTTGGGGGCACGGTGATAACCTGGCCATTGGTCGTCTCGCAGCCGCTTCCGCTGGTGCACTCGTCCGGGTACTACAGAAATCGCCGCATCGTATTCGACGATGAAGCCGCCGATGTTGCCGAGATTACCCTCGTCGTTCCAACCGAACTGACCGCGCAGTCCGACGCCGAGATGGAATTCCATGTCACCCAGATTGTTGGGCTCACCGTCCAGCCAGTTTGAGTAAGATGACAACGGAACCTGGGCGGTTGAAATCGGGCCTTCGTCGTTGACCCACATCCAGCCGCAACCGGGAGTGGGCGAACAATTCGACATTGTGATACCGCCGACCCATGCTTCCGGAGCATCGAGCTTGGCACCGCTTCGCAAGGTCTCGACAAAGAGATCTTCAGCAGCCGACGTGATGGTTGCAAGGTGCCCGCCTATATTTTCGTACGTGCCAGCCTGTGCCGCCGCATCCGCTTCACTCCACTCGATGCCGCGGGCCGCGTAAACTTCATAATGTCGGCCATCGAAATCACCGGATGCGACGAGGGTTGGCGTTGCCGGCGCCGTTGCAAACGCGCCCAGCGGCAACACGGTCAACATCAGCATGGCCGAAAGCCTGCTACTTATATACGCTGTCATTGGATATGCCTTTATTGTTTTTTAACGCGTTTCTTGCTCATTTCTTAACAGAATTCTTTTCGGACATCGCAATACTCCTGTTGCGACAGCGCAGCAATCGGGGCGCTACGCCTTTCGTTATGTACGATCTCGCCCGCCAGCGGGCCGCGCTGTTTACAAACCACGGCAGCGCGTCGGTGTTACTTCGCAACAACTCGTAGCCCGCAGCAACAGTTTTCGGCCTCCTCGGCCTGCCCAGCGAGGCCAGGGCTGCACCTTCCGCGGCGGCTGCACTGGCCGTCCGCCAGTGATCAGCACCGTATTCCCTGGTGTCGATTTCCCTCGTGGCCGCGGCGAACTCGAGCGCCTCATCGTTGCGTCCAGTGTCAACCAATAGACCTGCGAGCAAAATTTTCGTACCCGCAACCTCGGAGTGTTCCTCGCCCAGTAGCGATATTCGCAATTCGAGCGACTCACGAAGCAATGGTTCGGCCGCCTCATAGTCGCCGTCTTCGAGTAGCCACATTGCGAGATTGCTCATGCCCCGCGCAATGGATGGATGTTCGTCACCGAGCGTTCGCCGGTATGTCGCCAGTGATTCCCTGGCCATCTCAATTGTCGAGTCCAGATCATTCTCCTGGCGGATTACAAACGCCAGGTTATTGAGCGCCATGGCGATATCGGGATGATCGTTGCCGAGCAGTTTGCGATTCATCTCGATGGCTTCGCGGTAAAGCAACTCCGCCTCCTTGTACTCACTTGCGACATGAAGCGTATAAGCCACGTTGTTCAGGCCCATCGCGATCTCCGGATGCGGCGCGTTGGAATAAAGAACCCGCTTCATCGCCAATGCTTCACGAAAGAGATTCTCCGCCTCCTTGTTATCCGGCGTGACGAATCCCAGGTTGTTCAAAGCCTCGGCAAGGTCAGGGTGCGGGCCATTGTGCAACTTTCGTTGCATGGCGACCGCCTCGCGCAGCAGCGACACGCCATCGCTTGTGTTGCCCTGATCGAAAAGGTTCAGGCCAAGACCCTCAAGGCTTCTCGCAACCTCGGCATTTTCTGCGCCCAGCAAATCGCGCTGTATCGCCAGCGCTTCACGGTACAGCGTCTCTCCGCCCGGGAAGTCACCCATCCTGCCGAGAAGATCGGCCAATTCGAACATCGTGCTGGCAGTCTGGCTATCTTCGTCGCCGAGTAATTCACGGCGCATTGCCAGCGCATCCCGGTAATTCTGCGAACGCAGGCCCGTATTCGGCTTTCAGCTTGAGAACATCACCGAGCCTGTGCATCGAGCGGGCTACCTCCAGGTGATTTTCGCCGAACAATGCACGGCGCTTGTCGAGAGCGCTTTGCAATAGCGATGCTGACTGATCATAAAGCCCGAGGCTCATGTAGACGGTACCCATTGTCTCCATCAGGGTTGCCTGGATCGCCGGTTGCGCCTTGAGCTCCTGCTCGATCCGGCTCGCGCCCTTGTCCATGATCTCGCGAGCTGTTATCGAGTTGCCGCGGGCTTCGCCCGGATCTGCAACATTGAACAGATCAACCATGAAGTCCGTGGTTTGCTTGGCAACTTCTGCCTCAACCACAGCACGGGAGCGCGCCTGGTTGGCTATGTCGCGCTGCTGTCGCGCAAGATAGGCGGAAGATGTCGCGATAACGCCCAGCACGGCCAACGCCGCGACGACGCCCGGCCTTGAGGCGCTGCATGCGCTTCGCCCTGGCAATGGACGCATTGATGAATCGAGACTCGCTCTTCGCTCTAACTCAAGGTCCTGTTCAAGCAGCGATTCCGCTTCAACCAGCGGTTTGCCAGACGGTAACAGCAAATCGGATGGCTGGTCTTCCATTTTCCAGCGACCAGCAGCCGTGGCAATGCGACCGCGAATTCTCAAGTTCTCCCGATTCTGTGCGACCCAGTCTTTTACCCTCGGCCAATGCCAGAGCAACGCCTCGTGCGCGACTGTAACGACGGCGGTGCCGTCGTCGGCCAGTTCCGTCACGAACAGCCGATTCCTGACAAAGGTCTCGATTAGGCTCGTGGCTCTCTGCCAGTTGTGGCATCTGCCAGTGGCGCACGTTTACGCCCGATTTGCTCATAGCCATCCCGCTCAATGCTGACCAGAGCATTCAATACCTTCGGAAGTTCAGCCTCGACATCGTCCGGCAGGTCCTTGAATATAGTTTCTGCGCGCTGCGCGAGTGAGCCCTCGACACCCCCGAGGTCACGATAGGCAGCCAGGGTCGGCGTTGCCGGTCCTGCGGGTGCGCGCTGGGTAGAGTTCTTCAAGCGTAAATTGCAGCAACGGCAAAACTTCGGGATGTTCGGCCGCTGCGTCGCGAAGCATGTCGTCAAGACGGTCGCTGCTTGCCGGGTCTTCCTCGAATCGCAATCCCGCTGCCCGGGTTGGCAAGCGAATCATCTGCCCTATTTCACTTGCTGTTGGCGGCAACAAATCGTATTGACCGTCTCCTTCCTTCAACGCAACCAGTTTTCGTATCTTGCCGACTGCCTGGTAGAAGTCACTGCGTAGCGTGCCGATTACCCAGACGCGTCCGCAGCGTGCCAGTGCATCAAGTACGTCAACAAAAGCTTCGCGATCCGCCTGTGTGACCTCATGCTGTGTGTACATCTCCTCCATCTGGTCAATGAGCAGCGCGAGCCGGGCATCGGCTTTCTCGCCATTCTTGCGCTTCTCACGCGACAGTGCGCCCTTGATCATCGAGGCGGCCGCCTGCGGCGAGTTGCGCAGTACCTGTGCCAGTTCCCCGGGCCCGTCTTTGTCTTCATCCAGTGACGGCAACGCGTTCTCGCGCAACAGGGCTTGCGCAAGGCAGGTCAGATCGCCGCGAACGTCGGTTGGCCGAAATACCGCTCGACGCCAGACGTCAACACCCTCGATAACGCCGGGCCTTGTCAGCATCGGCAGGACACCAGCGCGTACCACCGACGACTTGCCGCCACCGCTCATACCAAGAACCAGAACGAAAGATCGCGCGCTGCCGCTGGCCTGGCTGCGTAATGCCTGCAGGATGTCGGACACTGCCTTGGTTCGGCCGAAGAAGACCGGCGCATGCTCGAACTCGAATGCCTCCAGACCGCGAAAGGGTGAGCCTTTTTTCCACACAGCGCGCGCTTTCGGAGGTCGACCGGATGCTTGCCGGAATCTGGCGGTCGACGAGACGGTGCAGTGTCGATTTTCAAGCAGGTTCTCGAAGTCACTGGGCGCCTGGAACGCATGAAACGCGGCTATAAGTGTGCCTTCCGTCTTGTCGTGAAACCATTTGTCGACAAACTCGTCGAGTTTCTTCTTTGGCGCCAGGCGGTCCAGCAATTTCTTTCATCATCGAGCCGTACTGACCATGGTGGCGCCGTTTTCCGGTAGACGAGCAGATCCGGCTTGCCGTTCTTGCGAAAGCCTTCGATTGCTTCTTCAAACTCGAACTCGGTACCGGACTCGTATCGTGAACCGTCCGCACGGACAAAATCTTTGCGCGACGCCTCGAGTGCCGAGACGCGACCCACGGGATTGCGACGACTATGTCGGCTTCGGAAGGTTTGACGATCTTGATGCCTGGACGGTCGATGTGGCAACCAGCGGCTCGTGCTCCCACAGCACCGACTCAGAGCACAACCTTGCCAATGTACTCGCTTTGCAAACGCTCTATGACCCGGTTCGCAATGGCACGCTCTTCGAAGACGTCGCCAGGCGAAGAGATGAATATCCGCAGTGTTTTCACTGTTCTACCGTCTTGTTTTGGATGGTATTTTAGTGGATCGGGTCTGCAATAGATATTGGCTGTCCGATATTGTCGGATCTTGTCCGCCGAGGATTTGCCTGCGGGCTGCGGCAGTTGCATTACCACATCCTGTGATTTACAGGGTGCCCGCCGCTGCAAGCGGGCGCGGCCAGGCGGTGGCCACGGCGCCTGCGGCCGTTGTTGCCGTCGGCCGATTGAAAGGCCGGACACCGGCCTGGATCGAAACCCTGCGCGTCAGCCTGCTGAACTGATCGATCCTGGCACGGATGGCAGCCGTACGGATCTGTCGTCGGGATGCAGCGACGCCGCGTCAGCCCTGCCGATCCCGGTTCCAGGTGACCTCCTGGCCGGACTCCTCGCGGGCCAGCCGGCGTGCGATGACGAACAGCAGGTCGGACAGGCGGTTCAGGAACAACGTCATGCGTCAGCGCGCGACATCCTCGTCGTGCGCGAGGCTTGACACCTGCGCTCGGCACGCCGGACCACGGTGCGCGCAACGTGGCAGGCGGCCGCGGCCGGACCGCCACCCGGCAGGATGAAGTCCTTGAGGGGTGGCAGACCGTCGTTGAAGCCATCGAGTTCATTTTCCAGCCGCTCGACCATCGCGCTGGTCACGGCGCTGTGGCCGGGTATGCAGAGTTCGCCGCCCAGTTCAAACAGGTCGTGCTGTACCTCGACGAGGCACGTCCGGACGGCATCGGGTACCGAAGCGTGCGCCAGCACCGTGCCGATCGCGCTGTTGGCTTCGTCAACGGTGCCGTACGCTTCGACACGCAGGCTGTCCTTCGGCACACGGCTGCCGTCACCGAGCCCGGTGCTGCCGTCGTCGCCGGTACGTGTATAGATCTTGCTGAGCCGATGACCCATGGTTCTCCCGGAGTGCGATGCACATTTGTGACTGCGAATTGTAGTCTGTTTGGCGCGTGCCGGGGCACCTCCCGCACTGCTACTGCCAGCGGTATTTAAGCTCGACGAAACCACTGATGGACTGCATCGCATCGGCGCCGCTGTCTGGTAATCGGTATCGAGCGATCTCGATGCGGCCGTTAAGTCGCCATTGCTGATTGAGTTTCAGTTGCCCGGTCAGGTTGACCAGCACGTAGCCGGGAAGTGATGCATTAAAGTCCTCGCGCTCGCTGCTTGCCAGCACCGACAGGCCGAGCGAGTGCTCGCCGAGTTCTTTCGTGACGTTCACCGTCATGCTGCGATCTGGCCGCCGCAACAACAGGCGGGCCGTCCGCGGCATTTTCGGCTCGCTGCGAGACCAGGTCGGCGCGAACGTTGATACGTATCGCCGCGGTACTGCCAACCGAGTTGTGCGCCACGGATCTCTGCCTTGCTGATGTTCCGCAGCATAAACGTACTGATGTCGAATTCGATAAGGTCATCAATGTCATTACGGTAGAGTTCGAGCCGTAGCGTACTGGCGTGCCGTCGGACTGAAACGCGCGGCGACCTGTATCTCGTCCGATACTTCCGGGCGCAGGTCCGTGTTGCCGCCGAAGCCGAACCGGTCAGTGGCGTCGGGCGCCCGAAAGGCATGTCCCAGGCCTGCACTCAGCGACCACTGCTCGGTCAGATCGAACGCGTATTCGGCATTCCAGGTAAGTTCATTACCGAAGGTTTCGTGATCTGTGTAGCGGCCGGCGGCAAACAGGCGGTGGCGACCATTCGAGTAGCTGTCCTGCACGAACAACGCGCGCGTCCGCGTGCCTTCATCAAACCCGGAGCCGAACGATAAAGCTTCCGCATCTTCGTTGGCCGCAAAAACGCCGCCCGCCAGCGCGTGATTTTCGAGTTGCAGCGAATACTGCCAGTCGAGCGCCAGCCGCTTTGATGTAGACAAAATCGTCGGCCTGGTTCTGGTCGATATCATCGACCGTGTAGCTCAACAACAGTTTGCTCTGTGCACGGCTGCCCAGCGGATTCTCGATAGACAGCGCGCTCGTCTGGTTGCGGAACGCCTGGTCGACCGGCGTCAGGAAGAAATCCAGGTATTCATTGGTGCCGCTGGCCTGCCAGTGCCGCAGCCGAACGCGTCGCCGGGCCATCCTGCCGGTCGCCGTACACGTTGATGCTCCGGTCATCGTAGCCGCGCTCGATCATCGCTGTCGGTGCGGATTGCATACCCGTCCGTGTCCTGCCAGTTCAGCGTGACGCCGAACTCCCCTTCATCCGAACTGGCGCCGAAACTCGTGTAACCCGAGCGCGTCGCAAAGCTGCCGCCGCCAACGCCGGCTTCGGCATAGCCGTCACCGGCACGCCGCGTAATGATATTGATGACGCCGCCGATCGCGTCAGTACCGTACAGTGATGATCGTGCGCCCTTGACGATCTCGATGCGCTCGATGACTTCCGGTGCGATATTCTGCAGCGCGGCACCGCCGATGGTGCCCGGATTGACGCGCACGCCATCGACGAGCACCAGCGTGTGATTGCTTTCGGTACCGCGCAGGAACACCGATGTCGCCTGGCCCGGGCCGCCGTTGCGCCCGATATCGAGGCCCGCTTCAAAGCGCAGCAGCTCCGACAGGTCACTGGCAGCGGACTGCTCGATTTGCTGTCGGTTGATGACGGTGACCGGAACGATGACGTCCCGTATTGCGGTCTCGCTGCGTGTTGCGGTGACGACGATGACATCGTCAGATGCCGGCGATGAAGCGATTGCCGCGAAGGGCGCGAGCAGGACGCCCGTGACGAGCACTTTTGATACGTTCATGATAATCCCCGATGCATGCCGCCCGCATGCGGTAAGTGACAGACGAAGTGCGCCGGTGCTGCGAGGGGATTTCAGGACGATTTGCCGACAGGCACGCCCAAACAGCCGCCCGCCGCGCCGTTCGCGTTTACACCGGGCCGGTCTCCGGGCTTACGAGTGGCCTGTACTGATCGCCGTGGACAGCGCAACGGACGGGACGTCCATCACGCCGGCCGCGCCGATGCGATACAGAGCCATTCCGTAGCGCCTTCCCACGACTGTCGCGGATTCCGCTCATGTCGCAGTGGCTCCGTCCATCGGACGGGGGCTACAGGTTAACTCGATCACCGTTGCGGGGGCAGCGCCGGATTCGGACCACGGTCCTCACCGGTTTCCCGTTCACCCGGAATTTGCCATTCCGGGTTCACCTGATGTGCGGGCTACAATAGGTTTGGCACGGGGCACTGTCAAGAAACGATCTTGTGCCGCTGCGTACGGGCGGTCATAGTGCCGTTTTCATCCGGAGCTCGTTTAGTGACTGCTGCAACACCCGCCGCGCTGGCGCATGAACTGGAGGTTGCACAAGCGGCCGCACGCGCAGCCGCTGATTTAAGCCGCGCCTATTTTCACGGTAACGTCACCGTTCGCACCAAGGATGACCAGACGCCGGTCACGCAGGCCGATGTCGAATGCGAACAGGCCATACGCGACATTATACTCGGTGCGTTTCCGGACCACGGGTTCTACGGCGAGGAAACAGGGCAGGTTGCGTCAGACAGCGGCTACCTGTGGCTGGTTGATCCCATCGACGGCACGAAGGCCTTTGTGCGCCAGTACCCGTTTTTCTCTACCCAGATCGCCCTGATGCACGACGGCGAGATCGTGCTCGGCGTATCAAGCGGCACCATGTTTGACGAATTTGCGTTTGCGGCTCGTGGCCACGGCGCGAAGCTCGACAATGTACCGTTGTCGGTCAGCAACGTTTGCGAACTGGAGCGCGCGGCGGTGTCCACCGGCAACCTGAAGTCGCTCGCGGCCGGCGACGGATGGGCGGCGCTCGGCGAGATCGTTGCGCGCGCGGACCGCATACGCGGCTATGGAGACTTCTACCACTACCACCTGCTGGCCGCGGGCAAGATAGACGCCGTTATTGAATCGGATGTGAACATCCTCGATATCGCGGCACTGTCGATTATTGTCACCGAGGCGGGCGGCGTATTTACGGATATGAATGGCAATAAACCGTCGCTGCAAACACGATCGGTCCTGGCAGCGAATCCGTCACTTCATGCACAGCTGCAGGAGAGATTGCGCGGGTACGTCGGCGCGTAGATCAGGGCGCGCTGCCCGCCGCGACAAACAGCTCGCGGCCGCGCCAGGGAACCGGTTCCATCGGCGTATCGTAGAGTTCGCTCAGCAAGCTGCTGTTCAGCACATCGCGCGTCGCGCCAAGTTTCCAGCGCCCGTCACCAAACAGCAACAGGCAGCGGTCCGCGTAGCGTGCCGCGAGGTTGACGTCATGCAGGCTGGCGACAACGGTTGCACCGGCGTTTGCATGCTCCGCGAATACCTGCAGCACCTGGAGTTGGTGTTGTGGATCAAGGTGGTTGGTGGGCTCGTCGAGCAGATAGATGCCTGGCGCCTGCGCCAGTACTTCGGCGATGGCAAGCCGCCGGCGTTCGCCGCCGGACAGCGTGCCGACGTCACGATGCTCGAGCTCGGCAAGGTCCATCGCCTCGAGACTGCGCCGCGCGATGTCGCGATCCGTTGCGGTTTCCCATTGCAGGGCACGCAGATGCGGGTGCCGTCCCGCGAGTGCCGTGTCGAGCACGGTGGCGGGGAACACGTCATCGGTGTACTGCGGTAACAACGCGAGCCGCCGTGCCACGTCAATGCGTTTCATCGCGTCAAGCGGCTGGCCGCCAAGTTCGATGTCGCCCGAGTCCCGGTCACGCAGCCCGGCCAGCGTATGCAGCGTCAGGGATTTGCCTGAACCGTTCTGGCCGAGCACGGCAAGGAATTCGCCCGCGGAGAGGGTCATCGCCAGATTGTCGACCAGCAACCGGCCGGGTACGCTGATTCTCAGGCGATTGCAGGCAAGCATCGCAGCGGCGGAAGTAACCATAGCCGGGAAGAGTAGCGGCTCGCGGCGATCTGCGCCATTCCACACAGGTATCGTCTCACCGTCATTTGTGAATCCGGCGCTACTCAGCTAGTTTCCCTGTTCCGGCGGGGACACCTCGGCTGGCCTTCATGTCACGGCAAGGACTGCGCGCATGACCGACGGCGAAAAGCGATGGGCTCGCATCGAAGAAATTTTTCACGCCGCGACTTCGTTGTCGGGCGACGAGCGTGCGGCCTGGCTCGATGACGCTTGCCAGGGCGATGCAGCGCTTCGGCGGGAAGTTGAAGGGTTGCTGCGCCATGCAGCAGAAACCCGCGATCAGTTCGACGCGTCGCTCCGCGCGGCACGCGAACGGCTGGCCGGCGGCGAGCTCGCGGTTAGCGCGGAAGCCTCCCTGAAAGGTCAGCGGTTCGGCCCCTATCGCATCGTTCGCGAACTCGGCCGTGGTGGTATGGGGCGGGTCTTTCTTGCAGAGCGCGACGATGCGCAGTATCACGGCCAGGTGGCCATCAAGCTGATTGCCACCGCCGCCAGCGACTCACTGCAGCAGCGGTTCCGCACCGAGCGCCAGGTGCAGGCCGACCTCCAGCACCCCGGCATCGCGAGACTGCTCGACGCGGGCGTCAACGACGCGGGCGAATCGTACCTGGTCATGGAATACGTCGACGGCGAGCCCATCGACGTTTACTGTCGGCAGCACCGTCTCTCGGTACCTGAACGGCTGCGCCTCGTGGTAAAGCTCTGCGACGCCGTGCACCATGCCCACCGCAACCTCGTCGTGCATCGTGACATCAAGTCCTCCAACGTACTGGTCACGGCCGAGGGCGAACCCAAGCTGCTCGATTTCGGCATCGCCAAGCTCATCGATCCGCAACGCGCCAGCGCCCTGGCGTTGCACCAGACCGCCGAACTCTCGCGCGTCGTCACGCTCGATACCGCGAGTCCCGAACAACTGCGCGGCGAACCGGCCACCACCGCCACCGATGTGTATGCGCTCGGCGCCCTGCTGTATCGCCTGCTGACCGGGCACGGCGCCTTTTCGTCCGGCCGGTCAACCCCGGTCATGGTCGCAGAGGCAATACTCGAACGCGAGCCGCCAAGGCCATCGCAGGCAGTACTTGAGCGCGAAGATGATGATCCGGATGCCGACAGCGCCGAGCACTATCCGGCGCAACTCGGCAGCACGCCCGAGAAGCTCGCGCGCGCGCTTCGCGGCGATCTCGACACCATCATCCTCAAGGCGCTGCGCAAGGAGCCCGAGCGTCGCTACGACAGTGCCGCCGAGCTCGCCGCGGATATCGAGCGTCACCTGCAGCGGCAACCCGTAGTTGCGCGCGGCGATTCCGCCGGCTATGTCCTGCGGCGCTACCTGCTGCGCCACCGCAAGGCGGTTGCGAGCGCAGCCGCTGGCCTGCTGGCCATGATCTCCCTGGCCGGCTTCTACACGGCGGAACTTGCCACCGAGCGGGATCGCGCGCAGCGTGAGGCGCGGCGCGCCGAGGAAGTCTCGACCTTCCTTACCGAGCTGTTCGAGAGCGCCACACCGGAGCAGAGCTTCGGCGAGTGGGTCAGCGCGCGCGAGCTGCTGGATCTCGGCGCCGAACGCATCGAACTCGAGCTTGCCAGCGAGCCGGCCGTGCAGGCGTCGCTGATGCGCGTGATCGGCTCCGCCTACGCGGCGCTCGGATTCATCGAACAGGCCACCGAGCTGACGGAGCGCGCGCTGGCTGTCCGCGAAGCGATCGGTGGTCCACCCGACGCGCTGCTGGGTAATGCGCTCTTTGGACTTGGCAACCTCCGGCGGTCAGCGGGCCGCTACGAGGAAAGCGCGGCGCTGCTCGATCAGGCTCTTGTGACGCGACTGGCGATCCACGGCGAGGTTCATGGCGAAATCGCCGAGGCACACCTGGCCTTTGCAGCCCTGCACACCGCCAGGCTCGAGTTCGATGCCGCCGAGCAGCAAATCGACAAGGCCGATGCCGTGCTCGCGCGCATGAACGCACCGGACTCCGATATCGTGACCGCGGTGCTGACCTGGCGCGGGCACCTGGCGCAGCGCCGTGGCAGCTTCGAGGAGGCCGTCGGCCACTATCGCGATGCGCTTGGACTGAAAGCGGCCGAGTCCGGCCCCGACCACCCGTCGACCTTTGAGCTGCGTACCGCGCTGGCACAAGTGCTGACCGCTGCGGGACGGCTCGAAGAGTCCGAGGCGATGCATCGCGAACTCCTTGAGACGCAACGTCGGGTGCTTCCCGACGGCCATCCGGCCATCGCGATGACCCTGTCATTGCTTGCGACTGCCCTGAAGGCTCAGGGCCGTTCCGCCGAGGCCGAGCCCTATGAAGCCGAGTCCCTGTCGATCAAACGCGCCGCCCACGATGGCGATCATCCGCAAATCGTAATCGCACTGAACAACCTCGCCAACCTCCGCCACGACCTGCGCGATCTCGACGGCGCCTACGCGCTGCACCAGGAGGCACTGGCCATGAACCTGCGCATCCATGGCGACGACCACCCGATTCTGGCGAATAACTACATCAACCTGGCCGCCCTGGCATCCGATATGGAGGACTATGAGGAGGCCCTCGCCCTCTACCGCGAGACGCTGGCGCTCGATCGGGCGGCATTCGGCGACGAGCATCCGTTCATCAGCCATGACATGAATGGTATCGGTAACGTGCTCAGCAAGCTTGGACGTGCGGCAGAGGCGGAGGAAACGCTGCGCGAGGCGCTGGCACTGTCGACCAGGTCGCCAGGACCGGACCATTCGCAGACGGCGCAGTTGCGACGCGATCTTGGGATCGCACTGGCGCGCGAGGGGCGCTGCGACGAGGCCGAAAGCCTGCTGCGCGACGCTCTCGAGCGTCTCGAGCAGGCGTTCCCCGCTGATGCGTGGGAAACGGCGCTGGCCCGCGCGCACCTCGGGGGCTGCCTGATCGCGCTGGGCTCGCCCGAGGTGGGAGAGCCACTCCTGAAGTCAGCCTACGAGCGCCTGGTCGAGACGCGTGGGCCCGACGACGGCATGAGCCGCCGGGTCCGGGCGCTGTGGCCGGAGGACCAGCGTCCGGGGCGATGATCCTGTATTTACCATAAGCAAGCCTGTGTTCTGCTGACAACCAGACAGAATATATTCTGCCGTCCCGCCATTTGTGAATCCGGCGCTACTCGGCTAGTTTGCTTTTTCGGCCTTGAATCATCGGCCTGGCCCCCATGTCACGACAGGGAATGCGCGCATGACTGACGGCGATCAACAATGGGCTCGCCTCAAAAAAAACTTTCACGCCGCGACCGGCTTGTCGGGCGACGAACGGCGCGCCGGCAATGCGGCCGAGGGCACCCGCGAAACGGTCAGGTCCGGGTGGCGCGCGGCGCATGGCGATGACTGACCACGGCGAGGTCACGTCGCTGCTGCACCGCTGGGCGGACGGCGACGAGGCGGCGCTCGAATCGCTGACGCCGCTTATCTATGACGAATTGCGAAGCATCGCCGGACAGGTGTTCCGCAGCGAGTCGCCGGCACACACGCTGCAACCGACGGCGCTGGTGCACGAAGCGTACGAGCGTCTCGTCGGCGTCGACGTCGACTGGCGGGACAGCACGCATTTCTTTGCGCTGGCGGCGCGCATGATGCGTCGCCTCCTCGTTAATCACGCCAAAGCACGCAATACGGCGAAGCGGGGTGGCGGCGAGCTACGGGTCACACTGGACGAAGCGCGGCACGGCGAGTCCGCGGAGGACCAGGACGTGCTCGATGTCGACCAGGCCATCTCGACCCTCGCGGACCTCGACGAGCGCAAGGCCCGCTTGCTCGAGTTGCATTACTTTGCCGGCTTCACGCAAGACCAGGCCGCTACCGCGCTCAGTGTCTCCGAGGCGACCTGCCGCCGTGACCTGAGGCTTGCGAAGGCCTGGATGCGGAAGTTCCTGGGCGAGCGGGAACGCGTGACCCAGGACGGTGATCGCCCGAGAGTCGCAAGCAGTCACCCTGGTTCGTGTCGCGACTCCAATCATGGGCCACTGTCCCGATGAAGATGCGGGCAATTGTTCCCGATCGTCGGGCATGGCCCGACAGTCACGGCATGTTGATCTCGCCGCCGACGCCCGTGCCGGTGGACGGCGTGCCGTCCGGACCGGGTGTCCCCAGCGTGAAGTCGTTGCCGTCGAGTACCGGTGACACGCCGTCGTTCAGGTTCGAGTCCAGAATCCCGAACGACCAGCCCCCATCCCCGGCTGCTGCGGTGCGATCGGTGCGGCTGTCGCCGCCGCGGCCGCCGTCTCCGGTGGTGATCGTATTGTCCACGATCTCGGGACCGACTCCTGAGTTGAAGTAGATGCCGATCGACAACCCGCCGGCACCGCCGCCGCCCCAGCCCCCTTCGCCACCGTCGCCACCGTTACCGCCGCGGCCGCCGTCGCCGCCGCCGCCGAAGTTGCCGGGGTTGCCGTCGCCACCGGTACCGCCGTCGCCGCCACACGCGGTGAGTATCGCGAAGATTGTGCCCCCTGCGAGGATCCGTATCGGGGCAGTCGATTTACCGCGAACCCTTTGCTTCACACTGCCTGCCTTCGTCATGAGTGCCTCCCGGCTTTTCTGTCTCATGAGTGCTAGCAACATTGCCGCGAAACTCCGATCATCCCGCCGCGGTTTCTTCCTGAGTGGGCCCGGGCTGAGGCAGGGCCCGCCTCTGGTAAATCTGTCCTCCGGTCGGATCCTATAATTATTGACAAGGAAATCTGTCCTTGTTAAAGTAAGGATTCCATGGCCAAAGTCACCTCAAAGCTGCAAATCACCATCCCCAAGCGGCTGGCCGAGCAATATGGCCTGGCTCCCGGTGACGAAATTGAATTTCTCCCCGCCGGCGACAGCGTGCGGCTGGTCCCGGCCCGGTCCCGGGCACGTCAGCAATTGAGTCCCGACGAGAGGCTGCGGCTCTTGGGACGCCGCGACCAGCGCGCCAGATAGGACGCGGAGAAACCATGGCGTTTTCGCCCGACGGCAAAACCGGGCGCGACTGGGCTGGTGCGGACCTCTATACCCGTGGCAAGCCTGGTTGACACCAACGTCCCTCGTGTATCGCTTTGATCCTCGCGATCCAGCCAGGCAAAAAGTGGCCAGTGACGTATTGCGCTCGGGGATTCCGGGCGACAGCCTTGTTGTTGCTCACCAGAGCATTGTCGAGTTCATCGCGGCTGTGACGCGCCCACGCGTCGATCTGGGTAACGCGCCGTTATTGCCACATGCCGCTGCCTGTCAGGAAGCTGAAGGCTTCATGGCGCAATTTCCGGTTCTGTACCCGGATCGGGAAGTGCTGCTGACGGCGATGCGTGGCTCAGCTGCTTACGGGCTGTCGTGGTTCGATGCCCACCTATGGGCGTATGCCGAAGTCAATGGTCTGCCTGAAATTCTTTCCGAAGACTTTCGACGCGGCCGCCATTACGGCAAGGTGCGGTTGGTGAACCCGTTTCTCGCCGCGGCCGATGGTGTACACGAGCTGCCGCGGCTGTACGCAGATTCCTAACCCGGACATTGCGCCGTCGATAAAATCTCCGCGGTAAGTATGCAGGTGCACGACGGCTACGAAACGGCGTTACGCGACTTGCGCCGGAACAACACTTATTCGGTCAGGCGTATCTCGTGCGCCGTTTGCGGCCCGATCAGTGCGTAGTCGAGGTTCTGCGGCACCGTCGCATCGTCGTCGGCCAGCGGAATGCGGCCGCCCATGATTTCAGCGTAGCGCTGCGGGTAGCGCGGTTCACGCGCCGGCTCGGCATAGCCATCGGGGTAGGCCGGCAGGCCGGTGGCGGTGTCGTACTTGTCCGTGGCACCCAGCGTATGCAGGAACTCGTGTGCGATGATCACATTGTTGGTGCCTTCCTGGCGTCTGCTTGCATACGCGTTGACGATGCCGATCATGCCTTTCTGCAGGCCGACCGAATTATCGAGGTTCAGATCGGTATCGGGATCAAAATAGCGGACGAACATGCGTACATCGGGTCGCGGCCCGTCGTCACCGGACGTGACGCTGCCTGCCCACCAGCGCACGCGCATGCTCCACCACATGATCTGGAACACGCTCGTCGCCGGTGGCAATGCCGGCGGTTGCCCGGTTACGGGTTTGCCGAGTTCCCACGCGCACTCGGGACGGGCCAGGTCGCGGCCGTATTTCGCTACTTCCTTCGCGTAAAGAATTCCTCGGTGCCGGCAAACTGGCGGATGTCCAGCGTGTCGACATAGCGCTGGCTCAGTTCGCCGCCGTCTCCGTTCATCGGATAGTACACGGATCCACCAACGTGTCTTCCCAGTGGGTGCTGCGTGCCTGCGTCAGCCATGTCGTGCCGGCGGCGAAGATCAGGACCAGCAGCAGTAGCAGGATGCGGATAGCCTTGAACATGCCTGTTCGGGAACCCCGGGTTGATATGTTGTTGGTCAGGAGCCCATTAGGCCGCCGGGGAACGGCCGCGGCCAGCGATCAGGTCGCACTTTGTTCCGCGGGTCAGGGTCTCTGCGGTGATGTCGGGTCCGGCACCTGTCTTGGCCCGCGCTGTTGCTCGAAGGCGTACGCAATCTCGATGAGCTGCTGCTCGGTGAACGCGCCGCCGATAAACGACAGGCCCAGCGGCAGTCCGAACACGTAGCCTGCCGGTACGGTTACGCTCGCGTAGCCTGATACGGCGGCCAGCGACGAACTGCCCACGCTGAAATTATCGCCATTGATATGATCGGTGAGCCATGCCGGGCCGTTTGTTGGTGCGAGCAGCGCATCGAGGTTGTGCTCTGCCATCGCGTTGTCGATACCGTCCTGCGCGATGCGCTTCGATGTATCGAGTGCGTCGAGGTAGGCCTTGTCCGACAGCGGGCCCTTGCTTTCGGCTGCGATAAAGATTTCCTGGCCGAAAAACGGCATGACGCTGTCGGCATTGTTCTCATTAAATTCGATCAGCCCGGCCAGCGTGCTGTAGGGCGCACCCGAAGAGGCCAGGTAGTCGTTGAGGTCTGCCCTGAACTCGTACAGCAGCACCTCGTACTCGGCATCGCCCATGCCCTCGGTATCGATTTCGATTGGATCAACAATAATGGCACCGTGTTCCTCGAGCAGCCGGATGCTGTCGTCGAGCATCTGCTCGACACGCGCGTCCCGTCCGGCGCCGGAGTAACTGCGCACGACGCCGATCCGCTTGCCATCGAGGCCGTCGGCCGACAGGTTGGCTGCAAAGTCGGGCACGGTGGGCGGGCGGTTCGCCGCGGCCGGATCACTGTCATCGGCTGCCGCCATCGCGTTCAGCATCAGCGCTGCATCCCGCACGGTGCGCGCCATCGGGCCGGCGGTGTCCTGGCTGTGCGCTATCGGGATGATGCCGTCGCGGCTGACGAGACCGAGTGTCGGTTTGATGCCGACGATGCCGTTGATACTGGCCGGGCAGACTGACGGAGCCGTCGGTCTCCGTGCCGACAGCAAGTACCGTCAGGTTTGCGGATACGGCCACCGCCGATCCCGACGACGACCCGCACGGGTTGCGCCGCGGATCGTAGGCATTGGTGGTCTGGCCGCCGAGGCTGCTCCAGCCGCTTGACGACTGGGTCGAGCGGAAATTGGCCCATTCACTCAAGTTGCCCTTGGCCAGGATGACCGCGCCTGCCTCGCGCAGCCGGGCAACAAAGTACGCATCATCCGGGGCGCGGTGATCAGCCAGCGCAAGCGATCCAGCCGACGTTGCCATCCGGTCGCCGGTGTCGATGTTCGCCTTCAACACGACCGGTATACCGTGCAATGGTCCGCGCGCACCCGACTCGGCGCGTTCCCTGTCAAGGTCGGCCGCAATGTCGCGGGCGTCGGGGTTGATTTCAATAATTGCGTTGAGTTGCACGCCCGCCTGGTCAATGGCCGCAATGCGGTCCAGGTAGTAGTCGGTCAGCTCTACGGCCGTCGTCTCGCCCGTATCCATCATCTGCTGCAACGTAGCGATATCTGCCTCGGCGAAGTCCGCGGAGGCGAAGTCCGAATCCGGTTCGCGGGCGCAGCCAGCCATCATCCCAATTACAAGGCCGCAGACCATCAGTGCACGATAATTTCTCAAAAGGACGCTCCGGCAGTCAGGCAATTTCGCGAGAGTAAAGGCCCGTGCGCCGCTACGCAACAACAGGCGCAGGCGCGCGGCTACGGTCTCGTCATCGCGAGGCGCACAGCTACGGTCTCGTCATCGCGAGGCGCGCAGCTACGGTCTCGTCATCGCGAGGCGCGCAGCTACGGTCTCGTCATCGCGAGGCGCGCAGCGCCGTGGCGATCTCGCACAGACCACGACTCTGCCAGTCAGTGCGAGATTGCCACGGCCGCCTGCGGCGTCCTCGCAATGACGGTTGCTTCGCCGCGACATTGTCGAGCCCAAAATAAAAAGCCCCGCGGCATCAGCGGCGGGGCTATATCTCTCTCTTGTTATTGTCGTTAGAGAGGTAACTGGAATTCCGGCAACCTGATACAGACGTAGTTATTATTATCGGATCCGGATCTTGTTTTATTGCTTTTCTTCTGGCGTCTAAATCCTGTTTGTACCCTTAAAGCCGGTGACCGGGTCCAGTTACATTTCGCTTGGGCGAATGAATTAGAGCAAGACGTATGCCAGAAGGCTAAATAGTCTTTCATTTCAGTAACTTGACCGGGATTGGCGCAAAATTGCTGGAGGTATGGCCGGCGATTTGTAAAGGAACCCGACAAGCATTGTTCCGGAGCCCCGGTGCCGCCCCGGCCGTGATGCTGCAGATGGTTGATTCCAAACAATAATCTGTGATTCCCGGTGGGCCGGCGTCAATGCGGGCAGTGCTTCGGGCCGTGCGACAGGTCCGCCGGGCGTCGCCATTTCGCGACAGGCGGCGGCGCCATATTTTGTAAAATTAGTCGACGTTTGCCCGCTCCAGCAAATTCGACAGCGAATAAAAACGGCCGTTACGCACTACAGCCACTATGTCGAGCGCTGCGCCGGCGTCTGCAAGCGGGTCGCCGTCCACCAGCAACAGGTCTGCCCTGGCACCGGCGGCCAGGAGCCCGATTTGCCCGTCGGCGCCCAGGACCCTTGCAGCAGCACCGGTCGCGGCATGCAGTGCGGCGGCCGGGGACAGGCCGGCGGCCTGCAAGGCCCTCAGTTCGGCCTGCGTTGACAGGCCCGCCGGCAGGCCGGACGGGTGGCTGCCGACAACCGGCGCTGCACCGGCGCGGACGAGCCCCGGCGGGGTGGAGAAACGCCGCATCGGTCGGGACACGACCCTGAATGCCTGTGCCTGGCGCGAGGCGAGCAGCTCGCCCAGGCCGGGTGTCGCTGCATCGGCCAGTCCTGACAACAGCGCCACCGGACCGCCGCTACCCATCAGGCGCACGTCGGCATAGCGCCGGCCTTGCGGTGAGGTCGGTAATGTCTGTGAACCGGACAGCAGGTCGGCGCCGACACCGAGACCGGTGCGCCAGTTCGACGCAATGACCGGGACACCTTTTTCCTGCCAGCGCCGCGCCATCGACAGCAGGTCATCCGCGGTTTCGCTGTCTCTGCCGATCCCGATCATCCGCAAGTCCGGCGCGAGTTGCTGGCCGGGACTATCGTCGATCGAGCCGATCCGCAGCAGCAGGGGCCCGGGTGTTGTTTCGCCATGCCAGGCATCCGCGGCGTAAGCATCCGGCGCATCCGGTGTCGCAAGGGTCGTTACGCCAAATGCCAAAAGCCGCGCGCCGGCCGCCGCCGGATCGCCGGCCGGCATCGGTGAGTAAACGTCAATCAGGCCCGGCATGATGGTCATGTCGCCGATGTCGAGCACCGTCGCGTCGCCGCGATCGGCCTGCGACTCGATCGCGGCAATGACGCCGTCACGCACGATCACATCGACGTTGTGCCGGTATTCTGCCGAATGGCCGTCGTACAGCCGCGGGGCACGCACGATGAACTCGCGGTCGGGCACGTCTATCGCCGGCAGGTCGCGCGCAGGGATCGCTGTGGCTGTCCGGGTCTCGGGACGCTGTATCGCGGCGCTGAAGCGCATCGTCTTCGAGTCCCAGTCCTCGAATCCGCGCGTGCGTATATGCCCGTTCGCCGCGTAAACAAACTGGTCGCGGTTCTTCCAGCTTACCGGGCCGACAAAGAAATCCTCGCCCGTTACCAGCACCCGTTCCAATGGTGGGTCCGACAGAATCAGCATGTGTAGCGCAAGCTGACCGTCCACTTCCCTGAGATACGTGATCAGCGTGCCATCCGGACGCCACGACGGTGCCATCAACGGCGTATCCGACGCGAGAAGTGACTCGGCGGGCATGCCGAACTGGCGCACCACCAGGTACCAGCGCCCCTGTTCGTGCAATACATACGCCAGGTGGCGTCCATTGGCGGACCAGGCCGGCGCGGATTCATCACCGTCGTGTGACGTGATGCGCCATTCGATGCCGGTCGCAACATCGACTTCCCACAGGTCCAGACGGCTGCTATCACGCTCGGCCGCAAACACGATCCGGCCGCCGTCGGGGTGCCAGGCCCCGTGACGGGCGATGCGGTTATCTGCCAGCACCGGCTGCCTGCTGCCACTTTCGATATCATAGCGCCACAGTTCAGGGCCGCTGTCGCCGTCGGCCTCGTAGAGAATCTCGCGGCCATCCGGGGACCAGCGGGGCAGGCGCGCCGCCCGGACACCGTTGGTCAGGCGTTCAGCCTCGCCGCCGCGCGCGGGCACCCGCCACAGGCTGCCCAGCAAATCGATGACATAACTGCCGTCAGCGGGCGATACATCGACCGTCAGGTTCGTGCCTTCTGACACGCTCAGCACTTCGCTCTGCGCTGTTGTGGCGAGGAGGATCAACGCGCAGACTCCTGGCAGCAGGTATAGCCATGTGCCGCGTATCACGCAGACTCCTGGACGGCCATTTCCATCGTGCTGCCGAACGAAGCTAGTCAGCACGGTCAACCTGCAGGTAGTCGAGTTCCCCGTCACTGACGGCAAAGCTGACCTGCATCGGCTGGCAGCAAACCTGGCAGTCCTCGACGTAATCCTGGCCGCCCGCTGACAGGTCCAGCACGATATGCATTGGTTCACCGCAGTACGGGCACGTGATGCGCTGTTCGTCCAGTCCCGCCGTCATGGCGCGCGCGTCAGGGTTGCAGGCGCGTGCCGTGCCACGGCCCGGCCTCGAACGTGTGTGCATCGAGCGGCGACAGCTGCCGGTGTCCAGCGCGCGCGGTCATGGATGCGGTCCGCACCTTCGACCCACAGTTCGATCGCCGTTGCCCAGATGCGATAACCGCCCCAGTGCGGCGGCCGTTCGATCACCGGCGGTGTGTCATTCTTCAGCGTTTGTGTGTCGTGTCCGAGCTGTATACCGAGGGTTCGGGCACGTTCCCGGACTTGTGCGACCAATGCTTCGCGCGAGGCGATCTCGCGGCTCTGGTCGCTGCCCCATGCACCGAGCTGGCTGCCCCATGGGCGCGTCGAGAAGTAGGCGTCGCTGTCGGCGGCTGGCGACTTGACCGCCGTGCCCTCGATGCGAATTTGCCGGCCGATGCTATCCCAGTGAAACACCGCGGCAACCGCGCTGTTGGTCTTCAGTTCCTCGCCTTTGCGCGATGCGTAGTTGGTAAAGAACACAAGGTAACCCGGGTCGGCGACGATGGACTTGCACAGCACGATGCGCGCCGATGGCCTGGCGCCGGCGCCCACCGTCGTCAGTGTCATTGAATTCGGATTGCGCATGCCAGCAAGATCCGCCGCATCGTTCATCCAGTCGTGTGCCCGGTGCATCGGGTTCGTTGGCAAATCGTCGGGCAAGCGATCGGAAAGGCGCACGTCTGTCACCGGTATCTCCATTCAGGTCTGGCGCTCAAGGATCCATAGGTCGGGCTCGCGCAGAGTAGCAAACCACTCATTGCCGTTCATCCATCGCTTACAAAAACAGCGCCTTCACGTCGCGGATCGGCAGCGACCTGGAAGCCGGCATCTTGCGAGTGCATGGCGGCCCCGACACCGCCGAAGTACATGTTGATGGCCGGGTATTCGGTGACCGGCACGTCCATTTCGGGCAGCCCGACACCGGGTTCGACCGCCAGCCGGTCCCCTCCAGCCCGGCATTCGACGTGCACGCGCGGGTGGGCTACGGCGTCTCCGAGATTCATGCCCTGCTGGATGAAATTGATGAGGAACTGCTGCAGTGCCGTCGTGATGCGATCCGCGCCAGGTGATCCGAAAGCGAGTACGCGGCCCGTCCGGCGCGCGGCCCCTGGGGCCATGTTCGATGGCAGCCGCCGGCCCGGCGGCCCCGCATCCAGGCCGTGGCGGTTGAGTTCCAGTTCACCGAGGCAGTTGTTCAGCCATAACCCGGTGCGTGCCGGCATTTCACCGGAGCCGTAACCGGAAGAAGCGGTGATTGCGCATGCATTGCCGTCTGCGTCGACGGCGGACGTATGCACCGTCGATGCGGATTCCCTGCGCCCGCCCGCGAACGCCTCGCGAATGATGGCGAGCAATTTTGCCGCTTCGGCGCCGACATCGTCCGCCAGGTCGAGATGCTCGCGGCGGAACCCGAGCACGAGCTGCTGAACTTCGACGAGGCGGCCGAGCGACATGGCATCCCACTGGCGCGCCGGCTGCCGTCTGAATGCCTCGAGCATTGCGGCCAGCGTCGCGCCGCCAATCGCTGGTGGCGGGTTGGTCGCAATCCGCCAGCCATCCAGTTCAACGAATAGCGGCTCGCGCACAATGGCCCTGTACTGCCGGAGGTCGTCGCGCGTCAAGGCACCGCCACCTTCCTGCACGTGGTTTGTTATGGCGCTGGCAAGCTCGCCCTCGTAAAAAATACTCGCGCCCTCGCGGGCAATCGCGGCGAGGCTGTCCGCGAGCCACGGCACTTTGATGCGCGACCCGGCAGCGCGCAACGTGCCGTTTTCATCGTGCAATGAGTGGTAGCCGTCGATGCTGCGGCCGAACACGGGCAGTCCCGAGTAGCCCAGGTAATAGTGACACGCCGCCGACAACGGAAATCCGTCGCGTGCCGCCCGGACGCTCGGCTCGACCAGTGCCCGCCAGTCGGCGCGCCCGTATTGCCTTGATGCGCGGTCAAGTGCCGCCAGCGTGCCGGGCACGGCCACGGACGGCGCACCGACTGTTGTTCGTATGCCGCCGCCATATGCCATGTCGACCGTATCCGTATCGGACAACGAGCCTGCGGTACCGCCACCAATTCCGGGAACCGCGGCATTGCCGTCGATGGATACCGGGTCGCCCGCGGCCGGCCACACCGTAACGTAGGCGCTGCCGGCAAGCGCGCAAACACCGGGTTCGGTATTCATTGTCAGCATTGCGGCGGCGATGGCGCAGTCCACCGCATTGCCGCCGAGTTCGGCGACCTCGGCAGCGGCTTCCGCGGCGAGTGCTGACGTGGTGGCTACGGCAACGCGGGTCATGAGTAGCCATTTACCGGTTTGCGGCTGTCAGCGCAGACTCCTGGCCGCGATCGGGTCAGAAGTGCACGACAGACCGGATGCTCACGCCTTCATGCATCAGGTCAAACGCGGTATTGATATCTTCGAGCGGCATCGTGTGAGTGATGAACTCATCAACCTTGATGTCGCCGTTCATGTACTGGTCGACCATGCCCGGCAGCTGCGACTTGCCCTTGGTGCCGCCGAACGCCGTCCCGCGCCACACGCGCCCGGTCACGAGCTGGAAAGGCCGCGTGCAGATTTCCTGGCCCGCGCCCGCGACGCCGACGATGACCGATTCGCCCCAGCCCTTGTGGCAGCATTCGAGCGCGGCACGCATCAGCTTCACGTTGCCAACACATTCAAAGGAATAATCGACGCCACCGTTCGTCAATTCGACGATCACTTCCTGGATGGGTGCGCTGTGGTCATTCGGGTTGACCGTATCGGTCGCGCCATTTGTTTTGCCAGCTCGAACTTGTCCGGATTGATGTCGATGGCGATGATGCGGCTCGCACGCGCCATCAATGCGCCCTGGATTGCGCTAAGTCCGACACCGCCGAGGCCGAACACGGCAACGGTTGCACCGGGCTCGACCTTTGCCGTGTTCAGAACGGCGCCGATGCCCGTCGTGATGCCGCAGCCGAGCAGGCAGATCTTTTCGAGCGGTGCTTTCTTGCTGACCTTGGCCACGGCGATGGCCGGCAGCACAGTGTATTCACTAAAGGTCGACGTGCCCATGTAGTGATATATCGGTTTGCCATTCAGCGAAAAGCGGGAGGTGCCGTCCGGCATCAGGCCCTTGCCCTGCGTAGCGCGGATCGCCTGGCAGAGGTTCGTTTTGCCCGACGTACAGAAATTACATTCACCGCATTCCGGCGTGTACAGCGGAATGACGTGATCGCCGACCTTTATGTCCTTGACGCCGGGACCGACCTCCTCGACGACGGCGCCGCCTTCATGGCCCAGCACGGTCGGGAACAGGCCCTCCGGGTCTTCACCCGAGAGCGTGAATGCATCGGTATGGCATACGCCGGTTGCGACATTCCGTAACAGAACCTCGCCTTCTTTCGGTCCCTCAAGATCGATGTTTTCTATTTGCAGTGGCTTGCCTGCTTCGAAGGCGACCGCGGCGCGCGTCTTCATATGCATTCGCTCCATGTTCCGGGTTGTCGAAAGACCCGCAATGTTCGCATGATTGCTTATGGGGCGGTAGTGCCGGCCCGCGCCACCGACCCGGCTTGTCCGTTTTCGGGTCCGCGGCCGCCGTTCAGGAAGGATTCATAAAAACAGTAAAAACAGTGCCTTGTGTTAAGCAGCTATTCATGCATCTGGCGCTAGTGTGGGGCTGCAATGACCAAGAGGAGGCTCATCATGCGAAACGCAGCCTCGTTACCGCTGTCGCCGTTACTCGCCGGAACACTGTTGCTCGCCGCACCGCAGCCAGCAGCGGCCCATGACTACGGCTACTACTACGGGCACCGCTACGACGTGCCGCGGGTACATGACTGGTATCACCGTGTCAGAGTTCGCGAGACGTATCCCCACTGGCTCCGCGCGCATCGCGACTTCACGCACTGGTACCGGCTCAACCGGTTCCGTATTGCGCCACATGTCAGCTGGCATCGCGTCCATGACATCTATCTTGCGGATCGGCAGTACCACCGCAAGCTGAAGAACAAGCGGCACTATAAGAAGTACGACGGCCGCAATTACAAGAGCAAGCGCCACTACAAGAAGCGTGATGGCAAGAAGCATCGTGGCCGCGGCAAGCATCACCGCGGTCGGTAAGCGGTCACGCAAAGCTCAAATTCCGGACAAGCGGACCCGGACGGCATGACCGCCCGGGTCCGCGCTGCGTGACTCGCCGCTCCGGAGTCCTTCTGTTATTGCACGATCTGCGGTAAAACGTCCCGTGCATGGCAGCAGGCCGCAACAGTAACTTCAAATGGATCTCGATAATTTGCGCGAAGAGTTGACCGGTGTCGACAGGCAGCTCGTTGAACTGATCGCGCGGCGCCAGGAAATCGTCGCGCGCATCGGCCGGGACAAGCAGGTGACGGGACGCGCAACGCGCGATTTCGAACGCGAGAAAGAGGTGCTCAATCTCGCACGCGAGCATGCACTGTCACTGTCCGTCGACCCGAAGCTTGCGGAATCCGTACTGCGACACCTGATTCAGTCGTCACTTGCCAGCCAGGAGCGGGACCGCGTGGCGGCCGAAGGCAAGGGCGACGGCCGCAGTGTGCTGGTCATCGGTGGCGCCGGCAAAATGGGCGGCTGGTTTGCCGATTTTTTCCGTTCGCAGGGCTTTGCGACGAGCATTGCCGATGCGGCTGTTGAAGACGGTGACGCCACATGGCACAACTGGAAGGATGCCGGTGTTGATTTCGACATCATTGTTGTCGCGACACCCCTTGCGATTTCCGGGGTGGTCCTGGCCGAATTGTCCGCATTGCGGCCACGGGGCCTGGTATTCGACATTGGATCGCCAAACACCGCTGAGAAAAGGACTCCGCGCATTGCGCGATACCGGCTGCAAGGTGGCGTCATTGCATCCGATGTTCGGCCCGGACACCGAGCTTTTGTCCGGCCGTCACCTTATCTTTGTCGACGCAGGCTGCGCCGGGGCGACGGCAACGGCGAAGGAGTTGTTTGCGGCCACTATGGTCGAGCAGCTCGACATGAGCCTGGATGACCATGACCGCTTGATTGCCTACGTGCTTGGCCTGTCGCATGCGCTGAACATCGCGTTTTTCACGGCGCTCGCGGAAAGCGACGAAGCGGCACCTAAGCTTGCGAAGTTGTCTTCGACGACCTTCGATTCGCAGTTGCTGGTGGCGTCGGCGGTCGCGCGCGAGAATCCGCGGCTCTATTTCGAAATCCAGAACCTCAATGAATTCGGTCTCGGGCCGCTCGATGCGCTGTGCGAATCTGTCACGCGGATTCGCGAACTCGTCGCATCGGGCGACGAGGCGGGCTTCATCGAAATCATGACCAAAGGACGCGAGTATCTCGCCACACGAGGCTGACCGCCCCTGATGCCGCTTTTCGGGCCCGGCGTCAGCGACGGGGCCACCGTTATTTGGTAAAAGCCATAGTCCGGCCCAGCAGCCTGTCGGACTTAGGCGATCGTAGCGAGACGGTGGGAAATCGAGTCCGTTTTGTCGATCGTTTGAGGAGAATGGTGGTTCCATTTGACGAAAACGATCGGGAAAACGGGCCGATTTCCCGCCGTCGCAGCAGATCAGGCCTGAGTCCGACAGGCTGCTGCGCTTGCAGCCACTGATGGTGCCGATTCGAGATGCCATCGAAGCCGGTGAGAACCACCAGCCGGCATTTGCAGAGTGCCAATACAAAGCCCGCAGCTGGAATCGCGAGCGGCGCGTGATCATCAAAGCCGACGTGGCTTTACATGCCACCCGTAAGCCGAAGGATAACCCGCGTTTTATCGTTACCAACCTCAAGACCACGCCCAGGTTCATCTACGAGAAAGCTCTACCGTTGAGGGTCTGCTTCTACCGCGCAGATTCCTGGGTGACAGAGGTTTACGCATGCATACAGCGGGGCCGGAATGACGCACAGCCGGAAAGATGCCGCAGTCGATGCAGGCAGTCTTCGTTCGCAGCTGAATCGCCTCGAGAGCGAAGCGAGACGCAACATGCGCATCCTGCGTACATCGCAGCAGCGGGAATTGGCGTTGCTCAACGCGGAATCCATCGCGGGCCTGCTGCAGGTCATGCTGGTCTACCTGAAAGACAGTTACCGGCTGGACCAGGTCAGTGTCGTGCTTGCCGACCCGGATCACGACATACGCCACCTGTTGATGGCCGGCGGTTCAACGGAAGCGGAATTCCGAAGGCTTGATTTTCGTGGACTCACTGGCTGGCCTCGCGCCTCAATACGTCGCGTTACGGCAGCCCTGGCTCGGCAGCTACGTGCGGTCAGACCATGCACTGATCATGCTCGATGATCCGGCAGTGACATCCATTGCGCTGATCCCGCTGACGTACAAGGGCAAACTGATCGGCAGCCTGAATTTTGGCAGTAAGGATCCGGACCGGTTCACGGCGCTGCACGCGACGGATTTTTTCGCGCATCTGGGCGTCATCGCGTCCTTTTTGCTCGAAAACGTTGTCAACCGCGCGCGGCTCCTGCGCAGTGGCTTCACCGATTTCCTGACCGGCTGGCACAACCGCCGCTACCTGCAACTGCGGCTGAAAGAAGAACTGGCGCGTGCGCGCCGTGACGGCACCACGCTGGTATGCCTGATGCTCGATATCGATCACTTCAAGGCGGTCAATGACACCTACGGACATGCGGCCGGCGACGAGGTCTTGCGGGAAATTGCGCTTCGTATCGAGGCGCAGGTGCGGCTCAGTGACGTTGCCGCGCGCTACGGTGGCGAGGAATTTGTGGTTCTGCTGCCGGCGACCGACACGCACGCAGCCCGGGTGCTGGCCGAGCGTATTCGCGCGGCCATATCAAGTGAACCTATCCGGATAAACGACAGCAACGAGGTCACGATGACGACATCGATCGGCATCGCGGCGACGGAGCCGCCCGGCAATGGCGACGACCTGAAGACGTTAGGGGAATCCCTGCTGGCGCGAGCGGACGTTGCGCTGTACCGGGCCAAGTCCGCGGGCGCGACCAGGTAGCCTCCGAATAACAGCGGCGGCCGATTTCCCACCGTCTCGCTACGATCGTCTTAAGTCCGACAGGCTGCCAGCCTGAACTCAGGTGTAGCAAGGCGACGCAACGTATGTGATAATGAGAACTATTATCATTAACAATGATTGGAGTCCCGTAGCACCATGTCACCGAATCACGCCAGATTGCGCCTTTGCACCTCCCTTTAATCCTCTCGCTTCTGGTTGCCGCCTGTGGCGGCAATGGCGAATCCGCATCGGACGACGTATCAACGGCGGCAACGGCACCGGAGCCGGTCGTCGTTTATTCGGCGCGTGCCGAGCAGCTGATCCAGCCGATTTTCGACGCCTATACGGCCGAAACCGGTGTGCCGATACGCTACACCACGGACAGTGAGCAGCCCCTGATCCAGAAACTACTGGCCGAGGGCGCAACGACACCCGCGGACCTGCTGATCACTGTCGATGCCGGGAATCTCTGGTACGCGTCAGAAGAGGGCGTATTGCGCCGGGTGCGCTCGGATGTGCTCGAGGCAAATATCCCGGAGCAGCTGCGCGATCCGGAGTACACCTGGTATGCGCTATCCGTTCGCGCGCGGACGATAGTCTACGATACGCGCACGGTAGATCCGGCCGAACTCGTCGATTACGCCGGGCTGGCTGATGAGAAGTGGGGACGAACGCCTCGGTGCCTGCGCACATCGTCAAAGGTTTACAACCAGTCGCTCGTTGCGATGCTGATCGCGCAGTACGGTGAAGAGAAAACGGAGCGTATCGTGCGCGGCTGGGTGGACAATCTGGCTACTGACGTGTTCTCCAATGATACAAAGCTGATCGAGGCGATAGCGGCGGGGCAGTGCGAGGTCGGCATCGTCAATACCTACTATTTCGGGCGCCTGCAAAAGGAAAACCCCGACATTCCGGTGGCCATTTTCTGGCCGGCTGAAGAAACGGGCGGCGTCCACGTCAACGTCTCCGGTGCCGGTATCGTGCGGCATGCAAAAAATCCGGAGGGCGCGCTGGCGTTGCTGGAATGGATGTCACAGGAAACCGCGCAGCGCTTGCTTGGCGGCGAGAACATGGAGTACCCGGCGAATCCCGACATTGCTGCCCACCCGTTGGTTATTGAGTGGGGCGACTTTTCGCCGAGTCCGCTGAATGTAGCGCTGGCCGGCGAGTACCAGGCGCAGGCGGTCAAGCTGATGGATCGCGCCAACTACCGCTAGTGTCCTGTCCCGCAGACTCCTGGCTCGAGGCCAACATAACTTGAACCGATGTCCGCAATGGCGGGATTGCGGGAATACCGGACTGTCGCTTGAGGCGCGTTCGCTGAGGCGATGCCGTGGCACCGCGCGGTCCGGCGGATTTTCCGTGATGCTGCTTCCGGTGAGCTATGGCTGATACCGGCATACTGCGCGCCCGGTTGGCGGCGGCGCGTCCGCAATTTCGCGCAACCGCCAGTGGCCGCGGTTTCGGCCTGCTGATCTGGCTCATCGCGCTCGTAGCGTCGACGCCGCTGCTGGTCGCCGTATTCTCGTTTGCATTCGATACCGGTGATATCTGGCCGCACCTGCTGCGCTATGTCCTGCCTGAAGCGATGCTCAACACCCTTGTGCTCGTGCTGGGTGTTATGGTCGTCACCACAATTCTTGGGGTGTCCCTTGCGTGGTTTGTAGCCACTTGCGAATTTCCGGGTCGCGGCTTTTTCAACTGGGCGTTGCTGCTGCCGATGGCGATGCCCGGCTACGTGCTGGGGTTCGCGTTTGCCGCACTGTTCGAGTACACCGGACCGGTACAGGGGGCGTGGCGTGACCTGTTCGGGGCATCGCTGCCGTTCCCGGCGCTCGGCGCGGCCGGTGCCTCGATACTGACGCTCGGACTGGTGCTGTATCCGTATGTATTCCTGATCGCCCGTCACGCCTTTGCGACGCAGGGCGTGCGCAGCCTTGAGGTCGCGCAGAGCTGCGGTATCCGGCCATGGCACGGGTTTTTCCGCGTATCGCTGCCGATGGCTCGTCCGTGGATTGCCGCGGGCTTAAGCCTTGCGGTTATGGAGTCGCTGGCGGATTTCGGTACCGTTCAATTATTCAACTACACAACGTTTACGACGGCCATATACCGTTCCTGGTACGGATTGTTCTCGTTGCAATCCGCCCTGCAGCTGTCTGTCGTACTGGTCGCCCTGGTCCTGATCGCCCTGGTGCTGGAGAAACGGTTTCGCGGTCAGTCGCGGTATACCGCAACGAGTGGCGCGGCGGGGCGCAGGATTCGGCCCGGACGTGCCGGTGCCGCGGC
>JAXHMR010000019.1:0-15444 GCA_034521225.1 Woeseiaceae bacterium
CTGGACCTGCTGCTACTGGCGCTGCCCTATGACCTGCGGAGCGTCACGACGATGTCCCTGTACAAGGACCGCTTCTATCTCGCGTACCGGGAAGGAACCGACGACCGTGTGGAGTCCTGATCACCTACCGTTTAGCCGACTGCACTCCGACAGCCTTGCTGCTGCTCAAGGACGGACATTGCCTGCGCGATCACGCGCTTGGCCACGTGCCGGATTCGCGATGCCGAAAAGGTGCGGCAGTTCGCCGCCTGAGCCTGCTGACACTGGTCGAAATGGTCGACGCCGACCTGCGGCATCACGTATTTGCCCGAATCGCGAAGGACTCACTGATGCTGCGCGGCAACGCCGGTACGCATGAAGCTCATCAATGAAAAAAGTTATCGCACAATTGGCCTGGCGTGGCGCAAGGAGTGGCCGGGAAACGGGATTCCGGCTGTTCGGGGAGTTTGTTGAGGCCACGTCGAGCGCCGAGGATAGGCCGTGATCGAGCCACCGGCGGGAGATTGCCACGCCCTGCGGCTCGCAATGACGAAGTATCATCGCGAGCCGCGCGGTGACCCAGCCCGTCATCACCTGCACGGTGATCGCGTGGTGGCGAGCCGCGTCAGCGATCCGCCGTCATCGCGAGCCGCAGCGGCGTGCTGATCGCTGCATGGCACGCCGCGCCGGCAACGAGCCTACGGCCCGGTACGAAGTCCTCGACGATATCCGGCCAGAAGAACGGCAGCGGCAGCCACAGGAAGTTCTCGCATCCAGCGATTCAGCGGAAAGCCGTTCGCCTCGCCCAGGTAAAAGAGGTCCGTCTGGATCGCCGTATGGGACGTATCGCCGCTCCGGATGAAGCGCTTGTCACGCCGGAACGGATGGCGCATGGAGCTTGTGCCGTGCTCGCTGACGATCGAGTCCGGTCATGTCCTGTCGTCGGTACTTCAGGAAAAAACGATTTGTCGATCGCCATCGGTCAAATCGAAGCGCTCACGATGGAGTTCATTGTCATTATTGAGGCGCCACTTGATGATGGCCGTGCCCTGCCCCTGGTCATCGCACTCGGTGCAGCTTGCGGGATAGAACTGCCCGAACAGCCAGTCCGACGATCGCTGCTGGATGGCCGGAACGTCCATCAGGTTAATGGCCACCGGTCCGGCGTCATTGAAGACGCTCAGATCGACCTTGTTGCCGGTGGCCGAACGCGCCAGAAACGGGGCGAAAGCCGTCGCGCCCACACCGCCAGCACTGGTACCGGCAACCATGATCTTGCGCGCATGCGGGAACATCGATTTGGCGACGTCGATGCCGGCCGTCACGTTGCGTCCGCGGTGGTGGCGTACCAGGACCTGCGGTACACCGATTGCCTTGAGGAATTTCATGCTGGGCACCGCATCGCCGAGGAACGCAGAGGCGCGTCGCGGATGCGCGGCATATAGACGATGGACCAGCCAGCCAGCGGATTCCGCTCGTAGCCCTTCACCGCATGAATGCGTCCGTCCGATGCCTACGGCGGCGAGCAGCTCCTGGGCCTCGGCCAGCACATTGCAATTGTAAAAACCGCCCGGCGCGCCGCGCCCTGCAGCATGATCAACAGGCGGCTCGGGTTCTGTCCTTTGATCAAGCCGGATACGACGTGCCGGCGATACAGATCGGACCCTCGCCGTTGGCCGGGTCAAACGTGTGTTTCGTCCAGCCGTCGCCGACATCGACGGATGTGGCCCGGGGCTGAACTGACCGACGTACTTGTCGAGCCCGGCATCCCCAGCTTCGGCGCGGCACAACATCCAAACGGAAACCCTTGCCTTGCCCTTGCTGCAGGCATCGTTGAGCACGGCCGCCAGCGGCGAAGTCGCGGCCGAAGCAGTTGAATCTTCGTCCCCTCCAGATCTTGTCGTGATTGATCTTGTCGGCATCCAGTTGCGCGCCTTGTCCGCTACGTCGACCTGCCGCGCGACCCGGACGACCAGGCCGCCTGCGGCGGTTGGCGGCCCTTGCCATTGCCCGGCCACGGCCGCAGGCCTGGCGACCGGGACCGCGGTGAACGCCGGCTGCCGAGGCCGCCGTGATCTGGAAATTGGTAGGCTCGCTTGGCGGGCCAGTGCAACCAGTCGCCCAGGTGTAGTCGGTGACCAGGACTACCCATCGAACCACATGCGATTATGTTAATACCGGCACTGCTGCTCGGTGGCTTGCTGGCCGAACTTGCCATGGCCAAGACCGGCTTTGCTTGGGCGAGGCGGTCGGCAACACGTCGATCAATACCGATTTCAACGGACTTCGACCTGGATTACGATAGCGATTTCGGCTGGTCGAGGAGCATGCCGGTATCGGCGACGGACTTCTTCGCCATCAAGGCGACTTCGTTCGACTTCGGCGACTTTTCCGAGTGGCGCAACTTGACCTCGACGCAGACTGATGTAGCGACCAACCTGACCGGCTTCGACGTAATGGCGGTACTGTCGATTGCGCTGGCCCCTTAGGCCTGCTGGCGAGGGCATACTGGGACGCCGAAGCGACAGGCGAAATCCTGCCGCCGGTTGGCCCGGGATCCGTTGTCGGTGCCGGAAATCGACGGCGATGACGCGCATTCGGCGGCGGGCTGGAATTGCCGGTTCACGCCCACGCTCGCGCTGCGCGGCGAGATCGGATATCGATGAGGAACGCTGAGGAAGTTCATCGCGTCGATGGATTTCCTTCCGTTTCTGAACGAGGATAATGCATCCTGCCGCCACGACGGGTGGCGGGTTGCCGTTCTCGTCAATGCATCGTCGCGTATCTCAACAAACGTTTTGAAGTATAACTCGAAGGGCGGAGGTGATTTCTCCAGACCAGCCGGACTGATGGCGCTCGCTGCAATTGTTCGCCGTAACGCTGCCCGGCTGCGCCGATGCGCAGAACGACACGGCGTTCGAACAATCATTTCGGTCACCGGCAGCGGCGAAGCCTGGGCTCGCCGGACCAGGGCGCAGATCGCGTGTCGGCGTGCAGACCGTCGAGGCCGCCGTAGTGGATGCGTCACGCACGAACCACGGCGATCGTCGACCGTATGGCGCGCGCTGAAAAAGCGCGACGTCGATAAAGACGACATACAGACGTCGATGTGCGGTATCTGGCCTCGGCAGCGGCGCGACCCGCGGCAGCCCGACAAGGTGGGCGTTCCGCTACCGCGTGTCCAACATGGTTACTGTCGTTGTCCAGACATGAAGCGATCGGCGAGGGCTGGCGGCAGTAACCAATGCCAGTACAAACTCGGTGCACGGCATCAATTTCGCGGTGAAGGATACCAATGGCTTTGACCAGCAGGCTGGCCAGTCCGCAATGGAAGACGCGCGCAGCAAGACGCAGTGGCTAACCGACCTGGCAGGCGTTGAACTGGGGCGATATCGACCGTCTCGACATCGTCGGGCGGCGGTTACCCGTCCGCGATGATGTCGCCAGCAAAAAATAGAAATCGGACACAGCGTGGCGCGGGCGCTTCGCCGGGACAGCTGAGCGTAGTGCGCGATCGGCCGCCCACGTTTGCGATCGGTCAGGGCGTAGGGTAAACGAACGTCATGGCGAGAAGCGCAGCGACGTGGCGAAGCTGTGGTGAAGACTTCACCCTCACTGCCAATCGGTGCAAGATCGCCACGTCGCTGCGCCCCCCGATTGATTGCAGACCCCGCGTATACATAGACGCGCCAGCATGATCAGCTTCTCCGCGCACACTTCTTGGAGCGCCGGTCAGTTCCGCAACGCTTCATCCTTGTTGCTGTCATCCCACGTTTTGGCTCCAGAAGCTTCGACCTTGTTGCCGTCCGGATCAGTGATCAGGCAAACTGACCGTTCTCGTGGATTCCGGACCCTGGTCGATTTCAATGCCGGCGGCTTCCAGTTGTGGCCATATCATCGATGCGGTAATTGATCATGAACGGCGCAGTGCTGGGACCGAACCAGTCGCTGTCCTTTGCCGCGACATGCCAGACGGTAATCCCATTATTCCTGGCCTTGTCCTCCTGCCAGTTGAATATGCTGCCGCCGAAATAAACTGATGCGAGCTGCCGCTGGTACCACGCTTGCAAGCTGGCGGGAATCCCGACGAATTTGAAACACACCGCCTATGCCGTTGCTCATCGTGCCGCTCCCACCGATCAACCGTTCATACCCTTTAAGATATCCAGCGCGTGATCTGTTTCTGTGACGCAGCTTGGCGACGCAACCTAGCGACCATCCTGCCGCGCAATATTTAGCGCGTTATCAACGTGATTCATGGCAGTAGTGTGATGAAAAAACTGATTATCTGGACCCTTATTCTTGGCGTCATCGGCTATGGCGCGGCCAAATGGTACGTGCATTCTGAAGTCAGAAATGCGATGGACACCGGTGTACTGATGATGTCGCCGTACGCGACGATCGAGTACGAAGGGGTCAGCTCAACGATGAGCGGCAAGCTAACAGTCGATGGCGTACGTATCCGGCTGAACGGTTATGCCGACGACCTGTATATAGATAGCGTCGGCATCGACGCGCCGGTTTCCTCGACCTCTCAACAATCTCGATGAACTCCTCGTGCAGATGAGCACGGGCGGCGATGACATGCCGGACTATATCGGCCTGATGGTCGAGGGTGTACGCATGCCGGTGACGGCCGACTATTACCGCAGCGTCTATAGCCTCGCGCAGGGCGCAATGGATGCTCCGGATACAGCGGCAGATGGCGCACGCTGCACCGGCAGGATACGGCTTCTCGCCCGAAGCGCTGACGGCCATGGGTTATGAAGAGCAGTTGCATCGGCGTCGGTGACACTACGCCGGTGATGACGCGCAGTTCGTTGTCGATGTCGACAGCAATATTGTTGACATGTGGGATTTCAATGCGTCAATCGCCCTGGCAGGCAAGCTGTTCACCGGTGGTATGCCGACGCAACCGCGCCTTGCGAACCTGTGGATCGAGTTCACCGACCGCTCACTGAACGAGCGTGTCAGGAATTACTGCCAGCAACTGGGTCTGTCCGACGACGAAGCACTGCAGGCCCAACTCGATGCGTTCGGCTACATGGGTGAGAAAAACGGCATCGTTTTCGATGACCTGATCATGGAACCGTACCGGGAATTCCTGGGCGGCAAGCCAACATTCATCATCAGCGCAAAGCCTACTGAGCCTGTTAATCTGTCACAGATCGGGCTGTACAAGCCGTCGGATGTGCCGGCGTTGCTGAATTTGTCGGCAACAGTCCGCTGAGGCTGGCAACCTCCCGGGGAACGCTGTTCAGCACCGCCCATCCTGAATTCAGTGAGGCTACCGGATTCGGTCCGGGTTGCGCGCCGCTCGGTCCGCCTGGAAAGAAATACAAGCGCCATCGAGTAACGCGACCAACGACACAGGCACCGAAACAAGCATGCCACCAAAAAACGTCACCAGCGTTTCCTCGATTGCTTCGCTGCCAAAATCGGCACCGGCAACAGCGGATTGCACGAATGGCCCGATTATCGCGGTGCCAAGGGCATTGAATGTCAGCACCAGCGGACCGATGGTAAACGGATTGCTGATACACGACACGAGGAAAGCAACCGGGAAATTGGCACGCGCCACAATGCAGACCAATATCAGTAGAAGCGTCTGAACGCCGAACACCGGTGTCAGCGCAATGAATAGCCCAGCTGCGACGCCGCGGGCGATCGCCGGGTCATCGGCCCGAAGGCTGCCGGTAACATCCAGCAGTCCTTTGACGCGCGGGTTGCGTTCGAGCCAATGAAACGCGGCCGCACGCATGCGCACAAGTTTTCGTTTGAGACGTCTATTCACGAGTTTCAGCTATTCCCTGGCGCGGCTTGGCAGATGCTCACAGTAATATGAGCACGCAGCGTGGCTGATTTTCCAATCGCAGGCATCCTGTCAGGGCGTTTTAGCTGCGGGCCGGAAATCCGGCAGCAACTCTTCACGACCTTTGGGAACCAGCAGCAGGTTAAGGTAAAGGCGCGTGGGATCGAAGTCATAGAGCAGCGGATAGGGCCGCAGGAACAGGCACGTGAATTTGCGCTTTAGCCATGCAAAGCGCTTACCTTCCCAGTACGTTCTTTCGTGCCTGGTGCCAAGCACATGGATCGTGTAATTCTCCTCGAGAAAGCGCATGACCTCGCTGCCACGCAGGCGTTCAATGGTCAAGTCGCCGGCCCATTCCATCGTGATAAAGGGACGCAGTTCCCTCAGCGTGTTTATCAGGCCGATGAGCACGTAGGCTTCGTGTGCCTCGACGTCGATCTTAAGCAGGTCTATGCGATCAAGGCCAAGTTCCGCGACAACTCCGTCGCCGACACGCTTCGGGACCCGGATCTCCTCGACATCGCCTGCGTAGCGAACGCCAGCGCATGATTGCCGATGTTGGCACCGATGTCGAGCACCACAGGTGCATCCATCCTGGACAGCAGCGCATTCAGGTACTCGAGGCTCTCTTTTTCGTACAGGCCGACGCGCGCGATCTTCTTGCCGATAAAGTCGTTTGAGAATACCGTTATGCGGTGGCCGAGCGATGTCGACAGGGTGCGGGTACCGTGCATCTCGCTCATTGCGGATCTGCAATTCTCGCTATTTACTCTCGAATATTTGCAGCCGGTAGGCGCAAACGGCTGCTTCGCACGATTCCATGGATGCACCAATCACGTGTTGCCCGGCGTCAGATACAGTGAATGGAACTACAGCTTCAGCATCAGTTTCTATGTCCCGTCCCAGTTCAGCATCTCCGGGCCCAAAGGTGTAAACGTCCAGGTCTTTGCAGTCGTCGTCACAAACCCCAACAGCCATATAATTACCGGGCGGCAGGTTCACTTCCAAGGCGGTCCGAGCATCTGAACCAAGATTGCCGTCTTTTTGATGGTCTGTTATTTGCCATCCTTCGTCCTCCAGCACAATCCCGAACGCCAGCAATCGTACTGTAGCCTGCTTTTGATATTCACCCATGTCCGCAAGTTGATGTCGGAATTCTTGTGGCAGAGCATTGTGCAGCTCCATCGTCTGGCTTGCGCGATCTACGATATTCAAGCTTTGATCGTGCCGTGCAGTCGACGCGATTTGTTGTGACGCTAATTGTTCGGCCAACGCGTCCCGACTGGCAATCGGCAGCATCGTCACGACAGCAAGAACGGAAAGCCAGGCAATCCTTGAAAGCTCGTACTTCACTACTTCCCCCCATACCGATGCTCCAAGCGCATCAGTCCAAAGTTATAGAATTCTCCCAACCCGGCGAGCTATTCTGGAATTGGACATAATGCACGTCAGAGCCGCTCCAAGGTGTGAACCGCGCCACAATTTTACTCTTTCTCATCAGCAACTCACTGAGCGGTTATCCGCCCCATTGAGCCGAACCAGGCTACTTGTGCCGGGGCAGCTTAAGGAGCAAGGAGAGCTGCCGTGTAAAGCACCGGCCCGGTCGGAACCGGCTGCGGCGAGCCGCCAAGCGGTTCAAGACTGACCGCGAGCGTTGAACTTGTAGCCAGCGCATTCAATGCCGCGTCGTCCAGTGACAGTGTCCTTGCCCCGGACTGGGGCAGCAGGCCCAGCGACACCGGCACGCCGGCATCGGTCAGCGCCCATAATTCATAGTCATTATCGGCACGTGCTTCCACTTCATTTACGGCGCGCACTAAGGCCTGGCCACTGAGCGGTGCAATACGCGCAAGCCACAGAGGCTGACCGGCATCACTGCTCACTACGGCGACCGCCACCTGTTCGGGTACACGTTCAATCACTGTCTCTGTGACGATCTCCGGCGGTTGCTGCGTGGCTTGCCACCAACCGACCCCGGTCGCCAACGACCGCCGCTGTCAGCATTGCCGCAACCGCCGGCCACAGGCCGGTGCGCGCCGGCGGTGTCACGGCCTGCCCCAGGCCGACCGATCCCGAGCTCGCGGCATATCCGTTGCCAGACCAGGTCCGAAGGCCGGATCGGTTGCAGACTCCAGCTGAGCGGTGCCAGGCGCGCTTCCCAGAAGTCAATCGCGCGGCGGACATCCGGACGATTGCGGGCCACGGCCGAAAAGCGTCGTCGCGCTGCGCCTGGCTGAACGCCAAGAACATAGCGCTGCGCCAGAAGATCAATCAGTTGCGGATTGTCGAGCCTCATCTTTCGACACACTCGCGAAGTTTCTGCAACCCACGCCTCACCCAGCTCTTTACCGTGCCGATGGAGCGCTCGAGCCGGTCGGCGATCTCGCTGAAGGTCAGGCCATCGACAAACGCCAGTTGTATGCAGCCGGCCTGATCGCGACTGATTTCTGAAAAACAGTGCGTCAGGCGCGTCACAGTCTCGGAAGGGACCGGGTCGCAATCGTCAATCAGTTCGTCATGCCCCATCACGCGCAGGATATCGTGCTGCCCTGTTTGCAACATACTCTCCCGCCGGGCGCGCTTACGCAGCAGATCGAGTGCCCGGTAACGCGCGATCGAGGTCAGCCATGTCGTCGCCTGGGCCCGCTCCGGATCGAATTCGCCGGCAGAGTTCCACGCGGCAATCATGGTCTGCTGCACGATATCTTCAGCCTGGTGATGGTCCTTAAGCATGCGGACGGCAATCGCCATGATCCTGGGCGCAGCCGCATCATAGAGCTCACGAAACGCCCGTTCGTCGCCGCGGCTGCTCTTTTGCAGCAGCAAATTCAGGTCAGGTTCTGCCATTTTCCTGGTTCGTTGCCCTCTCGGTACTCACGCTCAACGAGCGTCAGGGCCCTCAGCTCGCATATCCATGATACGACTCTCCACCCATTTCGGATGCACCGCTGATAAAAAAAGCCGTCACGGTGCATCCGCTCGCGCGGTTGGTGCGTATCAGATGGGCTTAAGTTGAAATTATCGTTGCTGCGGAAAGTAAGTCTGACTGAGTCCGGCATATGTGTGACTCCGTACGGAGTGGATTGCCGAACGCGGCGAGATTGCCCGCCCGACCCGATTTGCGAGGACGTTCGACGCCGTCAGTCATCAGAAGCTCGGCGACAGCGAGCGACGTGAGAATTGCGGCAACTCATATGACGACCTGTTTGAATGATTAGTTATTCGTAACCAAGGAGATGCAGTTATGACCAGATCCAAACGCAGCATCAGTGCGATTCTTATCGGCGCACTGATCCCGCTTGTCGCCATGGCGTCCAGCCACCGCGAAGCGCCTTTCATCACCGGCCTTCCGAAAGTCGATGGAACGGATTTCTACATGTTCAACAGTTACGAGACGGGCCGCGACGCCTTCGTCACAATTCTCGCCAACTACGTGCCGTTGCAGGATGCCTACGGCGGACCGAATTACTTTGAAATGGACGACGCGGCACTGTACGAAATTCACATCGACAACAATGCCGACGCTAACGAAGACATTACCTTCCAGTTTCGCTTCAGCACCGAGGTCCTGGGTGTCGCTCTGGACATCGACGGCGTAGTCCGTGCCGATTCCGTTGAAGCAAGCCGGCGGTGTGGGTCCGGCTGCAACCGATACCGGCAACCTGAACGTCATTGAGACCTACACGGTTGATGTAGTTCGCGGTGACCGTCGCACTGGAACGAGTGAGGCAGTCACCCTCGCGGCAGACGGCTCGACGACGTTTGTCAAGCCAGTGGACAATATCGGTAACAAAACGCTGTCCGACTATTCAGCGTACGCCAACGAGCATATTTATAACGTGTCCATTCCCGGCTGTGGCGACGGGCGCTTGTTCGTCGGCCAGCGTCGCGAAGGATTCGTGGTCAATCTCGGCGAAGTTTTCGATTTGATTAACACAGACCCGCTCGGGCCGCCCGACGGTGAGCCGAATACGCTGGCTGACAAGAATGTCACCACGTTGGCACTCGAAGTGCCAGTGACCTGCCTGGTCGGTGCTGACAGCAGCATCGTCGGCGGCTGGACCTCGGCCAGCGTACGTCAAGCGCGTGTCATTAACCCGGCGCCGAACGAGCGCGGACCCGCCATTAACGGCGGTGCCTACACGCAGGTATCGCGTCTCGGCGCGCCGCTGGTGAACGAAGTTGTCATTGGCCTGCCCGATAAGGACCGCTTCAACCACAGCGAGCCGGTCGACGATGGGCAGTTCGCGCTGTACGTCACCAATCCGACCTTGCCCGCGCTGATCGAACTGTTGTTTCCAACGGCAGTCGCTCCGACCGCGTTCCCGCGCGACGACCTCGTAGCAGGCTTCCTGACGGGCGTTGACGGCCTCAATCAACCGCCCAATGTTGTGGCATCTGAAATGCTGCGATTGAATACGGGAATTCCCGCCGTACCGGCCGGCAGCCAGGAACCACTGGGTGTGCTGGCGGGCGATAACGCCGGGTTTCCAAACGGTCGCAGACCCGGCGACGACGTCGTCGATATCGCCCTGCGCGTAGTGATGGGCGTGCTGCTGGACATTGCCGATGCTCCCGCAGGACAGCTGCCGTTCACCGATGGTGCATACGTCGACGATTCCTTCTTCGACGCCACCTTCCCCTACCTTGTGACGCCGTTGCCCGGCTCACCGAACTGATCAGGAGCATCGTAATGACACCGAGTCGAAGTAAAATTGCGACGCTGCTGCTCGTCAGCGGACTCGCGCTCTCGGATGCGGCAGCAGCAATAATGCGCCTCCACCGGCAGCGCCCCCTCCTCCTCCGCCACCGCCTCCCCAGGCGGTGGACTTCACGGAGTTCGTTCGCGAGCAGTTTGCGATGACCGCCGACAACACCGATCCGGTGTCCGTCGACAAAACGGATTTCGAATTTAATGATCAGGACGATCCGGATGCGTTTAACGATCTGCTTGACAATCCTTAGACTGGCGGCCGTTGGCATCGCCGCAACCCCACGGAAAGCGGCGATTCCAGGCGGTTAGGCGGCAGACACCACGTCGGGCGGATAATCGCAACGATCGATGGCATTGTCCCTTTTGGTGTCGAAGATCTGCATTTTCATCCGCTGGAGCCGCACTCTGCCAGGATGAGCATGACCTGGCACTGGCGGACGCAGATCTGATTTCCGCGAAATTCCGGCCTTTTTGGGCACCTCTTTTTTGGGGACAGTGACCATCACTGGACGTAACCGGAGTCGTTTACATGATAAAGACACTGACATCCATCCTGTTCGGACTCGTGTTTGCATGTCCGGCCAGCGCACATGATTTCTGGCTCCAGCCGAAAACCTTTCGGATGGATGAGCCCGGCCCGCTGGTCGTGCAGGCGCTCGTCGGCCACAGCGACGATCTGTCTGTCTGGCATACGGCTCCGTCGCGTATTGTCGCATTCAGTTCTGTAGGGCCGGATGGCATAACCGACCAGCAAGCCATGCTTGGCGCTGACCCCACGGAGGGAACGCTCCGGCCGGTCTTGCCGGTGGCCGGGCTGCACGTTCTGGTACTCACTTCCACCCATTCCGTCAGCGACCTGACTGCTGATCGTTTCAACAGTTATGTAGAAGAGGAAGGTGTTCTTCCAATCCTGGAAGACCGCATGGCCCGTGGCGCCATGGACAAAAACGGTCGCGAGATTTATTCGAGACGCGCTAAATCATTGGTCCTGGTCGGGGACATTGACACGGCATCGGAGGACCGCGTTACGCGTCCGATCGGCTTGACGCTGGAAATTGTTCCGTTGACTAATCCGATGCGAGCTTTGGCAGATGACGAGTTCGATTTTGAAGTACGCTACAGAGGAGTGCCTGTAGCGGGCGCACTGGTGCATGTACAAAGCCTGGATAAAGACGATGTCACCATTGAGCCAATCCGGACAGACGCCAACGGACGCGCCACATTCAATCCGGCTAACGGCGGTACATGGATGCTGCATACGGTTTGGTCGTCACCGATTTTTCACGATCCCCGGGGCGACTATGACACCGTCTTCTCGAGCCTGACGTTTTCATTTGCGCCAGTGGACTGAGCGGCAATTCAGAGGCTGGGCCCCTCACGTCCGCCGAAGGCATCACTTCCCGACGCATCCTCAACCAGCTTGCCGCTGATGGCTGCAGGAAGGAACTTACCGCTGTATTTCTTGGAAGAATCAGTGCCGGCGCCAATTGCCGGACGGTACTATCCATGACCTTTCCGGCACCGGCAGAATCGACCAGGGCCGTTGCCCGGCTTCCTGGCCAGGTACGAACGTCCGACCGATGGTTTCGACGTAAGCGAGGAGCCGGGCCCGGACGGTTTTGTGCTCGCCCGGCTTCATGAATAGGGTTTCAAATTTAACGTGCGCTGGATTTTTTGGCGGACGACATCAGGCACGCCTGCCGTTTCTGCAAACGATCCCCATTTCGATACCGTCGCCTGCACATCAGCAACGATTTTCGCAGCGCGCCCCCGTTTCATCGAAGCCGTCCTGGCGCAGGCGTTGAAGTCCTCCATGGTGAAGTTGTCGCGTTTTCCATTCATCGTCATCTGGTGGCTTGCCGTCCACGCGCCCGCAGGATTAAAGCTATAGGTCATATCAAAGGCCGGCGATAGTGACCATTCACCGGATTTATTCATCAGGAAGGCAATATTCTTCACGTGGTCATCCTGATTGCGTGCCACGATGTTAAATACCATACGCCGAAACAGTTGCTCAAGGGCCTGCATTGGCAACTGCAGTTGCCGCATCGCCAGCAATGCCTGCTCGTAGCTGTACGCGCCCGCCATATTGAAATCGTAGTGCGCCAGGGCGCCGAGTGATTGCATGTGAAGTTTCTGGCCGGCGGCAAGCCGATCGAGATCGGCGCGTCATGAAATGCGACCGCCCATTTTCTTTAAACAGCCGGCATTCACTGATATCAATGCCACAGTCGAGCGCCATCAGGTAATACGCACACCGATCACCCGGTAGCCTTTTGGGTCTTCCAGCTCCTTATCCTTGTTGCCACTGATACCGTCAAATTTCAGCAGCCAGTATTCAAACCCCTTGCCGGCCTTGACCTGGCCAGACCGCACTTCATGGGTTTTCGGGTTCCATGCGATGACCGCCTTCGCCCTCGCGCCACCGGCGGATGTGCCCACGCGCAGAATATCCCTCAGCGCCTCTGCTTTGCCCTCTGCCGCAAATGAAGCCTGCAGGTTATTCCGGTGGGTCAATACCTCGGATGCAAGCTCAACCAACCGGTCGACCTCAATGCGGGTGGTCTGCCTTGCCCTGGGCCCGATGGCGGGGGCGAATTCCAGCGCCCCCATGCCGCGTGCACCGGTATAGCAAAGCCGCTCAACCGCGTTGAAGGACTCCGGTTGCCGCCCCTGCGATGCCAGCCAGGCATCAATCAGCGCATTGCCGAATCTGTCGGGCAGCGAGTCGGCCAGCAGACCGGGCAGCCCGAGAAACGTCGGGCGGGAAAGCTCGGGGAAGCGGTACACACGCCGCGAAAGCGGCATCACAATCGGCGCGACCTGAATACCGCTTTGCGCGAATGCTGCATCGTATTCAAAGCTGGCAACATCCTCCCCATCCTCCAGCGAGACAGCGCCGATGGTTTTACCCCACAGCCTGACTTCGGCCAGCGTACTCACGGCTTCTCATCCCAGCGCCATGGTTGGGCAGATGCCTTTGCGGCACGTCGACCCGAAGCCCGTTGCCGGACCTTGCCCTTACGCTTTAACAAATCCATCGGTCTGGACCCGGACTCCGGTATCAGGCTATCCAGCCCTGATGCGGCATCCAGCACCCGCAGCACACGAACCAGGGTGACCAACTGTGATGTTTGCCCTGCCTCCATGCGCTCGAGGGTGCGCTTGGCAATACCCGCCTGTTCGGCCACCGCCGCCTGGGTCAGCTGCAATTCAAGCCGACGCGCGGCAATACGTGCGCCCAATTCGGCCAGCACGGCATCATCTGTGAGCAGACCGGTGATTTTCATAGTCGTTAACTATTGCGAATATCTACGCTAAATAGCTTTAAATCGTCAACTATTACGATATATAGCTTAATTGCTTATCCCAGTCAAATCGTAATTAATTACGAAACAGTGATTTTTGTCGGAATGCTCTCAATTCCCGTCAACGCCAGCCTTGCCGCCATGCCTGGTATTCGGCCGGACGCAACCGGTAGCGCGCGATATTGCCTTCGTGGAGGCCTCATTATCTCGGTCTCGACGATCTCGACAAAACGCGCCTGGTTCGCCGGTGGCACCTGACCGGCGGCGCGTCCCGAGCCAGAGCGGTTACTCGGCAGTGCGCCAGTCGCTGGGCGAGCCTGACCTGTTCCGCCTGCGCTACCGAACGACACTTATTACCTGCCGGCGGAAACGCGCCAGCCGGCTGGAAGGCAATACCTATTCGTTGCTCGAAACCGAGCGCCTGCCCTGATTTAGCTGGATGGAAATGGGTGGACAAATGGATGGCGCCATGGCATCCTCAAATGGATGGTAATGGAGGCCGAAATGGATGGCGCTATTCGGACAGCAACGATAACGATCACCCCGACAATCCTCCAGATGATTGCCGAGATCGACGAATTCAAAGGCGCGTGGGCAGCAATCGGACGGATTTCGCCGGACCGCCTCGACGCGCTACGACATATTGCGACCATTGAAAGCATCGGCTCTTCGACCCGGATCGAGGGAGCCAGACTCAGCGACAGGGAAGTCGAGGCACTGCTCACGGGCCTCGAAATCAAGACATTCGCATCTCGTGATGAGGAGGAAGTCGCAGGCTACGCCAAGACGATGGAAACGGTTTTTGCGAACTGGCGAGAGATCGCGCCAACCGAAAATCACATCAAGCAACTGCACCGCGACCTGTTGCAATACTCTTCTAAAGACGAGCGCCATCGCGGAGCGTACAAGACGCACAACAATCATGTTGAAGCCTTCGGGCCGGATGGCGAGAGCATCGGCATCGTCTTTGAAACGGCGACTCCGTTCGATACGCCACGCCTGATGAACGAGCTCGTCGGATGGACCAAAGCGGCCCTGGAAAAAGGCGAACTGCACAATCTGATTGTTATTGCGATCTTTGTTGTGGCCTTTCTTGCGATTCATCCGTTTCAGGATGGCAATGGCCGACTGTCTCGCATCCTGACAACACTCCTACTGCTTCGAGCGGACTACCAATACGTACCATACAGTTCGCTCGAAAGTGTTATCGAACAAAGCAAAGACGCCTACTACCTGAGCCTCCGTCAAACCCAGGTTACGATCCGTTCGAAATCGCCAGACTGGCAGCCATGGCTGGTCTTTTTCCTGCGGTCGCTGCAGCAACAGAAAGCGCGGCTAGAGATAAAGATTGAACGCGAGCGCCTCATCCTCGGCGACCTGCCCGAACTGTCCGTACAGATTCTCGAAGTGTGCCGCGAGCGCGGACGAGTGACTGTGGCGGACGCCGCGAAAGTCACCGGCGCAAACCGCAACACAATCAAGGATCACCTGAAAGCCCTGACTCAGGCAGGGCATCTCGCGCGGCACGGTGCCGGACGTGGTTCCTGGTACAGCCTCTCTTCCGGGTGAATAAACGACACGCTCACCAGCAAGACTGATCGCTAGAGGAAACGGGTAGGAATCCTTAAAAA
>JAXHMR010000020.1:0-157438 GCA_034521225.1 Woeseiaceae bacterium
TACGCATCGCCAGGCCGTGCTATAGTCCGTACGCCGGCCGCATCTGAATGTAATGGCATGACGGCGCGGGCATGTGGATCGCCTTGACGGCATACATGACGCGCCCCGGAAATCCGGCCGTGAACTTTTCTACATCTGCCTGCAACAGGTGCGGGTAAATGCAATAAACAGGCTCGCGGGGAGCAAGCTTGAACGTCGGCTACGCCGGTAAAGCTCATGACGGGTAAACTGGCATGTTCGCAGCGCACCGGACCCGGTTCGGGACGCACAGGATAGCGGCATGCGGCTGGAAATGCTCGATAGATTGGCAACCGCTATACCTGTCAGAAGCTCCGCGAATAGCGGTAGTTCAGATCATGCACTCGCATGGACGTCATCGATAGCGGCGACATACACTACGTTGCTACGACAAAACACGGAGTCTCGCCAAATGCTGTTATGCCGCGTCCTTATCTTCACCTTGCTCATCGCGCTTGCCATGCCGGCCGCGCACGCTGATCAACGTCTTGCCGCGAACAGATTTTCAAGGAGCTCGTTGACACGAATACCGCACCCAGCGGGGGAGGCGACACGTCGGAGGCAGTAGCGGGCCTCGTTGACCATTTACGGGACGCCGGATTCACAAACGACGACATTGATGTCGTCGCACTCGATGACAAGCTCGTCAACCTGGTAGTCCGGTACTCCAGTCCGCGCGCGACTGAAAAGCCGATCCTGATGATGGCGCACCTTGATGTCGTTGAGGCGTTACCCGAAGACTGGTCGGTCGAGCCGTTCAACATGATAGAGCGGGATGGTCATTTCTACGGCCGCGGCACGGTTGACAACAAGGCGGGTGCGGCGATCATCATCGCGAACCTGATACGCCTGAAGCGCGAGGGGTTTCGGCCGAATCGAGACCTGATTGTCATGCTGACCGCTGATGAAGAGACGACCGGCGCCAGTGCTTGGCACCTCGCCAACGATCGTCGCGAGCTGATCGACGCCGAATTCGCACTCAACACCGATGGCGGCATGGTCATACTAGAAGAAGGCGAGCCGAAGACTTTTGTCATGCAGACCAGTGAAAAGGTTTATGTCAGCTTCCGGCTGCAGGCGCTTGACCCGGGCGGCCACAGTTCGCTGCCGCGGCCGGACAACCCGATTGACCGTGTCGCCCGTTATCTGGAGGAGGCAAGCAGCGCCATCCGTTCCCGATCAACCTGAACGCCACGTCCCGGGCCTTCTTCGCCGAGCGCGCGGGCCAGGCGCCGGATTCGGAAAAGCCGCTGCTTGAAGCACTGGCTAACGGCGATCTGGATGATCCGGTGCTCGATACGTTGCCGCAGTACACTTATTACAATGCACTCGCACGCACGACCTGCATCCCGACGGAGATCGAGGGCGGTCATGCGGAAAATGCGCTGCCGCAAACGGCGACGGTCGTCATCAACTGCCGGGTGGTGCCGCAGACGCCGGTCGAGGAGGTCATGCAGACACTCGGCGACCTGGCCAAGCCTTACGACATCAGCATCGAGCAGGTTGCCGAGGCCTTCCCGAGCCCGCCGTCGCCGCTGACGCCGTCGATCGTCGAGCCTATCCGGGACGTCGCCACGGAACGTGGCCCGGCATCGCAGGCGGTTCCCGAGATGAGCACCGGTGCTACCGACGGCCTGTTCATGCGCAATGTCGGTATTCCGGTCTATGCCGTGTCCGCCATAGCGGAAGACCCGAACGAGAACCGCATTCACGGCAAGGACGAGAGGATTCGTGTCGAATCCTTCAACGATTCGCTGCAGTACTGGTACCGGCTGGTCAAGCGGCTTTCGGGCGGTTAGCCTGGATTATTCATAAACGTTCGGCTTTGGTGGTTGGCGAAGGCGCACCCCGGGGAGGGCTGTTCAGGGACGCTGTAAATACGTCCTGTACGCTCTGTGCCGGACGTCCTGTTCGGCACAGCCCTCGAACAGCCCTCCCCGGCACACCTCCGCCCCGATCAATGTGCCGTTCATGAATAATCCGGGCTAGGAGTCTGCGCGGTAGAGGCCGAACGGTTTGATTACAACGAAGTGGGGAGTGGATGATGAATAGTGCCAAAAGTTTGTTCCTGTTACCGGGCCTGTGCCTTGTTCTGTTGGCAGCGGAAACGCGTCCGGCATTGTCCGCCGATATCGTCGTTCTCGGCGGGGAGGGCATGCACTGTGGCGAGGATCCGCATTGCATTAACCGCCTGCACCCGGACATACCGATGGCGGCACGGGCAGCACCCGGCGATACGATTATTTTGAAAACCCGGAATGCGAGCGATCGCGTGCTGGACCCCGAGAGCAACTATGTTGATACCCGCTCGGCTGGTCCGGAAATTGGTCCCGTCCACCCGCTTACGGGGCCCGTGCATATCGAAGGTGCGAAACGCGGCGATGTCATTGCCGTGACGATTCTCGACATAGCACCGGGCCCCTATGCCTATACCAGCGCATCAAGCTTTGGATTTGCATCCGACCTGATCGGTGAGGACCACCGCATTCTCTGGCGTCTTGACCGCCGCTACGCGACCTCCGAAGACCTGCCCGGTATTCGCGTACCGAACGGTGCGTTCCCCGGGGTTGTAACGACACTGCCCGGAGGTCCGGAACTCGACGCAGTGCTTACGCGTGAGTCGGCCCTGGCCGCCGTTGGCGGTACGCTGTTCCTGCCAGATCCGACGCACGCGTCGCCGGCAGGGCTTTGCGGGCCTGATGGACGGGTAAAGGACGCCTGCCTGCGCACGCTGCCGCCGCGGGAGCACGGCGGCAATATGGATATACGGTATTTGGGTGTCGGCGTGACCGTTTACCTGCCGTGTTTTGTTGATGGCTGCGGGCTTGCCGTGGGGGACCTGCACTACGCGCAAGGTGACGGCGAGGTTGCGGGCACTGCTATCGAAATGGATGCAGAAGTCACGCTGGTGACGAAATTGCTGAAAGACGGCCGCGACGCACCGGACCTGACGCATGGGCCGCACTATGAAGGTTCCGCACGGCTGCTCGATATACCGTCACAACGTTTCTATGCGGTGACCGGATTGCCCGTCAAGGCGAAGGGCACAGTACCCCCTGACATGCGGTATCTCGAGTCGGGTACCGTGGCCGAGCTTGAGAATCTTCACAAGGATATCAACCTTGCTGCGCGCAATGCACTCGACGCGATGGTCGACTATATCGTGGCAACGTACGGCTACAGCCGTGTCGAGGCATACATCATCGCGAGTGTTGCCGTCGATTTACGCATCGGGCAACTGGTCGATTCGCCGAACGTCGGTGTAACCGCTATCCTGCCGCTGGATATTTTTATCGGCAGGCAGGAGTCTGCGCGGTAGAAGCCGAATCTCCTGTTGCCGGTCAGGCGGGTTGATTACCTGACCATCGGAGCAGGTTCAGGAATTCGCGGCGCGTTTTCGGGCCGTACGTCAGGTAGGCGGGATCCGGATCGTTCAGGTAATTCTGCTTGCGCCGCGAGATGCTGTCGCTGCTCGCGCGCAAGTGAATCTCGTCAGCATCGATGCCGTAAGGCACTGCGGCATTCAGGCCGAATACCTTCGCCCGCAGCGCTGGCGTGATCTCCGGGTAAGCCCAGCGTTCCTGGAATTCCGTTGAGATCTGGAACGTGCGGAAAGCCTGGATCTGGTCCTGTGGCGAGCCGTACCAGATCGAATCGGTGCCCCACAGTACATTGTCTTCGCCGCAGTACCTGAATAACTTGCCGAGCGCATGCGCTGCACTGTCCGGATCGCGCATCAGGAAGCGCCATGTGCTGCCGAGTTCCGCATAGACGTTGCTGTTCGGGGCTATGCCGTTGTCCAGCAGGGACTTGACCAGCGTATCGATGCCGTCGCCGCTGCCATCACCTTCGTAGGGACCCTCGGCCTTACCCGGTACGAACCCGGAGTGATAAACGAGGAAGTCGACATCCGGGAACATGCGGGCGACCACGCCGATGTCATCGCACTTGCTGTGCTCGTAGGACCGCTGCCCGAACGGGATCCCTTTGTGCACGCAGATCAGGCGCACATCAAGTTTGCGTGCCTTTTCGATAAAAGGTATGCCTGTGTCATCGTCGGACAGGAAAAACCCTTTGCCGTCCGGACCGAACTGCGTATAGGTTTTCCACGCCGAGATCTTCCAGCGTTCAGCCAGTTCGTCCATGCCTTCGAGGTCACCGTCCTGGTTCGGGTTGACGCGGCCGTGCAGCATCAGCCGGTGATTGCCCTCGAGGTCCGCCACGATCTGCCGCGTATTGTCCGCTTCTTCGATCGTCAGCGGTTCGGCCTCACGTGACGAGGGCACGAACGACAGCACCATCATGTCTGTATCGCTGTCCAGGAATACGTCCTTGATGAATTCATCCGGCCCGAGGCAGGCCAGGTGCGCATCGGGCCAGGTCCGTCGGCCAACTCGCAGGAGGCTTTCTCCAGTGATCGGAAGCCACTGGCACGGCCCGGGTTGTCGCGAACCCAGGCGCCGTTCGGGTCGACGAAATGGCCCTGTACATCGAAAATGAACTCGTTGCCGCCCAGTTGCTCGGCGGCCAGCGCCTCATCCATGGCGGCGTCGGCCGCGACCGCGTAGGTGCCGCCCGTTCTGCCGGCAAGCGCATGGACTTCGTTGAACGCGAGCAGCGTCGTTGCGGCGCCGCAAGACGACATCAGGAAGGTACGGCGGTCGAGGTCGCGCCGCCGGGCGTTCTGCCAGGCCCTGTCCCTCGCAACCCGGTTGGCCTCGATACCGCATTTATCCAGTGCAATCGGAGCGTATTCGCCGTTGGACGTACTGTCGAGCTTGATCGGCAGGCGTGTACCGTCGGGATCGCGGCGGGGCATCGGGGTTCTCCACGGCCAGGAACCGTATCAGTTTGGCGGATTGCTTCGCGCACTTCAATTGCTGTCGAAGCACTTCCGGTTATGACGGGCAAAAAAACGCCGGGGCCGATTAAGCCAACCACCATCAGGGCTAACCGCACAAATTCCCCACAAAGAGCGGATTGCCGCAAGGTCCGGCCCGCGCCTAGTCTGGAAACAATGCCGCCAGGCACAAGGTCAGGAGCCGCATGTTGAGTCAGCCGCTGTTTCGCGACGAAGCCGTCCGGTCGCGCACCGACCGCGTGTTTGGCCGGCCGGGACTGGCGGCGCCGGTGAGCCACAGGGTGCTGTCGGCGTTGTCGGCAGGTGTTGCCATCCTCGTGGCTGGCGTGCTGTTTCTCGGCCAGTACACGCGGAAGGACACGGTGCCGGGCTTTGTAACAACGACGAGCGGTAATGTCCGCGTGTACGCGCCCCGCGCCGGTACCGTTACCAACGTCGCGGTTACCGACGGCGGCGAAGTAACCAGGGGCCAGCTGCTCGTAAGCATGTCCGTGGGCCGCGCGAGCGCCGGCACGACCGCGGAGGCGCAAATGCTCACGGCACTCAGGGATGAACTCGAGAGCGTGGACGTGCAGATGGAGCAGGCCGGGCGGATACATGCGGCGCGAGTCGCGGCGAAGGAACGGCACCTTGCTGCCACGCGCGTGCAACAATCGTTACTCGCGCGGCAGCTCGCCGTTGCAGGCGAACGCCTCGCGTTGCGCGAAGCCGAGCTCGAGCGGTTGACCGCCATCGCCGCACAGGGCCACCTGGCGCCCGCAGACGTGCAACGCGCTCGTGCTTCCTACCTTGATGATGCACTCGCGTACACGACACTTGAGCGAGAGCAGGCCCGGAGTGCCGCTGCGTTGTCCACGCTTGCCGATGAACTCGGCGAGCTGCCGCTCGTATTCGAACAGCAACAAGCGGTGCTGGACGCCGCGCGGCAGCAGCTCCTGCAAAGGCTGGCCGATGCGCGTGGCAATAACGCCATCGCGATCACGGCGCCGGTGAACGGACGGATCAGCGGCCTCCGGGCCAGGATTGGCGACACGCTCGTCCCCGGCCGCCCGGTCCTTACGCTGCTGCCGAACGACGCCCGCTACTATGTCGAATTGCTCGTGCCAAGCCGGGCGATCGGCTTCATCCGCACCGGTGCGCCGGTCGAGTTGCGGGTCGATGCATACCCGCACCAGAAGTACGGCGCGCTGCACGGCACGGTTGCGGCGATATCCGGGACCGTGGTGCAGCCGGCGGATTACCCGGTACCGATCGCGGCCCACGTTCCTTCGTTTGTCGTCAAGGTGTCACTGGAGTCCCAGGCGATCGATGCACACGGCCTTTCGCTTCCATTGCAGGCGGGCATGACGGTGCTCGCCGATGTCGAACGCGACCGGCGCCGCATTATTGAATGGATTCTTGCGCCGGTGATCAGTGCCGGCCGCCGGATTCAGTAATGGTTTCCGGCACGTTCAGCCCCCGATTCAGAAGGCCACGGCGCGGACCCGTAATCCTGCAGACCGAGGCGGCCGAATGCGGTATTGCGTGCCTTGCGATGGTCGCATCGGCACACGGTTTGCGGACCGACCTGGCCGGCTTGCGCCGGCGCTGGACAATTTCGCAGAAGGGCGCGACGCTCGCCGACCTGATGCAGTTTGCGCAAGCACTCGATCTTGCGCCGCGTGCAGTTCGTCTCGAGCCGGACGAATTAAACCGCCTCAACCTGCCCTGCATTCTCCACTGGAACATGGACCACTATGTTGTTCTGGAGCAGGTCCGGTCCGCCACTGCCGTCATCGTTGATCCGGCCGTTGGCCGGACAACTCTGTCATTGCGGCAACTGCGCCGGTTATTTACCGGTGTCGCGCTGGAACTCGTGCCGACCGCCCGTTTTACCCGGGGCGAGGACCGTACGCGGTTGCGATTGCGTGACATCACCGCCAACACCCGCGGACTGGCTCATACCCTCGCCATCGTTTTTGCCGTGTCAGTGAGTTTGCAGGTCATTGCGCTGGTACTGCCGTTCTACAGCCAGCTCGTTATCGACGACGTCGTGATTAGTAGTGACCGTGACCTGCTGAACCTTCTGGCGCTGTCGTTCGCGCTGCTGGTCTGCATCAACAGCCTGGTCTCGATGCTGCGCTCATGGATTGTTGTGACACTGTCAACCAGCCTGAACCTGCAATGGACTGTCAGAGTCTTTCACCACCTGACGCGCCTGCCGCTCGATTATTTTGAGAAGCGGCATCTTGGTGACGTGCAGTCGCGTTTCGGCTCGGTAACGGCGTTGCAGAGACTCATTACTACGCAGTTCGTCGAAGCCGTGCTCGACGGCCTGATGGCACTGACCACACTCGTGGTCATGGTTTTGTACAGCATTACGCTTGCCGCGATAGTTGCGACATCGGTGATTGTCTATTTCTTCGTCAGGCTTGCGCTTTTTCCGCGTTTGCACGCGGCGTCGCAGGAAGTACTGGTCAACGGCGCCAGAAAAGACAGTTTCTTCCTCGAGTCGGTTCGCGGCATCCTGGCGATCAAGAATTTTGGCAAGGAGTGCCAGCGTGAGCTGGTGTTCCAGAACTATCTGGTCGATACGCTGGGCGCGACCGTTCGTGCCAGTCGGCTCCAGGTCTGGCAGTCGGGCTGCAACCGGCTGGTATTTGGCCTGCAACAGATCATCGTCATCTGGTTGGGCGCAATCGCCATTTTTGACACGCGATTGACGATCGGCATGCTGGTTGCTTTTCTTGCCTACCGCGTCCAGTTCACGGAACGGGCGTCGGCGCTAATCGACAGGTGTTTCGAATTTCGCCTGGCCCGCGTGCAGCTGGATCGTCTCGCGGACATCGTGCAGACCGATCCGGAGCCGGCCTTCTCGCAGGAAGTCGTCGTACCGGAAACAACCGGGACGTGCCTGCCAATTGCGACGGAGGGGTTGGCGTATCGCTATGCCGACAATGACGGGCTGGTGTTCGACAATATCGATATTGCCATCGCACCAGGTGAGCACGTTGCGATCACGGGACCGTCCGGCTGTGGCAAGACAACACTGCTGAAGATCATGATGGGGCTGTTACAGCCAAGCCGGGGTGCCGTGCTCGTGGATGGCACCTCGCTGGCCCGGTACGGATTGTTGCGCTACCGGCAGCAAATTGCATCGGTCATGCAGGACGACCGGCTTTTTGCCGGCACGCTGATAGACAATATCAGCTTCTTCGACCCGGACGCGGATATCCGGCGGGTCGCGGCCTGTGCCCGAATCGCCGATATTGCAGAAGTCATCGAGCGTATGCCGATGAAGTACTTTACGCTGGTCGGCGATATGGGCGCGGCGCTGTCGGGCGGGCAGAAGCAGCGAATTATGCTGGCGCGAGCGCTGTATCGCCGCCCGAAGCTGCTGTTTCTCGATGAATCTACCAGCCACCTCGATGCGCAAAGCGAACGCGACGTCAATGAACGATTGTCGCGCCTGAGCATGACGCTCATCGTCGTGGCACATCGCCGTGAAACGATACGGCACGCGGATCGTGTTGTTCGGATAGGTCCGTCGCATAGCGGCATCGATTCCCATAAGGCCAGCGCCTGACCAGCCGTCGGCGTTCTCGTCCGTTGCTGGAAATGGACCACAAAAAACCGTAAGCGGAGATGTTGCCTGCGGTCGAGAACCGGAGCATTATGGGCCGGGTTTCCCGCGGCTACGCCCGCCCCTGATACATAAGTATCCGAGCATCATGTCACCGCCAGAAGACCCCACCGGAAGCCAGTTTGGACGCCGATTCAGGGCGGTTTTGATACCGCTGCTGATTGCCGGTTTTGTCGCTGTGCTGATGTTTTCAGGATGCGCTGACTCCTAGCCTGGATTATTCATGAACGGCACGATGGTCGGGGCGGTAAGCGAATGCGCACCCGGGGAGGGCTTTTCAGGGCCCAGCCTGAATCAGGGCTGTCCGCTCACAGAGCCCCTTAGTGACCGGGACGTATTCACAGCGTCCCTGAAAAGCCCTCCCCGGGGCGCGCCTCCGCCTACCGACCGCACCGTGCCGTTCATGAATAATCCGGGCCATGAGCTCGCGCGGAAGGCATGTCTCAGCCGGCGCGGAAGGCGTTGCGCTTTTGCGCGGAAAGGTAGCGGTGTACGCTGACGTTGCCATGCAGCTTCCACCAACAGTCCTGCCGCAATTCATCAAGGCGCACTCGTTGCCGGCGGAATTCTCAATTACCGCGCAGCGTCATTACCTGCCATTCGCTGACTGGCTGTCCAGGCGCGCGCGCCAGACAGCGCCATTCCTGCTCGGTATCAATGGCGCGCAGGGCACCGGCAAGTCGACGCTCGCACAGTTTCTCAAAGCGGCATTACACGAGGCCGGCCAACGCGCGGCCGTATTGTCCATCGACGACTTTTATCTCGACAAGTTGAGCCGCGAAGCACTGGCTACAGAGGTTCATCCGCTGTTGCGTGTACGCGGTGTGCCAGGAACCCACGATACCGTGCTGATGCGCCAGACGCTCGGAGATCTGCGATCGCTGAAAGCGGGTGAGACATTGCGTGTCCCGGTATTCGACAAGGCGACCGATGATCGTGTCGCTGAAAGTGAATGGGCGAGTATCGACGGGCCGCTGGACGCCGTCATACTCGAAGGCTGGTGCGTCGGCACGCCGCCGCAGCCGGATTCCGAATTGCAGCAACCGATAAACGGGCTGGAAGCAGCCGAAGACCGCGACGGCCACTGGCGCAGCTATATCAATGACTGCCTGCGCGAACGTTATGCGCCGATCTTTGCCGGACTCGACGCATTGTGCTACCTGCAAATACCGGATTTCGGGGTAGTGCCGTTATGGCGTGCCGAGCAGGAGCGCAAGCTCGCGGCAAGCCGTCCGGGCCGCGGGATCATGAGTGACGCCGGCATCGTGCAATTCGTCCAGTACTTCGAGCGTTTAACGCGCGTGGCACTCGCGGCTTTGCCGCAAACGGCCGATGTCGTGCTGGAGCTCGCGCGGGACCACACGATAATCGCCAGCCGCTACCGCGACGGTCACCAACATTGACAGGACGCTAACGCGCGAGCGCGTCCTCGAGGGCGACCTGTTGGTAATCAGGCGGAATGTCGAGCCGGTCAGCGTCAATGCCGGTGCTCGTGATACTTGTCAGTTCCGACAACTCGCCATATTCGAGGTTTTCGCTGCGCACCGGGATGCCGCCGAGCGTCGCGATATCGATAAAGGAATCGTCGTCCGGCGACATTGAAGCAATTTCCGACAGACGGTTCATGAATCCGGTCAATGCGTCAAAGTCGGTGCTGGAAATACCGAGTTCCTCCGCTGTGGCAATGCAGACAATTTCATTGATATCGCCCGCGCCGCCGGAGATTTCGGCTTCTTCACAGTCAAAGCCCGCAACGACGTCACGCAACCCCGTGCGTTTAATCTGGAAGACCGGTGCTTCGGCGGGCACCGGTGCGTACACCTCGGGAAGCGCATCCCGTACCTGCTGCCGTTCTTCCGGCGTCAATCCGGCCAGCATTTTGTCGAGTTGTGCCGCCTGGTGCCTGGCGACTTCGTCAGCAAAGCCCGGCTTCATCTCCATCCACGATTTTTCGTCGTTATTGAGGATGATCAGTCCATCTCGATCAGGCGTATACAGCACCGAATTGGACGGATCACCGAACAGTACGCGTCCGTCAGTGACGACAAACGCGGAGCCGTCGCTGAATTTCATCTCCACATCCGCCATGACACCAGATGGCACGGCGAGCATCAGAACAGCCTGCCACCAACGCATGTTTACCTCCAAGAAAGACGCATTCCGCAACAACGCCACGTTCAGGCCGATTGCCGTTCCGCAATACGCTGCTGAACCCGCCGAAACAGGTCATCGCGCAGGCCGAGCAGCTTGAACGCTTCAACAACGGTGAAAAAGGTGCCGCAAGGTTGGCCTGCACAGGGTGCTTCAGGATCACCGGCGGCGACTTCTCGATCGCATGCCCGATGAACTGTGCCGCATACCCGCCGACGAAGGCGGCAGCAGCGATAGTCCCGGATACCTGCATGGGTTCCGCGGCGACTTGTTGCGCCAGCCACAGTACGATACTCGAGAACACCAGGAAAACGACGGCGAACAGGCTGTCCAGTGTAAAATAGAAGACAAACAAAGCCAGCAACACGGCATGCGCTACGGTGACACTGACTCCTGAAATTTCAAATGACACCCACGACAATGGAATCATGACACCGAACATGATGACCGGGATACCGATCATGTGTACGGCGATATTGACCGGATGCTGATGCGCGGCCGCGTAACCGGTCAGCATTTCCATGAGTCTGGATTCCTGCATAGCATCGTCAACCTCACGTGCGTCCGGGTGGTGCCAAATGTATCACGATCTATATGCTTCAAGCTTCAGGGGCGGCCAAATCAGCTCTCACGCAGGTAGCCCCAGGTGTGCAACTTGTCGTGGTCCTCGAACCACCGGTCACCGATATCCTTGCGGTAGTACATGTTCGGAATAAGGATATTTTTAACGCGCTGGTAGGCCTGCGCCTGGGCCTGTTTGACCGAAACACCGAAGCCCGTGACGATCAGCACGACGCCGGTATGGCCGGTGATCAGCCATTCCCCATTGACGAGTTTGACGTCCTCGATGTGTATGCCTTCGTAATTCGGTTTGCGGAAGATGACGACGCGGTCGCGCGAGTTTGCCTCGAACGTCTTCGGGTCGTTGTACGGGAACGGCGGCACGACGACGCGCAAGCCGATCTGGAAACCTTTTTTGTACTTGAAATTTACCAAAGAGCCGGTTGCCATGCCGTGCAGGAACTCGGCCACCGGCATCGATAATCCGTCGACCTGGATGCTGATCGTCGGGTAGCCAAACCGGGCTGTGAACTCGAGCGGATAAATGCCTTGTCCATTGACGATGCAGTTGATGTCGATGTAACCGACATAACCTTCCTCCGCCAGCCGTGACTCCAGTTTGGCCAGCGTCGAGCGGTAGATCTTGTTCGGGCCGCTCCAGTACATGCAGGTGCCCATTTCGCCGGTGGCCGGCCCGATGTCACCCGGGAACAGCAGTTTGTGCTCGAAATTGACGTTGATCGGGTGCATGAACTGCTTGCCATTGAAAAACGCACCGACGGCGACCTCGACGCCGCGCACTCGCTTTTGCAGCTGGAACTGTTTGACCGTGTCGGAGTAGACGGCTTTGTACGATTGCAGGACGTGAATGACGTCCTTGCCATCATCTTCCTGGCCGACGAACAGCAGGCGCTTGATGTTCTGCGCCTCACCACTCGGCTTGATGACGTACGGACCCGGATTCTTTTCGACATGAGCAATGGCTGAGTCGAAATCAGTGAAGTCCTGGAACGGGATTATCGACACGCCGTGCTTTTTCATTTCCTCCTGGCCGAACGAGCGATCATCTTCGAGCCGGTCGGTGTACGTGGTGCCGCCAACGACCGCATGGCCTTCGGCACGAAGTTTCTGCGAGATATCACCCTGGCCGAGTACATCGTCGAATACTATGACGTCCGCCCAGTCGACATGCGGTTCCCACTCGTCGACCTTGGGCACGAAGCCGTCGCCGATACTCTGTTCCGATTCGTTACCGATGTAGTAACGAACGTCGTGGCCTTCTTTCGCGACCTGCCAGGCGATGTCGCTGATCAGGGCGTCGATCGATACGAACAGGAAACGCATTTTAGTGTCGGCCACGCTGCACCTCGGTCGGAAACCGCTCCGCAATGGCCCGGCAAGACCATATAGGGCCAGTACGCCCCCCGGAAATCCGCGCTGTCTGAGCTAAATTAGCAATAAAAAACAACCTTTTACTATACCGTTTTTGCAGTCTCGGTGAATCCTTGGACTGTGCACTCCTGCGTGGTCCCGCGTTGTCCGATTATCGGCTCATGCCGGATTAAATACGAAGCCCGGCAATCGCATGAAGGGAAGCTTACACGATGACAGAATGGTTGCGAGCGCGGGCCAGCGGGGCGTGCACGCCAGCTGGCTGAAGAGATTCGCAACCGGGTGTCCGGCTACCGGCTGGCATGGGGCAGGGAGTACTACTCGGTTGGCATCAGTATCGGTGTTGCACCGACCAGTGCCGTGCAGGACATGGCGTCATTGTTCCGGCTGGCCGATGCTGCCTGCTACGCCGCGAAGCATGCCGGGCGCAACCAGGTGCATATCGTTGAGCCCTGGAGCCGGGTGGTCGATACGCAGCGCCTTCGCAAGCTGTTCTCAGCGACGGCCGAGGCCGCCGCATCCCGCATTTCGCAAAAAGTATCCAACAATTAACGGGCCGGGCCGGCTGTGCGCCGTGCCAGTCGCAAACCACCCGCCTGAACCGTTGCCCGCTGTCGGCATCGGTAGCGTAGAATACGCAGCATCGTCTGGCCGGATCCGTCACCGATTCGCGGATTAGTCGTGCCGACGCCTCCCCGAACCCGAGCCAGGAGCTGACCATGCTGTTTCGTGCCCTGTTGATTGCATCGCTGCTGCCGGCTGCCGCCGGCGCCACGCCCGCCGTGCTAAGCAATACCGACATATTCGAACTGGAAATCGCTGCGGACGCACAGATAGCACCCGACGGGCAGCGCATTGCCTACGTGCGCCAGTCCATGGACATCATGACCGATCGCGCGCGTGCCAATATCTGGGTGGTATCCACCGACGGTTCCGGGCATCGCCCGCTTCTGTCCGGAGCGGACAGCTACCAGGGTCCGCGCTGGTCGCCGGATGGCGAGCGCCTGGCGTACGTATCGTCGGCTGAAGGCCGTGGTCCGGAACTTTATGTCCGCTGGATGGACAGCCGGCAGACGGCCCTTTGACCATAACCTGCCGAAAGCCCATCGTCTGTTGCATGGTCCCCGGACGGTTCGCAAATTGCATTTTCAATGCGGGTGCCGGACTCGCAGGAGCCACTGGCCAAGCCGCCCGCCAAGCCTGAAGGCGCCGAGTGGGCACCGCCGGTGAAGGTGATCGAAGACGTTTTTTACCGTTCCGACGGCGGCGGCTATGTCGAGCCAGGCTATAACCACCTGTTTGTCGTGCCCGCCGACGGCGGGACACCGCGGCAACTGACCAGCGGCCCGTTCCAGCACGGCGGCCCGCTATCATGGTCGCGTGACGGACAGCGCATTTATTTCTCGGCCAATCGTGTCGATGAATGGCAATACGATCCGGTCGAATCTGAAATCTGGTTCGTCGACGTCGCGTCCGGCGAGCTCGAGGTATTTGACAGACCGTGACGGCCCGGACTTCGCACCGGCCGTATCGCCGGATGGACGGCGCATCGCGTGGCTCGGGTTCGATGACCGCAAGATGGGCTATCACAACACGCGCGTGCATGTCATGGATGCTGACGGCAGCAACAAGCGTGTGGTCAACGCGGACCTCGACCGTTCGATCAGTGCGGTGCAGTGGGCGGGCAGTTCCAATCGCTTACTCGTCCGCTATGACGATCATGGAAAGACGCTGGTTGCCCGCATGGACCTGAACGGCTCGCTGCAGACGCTCGTCAGTGATGTCAGTGGTGCGTCAATCGGCCGGCCGTACACCAGCGGCGGGTTTACCGTCGCCGGTGGCGGCAGCTTTGCCTACACTCGTGGCAGCGCGCTACGGCCCGCCGACGTTGGCGTTGGTGACTTGCGTGGCAATTCACGGCAGCTGACAGCGCTTAACGAAGATTTGCTGGCACACCGTACGCTCGGTGACGTTGAAGCGATTCGCTGGACGTCGTCGGCCGATGGCCTGGAAATCGAAGGATGGCTGGTAACGCCGCCGAATTTCGATCCCCAACAGGAATACCCGCTGATCCTCGAAATACACGGTGGGCCTTTCGCCGCTTACGGCCCGCACTTCAGCGCTGAAGTCCAGTTATTTGCCGCGGCAGGCTATGTCGTCCTGTATGCGAATCCTCGTGGGTCCACCAGTTACGGCTATGACTTTGCCAATGAAATACACCACAACTACCCGGGCCAGGATTACGATGACCTGGTATCCGGCGTTGATGCGATTATCGAGCGCGGATTCATCGACAGCGATCAGTTGTTCGTCACCGGCGGTTCGGGCGGCGGCGTGCTGACCGCGTGGATCGTCGGCAAGACGGAGCGTTTTGCCGCGGCCGTGTCGGCAAAACCGGTCATCAACTGGACCAGCATGACGCTGACAACTGATATCGGGACATTCATGCCGGGCTACTGGTTTGCGAGCCTGCCGTGGGAGGACCCTGATGCCTACTGGAAGCGCTCCCCGCTGTCGCTGGTCGGCAATGTAACGACACCGACCATGCTGCTGACCGGCGAACAGGATTACCGCACGCCGATCTCGGAGTCCGAGCAGTATTACCAGGCGCTCAAGCTACGGCGGGTTGATACCGCGCTGGTACGAGTCCCCGAAGCGTCGCACGGTATCGCCGCGCGGCCGTCGCACCTGATTGCCAAGGTCGACAATATCCTGGCGTGGTTCGAGCGCTACCGCGACAGCGACTCGGACTAAGCAACCGCAACGCGCGGCCCTCCTGGCGAAAACGCCGGGAGGGCGGCTATTGGCAACCCTGTTGGCCGGGGACACCCTGGCGCAGCGGCTAACCCTTCCGCAGGGCGTCCCGGATTTCAGTCAGCAGCAGGACTTCCGCCGATTGCGCGGCCGGCTCGGGCGGCGTCTCTTTCTCCCTCCGCACCAGCGTGTTCATCGCCTTGACGACCATGAAAATCGCAAACGCAACGATTATGAAATTGATCACTGAATTGATGAACATACCGTAGTTGATTGTGGCCGCGCCCGCCTCCTGCGCCGCCTTAAGCGAGGCGTAGTCGGACCCGGTCAGGTCGATATAAAGCTGGCTGAAATCGACCCTGCCCAGCGCGAGGCCGATCGGCGGCATAATGACGTCCTGCACCAGTGATGTGACGATCTTGGTGAATGCGGTGCCGATAACAATGCCGACCGCCATATCAACAACATTCCCCCGCATCGCAAACTTTTTGAATTCATTAAGCATATTTGATTTCCTTTCTGGTTACCTGTATCGCCTTGTTCCGCTGGTATGCACCCATTGCCGATCCTGCCGAGGATTGGCGACGGAGGCGTGCAGGCGGTTGCGGCGGTACGCCATTTTCCCTGATTACTGCGCGGCGTAAAGAATTTCGTTGCGAGGTGATCTGGTACCGGCATTGGCTGTACCGTATCCTTTCGGCCTGATCATCGGTGCGGCACGGGTTACGAGCAGTCATGAGCAACGACAACTACAAGCACAGTGGCTATGCTTCACCACCGTGCGCATTACCCGATGTCGACGGGATCAGCGGCGATGCCGTGGACGATATCAAGGCGTGGCGCAATCGCGAGCGGCAACGCCTGATCGGCTTGCGCCGGTCCATCAAGACCGCGGAGCGGCGTCTGCTGGATGCCAGTATCGCGGATGGGCTGGATGCCGTGCTGCCGAAATCCGCTGGCACGGTCGTGGCGGTCTATTGGCCGATTCGCGGTGAACCGGACCTGCGCGACTGGTGTGCCGGGGCTGCGGCCCGGGGTTTTACGCTGGCGCTCCCGGTGGTAACGGGCAAGGACCAGCCGCTGGCCTTCTTGCCCTGGCGCCCCGGTGACACGCTGGTGCCGGGCGCGCTGAAAATTCCGGTGCCGCCTGGCGGTGAGCCGGTGCAGCCAGACGTCGTCGTGTCGCCACTTGTCGGCTTCGACGAGAACCGGCACCGGCTGGGCAATGGCGGCGGATACTATGACCGGACGCTGGCGTCGTACGACCTGAAGCCGCTGACGATCGGCGTAGGCTACCGGCGCTGCGCGCTGCGCACGATTTATCCGCAAGCGTTCGACGTACCGATGGACTGCATCATTACCGAGGATGCGATAACACCGGAACATTGCGGCCGCGACCGCGTCTGACGTGTAACAGCAATCAATCGCCACCTGACAGCGCACAACAATGGGACAATGAACCATGCGTACAACAGCAATACTTACACTTGTCATCCTCTTTCTCGCTGCCGCCGCCGCCGACAGCAAGGAGAGGGTTGCGCACCTGACCGGCAGCGGTAGCTCGACGACCCAGGAGTTCGAAGTCCAGGCACCATGGATCCTCGACTGGCGCGTCAATTCCGATTTCCCTCAGTCGATGGCAATCGAAATTACGTTGCTCGACGGCGCCACCGGATTCCACAAGGGGCTCGTACTGCAAACCAAGCAGCGTGGCAACGGCGTGCGACTGTTCCGCGAAAGCGGACGGTTCCGCCTGCGCATCAGCGCAACATTGGCCGACTGGGACCTGCGTGTCGAAGAGTTGACCAAAGATGAGGCGGAAGCCTATACACCGGCGGGCCGCTAGACAGTTCCCCGGCCCTGGTCCGGATAATTCATGACCGTATTGGCTGACGGCGCCAGTACGTCAGCGAACGCCACAGCCATTCAGCCGGCCCGAAACGGAACCGCTCGAGCCACAGCGGGCTGACGTAAAGTTGCAGCCCTATGACGGCAATCACGAACAGCATCTGGGCCAGGCGTGGAACATCGCCGTACAGGCCGAGACCATAGCCGTAAAATATGCTCGTCAGTATCAGCGAATGCAGCAGGTAGTGCGTAAAGGCCATGCGCCCGACGGCAGCGAATCGCCGCATCAGGCGGGACAGCGCGCCGGACTGCACAATGCGCATGACAAGGGCAAGGTGCCCGAACGCGACCAGTACGCTGCCGATGTAGTTCGCAATGCCACCCTGCTTCATGGTGTACAGGCTGTCGAAACCGTGCGCATACAGATCGACGCAGGAGTAAAGCATGATCGGCAATCCAAGCCCGTAGCCGGCCATCATCATGCGACGGTAGAAGCCCGGGCTTCGTCTCCCTGAAAGAATGGCAAGCTTCATGAGCGCCATGCCAAGCAGCATCAGGCCGCCAACGCGCCACAGCATGAAGGCAAACAATCCCTGCGCCTGCATCATTGCGACGAGTGGCACGCGGTGTTCGAATATGTCGGCATAGCTGCCCCGGTGCGCTTCGACGTCATCGCGGATGGATGCCTCCGTCGGGACCAGGAAGAGGGCGATTTCCTGCCACTCATCGAGCGTGTCCTGTTGTTCGCTGCTCAATGTTTCGCCCGCATCGCGCAATTCGGCAATCTCCTGACTGCGCTCCTTCAGGTCGCTCATGTAGTAGTACGCGCCGTGGTTGATCAGCAGCGCGACTGGCAGCAGCAGGCAGGCAATGATGATCAGGGCGCGGGGTGAACGCTTGCGCAATGGATAGATAAGCATGCCAAGCGCCGCATAAGAGAACAGTATGTCGCCGAACCAGATGAAATAAGCGTGCAGCGCCCCGATTACCAGCAGCCAGAACATGCGGCGGTAATAAACACCGGCGAGCGGTGTGCCGCGAGCTTCGGAGCGTTCCCACATCAGCACGAGTCCGCCGCCGAACAGCATCGAGAACAGGCTCATGAACTTCTGGTCGAACAGGATGTGGGTCACGAACCAGGTGCCGAGGTTGTACCACTCCTGCCCGCCCATCACGAACGGGTTCGTGTAAGCCGCAAATGGCATCGCAAACGCATAGATGTTCATGACGAGAATGCCGAGGACGGCAACCCCGCGAAGCGTGTCGATTGCGTCAATTCGTTCGCCCGCCGATACCGGGGCGGGACTGTCCGGCGTGGCCGGGTGACTGCTTGTCATTATTTGTTATGAGTCCAGTTCGATGTATACGCGTCGATTACGCGCCCCTTTTTTCTCAACCTTGCACACCTGTACCTTGCCGACTTCACCGGTCGACTTCAGGTGCGTCCCGCCACACGGCTGCAAGTCGACACCATCGATGTCGAGCAGGCGCACCTTGCCCGCCCCTTTGGGCGGTTGTACGGACATCGTGCGGACGAGATCCGGGTTTGCGGCCAGTTCGGCGTCGGTAATCCAGCGGCACGTGACTGCATGGTTGGCTTCGACAAGTGCCCGAAGCTGGTCGTTGACATCATCCCGGTCGACACCATCCTGCATGTCGAAGTCGAGGCGGCTGCGCTCGGCGCTGATATTGCCGCCGGTGACGCCGTATTTCAGGACGACGCCGAGCAGATGCAGCGCCGTGTGCATGCGCATGTGGCGATAGCGCCGGTCCCAGTCGATAGCCGCCGTAATATTCGCGCCTTCCGGTGGCGCTTCGGCATTGTCCGCGAGGATATGCCGAATGGCACCGCGATCGCCGTAACGCGTGTCGATGACCTGCGCGGAGCCACCGTCCCAGCTCAATGTGCCGGTATCTCCTGGTTGCCCGCCGCCCATCGGGTAGAACACGGTACGGTCGAGAATTACAGCGCCGTCGGTCGTGTCGATGACCGTTGCCTCGCACTCCGCAAGGTATGCGTCATCGCGAAAAAGTGTCTCCGTCGTACTCATTAATAACTTCCGCTTGCTTGCTCCGACTCCCGGAATTTACTCTGTCAGGGCGTGGTGAGGCAATTCATGCTGAAACTTTGCGGGCTTCCTGACATCATGCGCACCCATGAATACAGCCAAATCACTGCGTCACGCGTTGCATGCCGCACCGGAACTTTCCGGAGGCGAAACGGCCACGGCGGAAAAAATTATCACCTGGTTCAAGGCGCTGGCGCCGGATGAGATCTTGACCGGGCTCGGCGGCACCGGCGTCGCAATCATCTTTGGTGAGTCGGGCAGCGGTCCGACGATCATGCTGCGCAGCGAACTCGATGCGCTGCCCATCCTTGAGACGAACGACATGCCACACCGTTCGACGACTGACGGCATTTCGCACCAGTGCGGCCACGACGGCCATATGGCGATACTCGCCGCCGTTGGCGCAGCGCTTGCCAAGAAGCGTCCGCGCAATGGGAGAGTCGTCCTGCTGTTCCAGCCCGCGGAGGAAACCGGGGATGGCGCGAATGCAGTTGCCGACGATGCCGGATTTGCCGCCATACGGCCCGATCGCGTATTCGCATTGCACAACCTGCCAGGTTATCCGCTGGGACAGGTCGTGGTCCGGGACGGCACATTTACCTGTGCGTCGCGCGGCATCGACATCCGGCTCACGGGCTGCACGGCGCATGCGGCCCAGCCGGAAACGGGGCGCAGCCCGTCGCGGGCCATGCGTGAAATCATCGCGTTGCTGGAAGGTTTATCGGACGACTTCGATTCGGGTGGCGAACTTGCGTTTGCCACGGTGGTTGGCGCCAGGCTCGGTGATCGTGCGTTCGGCGTGTCACCCGGCACTGCCGCGGTTTGGGCGACACTGCGGACGGAATCGGACGCACTGATGCAAACGCTGGTGAGCCATTGCGAGGGGCGCGTGCGTGATATCGCGAAAGGCGAAAATCTTGACGTCGACATCCAGTACGAGGACGTATTTGCCGCTACGGTCAATGCACCTCGCGCCGTAGCAACGATCCGGCTGGCTTGCGAGGGGTTGCCGCTGGTTGAAGCCGCCAGGCCATTTCGCTGGTCCGAGGACTTTGGCCGCTTTACCCGCGAGTCGGAAGGCGCGTTTTTGCGCTGGGCGCGGGCGAGGACATGCCAGCGCTGCACAATGAAGACTACGACTTTCCTGACGCACTGATTGACAGAGGCGCCGATGTGTTCCTGCGCATCATCGATGCCTGTCTGGATAAGGCCGCATGAAAGCGCCTGTGCGCGGCCGCCCGTTCATCAAGATGAACGGCCTGCGCAATCATTTCGTTATCGTCGATGCGCGCGAAATCCCTTTCGATCCGGACACGCCCGAGGTCGTGCACATCTGCGACCAGCAGGTTGGTGTCGGTGCCGACCAGCTGATTGTCCTCGAACGGGCGCGCACGGCAACCGGCGCTGATGCGTTCATGCGCATCATCAACATGGACGGTCGCGAAGCAGAGGCCTGCGGCAATGCGACGCGCTGCGTGGCCTGGTTGCTGCTTGAAGAACAGCAGGGTGATGCAGTCACAATCGAGACACTGGCAGGTGCGCTGCGTTGCGAGCGCATCGGCAAACAACTGGTGCGGTGCGAGATGGGCCGGGTCAGCATGGATTGGCGCCGTATTCCGTTGAGCGAGGAGTGCGACACGCTGCATCTCGACATCGGGAACGGCCCGCTGTCGGATGCCGCCGCCGCGAGCGTCGGCAATCCGCACGCCGTGTTCTTCGTCGATGACCTTGACGCGATTGATGTGGCCAAACTCGCGCCGCCGTTGCAGGAACATCCGCTGTTCCCCGAGCAGGCCAACATCGGTATCGCGCAGATGCTCGACGGTGCGCGCATGCGGCTGTCCGTCTACGAGCGAGGCGCCGGCCTGACGATGGCCTGCGGCAGCGGCGCCTGTGCGGCGGTTTTTATTGCCAATGCACGCGGCTTGCTTGATGCGCCGCGAGCCAGCGTCGAGCTGCCCGGCGGTAAAGTCGATATTGAAATTCGTGCCGACGATGTTGCGCTGATGAGCGGGCCGGTGGATTTTAACTTTGAAGGGTTTCTGTAACGATGCGACGAAAAAATGATAGTCGATTCCCGGCCGCTGACGGCCTCAGGGCGCCGCGGTGATCAAGCCCTCGACACTGCTTTTGCTAATCGGCCTGTTAACAGGCGCGGCGTGCGCTGACCGCAGGGAGCAACAAATGGACGAATTGTTCGCTGCATACCAGGGCACGGACGTGCCCGGCGCCTCGGTCATTGTCATAAGGGACGGCGAACCGCCGGTGATCTCGCAGTTATGGCATGGCCGACCTTGCCAACGGTGCAAAGGTGCGGCCGGAGACGAATTTCAGGCTTGCATCGCTGACCAAGCAATTTACGGCTACGTCAATAATGATGCTCGTCGAGCAGGGCGAACTCTCGCTCGATGACACGTTGGTCGAACTGTTTGACGGCTTTCCCGATTACGGCAGCCGCATCACGCTCCGCCACCTGCTGCAGCACAATTCAGGGTTGATCGACTACGAATCACTGATCCCCGATGACTACGAGGGCCAGGTATCCGACCGGTACGCGTTGCCAGAAGATGTACGAGGTCGACAGCACGTACTTCGAACCGGGAACCGGGTATCGCTACAGCAATACCGCCTACGCGATGCTTGCGATGCTGATCAACCGGACCGGCATGACATTTCCTGCGTTTCTCGAAAAGTACCTGTTCGCACCGCTCGGCATGGACAACTCGGTTGCCTACCAGAAAGGTATATCCGAGGTGCCGCACCGGGCGCTGGGCTATACCGTCGAAAATGGCGAGGTGACACTTAGCGACCAGAGCACGACCAGTGCCGTGCTGGGTGATGGCGGCATCTATACGTCCGCGCTCGACTACTTTAAATGGGACCAGGCGCTGTATACCGAATCGGTGCTGCAGCGGGAGACTCTCGAACAGATGTGGACCGGTAACTTCGGGGACTACGGTCTTGGCTGGCGTGTCGACGAAGCGGGCGGCCACCGCCGCCTGCACCACGACGGCAGCACCAGCGGTTTTCGCAACTACGTCATTCGGTACCCCGACGAGCGCATGACAGTACTTGTACTGACGAACCGGCGCGGTCCGGACGTCATGCCGCTCGCAGAAGCGGTGGCCGAAGTATACCTGCCGGTAGCCCGATCGCTTTCTTTTAACTGAAGGACCGCTGCGCCGCCCCGATACCCCCTGCTGGGTCTTTGACGGAATGGCTCCCTTCGGTCCGCTTTATTTCCGTCAAAGGGCCCCCGGCAGGGGGTACCGGTGCTCCTCTGTGGTCGACGGATGCTTCGGATGCAGTGCCGATGGCGCGATGGCGGATTATTCATGAACGGCACGATGGTCGGGGCGGAGGTGTGCCCCGGGGAGGGCTTTTCAGGGCTGTGCCGGACAGGGACGTCCGGCACAGAGCGTACAGGGACGTATTTACAGCGTCCCTGAAAAGCCCTCCCCGGGGTGCGCCTTCGCCAACCCCTGCAGTAAAGCGTTCATGAATAATCCGGACCGGCAACCTCGGGAAGTTGCACGGCAGCTACGCCAACAACCCCAATACCAGGAACCCGACAGCAGCGATCGATGCCGCCAGCAACGCATAGGGCAACTGCGTGCGCACATGGTCGATGTGGTCGGTGGCGGATGCCATTGACGCGACAACAGTGGTGTCGCTGATCGGGGAGGCGTGATCACCGAATATGGCGCCGGAGATTGCGGCACCGAGCATCAGTGGTACCGGCAGGCCGAGCGTGGTGGCGATTGGAATGGCAATCGGGATCATGATGGCGAACGTGCCCCAGCTCGAGCCGACGGAAAACGCGATAAAGGCGGACGCAATGAAGACCAGCGGTGCCAGCAGCGGTTCGGGCACTGCGGAGCCGACCAGGCCGGCCACGTAGGGGCCCGTGCCGAGCAGGTTCGCTACATCGCCGAGCGCCAGTGCGAGTAGCAGGATCGTCGCAATCGGCAACAGCGATCCGGCACCTTTCATGAATACACGCATCAGTTCGTTGATCGAGGTGCCGCCGCGTCCCAGGACCAGTATCCAGGATACGAGGATGGCGAAGCTGATCGACCAGAGGATGGCGACAGAGCCGGAGCCCTCGATTATGCTGCCGTCGCCGGTGATGTACAGGCCCACCGGCATCATAAGGACCATCGCGAGGATCGGCAGCGTCATCAGGTAGGCCGGTGGCACCGGGCGCCCGTCGTCGTCAGGCACGGTTTCAGCTGTTACGTCAACGATCGGGGTTGCGTCGGGCCACAGCAATTCGCCGCGCTGCGTGCGTTCCTCGGCGGCTTTCATCGGCCCGATGTTGATATTCTTCCAGATAACAACGCCGGACAGCAGGATTGCCGTGATGGCGTAGAGGTTGTATGGAATCGACGCGATGAAGGTTTGCAGCGGATTGTCGATGCCGGTCGCCGCAATCAGGCCGACGATCACGGCACCCCATGCATTTAACGGAATCATTACGCACACCGGCGCTGACGTTGCATCAATCAGGTAGGCCAGTTTCTCCCGCGAGATCTGGAAGCGGTCGAATAATGGCCGGCTGACCGACCCGGCAACCAGCAGCGTGATGTTCGACTCGATGAAAATAACGAGCCCGGTGACCCACGCCAGGATTTGCGCGCGCTTTGGCGTATGCACCCAGCGCCGGGTCTCCAGAAAATGCACAAAGCCGCGTACGCCGCCGGACTCTTCGATCGTGGCGATCAGCGAACCAATCAGCAGTGTGAAGATCAGGACACGTGTATCGCCGCCATCGCTGAAAACCTGTACGACTCCGTCAAGGCCCGCGGTGACGCCAGTCAGCGGATTGAAGCCGTTCAGGACCAGGTAACCCATCCAGATGCCGGCAAACAGTGACAGGATGACCTGCTTGCTCCAGATCGCGAGCACAATCGCGATCACCGGTGGCAGGATCGAAAGCCAGCCTGGGTCTACCGTCATTAGCCCTGCCCCCTTTGGATTATCCGGCGGCTCAGTCGCCGTGCGTACCGATGTAGCCTTCGAGAAACGCCGAGAGATTGGCGCCAAGTTCCCCGGACAGGTAACCGCCTTCCTGTACCAGTACCGTCGGCAGCGGGACCTGGCCAATGCGCGCGCCGATGCGGCCGAATCCCGCTGTCGTGATGGCCAGGCCTTGCAGCGGATCTCCTTCATAGGCGTCGAGCCCCAGCGCTATGACCAGCGCACCGGGGTCGAATGCCGCGATGCGATTCAGCCCGGCTTCAAGTGTCTTCAGCCACTCATCATCCGCGGTGCCGCGCGGTAACGGCAGGTTCAGGTTGTAGCCGAGGCCCGTGCCTTCGCCGCGCTCGTCGGCGTGGCCCCAGAAGAAGGGATAGAAACGGACCGGGTCGGCATGGATCGATACGGTCAGGACATCACTGCGGTCGTAGTAAATGCTTTGTGTACCGTTGCCGTGGTGGACATCGATATCGAGTATCGCGACTCGATCGTGCTGCTCGCGCAGCACCTCAGCCGCAACTGCCGCATTGTTCAGGTAACAGAAGCCGCCGGCGACTTCGCGGCTGGCGTGATGGCCGGGTGGTCGTGACAGCGCATAGCTCGCCCGGTCGCCGTTGGTGACGGCAAGTGCCGCATGCGCAGCGGTGTGGGCGCTCCATAATGCGCTTTGCCATGTGTCCGCGGTAATCGGGCTGGCCGTATCGTAGTGGTGCCAGCCAGCCTGGCCCGCGGCCGACGCCGGGTAGCTGCCGTCACGGCGGTCCGGATGTATGCCGGGCACGACTTCACTGGAGCCGCCTTCGATACGGGACCAGCGCACAAATATGTGTTCGAGGTAATACAGATACTCGGGCGTATGTACACGGGCTATGTACTGCAGTCCCCGGTCCTCCGGCGATTCGGCCACAAGGCCTGATGCCTGTGCAGCGGCGAGCAGCGCGTCTGCGCGTGCCGGTGCCTCGGGGTTTGCCTGGGGTGCGCCGGACGAAAAGAAAGACTTCGGATCGTGTTTCTTTTGAATCGGGTCGTATACAACTTTCATGCATCGGTCCTGGTTAAGGAGTGCAGCCAGATGGTAACAGGGCGTGGCGCCAGTGCACCCCGCCGCAAATAGTCAGTCGCCCGCCAGTTTCGCGAACGACTGGTCGGAGGCCTGGTAAATACGTTCATCGTCGCGGTGCTTGAGACCGATTCGTTCGTAGAAAGCACGCGCATTGCTGTTCGTGCCGGCAACAGACAGCCGCAAGTGGGTCGCACCGGCCGCCCGGCCGAGTCGTGCCGTCTCTTTCAGCAGGCGTTTGCCGAGCCCGGTGCCGCGCTCACCGCTGTCGACATACAGGTCCGAAACATAGACACCCTGTTCACCGCGAAAGCTGGAAAAGACCAGGTACCACAGCGACAGTCCCACGGCCTTGCCTTCCCTCTCGGCAATCAATGCATAAAATGCGGGCGCGTCTGAAAAGCCATGCCGGACAAAGTCGTCGGCGCTGGCTGTCGACTTGTGGCTTTCCCCGCTGGCTCTCGCCAGTGCGTGAACAGCTTCGGCGATGGTATCGGCGTCCGCACGCGTCGCCTTGCGGAGAGTTACGGGATTGTTGTCGTTCATTTGCAGCCGGCCACTCTGGTCAGCCGCACAGGGTATGTCAGTCGAGCGGTGTTGTCATTATGACGGTCTTGCCCATGTACGGTGCCATATTGTCGGGAAAGTGCGGAGGCACATGCTCGGCCGCCGGGCCCTTGCTGCTCAATATGGGCCGCGTGTTTGCGGTGAGTTCAGCTGCAAGCTCAGTGAAACGAGGCAATTCGGGCTCGCCACGAGATTATTTTCCCTGGTGATCGGCAATTGGTACCCTTCCCCGACAACCCCACGACAACGGAGTCCGGATATGTCCGCAAAAATGATGACGGTATTGGCCACAGGGTTCGTTGCAATTGGCATGGCAGGGCCGCTGGCGGCGGAAACCAGTGCCGAGGATGCGCTGGAGTATCGTGAAGCCGCAATGACGGCATTGCGCGGGCATATTGGTGCGGTCTCAAAGATCGTGCGCGGCCTCGTCAAGGATCACGGCTTTCTGCAGCAGCATGCCGATGCCCTTGCGGCGGGCGCGGCTGAACTGGAACACCTGTTCCCCGCAGGTTCGGATGTCGGTGGATCGCAGGCATTGCCCGTGATCTGGGAGGATCCGGAGGCGTTTGCCGCCGCCGTGGACAAGGCGAAGCAGGCAACCGCCGAATTCAGCAAGGTCATCGCCGAGGGCGGTGACGAGGCGGCCATTGCTGCGGCATTCCGCGAAGTGGGCGGTTCATGCCGTGGCTGTCATGATGACTTTCGTAAATCGGACGACTAGGCAGGGGCCGTTAAAACGTATCTCATAAATCCTGCCGGACCCGTTGCTCGTCCGGGCGCCTGGCTTGTGCCGATTGCGATCGGCCTTGCGATCCTGTTCCTGGTTTCCCGGGTGGCAGCCGACGAAGCCGACGCGTTGATTGAAAAAGGCCGTTACCTCACGCATGCCGGCGGTTGCGTTACCTGCCATACCGAGGATCGCGATGGCGCAATCCCGCTGGCCGGCGGGCGCGCCATCGAGTCCCCGTTCGGAACATTATCTCGCCGAATATCACGCCGCATCCGGAGGACGGCATCGGCGGCTGGTCGGATCGGATGTTCCTGCGCGCGTTCCAGAGTGGTGTCAATCCGGACGGCGATGCCTACTACCCGGCTTTCCCGTACACGTCCTACACCGGCATGTCGAATGAGGACCTGCTGGCGATCAAGGCGTATTTGCAGAGTCTCGAACCGGTTGAAGGCAGGAGCCCGGACCACGATCTCCCAATCGTCATGTCGTCGCGCATGACGGCAGCGGCATGGAAGAAACGCTATTTCAAGCCGCAACGATTCAGTCCGAATATCAACGAGGACGATCAATGGAACCGCGGCGCCTACCTAGTGAGGCACGTCGGTCACTGCGGCGAATGCCACACGCCGCGGCGCGCGCTCGGCGCGCTGGAACGGGACCAGGAACTGGCCGGCAACCCGGACGGGCCGGACGGCGAGAAAATTCCCAATATCACACCGCACGAGGAAAACGGCATCGGCGACTGGTCAGTCGACGACATCGAGTATTTCCTTGATACCGGCATGTTGCCCGATGGCGATTTCACCGGTGGATCGATGGGGCCCGTCATTGAAGACAGCACGGCTAGCCACCTGACGCGCGAGGACCGGCTGGCCATCGCGGTCTACCTGAAATCGGTGCCGGCACAGTAGAGCGCCGGTAACGCACGTCGTAACGTGCAGCCCGGTCAGTATGCCAGCGCTGCGCCGTCTCCGGCGCGCGTATCGGCCGCGCCGTAAACGACACCGGTTTCCGGATCACGGTACACGGCCATGGCCGTGCCGATGGCATCAACCTTGCGCACCGTATGTCCGTATCCCTCGTAAAGGTTAAGGGTATCCGGCGAGAAGAGACAGCTCTTCCATCAGCGTGCGGTCCGGCAGCCACTGGTGATGTATTCGTCCGGCCTCCAGAGCCTCGCCGATGTTCATGCCGTGATCGATAACATTGAGGATCGTTTGCATTGACGTGTTGATGATCGTTTTGCCGCCAGGGCTGCCGGTGGCAAACAACGGCACGCCGCCTTTCGCAACAATCGTCGGCGTCATGCTGGACAGCATGCGTTGTTCGGGCCGGATGCGGTTCGCCTCGGTGCCAATGCGTCCCTCAACGTCGGTAACGCCGGGCTGCGCATTGAAATCACCCATTTCGTTATTGAGCAGGAATCCCGCGCCATCGACGACAATCTTCGATCCGTAACCCTGTTCCAGCGTATAGGTCATGGACACCATGTTGCCGTCGCGGTCGACGATGGAAAAATGTGTCGTATGGTCGCTCTCGTAGCGTTCTGCAAACTCCGCCGGGTCGCTGATGGCTGCCTCGCCGAGGCTGATGCTGCCGCGCAGGTTCTCCGCATGCGCTTTGGACGTCAGCCGCTCAATGGGCATGTCTTCGTTGAAATCCGGATCGCCAAGATAGCGGGCCCGGTCTGCGTAAGCGCGGCGCATGGATTCCGTCAGCAGGTGCAGGTAGAGCGCCGAGTTGTGACCGATCTCGCCGAGGTTGTAGCCCTCGAGAATATTCAGCATTTCAACCAGCGCGACGCCTCCCGAACTGGGCGGCGGCATGCTGATAATGTCGTGCCCGCGATAGCTGCCGCGTATCGGCTCACGCTCCTGTGCTTCGTAGCGCGCCAGGTCATCGCGGGTGATGATCCCGCCGTTCGCGGCCATGAAATCGGCAACGAGGTCCGCCGTCCGGCCGTGGTAAAAGCCGTCCGCCCCTTGCCGCTGGATGCGCTGCAGGGTTTTGGCCAGGTCGGGCTGCTTCCAGGTGTCGCCCGGTTCGTAGAAGCTTCCATCCTTTTTCAGGAAGATTTTCGCGGAGCTCGGGTACAGGTCCCAGTCCGCCTTGCGGCGTTTGAACGACTCGTGCAGGTTCCAGCTGATCGGTATGCCGTTACGTGCGAGGCTTATGGCCGGTGCGACCAGCTCACGCCACGGCACGCTGCCGAAACGCTGGTGGGCGAGTTCGAGGCCGGCCACGGTGCCCGGCACGCCGACGGCCAGGATGCTGTCGTGATTGACGTTGTCACGCACATTGCCCTCTTCATCGAGGTACATCGTTTCGGTGGCTGCCAGCGGTGCCTTTTCACGAAAGTCGAACGTTGTCGTTTCGCCGTCCGCGCCGTGATAAACGAGGAAACCGCCGCCGCCGATGTTGCCGGCCGTCGGCCAGGTCACAGCCATCGCGAACGCAGTGGCAATTGCAGCATCCACCGCGTTGCCGCCATCTTTCAGTACCTCGAGACCGACTGCTGTCGCGTGCGCCGATGATGTCGCCACGGCGCCGTGCGCACCGCGCACCGGTTCACGGCCGGCGGCCTGTGCGGTGGATTGCAGCAGCAGAAACGCGCTGACAATGACGAACAACAGGCTGCGCATACTGGATAACGACATAGGAACTCCCCGGGCTGGCATCGTGCTTTTGGCGTGGCAGATGCGAATGAACAAGCGCCGGATTCTACACAGGACACATCGCACTGCCAGCCGGGTAAAAGGTTTGCGGCGAAACCGTTTGCGGGCCGCAGGGAGTTTTGTGCAGGGCAGGTGCCGTCGCCCGCAGCAGTGCGATACCCCTATTTCCGCGCAGGATCCCGTTGCCTGTTGCGGCAGCGGCATCGCGGTATAGTCTGGCGATGCCGGAACCCGGAATTGCCTCATTGTTGCCCGTTGCCGCGACGCTGCTGGTTGCGCTGCTGGCCCGCAATGTGCTGGTCGGCCTGTTTACCGGCGTTGTCGTCGGTGTCGCGATGATCGGCGAAACCGGCGTGCTGATGTTTGTGCCGTCGCTGGTACGTGACCACCTGGTACCCGAGGTTGCCGACAGCTACAACGCCAGCGTGCTGGTGCTGCTTGCATTCATCGGTGGATTCGTAAAGCTGATTGAATCGTCCGGCGGCGGAGCAGCCTTTGCGCGCAGCGCCGCCCGTTTTGTATCGGGACGTTTACGTGCACAGCTTGCGGCCTGGGGCGGCGGCATTGTCATATTCTTTTCGGATCTCGGGACACCACTGATCATCGGGCCGGTGTTCCAGTCCCTGATGGATCAATTACAGCTGTCGCGCCAGAAGCTTGCGTTCATACTGGATTCGACGTCCTCGCCGGTGGCGATACTGATTCCGTTTATCGGCTGGGGTGTATTCATCATGAGCGTTATTGCTGATGCGTATGCAGCCAACGGTGTTACTGGAGACGAATACGCAGCCTTTGTTGCTGCGATTCCGTTCCAGGTCTACGCGTGGCTCGCAATCACCATGGTGCCGGTGCTCGCCTGGCTCGACTTCGACTATGGTCCGATGCGCCGGGCAAAGCCCGCACCTGAGGTTTCCACTGCTGAATCCGGCGACACCGCGGCCAGCCGTGCAACCCCGATACTGGTCTGGCTGCCGTTGCTGGTGCTTGGTGCAACACTGTTCGGCGTGCTGGCGCGATACGGCTTCCCGTTTCAGCAGGTTGCCGGCGCGGATTTTCGTGCGGCACTGTCGGCGGCCTACTTTTTCGCCGCGCTGACATTGCTGGCACTGCTGTTGGGTAACCGCCTGCAGTCACCCGCCGTGGCGATTGGCCGCTACATTGACGGTGTCAGCGGCATGATGCCGATCGCCGCCACGCTGGTGCTGGCGTGGGCACTGGGCGATGTCAGTGCGGCGCTCGGCACCGGCGTTTATGTCGCCGAGGTGGCAAGAGAGGGGGTCAGCGGCGGCTTCCTGCCCGCGCTTGTTTTCCTGCTCGCGGCGGTGATCTCGTTTGCGACGGGATCGTCGTGGGGCACGATCATCATCATGATGCCGCTCGCGGTTCCGGCCGCAATTGCAACAGATGCAATGATGCCGGTGGTTATCGGCGCGGTGTTGTCCGGCGGGCTGTTTGGCGATCACTCGTCGCCAGTTTCGGAGACTACACTGCTGTCATCAACGGGAGCCGGCACGACGCCGCTGGAACATTTCCGAACCCAGCTGCCGTATGCGCTGACCAATGGCGCGATCGCGCTCGTCGCCTTCACCGTTGCCGGGCAGACTGGCTGGGTCTGGGTTGCCGGCACTCGCCGTCGCCGCGCAGTGCCTGCTGCTGGCCGGCCTGTCGCGCACCATTCCTCGAGTGTCTGCGCGGTAGCAGCAAGACGGGTCGCCGCCGTCCCGCTCCGGCCGGGGCCCTGCCCGGCGTTCTGGCATTGGCCGGGGCCCTTCGATAGAGTTAGGTGCTCGCCGCACAGGTAGAGCTGCCGGATTCCATGCACGATAGAATGCCCCGCACCCGGGCCAGAATCAGGGAAACGAATGATGAAGAGAATCAGTGTGCTGGCCACACTGGCGCTGGTGTCTGCCTGCGTCACCGCCGACGACGAGTCGCCTACAGCGTTCGCGATCGAAAGCGTCGCGAGTTTTGACCGGCCCTGGGCCATGTCGTTTTTGCCGGACGGACGCCTGCTTGTTACTGAAAAGGAAGGGCGGCTGCTGATCGTCACGCAGGATGGTGATAAATCGCGTCCCGTTGGCAATGTGCCCGAGGTCGATTACGGTGGGCAGGGCGGTCTCGGTGATGTGATACTGCATCCGGACTACGACAACAACGGCATCATTTACCTGAGCTATGCCGAGGCCGGTGACGATGACACGCGCGGTGCCGCTGTCGCGCGCGCGCGCCTCGTAGACAGCGAGGATGGCGGCCGGCTCGAAGACGTCGCCGTCATCTGGCGCCAGGTGCCAAAGGTAAGCGGCCGCGGTCACTATGGTCACCGGCTGCTGTTCTCCCCGGACGGGCATCTGTTCGTGTCGTCCGGCGACCGGCAGAAGTTTGATCCGGCGCAGGACAGGCAGTCCAACCTCGGCAAGATCCTGCGGCTCAATGCCGATGGCAGCGTGCCGGCCGACAACCCGTTTGCGAACGAGGGTGGCGTTACGGCACAGATCTGGTCGCTGGGGCACCGGAATCCGCTGGGCCTGGCCTTCGATAGTGCAGGGCGGCTGTGGAATCATGAGATGGGGCCGGCCGGCGGTGATGAACTGAATCTCGTGGAGCGCGGCAACAACTACGGTTACCCGATCGTGTCCAACGGGGATCACTACAATGGCACCAACATTCCGGATCACGACACGCGTCCGGAGTTCACGGCGCCGAAAGCCTGGTGGACGCCCGTCATTTCACCTTCCGGCTTTGTCATTTATGACGGCGCCGAATTTCCCGAATGGGCGGGCGACGGCTTCGTCAGTGGCCTGTCGTCCCAGTCCCTGGTCCGTATCGAGTTCGATGGCGACGACGCCCGCGAAGCCGAACGGTTTGCCATGGGCAAGCGTATCCGCGCGGTTGCCCAGGGTCCGCAAGGCGCACTGTGGCTGCTCGAGGACGGCCCCGGCGGCCGGTTGTTAAAGCTGACACAACCTGATTGATGGTTCTCCGGCCGGCCAGGGCCGGCCGGCATGCCCTACGCAGCCTCGATAATCGCTGGGAGGACTCATGCTGCTTTTCGCTATTTCGGTTGCCGTGGTTCTGGTCGCTTCGTTTTTGTGCGTCGATTTTCGAGTCCGTACTGCTGTCGATCAATCACGCGCAGGTCGAGTCGCTGATGCAACAGGGCAAGCCGGCGGGGCGCTTGTTCGATCGCTTCAAGCGCAACATTGACGTGCCCATTGCGGCGATATTGATCCTCAATACGGCGGCGCATACCGTAGGTGCATCGGTGGCTGGTGCGAGCTACGTCGAGGTGTTCGGTTCGGCGACGCTGTGGATATTCACGATCGTATTCACGCTGGCGGTACTGCTGTTCACCGAAATCATTCCGAAAACGCTCGGGGTTGCCTACTCGAGCATTCTTGCGGTGCCTGTTGCGCGCGGCATCCAGGTGCTGACGATCGTCCTGCGGCCGCTCGTGTACCTGAGTGAACACATTTCCAGCGGCTTGCGCGGCAGCAAAGAGCAACCGGTCACATCGGTTGAGGAAATTCGCCTGCTGGCCGCGCTCGGCCGTAACGAAGGGCTGGTCGGCGCCGGCACCGCCGATATGATTCTAGGCGCGACGCGTCTGCGGCAGATGACGGCGGCAAACGTCATGATTCCGCGGCAGGAGGTGTCGTTCCTGTCGCGCGAGGATTCCCGCCACGATGTCGTGGAGAATCTCAAGACGCTGCGTTACAGCCGCTATCCGTTTACCGATACGCACGAGCTGGACGACGTGTCCGGAATTGTCATGGCGAAGGAGCTGCTGTTCTGGCTGCAGGAACACCCGGAAGGCGATATCGACTGGGATGCGCTGGTTACGGAGGCGCAGATCGTGCCGGAAAGCAAGCCGCTTAATTTCCTGCTGCGCATGTTCCAGTCTTCACGGCGTCACCTGGCGATTGTCGTTGACGAGTATGGTGGCGTCGAGGGTATCGTGACCCTGGAAGACGTAGTTGAGGAAATCGTCGGAGAAATCGTCGACGAAAGCGACGAGCCGCTCGATGATATCAAAGTGCAGGACGACGGGTCCCTGCTTGTAGACGCGACGGTCGATGTGCGGCGCATTTGCGCGAAGCTTGGTATTGAATGGAGACCGCAGCCTGAATTTGCGAGTATCGGCGGTCTGCTGCTCGAAGAGCTCGGCCGTATACCGGGCAAAGGTGACGTAGTTCTGTGGCGCGGCCACCGGCTTGAAGTACTTTCCGCGGGCCGACGCAGGGCCGAGCAGATACGCATCGAGCGTGCCGGCGACGATGATGATGCAGAGGCCGCCGAGAACGACTGAACAAAAGGGAGGTGCGAATTGACTACAGTTTTGATTACAGGCGCCAATCGGGGTATTGGCCTCGAGCTGGCGCGGCAGTACCAGCAGCGCGATGCATCAGTTATCGCGGTCTGCCGAAGCGCCGGCGATGAATTGCCGGCGCTTGATGTCCGTATCATTGACGGCATCGACGTGGCAGATGCCGACAGCATTGCGCGGCTGGCCGCCGACCTGGGCGATACCGTCATTGATATTCTCGTTAATAATGCCGGTATTTTGCGCGGCGATGATATGGCTGGCGCCGATCCGGAGGATATGCTTGACCAGTATCGCATCAACGCGATCGGCCCATTGCTCGTTACACGCGCGCTTGCCGGCAATCTTCGCAAGGGCTCCCGCGTCGGTTTGGTAACGAGCCGTGTTGGATCCATTGCGGACAACGGGTCCGGCGGCAACTACGGGTATCGTGCATCAAAAGCTGCCGCCAACATGATCGGCATGAATCTGCATCACGATCTGAAGGGCCGCGGCATTGCGGTTGCCATGTTGCATCCGGGCTTTGTCGCGACCGGTATGACGCGGGGCAACGGTATACCGGCAAGCGATGCTGGCGGTGTTTGATGCGAGGTTGGATGAACTCGATCTCGATTCGAGCGGCGGCTTCTGGCACGCTAACGGCGAGCAGCTGCCGTGGTGAGTGGCGAACCATAATATTTCCAATAATGCGAAGGTATCCATGACAGAACCCCGTGCGCCGTCAATGCTGCAGGCATTGATTCCCGTAGACTTCCCCGATACTGATGCTCGCTTTGTCGGTCTGACCCGTTCGGGTCCGACATCGTCAGCCGGCCCCAACCAGATAGTCCTGACGCTTGGTGCGGCGATCGCGGCAATCGTCGCCATGCAGAACGGCCACATGTGGCCCGATATTCTGAAGGCAATGATCCGGGGCATCAGTACCGCGATGGCCGCGATCCTCATTTTGTTGTCCGTCGGCGGCCTGATCGGCACATGGTTGATGGCCGGAACCGTACCGTCACTGATCTATTACGGCCTCGAGCTACTGAGTCCACAGTGGTTCTACGCCGCGACCTGTGTCATCTGCGCGATTGCGGCGCTCGCTACCGGCAGCTCGTGGACGGTTGCCGGCACGCTGGGTGTTGCGCTGATCGGCGTTGCAATGGGATTGGGCCTGTCACCGGCCATTGCAGCAGGCGCCGTTGTATCGGGGGCGTACTTTGGGGACAAGATGTCGCCACTGTCGGATACGACCAATCTTGCTGCGGCTGTGGTCGATACCGATCTGTTCACACACATTCGGCACATGATGTGGACGACGGGGCCATCAATAATTATCGCGCTCGTGATATTCACCGGGATCGGGCTGTCGCAGGATTTGCAGTCAGACACGGTTGCACTGCGCGAGCTGATGGCAACGCTGGACAGTTCGTTCAGCATTACACCGATAGCCCTGGTTCCTCTCGTCGTGGTTTTCATGGCCTACAAGAAAGTCCCGCCGCTGCCGACGATACTGTTCGGCGCGCTGCTTGGCGGCTTTCTTGCCATCGTCCTGCAGCCGGACGTTGTGCTGGAGTTCGCGGATTCGCCCGGCCTGCCGGTCGCACTCGCGTTGACCAAGGGCGTATGGCTTGCACTGGCTGACGGCTACACGTCGAATACCGGCGTTGCTGAGGTTGACGACCTGCTGTCGCGCGGCGGCATGAGCAGCATGCTGGTGACGATATGGCTGATTCTTACGGCCCTGGCATTCGGTGCGGTACTGGAACATGCCGGCATGCTGAAGCGGCTGATCGAGTCGTCGCTGAAGGCCGCCAAGTCGACCGGTTCGCTGATCATGACAGTTGTCTTAAGTTGTATCGGTATCAATATTGTCGCGGCGGACCAGTACATTGCGATCGTACTGCCGGGCAAGATGTTCAAGGCGGAGTTCCTGCGCCGCAACCTGGATCCGAAGAACCTGTCGCGCGTGATCGAGGACTCCGGCACGCTGACATCGCCACTGGTGCCCTGGAATACCTGCGGTGCATTCATGGCGTCGACGCTGGGTGTTGCAACGCTTGCCTACCTGCCGTTTGCGTTTTTCAACCTCATCAATCCGCTGGTGTCGATATTTTACGGGTTCACAGGCCTGACGATCCGGAAAATCGAGCCGCAAGCCGAGCCGGTAAAGGCTTAAGTCATGCCACCAACCTGCCTCGCCAGGGACCAGGCGGCCGCAGGTTGAACGGCGGGGGCGGGCTCCTGCATCATTGCCCGTTTCTCCGTGGGGCTCCCTCTCGCTGATGCGATACGCCTTGTCGTCCGTAGTGATTGCGCTGGTACTGCTCCAGAGCGTGCCCGTCATGGCGGCCGGCGGTCTTGTGCTGCGCAATGACGTCTGCGTGCTGACGATCGGTTTCTACGATGCGCATTTCACCGCCTACCAGCCGGATGCGCGCGGCAACGAGGAGTTCTGCGAACACCTGCCGGGTGCCGGCAAGACGATATTTGTCATTGATTACCTGCATCGCAGCCTGAAGGAAGTCCCGGTCGACTTTCGCATCATTCGCGACGTGACGGGCAAGGGGCAGTTCGTGCGGGTCGAGGACATCGAAGCGATTGGCGATCTGGACGCGCATACGGTCTATTATCAGGAACCCGTGATCCGGACGGATGGCACTTTGATGATCGAACACGATTTTGCTGCAGAGGGCGAGTATGTCGGTGTTGTTACGGCCGGTCATCCATCGAACGACAGCATTTACAGTGCCGCGTTCCCGTTATCGCTGGGGGCGAGCCGGTTTCCATGGGCTTACGTCGCATTTGCCGGTGCCTTGCTGTTGGCAGCGACGTTCCTGTTCCTGATGAAGCGCATCGGGCAGAGCGATCGGGCCGCTACGGCATGACATTCATGAGGCGTCACGGACCCTGGCTGTTGGTGCTCCTGGTTGCAGTGCTGGCATTTCCGCCGCAATGGTATCCCCACGAAATGCGGCTGACACTGACACGCTGGTTTGGTGCCGACGACTATCGGCCACTGCCCGCATCAAAACCGGGAGCGACGTTGCAGTCGGAGGAGAAATGCCCGCCCGACCCGTCCGGCTGGCGCGACGCGCAGACGGTAGACGGTGTCGCAATCCGGGCGGCGAAAACCTGCACCGCCGACAATCCTTACATGCTCGCAGCCGCAGTGCGCGGCACCAACAATGTCAGCAGTGACACGCTGATGCAAAGCGGCCTGACGCCCGATGCTATCGTCAAGGGGCGCGACCTCGACGGCGACGGCGACCCCGATGAGATCCATATCCGGCTCGAAGTCGTAGAGCTTAACGGCGCGTCTCCGATCGAGCGCGGAAAGGTGACTCGCTACCCGATCGCGCCGGGCATCGAACCCGGCCTCTGGGTTTTTGCGCCGAAGCTTGTCGGCATGGCGGTCGAGAACCTCGAGTCGAACGAGGCGCGTTATGCGTTGCGGCTGCCGTCGCCGGCCATACGCGTCGAACAGGGCGACACGGTGCATATTACGCTCGAGAATACGCACTACATGCCACATACGCTGCATCTGCACGGCGCCGATCATTCGTTCGTCGACGTGACCGGCGAGGGCAATGACGGCGTGCCAATAGTCAGCGAAATGCCGGTGATGCCCGGTAGCGCGCGGACCTATGAGCTGACGCCGCGGCACGCCGGCACCATGTTCTATCATTGCCATGTGCAACCGCACGTGCATGTGCAAATGGGCCTGCAGGGCCTGTTTGTCATCGAGGAAAACCGTCCGGATAACCGGGTGCAGACACTGAATGTCGGTGCCGGCCAGGTTCGCGCGCCATCAAAAGCTGTTGCTGCGGAATTTACGCAGGAATACGACCTGCACTATGTGGACCTCGACAAGCAACTTGGCGAGCGTATCCAGCGCTCGAATGATCCGCGCCTTGTCACGCGCTCGATGCATCGTGACTATAACGTCACGAACGCGACGGCTGATTACTTCACACTGAACGGCCGCTCGTTCCCCTACACGTTCCGCGAGTCGCTGGTTGTCGCCGATGAGGGCGAAATCGTACGTCTGCGTGTCGTCAACGGTGGCGCCAAGGGGATCGCACTGCACACGCATGGCCACAAGTTCACCGTCATCGACCGCGACGGCGTACCGTTGCCTGATGCCATGCGATCGCCACAGGATGTCGTGTGGCTGGCGACGTCACAGCGCGTGGACCTTTCCTTAAGCATGGTCAACGACGGGCGGCGGTCCTACGGCCCGGGCATCTGGCTGTTCCACGATCACCAGAATGCCGGCGTGACGACAGACGGCATAGGCCCGGGCGGCAATGTCAGCGCCATAGTCTACGGCGAGTACCTCGACGAGTCGGGTTGGCCAAAGACGCAGGGCGTATCCCTCGATCCGTATTTCACGGCCGAATACTACCGGCGCGAGGTGCCGGTTCGGGAAAGCTATGCGCCCGGCCTGTTTGCCGACCCGGGCAGCGACTGGCGGTTGCTGGCGCGGCTCCTGGTCGTGGCATTGTGCGCGGGCGCACTCGGTGCGATGCTGTTCGCCGGACTGCGGCGGAGGTACCCGCGATGACGGCGCGATCTTTGGCGTTTTGCCTGCTGCTTGCCGCGCCGTTCGCGGCAGTCGCCCAGCACGAGCATCACGATCATGCGATGCATATGGACCAGGGTGGCGTTGTCATGAATGCCAACACGGACCGGCTGCCGCGCGGTTGCGAGCAGATCAGTGGTGATCACGAATTCACGATTTTTGCAGGTAGCGCCTATGCCGGCGAACGGCCCGGTGTCATTTTCGGCATGAGCGAGCACGAAGTGCGTGTCCCGCCATGCAGCCGCCTGACGATTCATTTTGTCAACGAGGATGCCGTGCGGCACCAGTGGATGGTGCATGGCCTGCCGCGGTACCTGTACCGGCGGGCATGTTTCATATCGAGGCTATGGGCGGGCAGCGGCAATCCGGCACGTTCATCGTGCCACCGGAAGACCGCACCTATCTGATCCACTGCGACATGGCGCAGCACATGGAAAAGGGCATGCGTGGCCAGCTTATCGTCGGTGGCGGCAGCGGCACGCTCTGGGGCGTCACCGGCATCAGTGATGCCTTCTACCGGTCATCCTACCTGCCGTCGACGGCCGCAGCGCTGGTCGCGGCGCTGGCGGTCATCGCGTTTGCTGTGACGATGGGGTGGAAAGCGTGGCGGCTACGCCGGGCCGGGCCAGGCCACTGAACGCGGCTCAAGACCAGGAGTCTGCGCACGGCTCCGACGCTGACATTACACGTTACACTGAAAGCTTCGGCAAACAGGGGATTCCATGCGTGTTGCACTAATTGGTGGTACCGGTTTCGTTGGCAGCTACATAGTCGATGCCTTGCTGGATGCCGGTCATGAGCCGGTCCTGCTGGTTCGGCCCGGCAGCGAGCACAGGATTCGTGATGCCGGCCGCTGTCGCACTGTTGCCGGTGATCTCGGTGACGATGCCGCGATAGCCCGGCTGCTCGAAAACGCGGACGCGGCAATCTACCTCGTCGGGATACTGCGGGAGGATCCCGCGGCCGGAGTTACGTTCGAGGCAATGCAGTTCGAAGGTGCGCGGCGCTGCATCGATATAGCCGTCCGGCAGGATGTGCGGAAGTTTCTGCTGATGAGTGCCAATGGCGTGCGGGCGGATGGCACGCCGTACCAGTCCACCAAGTATCGTGCTGAGCAATATCTCAATAACAGCGGGCTCGACGGCACGGTATTCCGCCCGTCGGTCATTTGCGGCAACCCGCGCGGCGGCATGGAGTTTCTGACACAGCTGCGCGACCAGATGGTTCTTCCACCGCTGCCGGCCGTGTCGTTTTTCCGTGGCCTCTCACCCTCGGTGGGTGCTGCCCGCCTATCGCCAGTGCATGTCGCGGACGTTGCCCTGGCATTCGTAGCTGCGCTCGACAACGACACCGCGGGCTTCGGTCCACACCTGCTCGGCGGACCGGAAGTCTGGACCTGGCCGGACACCATTCAGCACATCGCTCGCGTCTGCGGCCGCAACAAGTGGGTCGTGCCGGTACCGTCGATCATGGTCTATATGGCGGCGTTGCTGCTCGACCGCTTTGCGTGGTTCCCCGTAACCCGTGACCAGCTGACGATGCTGATGGCGGGCAATACCGTGGATGCTCCCGCCGGGTTCGAAACATTCGGGATTGCACCGCGGCGCCTTACAGATGACCGCCTCGCCTATCTCCGGCTCTAAAATCTGTTGAAAAACAACTGCTTGCAGCTTGACAAATTGCCAAATAAATCGCTTGACTTCAAAGCAAATAAGATTATCTTCACGTCGAAAACCGTTCAATTCGTGGAGATCAGCATGCCTTCACAAACTGGATTGACCCCAGAGCCGGAGTGGATTCCGGACGAAGCGGAGACGGAACTTGAGATGAGTGACGAAGACGATTTTGAATTTGACGAAGAAGCTGCCGATAACGAAGTGGCGGTTGTTGCGGACGTTGAACTGCGTCCTGCCGGCGACAGCAATGTCCCTGTGTGGCGCCTGATCGAGATGTCGCGCGAGGACCGCTTTCTCAAACGGGAACTGGCGGATTTCGAAGATTACGATTCCTTTGAGATTACGCTGACGATTACGCCGGCGTAACGCATTAGTCCGGCTGTTCGGCCGGACCAGAACTCCGGAGGAGATACTGGCGTGAGTACAAGGCACTTCCGCACCGATATTGACGATGTCGATGACGCGATGTTCGACGTGCTGGACAGCCGCTTCTGCAAGGTTGCGATGCATGGCCAGCGGCATGAACCGCTGCGTCACCGGCGCCGCCACGACCAGCCCGACACGGCCGGTTCGGCGCACAAGGTCAAGCGTGTGCGGGAACGCGACCTTTACGAATAGGCGCGCGTGAGCACAACGGCGCAACCTTCGGGTTGCGCCGTTTTGCGGCCAGGAGTCTGCGCGGTAGAAGCCGGACGGGCTACGGCTTCTACCGCGCAGACTCCTGGGGTTGTTCCGGCCATCGCACCGCCTCAGGCAAACCACTCCGGCGCATTGCCGGGCTTCCACTTGATATTGCAACCAATGCTCGGCTTGTGCGGTTCGGCCACTTTCTCACCGCGCAACGTTGTATCGAGTGCGTTCCTGAGATCGGCACCGCTCACAGGCTGGTCGTTCGACGGACGGCTGTCATCGAGTTGTCCGCGGTACGTCAGCCTGAGATTGTCGTCGAAGACGAAAAAGTCCGGCGTGCATGCCGCCTGGTACGCCTTTGCGACGGACTGGTCGGCATCGATCAGGTAGGGGAAGCGGTATCCGTGTGCGGCCGCCTCGTCTTTCATGGGTTGGGGGCCGTCGTCGGGATAGTTTTCCGCGTCATTGCTGTTGATGGCAAAGATGGCTACGTTGCGGCTGCCGTAATCACGGCCAAGCGCGGCAAGTTCCTGCCGCACGTGCTTGACGAACGGACAGTGATTGCAAATAAACATCACTAGCACGGCATCGGCGTCTGCGCGGTCTGACAGGGAATGCAGGGTCCCGTCCGGGTCCGGCAGCGAAAACGCCGGTGCCCTGGTGCCGAGTTCAAGCATGCGCGATTCTGTTCGGGCCATCTGTCCTCCTCTGGTGCAGGCCTGGGCAGGCTTCAGTGCGGGTCAGCGTCATGCCGGCGGCGTGACGCACCTCTCGACTGCAGTATTATCAAAAAAACGAGCACAGTGCAGGTCACGCCGGTCAGCAGCGTCACCCGCTGCAGCCCGTAAAGACTGGCCAGCGACCCGATCAGCAGGCCTCCGAGCGCGGTGCCGCCGAAGGCAATCACGCCCCAGAAACTGCTGACGCGGCCGCGCAAGCGGTCCTCGACGATCGTTTGCAGCAGGATCTGTGAGCCTACGCCGGTGATCGACAGCATGAAGCCGAGCATTGCGACGACGGCGACGGACAGCCAGAACGCATCACTTGAGCCCAACAGCATCAGCAGCACGCCGCCTGCCAGGACGCCGCCGGCGACGATCTGCAGCCTGAGCCAGGCCGTGCCGCGCATCAGGATCAGGCCGGCGAGTATCGCACCGGCACCGATGGCCGAGGTAAGAATGGCGAGTCCCGCGCTGCCACGCGCAAAGACGGCATCGGCAAATGCCGGCAGCATTTCGAGCGGCCCTCGTCCGAGTACCGATGCCACGGCGATGATCGCGAGCAGCGGCCGGATTTCACGATGCGTGAATGCATAACGCATGCCCTCCGTCATCTCGCGCCAGACGTCGTTACGCGGCTCGCGGTCGTAGCAAGTTGGATTCAGCTTGACGACAAGCAGTGCGGAGAGAATCGCGACGTATGACAGTGCGTTGAACGCGAAAGCGGACGATACGCCCAGCGTTGCAATCAGGAGACCGGAGATAGCCGGCCCGACAAACCGTGACAGGTTAAACGAGATCGAGTTGGTCGCCAGTGCGCTTTGCAGCTGAACCCTCGTCACGAGATTCGGCACCAGTGACATTCGCACCGGCATATGGGCACCATCCAGCGTGCCTTGCATCAGGGCCAGCAGGCACAGGACATAGATGTCCGTCTTGCCAAGCATCGTCAGCAGCGCCAGCACGGACATGTTGAGTGTGCTGAGCGAGTTGATCAGCAGCGATGCGGCGCGGCGGTCGAAGCGGTCGGCCAGCACACCGAAGATCGGCCCGAACAGTACCGCCGGCGCAAACTGCGTAAACGCCACGGCACCGACCCAGAACTCGGATTCCGTTAGTTGCCACGCGAGCCAGCCGAGTGCGACCCGGTAGACCCACAACCCGTGCAATGACACGGTATTGCCGATGAAGTAGATCAGGTAGTTGCGATTGCGTAGGGCTGCAGTCTGCATGACGCTGGTCAGGGGAACATTGAGCGGATGCCGACGGTATCAAGCATCGCGGTACGCGGGCGGGCGCACCGTGCCTCGGCGATGGATGTCAGGCGGCGGCGAGTTTATGCCGTTCACGGGCAATGGCCGCGGCGACCCGGCCGGTATGCTCGGCGGTGTTATAGATATGCGGCGACATTCTCAGGCCGCCGACCGCCGCCGTGATCACGCCGGAGCGCTCAAGTATCTGTTGGGGCAGCTCCCGCAAGAACTCCGGTCTGGCGGCCAGGATGACGACATTGCTCGTGAAGTCCGGATGCTTGCTTGAAATAAATGGCAGCTCGTAGTCGGTCAACGCGGCGCGCAATTCGTCGGCAACGGCAGTGGCTCGCTGTTGCACGCCAGCCGGTGTCAGCGCATCGTGGAAGGCGACGGTTTCGGCCAGGGCCGCGATCGCCGCGTCATCGCGCTGTCCGAGCGCTTCGAATTTACGGGCACCGGCAACGGCCGGCGCGACCTCGTTGCCCCACGGAATGCTGACGACTGTCGCCGACAGATCCGCGATACGCGCCTCACGCACGTACAACAGTCCGGTCTCGCGCGGACCCATAAACCATTTGTGCGAGCTGCCGCTGAAACTGTCGCAGTCGAGTTCGCGGAGATTGACATCGCGCGAACCCCAGGTCTGCGCGCCGTCGACATGAATGAAGATATCCTCGCGCCGCTGCCGCAACGCCGAGCAGATCTCGGTCGCCGGCAGGCGAAAGCCGGTTACATTGGAGATATGTGTAAAGGACACGACGCGGGTCTTCGAACTCAAGGCGCCCGCGACCTGTTTGACAGCCTCATCGACGGAGGCCGTGTCGACCGGTACCGCGAAGCGGCGCACCGAAAACCCATCGCGCTTCGCCCGCACGTCCCACGCGAGCGAGTTGGACGGGTGGTTCTGGTCCCACAGCAGCACCTCGTCACCGGCTGCAAGCGGCACGCCCTGAACGATAATGCTGTTGGCTTCGGACGTGTTGCGGACGATCGCGAGTTCGTCCGGGTTTACCCCGAGCTGTCGTGCAATGCCGTCACGCGCGGACTCCTTCAGACTCTCGATGCGGCCGCGATTGGCTGCGCTCATGTCCCTTTGTAATTCCTCGGTAAAGTGCGCGACAGCATCGCCAATGGCGCCGGGCATCGGGCAGAGGTTGGCCGCGTTCATCGGCACGCGGTCGTCTGTAAACCGGAACGCCGTCGCCGGGGACGGGCCGGTAGCGTCGGCCACGGCGGTTCGCCAGCCGCCGGCCGTGCCGGCAAGTGACAGGGCGCCCACGGATTTCAGGAAATCACGGCGTGCAAGGGTCATGACGGAGTCCTTATGTCGATGGTCAGGGGCGCGTGAGGTCGTTCGGCGACGCTGGAATAAGTCTAATATTGATAATATACAATTGCCATTGCTACCATGCCGTGGAACGTGCGGACATCGCAGCCGCCGTTTTTCAGCCGATACACACTATATACGGGCGAAGAGTACTACAGGCACAACGCGGCAGCGGGCCGCGGCCGGGTTGTTAACGTGGAGCATTGCATTGGCCGTCAACGTAACGGATTTCCGACCGCTGCGTGGCATGACGATCTCGAGCCAGATCGTCGGCCGGATTCGCAATGCGCTGTTCGCCGGAGAGCTTTCGACGGGTGACGTGCTCGGTTCGGAAGCGGATCTCGTCAAGCAGTTTGGCGTCAGCCGCATGAGCGTGCGGGATGCATTGCGCAGCCTCGAGGCCATGGGCATCGTCGAGATCCGGATGGGCGCCAAGGGCGGCGCCACCATCGCGGCCGGCAGCAGCGATCGTTTCGCGGACGCGCTGGCGATTCAACTGGTGCTGCTGGGCGTGACCCGCGATGAAATTCTGCAGGCACGTGCAGCACTGGAAAGCATGACGGCGGCGCTCGCGGCGGCGCACGCAAGCGAGAGCGACCTCGCATCGATGCGCGAATTACTGGACGAAGCCGGCCACCACCTGGATGATCCAGAGCGCTCGGCCGCGCTTGGCGAGAAATTCCACATGGCGGTGGCGCGCGCCGCCGGCAATGCCGTGCTGATTGCGCAGATGAAGGCCATGCGCGAGGTCCTGTGCCGCCAGGCAGCGCCGCTGGACCGATCGCGAGCAAAGCGCATGCTGGAAATACATACTGAACTCTACGAGCTGATTGCAGCGGGCGATGTCGAGCGGGCACGAAGCAGCATGGAGTCCCATGTCCGGCAATGGATCAGCTGACGAATTTCGCGTTCGCGTGCCACGGAGGCTAAACCCCCATGTTTACGATTGACTATCCGGCGCTTGCCGTTGCCGGCAGCACGGAGCGCTTTCCCGTGCACCGGATTTATTGTGTCGGCCAGAATTACGCGGCGCACGCGCGCGAAATGGGCAACGACCCCGACCGTGAAACACCGGTCTGGTTTACCAAGGTTGCCGATTCAGTCGTGCCCGGCGGCGGCAAGGTCATGTACCCGCCGCGAACAAACAATCTCCATCACGAGGTAGAGTTGGTCGTCGCATTGCACGCCGGCGGACGCAATCTCACGCCGGTTGCTGCACGTGAACTCGTATTCGGCTATGCCGTCGGCATCGACCTGACGCGCCGTGACCTGCAGGCGGAATCCCGCAAGGCCGGACGGCCGTCGGGATACAGCCAAGAGCTTCGAACAGGCGGCGCCGGTTAGTGCCATTCATCGCGCTGCCGATATCGGGCATCCGGATTCCGGCCGCATCTGGCTTGCTGTCAACGATGTGCCGCGGCAGGAAGGCGATCTCAGCGATCTCATCTGGCCCGTCGCCGAAGCGCTGGCCGAACTGTCGACGCTGTTTACGCTGGCCCCGGGTGACCTGTTGTTCACCGGTACACCGTCCGGCGTCGGCAGCATCGAGGCAGGTGACCGCGTTACCTGCGGTATCGACGGTATCGACGAACTGACGATCGAGATAACCTCATGAATAATCCGGGCTAGCGGCAGGGCCCGGCCCAAACGACAGTTCCTCGTCCGCGATGCCGAGCAGCGTGTCGATAATGTCGCGCCGGCCTGGCCGTACGTGCCGGCCTTCGGTCCAGCGCAGGACTTTCGGCATGCGCGCCGCGTCGTAGAGGGCGTCGGTTTCGCCCGCCGGCACCCGTTCGTCGGCGCGGGCACCGACGATCAGTACAGGACGCGGCGACATCATCGATACGTGCGCCGCGGTATCGTGCAGCGGACCGTAGACGATCCAGTTCAGGACACTTGCGGCGGCGCCTTGCAGCCATCCGAGGTCGATTTCCCGCCCGAGGTTCTCGGCAATCCACGCGCGATTGTCCGCGGCACCGTGCACCAGCATCAGGGCTTGAATGCGTTCATCGCGGGCCGCGGCGGTCGCCGCAAAAGGCACACCGAGGCTGACGCCGGCAAGCGTGAGCCTGCCGCGGTCTGCCCAGTCCTGTTCGTGTATCCAGTCGGTGGCGAGCCAGATCGCCGGGGCTGCGTCGAAGAATGCGTTGCGCACAATTGGCAACGCCGCGAGTGTGCCGAGCGTGCCACGGGGATCGACCGGTTTCGAAACCGGGTAATCGAGTGCGATGATGGCCCGTTCGCCGACCTCATCGAACAATGCGACGGCCTCACTGCCAGTTCGGTGGCCGCCCAGCAGCATCAGTACCGGCAGTTTGTTGTCGTGCTGCGTCGGGCGCAGGACGCGCACGGTGACCTCGAGTCCGGAATCGGATGCAAGGCGGACCCGCTCGGCGATGATCGCCGGGTCTGACTTGAGTGTCTCGTGTGTCGCCGTGACAAGGTCGCCCTGCCGTGCCCGCAATCGGTCGCTGTGGTCGCGGTTCGCGTCCCACTGCAGCCAGACGAGGGCCACACCGGTGGCTGCACCGACACCCAGCAGTAAAACGGCGAAACCCTTTGCCAATTTTTTCAGTACCTGCACGTGCTGTCTCTCCGCAATCCGCTCTTTCGGCTACTGCCATCCGGCCGTAGCGCCGCTGCGGCCGCCAGCGGTTCAGTTTGCAAACGGCGGGCCGGGCGCATCAAGGGCCTGCTTGCCGGCGCCGTGTCGATTTTCACACGGCACTGGGTTAACGTTCCGCAGTTACAGACACCGGGAGCAGCAATGAATTCACTTCGAGCGATAACAGTCGTGCTTGTCTGCCTGGCAATGACTGCCTGCGGCGGCAACGGCGAGGGCGACATTGAGGCCAGTGGCGCGGACCTGATCCTGGCCAATGCACGGGTCTACACACTCGACTGGAGCGAACCGGCCACTGACGGCACGGTACGGCCGGACGCCCCGCGTGGCGACCGCGGCTGGCAGCCGGACGCGGAAGCCGTCGTCATCGCCGGCGGTGAGATCACGTTCGTCGGCAGTACCCGGGACGCGCTCGAGCGCCAGGGCGAAGCCACACGCGTCGTTGATCTCGCCGGTGCAACGGTTATTCCCGGACTGGTTGATTCCCACACTCATGTTTTCGGACTCGGTGCTGGCTTGCAAAAGGTCAATCTCGTTGACGTCGACACAGAGGAAGAAGCCGTCGCGCTGGTTGCAGAGCGTGCAAAGTCGGTGCCTGAAGGCGAGTGGATACTCGGCCGCGGCTGGGACGAAGGCGCCTGGGCGAACCGCTACCCGGACAAGACGCTGCTGAGTGAAGCGGTGCCAGATCACCCGGTCTTCCTTGAAAGCCTGCACAGTTTTGCCGGCTGGGCCAATCAGGCGGCGCTGGACGTCGCCGGAATTACCGCCGACACCGAAACGCCGAGCGGCGGCGAGATACGCCGCGGTCCGGATGGCGAGCCGAACGGGTTGTTCCTGAACCGCGCCGTGCCCCTGATCAGCGATGCCGTACCTGCGCCATCACGCGAAGCATTGGTCGAACAGGTCCTGGCCGGGCTCAACCAGATGGCGGAAGACGGCTATGTGGCCGTGCACGATGCCGGGCTCGGCCTGCGCGAGATGAGCGTGCTCGAGGAACTCGAAGCCGACGGCCGTCTGCCGATCCGCGTGTACGCGATGATTTCGTTGCGTGATGAGGAACTGATGCGAGAGTGGATTGCGCAAGGTCCTGACCGCGACACCGACAGCATGCTCGTGACCCGGACCGTCAAGGCCTACTACGACGGTGCGCTGGGCTCGCGTGGCGCGCGGCTACTGTACGACTATTCTGACATGCCCGGGCATCGCGGCGTAAGCGGTGATAACTACGGCTTCGACGAAACACTGATGGCGGCAGCGATGGCAGCTGGTTTCCAGGTGGCCATTCACGCGATCGGTGATGCCGGCAACCGTGAAGCGATGGATATCCTCGAGCGCATCATCGGCGAGTTCCCGCAGGCCGCCGACCAGCGTCATCGCATCGAACACGCGCAGGTGCTGCACCCGGACGATATTCCGCGGCTCGGCCAGAACGGTTTCATTGCATCCATGGAGCCGCCCCATGCGATGGAAGACAAGACCTGGGCCGAAGAACGGCTGGGACCTGAGCGCATCCTCGGCGCCTACGCCTGGCGCACGCTGCGTGAAGCGGATGCGCACATTACCTTTAACTCGGATAACCCGGGGTCGGATCACTCCATTTTCTACGGCCTGCATTCGGCCATCACACGCCAGGACAAGGAGCAGCAACCGGAAGGCGGCTGGTACCCGGAACAGGCCGTTACAGTGGACGAGGCCGTGCGCGCTTATACCAGCTGGTCAGCGTATGCGAGCTTTCGCGAAGACGAGACCGGCATCATCGAGCCCGGCCGCTGGGCCGACCTGACTGTCATGGACGTCGACCCGTTCGTGCTTGCCGACGAGAATCCCCCCAATATATTGAACGGTCGCATTTTGATGACGATCGTCAATGGGAAGCCGGTTTATGAGCGACAGGGGCTTTAGCCCCACCAATCGGCACTTACTTTAGCTCCGGACCGGCACCCCTGCCCAAATGGGATGGCTCCGTACTGTCCGATTTCTTTTTCGCAAAGGACCGCTTCCGCCGCACCGGTACCCCTGCCGGGAGTCCTTTGGAGGAACGGCTCCCTTCGGTCCGCTTTATTTCCACCAAAGGACTCCCGGCAGGGGGTACCGGTGCTCCACTGAGGGCGAGGCTAGCTCGGATCGGCCGCGGCATCGGGGCCGCGGGACTTTTCGGTTGCACGGATGATGATTTCGCCTACTGCGAGTACCGTCACCGCACCGATGCAGACCGGCCATCGCACCCCGCTGCCGGGGTGTAGAGGAACAGCAGCAGCGCGAGGCCCAGCAACAGTGCGCAGACAATTGCCAGCAGCGTTGCGACTGAATTTCCGCCGGGAACGCGGAACGGACGATGCCGGTCACCGTCGATGTAGCGCATCCTGACGAATGCGAACACCAGCACGATATAGGGGATGAGGAAGATAACGGCGCTGAATGCAAACAGGGACCAGAACAGTTCTTCGTTGCTCCCCGCCAGCAGGCCGTACAGCAGCAGCGCCGCCGTGCTGGTCAGCCCCATGATGAAGGCGGCGCCGGTCGGCGTGCCGAGCCCTGCGTGGGTCCGGCCCAGGACCCGCGGGAATTCGCGCTCCCTCGCTGCCTGTGCCATCGCCCGGTTGCAGCCCAACGACCACGTAACGTTATTTGCAAAGAATGTATAGAGCGCGCCAATACCGAGCAGTAGTGCGAAGGCGTTGCCGAGCGCCGTGCCGCCAAACAGCAGGTACAGCGTGTCGACGAGACCTTCGACCAGGTCGATTTCATCAACCGGTATGGCGGCCAGTATCGATGCCGTTGCCGCCACGTACAGCACGATAATGATCAGCCCCGAAATCAGTATCGACGACGGTACATCGCGCGCGGGATCCTGCATCTCTTCACTGCCGGCGCTGACCAGTTCGAAGCCCAGCATTCCGTAGATGATGACTGAGAAGTATTGCAGGCTGTCTCCCCAGGCAGGTGTCATCGACTTTATCGTCAACGGGTTGGCCATGCCGTTCTCTAGTGTGTAGTTAATGGCGCCGACGATAATTGCGCCGATGATCAGAATCTTGAACAGCGCGCCGAGGTTCGGAATCCATTTGCCGATATCGAGCGTAATGACATTAATGCCAACCGCAACCCAGGTGAGCAGTATGCTGAGCGCGATGCGCGCGCCCATCGACATGTCCGGATTGAAAATTTGCGCGAATATGCCGGCGAACAGGATGAACACGGCCGGCATCCACACCGCGGTATTGACCCAGTAGGCCCACGTCGCGCGCGATGCCCAGCGGCGTCCGAAGGCATCGCGAATCCAGGCATACAGGCCACCCTGTTCCGGGTAGGTTGTGCCCATTTCAGCGCAGATCAGTGCGTAGGGCAGGAAAAAGACTACGCCGAGAAACAGCCACCAGAAAATACTCGCCGGGCCAATGGTGGCGCTTGCCGCCAGCGTGTCGAGCAGCAGGATCGCCGACACCGTGAACAGAACGATGTCCTTGCGGGCGAGTGTTTTGACATGCGACATGGCCTGGCCCTTTGCTGAGTCAGTTACATCCGGCCCCGATTGGCTGCGCAGATTTAACATGTATGCGGCCGGCCCGCACGGCAATATTCACATTGCGTTGGGCGGCTGCCGGTAAATGCGCATCCGACACAGACGGATGGCGCCGGCGGGCAATCGGGGGGGTCTACAGACTCTCGCGGCTGGCAGGCCGCGGCGGTGCCAATGGGATCAGCGGGCGTTTGCCTGCGCCGCGATACGCGGTAACGGGTGCTGAAGCAGCAGGCGGTCAGCATCGACCCATTGCGGATCCTGCAGCGTGAATATCGCCGCCGGGGTTCCAGGCGAGTGATGGTGCAGCGCAGTGACGTTGGTACTGCCAAAGGACGCGATTTGCCGGCAGTCCTCCGGAGCAAGCGCGAGGAACTCCGGTTTCGGCGAAGCGTGGGCAACTGACGCAGTGGCCTGGCCGCTTTGCATCGTGGCCTGCCATTGGCCGCGCAGCCCGGTGGCTGTCAGGTAACAGCGAATCTGGCCGGCCGCCGCCGCCGTCAGCAGTGCCTTGTCATCAACCGCCATGCGGGCCGAGGCTTCGGCCAATGTGTAGGCCGACTGATCCTTCAGCGAGCTGGCCTTCTTCTCCTTGCGCGCCTCGTCCGGATGCTGCAATTCCTTGAAGCGGCACGCCTGGGTCGCCGTCATGACTTCGACCTTGTCATACGCCAGCACGCGTTCATGGGATTTTTGCTTGCCGATGGTGCGGATGCGCCGCATCCAGTTACTCTTCGTGGTCAAAACAGATGCTCCTGCAGATGGGTCGTCGCACCGGGTCTGCCAGAGTCAAACCGGGCCACGCTGCTAGTCTGTACGAATATCACACTTAATGCCGTGATCAGAATCACAGTAAGCCCACGGCTTTCTTGTCCGGATTATTCATGAACGCTTGGCTTTGGTGGTTTGGCGGAGGCGCACCGTCCGCGGAGCATTGAGGAGCACCGGTACCCCCTGCCGGGAGCCCTTTGATGGAAATAAAGCGGACCGCAGGGAGCCATTCCTTCAAAGGGCTCCCGGCAGGGGGTATCGGTGCGGCGGGCGCGGTCCATTAGTGAAGAGCAAGCGGCCGAGAGGGAAGGCATGCGCGGCAGGGGCGCCCTGATGTGCCGGGCACCGGAATCGGCGTATCATCGATCACTAACCAGCCAGCTGCCGGAGTGGGGGCTCGTCCGCAGGCGTCAGCTCACGCAACTTTGCGAGGCCATGTCATGTCGAGTATGTTCAGGACAGTCACTAAATACCTGGTTTTGGGCACGGCCCTCACCGCCGTATCGGCCTGCGGGATCAACCCCGTAACCGGCGAGCGTGAAATCCAGCTCGTCGGTGAAGCCAGCGAAATCCAGATGGGCGAGCAGAACTATGCGCCCATGCAGCAATCGCAGGGTGGCGAGTTCGATATCGATCCGGAGCTCACCGAGTACGTCAGCGGCGTGGGCCAGCGGCTCGCAGCGGTCAGTGACCGGCCATTGCCGTATGAATTCGTGGTACTGAACAATTCCGTGCCGAACGCGTGGGCGTTGCCGGGCGGCAAGATTGCGATCAATCGCGGCCTGTTGACCGAGCTCGGGTCCGAAGCAGAACTTGCGGCGGTCCTGGGTCACGAGATCGTACATGCTGCTGCGCGGCATTCGGCCCAACGCATGGAGCAGGGCATGTTTCTGCAGGGACTGGTGCTGGCAACCGCCGTTGCGACCAGTGACAGCGATTACGGCCGCCTGGCCGTCGGCGGCGCAAATATTGCCGCGCATATGGTTACGCAAAAGTACAGCCGCAGTGCCGAACTCGAGGCGGACACCTACGGTATGCAATACATGTCGGAGGCGGGTTACGACCCGGACGGCGCCGTTTCGCTGCAGAAAACGTTCGTTCGTTTGAGCGAGGGTGGCCGGTCGGACTGGTTGAGCGGATTGTTCGCCAGCCATCCTCCGTCCCAGGCACGCGTGGATGCCAATATCCAGACGGCGGCGACCCTGCCGCGCGGCGGTGACACCGGCACGGATCGCTACCAGGCGGTGATGGCGCGGACGAAAGCGGTGATGCCGGCTTACGAAGCCTACGACGAGGGGCGCGCGGCGCTGGCGGAGAAGAATGCTGCGCTCGCGCTGCAAAAGGCGGAGGAAGCGATTCAGCGCTTGCCCGAAGAAGCGCATTTCTATGCACTGCGCGGCGACGCACGCCTCGTGGACGAGAAGTTCGACATGGCAGTGACGAATTATGACTCCGCCATTGGCCGGCGCGACGATTTCTTTTACTACTACCTGCAGCGCGGACGTGCGAATGAACAGCTCGGTAACCGCGATGCGGCGGTCCGTGACCTCGAGAAGAGCCTGACCCTCCTGCCGACGGCGCCCGCCCATTACACACTTGGCACCATAGCCGCCGAACGTGGCAACCGGGCCGCGGCGCTCGAACACTTCCGCGTTGTCGCGGGAGGACAGGGCGACATCGCGCAAGCAGCGCAGGCCCAGGTTGTCAGACTGGATATTGCCGAAAATCCGGCGGCCTATGTCCAGCACGCCTGCAGCGCGGGCAGTGACGGCAACCTCGTCGTGTCAGTGCGAAATGCAACGTCCCTGCCGCTGTCAGGCATCACCGTGCTCGTGCAATATAACGAGGGCGGCAGGGTCCGGCGCCTGGAACGGCGCGTGGGCCAGACTCTTGGCTCCGGACAGGTCGCCAGTGTTGCAACGGGCCTCGGCCCTTACGCGCCGGGCTCAGCGTGTCCCGTTACTGTAACGGCGGCCCGGGTCGCTCAATAAACAGCGCGACCGGCGTTCAGCCCGGGATTGTTCATGAACGGCACAGAGATCGGGGTGGAACTCCAGCTCACTATGCGGCGGGGTCCCCTCGGTATCACCGGCAACTGAGCCGCCTCCACTCCCGGGCTGGCCATGTGCGGCCCGGCCATGCAGAATTGCGCTCCTGCTGGCCAGAACGCACCTGGGGGTGCCGCTCCTGATGAGCGTCCTGCGTTACACGATACCCAACAGCTTTACCGCGCTGAGCCTCCTGCTGGGCCTGGGCTCGATCGTTACGAGCCAGCTCGGGCACCTCGAACTGGCGGGGTGGATGATTGTCTGGTGCGGATTGCTTGATGTCATGGACGGCCTTGCGGCGCGTTTGCTGAAGGCAACGTCGACCTTCGGTGCCGAGTTCGACTCCATGGCCGATCTTGTGGCATTCGGTGTCGCGCCAGCCATGCTCGTGTTGCATACCGGCCTGGATATCGGCGGGGTCGAGCTTTTAAGCGGACCGTTCTGGGTGTTGTTGCTGTCGGTTGGTATCTTCGTGCTGGCCGGTGCGATGCGCCTTGCCCGTTTCAACCTGTCGACCGCCAAGCCCGGTGACGGCTGGTTTGCCGGCATCCCGATTACAGCGGCCGGTGGCGGCCTGATCGCAACGTCGGTCATCCTGCTGGCGAAATACGATGTGCTGGCCGAATCGCTGCCGCTTCACGCCTACCTGCCGCTCCTGATGTTCGTCCTCGCGCTCGGCATGATTTCACGGCTGCGCTTTCCCAAGATCACGCGCCGCGGCAACAAGCTGATCAACGGCTTCCAGGCGTTTAATTTCGCCGCCACCTATTATTGCGGAATCACGCGCAGTTACCCGGAATACCTGTTCTTCATGGCGGTATTCCTGCTGATCAGCGGCATCATCGCGGGACGCATCACTCGCCCCGCGGCCGAAGCGGACTGACCGCTGTGTGCGAAGCCTGCCGGTGCGCGGCGCGCGGAAGCCGCAGGCATCGGTAACAAACGAGGAACGGAAATGGGGAAGAGGCAGCGGAATACCGGGTCGGGAACGATGACGCGCTTGCAGAGCGCCGGCGCCGGATGCTCGGGCCCGCCTACAGCCTGTTCTACGATGAGCCGTTGCATGTCGTCCGGGGCGATGGTGTATGGCTCTACGATCGCGATGGCCGGCGTTATCTCGATCTTTACAACAACGTGCCGCATGTCGGGCATTGTCACCCGCGCGTCGTCGATGCCATTACGCGCCAGCTCAAGCTGCTCAACACGCACACGCGCTACCTGCACGAGAATGTCGTTAATCTCGCGGAACGCCTGCTGGCAACGTTGCCAGGCTCTCTCGATGTGGCGATGTTCAGCTGCACCGGTACCGAGGCCAACGAACTCGCGTTGCGCGTAGCGCGCACGTGCACCGGCGGCACCGGCCTGATCGTTACCGAGTTTGCCTATCACGGTAATTCGCAGGCGATCGCCGAAATCTCGACCGAAGATACGCCCCCTGAAGCACGTCCGGACTTCGTGGTAACAATACCCGACCCGGACGCGTACCGCGGCCGCTACCGGGATGCCGATGCCGGCAAGCACTATGCGGCACACGTCGATCAGGCGTTGGAAACTCTGGCTGGCCGCGGCATACGCCCGGCCGCGCTGATCGTCGACACGATTGTTTCGAGCAGCGGCGTCGTCGCGCCGCCACCCGGATTCCTGAGCGCTGCCGCGGATAAAGCGCGGAACGCGGGCGCCCTGTTCGTCGCTGACGAGGTCCAGCCCGGCTTCGGCCGCACCGGCCGGAATTTCTGGGGCTTTGAAGCGGACGGCGCGGTGCCGGATATCGTGACGATGGGCAAGCCGATGGGCAACGGTCACCCGCTGGCGGCGACGGTCATGCGGGGCAGCCTCGCCGAGCGCTTCGCGGCGGGAACAGGTTACTTCAATACTTTTGGCGGCAACCCGGTATCGGCGGCCGCCGGACTGGCGGTACTCGACGTGCTGCGTGATGAAGGGCTGCAGGACAATGCGCTCAAGGTCGGCAACTATCTGAAAGCAGGTCTTTTGCGGCTTGCCGACCGTCACGAAATCATCGGCGATATTCGCGGGCACGGCCTGTTTCTGGCCGTTGATCTGGTGGCGGATCGCTCAAGCCGTGCGCCGCTGGCGGCGGATACGGCAGATTTGATCGTCAACGACCTGCGCCGGCGCGGCATGCTGACCAATACAATCGGCCCGCAGGGCAATATCCTGAAGCTGCGCCCGCCGATGGTGTTTGCGGCGGAACATGCCGACCTGTTCCTTGCGGAACTCGATGCAGTGCTGGCGGCAATTCACTAAAGAACGTTCGGGGGAATAAATGCACAGACTGATTTTGCTCGCGCTGCTTGCCGTCATGGCCAGCGGCCCGTTACAGGCCGACGACGACATCGTCGAGCAGCTCGACAGCTTCGAGGCCATGCCCGGTTTCATCGACATGTACCTCGACGCGGATGGCGGCCGGCTCTACCTGGCCGTGGCGGACCTCGATACGGCACTTATCTATCAGTCGTCGCTGGCACGGGGTATTGGTTCGAACGATCTCGGGCTCGACCGCGGGCAGCTCGGTGCTTCGCATCTTGCGCGGTTTGAACGGCACGGCAATCGCCTGTTGCTGATCGCCGATAATCTTGACTATCGGGCAAACAGCGATGACGGCATCGAGCAGGGCGCTGTCGAGGCGTCGTTCGCGAAATCGGTCCTGTGGGGGTTTGAAATCGCCGGCATTCGCGACGATGCTGTCATTGTCGATGCCACGGATTTCTTCCTGCACGACGCCCATGGCATCGGCCGTCGGCTGCGCGATGCCGACGAAGGCAGCTATGCAGTGGATCCCGACCGGTCCGCGATTTTCGCGCCCCGCACGAAGGCGTTTGCCGACAACTCCGAGGTCGAGGCAATCGTCACGTATAAGGGTGACCCTGCTGGCGATATCCTGCGAACCGTCGTGCCGGACCCGGCCAGCATTACCGTGCACCTGCATCATTCCTTCATTCGCCTGCCCAATGATGGCTACGAACCGCTGCCGTATGATCCGCGCGCTGGCCTGATCGGGCTAAGCTACATGAACGACGGATTCATCGATTACGCGTCACCCATCGGTACTGCGATGCGCAGCCAGTTTGCGCGACGTCACCGGCTGGAGAAAAAGGACCCGTCCGCCGCCGTCAGCGAGGCCGTCGAGCCCATCGTTTATTATGTCGATCGCGGCGCGCCCGAGCCAGTGCGTTCTGCGTTGGTCGAAGGTGCGTCGTGGTGGAGTGAAGCGTTTGAGGCCGCGGGTTACCGGGATGCCTACCGCGTTGAGCTGTTGCCCGAAGATGCGGACCCGATGGACGTGCGCTACAACGTCATCCAGTGGGTGCACCGCTCAACGCGCGGCTGGTCGTACGGCTCGTCCGTGCTTGATCCGCGTACCGGCGAAATCCTGAAAGGGCATGTCACGCTCGGCTCGTTGCGCGTGCGGCAGGACTACCTGATTGCCGAAGGACTGCTGGCTCCCTACGACGGCGATGCCGTGCCGGACACGATGCTCGACATGTCTCTGGCACGCATCCGGCAGTTGTCGGCGCACGAGGTGGGTCACACGATCGGAATCATGCACAACTTCGCGGCGAGCACACAAGGGCGCTCGTCGGTCATGGACTACCCGTTTCCGCTGATTCGTTTCGACGACGATGGTGATCTCGACCTGAGCGATGCCTACGGTGTCGGTATCGGCGATTGGGATCGCCGCGTCGTTATGTACGCCTACCAGGACTTCACCGATGCCGTCGACGCCGATGCAGCACGCGGTGAAATTCTTGCCGAAACTGTCGCAACGCTGAAATTTGTCGACGACAGTGATTCACGCGCTGTCGGCACAGCGCACCCTGACGGCAATTTGTGGGACAACGGCGAGGATGCGATTGCCGAACTCGAGCATCTGTTGCGCGTGCGCGAGTATGCGCTGCGTCGTTTCTCCGCCAGCAACATCCGGCCCGGGCGCCCACTCGCATCGCTAGAGGACGTGCTGGTGCCCATCTACCTGTTGCATCGTTACCAGCTGCAGGCGGTGGGCAAGCTGATCGGCGGCGAGTATTTCAATTACGCGCTGCGCGGGGACGGGCAGGAAGTGCGGCGCCCGGTTACCGCCGCACGCCAGCGCGCAGCGATTGACGCCCTGCTGGCAACACTCGATCCGGCGTTACTGGCCGTGCCCGAGCACATACTGGAGCTATTGCCGCCGCGGCCGCCCGGACACGGCAAGACCCGGGAAACGTTCCCGTCATCAACCGGCGGCACCTTCGATCCTGTCGGTCCCGCGCGAAGCTCCATCGCGCTGACCCTCGATGTGCTGCTTGATCAGTCCCGCGCGGCGCGCCTGGTCGCAGGCGAGGCCCGTGATCCGGCAACACCGGGATTCCATGAGCTCACCGATGCGTTGATGCAGGCAACCTGGTACGCCGACCAGGCACGGGGTACCGAGGCGCTGATCAGGCAGGCGAGCGACATGCTGGTGCTCGACCGGCTGATGAAACTGGCTGTCAAAACTGCTGCCAGTGACCCGGTACGGGCTACCGCTCTTAATGCCGTCAATGCGCTCGATGAATGGCTGGGCCGCCAGGCACGAACCCGCGACGATCGCCTGCGCGCGCACTATGCACTGGCGCGTGAGCGCATACGCCTGCTCCGCGACGACCCGGCCGCGGTTATAGCGCTACCCGATGTCACTGTGCCGCCAGGATCCCCAATCGGTGACACTCTGATGCATTGAGGTTCGCACTGACTATTCATGAACAAACTAAAGGGTGATTGGCGACGGCGCACCCCGGGGAGGGCTTTTCAGGGACTCTGTGAATACGTCCCTGTACGCTCCGTGCCGGACGTCCCTGTCCGGCACGGCCCTGAAAAGCCCTCCGCGGCACGCCGTCGCCCCTACCGCCGTGCCATTCATGAATAGTAAGGGCTAAGCAGTGAACGCAACCACGGGAGTACTTGTTGCATACCTGCTGGTGCTCATCGCGCTGGCCGCCTGGAGCCGGCGCGAGACGCATTCGATGTCGGGATTCTTCCTGGCCGGCAAGAAGCTGCCGTTCTGGGTCGTTGCATTCAGCACCAATGCGACCGGTGAAAGCGGCTGGCTGCTGCTTGGCCTGACCGGCATGGGTTTTGCTGTTGGCGCGCAGGCCTACTGGGTCGTCGTTGGCGAAGTCATTGGCATCTGGCTGTCGTGGACGCTGATCTCGCGCCGGTTGAAATGCCTGGGTGACAAGACAGACTCGCTGACGTTGCCCGATGTTATTGCGGCGCGCTTTGATGACCGGCGGCACGTACTTCGAAGCATCGCCGTATTCATCATCCTGACGATGGTCTGTGCGTATGTCACCGCGCAGATGGTTGCATCCGGCAAAGCGCTCAGCACATTCATCGACATCGACTACGGAACCGCCGTCATTGTCGGCGCCATCATTATCGTTGCCTATACCTTTGTCGGCGGATACAAGGCCGTGGCCTACACCGACGTCGTCCAGGGCGTGCTGATGCTGCTTGGCCTGATTATCGTGCCGGTGGTTGCTATCGGCGCCGCCGGCGGCTGGCAGGCCATGACGGCGAACCTCGAAGCACAGGACCCGGCGCTGCTCAGCTTGTGGGGCCTCTTTGGCGACGGGATCCCGGGCTGGGTATTGTTCGTAAGCTTTCTCGCCATCGGCCTGCCGTTTCTCGGTGTGCCGCAGCTGATGGTGCGCTTCATGTCCATACGCGACGTTGCTGAGCTGCCGAAGGCGCGCACGATGTCGGTGATCGTCATCCTGCTGTTCGACGCCGGTGCTGTCACGGCCGGCATGGCCGGCCGCGCGCTGTTCCCGGAGCTCGGCGACGCGGAAACGGTGTTCCCCGTGCTTGCCGCCGAACTGTTTCCACCGTTGTTTACCGGCCTGCTGATGGTGATCGTGCTGTCGGCCATCATGTCGACAGTTGATTCACTGCTATTGCTCGCGTCATCCGCTGTCGTGCGCGACACGATGCAGAAGATACTGGGCAGTACCCGGAGCGATGCGTCGCTCGCCATTTACGGCAAGCTCGTGACGATTGTGATCGGCGTCATCGGCGTCTGGTTTGCGCTGGAGGAGGTGCGTTTCATCTTCTGGTTCATATTGTTTGCGTGGTCCGGGCTGGGCGCGGCCTTTGGCCCGGTCATACTGTGCATGCTGTATTACCGGAGGACGACGTTGCCCGGCGTCGCGGCCGGCATGCTGGGCGGTTTCCTGACCAGCGTGATCTGGGTAATTGCGATCAAGAGTCATACCTATGACCTGTTTGAAATGATTCCCGGCTTTATCGTCGGCGTCGTCCTGACATTGCTGGTATCAAGGCTGACGCTGAAGAGCCATCCGCCGCCGTAATCGACGGTACCCCGTCATTGCGAGGCGCGCAGCGCCGTGGCAATCTCGTTCCGGCCGTCGTCGCGAGGCGCGCAGCGCCGTGGCGATCTCGATCCGGTTGGCAGAGTCACGGGCATTGCAAGTATCGCCACGTCGCTGCGCTCCTCGCGATGACGGTGTGGCGGTGCTGTCGTTGCGAGGCGCGTAGCGCCGTGGCAATCTCGTTCCGATTGGCAGAGTCACGGGCATTGCAAGATCGCCACGTCGCTGCGCTCCTCGCGATGACGGTGTGGCGGTGCCGCCTTGTGTGGCACGCACGTTTAGAACCACCACACTGACCGTAGGAGGCATGACCACCGATGAAAACGTCACTGACAATACTGGCTGTATTTTGTGTACTCGCTGCATTGCTGGCGGTCGCTCGCGAGAGCGCTGCACCAGTGCCTGCGCAAATGACCAGGGCGGACCTGGCAGGGGAACTGTTCACGCACGAGGACATGGTCCGGACCGTGTCGGGCGGCAACACGACACTGGACATTACGTCGCTCAAAAGCAGTGACGGCAAGTTTGCATCCGGCCTGTACCGCTCCGGCAAGGTGCGTGCGGAGATCGGTGAGCCCTACGGTGTCGACGAGTTCATGTATTTCCTCGAAGGCGGCGTAACGCTGACGTCGGCCGACGGCACCGTGCAGGTCATCGAGGCCGGCGAGGCGGTCACGATACCGAAGGAATGGACCGGTGTCTGGGACACGGACGGCTATACGAAGATCTGGGTGATCTATTCGGCGGACGGTTCGGGGCTGTAGCATGAAGGTGCAAATCTGTCGTGCGCGCCGGCAGTACCGGCCTTCATCTGTGCTGCTCCTGCAATGCGTTGCCGGGCTGGCGTTCCTCATCGCCGGCTGCTCTGCGGATACAGATCCCGGCGTCGATACAGTATTCGTCAACGGCGCCGTCTATACCCTTGATGAAGCGAATCCGTGGGCCGAAGCGGTCGCAACCGACGACGGCACTATCGCCTACGTGGGCGACAGCGACGGCGCGCGCGCACTGGCCGGCAGTGCAACCAACGTCATCGATCTCGAGGGCAGGATGTTGCTGCCGGGCTTTATTGACACGCACATGCACCCGATCTCGGGCGGTGCCTACGCAAAGGCGCTGTCTCTCGATACCTACGGCAGCGTTGCCGACTGGGTTGCCGCGATTGGCGACTATGCCGAAGCGCATCCCGACAAGCCGCTACTGTTTGGCTACGGGTTTCTCGCCAGCACCTTCGGGCCGCAGGGTCCGACGCGGCAGTTGATCGATGATGTCGTTCCCGATCGCCCGGTACTGATCATGGACGAAGGGTTTCACGGTGCGTGGGCAAATTCGCGAGCGCTGGAGCTGCTGAACATTACACGTGACACGACTGACCCGGTTCCCGGCTTCAGCTATTACAAGCGTGATGAAAAGGGTGATGCTACCGGTTATCTGCTTGAAGGCACGGCGGGGTTGGCGATGGAAAGCCTGAACGTCATCACTGAAGATATCATCGTGGACGGCACTGCCCATGTCATCGATACCTTGAATCGGTACGGCGTTACATCCGTATTCGACGCCGGCGCGATCGGTTACGAGGAGTCGCTCGACACCATCCTCGAACGTCTCGAAGAAGGCGGCGACCTGACGGTCCGGATCGTTGGTTCCTACCGGCCGAGGGGACCCGGCGATGTGCCACAGGCGATCGCGCGGACGAAGCAATGGAGCGAACGGCTGCGCGGCGACCGGTATCATTACCGCGTGCTGAAGATCATGCATGACGGTACCGTCGAGAGCCGGACCGCCGCGATGTTCGAGGACTACCAGGGCGAACCCGGTAACAGCGGCGAGACCGTCTACACCGCGGAACAGATGTCGACGATGGTGGCGGGCGCCGCGGCCGAAGGCATTGATGTGCACATACATGCGCTCGGCGAACGCGCCGTGAACGATGCACTGAACGCCATCGCCGTGGCCAGGAATGACCACCCGGCAAGCCGCTCGCGCTACGCTATCTGCCACATCCAGGTCATTACCGACCAGGACCTGCCGCGTTTTGCCGAACTTGACGTAATCGCGCAGAGCACACCGTTATGGGCGTCCTACGATACCTACGGCGAGCAGTTCGTCAGCGAAGACCAGTTCAACCGCTACTGGCGGTTCGCGAGCCTGCGTGACCTGGGCGTACGGCTGACATTTGGCAGCGACTACCCGGCCAGCGGCGCCGGCATGCTGGGCATGTCCCCGGTCGTGCAGATGGAGATCGGCCACACGCGCCAGAATGCCGGCGAGCCGCAGGCGCCGGTACAGCCGCGGGAAACAGAGCGGCTCGACCTCGCCACCCTGATTCGGGGCTACACGCTGGATGCGGCCTGGCAGCTGCACATGGAAGACAGCATCGGCTCGGTCGAGGCCGGCAAGAAGGCGGATCTGGTCGTGCTCGACCGCAACCTGTTCGAGACGGATCGCTACGAGATACACGAGGCGCTCGTGGACCTCACGATGCTGGACGGCGAGGTCGTCTACCGTCGCGGGGACTGACGGGCGCCGTCCCCTGCGCCGCCCGCAGCCCCGTCATCGCGAGGCGCGAAGCGACGTGGCGATCTCGAACAGTTTGCAGAGTCACGATCCTTGCGAGATCGCCACGGCGCTGCGCGCCTCGCGATGACGGGGTGTTACGCGCCTCGCGATGACGGGGTGTTACGCGCCTCGCGATGACGGGGTGTTACGCGCCTCGCGACGACGGGCGTCACGCCCGCCGTTTTCCGCAACAGGGTGTAACCTTTTTGCGCCGCTGCCCCTATAAGACTGTACAACCCCCCTGAATCCGGAAACCGCCATGAGAATGTTTGTATTCCTGTTTGCAATAGTGGGCCTCGCGCCGGGCGCCGGTGCCGCCGTCAATGCCGCCGATTTCCCGGCGGGTACGGTCTGGTACCTGCACGCCGACCTCGAGCGCATGCGGGCCACAGAGTCCGGTGCCAGCATGTACAGCTGGCTGAACGGCGAAATATTTGTCGAGATCAACGACGAGGTCGGAATCGACCTGAATCGCGAAGTTGAACGGCTTACCGCCTGGTCGCATGACCAGCTCGGTACCGTGATCGTCGTAGAAGGGCCGGTCACACGCGAAACACGCGACAAGCTGCTGGCAATAGTCACGCTGCAGGCAAAGTACGACGTGCACGAATTCTCCGGGAAGACGTATTACTTCGCGAGCGACGGGCCTGGCATGACACAAGATAACGGACCGCTTCGGGACCTCGATGAGTCCGCCTACTTCAGTTTTGACGTTCCCGGCAAGATGATCGTCGCGTCACAGGAGGGGCAGATGCACGAGCTGCTCACAAACAACGGCAGGATTGCCGGCGGCGGCAGCCATAACGGGGCGCTGTTTGTCCTGAGTGCCGACCGGGAGTTCGTCAAGGCCGGCTTGCGTACCGAACACTTTGCAGGCAGCGAGGACAGCTGGGATTCGAACATCCTGCGCAACACGGAGCAGGCGGCATTCATGCTGTCCGACCGCGGCGGCATGCTGGCGTTTGACCTGCAGTTGAAATCAAAGGATCCGCGGATGGCGCAATCGATAGGCAGTATAGTCAACGGACTGGTCAGCCTGCAGATGTTCAACGCTGACCTCGATCCCGACGTGCGCGCCCTGATAGAAAATACGCGCATCAAGGTTGAAGATGCGATGCTGAACCTGAGTGCGGTTATCGATCCGAAACTGCTCATGCGGATTATCGAGAAATAAACGGGACGGACAGCTATGCCCGAACGGCAACCGGATCCGTATGAACGTGACTGAAGATGAACAACTGGTCGCCGGAGCGCTTGCGGGAAATGATGCGGCATTCGGCATGCTGGTTGATCGCTACCAGGAACGCCTGCTCCGGTTCCTGCAGACCCGCAGCCGTTGCCGGGCCGATGCGGAGGACGCGTTGCAGGACACGCTGATCAATGCCTACCGGTATCTCACGAGCTATAATCCGCGCTGGCGCTTTAGCACCTGGATCTACCGGATCGCAATCCGTGAAGCAGCAAGGAATGCCACGGTTGCAGCGACAGTACCGGCTGACGACATTGCCGCTGCCGATGACCCGCTGGCAAGCTGTATCGCGGCCGGCGAGCGGGAGAACCTGTGGCTGACGGCAAAGCGCCTGCTGCCACCGGACATGTTTACCGCCCTGTGGCTGCATTATGCCGAGGACATGCCGGTGTCCGATATTGCGCGGTCGATGGATCGTTCAATGCCGTGGACGAAGGTCGCCCTGCATCGGGGACGGCGCCGTCTGCGGCTCGCAATGGCGGAGACAGAAACCGAGCAATCTAAAAGTGAAGCCTATGGATAAGCTTGACCGACAACTGAAAGATGATGCCGCGGCAATCGACGCGCAGGTGACGCCCGCGCTACGGCTGCGCATCGATGCATCCCTGCGTGGCGTGCGGCCGGCGTCGGGCGCCGCCGGGCACCTGACGCGGCGCCGCTGGCGCCTCGGCCCGCTCGGTGGTCTTGCGGGCGTTGCGGCGGCGGGGCTGCTGCTGGCGGTCCTGCTGCGGCAGCCGGAGACGCCGCCAGAAGTGCAGTTGTCGCCAACACCCGCTTTCGTACTGCAGTCACCGCCCGTTGTCCCGCTTACGGTACGTCAGGCTGGCTTGACGCGGCCGCTGCGGGTGGAGCTCGAGTCGTTGCAGGCCGACCTCGAAAAGGTCAGGGAGACGGTCGAACGCGACCTCGGCGTCACGCTGTAACAGGATCCCGCATTCAAGCGGAATCGAGGCCGCGGGCACAGCGCACGCCAGCCCTCGATTATTCGTGAGGGTTTGACTGCGGTGACAGGCGGAGGCGCGCCACTGCCTTCGTGCCATCTAATAAACCAGGCCAGTGGAAATCAATACGTGAATACTCTATCCTCGGCGCAGGAATCAGTCCGTCCGTGACATCGATCGATGCGGCAGCCTGGCATTCCCGGGGGAAACAATCAGTCGGCATGCCTTGACATCCGCAACGGGGGAACACGCAACACAAGCAGTACCTGGTCGACATTAAAGCGGCGCGCTGATCAGAACAGGCAGTCACTGCGGGTGACTGCCGTATAAATATACGCGAAGGTCACACATAAGAAGGATGCGATACGTATGCCTTTAGCAGTTGTCTTGATCCTGTTGGTTGTGGGTTCACTGGTATTCCACTTCCTGAGTCCCTGGACGTTCACGCCGCTCGCATCCAACTGGAAGCAGATCGACGACACTATCGACATCACCTTTGTCGTGACCGGTTTCGTGTTCGTCGCTGTCAACCTGTTCATGGCCTACGCCATCATCCGCTACCGTAACAAGGCCGGTGCCCGCGCTGCCTACGACCCCGAGAACAAGAAGCTTGAGTGGTGGCTGACCATCGTTACGACGGTGGGTGTTGCCGCCATGCTGGCGCCCGGGCTCTGGGTCTGGGCCAAGTTCGTCGATGTGCCCGACAATGCGATCGAGGTCGAGGCCGTCGGCCAGCAATGGCACTGGAGCTACCGGTTGTCCTGGCGAGGATGGCGAGTTCGGCAATGTCGATGTGCGCCTCGTCTCCCAGGACAATCCGTTTGGCATGGTCGCCGAAGATCCGGCCGGCCAGGATGACGTGCTTGTCTCGAGCGCCGAACTGCACTTGCCGATCGACCAGCCGGTCAAGCTGAATTTGCGTTCGAAGGATGTACTGCATAACTTCACGGTGGCGCAATTCCGGGTCAAGATGGATCTCGTGCCCGGCATGGAAACCCACATGTGGCTGACACCGACGCGCAAAGGCCGCTATGAGGTGCTCTGCGAGGAACTCTGCGGCATCGCGCACTTCGCGATGCGCGGCGCGGTGGTCGTCGAGGACCAGGCGGACTTTGATACCTGGGTGGCGAGCCACCCGACCTACGCCGAAATTTCGGCACAGACGGCGGGCAATGCCGAGGCTGGCCGCGCCCAGTACGCGGTCTGCGCGTCTTGCCACGGCCAGCAGGGCGAGGGCGTGCGCCAGTTGAACGGGCCGAAACTCGCCGGCCAGAGTGCCTGGAACCTGCGTACGCAGATCGAGCGATTCCAGTCCGGGTTGCGCGGCAGCCACGAGGACGATACCTACGGGCGCCAGATGGCGCCGATGGCCAATACGCTCGCGAGCGATGCCGCGATCAACAACGTCATCGCTTATATACAAACCATGCCGGATGAACCGGCTCCGTCTACGATTGAAGGCGACGCCGCCGCCGGCGCCAGGGCGTATGCTGTCTGCGCTTACTTGCCACGGCCAGGACGGTCAGGGCATTTTTGCGATGAACGCGCCGCAACTGGCTGGTATGAGCGACTGGTACCTCAAGCGGCAGCTTGAAAACTTCCAGAACGGCGTTCGTGGCGGACATCCCGAGGACTATTACGGCATGCAGATGGGATTCATGTCGCGCGTGCTGCAGAGTGATGAGGCAGTCGACAACGTCATCGCCTACATCAACACACTTTAACGGTTATGGATTGTCCTGATGCCGTCGACAGGCCAGGGACATCTGACGAGGGGAGCCTGATGGCCTACGTTGCAATCGCTGATCGTGATCACGAGATCGAGCACCACGATCCGCAAACCTTCATTACCAGGTATATCTGGAGCCAGGACCACAAGGTCATTGCGATCCAGTACGGCATCACGGCGATATTCGTCGGGCTCGTGGCGCTGGGATTATCGGTAATGATGCGGCTGCAGCTGGGCTTCCCGGATTCGTTCTCGTTCATCACGCCGGAGTCGTATTACCAGTTTGTCACCATGCACGGCATGATCATGGTGATCTACCTGCTGACCGCGCTGTTCCTTGGCGGCTTCGGCAATTACCTGATCCCGCTGATGTGCGGCTCGCGGGACATGGTGTTTCCGTACATGAACATGCTGAGTTTCTGGGTCTACCTGCTGTCGGTCATCATATTGCTGGCAAGCTTCTTCGTGCCCGGTGGTTCAACGGGTGCCGGCTGGACGCTGTATCCGCCGCAGGCCATCGCGCCCGGCACGCCGGGCGTTGATCTGGGTATCATCCTGATGCTTATCTCGCTCGCGGTCTTTATTGTCGCGTTCACGATGGGCGGCCTCGAACTACGTCACCACCGTGCTGCAGGCGCGCACGCCGCGGCATGACGCTGATGCGCATGCCGCTGATCGGTCTGGGGCATCTTCATGGCCACGGTCCTTGGCCTGCTCGCATTTCCCGCACTCCTCGTCAGCGCCATCATGATGCTCCTGGACAAAACCATTCAGACGAGCTTTTTCATGCCGGCCATGATTTCCGCCGGCGACCAGCTCGCGCATACCGGCGGCAGCCCGATCCTGTTCCAGCACCTGTTCTGGTTCTTCGGCCATCCGGAGGTGTACATCGTCGCGCTGCCGGCATTCGGTATTGTCTCCGACCTGCTCGGCCACGCATGCGCGCAAGAATATCTTCGGCTACCGCATGATGGTCTGGGCGATCCTGGCGATCGGCGGACTGAGCTTCGTCGTCTGGGCACATCACATGTATGTCAGCGGCATGAATCCGTATTTCGGCTTCTTCTTCGCGACGACCACGCTGATCATCGCGGTGCCGACGGCGCTCAAGGTCTACAACTGGGTGCTGACGCTGTGGCAGGGCAATATCCACCTGCGCGTGCCGATGCTGTTCGCGATCGGCTTTATTTTCACCTTTATCCACGGCGGCCTGACCGGCCTGTTCCTGGGCAACGTCGTCGGTTGACCTGCCCTTGTCGGATACTTATTTCGTCGTCGCGCACTTTCACATGGTGATGGGTGTATCGCCCATTCTTGTCGTGTTCGGCGCGATCTATCACTGGTTCCCGAAAATCACCGGCAGGATGTACAACGAAACGATTGGCCGCTGGCACTTCTGGCTGACCTTCCTCGGCACCTACGCCGATTTACCTGCCCATGCACTACCTCGGCTTCCTCGGCGTGCCGCGGCGCTACTACGCGATGGGCAATACCGACTTCATGCCGGAATCCGCGCAGGCGCTGAACGCCGACATCACAGTCTGCCGCCATCATCGTCGGCATTGACGCAGCTGCTGTTCTTCGTACAACGTCATCTGGAGCTTGCGGAGCGGCAAGAAGGCCGGTCCTAATCCCTGGGGCGCCACGACGCTCGAGTGGCAGACGCCGGATACGCCGCCGAAGCACGGCAACTGGGGTCACGACCTGCCTGAAGTGCATCGCTGGGCCTACGACTACAGCGTGCCGGGCCAGGACCAGGATTTCACGCCGCAGACCGTGCCAGCCAGTGAGGTGCCGGTCGGTCGTCATCACGGGGTGAAGCACGGGTGACCATCACGCTCGTCTTTCTCGCGGCGATCATGGCGGCCGTCGATCGGCTGGCTGCTGAAGCAGACCTTCAATATGCAGCCGTGCGGTATCGAGGTCCGGCCGACGATGCCGTCAGCGGCCGCATCCCTCGACGCCGACTTCCAAAACGATCGGGCTCTGGCGACGTTTCTTGCCGTCGCAACGTCGCTGTTTGCGCTCTGTTATCAGTGCCTACACGATCCGCATGCGCATGGCCGACGACTGGCGTGCCGCTGACGGACCCTCAGTTGCTGTGGCTCAACACCGGCCTTCTGGTGCTGAGCAGTGTGCTCGATGCACTGGGCACGCAATGCGGCCGGTGGGCGCGCCGGGACGTGGCAGGTGACAGTCGGCGCTGATGCTGGCCGGTACGCTTTGCCCGGTGCTGTTCCTCGGCGGGCAATATGCCGCGTGGCTCGGCCTGCACGAGGTTCCGGGCAGTACGTGACGTCGAATCCGGCGAACGCGTTCTTCTACCTGCTGACCGGCGCTGCACGGCCTGCACCTGCTGGGCGGCACTCTGGGTCTGGGCGCGGCTCGATGGTGCGGGTCTGGTCGGGAGCATCCGCCGAGAGCGTGCGGCTGAGCGTCGAGTTGTGCACGGTGTACTGGCACTACCTGCTGCTGGTCTGGATTGTGTTGTTCGGTTTGCTGTTATCCACCTGAAAGGGAATTGACGATGTCGGAAGCTGCGCTGTCGAGTAAGGGAGATATATTGCCGCAAGGTGGGGCCGGAGTCGTACAGGACTTCTCTTCCGACAAGCAGGCGTTCCACGTGCCCTGGGGCAAGGCAATGATGTGGATATTCCTGCTCAGCGACACGTTCATTTTCAGCTGTTTCCTTGTGTCATACATGAAGGTCCGAATTTCGACGCCGGATCCATGGCCGTTGCCGAGCGAAGTCTTCGCGTTAAGTTTTGGCGGCGACCCGATCCCGCTGGTCCTGATCGCCATCATGACGTTTATCCTGATTACATCGAGCGGCACGATGGCGATGGCTGTCAACATGGGCTACCGCAAGGAACGCAACAAGACGTTCTGGCTGATGGTTGCTACCGCGGCACTCGGTGCCATCGTTCGTCGGCATGCAGGCCTTCGAGTGGACCGAGCTGATCGTCGAGGAAGGCGTGCGGCCCTGGGGCAACCCGATGGGTGCCGCACAATTCGGCGCGACTTCTTCATGATTACCGGCTTCCACGGTATGCACGTGTCAGCGGGTGTCATTTATCTTCTTGTCGTCGCGTTCCGGGTCAGGCGCGGGTTCTACGAAAAGCGCGGCGGCAACTACGACATATGTCGAGATCGCCGGGCTGTACTGGCACTTTGTCGACCTGGTTTGGGTATTTATTTCGCGTTTTTCTATCTCTGGTAGTTGACAGCAGGAGTCGGTCGAATGGCGCAGGAAGAAGGTCAGCAACATCCGCTCAGTATCTATTTCTGGATCTGGGGCCTGTTGTTCGTCGTCAGTTTCTTTTCCTACATGGTCGATTACATGCAGTTCGAGGGTTCCCTGCGCTGGACCCTTATCCTGGTATTCATGTTCCTGAAGGCCGGCTTCATCATTGCCATCTTCATGCACATGAAATGGGAGCGGCGGGCACTGCAGATTGCCATCCTGGTGCCGCCGGCCGTCATTCTGGTGCTGATCGGGCTGATGGCGATCGAAGGCGACTATACGTTCCTGACGCGTATTGAATTCTTCGGCGAAAGCACGTTCGTTCCCGAATCACCCCACCACTGATCGTGCGGTCATCGCGAGGCGCGCAGCGCCGCCGTCATCGCGAGGCGCGCAGCGCCGCCGTCATCGCGAGGCGCGCAGCGCCGTGGCGACCTCGTCCGGACGACCGCTCAGCCAACCGGAACGAGATTGCCACGGCCGCCTTTGGCGGCCTCGCAACGACGCGATATTGCCGCGCTGCCCTCGCAATGACTCCTGACACGTCGTCATCATGATTGCATTCGTCGGCATTGCCGTCCTGCTGCTGGTGGCCGTATTGCTTTCGACCGATCGCAGTGCTATCAACCTGCGCACTGTGGGCACCGCGTTTTTCCTGCAGATCACGATCGCCGCGCTGATTATGTATGTGCCGTACGGTCAGGTTGTGCTCGAAGCCGTTGTTAGAGGTGTCCAGCACGTCATCAATTACGGCAATGAGGGTATCGAGTTCGTCTTTGGCGACAAGGCGAAGGAAAACCTGGGCTTCACGATTGCGCTGAACGTATTGCCGATCATCGTGTTCTTCTCGTCACTGATGTCGGTGCTGTATTACCTTGGGCATCATGCAACGTGTCGTTGCCGGACTCCGGCGGGCTTTTGCACCGCTTGCTGCGCACCATGAAACGGAGTCGATGTCCGCCGTTTCGAAGATATTCGTAGGCCACACTGAAGCGCCGCTGGTCGTGAAGCCCTACCTCGCCCGCATGAGCGAGTCCGAACTCTTCGCCGTCATGACCGGCGGCTGCGCGACGATTGCCGGCGCGGTGATGGCCGGTTATGCGTCAATGGGCGTGGACCTGAAATACCTGATCACCGCAAGTTTCATGGCGGCGCCGGGTGGTCTGCTGATGGCCAAGATCATGCTGCCGGAGACGGCAGCGGGCGCGCCAAGCTTCGATCCGGACGAGACGGGCGAGGATGAGCGCGCGGTGAACATTTTCGAGGCCATCGGCAACGGTGCTGCCACCGGCCTGACGCTGGCGCTGAACGTCGGTGCGATGCTGCTGGCATTTGTTGCGATGATCGCGCTGTTGAATGGCCTGCTGACAGGTATCGGCGGCTGGTTCGGGTTCGAAGGCCTGACATTACAGTTCCTGCTTGGTAAGTTGTTTGCGCCGCTCGCCTTCCTGCTCGGCGTGCCGTGGAGTGAGGCGAATACAGCGGGATCGCTGATCGGGCAAAAACTCGTCATCAACGAGTTCTACGCTTACGCCAACTTCGTCCTGATCAAGGAAACGCTGTCCACGAACACGCAGGTGATCGTCACCTTCGCCCTGTGCGGCTTTGCGAATCTTGCCTCGATCGCGATCCTGATGGGCGGGCTCGGCAGCATCGTGCCGAGCCGCCGCCGCGATATCGCGAGGCTTGGCCTCCGGGCCGTGATTGGCGGTACACTGGCGAATCTGATGAGTGCGACGCTGGCGGGACTGTTTTTCGCGTTCCAGTAGCCGGCGCCGCGGACGCACGCGGAGAACAGCATGGGCAGGGCAGTCATTCTGGTACTGGATTCCTTTGGTATCGGCGCCACCGGCGACGCCGGGCAATTCGGTGATGTCGGCGCCAACACACTGGGCAGTATCGCAAAACACCGTCTCGACAACGGTAAGCAGGCGCTGGCGCTGCCGAACCTGGCGCGGCTCGGGCTGCTTCATGCGGCGAAGGAAAGCACCGGGAGCTACCCGGCCGGCGCCGATACCGGTGTCGATGTCATCGGTGCTTATGGCTACGCTGCCGAACTGTCGAGCGGCAAGGACACGCCGAGCGGCCACTGGGAAATCGCCGGCGTGCCGGTGCTGTTCGACTGGGGCTATTTCACCGGCAAGACCAATACGTTTCCGCCCGAGCTGCTGGAGAAGCTGATCGAGCGTGCCGGCCTGCCCGGTGTGCTCGGAAACTGCCACTCATCCGGCACGACCATCATCGCCGAACTGGGCGAGGAGCACATGAAGACCGGCAAGCCCATCGTCTATACGTCGGCCGACAGCGTGTTCCAGATTGCGGCCCACGAGGAGACCTTCGGCCTCGAGCGCCTCTACGAGCTGTGCGATATCGCCCGTGAACTGGTCGACGAGTACAACATTGGCCGCGTCATCGCGCGGCCGTTCGTTGGCACGGCCAGCGGCAACTTCGAAAGAACAGGCAACCGGCGTGACCTGACGACACGGCCGCCGGCCCCCACGGTACTCGACAAGCTGGTGGACAGCGGCGGCGAGGTCATCAGCATCGGCAAGATTGCTGATATCTATGCGCACCAGGGCATCACGAAAAAGATCAAGGCGACCGGTAATGCCGCACTGTTTGACGCGACGCTGGATGCACTCGGTGATGCGCCGGACCGCTCGATCGTTTTCACGAATTTCGTGGACTTCGACATGCTGTACGGACACCGGCGCGACGTTGACGGTTATGCCGACGCACTCGAGTATTTCGACAAGCGCCTGCCGGAACTGATGGAACGCCTGCGACCGGACGACCTGCTCGTCATTTGCGCGGATCACGGCTGCGATCCGACGTGGCCCGGCTCCGACCATACCCGCGAACATATCCCGGTACTGGCCTACGGCGCCGGTATTGCGCCGGGTTCGATTGGCGGCCGGGAATCGTTTGCCGATATCGGGCAAAGCCTCGCGCGCTTTTTCGGGCTCGATGCGATGGATTACGGCGAGAGTTTCCTGACTGCGGCCTGATTCAGGGAAACCCCAGTGCCCCCGTCGGGCGGCGACTTATTTTCCTCTGGGCTTTCTGAGCCGTTCGCCCAATACGTCGCGCGCCCGCTCGCGCCCTAGCGCGATCATTTCATCGGCGCGATGAAACTCGAGCGAGCGGCAGGCGTTGCGCGGTATTTCGATCAGCACGTCCGGGGGGTAGACGGCCAGCTTCTGCCGCGAGATGGTCGACTGCATCGCATCGAAGGCCTGGTTGGCGATCTCGAACGGGCCCCAGTCCTTCTCGTCGTCGCCGTCGCCGGGCCACAGCTTGTCGATGAACTCGTCGATTTTCTCCCGAAGGCCCGAACTCGGTTTGCGTTCTTCCGGCGGTGCGTCATGTTCCGGCGTATCGATCGGCGCGCCGCCCAGGTTGACGGCGATGCACAGGTCCGTGCTATCACCGAACGTCGGGGCGATCGGTACCGGGTTGAGGACGCCTCCATCAATCAGCGTGACACCGTTGCGAACCCGCGGTGTCATCAGCAACGGTAATGAAACCGATGCGCGTATAGCCTCAAACAGCGAACCGTCCTGTATCCAGACTTCTCTTTCATTATCGAGGTCGACGGCAACAGCCGTGTAACGAATCGGCAGGTCTTCGATCAGGCGCTCGCCGACCAGCTTCTTCAGCGTGTCGATGACACGATCACCCTTGACGAGACCGCTGATCTGCCACGACAGGTCCAGCAGGCGAAATATCTCCCGTTCGGTAACGGCGCAGATCCATTCCTCGAACTCGTCGAGCTTGCCGGCGGCGAAGGCACCACCGACCAGGGCGCCGATCGAGCAGCCCGAGACGGACTTGATATCGTAATCGTGTTCCTGCAACCAACGGATTACGCCGATGTGCGCGATGCCACGCGCACCGCCGCTGCCGAGTACCAGCGACACGGTCTTGCCGCCGCGCCGGCGCGCCGAGCCTGTCACAGCACGTCACACTTTTTGGCCCGGCACACGGGAACCGGGGCCGGCATGTCCCCGGCGGGCGGACAGGGCATCTGCTCATCGAGCCGCCGCACTTCCTGTCGCGACCAGTCCTCGTAAGTACGTGAGTGACCGGCATTGACGGACGTGAAGGTGCACCAGGCATCGTAGACGATGATGCATTCAAAGCGCCCGTCGCATTGAAACCATTCCGGTGACCAGGTGATCGGCTCGGCCGGCTCAGGCGGCACTGCGCAGGCAGTCAACGCCGCAGCGAGAAATGGCGATGCACGGGGTAAACGGGCGAATGGCGTTCATGTCAATTCCTGGTACCACCGCTGGGCGGTGCGGCCGGCTCCGCGCCGATGGTCATGATACCGAATCCTTGGCGGCGCATTGCCACGACCCCGGTCGCGCGCTTGCCGCGTGGGTCGGCGCATCCTGCGCGAGGAAGTCACCGATCAGCCGCAGATAGTCGCGCGAGCGGCCAATCGTATTGTGGCCGGCATTCCGGATGACCTGGAGGCAGGCCTGCGACTCGTCGAACGCGCGCGCCAGCGCCACTGAGCGTTCTTGCGGAATGATGCTGTCGGCCTCCGCGACCAGTATCAGTACCGGCGCGTCAACTTCCGGCACACGGTCGACGGCCCGGTATTTGTCCTTGAGCAGCAGCGACACGGGTACCCACGGATAGGCGTTGCGGGCAACGGCCTCGATGCTGTCGAAGGGGGTAATCAGGACCAGGCGGGCGACCGGCCGCTCGGCGGCGAGCCAGACGGCAATGCCGCTCCCCAGGCTCCGGCCGATGACTGACACCTGCTTGTGGCGCTCACGGACATAGTCAAAGACATACGCCGCATCGCGGTAATTGGCGGCCTCTTCCGGCGACCCGGTACTGCCGCCGTAGCCTCGGTAGTTGACGAAGTAATGGGTGGCATCCGGAATGTCCCGGGTAAACGATGGAATATTGAACCCGACATCCTCGGCATTGCCGCCGAAATAGATGACCGCGGCCTCGCCGTCGCCCGCTTTCCATACCTTCAGCGTCTCGTCGTCATGCGACAGGCGTAAGGCGTGTGCATCGGAGCGCGTGCTTTCAGGCGTAGGGTAATACAACAGCGCATCCTGGCCCAGGTACAACCACGAGCACGACGCCGTGTAGACCAGTACCGCGATAAGGGACAGTCGTATAAGTGTGGCCATCGATTGTCAGTCCGCGTCCTTATTGCGCTCAGTGAGTGCACTCTGGATTCTTGCAGCCAGAGCGTGTGCCTCACGCGCCACCCGTTCGGTGTCGATCGTCAGTATCTCGCGGTCGCGCATCAGCACCTTGCCGTCGACGACCACAGATACGACATCCTGCTCATCCGCGACATAGACGAGGTGGGACATGACGTCGTAGGTCGGCACGAAGTGCACGTCGTCGAACGACACCTGGATGACATCGGCGCGCAACCCCGGACGCAGTTCGCCGACCTTGCCGTCGAGGCCGATGGCTTCGGCGCCTCCCCGTGTCGCCATCGTCAGCACTGTCGTTGCCGGAAGCACTTCCGGGTCCATGCGGTCAACTTTCTGCAGGAACGCGGCGAGCCGCATTTCCTCCCACATGTCGAGATCGTTGTTGCTTGCGGCGCCGTCAGTGCCGAGCCCGACATTAACGCCGGCGCGCAGCATCTCGGTAACCGGCGCGATCCCGGAGGCAATCTTCATGTTCGATGTCGGGTTGTGTATGACGCCGATATCGCGTTCGGCCAGGATCGGGATCTCGTCTGCTGTTGGCCAGACGACGTGGGCGCCGATGGTCGGGCCGTCAAAAAAGCCGATCGATTCGAGCAGCTTGATGCTGGTCATGCCGTAGGTCTGCTTCGAGTACTCGACCTCGAATGGCGACTCCGACAGGTGAATGCTGATGGGTACGCCGGCCTCGATGGCTGCTTCGCGCGTCGCCCGCAGCTGATCGGCATCGAGTGTGTAATTGGCATGGGGGCCGAAAATCGGCGTAATGCGGCTGTTCCGCCCCTGCCAGCGATCAATGAACGCAAGACCCTTGTCAATAGAATCGCCGGCGCCTTCGGCATCGGGGCTGCGCTGGCCAATGACGGTGGCCGAGATATAGGCACGCAGCCCGCATTCCTCGACAACGCTGGCGATTGTGTCCGGGTAGTAATACATATCAACGAACGTCGTCGTGCCGCCGCGTATCATCTCCCAGCAGGCGAGCTCGGTGCCGATGCGGACGAATTCGGCGTCGACGAACTGGACCTCGGCGGGAAAGATGTAGTTGTTGAGCCAGTCCATCAGTGCCAGGTCGTCGGCGACACCGCGCAACAAGGTCATGGCAGCATGCGAGTGGCCGTTGATCAGCCCGGGCATGACGACGCGGCCCGTGCCGGGCAGGGTCTCGGCCGCCGGGTACTCGGCCATTATGTCCGCCGCGCTGCCGGTGGCGACGATGACGCCGTCGTTGATGGCAACGGCACCGTCGCGTATGACCGTGCCGTCACGGTCCATCGTGACGACCCAGTCGCCGGCGATGACCAGGTCAATGCCGGTCTCATCCGCCGCGGCAGTCTCAGTCGCGGGCTCTTCCGCCGGTTGCGTGCAGGCAGAGAGCAGCACAAGGCAGAGCAGGGCATTGAATACGGGGAGTGTCTTGTTCATTATCAAATCCTGACGGGTACGGTTAGCCACAACGAGCGCCATTCTAACCTCTCCGGCAAAGCGACGAAAATTCATGGACATAACCACGGAGCGCGGCAGCGCCAGCGAACCACAGGACCGTCATGCCGGCCAGTAATCCGGTTGCGGATTCCTTGCCGGTCTTTGACGCACCGCGCGACGGGCGGCTGACCGGCGAGATGGTCAGCGCCTATCGTGATGCCGGCGTGATCATTCTGCGTGGTTTCGTCCCGAAGGAGGATTGCGCCAGGCTGCGCGCAAGCGCGTTGCAGCTCGTTGATGCGCTCGATCCGGCGACGTTGCAGAGCGTGTTCTCGACTACCACGCAAACGCAGTACAGCGACCGCTATTTCATTGAGTCCGGCGACAAGATCCGCTTTTTCCTTGAAGCCGGCGCGTTCGACGAAAACGGCACGCTCAGGCAGCCGAAAGAGCACAGTTTGAACAAGATCGGCCACGCCATGCACGATCTCGATCCGGAGTTCGCCCGCTTCTCCCGCACGGAAATGCTGGCGAACGCCGCTGACAGCCTCGGTATCGGTGACCCGGCCATCATCCAGTCAATGTATATTTTCAAGCCGCCGCACATCGGCGGCGAGGTCGTCTGCCACCAGGACTCGACGTATATCTACACGGAGCCGGAATCGTGCACCGGCTTCTGGTTCGCGCTCGAGGACGCCACGGTGGACAACGGCTGCATGTACTTCATTCCGGGCGAGCACAAGGGTTCGCTCCGGCAGCGCAACTACCGGGTCAGTGATACGACTCTCGTTACCGAGACACTCGACGACACGCCGTTTCCGGACGCGCAGAAGCTGCCGGCCGAGGCGCCGGCCGGCACGCTGGTGATCTTCGACGGGCGCGCACCGCATCTCAGCGGTCCGAACCGCTCCGGTAAATCGCGGCATGCCTACACGCTGCATGTCATCGACAGGAACTGCCACTATCCGGCGGACAACTGGCTGCAGCGGAGCAGCGATCTGCCGCTCCGCGGTTTTCGCTCCGTGACGGCGGCGGCCGGCCGCTGATGCTGTTCACCGATGTGATCCGCAGGAAGCGGGACGGCGGCGCGCTGACCGCGGATGATATCCGCCTGTTCGTCGACGGCCTGGCGGATGGCAGCCTGCCCGCCGAGCAGGTATCCGCGCTGGCAATGGCCGTCTTTCTGAACTCGATGTCGTTCGACGAGTCGGGGATGCTGACGCGCGCTATGGCGGAATCCGGCACCGTCCTCGGCTGGCGAGATGAAAACTTCAACGGGCCGGTCGTCGACAAGCATTCGACCGGCGGCGTCGGCGACAAGGTCAGTTTCCTGCTCGCGCCGATTGCCGCGGCCTGCGGCTGTTACGTGCCGATGATCTCCGGGCGCGGACTTGGCCATACCGGCGGTACGACCGATAAGGCCGAGAGCATTCCCGGCTACAACGCCACACCGGATTTCGACCTGTTTCGCCGCGTCGTGCGGAAAGCCGGTTGTGCCATCATCGGCCAGACCGCCGACCTGGCCCCGGCGGATCGCCGCCTCTATGCGATCCGCGACATTACCGGCACGGTTGAATCCGTGCCGCTGATTACGGCGTCGATCCTGTCCAAGAAAATTGCCGCCGGCCTCGAAGCGCTGGTCATGGACGTCAAGGTCGGCAGTGGCGCCTTCATGCCGACGCTCGACCGGGCAGAGGAATTGGCCCGCAGCATCATCGGGACGGGAGGGCGTGCCGGCCTGCCGGTGCACGCGCTGATTACCGACATGAACGAGGTGCTGGGGTACAGCGCCGGTAATGCCGTCGAGATCGCCGAGGCCGTGCAATACCTGCGGAATGACGCCAGGGAGCCGCGGCTGGATGAGGTCGTCCGCGCACTGTGTGCTGAGATGCTGATAGTGACGAAGCTCGAAACGGATGCGGAGCAGGCGATGGGGCGGGTCGAAAAGGCCATTACGTCCGGTGCGGCCGCCGAGCGGTTTGGCGTCATGGTCGCGGCGCTCGGTGGGCCCGCGGATCTCATGGATCGCCACACAAAGCTGTTGCCCGCGGCGCCGGTCACCGGACCGGTGGCGGCGCCGCGGTCCGGCTACCTGCGGGCCGTCGATACGCGCGCCCTCGGCAATGCAATCATCGAACTGGGCGGCGGCCGGCGCGCACTGGATGACACGTTGGACCTGGCGGTCGGTTTCACCGGGATTGTGCCCATTGGGGCCGCGCTCGAGGCCGGTGAGCCGCTCGCGGTCGTGCATGCTGCATCCGATGATGCTGCCCGGACGGCCGCAGCGTTGTTTGCCGGGGCGTGCGATATCGGGGATGAGCGTCCCGACGAGCGCCCGGTCATATACCGGGCAATGACGCCCGAATAACGGGCAAGCCGCCGGTTCAGCCGGTATCCTGCATTGCAGCCGCACAAGAATCGTTTCGGGGGAACAGCATGTCAGAACGTTGGATCGGGCTCGTGGGGATCGCCGTCCTGCTTTGTATCGCCGTCCTGCTGTCCAGCAATCGCAGGGCCATCAATCCGCGCATCGTCGGTGCGGCGTTCGCGTTGCAGGTCGTAACCGCCGCCTTCGTTCTGTATTTCGAACTCGGCAAGGCCGCGATCCTCAACCTCAGCAAAGGCGTGCAGGCGGTCATCGACTACTCAAAGGCCGGCATCGACATGGTGTTCGGGCCACTGGCATCCGATGCTGTCGGTTTCAGCTTCGCCGTCAATGTGCTGCCAATCATCATCTTCTTCTCGGCGCTGATGTCAGTGCTCTATCACCTGAAAATCATGCAATGGATCGTCAAGCTGGTGGGCGGCGGGCTGCGGCGGATCATCGGCACCGGCAAGGTCGAGTCGCTGAATGCCGCGGCCAATATCTTTGTCGGCCAGACGGAAGCTCCGCTGGTCGTGCGGCCCTACCTGAAAGGCCTGACGGAGCCGCAGATGTTTGCCGTCATGACTTCGGGTGTTGCGTCCGTCGCCGGGACGGTACTGGCCGCGTACGTATTGATGGGCGCCGAAATGAAGTACCTGCTGGCCGCCAGTTTCATGGCGGCGCCCGGCGGGCTGCTGATGGCGAAGCTGCTGATGCCGGACGATGAGCTCGAGCCGGTGACCCGGGATACGAAACAGCTCGAAGTGGAAGACAGCAAACATGCGAACGTGATTCTTGCCGCGGCGGTCGGCGCCGGGGACGGCGTGCGACTGGCCGTCAATATCGGCGCCATGCTGGTCGCATTTGTTGCGCTGATTGCATTGTTCAACGGGATTGTCGGCGGCCTGGCCGGAATGGTGGGTATCGAGGACCTGACGCTGCAGAAAATACTCGGCTGGGTATTTGCGCCCCTTATGTACCTGTTGAGCGTTCCCTGGGCCGAAGCGCAGACCGCCGGTGCCTTATTCGGCGAAAAACTGATCCTGAATGAGTTCGTTGCGTTCAGTCATCTCGACGAATACCTGGCCGGTGCGACCGAACGCACGCGTGCTGTCACGACGTTCGCGCTGTGCGGCTTTGCCAACCTCTCTTCGATTGCAATTCTGTTGGGCGGCCTGGGTAGCCTCGTGCCGGAGAAGCGCGAATTGATTGCACGTTTTGGACTGAAGGCGGTCGCGGCGGGCTCGTTGTCCAACCTGATGAGCGCCGCCTTGGCGGGTTTGTTGCTGACGTTCTGACGGGCCTGTGGCAACGGTACTGGCGTAAGGCCGCACCGGTAGCCCCTGCGGCGGGTCCTTTGGGGGAATGGCTCCCTTCGGTCCGCTTTATTTCCCCAAAGGACCCGCCGCAGGGGCTACCGGTGCTCCTCCGTGCCTGCCTCGTGTCTCAGCTGCCGGGCAGCCGGAATGATCCCGGCAGAAGCTCCTCGATAGACGAAGACTGTACTTTGCCGTCGGTGTCCAGCAGCAGGATACGGGTATTGGCGTCGGCAAATTCGCTGATGCGCTGCCGGCAGTTGCCGCAGGGCGTGCATTCCTCGAGCGTGTCGCGTCCTCCCACTGCCGCGATGGCGACGATGCGTGTGCCGCCCGCCGCGACCATGGCACTGATGGCGCCGGCCTCGGCGCAACTGCCGCAGGGAAACGAGGAGTTCTCGACATTGCAGCCAACGTGCAACTCGCCGTGCTCGTCAAGGACGGCGGCGCCGACCGTGTAGTGTGAAAATGGCGCGTAGGCGTTGCTGCGAACCGCTGTCGCCGCGTTGACGAGTTGCCGGTCGCTGATGCTCATCGCCGGTTACGCACGGAGACGGCCGGTTGTATCGAGCCGCGGGATGTGGCCGCGTATCACGGCTGCCGCACCGTGGTCCAGGAGCCGTGCATCGGATTCGGCAGTATGTACCAGCCATTGCCCCAGTAGTCGCCGTGTGCTTCGGTGGCGCGTTCGCGGCTCTCCATGGTCGCGCCCTCCGCGCACGGTGCGACGGCGCCGGCGGCGCGAGCAGGGAATGAAGTCGCCGAGATCGTCGCCCATCAGCATGATGACGCGGTAGTCTTTGGCGATCACATCGCGCCGGTTTTTCTTTTCCTTGTTCCAGCCGGGCTGCTCGTAGGACAGCATGACGTGCTCCGGGCCCACCGGTATGCCGGCTTCATTGATGTCACCGACCGTCACGGCTTTCTGCGGGCACGGATCCGTGCCGCTTGGCATGCAGGGCCGGTTGGTCAGGAAGAACAGCGTCACGCCGAGGTCGCGGGCCTGCTTCGAGAATTCCGCAACACCCGGGATCGCGGTCGCCTTGTTGTTCGCATTCCAGTCGTTCAGCTTTTCGTCCGAAAACGGCGGCACGAATGATAGTTGGAACTCGACGTTGCTGACGACCGTTTCGTCGACGTCGTAGATGATGGCGGGCGGCAAACGTGCGGCGTCAGTCTGTTCCGGCAAGGCGCTCCACGACGTATCCGCGACCTTTTCCTCAAGTGCCCGTCCGGCCATGCCATAGGCCTGCAACGCCAGGGCGTCGAATTCGGCGGCAGTGCGGACCCATTCGATACCGGGATGTGTGGATGGCCCCTCGGGCAGGGTCGTCGTGGTGCAGGCACCAAGCGTTACGGCGGTGGCTGCTATGAGGAACGTGCGTCCGCGTCGGATCATGATCGTAAGGTGCTCCGCAGGTCGTGGCATTTCCGGCAATCTGGCCGATATTCATGCACTTGGGATCGCTCAGGTTAGCACGAGGCGGCCGGCTGCCGCCATGGGAAGCGGCCGGCCGCGCCGGCATCCGCGGCACAACGTCGCAATCCGGGAAATCACGATGCACACTACGGCAAATCCTTAAACCAGACGACAAGGGACGACCTCATGCTTCGACTGCGCACGCTATCGCTTATTCTGCCGCTACTGCTTGCCGCCTGTGCCGCGCCGGGACCAGCGAATAACAAGGCACCGTCGCTAACGCTTCTGCACCTCAACGACACGTACCGTATCGACGCGGTTGAAGATGGTAACCGTGGCGGCTTCGGGCGCGTGACGACGCTGATTCGCGAGCTGCGCCGCGAGGGCCGGGATGTGCGGCTGCTTCATGGCGGTGACTTTCTCTATCCGTCGCTCGAGAGCGAACTGTGGGATGGCGAGCAGATCGTCGAAGCCTTCAATTTCATGGACGCCCTGGCGCCGATGTATGTCGTGCCCGGCAATCACGAGTTTGATCAGCGAACCTCCGGTGTGCTGGTCGATGCCGTGCGGCAGTCGGACTTCGAGTGGATTGCCGACAACCAGCGCTTTGTAACCGGCGAGCCGGACGTTGATTCAAGATTGCGGCAGGGCTATGTGACGGACATGGGGCCCTACCGGGTTGGCATCGTCGGACTGACGCTGCACGCTGATGACGGTGGCTACGATCGCGAGTATGCACCTATCGAGCCGGACTACGCTGCCGTCGCGGCCAGGGTAATAGCCGAACTGGAGCGGCAGGGCGCCGATGTGATAATCGGCCTGACCCATTTACACCTGGACGATGACAGGCGCGTGGCACGGCTCAGGGCGGCACATCCGCGCTTCGTGCTGATCGCCGGCGGGCATGAGCACGAGCCTGAATTTGAAGCGGCCACACCCGGCAGTGCCGCCATCGTCAAGGGCGCCTCGAATGCACGAACGATCTGGCGTATCGATATCAGCGGCGATCCCGCCGATGGTGTTCCCGATGTAACAACGACGCGAATTGCCGTCGACGACAGCATTGCTCCCGATCCGGCCTACACGGCGCTGGCGGACAAATGGCGCGGCCGGCTGCTGGACCTGATGCCATACCTGCCGGCAAAGATCGGTACGGCAGCGGTACCGCTCGACGGCCGCGAGGTGACGGTCAGGAATGAGGAGAGCAACTGGGGCAACTTCATCGTGGACCAGATGCGCGGTGCGTACGGGGACCCGGAAGCGGATCTTGCCTTCATCAACAGCGGTACATTGCGTATCGACGATTTCATCCTGGACGACATTACGTTCGAGGATATCGGCCGCACGTTCGGTTTTTCGTCGTATTTGCGGCACATGACAATCAGCGGCGAGGACTTCCGGAACCTGCTGGAGGCAGGTTACCGGGGCACCGGCCCGAGCAAGGGGTATTTCCCGCAGGTATCGGGATTCCGGGTTTGTGTCGACCGCCGCCAGCCGGATGGCGACCGGATCGTGTCACTGCAGACGCCGTCCGATGACGGCTGGCGCGACATCGACGATGATGCCGCCTATTCGCTGGTAGCGCCGGACTTCCTGTACGGCGGCGGCGACGGCTACGATTTTTCCGTGGCAACAGACGTATCGCGGGCCGGTTCCGAGCTCAAATACCTGGTTGTCGACGCCATCATGAACGCGCAGGCCGCCGGCGAACCGGTCGGCGCCCCGGTAGACCCGGACGATGCGCGCATCGATATCCTCGGGGATGGCAATGAGGTGTGCTTTGATTAACTGACTCCCCGTCATCGCGAGGAGCGCAGCGACGTGGCGATCTCGCACCGCCCCGTCGTCGCGAGGAGCGCAGCGACGTGGCGACCTCGCACGGAGCACTGCGGTGCCACGCTGCACTCGTCAACGACGGCGCAGGTTGCCACGCTGCGCTCGCAGACTTGCACGACGGCGCCCGCCATTTACAAAGTCCAAAAAAAAGGGCGGTCCAAAGACCGCCCTTTCGTTTCTTGCAGTTTACGCCGTGATCAGAAATCGATCTCGACGCCGAGGCGTACTTCCCATAGCGTCCGGCTTTCCAGCAGGTCCTCGACTGATCGATCGCTGAACGACTCGAAGATGTACTGGCCGGTAACCGGATCAACGGACGAATTGACCACTTGCACCGAGAAGAACTGGGCATCGACTTGCTTGCCCCAGTCATCGTTCAGCATGTTGCCAAGGTTGTAGACCTTGAGGAACACACGGCCCTTGGCGTCGCCAACGAAAGCCGGGAATTCCTGGTCCATGCGCAGGTCAATGCGATTGCTCCAGCCCGCGTGCTGGGCATTACGCTCCTGCAGACCAGCGCCAAGGCCCTCACGGTTTACCCAGTTGAAGAACTCGGTCGTATCGAAACCGGGATCAAAAACGACGTTCGGATCGGTCGGCCCGGTTGGCACATAAAGCAGGTGACGGCCGAAGAATCCACCGCCCTCAAGGTCGCTCGATCCCATCACGTAGCTCTGCGGCTGGCCTTCGCTGGCAAAGGCTCGCATCGTTATGCGCGTCTCATTGTCACCGAAGAACTCGTTCGCATAGCTTGCATGGAATGTCAGTCGATGCGGTGCTACGTAATTCGAGACGCCCGGACCCGGGTCGTTGATATCGTTCGTGGCAAGGTTCTCGAAGTTGGATCCGGCCACCGAGGACGTCATCGGCATGATGTCTTCACCGTCCGTGTAGGCGTAGCCGGCTATCAGGTCGAGGCCCCAGTCGAAGTTCTTCCTCAGGCTGATCGAGAACAAGTCTGACGCACCGTCGTCTCGCGAATTGGTCAGCATCAGGTTGTCCTCGCCGTTCGTGAAGTCGTAGATAGGCTGACCGATGATCGTCTGCCCCACCACTTCCTGCGACAAATCGACGTAGATAGCCGAGTCCTTCAGCTCCGAGTGCAGGTAGTCTATGTCCGCAACGATGTCGAACCATGGCAGGTCGTAGGTGGCGCCGATGGCGAACTTCCACTCGCGCGGCTGCTTGTAGCCGGGGTCGATCAGTACAAGGCTTTGATTAACGGCATTGGCTGGCGTGACGGCGGCAACCTGGTCGAACAGCGTTTGCGGAACATCAAAGCCCGGGCGGCTGCCGGTGATCGGAATCGAGCCGTCAAGCACAGAGCCCGCGCCATCGAAGTTGTTCAGCCTGAGCTGTACATTCGTCAGGCCATCGTTGCTCCAGGCATTGGAGATCCAGACGTTCGGGTTTCCGCCAGAGTAGAGGCCGACGCCGCCGCGAACGGAAATGTCGTCACGCGCGCCCCATGTGAAACCGATACGCGGCATCAGCAGGCTCAGGCCGTCGATATTCGCATCGTTGCGAATGCCGTTGGCGTCGGTAAATGCCTGGTTGAAATTCGGGCTGTCGCTGCTTTCGAAAAAGTCGTAGCGAACACCGGCAACCAGCGTCAGGGCGTACTCGTCGAAGAACAGCTCATCTTGGATATACAGGCTGTTTAGCGTGTTAGTGAACAGCGCCGCGGCATCCGCGGGATCGTTGGAACCGCCGCCGCTGCCATAGTAGATGCGGCTGGGGCGGCCGAGTTCGAACTTGTCGATACCGGAAAGTTCACAGGTCGGATCGTCAAAGCGTTGCTGTGCGGTTAATGCGGCACAGGAAGCCGGATTGCCATCGGAATCGTCGAAATAATCATACTCGCCGCCACGCGCGTGCTGCACAAACTGGTTAAAGATCGTCAGCTTCTCACGCTCGTAGCCGGCCGTAATGACGTGATCGCCGATCAGGTATTGGCCGCTCAGCTTGAAGAAGTCGGACTCGGTATTCAGCGCATTCGCCTGGCGCGAGTCGTCCGCGCCGAGATAAATGGTGTTGAAGCCGACGCTGATCTGGTGATCCGCAAAGTCTTTCGGACCGACAGTTACCTGCGAGTCGTTCATTTCATTGGTGCTGAAAAAGACCTCGGTCGAGAACGCGTCGGACCATTGCGAAAACAGCTTTATTGTTGACGTTTCCGACTCCGCACCCTTCACGTAGAAATGATTGGCGAACTCGAACTCGTCGCTGTCACCATCGGAATCGCGATCCTGAAAGCCGTCGAAGTAGTTATAAATCAGCGCAAGGTTGTGCTGGTCGCTGATGTTCCAGTCGATACGCGCCATGTACTTCTCGGCTTCCTGCGCGCCATCGGCTGGCAGGCCGCCCGGATCGTAACCGTAGATATTATTTGCAATGTCGACGACACGGTCATGATCCGCCTGGCTGAACCATGGCCGATCTTCACCATTGCCGGCGCCGGCATAGCCGCGTGCCAGGAAGCGCGGTTCGTCGCTGTCTTCGTAGGCCGCGAATACAAACAGGCGGTCCTTGATGATCGGGCCGCCAATCGCGAAGCCGAGCTTGGTCTCGTCGAATGACGGTGTGCTGAAATCATCGTCGAGGCCGCCGATTGAATCACCGCGAAGGCTGTCGCTGGTATATTCATAGAAGACGTTGCCTTTCCACTCATTGCTGCCTGACTTCGTGACGGCATTGATATTACAGGCCGAGAATCCGCCGTAGGTGACGTCGAACGGCGCCAGCTCGACGGCGACCTGCTCGATTGCGGCAAACGGGAACGGCATGCCGACGGCTGTCGAGTATCCGTTTGAATTCAGGCCGAAGCGGTCGTCCTGGCTGATGCCGTCAAGCGTAATGCTGTTAAAACGCGGGTGCTTGCCGCCGCAGTTGACCTGGAAGCCGTCGTCCTCGTTATCGAGGTTCAGGCGCGGGTCGATGCTGTATACATCGACGATGTCGCGGTTGAAATTGACTGAGGTCTCGATGTCGTAGCTCGAGAATGTCGCCGCGGGACCGGCAGCGACGTCCACACCCTGAACGGCCTGCCCGGTAACAACGATCTCCTCGACTGCACCGCCCTCGGCGAGTTCTACCGTCAGGTTGTAGATGTCGCCAAGCCGGATGCTCGGGACTTCGACGGTGCGGGCCTCGTTGACTGCGACCTGGTAAGGACCACCAACCGGCAGGTTGCTGGCAAAAAAGCTGCCGTTGTCGCTGGTTGAGTAGTTGTAGGAGACGCCGTTACGCATATTGGTAACAACGACGGACGCATCGGCGACCGGTGAGCCGTTGGCATCAACTACCTTGCCGCGGATGGACGACGTCGTCTCCTGTGCGTTAACCGCCATGGGCAACGCAAGGGCCAGGAACAACAGGCTGGTGACCAGCCGCCATCCTGAACCGAATTGTGTGATCTTGTTTTTCATCATTGGTCCCTGAGTGTCAAAAGTGCGCAAGTGTAGGGTGTTCGTGTTACATCCGGATTGCACAGGGGGAATTCTGGGGGCAATCGCCCTGGCCTGAGGCCCCCGCCGCGCAAAGTTGTTGCAAATCTAACGCAGCAAATATGGCCGTGCAATATCGCCTGTTGGCGATATGATGGCCGCTTGCGCGGCGCTGGTGCAGCCGTTAGTCTGGTCACAGTCGATTTCATCTGACATAGCAAACACAACGTCTTGTTTTTAGTTTGATTCAATCGTCATGACGAGTGGCCAGTGGTCAGAAACGCCGGCGCCTGCGTCCGGATCGAAACGCGCTGGCGTGCCGTCTTTTGTTGTCTGGCCGGGGCCATTGTTGGCCAATTGGACAGAATCCGCGCGAATGGCCCATGTTGCGTCGGCGCCACGCCCGGAAGGTGACCACAGAATCATGTCGAGGAACGACCAGCTGTCATCGCGCGCGTAATACGACGTGCCGCGGCAATCGACGCCGCAGCCCAGCTCGTGGGCAACCGTCCATTGTGGCCGGGCGAAGCGCTCCAGCATGTTTTCACGCCGGTCCTCGGCAGAGGTGGTATTGAAATCACCGGCGGCGAATGCGTGGCGGCCGGCCGGCAATGCGTCACGCAGGCGGTTCAGCTTCTCGTAGGCGGCAACGCGCATCTCCGTCGGGTGAAACGGCGCCGGGAAGTGCACGGAGTAGCCGGTCAGCAGTGTGCCATCCGGCAACTCGAAGGTTACCTCAAGGATGCCGCGGGTATCGGCAACGCGTGCATCCGGTACGTCGGTGAATTCGATCGGGTGCAGGACGGCAGGCGCTGCTTGCGGCAGGCGCGTCAGGAACGCGACATCGATACCGCGGGCATCATTGCCTTCGATCAGGATGGCGGGGAGGTAGCCGGCATCGGCCAGGTAGTCCTTGCGCAGCCGCTCGAGAATCGACAGGTTTTCGATCTCCTGCAGCGCGATGATATCGGCGCCGCGGCCGTCGCCAACCTGCAGTATCGTTTGGGCTACTACGTCGAGTTTCCGGTCCAGCAGCTCATCACTCCAGTCCCAGTTCAGGCACTGGTCGCGCCAGCGCTCCACCTCGATCGTCGCGCAGGCCGCGCGATGGTCGTCGTTTTGCTTGGCGGCCAGCGGCAGGAAGGTGCGGTCGTCCTTGCCGGGGTCGTCCTCGTTGTCGAAAAGGTTCTCGACATTGAAGGCCATGATCGTGACGGCGTGCTGTTCCGGTGCCGGTTGGGAGCCGTTGCAGCCGGCGGCCAGGAGCCAGCCGGCGGCAACGGCTGTGGCCAAACGCGTGAGGTTAACGACCCGGTGATTCATCGTATTGCTCTCCGGTTCGATGTCATTGCGAGGTCGCCACGTCGCTGCGCTCCTCGCGATGACGGTGTCGTTGCGAGGCCGCCGCAGGCGGCCGTGGCAATCTCGCACAGCCTGGCAGAGTCACAGGTGTTACGAGATCGCCACGTCGCTGCGCTCCTCGCGATGACGGGCAATGTTCGCGCCTCGCTATGACGGGTGGGCTTAAAAGCCGCCGAAGTTCATGCGGAAGTTCATGCCGAAGATGCGCGGTTCGTTGACGAAGCCCGTGTTGTTGTTGAAGTCGATGCCGCCTTTCAGGTTCTCTTCATCGGTGAGATTGCGGGCAAATACCGCGAGCTCCCACTGGCCGTTGTTGCCGATGTAACCGGCGCGCAGGCCCGCTTCAAAGATATCGCCGGTGCGGTATTCGACCGAGTCGTAGAGGAAGAAATTGGTGTTGCCCTGGTGCGCGTAGTCGGCAAAGATGTACAGCTCGTCGTCGCCGCGAACCGGCACGCCGTAGCGGGCCGTGATGCTGAACTGGTACTCCGGCGCCTGCGGGAACGGGTTGCCGTCGACAACTGCAAAGCCATTGCTGTCCACGCTGTCGCGTAACGTGCAGCGCCGCGTGGGATCGCTTTCTGGCTGGCACGGTGAGATCGTCACAAGATTCGAGTCATCGATCTTGGTGTCGCTGTAGCTGCCGCCGATCGTCAAGACGAAGTTCTCGCTCAGCAGGAACTCGGCATCGACGTCGGTGCCAATACCGACACCCTTGTCGGCATTGACCAGCACTGTCGAGTTGGTGTTACCGCCGATGGCCGTGTGCTGCTGGTCGTCGATCGTGTAGTAATACACGGCGCCGTTGATACGCGTGCGGGCATTGATCTCCGACTTGAAACCGATCTCGGTGGACAGGATCGTTTCCGACGTGGCGATGGAGAACGGATTCGGGTCAAAAAACGCGATATTGCGGCCCTGGATAGACGGCGCCCGGAAGCCATTGGCGACCCGGCCGTAAACGCTGACGCTATCGCTGAGGTCGTGCATCAGGCTTATGTCCCAGCTGACCTGCTCGTCACCGACATTGACTGGCGGTTGCGGATTTGGCGTCGCGCCAGTCGTCATGTCCTTCTCATCATCTGTAAACCGCACGCCGGTGGTCAGCGTCGTGCGATCGCTGAGATCCCAGGCGACCTGGCCGAACACAGCCCAGGCTTCATTCTTGTGGCGCACCGTTGTCGGCGGCACAAAGAACGGCACGGTCGTTATATTGAAGTCGGACTTGAAGTAGAAGACACCGGCCTGCCAGAACAGGTTGTTGCTGGCGTCTGATGACAGCCGCACTTCCTGCGTGATCTGCTCCAGGTCGTCAATACCGTCCTGCGTCTGCGCCGGGAACGGGATGAAGCCCGGTCCCATGAACGGCAGGAACGACGCACCAAAGCCACCGTCGATATCACCGAGACTCCGGTTTTCGATACCTTCATGCGCCGAGATCGACGTTAGCGTCAGGTTGTCGGCAAGTTCCCAGTCAACCTTCAACGATGCGCCGAAGCCCTGCGCTTCCTGCGGGTTGTTGTCACCTTCGTCGAAAAACACTGTATCGCGGATAAAGTTGTCGTTCAGCGAGTTGCTGCCCGGGTCAAAGATATTGGCGCGGAAAATCGATGCCGTGCCGTCGTTCAGGTTGCGGCCGTGCACGTTTAGCAGTGCGCTCAGACGGTCGTTCGGGCGTGCCAGCAGCTGGGCACGCCATGCTGTTTCCTGGAAACCGCCCATGACGTCCTCTTCGCCGGTAAAGCCGTTGCTGATCCAGTCTCCGCGATGCTGCCTCAGCACTGAAACGCGGCCCAGCAGCCGGTCATCGGCAGTGAGGCTGCCGCCGACGGCACCTTCGACGTTCATCGTGCCGTACGTGCCGACGGTGGCCGATACATAACCGTTCAGTTCCTCCGTTGGCTTGCGCGTGTCGAACTTGACGATGCCGGCCGGCGTATTGCGGCCGAACAGCGTGCCCTGCGGACCGCGCAGCACTTCGACGCGCTCGATATCGAACAGCGGGAAGCTCTTCAGGATCACGTTTTCCTGCACGACTTCGTCCATGATGATCGACACGGACTGCGAGGCGGCAAGGTCGAAATCGCTGTTGCCGAGGCCGCGCATGTAGAAACGCGGCGCGAGGCGCCCGTTCGACGACTCGGCGTACAGGGCCGGAATGCGGTTCGCCAGTGCACGCACGTCTTCACCTGCCTCGACGATGGTCGACAGCCGGTCGCCACGCATGGCCGATACGGAAATGGGGACGTCCTGCAGATTTTCCTCGCGGCGCTGCGCCGTGACGACGATTTCCTCGAGGATCATTCGGCTGACATCCTGCGCCTGTGCCGGTGAGTTGCCGGCGAAGGTCGCGATGCCAAGGAATGCCGCCGCGGCTGCGCCTGGAAGGGCAAGCCGCGCCCGGCCAAGTATTGTTGGGTTTGTGCCACGCATTGTCTGTCTCCCGCAAATGGTCGGCGCAGTATAGCGCCCTTGTTCGCCGATTTGGCCAGATTTTTGGGCCGGTTGCGACCCCGCGGTGTGGTAAAAAACTGACGATTGTCGGGGGCGGAACCGGGCCGGCCTGGCCGCCGCGGCGCTCAGTTATCCTCGAGCGCAAAATAGCAGGCGGGTTCGAACCGGGGAACGCAAATGCACTGGAAAACGAGGTCCTCCTCGCCGGGATTTTCGATGCATTGGGAGGCATGGGCCGGAATCGCGATGCTGTCACCGGGTCGGACTTCAAACGGTGCGGCATCACCGACCGTCATCCAACCGTGGCCGCTGCCGATGACATACCACTCGGCGACGGACAGGCTATGCAGTTCGGTCGTGACGCCGGGCGGGACGCGGCAGCGTGCCAGTGAAACCTGCGGCACCCGTTCGTCATTAAGGAGTTCGGTGATATAGCAGCGCTCGCGAGTCAGTATCTCGTCGCGTGCCTGTGGAGCCGGAATTCGTGCGTCGTGCATGGACCATTCCCTGTTTAACGAGAAGCGCGATTGTAACGGCTGCAGAGGCTGGCGCGGCAGCCTCCGCACATCGCATTGCGCCTGACCTCCGGTTTGCGCCGCCAGTGGCCGGCGACCGGAAGCGGCTGCCGCCAGCCAGGCGCGCGCCACCGCGCTGCCCGGCAATGCTAGAATCCGCCGGATGCACAGCGCATGCCCCGGGCACGACGGCGCGGCGCTTCCCGAACAGCGAGACACTATGGCCACCAAACACATGAACGCCGCCCCCGGCGATTTCGCCGCGACGGTCCTGATGCCGGGCGACCCGCTGCGCGCGCAGTACATCGCCGACAACTGGCTGGACCAGGTGCGGCGCGTCACGGACGTGCGCAACATGTGGGGTTTCACCGGCCGCTACAAAGATATGCCGGTGTCGGTCATGGCGCACGGCATGGGCATCCCGTCGGCATCGATCTACTGCACGGAACTGGTCACGGAGTATGGCGTAAAGCGCCTCGTTCGGGTTGGCAGCTGCGGCACGGCGCATCCGAAGGTGAAACTGCGAGACGTGCTGATCGCGATGGGCGCATCGACGGACTCGGGCGTAAACCGCATGCGCTTCGGCGGCTTCGACCTGGCTGCGCTGGCAACATTCTCGCTGGTGAAGCACGCCGAGCAGGCCGCCGAGGACCTGAAAGTGCCGCACCACGTCGGCAATATTTTTTCGGCAGACCTTTTCTATACGCCGCAGCCGGAAATGTTCGAAACGATGGCGAAATACGACGTACTGGGCGTTGAAATGGAGGCGGCCGGCATCTACCCGATCGCCGCCGAGCATGGCGTCGAGGCACTGGCGATCTGCACAGTCAGCGACGACATTGTCAGCGGCGAGGCGCTGAGCGCCGACGAACGGCAGACGACATTCGATGACATGATCACCGTGGCGCTGGAGACTGTATATAAGAGTGGTGAGCCGTCATGAGCCTTGCCGCCGTCCCTGCGTCCAATGCGCTGCCGGACCTGAGCAGCGTCACGCGTGTCGATGAAGTCGGCGTCAGCGAGCGGGTCGCGCGCTTCCAGACGCGCAGCATCAAGACGTCATCAAAAGTCGACGCGCTGAAGATGATCCTCAGCATGATTGACCTGACGACGCTCGAAGGCCAGGACACGCCCGGCAAGGTGCGCCAGCTGTGCCAAAAGGCAATGCACCTGCACGACTCGATGCCCGGCCTGCCGCACGTCGCGGCCGTGTGCGTCTACCCGACGATGGTCGGTGTTGCGAAAAAGGCGCTCGGCAATCGCGGCATCAACGTCGCGTCAGTGGCGACGGCGTTCCCGAGTGGCATGTCATCGCGCCAGATCAAGCTCGAAGAAACGCGCATGGCCGTAGGCGAAGGTGCGGACGAGATCGACATGGTTATCTCGCGCGGCGCATTCCTGCAGGGCGAGTACGGCTTTGTCTTCGACGAGATTGCAGCGATCAAGGACGCGTGCGGCGATGCGCACCTGAAGGTCATACTCGAGACCGGCGAACTCGGCACGCTTGACAGAGTACGGCGCGCGAGCGTACTGGCGATGCACGCCGGCGCCGATTTCATCAAGACGTCGACCGGCAAGATACAGCCGGCGGCGACATTGCCGGTGACCTACGTCATGCTGCAGGCCATTCGCGATTTCCATCACGAGACGGGCCGCATGATCGGCATGAAGCCGGCCGGCGGTATTTCAAATTCGAAGCTGGCCGTGCACTACCTCGTCATGCTGCGTGAAACGCTCGGCACGGCGTGGATGACGCCCGACTGGTACCGCTTTGGCGCCAGTTCGCTCGCCAATGACGTACTGATGCAATTGCAGAAGCAGGCAACGGGCCGTTACCAGTCGCCCGACTATTTCTCCAAAGACTAGGTGGAGAGCAACGTGGACACTCAAGTGAACAAACTGGCGTTCGACAGCGGCTGGGCCTACGCGCCGGCGCCGGAGAGCACCGATCACGTCACGATCGATGACGAATACGGCCTGTTCATCGGCGGCAAATTCGTCGCGCCGGCAGAGGGTGGCTATTTCGACACCGTCAACCCGGCGACCGAGGAAACACTGAGCCGTGTGGCAATGGCAACGGGCGAGGATATCGATCTCGCCGTGGCCGCGGCGCGCAAGGCGTACAAGGGTGCCTGGTCGAAAATGCGGCCGGCCGAGCGGGGCAAGTACATCTTCCGCATCGCGCGCATCCTGCAGGAACGTGCCCGTGAGTTTGCCGCGATTGAATCGCTGGACGGCGGCAAGCCGATCCGCGAATCACGCGATATCGACATCCCGCTCGCGGCGGCACACTTCTTTTATTACGCCGGCTGGGCCGACAAGCTCGAGTACGCGTTCCCGGGCCGGACACCGGCGCCGCTTGGCGTGGCGGGGCAGATCATCCCGTGGAATTTCCCGTTGCTGATGCTGGCGTGGAAAATCGCGCCGGCGCTCGCCTGCGGCAACACGGTCGTGCTGAAGCCGGCGGAGACCACGCCGCTGACAGCGCTGAAGTTCGCTGAAGTCGTGCGCGATGCCGGCCTGCCGCCGGGTGTCGTCAATATCGTCACCGGCGCCGGCGACACCGGTGCTGCGATCGTCAACCACGAGGATGTCGACAAGATCGCATTCACAGGCTCAACGGGCGTCGGCCGCATGATCATGAAAGCGGTCGCCGGCACCGGCAAGCACTACACGCTGGAGCTGGGCGGCAAGGCGGCCAATATTATTTTCGAGGACGCGGCGCTCGATGAAGCAGTCGAGGGCATCGTCAACGGCATCTTCTTCAACCAGGGCCACGTCTGCTGCGCTGGCTCGCGGCTGCTGGTGCAGGAGTCAGTGGCTGATGACGTTATCCGCAAGCTGCGCGACCGTATGGAGACGCTGATTGTTGGTGATCCGCTGGACAAGAACACAGACGTTGGTGCAATCAACTCCAAAGAGCAGCTCGGCCGCATCGAGTCGTACCTGAAACTCGGCGCCGAGGAAGGCGCGCAGATGTACCAGAGCTCGTGCAGCGTACCGACGAAGGGCTACTGGTGCCGCCCGACCCTGTTCACCGGCGTGTCGCAATCGAACCGCATCGTGCAGGAAGAAATCTTCGGGCCGGTGCTGGCCGTGCAGACGTTCCGCACGATGGAAGAGGGCCTGAGCAAAGCAAATAACACGCCGTACGGATTGTCGGGCGGTATCTGGACCGACAAGGGCGCGAAGATTTTCAAAATGACCCAGGGCGTGCGCGCCGGCGTGATCTGGGCGAACACGTTCAACAAGTTTGATCCGACGTCGCCATTCGGCGGCTACAAGGAATCGGGCGTGGGTCGCGAAGGCGGCCTGCACGGGCTCGGCGCCTACCTGAAACTGGAGGCCTGACATGGCTACGTCAGCAGCGGCACGTGTACCGGTCGCCAAGACTTACAAGATCTACATCGGCGGCAAGTTCCCGCGCACGGAATCCGGCCGCTACTACGCGCTGAAAGATTCAACGGGCAATGTCATTGCAAACATCTGCCGCTCAAGCCGCAAGGATTTTCGCAACGCGGTCGTCGCGGCGCGCGGCGCGGTGGCCGGTTGGTCGTCGGCGAACGCGTACCTGCGCGGACAGATCCTGTACCGCATCGCCGAGATGCTCGAGGGCCGGCGCGAACAGTTTGTGGCCGAACAGATGCTGCAGGGCGTCGCTAAACGTGGTGCGCAGAAAGACGTGGATGGAGCGATCGACCGCCTGGTTTACTACGCCGGCTGGGCCGACAAGTACCAGCAGATCTTCAGCGCCGTAAACCCGGTCGCATCCAGCCATTTCAACTTCTCGGTGCTGGAGCCAACCGGCGTCGTGGCCATCATGGCGCCGGAAACGTAGTGGCCTGCTGGGGCTGGTATCGAACATTGCACCGGCGATAGTCGGCGGCAATACCTGCATTGTGCTGGCGTCCGAGTCACAGCCGCTTAACGCGGTCAGCTTCGCCGAAGTGCTGCATGCATCGGACGTGCCGGGCGGCGTCGTCAACCTGCTGACCGGCCACCGCAGCGAACTTGCCACGCAGTTCGCCTCGCACATGGACGTTAATGCGGTGGTCTTCTGCGATGCAGACGAAGACACGGCGCGCGAAATCCAGCAGCAGGCGGCGGAAAACATCAAGCGCGTCATCGCACGCACGGAGGTCAAATGGTCAAAGGATGCTGCCGCCAGTCCCTACCTGATCCAGGACACGCAGGAGACCAAAGACGACCTGGCACCCGATCGGCGGATGAACCACCGCTTGCAGATGGAGGCCCTGCCGCATTAAGGTGAACGCACAGTGCGCCCGTAGCTCAGCTGGATAGAGTACCTGGCTTCGAACCAGGTGGTCGGGAGTTCGAATCTCTCCGGGCGCGCAAATTATCATATATAAATCAATCAGTTAGTGCCTAAGGCGCTAGCTGCTTTTTTCTTTAGCATCACCAGTGCGGGACTTTTGCGTGACCCCTGTCCTGCAACCTTGCTCGATCGGCGTATCGCGGAGGTCGAGGAATTAATCGAAGACCTCGAACAGGCGACGCAGGACTACGAATTCGAGGTGTCATTGCGCGGTTTGCGTGAGTCTTTGCCGGCGATGACGGAACTGAAAATCCGGGCACAGGAGGCGGACGATGAATCCCTGCGTGCCGCCCTGAAGGCTGCGCTCGATGCCGCCTATAACAATCGAACCGTGAGCATATCCGCGTCCTACGCGCACACCTTTGGCTCACCGATCAACAAACGGTACACCGTGTACAGCCGAAGCTGGACCGAGAAAATTTTGAGCGGTTCGAATGCAGCGGCAATCAACACCGCGTCGCAAAAAGTCTACCGCATCCAGGAGACCAGCGATGTGGTAATCAGCACTCAGGACATTCTCGACCGGATTCCAACAACCGAAGTGATTGAATCCGTGCGCGACGAAGTAGACGCCGCAACTGCGAACATTCCAAGCATCGAAGGCCTCGGCTACACGGCCTCAAACGATCAGTACACAGCATTTGTGACGGCTGATGGTGAAGACCGGGAAACGGCGATCAACGTCCTGAAGCCATCCGACGTGCAGGACGGCGTGAGTGATTTGCTTGCAGATATCCTGCTTGATGACGCTGGCGATGACTAAACAGGCGGGCAGACCAAGAGCGGTGCGTAGCCGCTGTGCGGTCGCCGGGCGCAGGGCGCTGACGACCTCTAACTCGGGACGATATCTGGACTTACGACTCTCTTACGCCTCCAGGCGCGAGGCCTTGCCGAGGTACGTCCGCAGGAACGCCGAACCGCTGTCCAGAAAACGCATCGGGCTCATGCCGACGAGGCGCTGGAAGTCGCGAGTGAAGTGCGCCTGGTCGAAGTAGCCGTGGTCGAGCGCCAGCTCCCGGACGTGTTCGTAGTCGCCGGCCAACAGCGCACCGAATACCTCGTTCACCTGCACGATCTTCGCGTAGTGCTTGGGTGAGACGCCCACCGCGCGGACGAAATGCCGGTGCAGCTGGCGGCTCGTGAGTCCGACCCCTTCGGCGACCTCTCCCACGTTCACTATGCCGCGCCGGGCCGTGATGTGCCGGACCGCCGCATCCACCCGTGGCGTCTCCCCTGCTTCACCGGCGAGCCTGCGCAGCAGCTCCTCGATGACCGCGATACGCTCCGACAGCGGCGCCTCATCGTCGAGCCTGGCATCCAGCCATGCAGCATGCCGCGGAGCTTCTTCCGACAGGTCGCGGATATCGTCGGTATAGGTGTGGGCATCCTGGTCGAACAAGCGATAGAAACCGGTGGGCGTGAATTCGGTGCCGATCACCTCGAAGCGTCCGTCGCTCACGAGCAGCGGTTGCTCGCGGCGCAGCTGGCCGCCGATGAAGAAGCGCGGCCGCCGCTCGTAGATACGGTCACTGAAGTGCACGGCCAGCGGCGAGCCGGACACATAACTGAGGAAGATGCCGCCGGTCGGTGGAATGCGCAGGCTGCCGGGGCGCCCGTCGCGGCCTACCCCGTGCATGTGCCGGTGGACGAACGGGGCCAGGTCCTCGGCACAGTGGAGGGCGGACACCGCGATCGCGCTTTCGTCTGTGGTTTTGTCCATCCGCTCTCGCCCGCCATTCCTTCGACGAGCCAGACCTAAACACCATGTTCCGGCCGGTTCAAGTATTACGGGCTCAGCATAATCGAGCCCGGCTGCCCGGAGATGTCCGATTTTTGCAATCCTGTCGCGTGTCGTGGCGCGTAAATTTCGCTGCCGGGCAGGGACGGCGTTCGATTCAGGCGCATCGTCCGCGGTTCCGGGGCGGTCAGAGGCTTCCAGCTATGGCCGTGAGAAAGAAGAACGAAGCCGAAGAGCTGCTCGGAACCACAAAGGAGGCGCGATGCGCACGGATAGCGATTCTCACCGCAGGCACCGGTCTGCCCTGACGGCATGCGCGGGCGTGCTGTCCCTCTTCGCCCTCCTCATCGCCGGCTGCACCCTGGATTCGAACGACGCTTACAACGGCCCGCCGCCGAACACGGCACCGGTGGCCGATGCCGGGCCGGACCAGACGGTAGACCCCGGCGCCACCGTGCAGCTCGATGGCACCGGCTCCACCGACGTCGACGGCAACACCATCGCCTACAGCTGGACCCTCGTCTCGACACCCATCGGCAGCGCAGCATCCCTCTCCGATCCGACCGCCGCGATGCCCACCTTCGTCGTGGATACACTCGGCGACTACTTGGTAGAGCTTGTCGTCAACGACGGCTTCGAGGACAGCGCTCCCGACACGGTGACGATCGGCGTCACGAATTCCGCCCCGGTTGCGGACGCCGGTCCTGACCAGACGGTTGGTTCGGGCGAAATCGTACAGTTCGACGGCTCGGGTTCCTCGGATGTCGACGGCGATCCCCTGACCTTCGACTGGTCGATCAACGACCGCCCGGCGGACAGTGCGGCCGTCCTGGACAATCGCTTCATCGTCGACCCGTCGTTCGTCGTCGACGTTCCGGGCGACTACCTCGTGCAACTCGTCGTCAACGACGGCTTCGAGGACAGCGATCCGGACACCGTGGCCATCAGCGCCACCAATTCCCGCCCGGTGGCCGACGCCGGACCCGACCAGACCGTCACCGAAGGCGACACCGTCACCGTTCGACGGCAGCGCCTCCGGCGACGCCGACGGCGATGCGCTCACCTACGTCTGGTCCATCATCAGCAGCCCCGCGGGCAGCACCACCGGCATCATGGATGCCGACCAACCCGGTCGCCACCTTCACCGGCGGATGCCACCGGCGTGTTCGGTGATCCAGCTGATCGTCAACGACGGCTTCGAGAACAGCGATCCCACGACTGCGTCCATCACCGTCGATGCGGCGGGGCCTGCGCCGGTTACCGACACCGACGGCGACGGCCTGTCCGATGCCGATGAGGCGGCTCTGGGCACCGACCCCGCCGATCCGGACAGTGACAACGATGGACTCGACGACGGCACCGAGGTCAACACGACCGCCACAGACCCGCTGGATGCCGATAGCGACGGTGACGGACTCGGCGATGGCGAGGAGGTGAACACCACCGGCACCGATCCGAATAACGTGGATACCGACGGCGACGGCGTCGACGACAAGACCGAGGTGGACAGCGGTACCGATCCGAACGACGGCTCGGACTTCCCGGCCACCGGCAGCCTGCCGCCGGACCCCGCTGACGTCGCCACGCCGATGAAGGCCGGCGAGGTCACCACCATCAAGGCCTCCACCGAGTTCCTCTACACGGGCGCGAATCCCGTCCAGACGGGCGTGAACCCGGACGACATCGAAGCCCGCCGCGCCGCCGTCATCCGCGGCCGGGTCCTGGACGCCAGCGGTGCGCCGCTGCCGGGCGTGACAGTCACCATCCTCGACCATCCGGAATTCGGCCAGACCCTCACCCGCGAGGACGGCTACTTCGACCTGGCCGTCAACGGCGGCGGCCGGCTCGTGGTCGACTGACCAACTCGACGGCTACCTCACCGTGCAGCGCGGCGTCGAGACGCCGTGGAACGGCTGGGGCTACGCACCGGATGTAGCGCTGATCCAGCTCGACCCGAACCTCAACGCCATCGACCTCTCCAGCACCGAGCCGTTCCAGGTGGCCCGCGGTTCGGTGGAGACCGACGCCGACGGCAGCCGCCAGGCGACCATCCTGTTCCCGCAGGGGACCACGGCCGAGATGGTGATGCCTGACGGCACGCGGCAGGCGCTGACGAATCTCACGGTGCGGGCGACGGAATACACCGTCGGGGAGATGGGGCGTGAGCGTATGCCCGGCGAGCTGCCGCCGACCAGTGAGTACACCTATGCCGCGGAGCTCAGCGTCGATGAAGCACTAGCGGCCGGCGCTATCAGCGTCGAGTTCAGTCAGCCTGTCTGGTTCTACGTCGACAACTTCGTCGGCTTCCCGTCCGGCGAGCGCGTGCTAACCGGCTACTACGACCGCCAGCTTGGCCGCTGGATCGCCATCCCCGACGGCGCCGTCATTGATATCGTCGGGGAACAGGACGGGCTCGCCGAGCTGGATGTCGATGGTGACGGTGCGGCGGATGATGCCGGAGATCTGCAGGCGCTGCTTGGTATCACGGAGGCCGAACGCGAACGCCTGGCCGCGTTGTACGAGCCAGGCGATTCTGTCTGGCGGGTCGGCCCGGACCACTTCACACCGATCGACTGCAACTGGTTCTCCCGAAATCCGGATGCGCGGCCACCGCCCGCCGATAAGCCGAAGCTGAGGGGTGGTGGCAACGGTCCTGGCGGCTTTCCGCCGGGCGAGGACCCCTGCGAGGAGGGCGGCTCCATCATCGAATGCCAGACCCGCGTCCTGAGGGAGGGCGTGTCGCTGTTGGGTATTCGGGTCGTTCAACTACCGCTCCGAGCGGGAGCATAAGCGGGCAGTCGATTACCTACACGGTATCGTCGGATTCGGGGCTCCCGGCGGCATCAATTTCCCGCACGGCGCGCCGAGCTGCGCGTCAACGGTCGCATCATCAGGCGTGAATACGCGCCGGCAGCCGGTCTTACCGACACCATCCAGATACCGGCCACCGACATTATGCGTGAAGTCAACGGAGCGTCTCCGGCGATATTGCGTGTTACCTGATCTATCCTGCTGCATTTTCGTCTGCCGGTACGCGCCGGATCTTCAGGGCATACCATCACGACCAGTTTCGCCGTACCAAGAGGGAGTTCCTGTTCGGTGCAGACGGTCCGAACAGGAGCAGCTCGACGCTGGCGGCAAGGCCAGTACCTACGTCCTGGAACGACTCTCTCCTCGGCGCGGATGCGAGGCTGCAAACGACAGGCGGCTGGACGCACCTCCGCCCATCACCAATACGATCCGGCGTCGCGCACTTCTGTACCCTGGCGATGGCAGCAAGCGAGGCGGTACGAACGCACGCTCTGAACCTCGTGACCAAGCTGCTGCAGGATCTACTCCGTCGACCCGGTCGTTATCCGATGTCATTGTGGACGATGAGGGCACGATTCTTCGTGTTCGAAGACACGTTCTCCAACAGTCGGGGAAAGGGGATCCGTGGAACTCATCGACGCCGACGGTGAGCAACAAGGGAAACTTCCCGACGGCGTCCCTTATTCCAGCCTCAATGGCTTCGAGTGGTCTGTCGGTGATCTTGAACTGGGCCCCGACGGAAATACTCATACTTCTTCGGCAGCGACGACAACTTCCCCCGGGTGGCACTGTTCTGGGGCTACGTGACGCGCAACGACGAAACGCGTCATATCGTCTTCGAGGGCCTGGACTCCGCTGCGCGACATGGAGTTCGATGCGCTCGGCGGCTCTATTTCGCCAGCGATCAAGAAAGACGCATCGCACATCTATTATCTTCCGTCAGGCCTGTTAATCCGCCGAAAAATCGATTTGATCTCGGAGGACTTCGAGACTCGTTGCCGGAACCGGCATTTCGCGGCTCCAGCGAGGACGGTACGCCGGCGATTCGAAACCGTCATAACCCCTATCGATCTTGCGGTTGGCCCCGATGGCTCCGTGTATTTTACAGACAGGCCCCCGGGCCATCTTTCGGGTGCCACGAATCGAGTGAAGAACGCATCACCCCGGATGGCATCATCGAATCTGTCTATCGGTGGCGGCGATACAAGCCCGTATTCCAGGAACGTCGATCCCCCTGGATGCTGAGCTTCCTCCCGGAGCGGATCCGGACAGTACGACAAGGGGCGCTTGTATTTGCTGGATTCAGCAGGACTGTTCCTCCTCGAGGGGGACCGAAGATTACGCCGCTGCTCGGTACGAAGGACCGGTAGCGGCGGCGGGACCTTCGAAGTATGGCGCGTGCACGCGCAGTCCATCGACATAAATGTTATCCCGGTTTTTCGTGGCGCTGGCACCGATGGGACGGCGGTTATTCGTGCCGTCGCAAGAGCGCGGTACCCTCTGGCGCGCTCGAGACCGCGATGCCGCGACTTCCGCAGTCGTTCCTCTGTTCATCGGCGTCTGCAGGTGGGGAAGAAAATCTACGCGAATTCAGTTCGACCGGCCGCTCATTTGAAGACCCTGGATGCTGCTTCCGGCCAAACGCTGCTGGAGTTTCTTTACGGCAGCGGATGGTTTGCTCAGCGGTATCCGTGATCGCAATAACCGCGAGATCGCTGTCCAGCGCGATGCGGTCGCGCTCCGACCGCGATCGTCGAGTGCTTCCGGCCTGCGAAACCTGTTGCAGCCTGAACGAGTCGGGCCGGCCGAGCCAAGTCACGAACGCGGCCGGCGAGACGTGGCAGATGGAGTACACGCCTGACACGCAGCTGCTGTCGTCCTTCACGCGACGCCGGAGAATCGACAGTACATCTACGGTTACACGACCAGAGAGCGAGTCCCTGACGTCGGAGACGGATCCGCGCTAGGCGGCGTCCGTGGAGCTCACCAGTACCTACGACGAGAGCGAGGGTATCCGGCGCGCTCTTCAAGACCATGCGTGACGACGCTCTCGAACGTGTATCGATGGGAGGTCAACGGTGCCGGCAACCTGCAGGCGACCAATATCGTCGACGGCGTCGGTACCACGACCGTCGAGATCCGGAACGACGAGACGCGCTATCTACGATCTCTGGCCGACCGGAACCGTCATGACGACCTCGGTGCGGCCGGATTCGCGCTTCGGACTGCAGTCGCCGCTCATCACAGAGACCCTCGAGACACCGTTCGGGCGATCGCCGCGTACCCGGACGCCGAGCACGGGCACTGCTGCAGGACCCCACCGATATCTTCCAGCTCTGATCTTCTCGCCTGGAGGAGAATTTCCGCATCGGCTCCCGAGAGTTCGATTTCGCTCTGGACGTCGCGAACCGGACGAAGACGCTGTCTTTCCCATCCGGGATCGCCATCGAGGAATCCTATGACGAGAATTGGCGACTGGCGCAACTCTTCCGTCCGGGTCTGGCGCCAATCACTTACACCTACGGCCCAAACGGCCTCCTGCAACGCGCTGCCCAGGCCGACCAGAGGCTCGATTTCGCCTACGACGCGAATCTGCGGCTCGACACGGCCACCGACGCTGCGGGACTGATCATGGCGTATCAGTTCGACGGCGCGGATCGCCTCATCACCAAAGTGCTTCCCTCCGGGGCCTTATACCGTATGACCTACGATGGTGAAGGCAATGTGACCGGGATAACGATGCCGGAGGATGACCTCCATGCCTTCAGCTACACAGCAGTAGATGAGCTTGCGAGCTACACGGACCCGCTCGGTAATGCGACGACCTATACCTACGATCTTGGACGCAAGCGGACCGGCGTCACGCACCCGTCGGGACGCTCGGAGACGATGACCTACGATGCCGACCAGCGTCTGTCCGTGATCGCCTATCCGGCCGCCGAGTTGCAGTTCACCTATCAGGCAGCGTCCGGACTTCCGGAAGGCCTCACGCGCCAACCCATCGGAGGAGGCATCGCCCAGGCGGTCTCCTGGACCTACGACGGTTTCCTGACCGAGTCGACCACCTATTCCGGCGAGACGGCCGGGCAGTTTACCTACGACTACGACAGTAACCTGCTGCTCTCATCGATCCAGCTGGACGCGGAGGCCCCGATCGGTATCCAGTACAGCGCGGACGGCTTCCTCGCCGGCATCGGTCCGTTCTCGATCTCTCGCGCCGCGGCGACCGGTCTTTCAGCAACGGCAACGGACGGCACGGTGACTCTCGATTATCAGCACGACGATACCGGGCGCCTCGTGGGCCGCACTTATAACCTCGGCGGACAGACCGTCTACTCAAACGTCATCGGCCACGATGCCTCGGGCCGGATCAGCAGCCGGTCGGAGGCCGTCGGCTCCGCGACGCGGACGATCGAGTACAGCCATACGGCGGATGAAGGGCTCTCTGCGGTCATTGTGGACGGGGCTCCGACAGCGGAGTATGCCTACAGCCTCAATGGCAATCGGACGACGGCCGACGGGGTGACCCTCACGTATGACGACGCGGATCGTATTGTCGCCGTGGGGGGTACCATTTACACCCACAATTCCGATGGCCAGATGACGGCGCGCGGTTCCGACACCTTTAGCTGGTCGGCCCGGGGCGAACTTCTCGAGGCCACGGTGGACGGGCAGACCGTCCGCTATAACTATGATGGTCTCGGCCGGATGACGGCGCGCACGGTTGGCGGAGAGACGACGCAATACCTGTATGGCGATCCGCTCGCGCCGTTCATGCTGACCCATACCCGGGCGCCCGATGCCACCCTGACCACTTACTATTACGATGAGTACGGTGTGCTGCTGGGCCTGGAACGCGACGGCAGCCTCTACTACGTGGCGGTCGACCAGGTAGGGAGTCCTCGTGTCGTCTTCGACGGCTCAGGTACCGTCGTCCGGGAGATCGATTACGACCCCTGGGGTGGGGTGGCGTCCGACTCGGATCCCGCCTTTGCGCTGGCGATCGGCTACGCGGGCGGCATCGCCGATCCGGTCACGGGTCTTACCCGTTTCGGCTTCCGTCTCTACGAACCCGAATCCGGGCGGTGGATGACCGCCGATCCGATACGCTTTGACGGCGGTGGCAATCTCTACCGCTATGCCGGGAACAATCCCGTGCAGTACCGGGATCCTCTGGGCCTGTACTGTATCGGCGGCGAATTCTATAAACGTGCCGGCGGTGGAGGCGAGGTTTGCTACAAGGACGGCAAACTGTCCGCTTGCGCAGAGGCAGGCTTTGGTCAGGGCGGCGGCTTCAAGCTCCAGCCATTCGCCGATCCCAAGAAGAGCGAGCTGTTCGTGCAAGGCGAAGTGGGAGCCGAGGTCGGTCCGTTCAGTGCCGGCGTCAATCTCAAGTTGACCAACTGTGGAGAGGTGGGTGCGATTGATCTCGGCGGCGACGCCAAGGTTGCAGGACCCGGTTTCGAAGCCAGTCTGAAGGACGGGTCGGAGCTAACCGCAGCCGACAGCCTGGCCGACAGGGGCGGATTGATCGATGGCATCAGAGAGGTCGCGAAAGGCGGGGCCGATGCCAAATACGTCGGCAAACTCAGCGCAGGATTCTGCGTCAGCAACAAGTGACAGCGATAGATATCTACTGACAGGAGAGAGCGAACATGATCGCGATACGCCACAAAGCGTTGATCACCTTGAATGATTGGGCTACAATGTAGCCCAATTAAACAGAGGATTGGATCATGACGGCAAATGCTGGTGGTGCGTGCCCGGATAGATGCGCACATCAAAGAAGAAGCGACTGTTGTGTTGGCCACAATGGGACTGACGGTATCGGATGCTTTTCGCATTATGCTGACCCGCATTGCCCGTGAGAAGGCTCTGCCTTTCGAGCCACTGGTTCCCAATAAGGAAACGATCAGGGCCATGAAGGAAGCACGTCGTGGCAAGCTGCCTTCGTTCAGCAGCGCAGACGGGCTGATGGCAGACCTGAATGAGGACGATTGAACGCACTCGTCAATTCAAACGTGACTACAAGCGCGAGACGAAGGGCCCACACCGGGCTACGCTGGAAAGCGATTTCATTGATGTCCTGGTGGCGCTGGCAAATGATCGGGTGCTGGCCGAAGAAGCACCGCGACCATGCGCTGACCGGCAATTGGAAGACCATCGCGACTGCCATATCAAGCCTGACCTGGTTCTGATTTACCGAAAACCCGATACCGAGGTAGTACAGCTTGTCAGGCTCGGTTCGCACAGTGAATTGGGCCTGTGAGGTGTGAATTGCTATTCAGGCGGCGATCGCAAACTGATACAGGTTGCGGCAGCATTGCTTCCAGCGGTAATTGTCCAGGAGGGTGGTATTCTCGAGCTCATTAGCGCACCGGTAGGGAATAGCGCTGCCGAGTCCCCGATAAGGTTGGTCGTTGGCGATTGGGTTCTACCCCGCTTTTACGGACACTTTAAAGAAGCCCATAATTGGCAAAGGAGTGTTCATGTCCAAGAGAAGAAAATACAGCCCTGAGTTCAAGCGCGGCGCCATTGAGCAGACCCGCCAAGCGGGGGTCAGCTGCTCTCAGGTTGCCCGGGAACTGGGGATTGGTGGCAATGTTCTGACCCGCTGGGTTTGTGAAGCAGTGTCCGCTGGCCGCCAAGCATTCGGCGGTACCGGGACGCCGAGGGACGAAAAAGTTACCAGCGTTGAACAGTTGCTGGATGTGTTGTGGGCGCATGCATGCGGCCGGCAGCGGCTGGATATCGACCTTCATGCATTCCCTTTGTCGGAGGATCAGGATGCGTTTGCCGCGGCCGGGAAGCGGAAGGAAACGTCGCCCTAACTTCTTTGCAGACCGGCAACGCTGAACCACGGTAGCGCGCCGCCATTTATCCATCCGAGTTCATCCCTTTCTCGAAGGCTTACTCCTTATATGCGCTGCAGCGTATAAACCTAATTTATGCGCTATAACGTATATTGACAGGTTATACGCCATAGCGTATAAAGGGCTCAGGAAAGGAGCTTGCCATGAGCCAAAGTGCGCGTACAGCCAAACAAATCGGGGCGATTATTCGCCGCGTGCGCCGTAATGCCGGATTTGACGCAGGCCGATCTCGGCAAACGGATCGGGTTGCGGCAGGCCACGATATCACGGCTTGAGAAGGGAGAAGACGAGACCAAGCTCAGCACACTGCTCGACGCCCTGAGTGCGCTCGGCCTGGAAATCATCATCGACAAGCGCGGCAAAGCCTCGACCCGGAACCTTGGGGATATGTTCTGATGGCCAGGAGGCGCACGCGCATACCGCTAAACGTCTATCTCAACGGCAAGCTCGTCGGGCGGCTGCAGCGCGAGACCTCGGGGCCATCGACTTCCAGTATGATGAGAGATGGCTAAGCTGGGAGCATACTTTTCCGGTCTCTTTGTCCTTGCCGCTGCGCGAGGATCGCTATGTCGGCGATCCGGTGATTGCCGTCTTCGATAACCTCCTACCCGATAACGAGTATATCCGGCGCCGGGTTGCCGCACGCAGCGATGCCGACGGCATCGATCCCTATAGTCTGCTTGCGGCCATCGGCCGGGACTGCGTTGGCGCGCTCCAGTTTCTCCCCGAAGGCAAAGATCCCGGCAAGGCCGGTGAGATCGACGCCCGGCAGATCGGCGATGCCGATATCGCGGATATCCTTGTCAATCTTGCGAGCGCGCCGCTCGGTATCGGTGACGATGCCGAGTTCCGCATCTCCATCGCAGGCGCGCAGGACAAGACCGCGCTGCTCTACCGCAATGACGCCTGGCACGTGCCCCACGGCAGTACGGCGACCACGCATATACTGAAGCCGCAGATCGGGCGGCGCGGCAACTACGATCTCAGCCATAGCGTCGAGAACGAGCATATGTGCCTTGAGATTCTCCGTGCGCTTGATCTGCCGGTCGCCAGAACGGAAATCGCGGACTTCGCCGGGACGCGCGCCCTTGTCATCGAGCGCTTTGACCGTGAATGGACGAAAGGTGGACGCCTTCTACGTGTGCCCCAGGAAGACTGTTGTCAGGCCTTGTCGTGCCGCCGACCCGCAAGTACCAAAGTGACGGCGGGCCGGGGATGGCCGACATATTCGAGTTTCTGAAAGCCAGTGATGATCCTGTCTACGACCAGCTTGTCTTTATAAAGGCGCAGATCGCCTTCTGGCTTCTCGGGGCGATCGACGGCCACGCCAAAAACTTTAGTGTCTTTCTTTATCCGGGCGGAGGGTTCCAGCTCACGCCCCTCTATGATGTGATGTCCGCGCAGAACCTTCAGGACAAGAAGCAAATTCAGCGCAAAGACATGAAGCTTGCGATGTCGATCGGGAACAGTCGCCACTATCACATTCACGAGATCCAGCCGCGACATTATCGGCAAACGGCGGATCGGGCTGGCGTGCCCGGCGGCATGGTCGATATGGCCCTTGATCAAATCGCCGATGCGTTGCCCGGTGCCATCGAAGCAGTCTGCGCTGCGCTTCCCCCCGCGTTCCCCGCTGATCTCCGCGATTCCATCGCCAAAGGAGCGTTGAAACGGCGGGCAGTCATTGCCGCCGCCACCGCCTGAAGCCTGTTCCTTCCTCTGAAAAACTAACTTATACGTTAGCTTTCTGCGCGCCGAAGCAAACCTAAAAGTTTGTTTCTCTGCCATCCGCGGCCTGTGCCTACCAGTAATCCGTCTGGCTTGATTCTATTGCCTTTTTCCGTGGAGCGCGGTTGGCCTCTCAAGGATGTTCAAGTGGTTAAGAATCATTGCCGGAGCCCTCAGATCAGCGGTCCAATGTCGCCGGGATCTGGCGCTCGAAAACTTGGCGCTGCGGCAACAGGTCGCTGTGCTCAAACAAGCTCATCCCCGACCGCGGCTCACCGCCGCTGATCGGTCCTTCCGGAGGGACAACGGTTGCCTTGCCGGACTGGGTCAAGTATTATTCAATTTGAATAACTGGAGGGTGCGATAGCCATGGCGACTACATCATTGAGCCTCGGCGGGCATTGGGAAGAGTTCATCAGGCAGGAGATCAAGAGCGGCCGATACGCGACTGCGAGTGAAGTTGTGCGGGATGCGCTTCGTGAGCTCGAGGATCGGGGACGGCGACTTGAGGCTCTTCGTGCGCATCTGGCTGAAGGCGCTGGTCAGGCTGCAAGAATGGACTTCGCGAAAGACTATGATATCGAGGATGTCATTGAGCGAGCTATTGCTCGAGCATGACATCCAGGTTCAGGCTTACCCCAAGAGCCGCTGCAGACCTCGATGCGATTGCAGACTACACGATCGAGACGTGGGGGCTGGCTCAGCTGGGGGATTACCTGCGATCCATGAACAGCCGATTCGAGTGGCTGGCCGAGAATCCATTCGCAGGTCGTGAACGAAACGACGTTCATCCAGGTTATCGGAGCTTTCCCGAAGGCAGCCACATCATCTTCTATGTTGTGAGCGATGATTACGTCGACATCATCGGTATCCCACATAAGTCGATGGACGTTGGTCCGGATCTGTTCTAACTGTTGTTCCGACAAATTTTGCAGTTCGTTGACCTGTGTGAGGTGCGAATTGCTATCCAGGCGGCGATCGCAAACTGATACAGACTGCGGCAGCATTGCTTCCAGCAGTAATTGTCCGGAAGCGTGGTATTCCCGGGCCCATTAGTGCACCCGTGGTAGGGAATATCGCTGCCGAGTCCCCGATAGGGTTGGTCATTGGCGATTGCAGCAGCAGTCCTTGGAACAAGACAGATTTCTCTGCGGGTCTTGCGCGTCAGTGTCCGGACAATCATGGCGAAAACGTAGCGTTCAGGCGGCGATTCGCGGTTCTTGGCGGCGCCTGGCGGCAAAAAGGAAGAGGGCGGGCCATCTAACTTACTGATTTAAAAGAAAACGGTTCTTGGCTTATACGCCTTCGAACCAGGTGGTCGGGAGTTCGAATCTCTCCGGGCGCGCATTTGAATCAAAGGTGTTAACTGCTCACATAGGTGTAAACCATGTGACCGGTTAACACCAGGGCGGGCTGCAGGGCATCGACCTGCGCGACACCGAGGACGGCGTTGACCTCGCCTGGGGCGCAGGCGTCCAGGGTCATGTCAGCAGCCTCGCGATCCGGCTCGAGTACGAGAATTTCGACATCGGCGAAGCTGATTCCGTGGAGATGTGGTCACTCGGCGCGACCTGGACGTTTTTCTGACCCCGGCCTTATCTGGCGATCAACGGTCGCCTGTGGCAGCATCTCCGTCATCCACGGCAATTGCGCGGCGCAATGGAGTGCGTGTGAATATCCAAGAGGTCGTCGAGTCCTGCCGCAGCGTCGCAAGTAATATCGCCGCCCCGGCCGCCGATGCCATCGACCGCGATGCCCGCTGGCCCGAGGAATCACTGCGGGCACTGCAGCAGAACGGCCTTGGCGGCCTCGTCGTACCGACGCGGTTCGGTGGACTTGGCCACGGCCTGTTCGGACTCGCGTTGGCCAGTGAGGAACTGGCGCGTGCGTGCTCGTCGACGTCACTGTGCTTCGGCATGCACTGCGTCGGCTCCGCCGTACTCGCCGCCAAGGCCACATCGCGGCAGGCCGAACGCTACCTCGCGCCAATTAACGAGGGTCAACACCTGACGACGCTGGCGTTGTCGGAACCGGGCACCGGTGTGCACTTCTATTTCCCGCAGTGCACGTGCCGTGTGCAACCGGATGGCGGCCTGGTGCTGTCCGGCGAGAAGTCGTTCGTCACCAACGGTGGGCACGCCGACTCCTATGTCGTTTCGGTTGCCCGGCCCGACCTGGCGCCCGACGCAGGCGGCCGCTTTTCCTGCGTCGTCGTTGACCGCGACGCGCCGGGGACTTCATGGGGTGGGAACTGGAAGGCATCTCGCCTGCGCGGAAATTCGTCGCGTGAGCTTACCCTCGCTGACGTTCCGCTGGCCGCGGACCGCATGCTCGGTGAACACGGCGACCAGCTCTGGTACGTATTTCAGGTCGTGGTGCCGTACTTCCTGACCGCGATGTCAGGCACCTACCTCGGGATCGCTCAGGCCGCATACGACCTGTGCCGCGACAGTGTTGCAAGCCGCCGGCACGACCACAGCGGCCGGGGTGTTGCACACTCGCCGATCGTGCAACACCGGCTTGGCACGATGTGGGCGCGGATTGCCCGTACCCGCACGCTGCTGCACGACGCGGCCGCGCGCGGTGACCGGGGCGACGAAGACACGCTACCCGCGGTGCTGTCTGTCAAGGCAGAGGTCGCCGACTGTGTCAACGAAGTCGTTGGCGACGCGATGTCGCTAACCGGCGGGCGCAGCTATCGGCGCGACGGCCCGCTGCCGCGCCTGCTGCGCGATGCTCGCGCGGCGCACGTGATGTCCCCGACGACCGACCTCCTGCGGCAGTGGGTCGGCCGGGCGCTGCTCGAGCTGCCGTTGCTCGCGGACTGAAACGATGTCGACGATCCTCGCCGTAGAGGTTCCGCTGGCCCTCACCGAAACGCTCTGCAGTGACGCGCTCGATGAGGTCGTCGCGATGCCCGCGCCAACCGGCGACAACCTCGACACGCAAGCGGCGGACGTGCTGTTGATCGGCAGCGATGTCGACGAGCCGCTGCGGCTCGCACAATTGGCGCACGCTGCCGACCCGAACCTCGGGGTCCTGGTGCTGGGCGAGCGCGAACGGCTCGGCGCGTTGCGGCGCGAGCTCATGTTCACGCCGTTCGTCGGTGAACACGTCGCGTTCGCCGCCCAGGACGACGGCGAAAGTCTCTGCCTGGCGGTCCGCGAAGCGGTGTACGCGACCGGCGCGCGGCGCAGCCACGCCGCGGAACGCCGAGCAACCGCCGGCTGGCTGCAGGCGGGACCGGACTGGCGGATTTCCGCCGAGGAACTGGTCGAACCGCTGCTGCAGGCCGCGCCGATCGGCGTCATCCTGCTCGACGAGGACGGTAAAGTGCGCGAGTGGAACCGGTACGCCGAAACGGTTCTTGGTCACGACAAGTCTGCTGCGCTCGGCCGGCCGCTGCCGGAATTGCTCGGCGATGCTCGCGACGACGCGACCTGCCTGCTCGGCGGCGCCGAGGTTCTGCAACCGCTCTGCTGCCGCGCCGAGCCGGAACTCTGGGTCCGCCTGACGGCGTCCCGCCTCGCCCGGCCCAACGGGACGCGCACACTCGTGCTGCTGCAGGATGTCACGGAACTCGTCGCCGCCGAGGCGGCGCGCGAACGCGCGCTCGAGCAGGTCGCCATTGCGCAGCGGTTCGAAAGCCTCGGCACACTGGCCGGCGGCATCGCGCACGACTTCAACAACCTGCTTGCTGTAATTCTCGGCTCCGCCGACCTGGCCCGCCTCGACACGGGCAACGAGGCATCGGTCAACGAGTCGCTCGACAATATCATCACCGCCGCGCAACGCGCGTCGGAGCTGACCGCGACGATGCTTTCCTTCGCCGGCCGCGACGCGGCAATGCCGGAGCCCCTGGACCTGGCCGACCTTGCCGGCGAGTCCGTGCGCCTGCTGCGCGCTTCAACCCGGCGGCATATTGTCATCGAGTTCGACGCCGACGACACGCCCCTGGTCGTACGGGCTGACCGCCGGCAGCTCCAGCAGGTTGTGATGAACCTGATCCGGAATGCAGTCGACGCGATTGGCGATAAGAGCGGCACGGTGCACGTCCATGCCAATGTGTCCGCCGGCGAGGATGGCGACCGGGCGCGCCTCGAGGTGCGCGACGACGGTGCAGGTATGTCGGAGGAAACCATGGCGCGCATGTACGAGCCGTTCTTCACGACCAAGCGCACCGGCCGCGGCCTGGGACTTGCGGCGGTTCTCGGCAACGTGCGCAACAATGGCGGGCACATCGACTGCGACAGTAAGCCCGGGCGTGGCACCGTGTTTCGCATTACGTTCCCGCTGTACGCCGGCAGCGCTCCGCGGACCCTGGAGAATGACTCGGCGGATGAACCGACGATGCCCTCCGCAAACATCCTGATCGTCGAGGACGAACCCGGTGTTGCGCATGTCGGCCGCCGCATCCTCGCCCGCGGTGGCCACGAGGTCGACACGGCCGAGGATGGAGTCGTTGCCCTCGAGCGCATCGAAGAGCGCGTTCCGGACCTGGTGTTGCTCGATATGTGCATGCCGCGCATGAACGGCCGCCAGACGCTGCTGAAGCTTCGTGAGCGCTACCCGGATCTGCCGGTCGTTCTGTGCAGTGGCTATGTTGAGACCGAGGTCGAGGACCTGCTCGACCTCGGTCCGACGACTTTCCTGAAGAAGCCGTACAAGGCCGAAGCGCTGCGCGCCATCGTCAACGACGCGTTGCGAAATCGGTGACGGCTGCGAAGCGCAAGCACGGCATGAAGCCGGGCAAGTCCAGGTCTACCTTATAGGGATGCTTCCGGAACCTTCGGTCCCGGCTTACCGTCAATGTTGTCTTTTACCAATGTAGCGACGAATTCGGTGAATGGTTTGATGTCCTGGTGGACGCTTGCTGATTCCAGTGAGGCCATGTAATCGTCACGTTTTTCGACTGGAATAATTGTCCATGGATAGCCGCCCGCTGCGAGCATGACGTTCATTAAGAATCTTCCCATGCGCCCGTTGCCATCAATGTAGGGATGAATATAGACGAACACGAAGTGCCCTAGTACGACGCGGACGCCAGGGTTTTTCTCTTCTTTCAGTAGCTCGAAAAGCAGGGGCATCATGTCCCGCACTGCTTCTTTTGAAGGCGGCGCATGCATGGAATTTCGGATATAGACAGGTCCGTTCCTGTATCCGGCCAAATCAGCCGCTTTGACAATGCCAGCAGCAACACTCGGGGCGAATAATTCCCGGTACCAGCTTGAATGATCATTGTCAGCCACTTCGCCGGGATTTTCGCCATAAAGGACCTTTCTGACACTCTGTGTGACTACTTCGAACGCTTCATGATAGCCACGCGCTGCAAGTGCGTTGCGTTGTTCCCGGTCTTCTTTATTATCGTCAGGGTTCCAGGCTCCCTCTCTGACACGTTCGATTAGTTCCGCACTGACCCGATAGCCTTCAATAGATAGTGAGTGATAGGCATCAGTCACATAGATTTCCTCGACATGCTTCATATAAGCGTCGATATCTTTTCTTACCTTTGGAGCCTCAGGAAAGATTGGAATGATCTCTTCCCGCATCGCGTGCCACAATATTTTCACACGTGTGACGTAAGGGGAGCGCTCGCGTGTTGCCACGGCAAAAGGTGCTTGTTCGTCAAACGGATCAGTCTCCCGCACGTCATAGTCGGCACTTTTCATGGTTTTTATGATTTCGTCTGCTATTTTCTCGCGGCCAATATTGCGAAACGCACCCGCAAGTCTTCCTGCTATGCGGCTATGACCACCGTCCAGCAGAATCGCCAGCACGTCAGACGCATCCTGAATCATTGCCAGTGCAGCGCGCGCATCCGTAGGGTTCTGCCGGAACAAGCCCGGCCCCGAAAATACCAACGATGCCGGAAGAGTGTAGGTACGGAGCTTACGACTCTGCTCACGGTGCTGTTTGTCGGGCAGGTCAAGTTTTACGTCCATCAGAGACGTATTGTGTGGCAAATTGTTTGGCTTGTTGCCTCCCTTGGGAGTACGCACCAGAAGTTGCTGTGGCACTGTTCGGTTGCCTGCGTGGAGGAACAAGGACTGTTCGGGCGATAGGCACCACTGTGTCCCAAAACGCTCCTCCAGGTACGCAGCACAGAAATCCCAGAATGAGGCGTACCATCCCGTGCTCTCACCCTTTTGTTGCTCCGGGTCAGACCGGACATACCAACCCTTCATTACTTCCTGTAAAAAGCCGTTTTTGAGCAGGCGTTCTCTATGAGTTCGGCTCAAATCGGCAGAGCGAACCGCTACAACGCCAGTATCCTGAAGCTCTTTCAGAGCTTCCAGGGATTCAGCCAGTTTTTCCGAAGGCGCTGCCATTTTCCAAGTCCTGCTTTAGTGCAATTACCAGGTTGTTCAGTTGTACTACTTCTAGGTAATTGTGTTGTGCAATAATTAGGCTATGGAGTTGTACTAATTTTAGGTTATTGTGTCAATTAGAAAGTGTGCGTGCCTAATATCGAGCGCTTGCCCTTTCGAGCCTCCGAGCTCCTGTGCCTCGGCAAGCATGACGAAAACGTAGTGTTCAGGCGGCGATTCGCGGTTCTTGGCGGCGCCTGGCGGCAAAAGGGAAGAGGGCGGGCCATCTAACTTACTGATTTAAAAGAAAACGGTTCGTGGCTTATACGCCTTCGAACCAGGTGGTCGGGAGTTCGACAAAACGCGCCAGCGTTTTGGACGCCGCAGGCGCCCCGAAGGGGTGAGGATCGCGTTAAGCGATCCGAATCAATCTCTCCGGGCGCGCATTTGAAATCAAGGTGTTAACCGGTCACAGTTGCCGATAGTCGAGACTGCCCACCATAAAGCCAATTAATTTGTGGTCGGCGAGAATAGAACGAACATCGTGATGGGGAGGCCCTACCTGGAGGCTGCTAGTAAAGATTACTTTACTAATGCTTGGGACGAATAAAGCAAGCTTACTTAGTGTCGTTAGTAAATTTCCCTTTACTTTCGCGCTCTGTTAGTAAAGAATGCTTTACTATGTCAACTACACCTTCAGGTCACTACATTGAAACAACCGTAGCGAAAGAAGCGGTTCGGGCATTCGTACCAGATCCGCTGCCGCCTACCTTGTCGACCGAACACCAGGAATCACTTCGAGACCCGATTCGCCAAGCAGAGACTGCGCTTGAACGCCTGAAATCGGCAGGAGAAATGATTCCATCTGTCAATTGGTTCATTTACTCATTCGTAAGAAAGGAGGCACTTCTAAGTTCGGAAATCGAAGGTACTCAAGCGACCCTCACCGACGTTCTGTCATTCGAACAAACCGGCCAATCAGGAAGTTCTGATATCGCCGACGTAGAAGAGGTTACGAACTACGTACGCGCAGCCAACTACGCTTTCGATGAGCTGGACTCCCGAAAAGGTCTACCGATCTCCGTAAGGCTGTTGAACGAATGTCATCTCCGACTAATGCAAGGTGTTCGCGGGAAAGACAAGCTGCCGGGCGAATTCCGCCGATCGCAGGTTTGGGTTGGTGGAACCAGGCCGGGCAACGCTGTGTTTGTCCCACCGCCGTGGAAAAAGGTGCCAGACCTGCTCTCCGCGATGGAGACGTATATCCATGGAGACGACGAGCTGCATCCACTGCTGCGAATCGCTGCACTACATCTTCAATTTGAAACGATTCATCCCTATCTCGACGGTAATGGGCGAGTAGGGCGGCTAATCATTGCGCTTCTACTCAAAGAATGGAACATTCTCGACAATCCGTTGCTCTACTTGAGCCTCTATTTAAAAGAGAATCAAAAAGACTACTACGCACACCTCAACAAAGTCCGAGAGTCTTCGGAGTGGATCGAGTGGTTCAAATTCTTTCTTACCGGAATTACCGCCGTAGCAGAGAATGCAACGACCACCGCGAGAAAGCTAAACAAGCAGATCAGTGACGATCGTCACGCCCTATTAGCGAGCAAGTCTGTCACCGTGTCGTCAATTCAACTATTTGAGGCGTTGCCAGAACATCCGGTCGTATCGATGCCATTAGTTACCAAGTTGCTGGGCATTACTAAACCAACAGCCAGCAAAGCAATTAATCAACTTGCCGCCAACGGAATATTGCAGGAGATGGGCGAGCGCAAGCGCGATCGACTGTACAAATACAACTCGTACTTAGCGCTCCTCGCATGACTGAACTTAATCTGACTGCCGGCAAGGAAACACCTATTGCAACCCTCAAGGAGGAGGAAGTCGCATGAATCAGAAAATGGAAATCCCCATTGTTATCTATGAAGGTACTGACAATACGGTTGAGGTTCGGCTGGACGCGGACCAGGAAACGGTCTGGCTGACCCAGCGACAGATGGCCGAGCTGTTCGGCAAGGACGTTCGCACCGTCAACGAGCATGTCCAGAACGTTTATTCGGAGGGCGAACTGGAGCGCGAGACAACTATCCGGGATTTCCGGATAGTTCGCCAGGAAGGCGCCCGCCAGGTTTCCAGGGACATCGAGCACTACAATCTGGACGTGATCATCTCAGTCGGCTACCGGATCAAGTCGCAGCAGGGCACCCGTTTCCGCCAATGGGCCACCCGTACCTTGCGCAAGCACCTGGCCCGCGGCTGGACTCTGAACCGCCAGCGCTTCGAGGCCAATGCCCGGGAACTCGAGGCCGCGATGGCACTGGTGCGCAAGACGGCGCAAAACCCGGAACTGACCACGGACAGCGGGCGCGGGCTGGTCGATATCGTCGCCCGCTATGCCCAGACCTTTCTTCTGCTGCAACGCTACGACGAAGGCCTGCTCACCGACCCGAAGGCACAGCCGGGCGGCCGCCTGCCGAGCGTTAAAGAGGCGCGCACCGCACTGGACAACCTGAAAGCCGAGCTGATGGCGCGGGGCGAGGCCACCGATCTGTTTGCCCGCGACCGGGGCGAAGGCTTGGACTCACTAATGGGTAATCTCGATCAGAGCGTGTTTGGTGAGCCGGCCTATCCCAGCGTGGAGGCCAAGGCCGCGCACCTGCTGTATTTCGTGGTCAAAAACCATCCGTTTTCCGACGGCAACAAGCGCAGCGCCGCGTTCCTGTTTGTCGACTTCCTGCATCGCAATGACCGCCTGCTGAATACGGCGGACGAGCCGGTCATCAATGATGTCGGTCTCGCGGCCCTGACGCTGCTGGTGGCCGAGTCCAATCCGGCCAACAAGGAAACGATGATTCGCCTGATCATGAACATGCTGGCCACGGAGTCGTAGGCGACCAGGACAGGACAAAAGCCGAAACGGTGATCGTAATCGAATGGTCTACTGCGCTAACGGCCGCTCAGTCTTTCTGTGCATGGCGACCACACTCTGAAGCTGGCCTGACGGGTCGTATTGTTTGCCGGTGCAGTCTACGCATCGGCTGAATAATCATTTCCCGCCCCCGGCATTCGGCAAAATCGCGTAAAGCGGATTCTCGGACAGCGCCCATGATCCTGCGACGTCATGGATTTACTATTCACAATATGGACAGGATTGAAACACAAATTCTGGGCAATTTGGCTCTGCACCCGGACGGGATGGCGGCAGAAGATCTTCGAGCAGCGATAAGACCCAAAGTCAGCCAACCAACACTGTGGCGGCGATTAGATCGATTACGTGCGGTCGGCCGCATTCGAGCTATAGGTAGAGGGAGGGGCACTCGTTACGTGAATCAGGAATCTGATCATTCGATATCAGATCTACGATCGAAAGCCCTTCATGTTCATATCGGGCGAAAGTTGATGCGCCGACCTGAATTGATCGGCAACGCTCGCGAACGGCTACAGCGCATGTACCAATCGACGCCTTACTCAAAGGACTATCTTGATCAGTGGGATGAGCTTCTGGCGGGCCCGTTACAGCGAATGTTGCAGGTGCTTGGCGCTGATGATGAGCAGTCCAGGGCGTTGCGGCATGTGTCACCGTTTGCCGGCATTCTCAGTGAGAAAGAAAGAAAGAGAATCCTGCGCGATCAAGGTCTGTTGCGTTGACGCTTGATCAACTAAAAGCCATTCTCAGCCGTGCATCGGAGATAACCCGCCAGCGACAGGACTTCCTCAGACACGGTCACGCCTTTCCGCCGATGGCGGGATGATACCGCTTGAGACTCAGAGGCAGAGGCCCTCGTCGGTGACTCCGCGACCGCACAGGGTCGTCACTTCGACGGATTTCAGCCCAAACGTCCCGACTTCCGGCTGACCGAAGACGTGCACCCGGAAGCCGCGAACGGCGTCGTCGCCGATCCCGATGACGTCGTAGGTCACTTCGCCGAGGTCTCCCACCGTCGAGACGACCGTGAGGACGATTTCGGACTCGGGCTCATCGGAGGCGAAGGTCGCTGCGACCGCGGCACCGATGTCGACCATCGTCTCGGCCACCGGAGTCTTGCCCAACTGGTCGATCACCGTCGACGTCATGTCGTCGGTCACCCCCAGATAGCCGATGAATCCGTAGTGGACCCATCCAGTCGTACCGTCGTACTCGACCTCGATCCAGAACGAGTCACCGGTGTCCCGGGTGTGCCCCAGCGCAGTGAGCCCGTCGGCGAGATTGGGGATCTCGGCGAGAATCTCCTGATTCGCACCGGGCGCCGCACGAAGGTTCAGCACGTCGTCGTGGGCGACACCAATGACCGCGACCGTATCTCCCTCGGCCGGGCCGAAATCGATCGGCTTACCGGGGAGCTCGGTGGTGGTCGTCTCGGGGACGGTGGTGGTCGTCGTCTCCGGCCGGGTCGTCGTGGCCTCCGACGTGGTGGTCGTGGGCTTCGGCTCGGTGGTCGTCGTGGTCGTCGAATCGGCCGCGCCGCCGCCGCTGCCGCATGCCGCCACGACGAGCGCGAGGGCGAGCGCGGAGAAAGTGAGCTTCTTCATGGGTTCCTTCCCTACGAACGTTGTGCTGTTCTGACGGCCGGTTTAGTTCAGTAATGGATGGTTACATCCGTCCATTAGCGTCATATCGGGCGTCATATTGTTTAGTTTTGTCGGTTATGCGGCGACGCCCAGCAGGCAAAGCCTGCGGGAGTTTTGCGTGATTCAGTTGTGCGTGTTTGTGCATAATTGGGCATTCGGTGCAACGGATGCCCAGCCACTTAGCTATTTAAAATAATCGGTTACAGTCTAATTGTCTAACTTCGAACCAAGTGGTTCCAGCCAATACTCGTATGCATTAATTCTAATTTCCAAACTCATTGTGGAAAGCAAACCGCCCGGCGAATAAGTGGCCAAATGTCGTTGCTACTTCGATCGTGTCGTACCCACAATTATGGAGTGAACTCATGGTCCGACGACACGGCGGAATTCATCATGGGATCAGCGGCGCCCGCGGTTCCACGCCTGCCAGCTCAGTCTCCGGATGCGCACGGCGTACCAGGCTGCTGACATGATCGCGGCGATCTTTACGCACATCGACCATAATAAGTATCTTGCCGGCGTCCAAATCTGGCTCGAATGCTTGCAAATGAGAACTCGGAAAAGCTGCGCCGGCAATGCCGGTCAGCAACCCGCCAAGGCTTGCACCCATAAGCCCGATCAGCAAAACGTCACCGCCGCTGGCGATCAGGCTTGTGGGGCGAAGCAGCGGAGTACAGCCAGGCCCAGAAAAAGACCCGCGAAGCCGCCAAAGGCGAGGCCACGCGCAAAGGCGGGCAGAAAGTCGTCACTCTCGGAGCCTGCGTCAGGCAGCCCATCAAGATCGGTGCCGGACCTTGCAAGCACGTAGATGTTCTTATTCGCGATCCCGTCATTTCGAAGTTCCCGAACAACGGACCTGGCTTGCGTGATATCCGGCGAAAGAAAGCACAGGGGTTTCATACGATACCTGGTACTCCAACCTTCATGATTAATCCGGGTTATTCGTCTGCGCGGTAGAAACGGACGAGGCGAGGGCCGCAGCCCATTCGGCTTCTACCGCGCAGACTCCTAGCCCAGTTTTGAGGCGAAGATGGCCGCAACGGCCAGGGAACACAACGATACATGCCAACAGGAGCAGTGCATTGCGGATGGCTGCACTATTCTTGCGCATTGATCTGCCCTCGTGAACGGTACTTGCCACGGAGAATCCGCTACCGACAACAGTAATGCCATTGTGGCTATTACCTATCGGGCACAATCCGCGACGCACCCAGGCTAAAGCAACGAGTGTTGCTTGCTGGGGTCCGTACGGCAAACCTCGACCTCTGCACCCAGTTGATCCAGCACCAGCAGTATTCGACTCAACAGGCTCCCGCCGTCTCCCGGCATGCCCTCTTCGGTCGCCACCTCGCACTCTGCCGCGTCGTATCCCCACTGCTTCAGTACCTCAATCTTCTGCTCGCGTGTCAAACCCGCATGCGCAAGGACTTGTTCGGGACTTGCGAGTACTCCGTCGGATCCCGCATGGCCGCTTCCAGGTCTATCAGCGCCGGTTTCATTGAAGTGACTGTTCGCGGCGGGACGCCGCTCCTGCGGGAGTGTGGGGCGCGGCTTGTGCGTGAATCTTCACGTGCGGGAGGCGCTGCGTGCGACTTGTGCCCGGATCGATTGAACTGCCCCGCTCGCGGATGCTGATACATTTGTCAGGAGATAGTGCCATGAAGGGTCCGTATTGCGGCAGCTGCCTGTGCGGCGCCGTCCGATTCGAGATCGATGAACCTTTGCCCGACGCGGCACATTGCCTTTGTTCCATGTGCCGCAAGTTTCACGGCGCCTCGTTTGCGACGTTCGTTACCGCAAAGTGTAACGATTTTCGCTGGATAAAGGGCGAAGACATGCTCAAAGATTATAGGGTATACGGATTTAATGGTTGATGGGGCACCTTAAGCCCACCAACCTGATGCCACCCTCAGATGGTTGATAGATCGACCCCGTAATTGAGTTCCTCTGCGAAGTCCGGCAGTCCGTAACCAATGGTTTTCTTGTAGAACGGAGAGACCTTCGCAGTCGGGGCCTTCTTCTTGTGCTTCGTGGTGTAGAGCATTCGTGCCCGCATCACCTCGAAGGAGTAACCACGCCCTTCACGGTTCTTGTCCTTGGCCAGTCGGTTGATGGACTCCGTGTAAGCGTTGGTGACGGGCATGTCCGTCTCGAAGTAGGTCATGATCTCTTCGCGCCAGTTGCCTACCGCCCTGACCAGATCGCTCCAGACTTCCTTTTGGCCCTTTGGGATGGTGGCTATCCACTCGTCCAGGGCGGTTTCTGCCTGTGGCTGAAGTGGTTCAATAGATGTGACCAACCCAGTTAAGGAATAATATCCTGAACTGGAGGTGGTACAACATGAACACGAGGAAGAAGTATTCGAAGGAATTTAAGCTGGATGCAATCAGCCTGGTATTGGAACAGGGCTACAGCCGCGCAGAAGCAGCACGCAGCCTGGGCATCAACGCCAATATGCTGTGCCGCTGGATCAAGCAGCACGAGACGGACGATGGCACGGCCTTTCGCGGCAATGGGAAACTCACCGCAGAGCAGGCCGAGATCCGAAAGCTCCGGGAAGATGTGCGGCGTCTGAAGATGGAGAAAGACATCTTAAAAAAGGCGACGGTCTTCTTTGCCAAGGAAACGCAGTGAAATACGCGTTCATCACCCAGTATAAGAAGACCTGGCCTGTCGACGTGATGTGTCGGCTACTGGGTGTCAGTCGCAATGCCTATTACCGGTATTGCCTGTATCAACAAGGGCGGCTGCCAGATCCTGAGCACGAGGGGATGCTGGCAGCGGTGAAAGAGGTCGCCGAATCTAGCGGTTACAGCTACGGCTCGCGGCGGATGAAGCGGGCGCTCAATGCACTGGGATACCCTGTCGGGCGACGTAAAGCGCGATCCCTGATGCATGCGGCTGGAGTCCGAGCGCGCTACCGGAGGAAATACAAGGTTACAACGAACAGCAACCACCAACAGCCGGTATTCGAGAACGTCCTGGAGCGGCAGTTCTCGGCAGCCGGGCCGGATCAGGCTTATGTGTCGGACATCACGTACAGTGCGCCCAGCCTCGGGAGGCGTCCGGAAGACGTTGCCCGGGCCTGAGCATGTCTGAAATGCAAGAGGATAACGAAGGAGGAAGCATATCCGATTGCCCACCTGCTGCGATGAGCGGGTGAGAGCCGAAGCGGCGGTGACCTGTCGTACATTGGCAGGGTGACGGAGCCCGTGGGAAACGGGGCGTGAGGCGAAGTCGTTAAGCCAAGATGCGTCTCTAGGCTGAGTATTGGAAGGTTGAGGAACACGAACCGATTAAACCGCGTCTGTGGGTTGAAATGTCACCACCACCTACACGGCTTAACAGGTGGTAGTGCAGATGGGAGCTGGATGACACATATGCACTCAGATCGCGAACGTGGAGTCGTATACTGAGGACGGCAACTCACAGGGAGTTGCGCGGAGTGCATCGCCAGACGCGCAACATCCGCACCGACTTGCAGCAAGCAAGGATAAAGACTGCGATCGGCAGCCTCACCAATACGTTTGAGTCCGACATGTGAAATGGGGAAGGCTTATCGTAATGACAAGGGAATGTGACCCCGATGAACGATGGGCTGGCGGAGTTCCCGTAGTAGTCTGCGGCAGGGAAAGCCGGCCACAGGGCGAAGGGGAACAGTTTGAGTAGCTTGTTTGGCAGATTAACTGCCCGTAAAGAGGTGAAGACCTTTGATAATCAGTGAAATGCAGAGCAAGCTGGCAACGTGGTCGACGGCGGACAAGGAGCGCAAGATTGATCGTCTGCTGAGGATCACTGCCGATCGGTCGTGGCTGCGCACGAGGCAGCCCGCGATCACCCTGGCATCGACAGGTGCCAGAACACCGGGGATTGACGGTGTGGACAAGGCGGCCATGGAGGCCAACCTTCCGGCAGGAACTGGAGCGATCTTCGCGTCGAATTGCTGGCGGGAGCTATCAGCCTCAACCGGCACGGCGCGTCTACATCCCGAAAGCCAATGGCAAACAACGACCGCTGGGCATCCCGACGCTTCGGGATCGGATCGTGCAGCGCGCCATGCTGATGGCGCTGGAACCGATCTGGGAAAGCGACTTCCATCGTTTATCCTATGGGTTCCGTCCTGAGCGCAGTGTGCATCACGCGATCCGGACCGTGAAGTTGCAGCTGCAGGATGGCGCCGATACGAGCAGGCCGCTGGGTCATCGAAGGTGATCTGGCCTCGTACTTCGATACGGTGCATCACAAGCTGCTGATGAAGTGCTTACGGAAACGGATCGGCGACCGACGGTTCATGGCTCTCATCTGGCGAATGATCAAGGCCGGTCATGTTGATCGGGGCTTGTTCCGCGCGGCCAGTGAAGGTGTTCCGCAAGGCGGGGTGATCTCGCCACTGCTGTCCAATATCGTGCTCAACGAGTTCGATCAATGGCTGGAGGCGAAATACCTTTCGAAGAAAGCGCGAAAAGATCGCTGGGCATGGAACTATGGCATACAGCAACAACGCCCCATTGCGGTTCGCGAGAACCGGCAATGGAAACCGGCGGTCGCCTATTGCCGATATGCCGATGACTTCGTGGTCATCGTCAAGGGAACCAAGGCACAGGCGAAGGCTGTTCGTGAAGAATGCCGCGCGGTCCTGGAGGACGAACTGAAGTTGACGCTCAACATGGCCAAAACGCATGTGACGCATGTCAACGACGGCTTCAACTTCCTCGGCCATCGCATCATTCGTAAGCGGGGGCCGCGAGGCACACTGCGACCGGTATCCACGATACCCAGGGACAAGCTCCGGAATTTTGCTGCAAAACTGGCGAAGGAGTTGTCCGGCAATCACAGCGAGAACAAGATTGACCTTGTAGAAAAGCTCAACCGCCGACTGGCGGGCTGGGCGAACTTCTATCGTTACACGGACTATACCGCGATCATGTACGGCAAGCTCGACAGAGCTGTTTTCTGGAAGCTTGCTCACTGGTTGGCACGGAAACACCGGACCTCGATCAAGTCGCTGATGCGACACTGGGTCAAACGTCCGGCGGACGGTACGGCGAAGACTTGGGTACTGTTCGGCCGCAGCGGTAACGGCAATCTTTGTGGCGTCACCCTTCGTCGGCTAGTTACGAGTCGCAAGGGCCGATTCCGGTGGCGTAACCCGGCTGTCAATCCGTATCTTCTCCCGGACGATGGTCGCAGTACCGTCACATCTCGCTACCACGATGTTGCCATGGCTTTGAGCCACTCGTGAATGGAGAGCCGTATGCGCGGAAACGCGCACGTACGGTTCGGGGAGGAGAAGCAGGGAAATAGCTCGACTACGCCCTGCTTCTTACTCCACTCTGGACCCAGGAGGGATGGCTATACCTGACGGTGTTTATCGACCTGTTCAGTCGCCGGGTGGTGGGCTGGAGCATGAGCTCGCGGATGAAGGCGAAGTCGGTGACGGATGCATTACGTATGGCTCTGTGGCGTCGACGTCCGGCAGCCGGGCTGATCGTTCATTCTGACAGAGGTTCGCAATACGCAAGCAAAGCGTATCGCCGGTTGCTGAAAACCTACGACTTTGTGGGCAGCATGAGTCGCAAGGGCGACTGCTGGGACAACGCGGTGGCGGAGAGCTTCTTTGCCAGCCTGAAGAAGGAACGTGTGCAGTGGAAGCACTACCAGACCCGTGCCGAGGCGCAGCAAGATATCCTGGATTACATTGCCATGTTCTATAACAGTTGGCGGCTGCACTCGACCTTGGATTACAGCAGCCCCAACGATTTCGAATCAGCTATTGCTGAAATGAAAGAAGCGGCTTAACTGGGTTGTCACAAATTGCTTCGACCACTCCACCTTGTGTTCGTAGGCGGCCAGCAGTTGCGGGAATGCGCCTGTCCAGGTCTCCATGATGAGCCGCTCCCGGTCTGAGACTTCGTGAGCGCGTTTCAGCAGGATTTTCCGATCTCCCTTGAGGGTTCTGCTTTGGGAGGGCTTCAGCTCCTTCCTGAGGCCCTTGCGCACCTTCTCCAGGGCATCGTTGGCCATACGCACCACATGGAACTTATCGACCACAATGCGGGCCTGTGGCAGCACCGTCTTGACCGCTGTCCGGTAGGGGTTCCACATGTCCATGCTGACGATCTCGACCTTCTGCCGGTCTTTCAGCTTCATCAGGTAGTTGGTCACCACGTCCTGTCGTCGGGTGGCCAGCAGGTCGAGCAGGGTTCGCTCCTCGATGTTGGTCAGGATGCAGCGGTAACGCTTGTTCAGGTACAGCTCGTCGATGCCCAGAATGCGGGGCGTCTCGAAGCGGTGCCAGCGCCCCAGGAACTTAGCGCGGGCGTTGAAGATGTCGCGTACCGTCTTCTCGTCCAGGCCGGTCTGTGCCGCCACGAAGGTGTAGGGGTGGTTGAAGGATTCCTTCTCCACGTATTCATGCAGCCGCAGCGTCATGCGGAAGCCGTCCACCATCTCCGGTAGCTGGGGCCTGAAGGTGGTCTTGCAGGCCCGGCAAGTATACCGGCGACGGATCACCCAGAGGGTGACCCGCTTGCCGTGGATGGGCAGATCACGATAGGGAGCATCACGCTTGCCAAACCGCACGAACTCACCCTGCACGCCACACTCTTCGCAGGCTATTGGTGTAGGTGCCTCAAGCCCGAAGATGTATGTCGTCATTCTGCTGCTCAGAATCAACTAACTGATACCCAGGGAGGTTTAAGGAATTAATCATCTCCCGCCTCGGTCAGAAAAACAGGTAAGTGGCGTAACCTGCAATCATCGCCATGGCGAAGATGACGGCCACAAACGCTGCCAAAAGTTTCAGTGTGAACAAAGAGCGCAACAGGATCAGCTCGGTCAGGCTGGCTCCGGCACTGCCGATGATCAACGCCAGTACCGTTCCGGCACCCACGCCTTTGGCCATCAGCGCCGCTGCCACTGGTATGACGGCTTCAGCGCGAATATAAAGCGGCACGCCAATGACAGCGGCAACCGGGATGGCAAAGGGATTGTCCGGGCCGGCATAGCGCTCCAGAAGGCCCGTGGGCATGAAACCATAGATCACGCTGCCAATCGCAATACCGATGAGCAGATACGGCAACACGTCGACAAAATCCGACCAGGCTTCCCGCCACACGCCGCTGTACCTGCCTATTTTCGTCAGCAGGAGCAGGTGGTTGCCCATCACAGCAAGCTGCTGGGCGGAGCACTCTGTCGTTCCATCAGCGACGCAACAGACCTCGACTGTTGATCGCGGCTCAGCTGCGCAACTCGACTCGGTCGCTGTAGCGCCGCACTGGCTTGCTGATGAGCTACATCCGACTGCGCTCTTGTGTTTCCGTCCGACGCACATAACGCTCAAAGCCAAGCGCGTGCAGCAACCATCCGGCGGCCACTGAGACCACAAAAGCCGCGAGCACGTAAATGGCGGTGAGCGTCAATCCGAAGGTGGCCAGCAAGCAGAACAACAATAATAGGGTTCAACAACGGAGAGGCAAAAAGAAATACCATCATCGGCCCAAACCCGGCACGCGCACGAATCAAGCCTTTCAGCATGGGAATGGTCGAGCAGCTACAAAAAGGGGTAATAGCCCCCAGTGCAGCGGCGAGAAAATAGCCGCGGCGCCGGTTGGAGCTCAGCAACGCTTCCACTTTGGATGGCGGGATATGGCGTTGAAGAACCCCGACTAGCAGGCTGATACCAATGAATAAAACTGATAGCTCGACAGCGAGGAAGCCGAACATGCCAAGGGTATCTTGCAGTTGAGGTGACATTTTATACTCCATATATTTCTAGATAATATCGAATATAAGATACGGATAATTGCGCTTCTCGGGCCTGTCAACTATACTTCTAGAAGTATCGAATCTTATGAGGGTGTTATGAATCACGAAAAAGTTGCAGCCAGCTTAGCTGAGCTAGGGAATAGTCACCGACTGTCGGTGTTCCGTTTCCTGGTCAAAGCTGGCCATGCATGGGGCTTCGGTCGGGGAGATCCAGAAGGAATTGGGTATTCCTGCTTCGACGCTATCGCATCACCTTGCACGCATGGCTAAGGTTGGGCTAATCCGGCAGGAGAAACACAGCCGCACCATCGTCTGCATACCGGAGTATGAGCATCTAGAGAATCTGATTGGGTTCTTACAAGAAGAATGTTGTGCAGGCGTCCAGATTGAGCATGATTCAGAACAGCTTTGATGCTCGCTCTGCTCAAACTGCCATTCCTAGCGAGCATCGCATTAAGAAGTTAGGCATCGAATGGAAACAGAAATCTGACAGAAAAGTCTTGAGAATATCAACCAGATAATCCGTTGAGAAAGGTTCTCTCCTTTGGTTTTTTGGCGTTTTATCAACTGAAAATTCCGGATACCCAGATCATACTGCTGAGAATGGGACAATCCGTAGCAGCTCAGCGAGCAGTGGATGGCTTGCGAAACACCACAGGACGGTGCAATCTGCCCCCGAAATCGGACGATGACTTCGAGGTGGTTTGAATCGGCTCAAAGCCAATCAATCCGGATGTCAGCCGTAAACCGAGGCTACCGGCTTTAGCCGGTAGGCATTCACATCATGAACGGAGAATAGAAAATGACTTTACATATTGGCGACGAAGCTCCCGACTTCACAGCAGACACGCAAATTGGCGAGATCAGTCTGCACGACTGGGCCGGCGACAGTTGGGTATTTTTCTTCAGCCACCCGGCTGATTTCACCCCGGTTTGCACCACAGAAATGGGGCGCACGGCTCAACTCGCCGCTGAATTCGGTAAACGCAACGTCAAGCCATTGGGGCTGTCGACCGACACCGCCAAAGAGCATGCCAAGTGGATTGAAGACGTCAACGACACGCAGAACACCAACCTGACCTTCCCGATCGTCGCCGACGCCGATTCCAAAATCGCCAAGCTCTACGACATGATCCATCCCGATCAGAGCGAGACTGACGCAGTCCGATCGGTTTTTATCATCGATCCCGAAAGGAAGATCAGGTTGATGATGACCTACCCTATGAACGTCGGTCGTAACTTCGATGAGATCCTGCGAGCGATCGATGCTCTCCAGTTCGTCGACAAGAATGGCGTTGCCACTCCCGCCGATTGGGTCCTTGGCGACGAAGCGATCATCCCACCGTCGGTGTCCGACGAGGATGCAAAGACCCGCTTCCCGCAGGGGTTCAAGACACTTCGCCCCTACCTTCGCACCGTCCAGATCGACTGAGCGCTTCGGACGCACACGAGAACCAAGAAACGGAAAAGGCTCGCGACGGTCCCATTAGTCCATAAAGGAGAATGTGATGCTACTTGAAAACATCGGCTCTTCCCCTGATCGAGCGGGCAGATTATCGTACGGAGCATGCATGACAAAGAGCTGTATACGCAGATATTGGGGATTCGCCGGCCTTGGAAAGTGACGGATGTGGAGCTTTCGGTGGTGGCGGGTGAAGTGAAGGTATTTGTAGATTGTCAGTGAATTGAAATCTGAAAAATCATCATGCTGAGGAACGCGAGAACCACGATGGTGCCGATGGTCGCTGGCTGTAGCTTTTTGTTGGCGTCGGGCAGAAGCTCTGCAAATACCATCCAGATCATCGCGCCGGCAGCCAGGCCGAGTCCGAAAGCAAGAATGGGCTTGAATGTATTCACAAACATAAACGCCGGTACAGCGACCAGTGGCTGGGGCAGGCTGCTGAAAATGCTCCAGCCGGCGGCCTTCATTACCGACATTCCCCGAGGCACAAGAATCAACGCAATCGCCAGGCCTTCGGGAATGTTATGAACAGCTATTGCGGCGGTAATAAAGACGCCAAGTTCCTGACCACCGCCGTAAGACACCCCGACACCGATACCTTCCGCAAAAGAGTGGGCGGTCATGACCCCGACGATCATGAGTGCCTTTTTGGCATCGGCATTATTCAGTTCACTCACATCTGGTGCCCCCTGTTTTTCAATCCACTGGTAAGCGAGGTAAACCAGAATCAAGCCAGTCACCATGCCTGCAAGCGTAAGCCACTCCTGCTTAACCATCCCCTCATCAACCAGGCTATGACTGGCAGCCATCATCAGGCCAGCGGCCATGGCCGCTCCGACGCTGAGCCATATATTTCCCACACTCCTGCTGAAAATCAGTGGCACCGCTCCCAGGCCAGTGGTCAAAGCGGTGATTAATGCGGCGATAAAGACAGTAAGAAGCGTTACTTCCAGTGCCATTGGAATCCCCTTCTCTAATGGTCTGCGGGCTTAAAATGGTCCGGCTCGTCCACCGACATTTCACTCGTCAGCCAGGCACCGGCGTAAGCCCGATACGCTGGAGAAACTCAGCGCGTTGGGCAACCGGGCGGCGGGAACGCACCGAGCCGACCAAAGAGCCACACTCGGGAACGGCAGGCCCGATCGGCTATCTCAAGTTCACAATTCCTAACAGGGTTGCCTGGGGGTATTTGCGGGAGCACTTCTGACATTTAGCGATTTAATCATCGGCGGTTTCAAGTTGGAAGTGCAACGTGTTTGCGGAAATAGGCTTGGTGGTTGAAGGACTCGGGCATGAAGAGTTCGAGTGGACACTTCCAGCCGAGAGATTTTCTGGGTCGGACGTTGAGATCGAAGGCGATGGCGTCGAGGTCGCGTTGTGAGAGGACGGACAGGTCTGCACCCTTGGGCAGGTATTGGCGCAGCAGGCCATTGGTGTTCTCGTTTATGCCGCGTTGCCAGGGGCTTGCGCGGGTCCGCAAAGCACACCTTGATGCCAGTGCGACGGGCGAGCGTGGCGTGAGCGGCCATCTCCTTGCCCTGGTCGTAGGTCATGGACAGCCGCTTCTGGGCGTCGATCTGGTTGAGCACGCGGCTGAAGCCGGTCACCGCCGATTTGGCCGTGCCGTCAGCGAGCTTGGCGAGGGTGACGAACAGCGTGGTGCGCTCGACCAGCGTCCCCGACGGCCGAAGCATTGCCAGCACCCTTGATCGTGTCCCCCTCCCAGTGACCCGGAACGACACGGTCGTCAACCTCTGGCGGCCGGAGGTGGATCGAGATCATGTCCGGGATCTGCCCGCGCCGATCCTCGCCCCGGGCCCGGGGTCGACGTACCCGGCGAGCCTGGCGCAGCAAACCAATGACCTCGCTGCGCAGTTCCCCGCGCGGCATCGCATAGATGGCCGTGTAGATGGTCTCGCGGCTGGCGTGCCGATCCGGGTCACCGGGATACATACGGCGCAGTATGCCGGCGATCTGCTCCGGCGAGTGACCCTTGGCCAGCAGGCTGTGAGGTGCGAATTGCTATTCAGGCGGCGATCGCAAACTGATACAGACTGCGGCAGCATTGCTTCCGGCGGTGTGTCCAGGGGGTTGGTATTCGCGGGCTCATTAGCGCACCCTCGATAGGTAATACCTCCGCCGAGTTCCCGATAGGGTTGGTCGTTGGCGATTGGATCAGCAGTCCTTGGAACAAGACAGATTTCTTCGCAAGTCTCGCGCCTCGGTGTCCAGGCATTCATGGCGAAAACGTAGCGTTCAGGCGGTGATTCGCGGTTCTTGGCGGCGCTGGCGGCAAAAAGGAAGAGGGCGGGCCATCTAACTTACTGATTTAAAGAAAACGGTTCTTGGCTTATACGCCTTCGAACCAGGTGGTCGGGAGTTCGACAAAACGCGCCAGCATTTTGGACGCCGCAGGCGCGCCGAAGGGTGAGGATCGCGTTAAGCGATCCGAATGATCTCTACCGGGCGCGCGTTGAATCAAAGGGTTAGCCGATTTTACTCGCTAACTCTTTTTCTTTTTCCGACACTTTTCCGACAAATTTTGCAGTCCGTTGACCAATCAACATCAGGTTTGGCGATTCGATCCTTCCACGACTCACAATAGATTCAGCTGCATTCATGAGTTCTTCAAGCTCTGCCGCTGAGTAATGCGTTGTGATGTCCTCGTTGGCATGACCAAGTAACGCGTTTCGGGTTTCCAATGGAACACCCGCGCCCCTCAGTCGTCTACCGAAGCTATGACGAAGGTTATGAACGCCTTTCAAAATACCTTTTCTGTCGGTAGGCCGACAAGTCGCCATTCCCGCTTCCATGCGGAGTTGTTGAGCTTGCCAAGTGCGTTGTCCCGGTAGGTGAACATGTATTCCTTGTGCTTGCCACGCCGGGAATCGATCACCCGGCGAGCTATCGTGTTCAATACACAAGGCGCTCCGTGCTGGTCTTGGTGATGGACGCCGAAAAGATGAGTTGGGCGCAACGCCTCAAGCGGGTATTCGCGATTGATATCGACAAATGCAGCACGACCACGTTGCCGTCGAATGTGGCCCTTTCATCCTGTAGGATGGGGCCGGATTCCCGGATTCCGTGCGTAAAGCTCCCTGGTTGGGCTCCAATGCGACGGAAATATAATGCCAGGTGCGGCGAACGCGGGGTCACGCGTTCGCATTCGCTCGTATACGAATCGCGAGGCAACTTCTCAATGACTTTGGCCAGTTATTCTGCTCGGTACTGATCAGTGCAGGGAAACCCGACGATGTCGGGTCCATATGGACTCGACTGACAATCCTGGCCTTCAGCGTCGGCGGGAAATCGACCGCTTGTTCGTGGAAGCCCTCGACCTGCCGAAACACGAGCGGGATGCATTTCTCGCCGAGATCTGCGGCGATGACCCGGTTCTACGCGACGAGGTTCAGGTCCTGCTGGATGCGGAGTCCCGGTCCGAGGGGCTCTTCGAAGGGCCGGCGCCCATTTTCGTTCGAAAAGCCCTGAGCGATTACGAAGATCACGCCACGGGCATACTGTCCATGCCCGAGCATGTGGGCGTTTACAGAATCGTACGCAAGATCGGCCGGGGCGGCATGGGCACAGTCTACCTCGGCGAACGAATCGCAGAAGATTTCGAACAGCGCGTCGCGGTAAAGCTGCTGCGTCGTGGGCTGGATACCGATGACATTGTTCGTCGCTTCGTCGGCGAGCGGCGCATCCTGGCCGGGCTCGATCACCCCAACATCGCGCGCCTTCTCGACGGTGGGTCTACCGACGATGGCCGGCCGTTCCTGGTCATGGAGTACGTCGAGGGCAAGCCGATCACCGACTACTGTGAGCAGAGCTTCCTCACGGTACACCAGCGGCTCGCGCTGTTCTTGCAGGTCTGCAAAGCTGTTGGCCACGCGCACACGAAGCTGGTGGTGCACCGAGACCTGAAGCCGTCGAACATCCTGGTGACGGCGGATGGGGTAGTGAAGTTGCTCGACTTCGGCATCGCCAAGATTCTGGGCGCGGACGAAGAGGGGCTCACTCGCTCGGGCGTGAGAGTGCTCACGCCCGAGTACGCGAGCCCCGAGCAGTTGCGGGGCAACCCCGCCACCACCGTCTCCGACGTTTACCAGCTGGGGGCGCTGCTGTACCGGCTCCTCACGGGCTCAAGAACGCGCCACCGGACCGGTGCAACGCCGTCGCAGGGAATACACGTCATCCTCGATAGCGAGCCTGTGCTACCCAGCGCTGCAGTCGCGGAGAAAGGCATCGGAGGCGTGCCGCGGGAGCGGGTGAGGACGCAGCTCCAGGGTGATCTCGACACCATGATCCTCAAGGCTCTTCAAGCTGAGCCCGCTAAGCGCTACGGGTCCGTCGCGGAGCTGGCGGAGGACGTCCGCAGGCACCTGGACGGGAGGCCTGTCAGCGCTCGCCCCGACTCGTTACGCTACCGGACGGAAAAATTCGTGCGCCGCAACCCGGTCGCCGTGGCCCTGGCCGCCACCATCCTGCTCGGTCTGGTGTCGGCGGTCGCCGGGCTCAGTGTCCACAGCTACCGCCTACAGGTGGAGCAGAACCGCACGAAGCTCGCGAACGAACGTGCCGAGACCATCACCGGTTTCCTTGTCGGACTCTTCGAGGGAGCCAATCCGTCCGGCGCCTACGGAGCCGAAATGACCACCCGGGATCTGCTGGCACGCGGCACACGGGAGGCAGACGGCCTCAGCGGACAGCCCGAGCTGAAGGGAGACCTCCTGAACGTTTTGGCACAGGTGCATGGCGCAATCGGCAATTATGCGGAAGCTGAGCGCCTGGCCCGGGAGGCCCTGACGATCCGGCGGGATCTCTTCGGAGAGGACCACGAGGAGGTCGCCGACAGCCTCACGTCGCTGGCCGCCATCCTGAGCGCCGGACGGGATCCGGCCGCGGCCGACTCGCTGGCGCGCGAAGCGCTGCGGATCCGCAGGGCGGAGCTTGGACCGATGCATCCCGATATCGCCGAGACGCTGAATGTTCTCGCGCGGACGCTCGAAATCAACGGCGAGTACGAGGAGGCAGAGCTGCTCTTCCAGGAGGCCCTCGCGATGCGCCGCAGCACGCTCGGCGAGGGCCACGCGGAGGTGGCGTCCTCGCTGAACAACCTGGGTTCGCTCGCTACGAACCGGGGGAACTTCACCGACGCGGACAGCTTGTACCGCGAGGCTCTCGCCATCCGGCGCGCGACCCTCGGCGAGCAGCACCCCTACGTCGCGTCCACGCTGAATAACCTGGCCGTTGTCCAGGACCGGCTGGGCCGATACGACGAGGCGGCCGCTCTGTACGGCGAGTCCGTGTCGATTCGCCGTAGCGCCCTCGGCGACCACCACCCGGACCTGGCCCGGGGTCTGAGCAACTTTGGGCTCTTCCTTTTCCGGCGGATGAGGGATTACGACGCCGCCGAGCCTCTGCTCCATGAGGCGTTGGCGATGCGCCGGGAGATCTATGGGAACGAGCACCCCGAAGTGGCGCAAACGCTAAATAACCTGGGCGGGCTGTTCCTCGAGCAGCAGCGGCCGGCCGATGCCGAACCATGGTTCCGCGAGGCTCTCGAGATCAACCGGGCCGCCTTCGGCGCACGCCACCCCAACGTGGGCTTTAACCTCAACAACCTGGGTCGTACTCTCCACGCGCTGGGCGACCATGCGGCAGCAGAGGCATTCTTGCAGGAGGCCGTCGACCTGCGTCTGGAGGCCCTCGGTCCCGGGCATCCGCACCTGGCCGTGAGCCTGCATAACCTGGGGCTGCTTATGGCGGATCGCGGCGCTTCCGCGGAGGCGCGTGCGCTGTTCGAACGCGCCCTTGCGATCCGGCTGAAGGCGCTGGGGCCGGACCACCCGGACGTGGCAGCCTCGCGCAACGCTCTGGCGGAACTGGAGCCGCAGACATAGAAGGCGGAGACGGCTGAGGGGCCGAGAAGGTCATGCTTTATTGCTGACAACGGACTTCGTCGGCTCGCTCTCCTTGCCACAAGGAATCAATACTCCCGCTGGAGTTATCGCGGACAACAATTTCTGCGATTTCATGGATGACTCCGAATCGATGCCACTGGACTCAGAAGTGCAGGAATAACGTCGGCCCGAACCGGATCCGAAGATCAGGCTTTTGATTAAACGAAAGCACACCGACGTTGTAGCGGTTTGCATCATGAGTACTACCGGCGGGCCGCTAAGGATGAATAAACCGGGGGACACAGCCAATCCGTCCCAGGCCATTGCGTACAGCGTATCGTAGGGGTAATATGCATCGCATTTGCGATGCATTTGAGGGCGCCATGAAATCGGCAACCATTCCGCCACTACGGGTCACGCGAGACCTTCGAAACCAAGCAGAAAGCGTGTTGAGAGAAGGCGAGTCGCTCAGCAGCTTCGTCGAGGACTCGCTTCGCCGGCAGATCGAACACCGCAAGGTCCAGAGCGAATTCATCGCTCGTGGACTGGCAGCTCGGGATTCCGCGAAGGCCTCGGGACAATACGCATCGAAGGAAGAAGTTATGGATTCGCTGCGCGGAATTGTCGGTGCTTCGAAACTCAAAGAGTGAGCTTTCGCGTCCGCTTCACCCTGGAAGCGAAATCTGATCTCGAAAGGTTGTATGGCTTCCTCGCAGAACAGGACCTGAGGGCCGCAGAGCGGGCGCTGGACGTTATCGATCGTGCGTGGACCATCCTTGAGGAATTTCCGTTCTCCTGTCGCAAGGCCGAGGAATCCAATCCTTTTGTCCGCGAAATCGTCATCCCGTTTGGATCGGCCGGTTACGTGGCGCTGTTCGAAATCGAGGACCGACAAACGGTTACGGTTCTGGCCGTCCGCCATCAGCGAGAAGACGACTATCGCTAGTTCGGGAGTCCTTGAAACAAGGTAGCTTCTTTCTTCAAGTCCCGCGCCGCAATGTCCAGACATCCACGGCAAAAACGTAGCGCTGAGACGGCGATTCGCGGTTCTTGGCGGCGTTTGGCGGCAAAAACTATGAGGGCGGGCCTGTCCGGCGACCTGATATCGGCTTTGTGTGTTCTTTGCTCTATCCTCTCAAAGAATAAGGCCTCCAAGAAACCGGGGCGGTTCAGTCCGGATAGAGTTTTTGCGCCCTTCAACCAAATGAAACCCGCACCGCCGGGCCGCAATGACACGCAAACAGACAAACACATAAACAGACAACTGAACAAACAGGAGAATCACATGCCTGCAGGAAAAGCGCTGATCGTCACAACCGCATTGCTGATGGCCGCGACGATGGCAGTACCCGCGACGATTACGGCCGAGACCACCTCGATCCCCGTGCACATCCTGTCCCAGGATGCCAAGCTCATCGGCAGCGGCGTCGGCGGTGTCTGGGTGACGGTCACCGACACGGCTACCGGCGAGGTACTCGCCCAGGGCGCCCACGAGGGTGCCACCGGCGACACGCGCAAGATCATGCGGCTGGATCCGCAGAAGCGGGATACGGTGCTGTTCGACACCGAGGGCGCTGCGGCCTTCATGGCGGAATTCGATATCGATGAGCCGACGGTCGTTCGCATCAGCGCGGCCGGACCCCTCGGCAACCCGGACGCGAGCATGCGTGCCACGACCGAAATGCTGGTCACGCCAGGCGCCACGGTCACCGGTGACGGCGTCGTGCTCACGCTGCACGGCCTGAATATCGAGGTGCTGGAGTCGGCCGCCGCCAGTGTCGGCGAGCCCGTCCGGGTCCTGGCCAACGTAGGCATGATGTGCGGCTGCCCGCTGACGCCGGGCGGCCTGTGGGATGCTGACAGCGTCACCCTCACCGCCCGTCTGCTGCGCGACGGCGACGTGGTCGCCGAGGGGAAACTCGCCTACGCCGGCGAGCCCAGCCGCTTCGCGGGTGCGGTTACGCCACCGAGGCGGGTGCCTACGTACTGGAGGTGCTGGGCGAGCAGCCGTCCAAGGCCAACTTCGGCCGCGCACGCCTGCCGCTCGCGATCGGCGACTGATGGTATTCCGGCAATTGCGGACGGACACCGATTCAGTTACGGTGACCGTTCCCGAATTTCCATGATTCAGGCTGCGCGGAGGACGCGGCCGCATTTCTCCCTGAAGGGCGCAAAAACTCTATCCGGACTACCGTGTCGGCGATAATGCGATACTACATATACTATTATGTCGATGACCACGACCCGTCTGCACATCACCCGTCCCGACGACTGGCACCTGCACGTGCGCGACGGCGCGGTGCTCAGAGCCGTGCTGCCGGATACCGCGCGCCAGTTTGCCCGCGCCATCATCATGCCCAACCTCAAGCCCCCGGTCGCCACTGTGGACCAGGCGCTGGCCTACCGCGAGCGGATCCTTAACGCCCTGCCCGCGGACAGCGAGTTCGAACCGCTGATGACCCTGTACCTGACCGAACAGACCACGCTCGACGAGATTCGCCGGGCCGCGGCCTGCGAACATGTTCACGCGGTCAAGTATTACCCGGCCGGGGCCACGACCAACGCCGCCAGCGGCGTTACCGACCTGGGCCGGGTCTTCCCGGTACTTGACGAAATGCAGCGCCAGCATCTGCCGTTGTTGATGCACGGCGAGGTCACCGACCACGATATCGACATCTTCGACCGCGAAGCGGTCTTCATCGAGCGCGAGCTGACCCGGTTGCTGGACGGGTTTCCGGCCTTGCCCATGGTGCTGGAGCACATCACCACCAGCCGGGCCGCCGAGTTCGTGGCCGCCGGACCGGACCATCTCGCCGCCACCATCACGGCCCATCACCTGCTGCTTAACCGCAACGCCATCTTTGAGGGCGGATTGCGCCCTCATCACTACTGCCTGCCGATCCTCAAGCGCGAACAGAACCGCCAGGCGCTGGTCGCCGCCGCCACCGGCGGCAGCGGAAAGTTCTTTCTGGGCACGGACTCCGCGCCCCATCCGCAAGGCGCCAAGGAATCCGACTGCGGCTGCGCCGGAATCTACACCGCCCGGACCGCGCTGGAACTGTACGCCGAGGTGTTCGACCGGGCCGGTGCTTTGGAGCACTTCGAGGGCTTCGCTAGTCACCACGGCCCGGACTTCTACGGCCTGCCCCGCAACCCCGGTCGCGTCACCCTCGAACGCGCCCAGGTCGAAATTCCCGAACAACTGGATTTCGGCGGCGAGCCGGGGGTGCCGTTTCGGGCCGGCGGGCAGACCAACTGGCGCTTGCTTTGATCATCCCGGCACGGGTAGGGCTCCGGGCAGAATTTTGACGTCGAGGCGCTCGGCGCGGCGGGCCAGGATCTCGCGATCGCCAAGGACCATGCAGCCTTCCGGACAGTCGATCGTGACGGATTGAACGCGGTCGGAATGGACGCCATTACAGGCGAGATGGCCGCCGCTGAAAACCCGCGGCAGAATCGTCAACAGTCGCCACAGCGGCAGATCGTCGGCCCGGGTTATCTCCAGCAGGCCATCGTCGATTTGCTCGTTCGGGATCAGCTTGAAACCCCCACCGGCCCAGCGGCCGTTTCCGATGGCGACCTGTGAGGTGCGAATTCGCTATTCAGGCGGCAATCGGAAGCTGATACAGGCCACGACAGCATGATTTCCATTGATAGGCATCAATGGAACCGACGTTTCGACGAAATTCTGCGATGAATCAGAATTCACACATGACAGGGTCATTCTTGAACCGTGCTCTATGGACGATACGCCAGCCCGCACCGCGGTATTAATGCCTTCGGTACCGTGCGCATGCGCGGCCACTTTGAGCCCAGCTTGTTCGCCTCACGCACAATGGCTTGCAGTTCTTCAAATGAGTACTGCAAGGCACCGACCGGTGCATTGTTGGAGAAGGAGAACACACCGGCGGTCGCACACACCTTGATCAAGCGCACACCGTGCTTGGCCTGGTAGCGAACTGCCTTGATCACCTCGTCGACGCCATCTGCGATGCCCTGTTTGGGCCCCAGCTCCTGGATGCCGGGCGCGAAGCCGGTGATGTCGCAGTGACCGCCGGTCATGGAAATATAGTGCCCGGCCGCCCACATGTCCGGACCGGGCACAGTGCCTCGGTCGATGGCACGCATCAGCGCCACATCGGGAAAGCCGGGAAACGCGCCCACATCCCGCACTGTCGTAAAACCCGCCTGCAGGGTCTGCTCGGCAAACCGGACCCCCATAATTGCCCAGTCGGGCGCGCTCTGGAACACCGGTGCCGTTAATCGGTGTCCACGCATCCAGGCCGTTTCTATGCCGAGTCCGGGGACAGTGACCCTGTCTCGTAGTCGCCCACGAGATTCGGTCACTGTCCCTCGGATAGGGTGGGTCCCCTTGCCCCGGCGGTTAGTTACAGAACGGGAGGGGCAGCTTCCGGCACAGCTTGCGTCGGAAATAGTTACTGCCGTTGCCGCTGCGTTCCGAGACGTAGATTTCGCCCGAGGCGCCGTAGTTGATTCGCTGCACATCGCTCGAGAATGAGGCGCGCGTTTCATTCTGCGCTTCCGTCGTGAAGGGCACTGAGACGCTCAGGTTTACCGGATCCGACCATGGGTGATAGACACTACGGCGCGATGCGTAGTAGACGTCCTGGCCCGGCTCGCCGGCCGACATGCCGCCACCCCAGCTATCGCGGTTCGAACTGAACACGATCTCAAGACCGTTCCGGCTCACGGTCGGCATGCGATCGTCACTGCCGGTATTCAGGCCGTACACCGGATGGCCTGGCCCGAACGAGCCGTCGTGGCGCATCTTGCTGACGTAGAGGTCCTGGTCGCCGCCGATGTCCGACGAGTAATACAGGAATACACCGCGCGAGGTCTTCACGATGCCCGGCGAGAACTCCGCGCCGGGGCCGTTCGGGCCATCGCCCGTTTCCGCACAGCCGAGGTTGACCGGCTCGCCAAATCCGTCCGAGGGATTGCGGCGCGCCAGGTAGATGTCGCCGCCGCCGCAGCCGCCGGCACGGTCCGACACGAACAACAGGTAGGGGCCATCGAGCGGTGTGGGACAGAAGTCGTTGTCGTCGCTGTTGACCGGCTCCGGCAGCTTGTGGGCCTCACCGAAGGGCTTGTCGAGGTCTTCCCGCAGGTTGGCCCAGATGTCGAGATCGTCCGAGCCTTCCTCGCGCGTGGACGCCGTATAGATTGCGAGCCCGTCGCGGGATTCGATCGGGCAACCGCCGAGCACGCTGCCAGCTTCGTCGAGAACAGGCACATTCGGCCCCCATTCAGCTTGTTCCGAGCCCCAGCCAAACGCCGTGGCGGACATCAGGACCGCCAGGGTACCGAAGCCGGTCAGGCCGGCCACTTTCTGCAGTGATGCCCTTGCGGGCCTTGGTTCGTGGATTGCGGACATTTTTTGTCTCCTTTCGTATTTTCGGTTGGCACACAGCCCGCCAGGAGGCGAGCACGTGTCCCACGCTAGGAAACGGACGAATGTCGCGCGTGAATATCCCGTGAAGATATGGTGAAGTTGATTTTTACCGTTTATTTTCAGACACTTGATCTCCTGACCGAGCGACCCGAAGGACGGGCGGCGGCCGGAATCTGTCGGATTTTCGTGCTAAGCTTTCAAGAAAAGGACACGTTCCGGGCCCAGCTGCCGGCGAAACTAAGGAGGCGTACCGTGAACCTGAAAATCTCCGTCATCCTCTACGGAGTCATCCTCAGCCTCGTTGCCGGCAGCGCGCTCGCCTGCGGCGAAAGCCTGTTCCGCGTCGGCAAGGGCGTTGCCTTCCGGCAATACACCGCACCCTTGCCCGGCAGCATTCTCGCCGTCGCAAGGACCGAAGCCGAGCTGCTGATGATCGAGCAGCTCGTCGCAGCGGGTCACGACGTGCACGTCGTTGCCGAGCCGTCACAGATCCGGGACGAACTGGGCGAGCACGAATTCGACATCGTGCCGGCTGGACCTACAGCCAGCGCGACGCCGTTACCGCTCAGATCCACGAGAGCCGAGCCCTCTACATCCCGGTCGCCATGCGCGATACTCCCGAGGAACGCGAGGCAGCGGATCGCTACGAGCGCTCGCTCGCGAGTGACGACAGTGTGAAGACCTTCCTGAAGACGATTCACCGGGCACTCAAGGCGCGCGGCTAGTCAGGCTCGCGCCGAGACGCATGTCCCCGCATGCCTGTCGCAGCGGCATCGTTCCTGATTCTCGTTGCCACGCTCTTCGCCGCGCCGGTGCCGAACGCGCAGGCGCTCGAGTCCAGGGCCGGTCACGGCGAAGTCAGGCTCATCTCCAGTACATCAGCGTCGACGGTTTCGAGGGCAGCCTGGGTAATGTGCCGCTCGGCGAGGTGGAAACACAGGTCGTCAACATCGATGTCGACTACCACCTCACGGACCGGCTCACGCTGGTCGCCGGCATCCCGTTCGTGCGGGAGCGCTACCTCGGCCCGTTTGACCACGACCCGCTCGCACTTGACCCGCCGCGTACCGACGTGCCCAACGTCGACACGGGTGACTGGAACACGGGCTTCCAGGACTTTCACCTGGGCATCCGGTACCTGCTGAAGGAATCACCCCAATTCATTATCGAACCGTTCGCCGTAGCCGGCATTCCCAGCAACGATTACCCGTTCTTCGGTCATGCCGCCATCGGCCGCAACCGGGCGCAGCTCGACATCGGGTCATCGTTTATTTATCGACCGCCGATCTCCGATGCCTGGTATCGCCTAAACCTGAGTTATGTGTTCGTCGAAAAGACGCTCGGCGTCAGCATTAATCACCTGAACGCGCATGCGGAAGCAGGCTATTTCTTCGCGGCGCGCCGCTGTCCGGCCGACTGTTCGTGTTGTACCGCGACGGCAGTGGCCTCGATTTCCCGGTGGACTTTGCCCCGCCGGCCGAGCGCACCGACGAGATGTGGTACCAGCACGACCGCCTCGTGAAACACAACTTCACGAATGCCGGCGTGGGTGTCGACTGGTTGCTGGACGACCGCCATCGGCTGTCGGCATCGGTGTTCACGATGCTGCGTGCCGTCCAGATACACGACGTCGAGTACGCGATCAGCGTCTCGCTCAGTCGCTCGTTCTGAAAGCCGCCGCCGGCGATTCGCCGTTCGCCCAGGCCCGGTCGAGTCGCGCGAGCGTCTCGGGCAGTCGCGCACGCAACGCCGCTTTTTTCTCCTCGACCGAACGCACCGTATTACGGTACACGGTGCTGTCCGCGAGATCGCGAAAGCAGGGAGCGTCCACCAGCAGTGGATACCAGGGCATGCCCCGCGCCGCCTGCAGCCGTTCGAGACTGGCGAGCGCGGCGGGCCGGTCGTCGAGTATGGAGTCGACACAGGCCAGGTAGAGGTGCGGCCACCATGCCTTGTCGGCACCGGTGGACAGCATCCCGCACGAGGTACGGCCTAAACCATTCGGCCAGTTCGCGGGCACGTTCCACCTCGCCCGTCGCTTTCAGCGCCCCGGCAAGCGTGACCAGCGCTTCCTCGTCGTTGGCCCGGCGGTTTTTGCTGATGGCGCGTGCCGGGATGTTCTGTCGGCGCAAATAGTCGATCGCCCGTTCGTAGTCGCCGGTGGCCGCGAATGCGCGGCCCATGCCGTACCAGATCTGCGCCTGCCCGGGCTGGTCGAAAATAAGCTCGTCGCCGAGTTCGATCATCTCGGCATAACGGCGCTCCCAGTACAGCAGGTTGAAGGCCGGCCCGGGGTCGTAGTGGCGCGCGGTCTCGAAGTCGCCGATGCGGGCGTAGAGTTCGGCAACCATCCACGCTGTATCCGCGCGGCCGGGCTCGGCCGAGTGGGCGCGCAACGCCCAGGCGATCGCCTCGTCGATGTCGCCAACGAGTTCGAGCGTCCGGGCGATCGCCATCCACGCGGCCGCGCCTTCGAAGCGCTCCGCGATGACCCGTGCCGCTTCCCCTGGCCTCCGCGTAGCGGCCGGACATGCCGTAGTACGTGGCGAGGTCGGCGTAGCGGGTGAGGCGTTGCGCATCGAATTCGAGCGCACGCAGGAAATGCTGCTCGGGCACATCCGATACCAGTTGGTGCCAGATATATTTCGCGAGCACCTCCTGCGCATCCGCGTAGTTGGGTTTAAGCGACACGGCGCGATCGTACGCTTCGCCCGTGCCTTCCTCGTAGCGCAGCCAACGGGATAATCCGAGCGCATAATGCGCTTCCGCGCTATCAGGGTCGATCGCAATGGCGCGATTGATCGGGCCGGCGGCGCCGAGCGTATCGCCCTTGTAGAGCAATGCCGCGGCGAGGCGGCTCCAGGCCTGCGCCGAGTCCGGTGTGAGCTCTGTCAGCTGCCGGTACATGCGGATCGCCTCATCAAGCTTCTCGTGGTCGACTATTGGCTGGTCGCGCACGTCCTCGTAACGTGCCCGCGCCAGCAGCATCAGGTCGTACGCGGTCGGGTCGAGCTGCTGCGAGCCGCGGCTCGCGGCTTGTCCTTCATAGCCCGGGGCCAGTTGCGCGATGATCGCCGCAGCGATTTCCCGCTGCAGGACGGGCAGGGCCAAACGGTCTCCTTCGAATGCTTCCGACCACGTCCGAAAACCCGATTCGCCGTCGACGATGGCGACCGAAACCCGGAAGATGTCGTCCTCGCGCTCGAGCGACCCCTCGACGAGACTCTCGACACCGAGACGCGACGCGATCGTTGGTGTGTCAACGTTGCGGTCGCGGAATACCACCGAAGACGTGCGGGCGATGACGTTGAGATCGTCGACGTGGGACAGCTGGTCGATGAGCGTGCTAGCCATGCCGTCGCTGACGTACGCGTCGTCGGGGTTGAGGTTCACGTTCTCGAATGGCAGGACTGCGACCGAGTTTGGCCGGATCGGCCGCTCGATGCCGGTGATGCCCGTTTCAGCGTCCCGCTGCGCCGGGGGCCACAGCAGAAAGGCGCTCGCCGCCGCGGCCAGCGCCACTACGAACGGGATTGCAATGGTCGCGACGCCGCGACGCAACGGCGTCGCCGCCAGCGCCTCCGCCGCGGCGTCCGGGTCGTGCTGTATGACGTCGGGAATCAGCGGGTAGCCCTGGCCCGCACGAGCGCGATGTAACGCGGCTGGCTGGCGTCGTCGCCGAGCGCGGCGCGCAGCAGCTTGACTCGTTGCGTAACGGTCTCGGGCGAGACGACCCGGCCGTTCCAGACACGCTCGACCAGTTCGTCCTGGGTAACGACCGCGGGCGCCGCCTCCGCGAGCACCAGCAGCATCCGGGTAGCTCAGCTTCGGCAACCGGATGATGTCCCGACCCCGCCGCACCTCGCGCCGACCGGTGTCCAACTCGCAATCGCCGATACCGAGTCTTGTGCCGTGCTTGCGCTTCGCAGCCATCGCTGGCGCCTTGCTCCGGTTCGTCGTCTAAGCTCCCGTTCTGCCTGTTTTCCCCGGCGAAGTCCAGAAATCCGGGGACAGCTGACCGTATTTCCGGCGGTTTAACCGGGAACCCGGAGACCGTGGTTACGGTTTCGACGCACAGGAAGGCATCGGCTGCGGGCGCTCCCAGCTCCTCGTTTCCAAATCTCACAAGGTTCACTCTGAACCACTCCAGCTGGCAGCGTGCTGAGATTACATGCTCAGTGTAGGTTTCGTCTCGCTAAGCGACTAGTAAAAGAAGCCCCCTCGCCGAGGGGGCTTCTTTGTGTCAGACCGGAGACATGGGTTGCTGTTGATTTGCACCGAATCCTGAGCCTCCAGCCACGAACCTCCCTTGTTCTGCTATTGACAGACCGCTCTCTCTGAAACCCGGCCGAATATCGTCTTTGTGTGTGCATTCGCTTTATCCTCACAAAGAATAAAGCGTCCGGGAAACCCGTGGCGGTACAAAGGGCGGGGCTAGGCACTGCCTTGCGGAGCGATTGGCGCTGGTAGTGAATCTGGCCGGCTGATGCTGTCCGGATCCAGCGTGATTTGGTCAACCACCGTTTGCTATGGACAGGAAACGTCAGCCAGGATGGGCCTCCCGATCCGGTTCCGGCCGGTAGTGATTGGTGAGCGCACGCCGAAAATCTGGTTATTCCGGCGGCGCCGCGTGACTCGGCTGCGCAGTCGCATTCAGCTCACCGGAAGCGACACGCGGAACGTCGAGCCCGCACCCAGTTCGCTCTGAACGCGGATTCCACCGCCTTGGGCCTCCGCAATGGCATGGCAGATGTACAGGCCCAGGCCAAGTCCCTGCCGGTGATCGGGGTCGCGCTGCCAGAACCGCTTGAAAATATTTGGTAACGCATCCGGGAATGCCGGCGCCGCTGTCCGCAACGACGAATTCGAGTTCAGTCTCGCGTTGCTCGACAGCCAGGGTGACGCTGCCTCCCGGAGGTGTGAACCTGATGGCGTTGCCGAGCAGATTCAAGAGCAACTGAGCAACACGATCGCGATCGATCAATGCAGGCACTTGCGCTTCCGGTACCTCGATGTACAAACTTACCTCGCGACTCTCTACCAGGCGGCTGCACGCCCGGCGGATCTCCAACAGGAGTTCTCGCACGTCGTTGGGTGACTTCCTTACCGGGAGCCTCCCGGCGTCGATCTGAGCGACGTCCAGCAAGTCAGTCAGCAGTCGGCCCATCCGCCCTGCCGCCACTGTAATGTCGTCGGCTGACTGTCGCATCTCCTCGGTCTCGGCCTTCTCAGCGAGAAAGTCCGCGCTGCCGAGAATTACATGTAGCGGGTTGCGAAGGTCATGTGCCACCATCTCGAACACGTCCTTGCGCTGCATTTCGACCTGACTGGCGACGTCGAGAGCGGCTTTACCCGCATCGCGGTCGGCGAGGATGCCGTCCGTGGCGCCGCGTTCGTCGGCCAGGTGTTCATCGGTGGTGACCCGCTGCTTCTCCCGTTCGGCGCGGGCCGCCGCCAAATCTTCCTGCAGGGATTCCTCCCGTCCGTCGGCCCGGCTTCGTTCGTGTTCGAGCACCGCGTCCGTGGCGATCCGTTCGGCATCCTTGCTGTCATCCGCGGCGAGGCGCTCTTCCATGACCTCGTCCGAGGACGGCGGCGATACGGACCGCTCCTCCGCCAGGGTCTGGTCCGCGCGCTCGCGAAATATCTCGAGGCGGCGGTCAGCGAGAACGCGATCACGCTCGATAAGGATTTCCAGCTTCCGCTGCGCGTCCGCCTGGCTGAAGGCGGTGTTTGCCGTAGCTCGCTCCGAGGAGATGCTCGCGTCCGTGTCAGCGCGGCCCTTAAGCAGCTCATCTCGATCCTGTCGCGTTTCGTCGCCGCCTGGAGCCGGGGCTGCACCGGATTCTGAAGCCAGAACAGGATGGTCCAGGTGACGTGCGGCGTACAAGAGGCTTGCGGAGCAGTCATCGAGTTCAAGGTCGGGATACGCGGCCAGGATGTCAGCGGGTGATTCCCCGGCTGCCAGCAGTTTCAGGATGTCGATGACCCGAACGTGGGTGCCACGAACGCATGGGCGACCGCCACACTGATCTTCATCGATGGTAATCCGCTCAAGCAGCGAGGACTCACTCATGACCGGTCTCCAGGGAGGGACTCACAGACCATATATCCACGCTACGGTCGCCCTATCGGTGTGTCAAGCAATCAACACGCCAATCAACAAAGCCCTCGTCGAAAGCGCGCTGACAGTCACGGCTCCGGTCAGTCCTGACGACCACCATCGCGGTGTCGACCTACGGATCGATCACATTGAGGCCCTGTCTGAGCGACCGCCACGGCTGGCGGAGGTTGAACGTTAGCAGATGCCGAAAAGACCAGCACGATATGCAGGGCATCCAGCGTGCGCAGGGATGCGTCGGTCGCTCAAAGACAAGCGCTCAGCTTCGGCGGTGCACAGCCGGAGATTCAGGTCCAAAAGTGCGACGGAACTGCAGTCGGCATCGGCGATCAAGGCAACTCGGATCTGATTTCGTTGGTTCGGCGCGTAACTCACCCTCGCGTTTTCTCCGAGCGACGGCAGAAAGCACCTCTGTAATCGCCAGCTCCGAGATCATCAGGCTACGCCGGCCGCGCAAAAAAGCATCCGGGTCATCGCTGTCGGCTTCGGACGCTTGGCCAAGGCGCTCGAATCGATGTAAATGCTCGCATCGACCCCCGGAATCTCCGGTCAATACCGCTTGGTTGCGCGGTGCGATTTCGCACGAATCTACTCCGTCATTTTGCGCACAGCGTGAAATTTTGTTGGCCAGAGGTACGGCGCTGAGAATAAACTTGCGCCCACTCCAGGGAACGCAAGGCAACATTAGGCCTAATATCCGATTATCGATTTTTTCAGCTATGATCAGTGTAATAATGGCGGTGAAGAAAAAGACAAGGCACCAAAACATCGAAGAGATCTCTTAAGCCACTCCGATCAATGGCGCGCCGTAGCATCGCATTACCGCCGATACGATAGTCCGGATGGAGTTTTTGCGCCCTTCAGGTGCGCAAGACGGCGAAAAGCCCGGAACTGACGACTGAAAGCGGGCGCGGGCTGGTCGATATCGTCGCCCGCTACGCCCAGACCTTTCTGCTGCTGCAACGCTACGACGAAGGCCTGCTCACCAACCCGAAGGCACAGCCGGGCGGCCGCCTGCCGAGCGTCAAGGCTGCGCTGACCGCACCACACCATTTCCTCCAGCACCGCAAAGAGCTCATCCACGTCATTCGACGAATTGTAAAGGTGCGGCGCCACGCGCAACCGGGTCGTGGACACCGACGTAGACATCGGCCGCCGGAGTGCGGGCAATGTCCGCGGAATCGCCGCCGCCAACCGGCAAGCCGACCAGATGGATGACGTAGCCCAGGGCGTCGCGGCAATGCCGAGCCGCGACGCCCGGGTCCTCATCGCGGCTCAGCTCGCCAATGGTCTCAGCAACACTTCGACACTTCCAATCGAGTATCTGGCGCATTGCAGCCAGCGCCATCGGCAGCAACGCAAAGTTGCTTCGTTCGCCCATGTCGTAGCGCCGCGCACCGGGCTGGAAGCTGCTCTTGTACTCGACGAGGCCGCCGAAGTTTTCACTGCCGCTGCGCCTGATCCAGTTGTGCTCGATCCGCTTGCCGCTGCGATGCTTTTCCCCGGCGTACAGGAACCCAAGGCTGTAGGGACCGAGCAGCCACTTGTAAGTCGCGGCCACCAGGAAGTCCGGTTTAATGTCGGCGACATTAAGTGGATAGGCACCTAGCGACTGCGTGGCATCGACAACCAGTGCAGCGCCGACGTCACGCAGCGCGCCGCCGATGCGGACGAGATCGATCAGTGACCCGTCGGTCCAGTGGCAGTTGGGGACGGCGGCGAGCGCGGTGCTTGCATCGATGTGCTCGAGCAATGCCGCGGTCCAGTCATCGTCGGCGGGACGGCGTACGGTCACCAACTCGTGCTCGGCTCCGGCCCGGGTTCCATTCATCCAGCACGCCACGCAAAAGCTGTCTCCAGCACCAGATGACTGCCCGGCATGAGCCTTTACGCCAAAGCGGCGATTCGCGATGCGCCAGCGATGCCGACGGGACGGCAATTCGCGCAGCAGCTCGCCCTGATTGCCGCTGATCAGCGCGGTAAACAGTTCCCGGAAGTCCGGAGTTGGCGAAAATCGGTCCGGCGTAATTGCCATGCCGGCTCTGGCGCAAGCAGCGGAAGGCTGCGTTTGCACGGCATCATCTCGCGGCGACACGGTACGCGGTATTCAGGAGCACAAACACCGTCAGGATATTCCAGCAGTGGCGTTGCCAGGCAGTATCAGCGGCGCGCAGGTCGCGCATGAGGCCGAAAAGCGTCGCGGCGCACGTAGGTTGATCTTTGGCGGCGGCATTGATCCCGTCGCGCGAAGGCCAGGTGCCGGATTACGTTGCGCCGTGGTGAAAGGTCTGCGGGTAAGCAGCAGGTTTCCGGCAGCGCGGAACAGCAACCACCAGCATAAGCCAGTTGCCGCGATAACGCAGCTGCCGGTAAACTGCTTCGTAGTCCGGTTGTCACCTCACTGCCGCGGGAACCAAACAATAGAGTTGCGGCGATGGTCATAAACGGTTTGGCTGCAGGTCCAGCACCAACGGCTGCTTCGTCACTGAAAATACTTGACCAGGCGGTGCACCGTTATCCTCGGTTTGTTCGGCAACACGTTGCTGAACTGTAGCTGCTGCTTGCGGGCTGCATAACCAGTAGCGGCGCACCATCCGGCACATCCGGAAGGTCAGCAGCAGGCGATCAGCATGGCCGCCGTAGTCCACAGTCGGTAGCCCTTGATCACCTGCTGACGGCCAGGCGCCTTGTTCATGCTGGTGATCAGGCGGTCAGTTGCGATGAACGATCGCCGGGCTCAACGCGCAACGCCGGCATGATCCGGCAACACGGAAGCGCCGCGACGCAGCGCCGCCATTTTGCTGGTTATTGCGGCTTTCTTTAAGGTAAGATCAATCACGGCGGCGGCGATCCACGGCGTCGGGCTTGAGCTTGATAGATGCTGAAGCTGTTTAGTGGACAGATCGTCTGGCTTCAGGAGCAGAAGCCAGATCGCCACTGGCATCACGGGGGCGGCATCGCTTTTCCAGCGCGTGCCGCAGCGCCCATCACGCTGCCAGTTGCCTTTGCTGCCCGCCGCCGAAACATTTTGCTGAAGAAGTACGATAAGCCGGTGCCACGGTCATTGCGGCAGTGCCGTTTAGCATTTCCTCGGTGCGGCCGAAGCGGTTCGTATCGATCTGGTCCTCCATCAGGAACGCGTAATGGCGGTTAAGCATCTCGACGTGTTCGTGGTCGGGGTACATGTCCCTGTCGCGCGGGCCGAAGCGTTCCGTCACCCATTGCTCCAATTCATCGGCACGCTGCGCCGGCTCCGGATGGGTTCTGAAACAGGCCGGGCTCGTCGCGCTTGACCGCAGCCGCCTCCTCCTCGTCCATCAGGCCGCGCCAGACTGAATACGCGGCATGCGGGTCGAGCGCTGCGTCGGCCAGCAGGCGCGCACCGAGCACATCCGCCTCCGACTCCTGCTCGCGACTGAACGCGAGCGCGTTCAACATTGCGCTCACTGACGCGACCGGCAGACTGATGCCCGTGGCAACGGCAATCCCCAGGTCAACAAACGAACTTGCCGACATACTTTTCTTCAGCTTCCGATGCCGTTCGAGCGTATGCAGGCGCGTGTAATGGCCGATCTCGTGACCGATGACAGCCGCCAGCTCGTCCCTGGAGCGGGTGCGAGTCAGCATGCCGGTCCACACCTGCATGGCACCGTTCGGCATCATCGACGCATTGAAACCGGGGTTGCGAATCCAGGTAGACGCGAATGTCTTTGCAGTAGTCCCCCGCTACGCGGCATGCCAGGCTGATAACGTAGTTATTGAGGTGCGGGTCGCTGACGAGCAAAGCTGATTCGCGCAGCCCCTTCTCAATGTTGTCGACTTCCATCCAGATGCCGAGCTCATCCGCGCCTGCGCCAGGCTCGTAACCGGGCGGAATTTTGTGGTCGATGGGCGCCTCGGCTGCCGCCACCGGCAGTGACAGCAGCGTGGCCAACATCAGCCTGCCGGTGATCTTCCCAGCTTGCGGCGGCGCTACTCGACCGTTCGGTTCGTCGGGACACTCCCTGAACAGCGTGCGCACGGCGGCTGCCGCCCCTTCCTGGATCCTGCGCATTTCGCCGCTGCCGGCGGTCACAACGTTGAACCACACAATGTCACCGGTTTCGAGGTCCACGAGCGACGCAAACCCGTACTCCGCCCCCACGGACGCGTAGCCGCCGGCCGCCGCCGCCAGCACCGCGAAGGCGATACGGCCGCCGGACGCCTGCTCGTCGCGGTAGAACACGAACAGGGCGTAATCCCCTTCTTTGTCCGCTGCCAGCGACTGGATGCCGGACCCTAGCGACCAGTCGAACTGCCGGTTCTTGCTCGGCAGTTTCAACGAGCCGGAAGTGATCGGTCGGCGCCGTCTGGCCTACCGCGGAATGCAGGGACCGATAACGCATTTCGTCCGGTGTCAGGTCGTCGTCGTTCAGCACAACCAGGTCCGTGCCCATGTCGCTGGCGAGATCGCGTATCGCAGCATCAATGTTGGTCTGTGCCGCCATTGTCCATTCGGCATGCGGTTCCGACACGCCGCCTGCCGTCAGCAGGGAATAGCGCCACATCCGGCGGCATCAGCAGCACCCGAGGATCCGCGTCAATTACTTTGAGGCGATCGATCTGCTGTACGTTACTCGTCGTCGCGCACGCCACGAGCACCAATGGTGCGAAAAGCGCGCCGAGTAAGCGGCAGCGGTGCGTGACCGAAACGATGTTGATAATGGTATGGCTCTCCTGACCCGGCAGTAGTACCATAGCTGACGGCCGTTCGGGCGGACGTTTCCTGCTACAGCGGCACCCGGACGCCGGTCAAGGCGTCCGCCGGTTACTTTATGCCGTCCTGCTAATCTCCGCAATGAGCTGCGATGTGTCGTCGCGAGGGCAGAACGCCATTGTCATCGCGAGGCTGACGAAGGCAGCCGTGGCGACCTCGCACCGAATGGCAGAGTCATTATCCGTGCGAGATCGCCACGTCGCTGCGCTCCTCGCGATGACGACGTCGCTGCGCTCCTCGCGACGACGACGGCGCTGCGCTCCTCGCGACGACGCCATGTTAGCAACATCGGGAGCGCCGAGCGCCCGGAACTCGCAGCACGCTGCTTCGGTCCAAGGGTGACGAAAGACCAGTACTTTGAACCACCGAGGAGTATGGACGATGAACATCAAATCAGGGATAGCCGGCACGTTGGCGTGCGCCCTCGCCCTGCTAATGCCGTTGGACAATTCGCTCGCGGACGATCCGCAGGATGATGAGGTTGGTGAACGCTGCATTTCGCTGCACCGCATGGATCGCATCGAAGTCGTCGACCCTCAGAATCTCCTCGTCTACATGCGCGGCGGGGATATCTATCGCAATCGCCTGCGGAACCGCTGTCCCGGTCTGCGTAAGAACCGGCCGCTCATGTACAGCACAACAACCTCGCAACTCTGCGACCTGGATAGGATTACCGTTCTCTACGACCGCGGGGCCGGCTTTACGCCTGGCGCATCCTGCGGGCTTGGTCGTTTTATACCTGTATCAGAAGAGGACGCCGAGGCCCTTACAACGGAACGACCGGCACCGGAAACCAAACCGGTTCCTGGCGCACAGCCCGAAGAAGTCGAGCAGCCGGAAGAGCAGTAACGGTCGCACATACGCCCGGTCCGTTCGGTTGATCTACCTGTCGCTCCCTCGACAAGGCAAGTTTGCACCTGCGTGCTGGCATATCCTCGATCCGCTGAGCAAGGATTTTCAGATCAAGCAAAGCGTCCCGAATTGGTGTGATTCGCGAGCCGAAGGTCGCGAGCATTGCTAGCTCCTACAGCGGCACGATTTGTCCATCGCGGTAACGAACCTTGCCACCTACGATGGTCATCGTGATCCTGGTGTCGCGGATCTTTTCATCCGGCACAGTGAGCAGGTCCTGTGACAGCACCGTGATGTCGGCGAGCTTGCCCGGGGTGAGCGAACCCTTCACGTCTTCCTCGAACGCGGCGATCGCATTGCCCATGGTGTAGGAGTAGAGTGCGCGCTCGCGCGAATACACTTCCTGCGGCTGAAAGGTGGTGCCATCCGGCAGCAGGCGAGTGACCGAACAATGGAAACTTGCGATCGGATCGATCTCGTCCACCGGTGGGTCCGTGCCGTTCGTCGGCACGGCACCGGCCTCGGCCAGCGTGTTAAAAATATAGCCGCGCTCGAGTGTGCGTTCGGGGCCAAGCCGGTCGACCACCCACGGTCCGTCGGAACAGGCGAAGATGCCTTGCACCGCGGGAATGACGCCGAGATCCACGGTGCGCTGTACATCATCCGGATGAATGACTTGCGCATGCTCGATACGCCAGCGCAGATCCTTTTTCTCCGGGTGTCGCGCGAACTCTGCTTCGTAAATATTCAGCAGTTCCCGGTAGGCGCGATCACCGATGCCTTGTATCGCCATCTGGTAGTCGTGTTCGATGGCGAGTTTGGCCGCAGCCTCGATCTCCTCGACCGGCACGACGTTCAGTCCGTGGCTGCGCGGCATGTCGGTGTACGGTTCCAGCAACCAGCCACCGTGCGTACCGAGCGCACCGTCCAGTACTTTCTCGCCGATAGAACGCACCGTGAGGAAATTATTGGCGTAACCGACCATGCGGTATTTTGCGAGCTTGTCCTGCATGTCTTCCGCTTGTTCTTCGAAAGCCATGTAGAGGCGTACCGGGAGCAGGCCTTCGTCCGCCATTTTCCGAATGACGTCGACTTCGGCAAAGCTGGTGCCGAGATCCTGGAACGAAGTGATGCCATGCCGCAGCGATTCCTCGCCGGCAAGTGTCACCATGCGACGGAGTTCTGCTTCCGCGACACCGGCTTGCCGCCTGCCCTGGTGCCCTGAGTAAGCCTCGCGAAAAATGTCCTGCGCCGCTTCGCGCATCATGCCGGTGGCGTGTCCCGCGCTGTCCCGCACGATTTCGCCGCCTTCGGGCGCCACGGTGTCGTCGGTGAGTTCGACCAGCGTCATCGCTTTTTGATTGACGAACACTGCGTGGCCACTAGTGTGAATCAGCATCACCGGATGATTCGGCGTGACCGCGCTCAATGCGTCGTGCACCGGCATACCTTCGACCAGCACGTCCTCCCTGGTTTGCCACTTGTCCTGGTGCCAGCCACGGCCGATTATCCATTCGCCGGGCGGCGTGATTTTGGTCGATTCCGCGACCATCGCGACGATCTCCGCAAAACTTTCGGCGTGACGGAAATCAAGAATCAGCAACGAGCCACCGAAGCTCGTGTAATGCCCGTGACCTTCGATGAACCCGGGAATAGCGGTCTGCCCGCCGAGGTCGATGAACCTGGTACTGTCGCCGATCCAGGGCGAGATTTCTTCCGTCGTGCCGGCTGCCACGATCCGGTCGCCGGTAATGGCGAGTACATCGACCCGCGGCCTGTCCGCATCCACGGTCACGATGTTGCCGTTGATGAGCACGAGGTCGGCAATGGTGTGCCCGGACTCTGCGTCACCCGACCGGTTGCAGGCACAAAGCGCGCCAAAAAATAAAATGACAATGATCTTGCGCATGTTGTTTCCTGTAAAAAATCGAAGCATTGTCAAGCACCTGCTTTGTCGCAACTCCTCCGGCAGCTTTGCTTTTTTCCGCGCCCGTTTCCAGGCGCTGGGAACGAGCCCCCGGTATGTGAACACAAAATCCTTGTGCAAACCACACCGTGATTCGATGATCACGCCCATGCGTGGGCGCGGCTTCATTCCGGGGGGGCGGGTCTCGACCATCTTCTCGCCCTGGACTTGTGCTGCATGCTGAACGTTACCGCATTTATCAATTGGCCCAGTGGTGTATCGTTAGGGGAATAAACTGAATCGGAGCCGGTCATGCACAAACTTATTGTTCTTTCTTTTCTGTTCTCGCGAGCGCCTGCAGCACCGCTGATGAGCCGTGGCGCGTGGTTTCCGTGTCAGGTAGCTCAATGACGACTGTCACGGCAGACCGCGCACTCTTGCAGATGGCGATTTCCGTGCGCAGAAAAGACCGTGAGCGCCGCGCAGGCGGATGCTGCGAACGTCACGAATGCCCTGCTTGCCGTAACTGACAAGCTCGGTATTCAACGCAATAAAGTCGACACCACAGGAGCCAATGTGCGACCAGACTATCGCTGGAACCGCGAGAAAGAACAGCAGGAACTTCTGGGTTACATCGCCGAGCGGCAGATCACGGTCACGCTCGAGAATCTCGAACTGCTCGGTCAACTGGTCGAGGGAGCGGTAACCGCCGGAGTCGATCAGGTGTCCTCTTCCGCAGCTCGTCAGCTCACAACAGGACACAGCGTATCGCGATGCCTTGCGCCTCGCGGCGGAAGATGCGCGGGGGAATGCTGAGGTTCTGGCAGGTGCGATGGGGCTCACGCTCGGCAACGCAATAACAATCAAAGGCAGCAGTGGTTCCGCGCCGCGACCCGAGGCCCTGATGATGGCTGTCGCCCGTGATAGCGGTGCAGCGGAATCATACAATCCCGGCGATCTCAGTGTTCGTGCTTCGGTATCGGCAACATTCGAACTCATTGAGTAAGGCGCAGGCGACCTCCGTGTCATTGGGATCCGTTGGTCCGGTCGCCACCGATACCTCATTTGCAAGACCGCCTGTTCACTGCAGGCAGCTGCAGTTCTCGCAGGCCTGATCGGGGATGGACGCACAATATTGGTTGAGTGGGAAAGCCCAGGCCGCGCTGAGGCCTACATCGCCGGGCAGCTTCGACATGCCGGCACCGGCACCGAGACCTGCGCCGGGCAGGAACAGGTCGGGTTCGAAGATCAAGTCCACACCCAGGCTCACGACCTCTCCACCCTTTGGACTGGGAGCAGTTGCTCCCAGGCCGAAACCGAGCCCTTTGAACGTACTCATGTTCGCTTTTGAAAACAGGAGGAGCCGGACGTCCACGCCACCACCTATATTGGTCACCGCCTGGACGTGGGGTGCAAGGTAGAAGCCGCCGTTGCCGCGAAGATCCGTGACGCCCGTAACGCTGATCCCGCCGCCTACGCCCTTGGCACCGGATAACGTCAGCTGGTAGCCGATGAAGAAATGCCGCCAGAGTGGATTGGCGAGAGGAATCGGATCGAACTCCTCATCGGCATGGGCGCTGGAGAGTGCCAGGATCGGCAGCGCGCCGAATATGATGCCCGTCGGGGTCGGGCGCGCACTCTCGATCTCCGCAAGCACGCTGGGAGGCACCAGATTGTACAGCGTTATCAAGCGGTCCATCCTCTCCAGATCGCCACCACAGATGGTGTCCGCCGAGAAGATCTCACGGACCAGAGCGCCGCTGGCTGGGGTATTGAGGAGTGCCACGATCGGTTCGCTTTCGGGATTACGCGGTTGACGAAGGCATCGCGCATGATCCTCGCCGCGCTCCGAGCGTCGTCCACCTTGCGCCGCAGCTCCGCCGTGGTGCCGTGCTGATCGAGGGCAAGATCGAGCAGGTCGGCAGGTTTTCGACCTGGCTCAGCAATGCTGCAACTTCCTGTCTGCCGCGCCACAGCGCACCGACGAGCGCCCGGCAGGCGGTCTCGGCCAGGCGATCTTCCACGCGCATCGGTTGTTGATGAAATCCTCGCCAGGCCGGCGTCACAGGAGGGAATGCGCTCCACGAGCAGGCGCGGCCGCTCGCCAGGGCGCCGCAACGGTTGCGCTCGTAGCAGCGTCCGCCGACGTTCGCAAGGCCGTCGTCGCACAGCCCCAAAATCGGACTTACCCCGGCCACGAGATTGCCTGCGGCGCAGGCATTCGCTGCGCTTACGCCTGCCAGCGTGCGCACGTAACCTTCCGGACAGGACCAGCAGCTGCCGCGACTCGGATCGAAGAAGGAGCCGTCGGCAGGCGAGGCGCTTTTCCAACGCGGCTTTGGTGAAGGACGGACCTCGCCACTTCGTGCAGGCATTCTTCGCCGTGACAGGAGCGGCGGTGCGGGTGTAGCCACGCGGACAACTCCAGCAAGAGCCGTTCGGGTCCCAGAATTCCCCCTTGTCGCAGTCGGTGCCGAGCAGACCTTTGCCGCGCCCGTGGCGTGTCGCCTTTTTCGTCGTCTCACCCGGCGGCCGCATGCAGGCGTCGCCGAGGATTTCACCGGCGTTACCTGGCGGACCGTGCCCGAACGGCAGCTCCAGCAGCTGCCGCCATTGATGGGATCGAAGAACGAACCCCTCGGGCAACCCTTCGGCTTCTGGCTCTCGTCCTTCGGTGGCGGGTGCGACCGAGCATGCCGGCTGGCCGGTCCGCACTTCATCGTAGAAATTCGACGGCGTAGGCCGGTCTCGGCTGCGCCGAGGAGCGAAGCGAGAGCGAAGCAGGTGATCAGGTGGGCGACGAGACGGTACATGCTGACTCCATCAGTTGAGGCCCGTCATGCGGGCAGCGCAGCAGCAGGAGGGCCTGGCCCGACGCGAATCGGTTCGGCTCAATCGTCGCGGTCCGCCGGCTAATTCCAAAAGAAGCCGCTCAAAGGCCAGCTGGACGTTAAACGATCCTTTAGCGCCTACCCGTAAACGATTTATTACATGTCTAAATAACAAAACGGTTTTCGCCTGTCCATGCGCTGAAGCCGCTCCCATTCGTTAAGATGATTGCAATCCGGCAAGAAACGCTGCAAAAGGCTTGATGTTGTTCTTGACGCTGGCCTCTTCAAGCTGCCTTGTATTGATTGCGGCGGTCTACAGTTATGACGGTCAGGGGATACCCCCTGAGGCGAGCATTGTGTTCATCAGGAAAACGGTCGATCCGCCAGTTGCCATCCATATAGGGGTGAATTTGGAATCGGCGGTCACTACGCGTGAAGGCGCAAAGCGCCTGGACCGTTTCGCCGCGTCGCAGGGCAACCGGTTTGACAGCAACAGGCGCTCGGCCTAGTCTTCTGTCCGCGGCACCATCCAGGCACCCCCAGCCACCTGTCACAGGAGACCAGGACTATGAAGATGCTCGTAGGATACGACGGCTCGGAGTTCGCGAAACGAGCCCTTGCCAGGGCCGTGACGTTAGCAGGAACTAAGGGAAGCGTAACGATTGCAAGCGTGATCGCTTCCGATTCGCAGGCCTCCGAAATGGTGTCGCAGCAGCGGTTGCTTTCTGATGCAAAGAGCCTTGCCGGAAAACGCAAAGTGGAGACGCTCGAGCTCAGCGGAAACGCCGCCGAGGCGCTCATGAAGGCCGCAAGCAAATTGGAGGCAGATTTTCTTGTCGTTGGCTCGCGCGGGCGCGGCGCGGCAGCCAGCCTGTTGCTCGGTTCAGTCAGCGCCACGCTTGCACGAGAAGCCCCTTGCGACGTCATTATTGTCCGCTAAGCTGCGAGAACGGGGTGTTCTAAAACCAACCTTTCACCTAACCTTAGGATGCTGTTAACCGGTCACATGGTTTATATCTTGTTCCGGACACATGGTTAACACTTAGTCCGGCATGAACGGATTGGGGCCGGGTTTGACCCGGCCCCTTCACATTATCGAAGTATCCCAGCGGCCCGGACCAGGCGCGGGTGGTTTTTACGGATAGCATCCACGCCGCCACCAGCGACAATATGCGGATGCAGATTATTGACAGCCTCATCAGGCACGGCCGCCCGAGGGACGCATGTCTCGATTCTGACCTGGTAGCCGGCTTGCTATCCCCCGAAGCGTATCCGCACGCGGTAGAGCGGGTCGAACTTGTCCAAACGCACATCTCCTGGGTGCTGCTGACGGGGGAATTTGCCTACAAGGTGAAAAAGCCGGTGGAATTGGGCTTTCTCGACTTCCGGCAGCTCGGGCAGCGCCGATACTTCTGCGAGGAGGAACTGCGCCTGAACCGCTTTTGGGCGCCGGACCTGTATCTCGATGTCGTGCCGATCGTCCAGCAGGATGGTTGTCCGCGCGTAGGCGGTAACGGCCCTGCGATCGAATACGCGGTCCGCATGCGTCAGTTCGACCAGGCGTTGCGTCTCGACAACCAGCTCGAAGCGAGCCGGCTTTCCGCTGACGACATGCTGGAGCTCGCAACAGAGGTTGCCGCCCGCCATCACGTGGCCGAGCGCGTCGGACCGGCCAAGCGGCTGCAGCGGGTGACCCGGCGGCTCATGTGGGACAACTTCGATGACCTGGTCGGCGAGGTCCCCCAAGAGCGGATTGCTGCGCTGCACCGCTGGACCAAGGCGTCGCTCAGCCTGCACGAAACGCAGTTGCGGGAGCGCTGTGACAAGGGCTTCTATCGCGAGTGCCATGGCGACCTCCACCTCGGCAACATCGTGCGGCTCGCCGGCGGCATCAGGGCCTTTGATTGCATAGAGTTCAGCGAGGATCTGCGCCGGATCGACGTTGTGGCGGATTACGGATTCCTGGTGATGGACCTGGAGGCCCGCGGCAGGATCGACCTGGCTTACACGTTCCTCAATCGCTACCTCGAAGTTTGCGGCGACTACGGCGGCGTGACGCTGTTGCCACTTTATGTCGTCTATCGTTGCCTCGTGCGCGCCAAGGTGGCGGCAATCCGGCGTCGCGAACGAGCTCTCGGCGAATCCCGCGACGAGGATACCGCGACGCTTGAGCATTATTGCGAGCTGGCGCAGGCCTGGACCAGGCCTCGTACGCCGGTCCTCGTTGTCATGACCGGACTCTCCGGGTCGGGCAAGACGTGGCTGTCGACACGGCTGCTGACGGCGCTGCCCGCGCTGCGCATACGGTCGGACCTGGAGCGCAAGCGCCTTTATGGGCTCGAGGAGAAGGCCGACAGCCATTCCGGTATTGCCAGCGGCCTATACGACCGGACGGCCGACCATGCCGTCTACGAACGGGTGTTCGAGTGCGCCCGCTCGGTCCTCGTCGCGGGCTTCGACTTGATTGTGGACGCCGCATTCCTGGACGCCGGCAGCCGCAAACAGGCACGGCAGCTGGCCGCGGAGTGTGGTGCGGGTTTCGTTCTGGTTCAGGCGGCGGCGCCGCTGTCCGTCTTGCAGGAGCGGTTGCAACGACGCGCCGCGGCGGGCAGTGACGCCTCCGAAGCGGGACTCGCGGTGCTGCAACACCAGCGCGACACCGCTGACCCGCTCGACAGCAGCGAACTGGCATCAGCGGTGACCGTGCCAACCGATGCCGAGGTGAAAATCGCCGCGGTCGCGGCTGCGGTGAGAAAAGCCGGGCGAGTCCACCCGGCCTGCTGACGGTGTTCGCTTGCTTCCAGTGGATGGTTGATACGTTGTTCGAATCTATCGGCCTTAGTTCGGCGATTTTCGCGGCCTGTACGGCAGTTATCGCTGTGTCCGGC
>JAXHMR010000021.1:0-177134 GCA_034521225.1 Woeseiaceae bacterium
GCCTTCAACGTTGCCGCCATACGGTGCCAGGTTCAGGTAGGCCTCGAGGATTGCGTCCTTTCCGTAGTGCCGCTCGAGCTGATCGCCGGATGATGTGGATCGAGCTTCCGTCCCATGGTACTTGTTTAGACGCCAAAAAGCTGCGCCGGGCCCGCTGCATCGGTTCTCGTTCGAGCCCGCCGATGACGCGGTCACACGGTAACCCATGTCGACCACGCGGCCCGGACCAGCGCCGCCGGGTTGATGCCGGGGTGCCGGCGATAGTGGCGATCCTCGTAGATCAGTGTCGCTTCCTGCACGCCGGGCGCTATGTCGGCGAGTGGCACAAACAACCGGTAGCGCTCATCGTCGGCAAGGTTCAGCCGCGACAGCGTGGTCGCGGTGGCGGTGGTCGAACAGGCGCGACGAAAACGGCGTGCCGCCGTACAGGTCTGGCCGTGGGCGGAATGCGTAGAAGGCGGCCGCAACCGCAAACGGCAGCAGCAGCGCGGCGCCGAAGCGGCGCATCGGTACCCTGCCCCACCGCCACCGCCGCACGGCTACGGTGCCGTCACAGTGAAACGGGACGGCACGGTGCGCGCGTGCACGCTGCGGTCGTACATCGCGCTTGCATAGGCCGACGGCACGACGAAGTCACCGGCACTGGTCACTGTCACCTGGTATCGAATTTCGGGTGACGCTGTCGCCGAAGCCGCCGTAGATGACGATACGGTCTTCGCGAACATCCCGGTAATCCATCGACCAGCCGCTCTGTTCAGTTGCGCACCGAATCCGCAATGACTTCGAAGCCGCCCGGCAGCAGGTCGACGATGGCGACATTACTGCGGTAGCCGCCCAGCGAACGCACGCGCAGCCGTATCATCAGTTCATCACCGATCATCGCCGCGTTGACCGGCGTGCCATTGCCGTCAACGTAATCACGCGCGATTTCGATGCCGTTTCGCACTGCAGCGTCCGGCAATTTGGCGTCGTAGCCGGCCTGGCTGGCCGAGAAAAAGATTTGCTGCCCATTTGCGCCACTGATGTCGACGGCTGTCATCGCCGTGGGTACCACGGCTTGCGCGAAACGGCTGGCCGCTTCAGTCAGTGTCACCGGGCCGTCAGCGGCGATGCCGGCGAGCGTTAATTCGGGCAACTTGCCGGATGCCGCGGCTGCCTGGGTATATGCACCCAGTGCCAGCACGGTGTAGGCGGATGACAGCGTATTGAAGCGGTTCTCGAAAATGGCGCCGGCCAGCGCGTCGACTGCCTTCGGTGCGATATCCGGCAGGCGGATCGCGAAGTGGCGCGCGACGAGATACAGGTACTGCGCGTCGCGCCCGAGTCGTGTATCGAAATCCGAATCATGGACAGTGCCGGCGCCGAACTCGTAGCGGCCAATCAGTTCAGCGCCAAGTGCCGCCTGCTGAAGGAGCGCATAGCTTGCGGCCATGTAGGCTGCAGCAAGATCACTGCGCCAGGCATCGGTATGCGAACGTTCCAGCGTTTCATGCAGGTTTGTCAGGTAGCTGGTGGTAACGTGTCCATTACGTGTCAGCAGATAGATGGCGTAGGCGCGGTTCCGCGCGGACGGCATGTCACCGACGTCCATGCCCGCCACGTTACGGAGATACTCGAGGCCGGATTGCAGCATGTCGGTCGGCACGGGCAGGCCGGACTCGGCCCGCGTCGACCAGGAAGTGCATCGCATAGACGGACGGCAGCAGTGACGAATCGCTCGAGTTTGGCCAGAAGCGAAAGCCGCCGTCGGCGTGCTGCCGGCGCCGCAGTGCAACGACAAGGTCGTCAAACGCCTCGCGGAATTGTGCGCGGTCCGGGCCGAAACCCGGTGCCGCCAGCAGGCCGAGCTGCGGAAAGACACGGCTGACCATCTGCTCGACACACTGGTGTGGAAAGTGCTCGAGGTAGTCTGTCAGCCCGTCGGCCAGGATCAGCGGGCTCGCGGAGGCGGCGGCGTGCTGCGATGCAAACTGCGGTAGCAATTGGCGTTCGAGCGCTACCCTGAGCGGTGACGCACTGCCCTGCCCGGTCTGTACTGTCGCCTGGTACGGCACCGCTGGCCGCACGCTCAATGACGCGGCGCGACTGACCTGTTCCGCGCCGGTCGACGCTACAAATCGGAGTACGGCATCCCCCGGCTCGCCAAGCGCGCGGACACGGGAATGACGCCCTGCCCTCGCGGCCTTCGGCGACGACGAGTTGTTGCCGGCTGTCACCCACAATCTCGATGGGCCCGGATGGCTCGATGTCGACGGTGATTTGCGCATCCGGACCCGAGCCTTCCGCATTATTCGCAATCCCTGTACTGACCTCGAACTCGTCACCCGGCGCCGCCGCCGTCAGTGCGTTCGGCGTCAGCACCATTGGCCCGCGCACCAGCGTCGTCTCCGCCGCCGTGCCGAGAGCGGCATCACTGACCGCAACGGCCATGACGCGCAGCGTGCCATCAAAATAATCGGGCACCCTGTAGCGGTACTGCCGCGCGTCCGGCCCGGCGTCGACGATGCCTGACCAGAACACGACCGGCGCGTCACTCCTGCGGCGGAACGGATTGAGGTTTTTTCCGAGCTGATCCGCCGCCTCACCGCCGCCGGCGGCAGCCATGCTGCGCAGCAGCTCCCACGCCGGCAGGATCAGGTCGACGATCTGGAACGTGGCGACCTGCAGCGCTTTCTTGCCGAGGAAATGGCCGAGCGGGTCCGGACGCGCGTAACGCGCCACCTGCAGGATCCCCTCGTCGACGCCGTAGATGACCATCTTCGACTCGCGCGAAGCGCTGTAGTCAATAAGCAGTTCATCGCCCGGACGGACCCGGTCCGGCATGTCCAGCGTTACCCGGGTGGTGCGCGCGTCGCGATTGATCGAAAACGGCGCGACGGCATAGCTCAGGGGGCTGACGAACACTTCCGGCGAATCGATGTCGCGAACGAAGGCAACATTCAGGTAACCGTTGCCCTCCAGTCCGGCGGGCACACTGATACGGTGTACGCTCGCCGTCGTGTCCGGGTGGATCCACTTGAATGCGTACACGCGATCGCGTTCGAGAGTCACGAGGCCGGCGCCGGCATACGGCGCCGTAATTTCGAACTCGATCTCTTCACCGGGCGAGAAATCAGTGCCGTTCAGTTTCAGGTCGAGTTCCGCATTGCGCTCCAGGTTGCCGGCCATGTTGCGGCCACCGGCGACTGCAAACCGGATGCGGCTTAAAAGCAGGCCGTTCGCATCCGCAATGCTCGCGATGTATCGGCCAGGCTCCGATGTCGGCAAGCGAAAACGCGTACCGTCATCACCGATGGCAAACGGTTCGTCGGTGACCGGGACTTCCTTCTCGACGGACTGGTAGGCGTAGGTGCCGTCGTCCTGTTGCACCAGCGATGATACGTAGCGTCGTTCCACAACTTGCACGCGCAAGCCGTCGAGCGCGGCCGCCTTGCCGTCATTATTGACTGCGACAAAATCAACGTGCCGCTCAGCATTGCGCTGGATGAAGTCCAGGTTGCCGTCGGTCTTGTGCCCTACGAGGAACTCAAGCGGGGACAACACCGCGCCGGTCATGGCCTGCACGCCACGACCGCCGCCGGCCTCGAATCCCTCGACGGATACCGATAGCCGGTAAATGCCCTGGTCGTACTGCGCCAGCGGCAGTGACAGCGTGACTTCGCCGTCATCGCCCGTCACGGCATCAGGCAACGTGCCATTGACAGTTTGCCGCGCGACATCCCGATCGCGGTACGGGTCGCCGAAGCAGAAGTGCGCTGAACCCGGAGGCCGAGAATGTCGTTGGCACGAGCTGCCAGCCAGCGGCAACCCTTCGGTTCGTCGCCGGCGTGCCAAACAGGTTTTCGAGCGTGACACGTGCCCGTATGTCGCCGGGGCGCAGCCAGCCGTCGGCCTGTGCGCCCGTGATTCGGGCGCGGATTCGCAGGCGGTCCGGCTGGAATTCCTCGACGCGGAAGTCGGTGCTGCCCAGCATGCGGCGCCGTTGGTTAGGCGTCCGGACAACAAAGAGCGATGCCGTGTATCCGCCGGTGGCCGATCTCGTGTCGGTCGCAAATGGCCAGTCGACAAAGCCGCTGGCCGGCAGCGTCAGTCGGCGGTTATGCACGGTCGCGCCGCGGGCATCATTGATAACCAGTTCCAGCGGCACGCCGCCGACCGCGGCAAAGTCTTCCCGCTTGACCACCGCCGCGATGTTGACGGTATCGCCGGGCCGGTGAAGACCGCGGTCCGTGAACAGGTACGCCTCGCGACGATCAGCGGCGGGGCTCTCGTAGTCGCCGCCGACGTCGTAGCGCTCGAGGCGCAGCTGGCGTGTGTTACCGCTGGTACGGCAGAAACGCCGGTCCGGGCCTAGCTTCAAGGAACACGGCCGGCGCCTGTTCACGTTCGAGGCCGTTGGCCGTGGGCAGCAGCGCGTGGCCACGCGCATCGGTCAGCGCGCTGCGCACAGCGATGCCGTTTTTTCCCAGCAGCTCGACGCGGGCGCCGGTCACAGGGCTGCCGTCCGCTATGCTCTGGACGAAAACGTCCTGGCTTTGATCCGCGTTGCTTTTAACGATCAGGCCGAGGTCCGTAATCATTATAAAGCGCCGGTCGGCGCCGCCGAGAGGCTGCTGTTGTTCCGGGTCCCAGCCCTGCACATCGATGAAGTAGAAGCCGCCGCGATCGAGGAATTCACCCAGGTCCAGGCTGGCGTCGCGGGCCTCTTTCAGGTGCCGCGAACTGAGCGACGAATACCGCGTCGAGCGTTCGGTGATGTTGTCTTCGTTGAACCGGTAGTTCGTGAAGTATGGGCTGCTGATATCGCCACCTGTTTGTGTGGCGAGGTGACTGATTTGCTGATCGAGCAAGCGGCCTACGTCGACTTTCAGTGACGCCACTCCCCGCGCGACGAACGTCAGCCGGTGGTCGCCGCTGACCGGCAACACCGCGCCGTCGCGAGCGATGCGGGCTTCCTGCGGATAGTCCGGCACGTGCAGCACCGTGTCGTAGCCGTCGGCCATGACGAAGCCACCGGTCGACGTCAGGCCGTCGGCAATGCGGACGTAAATGTACCGGCCCGCCTCGGTGTCGAGGCGAAAACTTTGCAGCGCGGCGGCATCGTGTTCGGTCGGATTCAGGTGCACGTCCACCGGTACTGCCTGTTGCAGAACATCGTCCGTGACTTCGCGCGGTGTGTTCCAGCTTCGCATTTGCCGGCCGTTGACGGTGTGTTGCTCCGGCAGCAGCCAGACCTCGAGCCCCTGTTGAAAAGCATCACTGTTGACGCGATCGGTGAACGCGATCGTCACCGTTTGCGCCGGATTGTCCTCGTCGTCGCGCACGATCAGCGCCTGTGCGTTGTCGACCCGGAAATAGCTCGAGACATCGGGAATGCGCGTGTCGGCGTATACCGGTTGCTGCAGCGCCCCGTGTCCGCGCGCCGGCTGCACTTTGGTATCAATGCGCAAAGTCGCAAACGACTCGACGTCCGGCAGCGAAATCGTTCCGGAACGCAGAAATGCCTGCCGTCCGTGTGGCGCAAGATCGATGGACAGGTCGAGCGCCACTGCGTCGGTATCGATCGTGCTGCCGTCCGGCCTCATATCGAGGTGGCTGTGCCGGGCAAGGCTGTCGGCATCCACCGCGTGGCTGAACGCCAGCGTCGCGACGACTTGACGGATCGCATCGTCGCGCGGGTCCTGGTAGAAGCGGATGTTGTCCACGGTGACGGTAAACGGTGGCGTTTCAAATTCAGCTGATGAGTCCGCCAGGCGGACGCCGGGCGCGAACAGCGTCTCCCCGAAGCGCACGGTATAGCGTGTGCCAGCCGGCCATTCGGCGTCCGGCGTAAATCGCAGCCGTTTGTCGCTCTCCCACCGCCACGTGCCGGGTATCGAGGGACTCAGGTGTATGCCGTCGGTCATCTCCGCATCCAGCAAGTCCAGCCGGGCCACGGAATCGGTCATGCCGGCCGTGCCGCTGTCACCGGGACGTACGCTGAAGTCAATGACGAGCGGCTGCGGCTCCAGTTGCTCGCCGACGATTGCCGCTACACCCGGCGCATTGGGTGTTGCTACTATCGCCGGTGGTTGCGGGCGAGTCTGGTACCAGGCAAACGCCGCTGCTGTCGCCACGACGACGACCAGCATGAGGACCAGTCCTCGCCGGCCCAGCCGCCGATTGAGCGAACTCGCCCATCGCGGGGGTGACCAGTGGAATTCGCCTAATACAGTCTTGAGCGGATTCATCGCGTTGCTTAATCCATGAGTGGTTGTAGCAGTGATGCAGTGTACGTCAGCAAGGTGGCAAAATTCTGGCGCGTTCGTGATCGATTATGCAGCGCGTCAGTGTCCGTCCCCTGATCCGTCGAGATACTTTGCCGATGAAGAAACAACGCGAACTGGGCCGCGGGCTTGATACGTTGCTGAGTCCCGTGACGCACCGGCCCGGATCGCCGGCCCTCACCGTTTCCGCCGACTTCGAAGCGTTTGAAATGAACGTGTCGACGTTGCGTCCGGGTCGTTTCCAGCCGCGCCAGTCGGTGTCGGAGGAAAGTCTCGCCGAACTTGCCGCATCGATACGCGAACAGGGCGTGCTGCAGCCGCTGGTGGTCAGGCCATTGAAAGAGCCCGGTGCCCGGGCGTACTCCGAGACTCACGAGATTGTTGCAGGCGAGCGGCGGTGGCGCGCAGCCCAGCTGGCGGGGCTCGCGCAAGTGCCCGTCGTCGTGCGCGAACTGGATGACCAGTCGGCGCTGGCAGTGGCGCTGATCGAGAACCTGCAGCGCGAGGACCTGAATCCGATGGAACAGGCGAATTCGCTGTTGCGGCTCGCGGGCGAGTTCAACCTGACGCACCAGCAGGTGGCGGATGCCGTCGGCCGGTCACGGTCGTCGGTCACCAACCTGCTGCGGCTCCTCGACCTGCACAGCGACGTCAAGGAGCTTCTTGCGGCGGGCCGCATTGACATGGGCCATGCGCGGGCGATGCTGCCGCTCGACGCCGATCAGCAGGTCAGGACGGCCCGCAAGACACAGCGCAACGGATTGTCGGTACGGCAAGTGGAAAACGAGGTACGCGTATTGCTGAAGGCACGCGCGGCGGGCGATGTCCCGGCATCACCGGCGATCGACCTCCAGACACGGTGGCTGCAGCAGCAGATGGCGAAGGAACTCGGACAAAAAGTATCTCTTCGGGGTACGAACGATGGCAACTACCGGCTCGGTATCGAGTTTGCCGATCTCAGGCAGCTTGAAGCCACGCTCGACGGTATCCGAAACCTGGTCGTGCAGGTCAATGCCGCGGCGGGCCCACGCGTCCGCGACACCAGCAGCGGCTGATCGGCACCATTATTTCAGCGGGTGCTCGTGCGGCGCGCCGGGCCAGGCGCCGAGTACCGCGTTGATCAGTGTGGCGAGGGGGATGGCGAAAAAAACACCCCAGAACCCCCAGATGCCGCCGAAAAAAAGAATCGCTACGATGATGGCTACTGGATGGAGGTTGACGACCTCGCTGAACAGCACCGGCGCCAGCACGTTGCCATCCAGAGCCTGGATGATTCCGTAGGCGATCAGCACGTAATAGAAGTCCATCGACACGCCCCACTGGAACAATGCGACGAGCGCCACCGGTAGCGTCACTACAGCCGCGCCGACGTAGGGAATCAGCACTGACAGTCCGGTCAGTACGGCGAGGAGCAAGGCGTACTGCAGACCCAGCAGTGTAAACACGATGTACGTCGCGACGCCGACAATTACGATCTCCCAGAACTTGCCGCGCACGTAATTACCAATCTGCGCATCGACCTCCTGCCAGACGGTGCTGGTCAGCTGCCTCTCACTGGGCAGGAAATCGCTGAGCCATTTCATGATGCGGTCCTTGTCACGGATCATGAAAAATACCAGCATCGGCACGAGCACCAGGTAGATGATGATGCTTATCAGGGCGACGACGGATGTCATCGAATACGACAGTACCGGTTGCCCTAACCGTATGAACTCGGATCCGATGGCCGCAATGAAGTCCTGAATCTGCTGCTCAGTAACAAAGTTGGGGTATTCCTTGGGCAGCGCCAGCAACAGCGACTGCGCTCGTTCAAGTATCTGTGGTATCTGGCCGACCAGGCGAGTGACCTGCCGGATCAGTACCGGCAAAAGACCGAACATCAGCAGCGTGATGAATGCGACAAACGTGAGGAATACGACCGTCACGCTCAGCAGGTGCGGAATCCCGATGCGATTGAGGCGTGCTACGAGGCCCTGCAGCAGGTAGGCAAGTACGACGGCTGCCAATACCGGCGCCAGCATGTCGCCAAACAGATAAATGGCAACGGTGACGCTGATCAGCGCCAGTGACAGTGTAACTACCTGCGGATTCGCAATCTGGCGCCGAAACCATCGGCTTACGCTATTCATGAATTTTTGATGTCTGTCGCCCCGGGAATAACGCTGACACCTTAAAACCGCTGGCAGTACGCTGTCTATAGTCAGATCAGATCAGGCTTCGTGAGGTGCTCCTCAGTACAAGCTGCTAAGCGCGTGGTGCAGCGCGCCGCAGTATGGCCTTGATCGGGGTGCGGTGCGGCAGCACGCCGAAGCTCGGGCCCCAGCCGGATTCGCGGCCTAGTCGGGTCGCGCAAAACGTATCGCTGACGTCAGCCGGGCCGCTGGTGACCAGCAATGCGCCCTGCACCGCCAGCGTAATGGCATGCGCCAGGCGGCGGCCGTCTTCTTCGGCGGGCTTTTTCAGGAGCGCGAGAAGCCGGTCGCTGTAGGCGTCGTATTGGGCGTTGCTGCCCCGTGCTGCACGAATCATCTGCGCCAGCGCGTCCACGGCATCGGGTTCGCGGGCGGCTACGCGCAGGACGTCGAGACACATGACATTGCCGGCGCCTTCCCAGATCGACAGCAGCGGCATCTCGCGGTAGATGCGGGCAAGGTCTGTCTCCTCAACGTAGCCGTTGCCGCCGAGCACTTCCATTGCTTCGGCAGCGAACTGTGCGCCGCGTTTACAGATATGAAACTTGGCGGCCGGTGTCAGCAGTCGTCCGACCAGTTGCTGCTGCTCGGGCGCGCCCGGCTCGAAACATCCCGCGAGGTGCATGGCAAGCACGGTGGCCGCCTCCGACTCGACGGCAAGGTCGGCCAGCACGGCGGCCATTATCGGCTTGTCGATCAGCTTTGCGCCGAACGCTTCGCGCTGCGCGGCGTGATGCAGCGCGACGCTTAATGCGCGACGCTGCATGCCGGCAGTGGCCAGAACACAGTCGAGGCGCGTGTACGTGGCCATCTCGATAATCGTCGGGACACCGCGCCCCTCCTCGCCCAGCAGGAAGCCGGTCGTGCCACGGAACTCGACCTCGGAGCTGGCATTGGAGTGATTGCCGAGCTTGTCCTTCAGGCGTTGCAGCCTGAGTGGATTGCCGGCTGCCAGTCGTCCAGAAACCGCGGGACGAGGAAGCATGACAGGCCGCCTTCTGCTTGTGCCAGGACCAGGAAAGCGTCGCACATTGGCGCGGAAGAACCATTTGTGACCGTCGATTGCGTAGCGTTGCCCGGCACCGCGCTGGCCGCCGGGCCGTGCGACGGAGATATTTTGCCGCACGTCCGAGCCGCCTTGCCGTTCGGTCATGCCCATGCCGAACAGTACGCCGCACTTGTCGGCCGCCGGTATAAACCGCGTGTCGTACTCACGGCTCAGCAGCTTCGGCAGCCACAGTGTGTCAATTTCCGGGAGTTCCCCCGCACACCGCCTGAGCACTGGCACGACGCCGTAGCTCATGGCAATCGGGCCATCTGGGTGCCGGTCTCCGTCTGCGAATAAAGATAAAACAGCGCAGCGCGAGCCACCTGGCTGCCTGGCTCTGGATTATCCCAGGGTAACGCAACGATGCCGCGTCCGATCGAAAGCGACAGCAACTCGTGCCAGGCGGGGTGAAAGTCAACCTCGTCGATACGGTGGCCGTAGCGGTCATGCGTCCTGAGTTCGGGCCGGTTGCGATTGGCCAGCTCCGCCAGCCGGAACGCTTCGCTGGTTGAAAATTGACGCGCGGCCTCGCCGAGCATGTCATGTGCCCACTCTGCACCTTCACGGTCAACCGCGGCGCGCAGCGCACGATCGGTCTGGAAACTGTCATGGTCTTCCGCGACGGACAGGACTGGTTTTGCACCGCCGTTACCGGATCTGTAGCCGTATTCATCTAGTGTCCGCTGCCGACTTGCACTGGTTATTTGTGGGACAGGACACTAGCTGTCGTTTGCCTCGGCCGCAACCAACTGCTCGAAAAACTGGCGTACCGTGACCAGTGCCGGGTAACGCGCGCGCAGAGCCGCGACGTCAACCGCGTAGCCTTCCTGTTCCATCCAGCGGTACATGTCGGCGATCTCGTTTCCGGTCAGGGCACGGAATTCGTCCCAGGATGGCTGCACATGCACGACCGGCCGCCCAAGCGCGTCGGCAAATAGTGCTTTCGTAATTCGCCAAGCGTCATTTCGTCACCCGCGATCTCCACAGTACGGCCAATCCATTCCGATGGGTGGTCGAACGCCTCGGCGACGAAAAAGCCGATATCGCTGGCGGCAATCCACTGGTGATGCGCAGACAGGTCACGCGGTTCGATGTACCGGCCGTTTTGCAATTCGGCAAACGTCCAGCGCCAGTTGTTCGTTGACTCGAACAGGCCGCACGATACGCTGGTGGTCCATCCCGAATGCGCCCGGTGCTGTTCCAGTTCGTACTTGCTGTCAAAATGCGCAAGTCCGGAATCAAGATCGGCACCGGCGACGGACGTGTAGACGAAGTGTCCGATACCCACCGCCGCCGCGGCATCCATCAGCTGTTTGCCCAGCACGACCTCCTGGTCGGTGCCACGATCCCACGTACTGACGCCGAACACGCCCGACACGCCAGCCATTGCCCGGCGCAGGGATGCCGCATCATTGAAGTCGCCCTGCACGATTTCGGCCCCGAGTTTCTGTAATGCCTGTGCCGCCGGCTGGTCGGGATTGCGGGTCAGCGCCCGCACCCGGTGGCCGCGGGATAACAGTTCCCGGGCCACGGCGCCACCTTGCGTGCCGGTCGCGCCGGTGACGAGCAAAACGGCATCGCCGTTCCTGCCATTTTCGGCCGAACCCGTTGTGCCGCTTGTGCCGCCACAACCTGCGATGACCACCAGCGTTGCAACGAGCACCATGAATTTCTGTCCAACCATGAGTACATCTCCATGATGGGTGGTACATGATAACCCCGTACCCCCCTTTTTACACCGGCGCGCCCCGCGAGGCAGCCCTTGCAAAGCAGTCCGGCGCCCTTATATTTGCCCGGGTGTGAATCGTTTTCAGGGAGCCTGTCGATGTTCAAACGTGTTGCCCTGTTCATAGCTACTAACCTGGCCGTCATATTGGTGCTCAGTATCGTCCTGCGCCTGTTCGGCGTGGACAGCATGCTTGATGAACAGAATGTCGGCATCAACTACGAAGGTCTGCTGATCCTGTCACTGGTTTTCGGCTTCGGTGGTTCGTTCATCTCGCTTGCAATCTCAAAGTGGATGGCGAAGCGTGCTACGGGGGCGCCGTCATCGAGAGCCCGTCAAACAGCACCAGAGGAGCTGGCTGGTGGCGACCGTTGAGGGCCTGTCACGGCAAGCCGGTATCAATCCTCCGGAAGTGGCAATCTGGTTGCGCCCGAGCCGAACGCATTTGCCACCGGCGCGCGCCGCAATAATGCGCTGGTAGCCGTCAGTACCGGATTGCTGCAAGCCATGAAGCAGGATGAAGCGGAAGCCGTACTTGCGCATGAGATTTCCCACGTTGCCAACGGTGATATGGTTACGCTCGCCCTCGTCCAGGGGGTCGTGAACACGTTTGTTATTTTCCTCTCTCGCATCGTCGGTCACATAGTCGATCGCGTCATTCTCAAGAATGACCGTGGCTATGGCATTGGCTATTTCGTGTCAGTCATTGCCGCGCAAATTGTCCTCGGCATACTTGCGAGCACGATCGTCATGTGGGTATCACGCCAGCGCGAGTATCGCGCCGACGCCGGTTCCGCGGCACTGAACGGCAAGCAGCCAATGATCAACGCATTGGCGCGCCTCGGCGGTGTAAAGGAATCGCAGCTGCCGGAATCCCTGCGCGGCTTTCAGGTATCGCCGGCAAGGCGGCGGTGACGGCCTGAAGCGGCTGTTCCTGAGCCATCCGCCGATCGAGGAGCGCATCGCCGCATTACAGCGCCTTACCTGACGGTAGGAGTCTGGATTGTTCATGAACGGCACGATGGTCGGGGCGGAGGTGTGCCCGGGGAGGGCTTTTCAGGGCTGTGCCGGACAGGGACATCCGGCAGAGGCGTACAGGGACGTATTCACAGCGTCCCTGGAGAGCCCTCCCGGGGTGCAGCCTTGCGCTTCCGCCCAAGCCAAACGTTCATGAATCGATCCGGGCTGGTGACGTTGCCCCAGCGCCGAGCCCCACGTAAAGCCGGCGCCGAACGCCTCGAACAGCAGCAACTGGCCGCGACTGATGCGTCCGTCGCGGACGGCACCAGTCGAGCGCGAGGGGGATGGAGCGCCGCTGGACGTGTTCGCGTGTTCGTCAACCGTAACGACGACCCGTTCCATCGGCAGGTCGAGCTTTTTCGCCGCGGCGCTGATGATCACCAAATTGGCCTGATGCGGAATCAGCCAGTCGATGTCGTCCTTGCTGATGTCATTGTTCAACAGAATATCGTCCGCCATGGAACCCAGCGTGCCGACGGCTTTCTTGAAAACCTCGCGGCCCTTCATTCGAATGAAGGCGCTCTCCGCGCGAACGACATCATAGCCGGACGAAATGCCGGCAGGTACGTGCAGCAGGTCCTCGAACTTTCCGTCGGCATGGCAGTGCGTTGACAGGATGCCAGGCGTAGCCGATGCGCGCAGCAGGACAGCCCCGGCACCATCCCCGAACAGTACGCAGGTCGATCGATCCGTCCAGTCGATGATACGCGAATACGTTTCAGCACCGATGACGAGAGCGCACGTTGCCGCCGCCGCCAGTGCGCGGATGAATCGATTGGCGACATCCAGTGCATAAATAAATCCGGCGCATGCCGCATGCACATCGAATGCTGGAATATCATGGTTGTCCAGCCTCCCTTGTACGATGCACGCAGTGCTGGGAAATACTTTATCGGGCGTTGTTGTCGCCACAATGATCAGGTCGATGTCACCGGCGCCGGCGCCGCCTGCCTCCATCGCCTGCCGCGCCGCGGCCAGCGCCATGTCAGAGGTGGTTTCGTCCGCGGCCGCGATGTGCCGGCGCTTGATGCCGGAGCGGTGGCGTATCCATTCATCCGAGGTATCGACAAACTCCTCGAATTCCTTGTTGGTCATTACGCGTTCCGGCAAGTAGGAGCCGGTACCGGCAATTATGGAATAGGCGGTCACATCAGCCTCCGGCGGTCAGTGTTCGCCGCGGCGCAGAAACTCGGCCAGCTCGCGCAAGGTCGGGTGTTCAAAAAGGTCATTGATGTCTACCCTTCCAGGGTAGCGCTCATCAACAGCCAGCATGATTTCAGTCAGCGTCAGGGAGCTGATACCAACCTCAAAGAGGTTGTCAGCTGTCGCCCGCCTGTCTTGTCTGTTCGGGAATCTCCGCGCGCAGATGACGATGAGTTCTGCCGATGAGCGGTGCCCTCATTGTCAAAGGCGGCATCCGGAGTCGGTGTCCGCTGCGCATGCAGCACGCCGTCATACTCGCCGTCGAGGTACGGCGTTGGCGAGTATCGACCGTTGTACCTTGCCGCTTATGGTCTTCGGAATCCTCGCAACCGGAATGACGAAATCGACCTCGAGACCGGTCTGTATACCAACCCGGCTGCGAATCTGGTCGGCGAGTGCATCGAATGATTCGTTATCCTGCCGGTGCAGCAGGAATACCAGCAATTGCTCCACCGGACTGTCGGGCGGCTGGGCGCCGCAAACCACAACCTTGCCGAGTTCCAGTCCGTCGACCCCGGCAATGATCTCCTCGATATCGTGCGGATAATAATTCTGGCCGTTGACGATGATGATGTCCTTTGCCCGGCCGGTGATGACCGAGATCGCCATCGACAATTACGCCGCCGCGATCGCCGGTGCGCAGCCAGCCATCACTGGTGAAAAGGCCGGCTGTATCATCAGGATCGCCAACCACACCACTGGTGACATTTGTGCCGCGAATCTGGATATGGCCGACGCGACCGTCGGGGAGCACCCGGTCATTGTCCCCGCAGATACGAATTTCGCAGTCGTCCACCGCGTGCCCGACCTTGACGGCTTTGAGTGCATTCCTTTCGCCTGGCGAAACAGCAACAGTCTGGTCACCAATACGTAACGCATGCCGGTCGACCGTTATGTATGAATATTCCCGGCCAAGGATCGGAAATGCCACGGCAACCGACGCTTCGGCAAGTCCGTACACCGGCAACATTGCTTCCCGCCGTAATCCGTGCGCTTGCATCGCTGCCAGGAATTCCTCGCACAGATCAACGGAGATCGGTTCGGCACCGTTCAGCAACAGCCTCACATGCGACAGGTCCACGCCATCCATGCCCTTACGCTCATACACCTTCAGGAAATGTTTGTAGCCGAAGTTTGGCGAACACAGGACGGTTGCGCGGCGTTCAGCGACTTTCTGCAACCAAAGCAACGGCCTTCGCACAAACAGGGACGTTTCCATGACGGTGTGGTCGATACCGCGTGCCAGTTCCGCGATGTGATAGCCGATAAGGCCCATATCATGGGTCAGCGGCATCCAGCTGAATGCGCTGTCGTCGTCGCTGAACTGCAGGCCATTGATAATTGCCGCGACATTCGAGCAAAGATTCCTGTGTGTCAGACGGACACCCTTGGGATCACTGGTCGACCCCGAAGAAAACTGGATGAAGGCAAGATCGCCCGGTGCAGGCCGGGTCGGAACAGTCGCCCTTGCTCAGCCCGGCGGGTATTCGAATCATCAGTAATAATCTGCTCTTCAAGTAATTTCGCGGCGGCGTCGTTTTTTTGCGCGGCGGCGAAGGCCTTTAGCCTGTGTAGCACATCGTCGTCGGTGTAGACCACCGGGTCGCCGAGCTGGCGCGCGATGCGGAACAGCTTCTGGCGATGCTCATCGCTGATCCCCACCGCGACCGGAACCGGCACGATCCCGCCGAGCATGGCACCCCAGAATGCAACCAAAAACTGTTCGTCGCGAGTCGCTGAACGCGATCAGCTTGTCCCCAGGCACCATGCCACGTGCCTGCAGTGCGTGCAGGAAGGAATATGCTCTTTCGATGAGGCTCCGCGAAAGTCAGTGCGTATCTCATTCTCAGTTGCCGTTGATGAAGTGCACGCTGCGGCTGCTTGTCGCACGCGCAAGCAGCATGTCGGTCAGTGTTTTAAACGGGTCCATAACGGGTACTTTAAAATCAGCGGTTTCGGAACTCAGGCTTCAGAAGGATATCCCGTTGCGACCGCAAATTGATACCCAGATCCAGTCCCGGCGGCTCGCTGGAGACAGGGTGCAGGTGAAAGCGCTGGATAAGGATACCGAGGTGTTCGCTTCCTTCCGGAATGGAAAAATACTCGCCCAGGCAGCGGCGCGGGCCCAGCGAGAACGGAAAGTATGGCCTTTCGCCCTTCCGGTAACGTCCGTCCGGTGCGAAGCGATCGGGATCGAAGCGCTCCGGGTCCGGCCAAAACCCGGCCGTGCGATGCAGGATGTAGGGCGACAGATAAATGTCCGCGTTAGCCGGGATGATGTAGCCTGCCAGCGTATCTTCATCAATGGCGCGGCGTGAATAAAGCCAGACCGGCGGATACAGGCGCAGTGTCTCCTCGAGGACCTGCTGTGTGTATTGCATGTCGGTCAGCCCCGGATCCCCGTCAGCATCATGTGACAACAGCCCATTGCAGGTGCGGGCCTCGTCCAGCAGTTGCTCTTCAACAGCCGGGTGATGTGCAAGCAGATACCAGGCCCAGTTCAATGTTCCGGCGGACGTTTCGTACCCGGCAACGATCAGTGTCATCAATTCGTCCAGCAACTGCTGGTCGGAAAACGGGGCTCCGTCCTTGTCGGTCGCGGCAATGTACATCGCCAGAAAGTCATACTGATCCGCCGCAGCCTGTTCGCGCCGGCTGATGACGATAGCCAGCAGTAAATCGCGCAGGCGCCGCATGCGCATTACGACGGTCAGGTCACGCGTTGCATCCTGACTCAGGAATGCGAACGGATTGTGCCCATCCTGCACGATGCGATTGTCGTAGTCCGCGCCAAAAATAGCGCGGAGAATGAGTTCAAGTGCGAAATCGCTCATGGCCTGCGTAACGTTCACCGCCTCACCTGCGGTGGCCGCCTGCTCGAACCGCTGTGCAACCGTTTCGGTGCAGGTTCGCATGCATCCGAGCAGCCGGTGTACGTTCTGGCGGCTGAATGCCGGCTGTATCATCGTACGTGACCGGCGCCAGGTATCCCCGTCGCTGACGATCAGGCCGTTTCCAAGTAGCATTTCCACACGTTCGAAGCCGCGGCCCTTCCGGTAGTTGGCGTGATGCCGGACCAGCAGGCGGCGCACGGCGTCGGGGTCATTGATAAACAGCGCCAGCCGGTCCTTAGGTGTTTTGACGGCGACGACGTTGCCAAACCGGTCGCGAAGGTGGACCAGTGTGGCGAGCGACTGCGGGCCGATATCGATCGCGATAACCTCGTCCGGGCCGGGCGCGCTGACGCGTGTTTCTGGCACCAAGTTCATGATCCGTCGAGAGTTATTGATAGCGCGGAGCGCGTTGAGGCGCCATGGTACATTGACCGGCACGAGATCGGTACCGCAAACTGCCGCCCGGCATGGCTCGCCGTCCGGGTGGTTCATGCGGCGTTCATTGCCAATAGTCTACTTTGATGGTCCAGGACGGATGCCATGCGGCGCCTGTCCGATTTTATGCGCAACAGGCAGGCAGCATGTCCGGAACAGAAAATCGACTACAGCGACGTCGAGGTCCGGCGCAGTCCGGCGTCCAATCGACGTATGTTCTCCGGGTCGGCGTCTGTATTATTTCATCGGTCTTCCGGTATTTCTGGGAGTCAGCCGGTTGCTGTGGTGGAGCTACTGGCGAGAAGTCCGTAATCGATGCAGATGTACTCAACCGGTACATCCGGAGTGGCGAGCTCTGCGCGCCCTGCTACTGGCACCAGGATTCCTTTTGCTGCCTGGAGCAGACACGCGCCTGGCTCAAACGCGGTTTCAAGGCCGGCTTCATTATTTCGGCGTCTGTTGACGGCGAGGTGCCGGCAAGAATCGCGCGATCCTGGGGTGCAACGGTTGTGCGTGGCTCGGCAAAGGCAAGCAATGCACTGGCGATGCGTGATATTCACCAGGCAATGAAAAACGGCGTGTCGATCGTCACGGCGGCCGACGGCCCGCTGGGACCGAAATACTACTTCAAGCCGGGCGTGGTATTGATGGCGCGAATCGGTTCAGCGCCGATGATACCGATTGCCTGTGCTGCTGATCGCGCCTGGTACCTCAAGCGGTGGGATGATTTCATGCTGCCGAAGCCGTTCGCACGGGTGGTTATTTCAGTCGGGGAACCGCAACTGATGCCGCGGGACAGGTCCGTCGACGAGCTCGAGCAGCATCGGCTGTGGGATGGAAAAGGCGATCAATGCTCTCAAGCAGCGGTCAGAAGCTCTATTGATAACGGACGAGCGAGACGCCGATGAATAAGAACCTCAAGGTTTTGTTAGCGCCGACAAGGTGGTTCCCTGCCCTGCTGCTCCTGGTGGCGCCTGCCGTGTTTCCCGCTGAGCGGGCGCTCGAGCCCCATATCGCTGAGTACAAGGTCAAGATAAGTGTGCTGAGTGGCACATTGACGAGTGAGATGTACAAGACGGAAGAAGGGTTTGCGGCACACTCGATCATCCGGCCCACTGGATTTGCGAGTCTGCTGATGAGTGGCACGATCTCGGAGTACTCTGAGTTTTCGCTGACGGGCGACGGCATCCGCCCGCAGCACTATGAGTCAACGGATACGCTGTCCAGCGATCCGAAGCGCATGACGTTCTATTTTGACTACTCCGAACAAGCCGTTTCCGGACAGATCAATGACGAGAATTTCCGCTTCGAATTCGACGGGCCGGTGCATGACCGGGTATCAATCCAGTACCAACTGATGCACAACCTGCTGAACCAGAATGGCGGCGGAGACTATGCATTGCTGGACGGAGACGAGCTGAAGGAGTTGACGGTTACCAATATTGGCAGCCGTAAGGTTCGGGTACCGTTCGGCACGTTTGAAGCTGTCGGTATCCAGCACCGGGCGGCGGAGTCATCGCGCGTCAGCACGCTGTGGTGTGTGGCCGAGCTCAATTACCTGCCGGTTATCATCGAACAACACCGCGATGGAAAACTGCGCGTAAGAGCGGTGCTGAAAAACTACCGTCCGCTGCAGTCGCAGGCAGCGGAGCAGCAAGCGGGTGTCAGCCGGCCTGGATTGCGAGTTGCATTGCCAGCATCAGGGCGGCCGTAAAACCGGCACTCAGCAAGAGACAGGTTCCCCAGCGCGCAATCAACGATGCGTGGCGAACGCCAGTGATAACCGGCATGGCGGGCACCAGGCAAACCCAGGCAAGCGGATAGAAAAAGACGCCGGGCCGTGCGCGGCCAGCGTCTCGACCAGCATTTCAGTTGCGGGTGACTCGCCATTCCAGATGCAATAACGGCCAGGTCGCCAAGTTCGGCATGTGCCATGCGCCCGACGTCGGCATGGGACACGCCCTGCCGCCGCATTGCTTCCTGGGGATATCCGCGAAATGCTCGCGAAGCTTCCGCGACGGAGACCGCCGTCTGTGGCGCGGCGCGATGCCGGCGCGCATCAGCAGTCCCTCGGAGCGGGCGAGAGCGGGGCTCAGCCATGATGTGGCGTATCGAGGGCGGCACTGACGCCACCCCGGATCCGCTCCCACTCCTTTTGCAGCTTTTCGAGGCGGGTACGGCCCTTGCGGGTCACGGCATAATACACCCTCGTACGGCCATCGACGGCCTTGCGCCGCGATTTCAGTGCACCGCCCTTCTCGAGGCCATGCCGGGAACCCGGGTAGATCACGCCCTCCCCCAGGGAAATGGCTTCGCCGGTCACGAGGCGCACCGACCGCACCAGTTCGTAGCCGTACATCTCCCGCTGTGCCAGCAGGCGCAACAGCAGCAGTTCGGGTACACCGCTCATGAACGGGGGATTGGACTGGGCCATGCACGGCCTCCGGGTAAAACAGCAATCCGGGCAAGATACCTAGAGCTGGAAGGTATGTCAATCTCTACGTCGCTAGAACTGCAAGGCATGTAAGCTATACCTCGAACGGAAAAGTATTGTTGCTTCCCCGTTTGGGGGTTGCCCCGGCCCTGCCTTTCTTCCCCGCAGCCAGGGCTTGCACCGGGGGTAAGCCTCTTTTTTCAGCTGGTTTCCGGGCAAATGTTTCGGTGACAACGACCTCCTGCTTGTTCCTGCTCCGAAACACAATCTCCCGCGTCAGAATTGAGCCGTCGCCGGACAAGCTGAAGCGCTCAGAGACCTTCATGCCGTTTCGGCCGAGTGTTCTCGACGACATCGTCATCGCCATCCCAGCCCGACACGCGCTGGGCCTCGACCTGGCCAAGCGTAATGATCCGGTTTTCGCCAAACCGGTATTCCTCAACGACGGAGCGGTCGAAACTGATGAAAATCCCGTAAGGAGTTTGCGTAATCTTGAGGTTGTCGCCGTCCCTCAGAAAGACATGCGCCAGGCCGCCTTTCGACCGCTGCGGCCGACGGCGCTCATTGTCGAGCGGCACGATGACACGATTGGGCATGCCTGCGGTTTCGCGAATCGCACGGTTCAGCTGACGCGCAACATCGCCGGCCTTTTCGCGGCGCTGCCAGTTGCCGGCAAAACTCGTGCCTGATGCATTCGCCGCCGGTCGCGACTCCAGGACCTCCTGGCTGCCGCAGCCATCGAGAAGCAGCACGGTGAGCAGCGCTATCAGTACGCGCATAAGGGCAGACGTCGACTCATGCCGGTAGAATACGCATTTCCACGCTGCTTCGCACAATCGCAAGCCCCGCCGCAGCCAGTTCGTGCATCGGGACCGGCCACGGCGCTATAATTCAGCGCGGCAGTAACCTGACAGCGACCACCCACCTGAACTGAATCGTCATCCCGGGGTCATTGGGAGAGACGGTTACGGACCAAGAATACGAATGCATGATGTTGAACAGGATTCGATACGCTGCACTGATAGCACTGGTCTGCAGCGGCGCGCACGCCGCAATACCGGTTGAAGTTCAGGCGCTCGGCGAGCGGCTGATAGATAACGAGGTGCGTGCGCCGGCCGTTGTTGTTGCGGCGAACCAGGCCGCCATAACGTCCCAGGTCACGGCGATCGTCGATGTGATCGAGGCCGATGTCGGCGCGGCAGTCAGTGCCGGCGACGTGCTGGTTCGACTGGATGAAGATGATGCATCGTTGGCGCTGGAGCAGGCTCAAGCCTCACTCGCTGCACTCGAGGCGCAGATCGAACAGGCAGAGCGTCTGCTCGCCCGGGGTGAAGAGCTGTTCCAGAGCAATTTCATTTCCGACGATGACCTTCTGGAGCGTCGCACGACATTATCCGTGCTTCGGGCGAACCGCGCCGCGCAGCTTGTCGCCGTGCGCAGTGCAAAGCTTAATCTTTCGCGCACACGTATTTTGGCGCCGTACGATGCAACGGTTGTTGCACGTCAGGCGCAGGTAGGCGCCCTCGCCATGCCCGGCACCGCGCTCGTCACGCTCGTGCAGACCGACAACCGGGAGGTTGAAGGCGACCTCGATCCGCGTTTTTCCGGCAACCTGGAACGCGCAAATGCCATGCGCTTCGTCACGCGGGGACGTGAGTGGCCCGTCCGGCTGCTGCGCCTGTCATCCGTGATCGACCGCGACAGCCGGATACAGAAGGGGCGCTTCGGCTTCGTCGGCGAAGCCGCGCCAATCGGCAGTACTGGCGAGATAGTCTGGACAGATACAGCCGGCCTTGTGCCGGTATCGCTGATTGTGCAGCGCGGTGAGCGACTGGGCGTGTTTGTGGCCGATGGTGCGCAGGCCCGGTTTGTTCCGTTGCCGGACGCGCAGGAAGGCCGCCCGGCCCCCGCTGATTTGCCTCCCGATACCCTGCTCGTCGTGCGCGGCCAGTCACGGCTGCAGGACGGTGACGAGCTGACGATTACGCGTCAATGAAACTGATGCGTACGCTGCTGACCAACCACCCGTTGGTCAATATCCTGTTCGGCGTCGTGCTGCTGCTCGGCGCGGTGTCCTATATCCAGATGCCGCGCGAGCAGGATCCGGAAATCAACTTCAATTTCGTCAATATCAATACCGTGCTGCCAGGAGCAACCGCCGCGGATGTCGAGGAGCTGGTGACCGGCCCGCTCGAGGACGCCCTGCGCAATGTGCAGGACATCCGGTTTGTTTCCAGCAGTTCGCGCGAAAGTGTCTCGGACATACTCGTGCGCTTTCGCGAACTGTCGGAAAGGGAGTTCGACAAGCGCGTGACGGACTTGAGAAGGGAGATCCAGAGTAAGACCAACGACGAATTGCCCGATGATGTTGAGGATCCGTACGTCCTCGAGATAACGACGTCAAACGGTTTTCCGACGGCCAGCGTTGTCCTGGTCGGCCAGGCCGACGACGAGCGCTTGCGGCGCCAGGCGCGGCTCATCAAGGAAGAGATTGAGCGTCTTAAGGGCGTGGACCGGGTTCAGGCGTTCGGCTTCAATGAACCGGAACTGCAGATTGAAATCGATCCATTGCGGCTTGCTGCCAACGGCCTGACGGCAGCCGATGTCGCCGACCAGTTGCGCGAAGCATACATTGATGTGTCAGCCGGCCAGCTTGATGTCGGTGATGAGGCCTGGCTGATACGCGTCGCAGGCAAGACGACGAACCCGGAGGAACTGGCAAGGTTTCTGTTGGCTCCACGCGGTGATCCGCAGGCCAAGGTGCCGCTTGACCGGATCGCAACGGTCAGGCGGGGCCAGGAAAAACCGCGCCAGGCCGTCAGTTCGTCCGGCATGCCTGCGGTCTTCATGTCGATATCCAAGGTTGGTTTCACCAATACGCTGGAACTCGTCGATCGCATCAACGCCTATATCGACGACAAGAACACGGTGCTTGGCGGCACCGGTCTCCGGCTGCTACTCGCCGACGACCAGACAACGCAGACACGCCAGGCTTTGACGGTCATGCAGCGTAATGCGCTGTTTGGCCTGATCCTGGTACTCAGCGTTTGCTGGCTGTTTCTCGGCATGCGGATTGCGGCGTTCGTCACGCTCGGCATCGCGTTTTCAATTGCCGGAACGTTCTGGGTGCTGAACGTGACCGGCAATACGCTGAACGTGTCGGTACTTCTCGGTATCGTTATTGTGCTGGGAATGCTGGTTGATGATGCTGTTGTCGTCGTTGAAGCGCTCTACTATCGCCTGCAGCGTGGCCAGGAGGCACTGTCTGCCGCGCTCGAATCGTTGCAGGAAGTCGGCAAGCCGGTAACAGCCGCTGTGTTCACGACGATTGCCGCCTTTGCGCCGTTGATGTTGCTGCCCGGCATACTCGGCGACTTCATGCAAATCATCCCGCTCGTCGTGACCGTTGGGCTGCTGGTTAGCCTGATCGAGGCGTTCTGGATCCTGCCCTCGCACGTAATTTCTGTTTCACAAAAGCCGCAATCGGCCAGCGCAAGAATGCGCCACTGGCGCGGCCGCTGGACGCATCTCGTTCGCACCCGCTATACGCGTGCGCTGGCCTATGTATTCCGTCGTCCGAAGCGCTTTTTTGCCGCGGGCATCGGGGCGTTCCTGCTGTCTGTCGCGGGTGTTGCGACCGAGCAGGTCCGGGTCGAGTTCTTCACGTTCGATCCGATACGCATGTTTTACGTCAATGTGGACATGCCGCCGGACTCGCCGATCGATGAGACATTGGCGCATACGGTACGCGTCGAAGAACGTATTCGGGGCGCACTTAATGATAAGGAAGTACGCGCGGTGACGAGCATCGCCGGCGTCAAGTTCACCGACGCGGAGGCGCTCTTCGGTGACCAGTACGGCCAGATACAGGTCTCACTGATGCCGCGAGGCGACGACGGACGGTCCGTCTCCGACACGGTCAATGCGATCCGTGACCTCGCAACATCGACGCCGGGTGACGGGGAGATTTCTTTCTTCGAGCTAAGCGGCGGACCGCCGATTTCGAAGGATATCAGCGTCAAGGTGCGCAGCGACGACTTCGATGAACTGCGCGCGGCGACGGATGCCGTCAAGCAGATGGTGGCAGATATCGAGGGCGCGTCGAACATAACGGACAACGACGTTCCGGGGCGGTACGAACTGACACTGGATCTCGATGCGCCGGCAATTCTCCAGGCCGGCCTGACGCCGGGAGCGGTCGCGCGGCTCGTCCGCCTGCACCTGGACGGCGAGATTATTGCGTTCACGCGGGATGAGGGCGAAAAAGTGGAGCTCCGCGTGCGCGGTCCGCGGCGTTCGGCGGACAATGTACGCGCGATTCTCGATGACCCTGTCGTACTACCTGGGGGCGGGACAACGACGCTCGGGGCACTGACGCATTCGAGCGTGCAACAAAGCAGCGGCACGATCCGGCATTACCAGTTTCGCCGCGCGATCACTGTCGAAGCCGATCTCGATGAAGAACTGATCAACACAGTCGCTGCAACGCAGCGCATCATGACGGATCGGGCCCAGGTTCGCGACCGCTACCCGATGACGGATCTCGATTTTTCCGGGGCGTTCGACGACATCCAGGAGAGCATCGATTCGATGCTGATCCTTGGCCTGTTTGGCCTCGGGCTTATTTACCTGATTCTTGCCACCCAGTTCCGCAGCTATTTTCAGCCAATGCTGATCATCGTCACGGTACCGATGGCATTTGTCGGTGTGGTATTCGGCCTGTGGATCACCGGCAATCCGATGAGCCTGTATACGCTGTACGGCGTTGTGGCGTTGACTGGCATAGCCGTGAATGCGGCGATTGTCCTGATTGACGCCGCCAACACCCGGATCAGCAGCGGCATGCGGCCGCTGCACGCCATCATCTACGCCGCACGCCGGCGCGTCATACCGATCCTGATGACGACACTGACAACTATCGCCGGCCTGTTCTCGCTTGCGACCGGCCTCGGCGGCAAGTCGTTGCTGTGGGGACCGGTTGCGACCAGCATGGTTTTTGGCCTGTTCGTCGCATCGACGTTGACGCTGTTCCTCGTACCGATACTGTTCCGGACGTTCATGCGCCTGCGCGACCATCGCCTGCGTTCGGCCGTGATGGGTTTGTTGAAACGGTAACGGCGATTCTGCACGCTCGGAAATTCGCAGAAATATAGAGAGACAGGCATGCAGTCAGATATCGATCCCCGCACCGTGTCGCGCACCTGGAGTGGCGAATTCAAACCACCGGAGGCGTTACCGGAGAGTGCTGATGTCGTCATCATAGGGGGCGGCATAGTCGGTGTATCCACAGCCTGGTTTCTTGCACGACAGGGGGTCAATGTTGTCCTCTGTGAGAAGGGCCACATTGCCGGCGAGCAGTCCGGCCGCAACTGGGGCTGGGTCCGTCAGCAAGGGCGTGATGAGCGCGAATTGCCGATGATGATGGAAAGCATGCGCATCTGGCGCGAGCTGGAGGCGGAAATTGGTGAGGACACAGGTTTTACGCAAGCGGGCTGCCTGTTCCTCGCGAAAACGGAAAAGCAGATTGCGGAATTCGAGGCCTGGTTGCCGATTGCAAAACGGCACGGACTGGATACCCGGATGATATCCGGACGAGAGCTCGACGATCGCGTGACGGACGCCTCGTCACGCTGGTGCGGCGCGATGTATGCCGCAAGCGATGGCTGTGCGGAACCGCACAAGTCCGCGCCGGCCATCGCCCGGGCGGCGGCGCGCGAAGGCGCATCAATACTGGCAGCCTGTGCAGTGCGCGGTATCGAAACGGCCGGTGGTGCGGTATCGGCGGTAGTCACCGAGCACGGGACGATCCGTACATCGACAGTCTTGTGCGCCGCGGGTGCGTGGAGTGCATTGTTCTGCCGGTCACTTGGCATTTCATTGCCGCAATTGCGTGTTCGCGGCACGGTCGTGCGTACGGCGCCAGGTACGGAGATCCTGAAAGGCTGCGTATTTGACGACAAGGTCGGCATCCGGCGCCGGCAGAGCGGCGGTTACAATGTCGCGCACGGCGCGATACTCGATCACAGCATAACGCCCACGACATTCCGCTACTGTTTCAAGTTCCTGCCGGCGCTGTGGCAGGAAATTCGCGTGCTCCGCCTATATCGGCCGCGACTTTATTGAGGAGCTGCGTACTCCGAAGCGCTGGCCGCTGGACCAGGCAACACCGTTTGAACACATGCGCGTGCTCGATCCGGCGCCGAACCCGCGAGTCGTGCCACAAATTCGCAAGAACCTGGGCGAGGTGTTTCCGGCGCTGGCCGAAATCCCGTTTGTCGAGACGTGGGCCGGCATGGTGGAAACGGCGCCCGATGTCGTGCCGGTCATATCGCCAGATGAAAAAATTCGCGGTTTTCATATCGCGACGGGCTTCAGCGGACATGGATTCGGCATCGGGCCTGGCGCCGGCAAGGTTGTCGCCGGAATGCTGACCGGCGACACGCGCGGCTTTGATCTATCGCCTTTTCGTCTGAGCCGGTTCTTTGACGGCTCGCCGATCCGGCCGCAGCCCAGCGTCTGAACCGGGGGCCTCGCCGGTCAGTCCGCGTGCCGCGCCCGAAGCGTGCGGGACAATGTTGTCGCGAAATTTCCGCGACGGTTGACCGAAATCTCGTCGAGACCAAGCCATGCAGCCAGCGCGGCCAGTTCTGACACGGGTGATATGCCGGGTATCGATGCGTGAAGGCCGCCCGGTGCGATCCAGCGCCTGCGCCCTGATTGCGATACGCCGGGCTTCAGCCGCGCTAAATCGCTTACGCGGCATGTGCGATGTGCTGTTCTCCGCCGGCCCGGGCCCGTTGCAGCCCGAACCACGAGATTGCGACGTAGGCGGCAGTCGCCGTAACCAGCGTCGGCGGTGCGACCGGCACCAGTCCGGAATAGTAAAGCAGCGCCACTCCCAACGGCACGATGGCGGTCAGCCGCCATTGCTCCGTGCGAATGGCCGACGGCCGCCGGTCATTAAGCAGTCCCAGCACGTAAAGGCTGAACCACAGCAATGCGCACGGGAGCAGCACAGCACGCGCCCCCTCGACAGCGAACACGGTGCCGATCCACAGGATCGCAATGACGGCGGCGAGGGACTGTGCCGAAGCAGATAGCGTCTGCATGCCCTGCCCTAACGGCGGATCGTACTTCGTAAATGAATCAATGCCGGCATTCGATTTGGGACAGCCCTCGCTGACATCCGCCGGGCGCCAGCCTGTACGGCGGAACCAGATGCCCAGTTTGTCACGCCAGCGGCGAGTCCGGCGCGCGTCGCGCCACAGGTCGTCATAGACCTGCACGTTGGCCCAGAAAGGATTCCAGCTGGCGAGCGGCTTGCGGACACCAAATACCACCGGTTCGTCATCACGCTCCTCCTGGAACGTTCCAAAGAGCCGGTCCCATACGATCAGTATGCCGCCGTAGTTGCGATCAATGTAGATCTCGTTCTGTGCATGATGCACGCGATGATTGGATGGCGTGACGAACAGGCGGTCGAGCCAGCCGAGCTTGCGAATATGCTGCGTGTGCACCCAGAACTGGTAGATCAGGTCTATGGCATTCACCGTGACGACAACGGACAGTGGCAGACCGATAAGGAAAAGTGGCAGGTAAAAAATCCATGAAAACAGGAACCCGGTGCTGGTTTGCCGCAAGGCGGTGGACAGGTTGTAATCCTCGCTCTGGTGATGCACGGCGTGCGCCGCCCACAAGATCGAGATCTCATGGCCAAAGCGGTGAGCCCAGTAATAGCAGAAGTCGAACGCCAGCAGTGCCAGCAGCCACAACAGCAGGCCCCGTGCCGACAGGTCAAACAACGCGGGATCTATGCTGAACAACGCCAGGTGCTGAAGAACCGAGCCCCAGATCAGCACCGGCAATAAACGGGTGAAATAGCCGATGGTGGTGCTCAGTGTGCCGGTACTGCACGAGGCTGTTTATGGCATCGTTCAGCCGGTAGTAGCCGGTGCCGCGCCAGCGGTCCACACCTACCTCGAGCAGCAGGGCCAGCAGGAAAAAAGGCACTGCAAGCGCGATCAGGTCCATATTTTGCCCGCCTTTCTGCCCGTCTGTTCCAACGTGGACCAAGGTTAAGCCGCGTTCCGCCGGTGGTCAACGTGAGGTCCCGGACGCCCGCCTCATTCGTGGTTCTACCGCGCCAGACTCCTGGCCTGGATTCCTCATGAACGGTTTGGTGCGGTGGTTGGGCGGGGAGCCGCCGGGGAGGGCTTTTCAGGGACGCTGTGATCGTCCCTGTACGCTCTGTGCCGGACGTCCCTGTCCGGCACAGCGAAAAGCCCTGCCCGGCCGCGCACTCCGCCAGCCCCGACCTTTGTGCCGTTCATAGAATAGATCCCGGGCTAACGTAATGTGAGGCCGGACAGCGTGCGTACAAGCGTGGCGCCAACGTAGAAGCAGACAAAGCTACCGACCAGGGTCGCGGCCAGGTAGGAAAACGCATTGAGGACCAGGTTGCGTTCCATCATCGCACTCAGCTCGAACACCATTGATGACAGCGTCAGTGAAACTGCCACAAAAACCGATCGCGATCAGGAGCCGGTAATCCGCCGATGCATGAGCCCGCCGTGCCCGACAGCCAGTCGGACTCTGCCAGCCATTGCCAAGACACGCACCGATGACCAGGCAGCCAATCAGGTTCGACAACAGTGTCGCCAGCGGTAACTCGCCCAGTTCACGCGGTAGAGCCAGTGTCAGTGCGTAGCGCGCGATGGCGCCGAGCGCGGCCTCCGGTACCCACGAGCGCCAGCGCGGTCAGGTTCATTGTGACGATGCACCGGACATACAAAGTTCCTTGCGCGTGTCCTGGTATTCCCGCTCCATGCGCAATACCAGTTCGCCGGCGGGCGGAATATCATGCACGCTGCCGACGCCCTGCCCCGCGCCCCAGATGTCGCGCCACGCTTTGGCGCGTGTGTTTCCGCCGCTGCCAAAATTCATCTTTTGCGGATTGCCCTCGGGCAAATCGTCGGGGTCGAGCCCGGCATTGGCGATGCTGCCTTTCAGGTAGCTGCCATGGACGCCGGTAAAGAGCGACGAGTAAACGATATCGTCGGCTTTGCTGGCAACAATCATTTCCTTGTACGCAGCGGTCGCATTCGCTTCTTCCGTGGCGATGAATCGCGTGCCGATATAGGCAAGGTCGGCGCCCATTGCCTGCGCGGCCAGGACGTCGCCGCCTCGGGTCATGCTGCCGGACAGGATGATGGTGCCGTCGAAAATCTCGCGCACCTCCCTGACCAGCGCGAACGGGCTCAGCGTTCCGGCATGCCCGCCGGCACCGGCGCATACGGTAATGATTCCGTCGACGCCCTGCTCGATTGCCTTTCGTGCATGACGCACGTTGATGACATCGTGAAACACGAGGCCACCATAGCCATGCACGGCCTCGACCACTTCAGCGGGCGGTCTGAGGCTGGTGATGACAACAGGTACCTTGTACTTCACGCACATTTCGACGTCATGCTGCAGCCGGTCGTTACTTTGGTGCACGATCTGGTTCACGGCAAAAGGGGCCACCGGCAGCGACGGATTCGCCTCGGCAAACCCGGAAAGTTCGCTGCTGATGCGTGCAAGCCATTCTTCCAGCCTGGCCTCGGGGCGGGCGTTAAGGGCCGGAAACGCCCCGACTATGCCTGCCTTGCACTGCGCCAGTATGAGTTCGGGGCCGGAGACGATAAACATCGGGGCACCGATGACCGGCAGCCGTAATCGTCCTTTGAGTGATTCTGGTAGTGACATTAGCCCGGACTAGGCAAGCATGAAGCTTGCATCGCAGGTTGCGATCACTGCATCGTCGGCGATGCGCCTCGCCTCTCCCTACGCTGCAGCAGGCGCCGGCGTTCATTGACGACTGAACCCAGCAGTCGAACCGTTTGGCCGATCTCGAGCGGCTGGCGATAGCGGATTTCACATCGGGCAGTGTGTGCCTTGCGCTGACTGAGGTAAAGCACGTTGGCCATGACATCGTCGAGGGCCGCGTAGATGATCCCGCCATGCACCGTGTTTTCGTAGCCGACGTGGTTCGGTCCGGGTGTGAACAGCCCGTGGCAACGGCCGTCGTCATCGAGCGTAAACTGAATTTGCAGACCGATCGGGTTATCGCGCCCGCAGGCAAAGCACATGGTAGCGTCTTCAATGGGTGCCTGAAGAATCACGCGGCGTCCTCCGGTCAATCGACGACACGATCGATAATGATGTCAGCGCGCATTGATTCATTCGTATCGATACGTGCCATCCCGTACCAGTCCCCCGGCTGTTCAATCGGCTGGCCGGACATTGATACCCGTGCCACGATTTCGAGGCGGGTGTGTGCCGACAACGGCCGCCCCGGGAGCATCGCGTCAGCATCACTCAGGCTGACCGTGGCCGGCAACTCTGCAGCGCGCCGCCTCACAGCAGCGAGCGGCGGTGACGGCTGGTCCGGGTCGCGGGCGATGATAAATACCGTGGCATTGCCCGGAACCACCTTGCTGGCCGGTTCCCCCAGCGAAACATCAACCTCGACGACCATTGTGCCGGCCTCCGGGCGCGCGCGCCGGCCCGCGTTGCTGCTGATCGGCGCACTGCTTCGCACGCCGCCATGCGGCGACGCGTTGCCGCAGCACGTCTTGCGGCACTTCCGGCCGGCGGCGACGACGCCAGCGGCGTTCCGAGCGCGACGCGGCACGTTCGCGATCATTGCGCTCGAATGCGGCGATGCCGCCGTAAAAAAGTGCTTTCGGATTATTGGGCGCGGCGGCAATCGCCGATTCGATCAACTGGGCGGCGCGCCCCGTCACGCCAGCACCTTCAGCCAGCGTCACTGCCTCGCCGAGGTCGGCCAGGGTCTGGCCATTGTCACCGCCCTCACGGTCCAGCGCCTGCTCGAAGGCGTAAACGGCACGACCTGCAGTCGTTGCCGCTGCATGCGGCAGCGGCCGAGCATCTTCCGCCTTCGACGTCGTCCGGGTCGCCGGCGGCAGGTCGCGTCCAGCGCCGCTGCCGAGTGGTTCATGTTCGGTGTCCCGGGGGGCCGGTAGTTTCTCCCGGTTCAGCGCCGGGTGACCCTATTTGCGCATCCGGAGGCCGCCTGTGAGGCGCCAGGAATCCGACGATCTGAATGCCGCGCGCTGCCGGACACCGCCGCAGCCGGCGCTTCCACAGGCGCAGCATCGGCCAGACTCGGCGACGCAGGCCGCAACAGAGCATACCGGGCGAACCGCCCCAGCCAGATCACTCGGCAGTCCGGCTGTCGGCTCACAGAGCTCCGTGGTCGGCGTCATCGACCTGGATGGCACATCGCCGGCAGCCGGACGACCCGTACGGCAATCAGTCCACCGGCAAGCACCAGTACCAGCGGTGCGAGCCACAGGACCAGGGCTTTGCCGCTCCTGCGCGGGCGGTCAGAAGCGCAAATCCGCTGTAGCGTGCGACGCGGAAGTCAAAGATCTGCTTGTTCGTCCTCCCCTCGACCCTCAGCCGGCGAAACTCACGCCGCCAGTCAGAGGCGAGGAAGGCATTGGAGTGCTCTTTGTCGTCTGGTTCTCAGCATTGCAGGCACGCCCTCCATCGATAAAGGTTCATCCGGAACGCTGCCGCATGCGGATCTCGAACCAATACCGGTGCACGATTGCATAAGGTCCACGATCACAGGCAGGAAGAAGCGCGACGCAGACAAGAAACCTCATGGCGCGCTCTGCTCGGCATCGATCAGCGGACGGAATTTTTCCTGCCAGACTTCCTCGGTCAGTGGACTGATATGCTTATAGAGCACGTGGCCGTTACCTTCGCCGGATCCAGGGAACGGCTTCGGCGCGATTCACTCCCCGGTCGATACCGACGCGACCGCATTGGCGCTCAACCACGCCAGATGTCAGCGTCCGGTCGCCAAGCGCATCGAGCCACTTGAGCGCATCGGCGCGCTGGTCCCGCCAGTTCAGGCCGTAGATGGGCACCTCGCCGCGTTCCGACAGTTCCATCAGGAATGCGTGTTCCTGGCGGCAACCGACACACCAGGTTGCCCAGACATTGACGAGCGCCAGTTGTCCTCTGTAGTCGTCACTGCCAACGGTCTTGTCCGGGTCCTGCAGTGTCGGCAGGCTGAACGACGGTGCCGGGTTACCAATGTAGGGAGAAGGCAGTTCAGACGGGTCGCGCGACAGCCCGAAAATGAACAGCGGGATAAGGATCGCGAATACGGCGACCGGTGCGAGAAAACGTAACGTCACCGGGCCGGCTCCGGCGCGGCGGCCGCGGGCTGTCGGTCACGCGCCGGCGTACGCAGCCGGTAGCGCCGGTCCGTCAATGCGATCAGGCCGCCCAGTGCCATGACGAACGAGCCCAGCCAGATAAAACGGATCAGCGGCTTGTACTGGATGCGCACACTCCGCGCATTATTGCCAAGCGGGTCTCCAAGAGCGACAAACAGGTCGCGGTTCCAGGCAGCTTCGATGCCGGCCTCGGTCATCGGGCTCTGTTGCACCAGGTAGGTGCGCTTCTGCGGCCGCAGCGTGCTGACGAACTCGCCATTGCGCCGCACTTCTATCTCGCCTTCCAAAGCCCGGAAATTGGGTCCGTTGACATCGCGCAGGCCGAGCAGCTCGAATTCGTAGCCGGCAACTTCCGCCGTCTCACCCGGCGTCATGCTGATGTCTTTCTCGACAGTGAACGCTGATACGAACGTGACACCCAATACAAATAAACCCACGCCGAAATGCGCGACCGACATGCCGAGTGCCGCGCGAGTGATACCCGCGGTACCGGGCGGGCGGCGCCACGACCGCAATGGCTGCAACAGCGACACTGAGAGCAGCCAGAATGCCGCAATCGACCCAACCACAAGCAAAAGTCCGAAGCGTCCGTAGATCAGCGTCGGTACCCCGAGCCCGAGCACGATGCCAATTACGGCCGGTACCCTGAGTTGCCTGGACAGCTCGCGCCACGGCTGGTGGCGCCACGCCGTGTGCATGCCGACGCCAATGAGGAAAATCAGGGGCACCATCGGCACGGCAAACGCGATCTCGAACCAGGGCGGACCGACGGAAATTTTTTCTCCGTTGATGGCCTCGACGATCAGCGGTGCCAGCGTGCCCAGAAGTATCAGCGTTGCCGCGATGACCAGCAGGACATTGTTCAGCAACAGGAACGTTTCGCGTGACATTGCGCGGAAGCCCGCATTTGAATCCACCCGCGGCGCACGCCAGGCATACAGCGTCAGCGCGCCGCCGATTACAACCAGCAGGAACATCAGTATGAACAGGCCGCGTGCGGGATCCGTGGCGAATGCGTGTACGGACACGAGGCATGCCCGAGCGCACAAGAAACGTGCCGAGCAAACTCAGCGAGAAAGCTGAAATCGCCAGTAATAAAGTCCAGCTCTTGAACAGGCCGCGCTTTTCCGTCACGGCCAGCGAATGTATCAACGCGGTGCCGGCGAGCCACGGCATGAACGATGCGTTTTCGACCGGGTCCCAGAACCACCAGCCGCCCCAGCCCAGTTCGTAATAGGCCCACCAGCTGCCGAGAGCGATGCCCACGGTCAGGAACAGCCAGGCAACCGTCGTCCAGGGCCTGGTCCAGCGCGCCCATTCCCGGTCCAGCCGGCCGCTCGAGCATTGCCGCTATGGCAAAGGCAAACGCGACGGAGAAGCCAACGTAACCGATGTAGAGCATCGGCGGGTGAATGGCGAGGCCCGGATCCTGGAGCAGCGGATTCAGGTCGGCGCCCTCCAGCGCCGCTGGTATCAGGCGCTCAAAAGGATTCGACGTCAGCAACGTGAACAGCATGAAGCCGCAGCTCAAAAAGCCCATGGTGCCAAGGACCCGAGCGGCAACCTGCGGCGGAAGTTCACTGTTCAGGCGCGACACCGCCAGCGTCCATATCGACAGGATCAGTATCCACAGCAGCAGCGAGCCTTCATGCGCGCCCCACACGGCGGAGATTTTATAAATCGCCGGCAGTGCCACGTGCGAATTGTCGGCGACATAGAGCACGGAAAAATCGCTTTGCAGGAACGATACCGTCAGGCACAGGAAGGAAATAGCGACAAATACGAACATGCCGAGCGAGGCGGGTCGCGCAACGGCCATCATCGTCTCGTTCCGGCGATGTGCCCCGAGCAACGGGTAGACGGTCAGGCAGGCCGCGAGCGACAGCGACAGTATCAGCGCGAAATGGCCGATCTCTGGAATCATTGGTCCTCGCCGGCTGCCGCCGCCGCTTTGGCAGCCGCGTGCTTCTGCAGCGAATCTGCCACTTCCGGCGGCATGTAGTTCTCGTCATGCTTGGCGAGCACCGTGTCCGCCACGAACTGGCCGCGCTCATTCATACGGCCGTGGGCGATGATGCCCTGGCCTTCACGAAACAGGTCGGGCAGGACGCCGCTGTACAAGACTGTCAATTCACTGACGGTATCCGTCAGGTCAAATGCGATCTCGAGGTCGCCGGGCTTGCGCCGTACGCTGTTCTCGACGACCAGGCCGCCCACGCGGAAGTTGCGCTCCTCGGGCACGTCGCCCTGGACGACGTCAGAGATCTCGACGAAGAACATCATGTTCTCCTCAAATGCTCGCAACGTGAGGGCAACCGCAATCGCGACACCGGCAATGGCCAGGCCGGCTGCCAGCATGCGCTGTTGTCTCGGCTTCATTCCTTAAGGCTCCTTCCGTTGCAGGCGCCGCACGATGTCGCTGTAGACAGCACGGTGCCGGCGGCTCGCTTGTACGCTACACAACACGACCACAATAAGAGTGAGCGCATAGCAGCTCCATACGTACAGTCCGTAGTTTCCCATGGCGAGCTTTTCGATCACGCGCGTGTCCCCGCTTCAATCATTTCCCGCACCCATCTTGCGCGCCGCTCGCGGTAGAGTACTTCCGCGCGTACCCGGCTCAATAGCAGCGCGCCGAATAATAGCGAAAATCCAACGATCATGCCGAGCAACGGGTACAGCATTTCGGCAACGATGGCCGGACCGCCCTCGCGGACAATCGTTGGCCCCTGGTGCAGCGAACTCCACCACTCGACCGAGAAATGAATGATTGGCACATTGACGGCGCCCACCATTGCCAGCACCGCGCTGGCGCGATCGGCGCGTGCCGGGTCATCAATGGCCGAACGCAGCGCCATGTAACCAAAGTAAAGGAATAGCAGAATCAACTCGGATGTCAGCCTTGGATCGCCCCATTCCCACCAGGTTCCCCACATCGGGCGTCCCCATATCGAGCCGGTGGCCAGCGCAAGAAACGTGAACCAGGCGCCAAGCGGTGCCGCACCGGCCGCTACCGCGTGTGCGAGCTTCATGCGCCAGATGAGCCCGATGCCGGCGGCGATCGCCATGACCATGTAGGCCATCATCGACAGGTAGGCAGCCGGTACATGAACATAAATAATGCGAAACGCATCACCCTGTTGATAGTCCGCCGGGGCGAAAAAAAGGCCCGCCACGGCTCCGTACAGAATAAGAATGATTCCACTGGCGGCAAACCACGGCATCATGCGTGCAGACAGGCGGTAAAAATGCGGCGGTGACGCCAGCTTGTGAAAAAAGGTCCACATGGTTGTTTACAACTACTCGTTACTGATGCGCAGGGCGGCGGCTGTAGCGAACGGCGCGAGAGCCAGCGCCAACATACAATACGCGCCAAGGAAGTAAAGCCCGGCGCTGATGGAATCGCCCGCCGCTGCGAGCGACACGGTGCGCGCACCGAAAATGAGGACCGGCATCGCCAGCGGTAATACGAGAAGACCCAGTAACGCATTGCCGCGATGCAGGCCAACAGTCAGGGCGGCGCCGACGGCGCCGAGCAGGCTGAGACTCAGCGTGCCCGGCACCAGTGTCAGCATCATGGCGTACAAACTGGCAGGCTGCATGTCGTAACTGATTGCAATCAGGGGGGATACAACGACCAGCGGCAAGCCCGCGAGCAGCCAGTGTGCAAGGGTCTTGCCAAGCGCGATCAGCGGTAACGGCTGCGGACTCAACAGCAGCTGCTCGAGACTGCCATCCTCGAAATCCCCGAGAAACAGGCTGTTCAGCGACAGCAATGCGGCAAGCAGTGCGCCGACCCACACTACGCCCGGTCCGATAGCGCGTAACTGATCCGCATCCGGCCCGAGCGCCAGCGGGAACAGCGAGCTGACAATGACGAAAAAGAACAGCGGATTCAGCACGTCGCCCGGCTTTTGCCACGCAAGCAACAGGTCGCGACGCACGACCGCGACGAGCGTCGCAAAAAGTCCCGGCGTTACTTCTGCGGGCTGTGTCACGCGAGTGTCAGCCGTTGCTGCGGCGCATCGATTGTGAGTTCCTGGTGAGTCGCGGCGACGCAAAGGCCACCGGCTGCAATATGATCGCTGATCAATCCGCCGACCAGCAAGCGCCCACCCCGGTCGAGATTCGTAAGTGGTTCGTCCATGATCCAGAGTTGAGCACTGCTCAACAGCATGCGCGCGAGCGCAACGCGCCGTTGCTGCCCGGCTGACAACGCCCGCAGCGGTAGTGCTGTCAACGTTGCGAGATCAAGGCGCGCGAGCACATCGTCGAATGAAAGCGTCGAGGCTGGACGGAGCGCCTGTTCGAACCGGAGGTTTTCAACAAGGGTCAGGTCCTGCTTGAAGCCGGTCTTGTGCGCCAGCCAGACCAGTGCGCCGCGGTAATCCTGGGCGACCCGGCGGATCGGCATTCCATTCCATAAAATCGTGCCATCATCGGGCTCCATGAGACCCGAAATCAGTCGCAGCAGGCTGGTTTTGCCCGAACCGTTGGGGCCCTCGACCAGCAGCAGTTCGCCGCCATTTAGCGCAAAATCAAGCGACCGGAACAGGCGCCGTTCGCCGCGAACCAGGCCAATGCCTTCCGCCGACAGTAATGCAGTCAATGCGTTAGGACCCCGCGGGCGTCGGCGATTCTGACGAATGGGCGAGATTGTGAATCGCTATTATTATATTTTTCAATAGTTAACATAACTTAATTAATGTTAAATCGTTATAATTCTCGTGAGGTATTGATAGTCAGCGCCCGTCAAGCGGCAGTTTACAAGAGTTGGCCGTCAAACGTAGACTGACGTCACGGCGAACCGACCCACCATCAGCTTTAACAAATATGTCGAAGTAGCTGAATTAAAAAAATAAATCCACACCGATACAGTAGGCGATGGAATTAAACGCGGCGGGAATCAAAGAGCAACCCTTCAGGACGCATGGCGATCCGCTGTACTTTGTCGTGTTCCAGGCACAGGCGGACGCGGAGCGATTCCTGCGCAACGTCTGCAAACATCCGCATGGCCTCGGATTGTTTCAGGGCCCCGCCCTTTCCGGCAAGACTACAATACTCCGGCATTTCGCCGAAACGCTGGATGAAGATCGCAACGTCGCGATAGTCAACGGCAGCTGCCGCGATGCGGGGGCGCTGCTCGACAGCATCCTTTGCCAGTTCGGTTTCTCCGTCAAGCTGGACTCTGTCAACGAGCAATTGAACATGCTGCGTGTCTACGTGACGCAGCAGGCCAGTTGCCATTCCGCACCGCTGCTCGTTATCGAAAATACGCAGTCGTTGAATCCTGACGCGCTGCAGATTCTCTGCAACCTCGCGGACATCCGTGCGCGGCACCAGCATGCGTTGCGGCTGGTGCTGTCCAGTGACCGATGCCTTGCGCCGATCGTCAAGGCGCCGGCGATGGAGTGCGTCAGCAAGCGATTGACCGGCGATTTTCACCTGTCGCCAATGGAAGATTACGAGACGCTGACGTACTTGCACGCAAAGCTGCGCGCCGGTCGTTGCGAAGACCCGGCAAGCGTGCTGCCGGAGGCGGTTTGCGAGACGATACACCGGGCCTCGGGCGGCTGGCCCGGGATCGTTGATCGCCTGGTGTTGCTGGGACTGGCGCGTGCGACAAGCTGCCCGCTCAAACCTGCTGATATCGAACGACCGATGGTGCCGTCCATGACCGGCTCGCCGGGACTGCAGGCCGTCAGCAATGTCCGCAGCGTAGGCAAAAATGCCGCAAAGCTGTTCCTGACGTACAACGGCAAGACGATCAAGGAAATTCCGTTAGACCGGTCCCGCATCATGATCGGTCGTTCCGAGCACAATGATCTGCCCATCGTCAGCCGGTTTATCAGCCGGCATCATGCGATGTTCATCCGCGATGGCAGGACAACGGTGCTGATGGACCTGAACAGCACCAATGGCACGTTCGTGAATTCGCAACGCATCTCCAACCACGTCATGGTCAATGATGACGTCGTCATGATTGGCCATCATGGCCTGAAGTTCGTGGATCCGAATGCGCAGGAAAGCGTGGCGCTGAACGGTGACAGCTTCAATGAGACGGTCATCATGAGAAGTCTCGACGACCTGCGGCGGCTGCTTGCCCGCGAGAACACCGAGCTGATTGACGTCAGCGACGAGGAGCGCCAGGCCGCGGAATAATACTTCCCGGCAACGGCCTGGCGGTATTAAGACTCATCGAGTGCGACTGCCGAGCCGCTCGTCAGCAGTTCTTCCGACGACTTCCCTGCCGGTTCCCCGTAAAAGTTTTCCTTGAAATGCCGGCGGCACATCGAAACATACCGGTCGTTTCCGCCGATCTCGACCTGCGAGCCATCCTGAACCGCGTTGCCATTCTCATCCAGCCGCAGGACCATCGTGGCCTTGCGGCCGCAGTAACAGATGGCCTTGATCTCGCTGATATTGTCCGCCCACGCGAGCAGGTACTTGCTGCCGTCAAAGGGTTCGCCGCGAAAGTCCGTGCGCAGCCCGTAAGCCAGTACCGGATTTTCAACTCGTCGGTAATGCGCCCGAGCTGGAATACCTGCTCGCGTGTCAGGAATTGTGCTTCGTCAATGAGCACGCAATGCAGCGGGTCCTCGGCGCAACAGGTTGAAACGATTTCAAACAGGTCGTCCGCCGTGTTGAATGTTGTTGCGCGTGCTTCAAGGCCGATGCGCGACGTGACGTAGCCGACGCCGTACCGGTCATCGAAATCCGGCGCCATGACCAGCGTATTCATACCGCGTTCCCGGTAGTTGTAGCTGGATTGCAGCAGCGACGTTGACTTGCCGGCATTCATCGAAGAGTAATAAAAGTACAGGCTGGCCATTACGGTTGCATTCGGTTCCGGACGGTCTCAGGGAAGCGCATGATCTTGCCACACTTTGTTTCAGGCTGCCTGCCGCTCGGCAAGCGCCGGCAGGATGCGCCGGTATGCGGCGACGACATACCGCATCTCGTCCGGTTTTGCCATGCTGACGCGGGACCACTTGAGGAACGGCGGAAACGGGCGGCCGACATGCACGCCCTGCTCCAGCATCAGCGCGTTGACGAGTTCAACATCGTATCCGGTCTCGAAAAATACGAAATTGGCGTTGGACCTGACGTAGCGTGCGCCGATATCGTCCAGCATGGCTTCGACGATGGCGAGCGACTCCCGGTTCTTGCGTAAGGTGAAGCGCTGGAATTCTTCATCCTGGTAACTGGCGTAGGCGGCCTTCATGCCGAGTATGTTGAGCTGCCCTGTTTTTTTGTCATCAATAGCCTTTATCAGGTCCGGGTGGGCAAACCCGAAGCCGACTCGCAACCCGGCTAGTCCATGAATTTTTGAGGCCGTGCGGGATACGATGATATTGCGATGGCCGTCACGAACCAGCTCCATCATCGAACCATAGCCAGGATTATCGACAAACTCGTGATACGCCTCGTCGATGAAAACCATGCGGTCTCGAGAGACTTCCAGCACGAAGTCACGCAGCCGGTTTTTCTTTATGATGCTCGGAATCGGATTATTCGGATTGACGATGTAGACCAGCCGCGTATCGGCACGGATCGCACTCGCCATGGCGTCCAGGTCCATGACCAGCGACTCGCTGTCTACCGGCACGCGAATGATTTCAGTCCCGGCGCGAGCGGCGTAACGAACCAGGTCCTGGTAGGTTGGATCGGCACATACAATTGAGCCCGACGTCATGCTGGCGAGCAGGCCGGCGACTTTGAGAATTTCGCCGGAGCCGCTGCCGATGGCTATATGATCGGCTGGCACGTCATTGATCTGACCGAGCAATGCACGCATTTCGTCGCCAATGCCGCCATACTGATTGCTCAAATCCATGGACGCGTTAATGGCTTGCAGCGCAACCCGCGATGGCCCCCACGGATTCTCGTTGGTACCGGCGCGGATCACATAGTCCGGGCGGGGAATGGCATCGGCGTAAGCGCTGTTGATGAGGCCTACGGCCGGTGAAAATAGCGTGGCGCCAAACCCGGGCAATAGGCCGCTACCGAGCAGCGCCCCGCCACCCAGAAGTAGCTGTCTCCGTGTCAATGCTGTCATTCCTCTGTCCCCCATCCGAGTGCGCTGCGCGTGTCGCAGCTTGCTTCACGTTAGTCAGAATGCGTTGGATATTCAACTGCACGATGGCCGCCGCGGCAGCCACCATAAATGGTCTGAAAGGCTTAATAATTGAGAAAAAAATGAAAAAGATCAGGGAATTATGCAGCAAATTGTGACGCAGTTGCCCCGCGTTAATAAGTAAAGTCACTTATCATCGTTGCTTCTCACCGCACCCGGCAGCGTAATGGAGCGCTTGATGGAAGGGCCTTACCTCAAAGAACTCGAAAACCGCGGTGCCGGTTTGAAATTCCGCAATCGGCGTTTGGAGATCGAATACCGCTCTGTAGCGGCGATGAATGATCGCATCAACCTTCGCATTCAGATGATGGTTGCCATCACCCTGCTCGGGGTGCTGATGTTTCTCGATCACCGCTTTATGTCGGTCGAGTTTTCAAGCCGCGCGAACGTCCTGCGCGCTGGTATCATGTTGCCTTCCATTTTCGCCCTGCTATTGCTGACCTGGTCGCAGCGCCTCCACTACCTGTTGCAGCCTGTTGCCGTTATCGTCGGTCTTACTGTGGGTTTTACGGCTCTGTTTATAGGTGGTATTGCTGTCCAGTCGGACCAGCCCCGCTTGTTTGCCGGCTTCGTCGTCATCATTGTTTTCATCTATTTTCTGCTCGGCCTGCGCATGCCTGTCGCGATCGCAACGGCCGGTACGCTCGTTGTAACCTTCTTCTTAGTTGCGGTGCGGTTTGCCGGTCTTGACGTGCAGATGATTTACAACACAGTGTTCCTCGTGTTCCTGAATATAATTTGCGCACTAGGTGCGTTCCAGATGGAGCGCAACCGCCGCACGATGTTTCTCGAGGAGCGTGTGCTCAACTTCCGGGCGAACCACGATGCATTGACGCAGTTGCCGAACCGCCGGGCCTTCGACGATGTGTTGTCCACTGCCTGGGACAACGCCATGAGCGGGCGCTGCGCGCTGAGCATTATGATGATCGATATCGACAACTTTAAGGACTTCAACGACAAATACGGTCACCAGGCAGGTGATGATACTATTCGCGAAGTGGGAGCAATTCTTCGTGCCAGCCTGCAAAGGCCGCAGGATTTTGCCGGGCGCTATGGTGGTGAGGAATTCGTCGTACTGCTTTTTGATTCGCAGAAAGACTATGCGTTGCGGCTGGCCGAGACGATTCGTCGCAAGGTCCAGGGTCAAGCCATTAAGCAGGTTGAGTCCGATGCCTCGCCAAACGTGACTGTCAGTATTGGCCTTGCACACCTGCTGCCGCACGAGCGCAATCACAGCAAGCAGGGCTTCGTGCAGATGGCCGACGAGGCGCTCTACGCAGCCAAGCAACGAGGCCGCAACCGGGTGGTGGACGCGGACACCGCGGTCGAATCGACCGAAACCGGCGTATTCCGTGTATTGAGCGATGACGTGCCGGTTCCGCCGGCCACTCCTGTTACGCAACGCCAGAGTGTACGCCAGGCTGGTTAGCTGCACGATGAAGTCAGGGGCGGAGGTGTGCCCCGGGGAACGCCTTCGCCAACCACCGCAGGCAACACGTTCATGAATAATCCGTGCAGGCAGCCAGCGTGGCAGGAGGACGTCGCAAAGGGATGGTGCCCGGAGCCGGAATCGAACCGGCACGACCTTTCGGTCAACGGATTTTAAGTCCGTAGCGTCTACCTGTTCCGCCACCCGGGCCAGGTTCGAATTCAGGTTGGAGGCTAGCGGACCGGAATCGAACCGACGTACGCGGCTTTGCAGGCCGCTGCATGACTACTCTGCCACCTAGCCAGGCGACCGGATTCTAAGGCGCGAAACGATAGCACACCTGCCCGGCAGGCGATGCAGTATAACGGATCAGAGTCGCCATCGGGATGGAGCATCGGCATACTTCGCACTATGAGGCCCATGCTGATTGTCTTGCTGTTCCTGATTGCCGCATGCGGCCCCGGTGAGCGTCCCACTGCGCCGCCCTCGCCTGCCATCGTCGCGGTCGACATACCGTCCAGGGCTGGCAGCCTGGGACCCAACCTGGCGAGAACCGGCGATGGGCGGGTTGTCCTTAGCTGGATGGAGCCGGGGGCAGCGGATACGCGCTCAAATACGCAATTCGGGACGGTAGTCGCTGGACGGATCCGGTGACGGTCAGCCGTGGCGAGAACTGGTTTGTCAACTGGGCGGATTTCCCGTCGGTGGTTCCCATCGACGGCGATTTCTGGGCGGCGCACTGGCTCGTGCGGCGGCCTGCTGGCGGCTATGCGTATGACATCCATGTTGCGATATCGAATGACGGCGGACAGAGCTGGACCGGCGGCGAACGCCCGCACCGCGACGATACGGACAGCGAGCACGGCTTCGTTAGTATATTTCCCGATGCCGGCTACGCGGGCCTCGTCTGGCTGGACGGCCGGCGCACGGTGTCATCGGGCGACGATACGATGCGCGGTATGACGCTAAGGGCAGCGCGGCTGTCTCGCGACCAGGCATTGTCGGGACAAACCGAACTGGACGCAATGATCTGCGATTGTTGCCAGACCGATGTTGCGGTAACGCCCGACGGGCCGGTGGCGGTCTACCGGGACAGGAGCGAGTCGGAAATTCGCGATATCTACAGCGTACACCGCGACGACGATCGGTGGCTTGCCGGTGAGACCGTGGCACAGGATGGCTGGAAAATTGCAGGCTGCCCGGTCAATGGTCCGGTTGTCGCGTCACGCGATGACGACATTGCGGTGGCCTGGTTTACGGCTGCAGACGATGTGCCCCGGGTTCGTCTGGCGCGCTCGCGGATTTCGCAGCGTTCATTTTCGATGCCGGTTGATGTAGCCGGCGTCGACACGATTGGCCGTGTCGGCCTGCTGTTGATGGACGACGGCACGGCAATCGTCAGTTCATTGCGCAGCAATGGTGACGGCGCCGCGGATTTGCTATTGACGCCGGTATCCACGAGTGGCCGGGTCGGCGCCGCGACTACGCTTGCAACCGGCGTCGCCGCCTACAGCGTCCCGCAAATAATAAGGCAAGGCGACGAGCTGCTGGCGGTCTGGACCGAGCGGCGTGGCGAGCGCTCCTTTTTGGCGGGCGCCCGGCTGCCTCTGGCGGCACTGTGACATTGATGCGGGTTGCGGATACCACAAACGAATACGATCAGGGCTCGGGGCGGGGGATGTTGATGCAAATATTGCTGATCGTTGTCGGTGCATGGTTCGGACTCCAGGCGGCCGGCATCAGCGGCCTTGTTTTCGGGGGCCTGCTGGGCTATCTGCTGGCACAGGTGAGCCATCTGAAGGCAGAACTGCTGCGCATGGAGCAGCAGTTCAAGGCCCCTGGGGAATATAAGTCGCCGGTGGTGCCACATTCGCCGCGCCCGGCAGAACCGGATCGACGCGAGGAGGAGCTGGCCGAATGGGACCGTCCGGCGTCCAGGCAATCGGCAGGCGTCAAGGAGACCCCGACAGCCACCACGTCCAGGCGGCCCGCGAGCGTGGAGCGGGCGCTGTCGCTCGCCCGGCGCTGGCTGACGACGGGCAACGTTCCGGTGAAGCTCGGCGTAATAGTATTGTTCTTTGGCGTGGCATTCCTGCTGCGTTATACGGTTGAACACCAGATACTGCGAGTACCCATCGAATTTCGCCTGCTCGGGATCGCCGTGGTTGCAGCAACGCTGCTCGCAATCGGTTGGCGCCTGCGAACCCAAAACGCTGTTTATGCGCTGAGCTTGCAAGGCGGTGGCATCGGCATTCTCTACCTGACCATATTCGCGGCGTTCCGGCTGTATGCGCTACTGCCCGCGACGGCCGCATTCGTGTTGCTCGTCATCCTGACCGTTGCAGTCGGTGTGCTGGCCGTACTGCAGGACGCGCGCGCACTGGCGATTCTCGCGACGGTTGGCGGCTTTCTTGCGCCGGTGCTGGCGTCCACCGGTCAAGGCAGCCATGTCATGCTGTTCAGCTACTATCTGCTGTTGAACGCTGCGATTCTCGGCATCAGCTGGCATCGTGCGTGGCGCAGCCTGAACCTGATCGGCTTTGCCTTTACCTTCGGCATCGGTTCACTGTGGGGTTACCGGTATTACTCGCCGGAATATTTCGCGAGTACAGAACCTTTCCTGATCCTGTATTTCCTGTTCGACCAGGCCATTGCGGTCATGTTTGCGTTTCGCCAGAAACCTGATCTTCGTGGCGTCGTTGACGGCACGATACTGTTCGGCACGCCGGTGATTGCATTCGCATTGCAATCCCAGCTTGTCGCTGATAGCGAATACGGACTTGCAATCAGTGCAGCCGCCGTCGCGTTGTTTTATGTATTGCTGGCAGGCTGGCTGTTCCGCTTCCGCCGCGAACAACTGGTGCTGATGATCGAGTCGTACGCGGCACTTGCCATCGCGTTCGCCACGATAGCAATCCCGCTCGCGCTCGATGCGCGCTGGACAGCAGCGGCGTGGGCACTTGAAGGAGCCGCGTTGATATGGGTCGGCGTACGGCAAAATGGATTGCCCGCGCGCCTTGGCGGCGCCGGCCTGCTGTTCGCGAGTGGCGTAAGCTTTCTCAATGCCGGCTGGCAGCACGATGCCGGTATCGCGCTGATGAATGGCAATGCACTCGGCGGTTTTCTGATCAGTGCAGCGTCGTTGTTTGGCGCATTTACCTGGGCCGCGATGCCCGCCCGCACCAGGGACAGTCTGTATTATCAATTGCGCTGCTCGTCTGGGGCCTGTCGTGGTGGCTGCTTACCGGACTTTTTGAAATCATGGATCGGGCGGTGTCGGCGCAGGTGGCGAATCTCGTGACGCTGTTCGTTGCAGTTAGTGCGATGGCATTGTCGCTCGTCGCGCGGCGCCTTGCGTGGACCGCCGCGCGACATGCGACGCTCGCCGTGCTGCCGCTCCTTGTGCTGATCGGATTGCTGTACCTGATCGAGCATGGCCACCTGTTCGCCGGTGTCGGCGCCCTTGCCTGGCTGCTGGCCATTGCGGCGCATTTCCTGGTGCTGTTTTTTTATGCTGCCGGGCAGTCGTGGCGCGAGTACACCTGGCATGGGGCGGGCGCCGTCGCCGTAGTGCTGGCGCTTGCCGGCGAGGCACACTGGCGCCTCGATGCGGCCAGCCTTAATGCCACCTGGGCAGGAGGCGCTGCGCTCCTTCTGATGTCGATTGCCGCGTGGCTCCTCTTATCCTTGCGGGGCAGGTTGCAATGGCCGCTGCACACGTACCGGACCGCGTACCTGTCGGCCGCAGGGGTACTCATAGCGATAGTGCTGCTGACCCTGACCAATGCGGGTATCGAACACCGCGGAAATCCGGCGCCGCTGCCCTATATACCATTCCTTAATCCGTACGATGTGGTGACATTCGCGAGCCTCGTTGTTGCCTGGTACTGGCTGCAGCAGGCGCGCGCGACGTCCGGATTGATGGCCGGCGATTCGCTGAGGATCAGTATTGCCGTCTGGTTGCTCGCAGCGTTTGTTCTCTCCACGATTGCCGTCGTGCGTGGCGTGCATCACCTTGCAGGCGTGCCGTGGTCCGACGTGACGCTGCTGCGTTCGGTGTCTGTGCAGTCCGCTCTGTCGATCTATTGGGGCTTGCTGGGATTTGCCGGCATGGTGTTCGGGGCGCGCCACGTCAATCGTTCGGTCTGGATTGCCGGCACGGTATTGATGGGACTCGTTGTCGTCAAACTTTTTACCGTGGATTTGAACAATACCGGCACTGTCGCGCGCATCGTGTCGTTTCTCGGGGTTGGCGGGTTGCTGCTGGTAGTGGGTTATTTTGCACCGGCACCGCCCCGCACGTTGGAGGCAGCCGCGGCTGGCACGGAGAGTTAAATGAAGATGCGAATCAGCTTAACGGCAGGCGCCGTGCTCGCCGCAGTTTTCACAGGCGCGGGCGCACAGACGTTGCAAAACACGCTTCCGGAGCTCAACAACTACGCGTGGGGCTTTCCGGTGCGGACCGACGAGGCGTCAAGTTTCTACCGCATTGAATTGCCACTTGCTGTCAATCAGTCATCCGCGGATGCCGGGTTGCGTGATATTGCCGTCTATAACGCCGCGGGCGAACCGGTGTCGCGTGTCGTTGAGCGACACGAGGCTGAAACGATCAGGCAGGAGCAACGACACGGCTTGCCGTTTGCGGCGTTGTACCAGGACCAGTACCCGGACCCGGACCGCATACGGATGCTGTTTGAACAAATGGGGAGCGGCGTACGTATTGACGTTGTCAGTGAAGGCGCTGAATTGCAGAAGATCAGTCCGCCATTATCGGCGTACGTCATCGATACCCGATCTGCGGAAGTTGCTTTCGATGCGGTCGAATTGATCTGGCCGGAGAGCCTGTCGGGATTCATGGGCCGTGTCACCGTTGAGGCCAGCGACAATCTCGAAGACTGGCGGCTCATTGGCGCCGGCGCCGTTGCCGACCTGCGCGAGGAAGCGGTTGCAATTGAACAGCGCCGTATCATGATCACGGCCACGGACAGTGATTTCCTGCGGCTGTCGTGGAGCGGTTTGCCGACCCGCTGGAGTCTTACGGCAGTCCACGGTGTGCAACGAACTGAAACACCGCAGTTCAGTCGCCAGGTACTGTTGCTCGACAGCCGTGGCCGCGACGAAAGCGATAACGGGCTGCTGTTTGACGCGGGCGGCAACATCCGGGTCGATCACATCAATCTCGAGCTGCCCGAGGTCAACACCGTCATCAGCGCCGATATCCTGTATTGGGACGATGGCATGGAAGGTTGGCAACGCGCGGGTAGTGGCACGTTCCATCACATTCGCCGTGGCGACAATAGCGTAACCAGCGAGCCGCTCAAAATCCCGCCTGTTCGGGCGTCACGCTGGAAAGTCGTGTTGTCGCGCGGTCGGCAGGAAACGCCGCTTGCGTTGGCGCTCGGCTGGTTCCCGGACCGGCTGCTGTTCGTCGCTCAGGGCGATCCGCCCTACACGCTTGGCGTTGGCCGGCCGTCTGCCGGCGAGGAAACGTTTCCGGAAGAACGAATCCTGGGTGATCGTTCGATCCAGGAACTGGCAGGCACCAGCGGATCCGTGGCTGCGGCGTCGCTCGGTGAGCGCTTTCCGCTCGGCGGGCTCAAGCGCGAATTGCCGGCGCAACCACTGGCATGGCGCACAATCCTGTTGTGGGGCGGCCTCGTGATCGTCGTAGTGTTTGTTGGCTGGATGGCGGCCCGCCTGTTGCGCGAGTCGCGCGCCGATTAGCGCAGGCCAGCTATAACCCCATAGCCAGCCGGTTTAACCGGGGCATCAGCGCCAGCATCCACAACGCCGCGGCGACGCAATAGGCGGCCATGGCAATCAACTGTGGTTCCAGTCCGACGCCGGCATCGAGCAGTACGCCGACGAGCCCTGGCGATATGGCCGATGCAAACACCACAACGGCTATGGTGATCGAACGGATTGCCCCCAGGTGCACGGTACCGTACAGCTCGGCCCACAGTGCGCCGGATGTTGCGCCGGCAAAACCCGTCGTAAAGCCGATCAGCGCCATCGATACCGGTACGATAAACGCCGTGTCTGCCAGTGCCAGCAGAAGTATCGCGAGGCCGAGCGGCAGCAAATAGACGGGCAAAAGGCGCCGGGAACCGAAACGATCGACGAGCCAGCCGGCGCCGAGCGCCGTGACGACATGCGCGCCGGCAAACAGCGGGAAGTTGGCGGCAAACCACGCGAGCTTCCAGCCTTTCAGTTCAACCAGCGTCACCTGGTTGAAGAATACGGCGGTAATAATGAATGCAGGCGCGAGGATGCCGGGCATCAGGGCGTAGAACAGGGGTGGCGCAGCACTTCACCGCGTGTCCATTGATGATGCTGCCGTCCCGCTGTGGACGCGGCCGCGGGCGTGGGTCCGAGAGTGGGATGCCGTTCATATTTCAGGAGCACAATGATGGCGGGCACTGCGATAAACAGAAGTAACATTGCCGACAACAGCCAGGTTTGCCGCCAGCCGATGTATGCGATCAGCAGGACCGCAAGCGGCGGCATCAAACCTTCACTGGTCGGCAGCCCGAGTCCGGCGATCGATACTGCCCGTCCCCGCTTGCGGTTGAACCAGCGGCCCATGGCGGTCATCGCTGTATGTGTCAGCATGCCCTGGCCGAAGAACCGCAGCCCGAACAGTATGCACGCGAGCAGCCACGGTTCAGTGACGAACGCCATCAGGCCCGAGGTCACAGCGAGCCCGGCAATCGCACCCGAGCCAAGCCAGCGAATCGAGACAGTATCGGCCAGCTTGCCGGCCCACGTGAGCAACAGCGCACTTGCCAGCGTCCCCAGCGTGTAGAGGCCGCCCCACTCGCCATCGGTCAGTGACAGGTCGTTTTTAAGCTGGCCTGCAAACAAAGCGATGTAATAGGTCTGCCCGAAGCCGGAGAACAGCATCAGCAGGAATCCGCTCGCAAGCCAGCGTATTTCCGAGCGCAGGTCGGACGGAATCATTTCACCATTCCTTTGGACGGCGGGGCCGGACGGCGCGTGGTGGCAGCGTCCGTCAGCGAACCCGCCACGCATTCGAGCATACCAGCGGACGGCAGGCAAATTAGCCCGGCACTCGACGGCCGCCCCGCTGTCGCACTACTATGCGGCTACTTCAGCGAGGAAACAGATGATCAAGCGAATCGTAGAGCGAGTGGCAAATGCACTGTCGGCTACGGAAGCGCAGCAACCGGATCCGGTGCAACGCGAGCATGCGATTCGCATGGCGACCGCCGTCCTGATGGTTGATGTCGCACGAGCGGACAATCAGTTCGATGAGAAAGAGTTCAATTTGCTGCTGGAGCTGATTGAGAGGCACTTCGAGTTGACAGCGGATGAAGCCGGGGAGCTGGCTGTCGCCGCCGACGCCAAAGCTGAGGAGATGGTTGAAGTTTACGGCTTCACCCAATTGTTGCATGAACACTTGAGCGAGGACGAGAAGTCGCGCGTCGTGGCGTTGTTGTGGAAGGTTGCCTATGCCGATGGCCGCCTGAGTCGCTACGAGGACTCGCTGGTTTTAAAAATCAGCGACCTGCTTTACGTCAATCGCGCACGCGTCATGCGCCTGAAACACGATGCGAGGGAAGCGGCGGATTCGGTGTAGCGCCGAAGCTCCGAAAAACTGCCATCTGGCTGGCCCCGCCGTAATCCGGATGGTATCCGGCGATGTCCGAACAGGTAACACGGTAGCCGTTACGCCGGGCTGTTCCTTCCGCCCATTTGCGAAAGCGCGCCCTGCCCCATTCAAACCGATGGTCCGGATGCCGGAATCGATTGTCCGGCACGCCCAGCAACGGGTTGAATTCAGCATTGGGCGTCGTAATGACGACAGTCCGAGGATGCATCTCGCTGAATATAACCCGTTCGATGACGGACAGCCTGCTCAATTCGACATGCTCAATGGACTCGATCAGGACGGCGCAATCGAAACCGGTCAGGGCCGCGGCACTCTCGTCCATTGAGCCGCAAATCAGCTCGACGCGGTTTGCCGCAATATCCGGCGGACTCGCCGCCAGGCGAGCTCGCAGGCGAACGAGGACATCCGCCGATACGTCCATGCCGACGATACGGCTGATTTTCGGGTCGCCAAGCAGACGCGTAAGAAAGTCTCCATCGCCGCAACCAAGGTCGAGTACTGACCGCGCCCCACAGGCGCGTACCGCATCGTGCACCGCCTGCAAACGTTCTTCGTGCAGTTCGGTCGCCATTCAGCAATTTCCATACATGAGTTGCGCCAATCGACCGCTGGCAATGTAGAAATCTAACCGAGCCGTGACTTCGGCCCGTCTTTCTTTTCTTTCTTCGCCGCTTTGCGTTCTTTCGGCGTCATCGCAGGTTTCTTGCGGGTTTCCTTGGCGGGACGGCGTTCTCGGGACATCGGAGTCACTCCTCGTCAATGTCGGGTGAAAGGTATTGTAACGTCTAAATCCGGACCGTGGATTACCGGCCGCGTCAGGAATCAGGCTTCCGCGGCGTGAGATACATTGTGATATCCGCATGCACGACACGCGTCCCGCCCTGGTCAACGACGACGACGGGGACGACAACGTCCTGCGCGACCTCCTCCTGCACAGCCGGGAATGTACCGGTCGCCGTCACGCCGGTAGCTGCTTTCGCGAGGTAACTGATCTGCATGCCGCGCGGAATCCAGCGCATCGACCGGGGAATGCTGATTTCCGTCAGTGTGCCGGCCACCAGTTCACACAGGTTCGCCATTGCAATCGCATGCACGGTGCCAATGTGATTGGTGACGGAGCGGCGCTTTTTGATGCTGGCGATGGCGTGTCCGGGCTCGAGTGTTTCGATGACCGGATGGATCGACGCAAAGTAAGGCGCCCTGAAACAGACAACGCGGGAGAAGAGCCAGCGTCCAGCCGCAGTTCCCGACAGTTTGCGCCAGGCGCTGAGCGCCGGCGATGGATCAGCGTCTGCTATGTTTTTTCCTTTGGCGTCAGCACAAGGTGCACACGGCCGGGTTTGCCAAAGCGGCCCGCGTGCCGCTGGTTCAGGCGGGCGACGATTTCCTCTACCGCCAGCATGACATCTTCACGGCTGCCTTCGCGATAGCCGCGAATGCTTTCCGCGCCGTCATAGGAAATAACGTAGCTGTGCCATATGGCACCTTCGGTGCCGGTCATGGAATCGGTGCGCTGTACTGACTGGATTTCGTAGGATTGAGCCATTGGGTAGGTTTCTGCAGAGAAAGCGGGGAGTTGATGCCGGGCATTGTACCCTTAAATCGCGTATCCCCGCGAACTAATGGGTTCTGTGAGCAATGTTCGTCAGCGAAACCGTGCTATTCCTCAGCCGGCATCGCATTCACCGGCTCCTCGAATGCGATGAACAGTACGCAGTCAACGGCTGAATTGCAGCTTGCCCAGTGTGGAAGCTCCGGTGGCCCGTAGGCATAATTGCCCGGCTTCAGGGTGACTGCGTCCTGGCCGTCGTATTTGACTTCCATTTCACCGGCTACCAGCACCATGCGTTCCGCTGAAGTGTGCCAGTGGGACGGGACGGTCTTGCCTGCCGGCAGCTTGAAGAATACGTCGGCATTGGGCTCGGCCGGGTCGCCTTGCAGGACCCCGATCATACAGCCCTCCGGCATGAACGCCGGGCACGGGCCCCAGGCCAGGTCGGGCGAGTCAGCGGCCACGATGAACGCCTCGTCACTGCCAAACAGTGCGCGCGGCGCGACCAGGATCGCGATGAAAATCGTTCCGGCAAATAAAGTTACCGGAAGACGGCCCATCGTGGACATACGATCTGCGAATCCGATCATGATATACCTCCCACTCTCTTCAGATTAACGGCGGAAAAATAGAAATCGAGTACCTTGTCCAGCGGTACCGGGTCGCGCCACAAGCGCGAGCGAAGTGCGGCGCCTTCCCAGCAATTGACCAGCAGGTCCGCGAGTCCCCGCGTATCGGCGTCGGCCGGAAGATCGCCGCGTGCTGCGGCAGCCTCAAGAGAAACCGCAATGCGCGCGGCAATGGTGGCCAGGCACCCTTCAATCCTGGCCCGGAACCGCTCGCTGACACCTGACAGTTCCTGCCCGAGGCCGCCGAGGAGACACCCCAGATACCCTTCCGTGCGGTATTTCTGGATCGACAGCTCGAAGAATCGGCGAACCCGGTCCAGCGGGGCGAGGGTCTCGTCGCCGAGGCAGGCGTCAAGGGCACCATGGACTTCTGCCATGTACTGGTCCACGACCTGCAGGGCGAAGTCTTCCTTGCTGGCGAAGTGATGGTAGAAGGAACCTTTTGGAATACCGGTCTCGCGCAACAGCATCTGGATGCCCAGATCGTTGTAGCCGTGCGCCAGCAAGAGTCTGAGGCCGGCATCGAGGAGCCGTTGTCGGGTGTTCTGTACCACGATGTTTGCATTCGCGCCGTTGTTCAACCGGGTAGACCGACCGGTCTATTACTATGAACTGTAACTGGTTGCCAAAGGGCTGGTCAAGAGTTTCGCAAAACGGTCAGGACACTAGGACCCAACGATCCCCTCATCGCGCCGGGATAGCGCGATCGTGCAGTCGCGCGGCACCGTGACGCCGTCCTGTGGCGCGGGGAAATTCGTCAAGGCCGGGTCGCCGTCGCCCGGGTGCTGGATATTGATGAACATCGTGCGGCGATCCGGTGTGACGGTGATACCGGTGATTTCTTCACCGGTAACGCCGGTAAATAACCGGCGCAATTCGCCGTTACCAAGGTACAGGCCTGATGCGCAAGCTCAGGTTTCGGTGCCGCTATGCGCCGCAGGCGGTATTGAAATTACCAGTAAATTCCGACGAAATTTTCGCGAATAACGCTGTTGTTGTGTTAGTTGGTCCCGTCTCCGGCGGGTCGATCCCGGTTCCGGCCATCAGGCCCCTGGCAAAGGAACCTGACGATCTCCACCATTACCTCAGTATCGAACCGGCAGTAGCGCAACAACTGGCGCTTGAGTGTCGCCTTGCGCGGCGGCGGTGTGTCCGCCTGTATCGCCTCGAGGAAGCCTTCCGATGCCGCCATACCGTCGTTGATGCCCGGGAGTTGCGCGTAATCGAGATGCGGCGCGATCGCCGGGCCCACGGCCTTGATCGACCATGACCCAAGCATGCGCGGGTGGTAGTAGTGGGTCCTGACGATTTCGGCGAGATCGATGAGCCGCGCAACGATACGCTGCAAACGCTCCCCGAGATCCGGAAACCGGTTAACAAGGTCGAGAATTACGCGGCGCTCGTAGTCGGTGTACATGAACACCGGACCGGTTGTGCCGAGCGTATCGATCATCCTGCCCGCGAGCGCGCGCAGTGGCGGCTCGCCGGACAGGTCAAGGAATTCGGCGTGCTGCGCGCTCTTGAGCGAGCCGTCGCCGGTGCCGTCATCTGTGTGTACTGACCACTGGACCGGCAGGGATTCATATGGGCGCGTTCCCGCCCAGAGCGGTATGGCCGGGGCAATGGTTTCGAAATCGAGGTAGTAACGCGGATACCCGAGCGCTTCCAGTGTCTCCTTCGCGCCCGGCAGCAGTTCGGCTTCACCGGTTCTTGTAATTCGTTGAATGCGTTGCTGCCGGTCAGCAGTGATCTCGCCCGCCGGAATGTCGCGCAAGTCGGTATAGCCACGATTGACCCACTCGGCGTGCTTCGCCTTGCTGCCACCGAGCGCGGGTACCGGATACAGCGTTGCCAGCGGCCAGCAGAACGCGCGGAAATCGCAGTCGTACGGCTGGTGGCAATGCATGCCGACGCGCACGTCCGGCAGTCTGCCGCTTGCGGCGTGCCTCGCACGGCGCGCCAGGTCCGATACGGCGTCTCCGAGGCCCCGGGCTTCTTCGGTCAGGTCCTGCTCGACGAGCAGCCCGGCATAATTGCCGTCACCTTCATAGACAAACTGGTTGTTGAGATGGCCGAGCGCAATCGACTGTACCGGTATACCGGCGCCTTGCATCACCCACCACTGGATCGCGCAATCAATCACGTGCACATCCTTGACGGACGTTGACGCCTTCACTTCCACGGCATGCCAGCCACCAGGACCGGGAAACAGCACGTCCACGCGCACCAGTACTCCGCGGTGGCGGAATGTGGCTTCGAAAATCGGTTCGTTGGCACTCTGCTCCAGCAGCAGGGCTGTCTGCTGCACCATCGCCTCCCCCTTCTGGTACGGGATGACGACGGACCCGGGCGTGCCGTAAAGCTGCCGGGCAATCTCGCCGACCTCGCGACCGGCGCGAAACAGCGCCTCGATGCCTGCCGGCTGGATTGCGAGATCCGGACGGTGGATGTCGAGATGGAGTTTCCTGAGGCACTGCCAGGCGGAAATAAGCCTGGACTTGGAGAGGTGGACCTGCAACTCGCCGGCTGGCATCGCGTGCAGCTCTGTCAAGTGCCCGTCAGGCGCTGCGCGGATGCGGCTGCGCCCGTTTGACCCGGTCGGAACACATCAGGGTAAACGTCTGGGCGGCTTGTGGCGAGAGTCCCGTGCGAGATGATGACGACCGTATCGTCCGGGAAACGGTGCTGCCCGACGGACGGGCCTCGCGCCGGACCGGTCAGAAAAAGTTTTCTGAGAATTTCCTGACGGATTTCGTGCAAGTCGCGTAACCGTCTGAAATTTCGATGAATCTGGAGCGGGAAACCGGGCTCGAACCGGCGACCTCAACCTTGGCAAGGTTGCGCTCTACCAACTGAGCTATTCCCGCATTCGGTGGACAGCTCTGCATTAGCAGCAGAGGGCCGGCAATTTTAGCGGTGTGATTCGAGGAGTCAAGTGGCCTGTCACCGTCCGCTCGCGTCAGCGATCTGCCTGCATGGACGGCCAGGCCGCTCGCAGGTAGGCGAACATCGACCACAGCGTCATGCCGGCGGCCAGCAGCAGCAGCACGAACCCGAGGGTGTAAACCTCGACGTTCAGAATCGGCTGCTGGTAAAGCATGAACGCGATGCCAAACATCTGCAGCACGGTTTTTACCTTGCCGCCAAATGAAACCTTGACGTTCGCTCTTTCGCCGATCGTTGCCATCCACTCCCGCAGTGCCGAGACGGTAATCTCGCGACCAATGATAATCATCGCGATAATATCGACCGTTGAGCGCGGGTCGCTTTGTACGAGGACGATCATCGCGATCGTGACCATCAGCTTGTCAGCGACCGGGTCGAGAAACTCGCCAAATCGGGAGGTCTGGTTAAAGCGCCTCGCAACCCAGCCATCCAGCAGGTCGGTGATCGCCGCGAGACCGAAGACAAGACCGGCGATGGGCCGGGCGTGCGGAATCGGTGCATAGAAGCACAATACAACAACCGGAATGGCCATGATTCGAACCAGCGTCAGAAAGATGGCGAAATTGAGTTTCACGTCGTGCAAGGGCCCCTATAGTCTATTGCCCATCGAGGTGTAGATCGTTGTAAATGCGTTCCGCAAGCGCTTTGCTGATGCCATGCACGCGAGCGAGATCATCGATGCTCGCCGATGAGACGCCCGGCAGCCCGCCAAACTGCCGCAACAATTCGCGGCGCCGCTTGGGCCCGAGGCCAGGAATTTGTTCGAGCCGTGAGGTCGTCCTCGCCTTGCCGCGCCGCTGCCGATGTCCCGTGATCGCGAAACGGTGCGCTTCGTCGCGGAGCTGCTGGATCAAATGCAGTGCCGGCGAATCAGCGGGCAGTATAGTGGGCGTACTTTGGCCTGCCAAGAAAAGCTGCTCCATGCCCGGCTTGCGCGATCGGCCTTTCGCCACCGCGACGACCTGCAGCCAGTCGATTTCCAGTTCGTCGAGCGCCGTCATCGCCTGTGCGAGTTGGCCCTTCCCGCCGTCGACGAACAGCACGTCCGGCATGGGCACCTCCCCTTTCCGGATACGGTCATAGCGGCGCGTAAGTGCTTCCTTCATCGCCGCGTAATCGTCGCCGGCGGCTGCTGTATTCAGATTGAAGCGGCGGTAATCGGACTTCAATGGACCGGACTGGTTGAAGACGACGCACGACGCCACGGTTGCCTCACCCGAAATATGGCTGATATCGAAGCACTCGAGGCGCTCGGGCGGGCTCTCCATATGCAGCACTTCGCCAAGGCTGCGGAACTGTCGCTGCAATGTGGCATTGCTGGCGAGTTTCATGTTGAGGCCCTGCTCCGCATTCGTCGTTGTAAGCGCGAGCCAGCGCGCACGGCGGCCCCGTACGTTTGGCCTGATTCGCACCGTATGGCCGGAACGGCGCGAGAACTCGGCCTCGAGCAGGTCGCGATCCTCGACGTCAGCGTCAACGATGATCTCGGGCGGGGCTTCGCGGCCCAGGTAATACTGCGACAGGAAGCCGCCCATCATGTGCTCCCGGGTGGCCTCGCCAGCCAGTCTCGGGAAATGATTGCGGCTGCCGAGTACCGCACCATTGCGTACGAAAAGTACCGTGACGCAATGCGTGCCCGGCTTGCTCGCGCTCGCGACAACGTCGAGGTCCTTCGACGCATGGCGGGAGACGAGTTGTTGTGATTCGACTTCCTTCAGCCGGCCAATCTGGTCACGATAACGTGCTGCACGCTCATATTCCTGCTCCCGTGCGGCCGTTTCCATGCGTTTGACAAAAGCATTGATGACGCTCTTGTTCTTGCCTTCGAGGAACTGGATCGCTGCATCGACGTCCTCCCGGTAACTTGCCTCATCGACATAGCCAACACAGGGTGCCGTGCAGCGGCGAATCTGGTACTGCAGGCACGGTCGTGTGCGGTTCGAAAAAAACGTGTCATTGCATTGACGGACAAGGAACAGTTTTTGCAGCTCGTTAAGGGTCTTTCTGACCGCAACCGTGCTCGGGTACGGGCCGAAGTAGCGGCCCTTGCCCTTGCGCGGCCCGCGGTGAAATTCAAGCCGGGGAAAGGAGTGCTCCGTCGCGACGTAAATGTACGGATAGCTTTTGTCATCACGAAGCAGCACATTGAAGCGCGGCTTGTGCTTTTTGATCAGGTTGTATTCGAGCAGCAACGCTTCGGCTTCGGTATTCGTGACCGTGACGTCGATATCGGCAACGAAGGTCAGCATGGATGCAGTCTTGACGTCCGTGTGAGCGCGGCCAAAGTAACTCGCCACCCGTTTTTTCAGGTCGCGGGCCTTGCCGACATAGATGACATTGCCGTCCCCGTCGCGCATGCGGTAGACGCCCGGTCGGTGCGTCAGGCTCCGGATAAATTCCCTGGGGTCGAACCCGGTGGCGTCGTTCTGGCTCACTGTACGGTCTTGTCGAGGAGCTCCCTCGCGCGCGCGAATACACCGCGGAACATGGCGTCGGTCAGCCGGCCAGTATTCGTGTTGTAACGGCTGCAGTGGTAGGAGTCCAGCAGCCTGATGTCATTCGACAGCTCGTGCTCGGCCGCATGGCCGAAGGCGTAGCCGGCCTGGCGCAGGCCCAGCGCCTTGATGATGGCGCGGTGTGCGATGCCGCCAAGCGCAATGACCACCGAACCGGACTGCAGGGTCTGTAATTCGTTGGCCAGGTAGTCATTGCAGGTGTTGATCTCCGCGCCCACCGGCTTGTTGTCCGGTGGCAGGCACTTGACGGCATTTGTAATGCGCGCATCATACAGTGCCAGGCCGTCATCGACCGAGACCGCGTCGGGCCGGCTGCCGAAGCCGAACTCATAGAGTGTCCGGTACAGCAGGATGCCGGCATGATCACCGGTGAACGGCCGGCCGCTCCGGTTGGCGCCGTGCATGCCGGGTGCGAGGCCAACGATCAGCAAGCGCGCATCCATTGCACCGAATGGCGGTACCGGGCGGCACCAGTACTCCGGGTGCCGCTGGTGTACGTCGTCGAGAAAGGTTGCCAGCCGGGGACAGGCGCGGCAATCCTCTTTGTAAATAGCCTTCATCAGACGCGCGTCAGTCGTCCATGTGCGCGATGATGGCACGGCCGAAGCCGCGCGTGCCGAGCAATTTGGCGCCCGGGATCAGGTGTTGCAGTTCGTCCTCGACTTGATGCTTGTCGCTCGGGTTTACCTTGCGCTTCGGCGCGCGAATCGCTTCGCGCAGCCTCGCCAGGTCGAACGTCAGTTCCTTGTTTGCGATCGTGTTCGCGATGCCCTTGATGATCAGTTCGGCCGCTTCGGTCCAGCCGATGTAGCGCAGCATCATTTCGGCCGACAGGATCAGCGAGCCCGGGTTGACGCGGTTCTTGCCGGCAAAGCCAGGCGCCGTACCGTGTGTCGCTTCAAACACCGCGACCCCCTTGCCTATGTTGCCGCCCGGCGCGATGCCAATACCACCGACCTGGGCGGCGAGTGCGTCGGAAATGTAGTCGCCGTTCAGGTTCAGCGTTGCGATGACATCGTATTCCTCAGGCTGCAGCAGGATCTGCTGCAGGAAGTTGTCGGCAATCACGTCCTTGATGACGATCGTCAGTCGCCGGTAACTCGGGATTCTTGAAGGTCAGCCACGGGCCCGCCGTCGATCGGCGTTGGCGCCGAACTCCTCGCGGGCAACTTCGAAGCCCCAGTCACGAAACGCACCTTCGGTGAATTTCATGATGTTGCCCTTGTGCACCAGCGACACGGACCGGAAGTCGTTGTCGACACAATACTGGATAGCCTTGCGCACCAGTCGCTGTGAGCCCTCGCGCGATACTGGTTTGATGCCGATGCCGGAGCTTGCGGGAAAACGGATTTCCTTGACGCCCAGTTCGTTCTGCAGGAACTTGATCAGTTTCTGTACCTCCTGGGAGCCGGCCGGATACTCGATGCCAGCGTAGATGTCTTCCGTGTTTTCACGGAAGACGACCATGTTGACGAGGTCCGAATCCTTCATCGGCGTCGATACGCCTGGAAAGTAGCGAATCGGGCGGACGCAAGCGAACAGGTCGAGCGTCTGGCGAATCGAGACGTTCAGTGAGCGAATGCCGCCGCCGACCGGTGTCGTCAGCGGGCCCTTGATCGAGACCACGTACTTCTGCAGCGCGTGCAGTGTTTCCTCTGGCAGGTATTCGTTTTCACCATAGATCTTTGTGGCCGCGTCACCGGCGTATATTTGCATCCAGTGAATGGCTCGCCTGTCCCCGTACGCGCGCTCCACGGCCGCATTGACGACGTCCAGCATGACAGGCGTGACGTCGACACCGATGCCGTCACCCTCGATGTAGGCGATGATCGGATTGTCGGGAACGTTCAGTGAATGGTCGCGATTGGCAGTGATCGGTGCGCCATCGGGCGGGATCTTGATGTGGTCGTATTGCATCCGGTCTCTCGAAATTCAAAGGGGTGGGGTGAACGGAAGCGCATTGTACAGGCTCAGCGAATGCCGTGTGAGCCGCGGTCTCGACTGCGTACTCGCGGCGTCAGAGATTGTCGGACAGTGTTTCGCTGCTGATCAGTTGCAGCAGGTCGCTCGCGGCGTCGGCGCCGCCCTCCTCCTCGTCCAGCATCTCGCGGATCATCGCCGTATCTATATTCCGGCCTTCGTCGAGCACACCGGTCGCGTGTCGTGCCCATTGCCACAACTGTGCCAGCGCGAGGCGCGCACTGTCGGCGTCATGCAGCTGGCCGGACATTATAACCGTCCCCCGACCTTCGCTGGCGGCCGGCAGGTAGCGGAGCAGGATGCCCAGGTTGTCACGCAAACCGGTGCGGGTAATTTTGCCGCGCACCGTCTGCAGCAGGTCGTCGGCGGTGACGGGCGCGCGCCCCGGCCCGGATTCGGGTGCCGGATGCACGGTGTCGTAAATGTCGGCAGCGAAACTGACAAGATCCGGATCGACAACGCGCAGGCGGTCGAAACCAAGCTGCCGGTACCAGGACAGGTCGCGCTTTGCGAGGCTTAGCGAACGGGTACTGGCCTCGTGGTCGTCAGGATCTATCGATTGCGTCACCGGAGGCGCTGACGTCGGGATACCTCGTCGTCGTCCTGCCCGGACGACATGGGTGGCGAGTGCAGACAGGAACGGGGTTGTGACCGTCAGTTCCGCCCGGTCCGGCAGCATGAAGGCCGGCGAGTGCTGGAACATGCGAATGAAACTGGCCGTGTAGGCGATGAAGTCGGTATGGAGGCCAACGGCGTAGTCGCGCAGTTCGCCCAGGATGTCGTCGATTGCGAAAGCGGACGGTACGGTATCGATACGGATCGCGGCGCGGACGGTGCCGCTGCCGGTGCGGCCGGCGCTTTCGACGTGCCGGATCAGGTCCCGCCAGAGCCTGGCGTCATCCTGTGATGCCAGGTGCGCCAGTTCGAGGTAAACGCCGCTGGTTTGTTGCTCGAGCAGCGCGGCATTGTGAACGATGTAAAGGCATGTATCGGCGATAGCGGCGGGTACCGGTTCCCCGTGCCACAACAGGCCGGGTTCCGTGGCAAACAGCGGGCGCGGGCGAAGCAGTATCGCCGGACGGTGCGTGGCGGCGGCGCTGGTATCACGAAGGCTCTCGTGCAGTGCAGCCTGCGCGCCGATGGCATTGCCTGCTGACGGCGCCAGCGCATCGGCGAGATTGACGATGCAGCAGTCGGCGCCCGAGCCCAGGGCGGTGTCAAGAGCCGCGCGCTCGGGGGGCACGACGAGTTCCAGCCGGCTGGCGCGAAAGACTTCGGGTACATCCGCTATCCGCCAATCACCAGCACCGGAAGGTTCCGTGGCCGGCGAGAGATTGAGGCGCCGCTCGGTACCGTCGCCCTGCTGTGCCGCTTCGCGGCTTGCGGCCAGCTCGCGAACGCGAGGCGCAAATTCGTCGCACAGCGCGGCGATCATATCGAGTGCATCGTCGGTAAGCATCGCGGCTTGCGTTGGCGACAAGTCTGCCGCGTACTCGATCCGGTTGTTTTGAGTTTGGTTTTTTCCCGCCATTTATTACTTAAGAATCATCAATATAAAATGGGTAATTAATGTTACTTGGTATTAACCAGTAAGCCATACGATTGGCTCGGCCAGTGCGATCGGCGCGCTGTATCACGCCGGGACGACGCATCCCGCTTACTATACTGCCGTTGTGCTAATCCTTTTCAACAAGCCCTTCCGGGTGCTGAGCCAGTTCCGCGATGGCGGCGGCCGGGCGACGCTCGCCGATTACATCGATCTGCCGGCTGTCTATCCGGCCGGTCGCCTCGACCGCGACAGTGAGGGTCTGCTGCTGCTGACAGACGATGGACCGCTGCAGGCCCGTATTGCCGAACCGCGCCACAAGCTGTCCAAGCACTACTGGGTGCAGGTCGAAGGCACGCCGGACGACCGCCATCTCGCGAGGCTGACGGAGGGCATGGAGTTGAAGGACGGCCCTGCCCGCGCGCTCAGCGTTGCTGTCACAGGCGAACCGGCCCGGCTGTGGCCGCGCGACCCGCCGATTCGCGAGCGGCGCCATATTCCGACCGCCTGGCTCGACATCGTTATCGATGAAGGCCGCAACCGGCAGGTGCGGCGCATGACCGCCGCCGTCGGGCTGCCCGCACTGCGGCTGGTCCGGCATCGGGTCGGGCCGTGGACGCTCGCGGACTTGCCGCCGGGCGCGTCAATGCCGATCGACAGCGATTCCGCCTGGGCGGCGTTGCGGGCGTACCGCCTCTGACGGCCCCATACGTCGCCACGAGGCGCGCAGCGTCCTATCGTCATCGCGCGGCAGCGCAGCGTCCTAACGTCATCGCGAGGAGCGCAGCGTCCTAACGTCATCGCGAGGAGCGCAGCGACGTGGCGATCTGGTACAGCGACCCAGGGTGGCAATGTTCACGAGATTGCCGCGGCTGCTTCGCAGCCTCGCAACGACGATGCGATTGCCACGCCATTACGGGCCCGCAATGACCGCGCAGCCTACCGGCTTACGTTAGCCCCCGTTGCGATTGAGCCCGGCGATGCGCATCGCGATCTCCATTGCCTGCTCGTAGTTGAGCCGCGGGTCGACCGTTGATTTGTAAGCGCGCGCAAGGTCGCCGTCCGTCAGGCCGCGGGCGCCGCCGGTACATTCGGTGACGTTTTCGCCGGTCAGTTCAAGGTGCACGCCGCCGAGATAACTGCCCATCGACCGGTGTACGCGAAACGCCGACTCGAGCTCCGAGACGATATTGTCGAAGCGCCGCGTCTTCGTCCCGTCCGCGGTGCTCTCGGTGTTGCCGTGCATCGGATCGCAGACCCACAGCACCGGCGACCCGGTTTCGCGTGCGGCCCGGATCATGCCGGGCAGGTGTTCCTCGATCGAGCTGGCGCCGAAGCGGTGAATCAGCGTCAGCCGGCCGGGCTCGTTGTTCGGGTTCAGTACACTGATCAGTTCCTGCAGCCATTCGGTCGTCATGCCGGGACCGATCTTGACACCCATCGGGTTCGAGATACCGCGGAAGTACTCGACATGCGCGCCGTCCAGCTTCGCCGTGCGCATGCCGATCCACGGGAAATGCGTCGTCAGGTTGTACCAGCGGTTGCGGCGCTGCAGGAACCGGGTCTGCGCCTGTTCGTACAGCAGGTGCAGGCCTTCATGAGCCGCATAGATATCGGCCCGTTTGGTCTGGTAAACCGGCCGGCCGGACACCGTTTCCAGGAAGTCCAGGGAGTCGGAGATCGAATTGACGATGGCGTGGTACTGGTCCGCCGTCTTCGAATGGCCGACCCAGTCGAGGTCCCAGTATTCCGGGTGGTGCAGGTCGGCGAACCCGCCGTCGATCAGCGAGCGGACAAAATTGAGCGTCAGCGCGGCGCGCTCGTAACCGCGCAGGATCAGTTGCGGGTCCGGAACGCGGTCTTCGGCGGTGAACGGGTTGCGATTGACGAGGTCGCCCCGAAAACTGGGCAGCGATTCGCCATCGCGGGTTTCAATGTCGGCCGAGCGCGGCTTGGCGTATTGCCCTGCCATGCGCCCTATCCGCACGACCGGCTTTTTGAGCCCGTACAGCATGACCAGGCTCATCTGCAGCAGGATCTTGAGCTTCGCGACGACGCTTTCCGACGTACAGTCATCAAAGCTTTCGGCGCAGTCGCCGCCCTGCAGCACGAATGCCTCGCCACGCTGCGCCTGGGCAATCTGGTCGCGCAATGCGTCCACTTCCCACGATGTGACCAGTGGCGGCAGCCGGCTCAGGTCGGCGATGACGCGCTCGAGCGCCCCCTGGTCCGGGTAGGTCGCCTGCTGTGCGACGGTCTTGCTCTGCCAGCTGGTGGGCTGCCAGTCGGTCGACGTTCTGCTCAAGGGAACTCCACGATGCGGCAATGACGAGGTCATGCAAAAACAGCCGGCGACTATGCCACGCGCCATTGCTGCAGTGCAAAAGTTACGACCGCAAGTGTGGGGTTGATGCTGCCGCGCCCGACGGCCCGGATGCAAATCCTGCAATATGGAGCGTATGTGGCATCCCGGTGTGGCTCTTGGCACAATGCGCCGCCTGCCGCCGGTGGTGACCGGCAATTCAACCTATTCCAGATAACTTTGGCCAGGGGGCCGGATTCATGAAAGAAATACTCAGCAAACTCGGCCTTGAGGACGTCAACGCCGGCACGTGGTGCGGCGCGAAGCCCATGCAGTCCGGCAATGGTGCTGTTATCGATTCGCTCAACCCGGCAACGAATGAGCGTATTGCGAGTGTCCACAGCACAACGGCCGACGAATACGAGAAAGTCATCGCGGAGGCACGCGAGGCGTTTGGGATCTGGCGCATGACGCCGGCGCCGGTGCGGGGCGATGCGGTTCGCCGGATTGGCGATGCACTGCGCGATAACAAGGACGCCCTGGGCAGCCTCGTGACGCTCGAAAACGGCAAGATCAAGGCCGAGGGTGACGGCGAAGTGCAGGAGATGATCGACATTGCTGATTTCGCGCTCGGCCAGTCGCGCATGCTCTACGGCAAGACCATGCATTCCGAGCGGCCGCTGCACCGCATGTACGAGCAGTGGCATCCGCTCGGGCTCGTCGGCATTCTCACGGCATTCAATTTCCCGGTGGCGGTTGCCGCATGGAACTCTTGCCTGTCGGCCGTCTGCGGCAACGTCAATATCTGGAAGCCGTCGCCGAAAACACCGTTGTGTGGTGTCGCCGTGCAGAAGATCTTCGCCGAAGCGCTCAGCGGCCTCGACCTGCCAAACGTTTTCTACCTGATCAACGACGGCAGCAACGAACTGGCACAGCAGTTCGTCAACGACGAGCGTGTCGACATGATTTCCTTTACGGGATCGTGCCAGGTTGGGCGGCAGGTAGGCGCGCAGGTAGCGCAGCGCATGGGCAAATCGCTGCTGGAACTGGGCGGCAACAACGCGATTATTATCGATGAGTTCGCCAACCTCGAAATAGCGGTGCCGAGCATCGTTTTCGGTGCTGTCGGTACCGCCGGCCAGCGCTGCACGAGCACGCGCCGTGTGATCATTCACGAATCCCGATTCGACGAACTGAAGGATTTGCTGGTCAACGCCTACAAGCAAGTGCGCATCGGCGATCCCCTGGATGCAAAAACGCTGATGGGGCCGCTGATCGAGGAGTCGGCGATAGAGCGTGTCGAAAAAGCTGTCGAAGCCGTCAAGAAGGCCGGTGGCGAAATGCCTGTGCGGCGGCAGGCACGTCGAGGGCCCCGGCAACTACATGGAGCCCGTTATCGCTGTGGCCGAGAACGACTGGGACATCGTGCAGGAGGAAACCTTTGGCCCGATTCTCTACCTGATCAAGGCAAAAGACCTGGACGACGCAATTGCGAAACAGAACGGCGTGCGCCAGGGACTGTCATCGTCAATCTTTACCGACCGGCTGCAACATGCCGAGCGCTACCTGTCGCACGGCGGGTCGGACTGCGGCATCTCGAACGTCAACATCGGCACATCCGGTGCCGAGATCGGCGGTGCGTTCGGCGGCGAGAAGGAAACCGGCGGCGGCCGCGAATCCGGATCCGATGCGTGGCAGGGCTACATGCGGCGGCAGACGAACACGATCAACTGGGGCACTGACACTGCCGCTGGCACAGGGCATTAATTTCGATCTCGGCTAGGGGTTGCCGAACGAGCCGCGGCTGCCGGCCCGGACTGTTCATGAACGGCACGGTGGCAGGAGCGGAGGTGTGCCCCGGGGAGGGCTTTTCAGGGCTGTGCCGGACAGGGACGTATTCACAGCGTCCCTGAAAAGCCCTCCGGGGTGCGCCTCCGCTAACCACCGAAGTAAAACGTTCATGGACAATCCGGCTGGGGGTTTCAGCCCGTTCCTGCGATGGCGTGCTTAGGAGTCAATGCGTTCGAATCGGTTCTCGTCGCGGTTCTTGCGGGTTTCGCCGGCGCTGAATACCTGGCCGCTCATCGCGATATAGACGCCAGGCGGGGCGACCTGCACGGCTGCGACGGCCATACCGACGTTGAACATGGCGTCCGAGCTGCGAAAGCGGGCCGGGCTCAGGGCGCCGGTCAGCACGATCGTCTTGCTGTCGAGCCCGGCCAGGTACTGCGCCGTTTCCGTCATCGTGTCGGTGCCGTGGGTAATTACGTATAGCGTCGCGTCATCGGACGCGATGTAATCCCGCAGCTTGCTGCGATCACTGTCCGTCATTTCGAGGCTGTCTTTCTGGAACAGCGGGACGACGTCATAGTCAAACTGTACGAGACCTTCCTGCAGGATATGCCGGACCTGTGAATCACCGACCTCAAACTGGCTTATGGCATCGAAGTAGATCTTGTCGATGGTGCCGCCGGTCGTGATGAAGCGTATAAACATGAAGGGTCCCGTAACAAACTGTTACAAGGATGCCATGTCCGGCCGCCCATGTGCCATAAGTGCTGGTATCATGCAGCCATGATTCGGGATTCTCTGAGACGGGTTCTGGCCCGCCGGCGGCCGCTGGCCGCCGCCCTGCTCTGCCTGCTGCTTCCGCACTTCGCTGCGGCAGAGGGCACGGTATTTCAGCTGGACCTTGAAGGGCCGCTCGGCGTCGCTACGGCCGAATACATCATTAACGGCATCGACGAAGCCAACGAGCGTAACGGCAAGCTGGTCATTATTCGCATGGATACGCCGGGCGGGCTGGTCGATCCGACGCGGGACATCGTCAGCCGGATTCTGTCGTCGGAGGTTCCTGTTGCGACGTACGTATCCCCGGGAGGTGCAAGGGCAGCCAGCGCCGGTACCTATATTGTATTGGCGAGCCACATTGCAGCGATGTCGCCAACGACGCATCTCGGCGCGGCTACGCCGGTCTCACTGGGAGGCGAAGACGCGCCGTCGAAGTCACCATTCGGCAATCCGCCGGCCGAGGACGAGAGCAGCGGCGATGCCGGGAATGACGATTCGGAAGCCTCGTCCGATGAAAATGGCGAGGAGAATTCCGCAGAGAACGATGCGGGAAGTGACGCTGGGAGTGACGCCGCTGATGAGAAAAGCGGCGGACAACCTGGCAGCGCGATGGAACGCAAGGTTTTAAATGATGCGATCGCGTACATTCGCGGACTGGCGGACGCCCACGGCCGCAACGCAGACTGGGCCGAGAAAGCTGTCACCGAAGGCGCGACGCTAACGGCGGACAAGGCTCTCGAGATGAATGTCATTGACCTGATCGCCGTGGACCAGGCCGAACTGCTGGCGGCGGTCAACGGGCGGACAGTCAAGGTCAACAATCGGGAAACCACCATCGAAACCGAAGACGTCACGGTGGAGCGTATTGAACCCAGCTGGCGAATCAAGGTCTTGAGCACAATCGCGAATCCGCAGGTCGCGCTGCTGCTGATGATAGTGGGCCTCTACGGACTGCTGTTCGAAGGTTACAACCCGGGCGCAATCGTGCCGGGCGTCGTTGGGGTTATTTGCCTGTTGCTCGCCGCTTATGCGTTACAGGTGATCCCGGTCAACTATGCCGGCCTCGCATTGATCGTGCTCGGTATCGTGCTGATCGTGGCGGAAGCGTTCGTCCCGAGTTTCGGCGCACTTGGCCTTGGCGGCATTGCCGCGTTCGTATTTGGTGCCATTATGATGTTTGACAGCGGTGTGCCGGGTTACGGTATTTCGATCACATTCGTACTTTCGGTTGCCATAGTGGCCGGCCTGTTGCTGCTGTGGATGGTCATGTTCCTCGTCAAGCTGCGAAATCGCGGCGCTGTCAGCGGTGAGGAACAGATCGAAAAAAGTATCGCCGTGGCGCGGGAGTCATTTACGAGCGAAGGCTTCGTCTGGCTCGAAGGCGAGTTATGGCAGGCAACCAGTCCGGTTCCCGTGCAACAGGGACAAAGGGTACGCGTGCGGCGCATTGACGGCCTGAAATTGCGTGTCGAACCACTTGGTGACGGCGCAGTCGACCCGGGTTCGCCGAAGGCATTGTGAATTGATGCCATTGCCGCCCGGCGGCCGCGGTCGGCTGCAGAATGTTAACTGATTAACACAACTCAAGGACCCATCATGGAATTTACATATCTTGGTCTCATTCTGGCGCTGGTCGTTGTTGTATTGTTCAACACGATCAAGATCCTCAAGGAGTACGAACGCGCCGTTGTCTTTTTTCTCGGACGATTCCAGAAAGTGAAAGGCCCCGGCCTGATCATCCTGATCCCGTTTGTGCAGACCATGACCAAGGTTGACTTGCGGGTTATCGTCATGGACGTACCGACGCAGGACGTCATCTCGCACGACAACGTATCGGTCAAGGTCAACGCTGTGATCTACTTCCGCATCGTTGATCCGGAGCGCGCCGTGATCCGCGTCGCCAATGCCTATGAAGCCACCAGCCAGCTGGCGCAGACCACGTTACGCTCAGTACTTGGCCAGCATGATCTTGACGACATGCTTGCCGAGCGCGACAAACTCAATACCGACATTCAGAAACTGCTGGATGAACGTACCGACAACTGGGGCATCAAGGTTGCGAACGTCGAAATCAAGCACGTCGATCTCGACGAAAGCATGATCCGCGCCATCGCACAGCAGGCTGAAGCCGAACGTGCGCGGCGCGCCAAGATCATTCATGCCGAAGGCGAAATGCAGGCCGCCGAGCGCCTGGCCGAAGCCGCCAAGATGCTGGCTACTGAAGAGCAGGCGTTGCAGCTGCGTTACCTGCAAACGTTGAAAGATATCGCGAACGATAAAACCAACACGATCGTGTTCCCGTTACCGCTCGACCTGATCCGGCCGCTGATCGGTCTCAAGAAGGCCGACGAGGGTCGTTAGGCCGGATTATTCATGAACGGCACGAGGGTCGGGGCGGAGGTGTGCCCCGGGGAGGGCTTTTCAGGGCCCAGCCCGGACAGGGACGTCCGTCACAGAGCCCTTGTAACTGATGGGGACGTATTCACAGCGTCCCTGAAAAGCCCTCCCCGGGGTGCGCCTCCGCCTGCCACCATAGCCCAAGCGTTCATGAATAATGCGCTTGATGCCCAGGCCAGGCGATCGCCGAACAGGCTGACGGTCAGCTCGGCGCCGCCGAGTTCTGCACGTGCGATGCGCACGTCGCCGCCGTACGAGGCGGCAATGTCTTTTACGATGGCGAGGCCGATGCCGTGGCCTGGTGCCGATTCGTCGAGCCGCATGCCCCGCTCCAGCAGCATTTCACCGGCTTCCTGCGGTATGCCGGCGCCGTCGTCGGTTACGGTCAGCCGTATGCCGGAGCGGCCGTCCGCGTGCGTTGCGCTGGCAACGTGAATATGGACCTTGTGGCGGCGCCACTTGCAGGCATTGTCGAGCAGGTTTCCGGCGACTTCCATGAAGTCGCCGCGGTCGCCCCGGAACTCCGACCCCTCCTCCACATCAACGGTGATTTCCGGCCCCTTGTCGCGGTAGACCTTGCGCAGGCCATCGGCGAGCCGCGTCAGCTCCTCATTGATTGCGACGGGTGCAAGCCCGATGCGATCACCGACCAGGGATGCCGGTTTGCGCAGCTGGTACCGGACAATATCGTTCATGCGTTCGATTTCCGCCTCGACGCGGTTGCGGCCGTTGCCCGCCGTTGCGCTGTCATTAAGCAGCGCGCGCATCGCCGCCAGCGGCGTCTTGAGGCTGTGCGCCAGGTTGTCGAGCGTCTGCCGGTATCGGTCGGAGCGGGCACGCTCGCTGCCGATCAACAGGTTCATGTTGCGCGCAACACCCTGCAATTCGGTAGGAAAGTTGGTCGACAGGGACTGCCGCTTGCCGCTTTCGATGGCGCTGATTTCCTCCTCGACTTGCCTGAGCGGCCGCAGCACACTGCGCAGCGCAAGTGAGATCGCGAACAACATCACCAACGCGACGGCAGCGAACCAGCCGAAGAGCTGCCGGCGAAAGGCGGCGATTTGCGCATGGAACGAATCGAGGCTCGCCGCAACATGAAAAACATAGGGCTTCAGCGCGCCGCCACTGAATTCCCACGTTACTGAGAGGCTCAGCAGCATGAGCTGTGTGCCGCTGGCGAGTTGCCCCTGGTAAAAGACTTCCTGGCCCGCGGCGGCAGGTGTTTTAACCGGTAATTCCAGTCCGAGGGCAGACGGGGAACGCCAGACTGCGTTGCCTGAGTCGTCACGAATTTCGCCATACAGGCCGGAGCCAATGGTACTGAAGCGTGCTTCGGGAAGGTCCGGCGGCATTACCAACTCACTTCGGCCGTTGGCCTCGGCAGCTGCCAGTATCGTCATCAGTTGCCCGTCGAGGATATCCTGCTGGGCCTGTTGCCCGGCCTCGCGAAAGGCCACCTCGAGCACAACGATTGTCGCGCCGAAAAAAACCAGCAGCAGCAGGCTGACGGAGACCAGCAGGCGGGCGCTTAATGACGACAAGGCGTCAGTCGCTCTGGTTGCGTTCCAGGGCGAAGCGATAGCCCCGGCCGCGCAGGGTTTCTATGGGATGGATCACGTTGTCGGGGTCCATTTTCTTTCGCAGCCGGCCAATGAATACTTCGATAACGTTGCTGTCACGTTCAAAATCCTGGTCGTAGAGGCGATCCGTCAGTTCGCTCTTGGAGATCACCTCGCCCGCACGAATCATCAGGTGTTCGATGATGCGATATTCGTAGGTGGTCAGCTCCACGGGCTTGCCGCTGACGGCCAGCTCCTGGCGCGTCGTATCGAGGGTGACCGGCCCGGCGCTCAGTACGGACGATGCCCAGCCGCCGCTCCGTCTTAGCAGCGCGTTGACCCGCGCCGATACCTCCTCGAACTGGAATGGCTTGACGACGTAATCGTCGGCACCCGCGTCGAGACCGTCTACCTTGTCCTGCCAGCGATCGCGGGCCGTCAGTATCAGGATCGGGAAGGTCTTGCCCTCCTCGCGAACCTTCCGGATCAGGTCGAGGCCCGGCAATTCAGGCAAGCCAAGATCCACAATCGCGAGGTCAATCGGGTATTCAAGCGCGAAGTACAGGCCTTCCTTGCCGTCGGCGGCCTGTTCGACGCCGAAACCGGAGGCGGCAAACTGGGCGCACAACGTGGCCCGCAGGGTCTGGTCGTCTTCAATTACAAGCAGGCGCATCGGAAGCCGTGCCTCAGCCGCGATCGAGCGAGCAGCCATTGATGCGAATCGTCTTGACCTTGCCGTCTTGGGTCAGGACCTTGATGTTGTGGACTTCGCGGTTGCCGCTGCGGCGGGTTTCGGCGCTGACAATACGGCCATTGTATTGCCGCCGCACCTGCTCAACCGCCTCGCTCAGGGACGGGCAGTTTCGTTGCGCGAATACAATGCCGGTCAGGCGATAAGGCGACTGATCGGCAGCTTTCGGCCCCGCCGCATGGAGCGGGCTCGCCAGCAGGAGCGCGGCGATAAGCGGCAGTAGTGGACGGAAGCTACGCATGACCTGTTTCCTGTCTTACAACGGACAACCGCAGTATGGCGGTCAGGAACCCGGAATTCTGGGCTGTGGTCCGGCCGATTGCAACGCGCGAGGTCGCAATCGGCCGGTATTGAGGGTTAACCGGCCGGCCTTACGTCGACGCGGATACGCAGCCGTTTGCCCGGATCGTAGGGCATGCGAGTCGCGTACTTCTGGCCCTGGTAGCGATACAGCACGTTATAGCCATCGATACGCTCTTCCTGGTGCGACGTGTAGTTGGTGTTGCAGCGCCGTACCGGCCGCGAATACACCTGCCGTTCATCGGCATGCCGGCGTGACGAGTTGTTGCCGACCGCGGCGCCGACCAGCGCACCGGCGGCGGTTGCGGCATCGTTGCCGCGGCCGCTGCCGAACTGGTGACCGATGACGCCACCGACAATGGCGCCGAGCAGCGTGCCGCCGGCGGAGCGGGACGGACTACGGTCGACGACATACTCACGCGACTCTTCCCAGCATTCCTGCACCGGCTGCCGCACCGTAACGTAGCGGACGATCGGATCGGCGCGCAGCACCTGTGCATAGGCATAAACGGGACCCGGGCGGGCGTGCCGGCCGTAATCGTCATCGTCGTAGTAGTAATCGTCGTCGGCAAAAGCCGGTGCTGATACAAGCGCCAGAGCGCCAAGCACGATCCCGAGCCGCGTTGCCATCCAGTGTCTGACGTTCATGTGAGTCTCTCCTGTCATACGCCCGGTTCGAAACGGTACCGGACTTGAGGCGCATAGTAAGAGAGGCGCAATGAATCGTTGCTGAACGGACAACGCCCGGTTGTTCAGCTGCTGTTTTGCTTGGCGGCCTGCCAGGCCGCTTCCATTGTCCCAAGGTCATGGTCAGCCAGGCGCCGGCCTTCGGCAGTCAGCTGTTGCTCGAGGGCGCGAAAGCGTTGTTCGAAACGGCGATTGGCCTCGGCCAGGGCCTGCTCCGGGTCAATGTCGAGGTGACGGGCCATGTTGACGACCGAAAACAGGACATCGCCGAGCTCATGGCGCCGCTCGGCGGCATCGCCGTTCTGACAGGCATCGCGCAGTTCGGTGAGTTCCTCGTCGATCTTGGCGTTGACGCCGGTGCGGTCCGGCCAGTCGAAGCCCTCCGCGGCCGCGCGTTTGCCGAGCTTTGCCGCCCGGCTGAGCGCGGGCAAAGCCTGGGCGATGCCGTCAAGCGCGCGCTATCCGGGCCGCCATCGCCGGCAGCTGCTCGGTCCCGGGCCTTGATGCGGTCCCAGCTGCCCGCGGCCGGCCCCGCCGCACGCTCTTCGGCGGAACCGAAGACATGCGGATGGCGGCGAACCATTTTGTCGCAGATGGCCTCGATCACGTCGTCAAAACGGAACAGGCCGGCTTCCTCGGCCATGCGCGCGTGAAAGACCACCTTGAACAGCAGGTCGCCGAGTTCTCCGGTCAGGCCTGCCCAGTCCTCGCGGGCGATGGCGTCAGCAACCTCGTAAGCCTCCTCAACGGTATACGGGGCAATACTGGCGAACGTTTGCGCGCGGTCCCACGGGCAGTCGCGCCGTAGCGCCACCATGACATCAAGTAATTTCTGGATACCACTCATATCTTTCTTTTATCTGATGAATGTCTTTCAATATTGTCAGCATGGCAGCGCGTTGCTCCCAGATGCGGTGCGGTCCGTAGCGGTACTCGACCAGTGGCAGGTCGATGCCCTGGAACCGGCGTACGGAATGCTGCTGGTTGCTTTCGTCCATCAGGAACTCGAGCGGCACCTCGAACACCTGCGCGACCTCGGAGGCGTCGATACGCAATGTGATGTCCGGGACGACGAGGCCGACCACCGGCGTCACGGCGTAGCCGGTGATCGTCGGCAGCACGTCCAGGTAGCCGGCAATGTCGACCTGGTGGGCAAGGATACCAACTTCTTCCTCAGTCTCACGCAACGCAGTATGACGCAGGTCCGCATCACTCGCTTCCATGCGGCCGCCCGGGAAACTGATCTGTCCGGGATGGTGCCGGAGTTCGGCGGCGCGCTCGGTCAGCAGTACCGACAAGCCGGTGTGGCGCTCGACGATCGGCATCAGGACGGCGGCGGCCCGCAGCTCTGTGCCGGCCTTTTCGACCAGCTGGCGGCGCCAGTCGCTGCGGCCGGTCGCCGGTGCTATGCAGGTAGGATCGTCAGGCGGCCGCGTGCCCGCGAGGCAGGCGCGAATGTGATCGGTCGTGATTGTCCTCCGGCCTGTCACGTTGCCCAGGCGCTCCGCGCTAATGCTGGATGCCCCCCTTGGTGAGGGCAGCCGGGTCGAGCAGGCGTTCGACTTCGTCGTCGGTCAGGTCGGTCAGCTCGCGCGCCACCTCCCGAACTGGCCGGCCTTCCGCATACGCTTTCTTGGCGACGGCAGCGCCTTGTTCGTAGCCGATCACCGGGTTCAGGGCAGTGACGAGAATAGGGTTCCGGTCCAGCGCCCGGTTGATGCTGTCGGTATTGACGGTGAAACCCGTCAATGGCGCTTGTCGGCAAGGCAGCGCGATGCGTTAGCAAGAATTTCAATGCTCTGCAGCAAATTGTTCGCCGCAACCGGCAGCATGACGTTCAGCTGGAAGTTGCCCGACTGCCCGGCAACGGCAATCGTCGCATCGTTGCCCATGACCTGCGCCGCCACCATTGCCACGGCTTCGGGGATCACCGGATTGACTTTGCCCGGCATGATGCTCGAACCCGGCTGCAACGCCGGCAGTTCGATCTCGGCGATGCCGGCGAGCGGCCCGGAGTTCATCCAGCGCAGGTCGTTCGCGATTTTCATCAGGCTGACGGCGAGCACGCGGAGCTGCCCCGACGTTTCGACGGCTGTATCCTGGCTGCTCAGGCTCTCGAACAGGCAATCGGCCTGCCGGAATTCCACGCCGGTATGCTCGCCAAGCAGCAATGCTACCTTGCTGCCAAAGCGGGCATGGGCATTGATGCCGGTGCCGACGGCCGGTACCGCCCTGTGCCAGCGCCGTCAGGCGCCGCAGGGTGTCCCGCAACCGTTCGCTGCCGTGGTCGATCTGTGCGCGCCAGCCGTCAAGTTCCTGGCCCAGCGTCACCGGCATGGCATCCATCAGGTGCGTGCGGCCGGTTTTCACTACATCACGAGTCTCGTCGGCCTTCTGCTGTAGTACGCCGGACAGGTGCTCGAGCGCCGGCAACAACGATTCGTGGATGCCAAGTGCCGCGCTGACGTGCACGCAGGTCGGAATGACGTCGTTGCTGCTCTGGCTCATGTTCACGTCGTCGTTCGGGTGCACCGGCTTGCCGAGGGCTTCGGTCGCAAGTCGTGCGATGACCTCGTTGGCATTCATGTTGGAGCTGGTTCCCGAACCCGTCTGGAACACGTCGATCGGGAACTGGTCATCGTGATCGCCGTGGGCGACCGACAGCGCTGCCTTCTGGATAGCTACCGCCTTGTTGCTGCTCAGCAGCGCCAGCTCGGCGTTGGCGCCGGCGGCGGCCCATTTGACGAGGCCGAGCGCGCGGATGAAGGCCCGCGGCATTCGCATCCCGCTGATCGGGAAATTGTTGACGGCGCGCTGGGTCTGCGCCCCCCACAATGCGTCCTCGGGCACCTGCAGTTCACCCATGCTGTCTCGTTCAGTACGGTATCCGTTGCCGCTCATTGACCTCATGCTCCGTCGTGCTGCCTGAAAACAATGGTGTATGATTCGCGCTTTGTGCGCGCAAGTCTACAGCGGCGGGCGCGCCGTGTGACAGGGACGCGAACGGTCATGAACAAAGCGGTCAAGCCGCCGGCCAAGATTTCGACGTTGCGCACCGTGTCGCCGGTGGCATGGTCGGTATGCGGACAAGACGGCGCCGCTGCGCGACATCTTCAGTGAATACGGGCTGATCCGCTATCGCGTCCTGGTTGAGCGCTGGCTGCAATGGCTTGCCGACCGGCCGGAAATCGTTGAGCTGCCGCCGCTTTCATCCGTGCTGAAAGACGTACTGAACGGCATCGTTGACAAATTCAGCACCGAGGATGCCGAACGCGTCAAGGCCATCGAGGCCACGACCAATCACGACGTCAAGGCGGTCGAGTATTTTATTCGCGAGCGGCTGGGCAGCGGTTCCGATGCGGGCGGACTGCAGCACTTCATCCATTTCGGCTGCACTTCAGAAGACATCAACAATCTCGCCTACGCGCTGATGCTGCGCCAGGCACGAGACAGCATAGTCATGCCGCTGATGAAGGAGTTGCAGTCCACATTGCGCTCGCCTGAAGTCAGCGACTTCGCCCGGCATTCCCACGCTGTCCCGCACCCACGGCCAGGCTGCCAGCCCGACGACCGTCGGCAAGGAGATTCGCCAACGTACTGTCGCGCCTGTCTCGTGCCCGCGCGCAATGGTCCGGCGTGGCGGCACGCGGCAAGTTTGACGGCGCGGTCGGCAACCAGGCAACCGTCGCATGTCGTGGGCGTACCCCGACGTGGTACTGGCCGAACGTTGTGCAATGACTTCGTTGCCTCGCTCGGAACTGGAAGCCCGAATCCGCGCACGTAGACAGATCGAGCCGCACGACTGGACCGCCGAATACGCCCATGCACTGATGCGGTACAACACGGTGCTGCTCGATTTCTGCCGCGATACCTGGGGCTATATATCGCTCGGTTATTTCAGGCAGCGGGTGGCCAGCGACGAAGTCGGTTCGTCGACCATGCCGCACAAGGTCAATCCGATTGATTTCGAGAACGCCGAAGGCAACCTCGGGCTGTCCAATGCCTTGCTCGGCCATTTCGCGGCCAAGTTGCCGTTGTCGCGCTGGCAGCGTGACCCGAACCGATTCGACGCGGTGCAGCGTAACTTCGGCATCGCATTGGGCTGGCTCGTGATTGCCCTGCAGTCCGCCCGCAAGGGGCTTGGCAAGCTGCAGGCAAATTCCGATCGCATCGCTGCCGACATCGACGGCAGCTGGGAAGTACTGGCCGAGGCCGTGCAGACCGTCATGCGCCGCTATGGCATCGAACAGCCTTACGAGAAGCTCAAGGCACTGACCCGGGGCCAGCCGGTCACCCGCGAACTGCTGCACGAATTCATAGGCACGCTGGATATCCCGGAAGACGCCCGCCGCCGCCTGCTTGAATTGACACCGGCTACCTACCTTGGCCTCGCCGCGAAGCTGGCGCGCGAAGCGGAATGATCCATCGCCGTGCTGCGGCTGCCTGAATCGCTGACGCCGGATGCCTTCCTGGCGGCATACTGGCAAAAGCAGGCGCTGTTCATGCCCCACGCGTTGCCGTCCGGCCTGCCCTCGCTGTCGCCTGACGAAATTGCGCGGCCGCCGCGCTGGATGACGTCGAGCTCGAGGCTCGTCCTGACAGACCGCTCCGGACGGGAGACGCGTTATCGGGTCGAGCACGGCCCGTTCAGCGACGAGACGCTGGGCGCGTTGCCGGAGCGGGACTGGACGCTGCTCGTACAGGACGTGGAAAAACACCTGCCGGATTTTCGTTTGTGGTTCACAGCGGTGCCGTTTATTCCGGACTGGCGCATCGACGACCTGATGGTCAGTTGCGCGGCGCCAGGTGGCAGTGTCGGGCCGCACCAGGACAATTACGATGTGTTCCTGTGCCAGGGCAGCGGCAACCGCGAGTGGCGGCTGGCACCGGCCGGGAGTGCGGAAGCGCCAGGGCAAGCCGGCGAGCTGTCGCTCGTAAACCCCTTCGACGATCCCGAGGCGCAAACCGCCGGGCCGGGCGACGTGCTGTACCTGCCGCCGGGAATTCCACACTGGGGTATCGCCAGCGACCTGTGCGTCACCTGGTCTATCGGCATGCGGGCGCCGTCACTGGACGAAATGCGGTGCGGCATCGAGCGGGAAGCGGCCGGTTCGGTCCGCGGCAACCCCATTGCGTCGTTCTACAGCGATCCGGACCTCACCAGTGCCGAAGCCGTGCCCGGTGCATCAGCGAGCGTGCCGTAGCACGCGCCCGGCAATGGCTCGGCGAGGACAATCAACTCGACGAACCAGACCTGACGCTCGCGCTTGGTGCCGTCGTGACTGATCCGAAAGCATGGCTCGCGCCCGAACGGGCTGACGACGATGCCATTGCGCAATTTTTGGAGAAGCGCGAGCAGGTACCGGACCTGCACATCCATGGCATGGCACAAATCGCCTACAGCGATGCCGGGGGCGGCTGGGTGTTCGCGAATGGCCACGGGCGGCGCGCGGGTGCCGGCGAACGTGCTGTCGTGCGGACTCTGTGCAGCGCCCGGTGTGTTGACGCGGTATTGTTGCAGGAGTTGCGGGCGTATCGGCCACTGTTGACCTGGCTGTTTGAATGCGGCGCCCTGCTGTCGCCGGACGCCGGCACTGCCGGCGGCGGGCAATGCCAGGTTTATGAATGAGAAACGTTCGCATGCACGCAGGGGCCGGAAAACGTGACGCAGTTGGCAACCCCGTCCCGGAGCGTGCCGGTAAGATGCGAAGGCATGCCGGAGGCAGCCGCGGGGAAATCAGCGACACCGGTATCTTGGTACAGCGGTTGCCGCGAGCAATGAAAATCCAGTGGCTGCAACGGTATAGCGCCACTGCATAAAGCAACAATCGACAAGAATTTGCGGGACATAATGGAACAACCTCGGATCAAAGGGCAGCGATGGGTTATCTCCACGCAGGAAGAAATGCGCCGTGCTGCCATCGATGTAGTGCGCGAGGCGACGCGTCGGGTGTCCATCTTCACTCATGATCTGGAACCGGGAATTTATGACGATCCGGACTTTCTTGAGGTCGTTAAACATCTGGTGCTGTCCCAAACCTACGCGCGGATACGCGTCCTTATCGCGGACCCGGCGCGCGCAATAAAAAACGGCAATGCATTCGTACAACTGGGTCGTCGTCTGAACACCTACATCGAGTTCCGCCATGTGCGTGAGGACCTTCGCACGCATCCCGAGGCATTCTGTATCGCCGACGGTACCGCCCTCGTCTACCGGCTGCAGGCAAACCGCTGGAAGGTATCGTTGATACCTATGAACCTGGCATCGGCAAGCATTACGGGATCCATGTTCGATGAGATCTGGCAAGCCAGTGAAGTCGAAAATCGAATTCCGCCAGCTTGGCATCTGATTCCGGAGCGTATCGACTGTGATGACAACGGACCTGACGGTTGCCGCAGTCGTAGTGCACGATGGAGCGTACCTGATTATTGAGGAAACGGTCGGCGGGGAAACGGTTATCACTCAGCCGGGTGGGCATATCGAAACCGGCGAATCGCCCGAGGACGCCGTTAAGCGGGAAGTATTCGAAGAAGCGGCATGCGACCGATAACCGTCGGTGAACTGATCGGTGTCTACCTGTGGATACACCCGCAGACGCGCCAGCAGTTCCTGCGCATTATCTACGTCGCGGAACTCGACAAAGCACACCGTCGCCGGCCCCCGGATACCGCCATTCATGCCGTACACTGGTTCAGCCGCGCTGATCTCTATGCGCCGCAGCTACCAGCATCGCTCACCGGTGGTGATGCGCTGCGTGGACGACTACCTGGCCGGCCAGCGCCAGCCGAATACCCTGTTTTCCGGGTTGAAACCGATCGAAAGGCACGTCGACAGCGTGCTGGCGAATGCGCGCCTGATCTGAACCCTCCGCCGTTCGGGCCATTCAGGCTCGCAATGCTAAACTCCCAGCATGACGACGATGGATGCCAGCCAGGTGCGGGACAAGACCGTGATCGTCGCCCTGTCGGGCGGCGTTGATTCGGCCGTGGCGGCGCTGCTGTTGAAGCGCAAGGGAGCGCGCGTGCAGGCCCTGCACATGACGAACTGGGAAGACGAGGACGGCTACTGCACGGCCGCCCGCGACCTGCAGGATGCCCGGCGCGTCTGCGAACAACTTGAAATTCCGCTGCACCACATCAACTTCGCCGCCGAGTATCGTGAACGCGTCTTTGCATCGTTTCTCGATGAATATCGCGCCGGCCGCACGCCGAACCCGGACGTCCTTTGCAATCGCGAAATAAAGTTCGGCGTTCTCGCCGACTACGCAGAACGGCTGGGTGGCGAACTGCTTGCCACCGGGCATTATGCGCGTACCAGCCAGACTGATCGCTCAATAACCCTGCTGAAAGGTGTCGACCGCAACAAGGACCAGAGTTACTTTTTGCATGCCGTGAGCGCTGATGCGCTGGCCCGCAGCTTGTTCCCGCTTGGTGCAATGGAAAAAAGCGAGGTTCGAGCGCTCGCACGTGATGCCGGCATCGCGACGCACGACAAGAAGGACAGCACCGGCATCTGCTTTATCGGCGAGCGGCCATTCCGTGAATTCCTGGCGCAGTACCTGCCTGTGAAACCGGGCGTCATTCGCAGTGCTGACGGCCCGAAACTCGGTAAGCACCAAGGCCTGGCGTATTACACACTCGGCCAGCGCCAGGGCCTGGGCGTTGGCGGCTTGCGTGACGCCGGCCAGGAGCCCTGGTACGTGGCCGCCAAAGGACATGGACAAAAACGAGCTGATCGTCGTGCAGGGTGAACACCCTGACTGCTCTACAGCAACAGCCTGACGGCGACGAGGGCCCACTGGATCGGTTCGCCACCATCGGGCCTGGCCGGCGGCAAATTCCGGTGTGCGGCAAAGGTCCGCTACCGGCAGGATGATCAGCCCTGTACGGTGTCGGCGGCCGCCGGTGGCGGATTACGGGTGACGTTTGACACGCCGCAACGGGCGGTAGCGCCGGGCCAGTACGTCGTCTTCTATGACGGAGACGTGTGCCTGGGTGGCGCGTGTATCGAGCAGACACTCGCAAAACGCGAACAGCGGCTCGCCGGGTGAGCCCCCGGCGCTCCGTCGCCGCAGCAAGCAGTCCCGCCATTCGTTATAATGCCGCCCCGCGCCGCGAATCGGCGCGCAGCATTGCAATCGCGGAGACACACTATGACGGACAGCTTTGGCGCTCGTTCAACCCTCAGTGTCGGCGGCAAGGATCACGTGATCTGGCGCCTCGACGCAGTCAAGGAAGGTCACGTGGAGCGCCTGCCCTATTCCCTCAAGATATTGCTCGAGAACCTGCTCCGGCATGAAGATGGCAGGGACGTTACCCGCGACGACATTACAGCGCTCGCGAACTGGGACCCGAAAGCCGACCCGGCTACCGAGATCTCCTTTACGCCCAGCCGGGTCATTCTGCAGGATTTTACGGGCGTGCCGGCCGTTGTGGATCTTGCCGCGATGCGCGACGCCGTCGTCAAGCTGGGTGGCAAGGCAAATCGCATCAACCCGCTGTCGCCGGCCGAACTGGTCATCGATCATTCGGTACAGGTTGACCGCTATGGCAGCGCCGATTCACTGGAACTGAACAACAAGATCGAGTTCAAGCGCAACCAGGAGCGTTATTCGTTTCTGCGCTGGGGCCAGAAGGCGTTCAGGAACTTCCGTGTCGTACCGCCGGAATACCGGCATCGTGCACCAGGTCAATCTCGAGTACCTCGGCCGTGTGGTGTTTGATATCGAGAAAGACGGCGAGCGCCTCCTGTATCCGGACACGCTGGTCGGGACAGACTCGCATACGACGATGATCAATGGCCTCGGCATACTCGGCTGGGGTGTCGGAGGCATAGAGGCCGAAGCGGCAATGCTCGGCCAGCCGATCACTATGCTGATTCCGCAGGTCGTTGGCTTCAAGCTGACGGGCACGCTGAAAGAAGGCACGACGGCCACTGACCTTGTACTGACAGTTACCGAAATGCTTAGAAAGCGCGGTGTCGTAGGCAAGTTCGTCGAGTTTTTCGGTGACGGGCTGGGCCAGTTGCCGCTCGCAGATCGTGCGACGCTCGGCAACATGTCGCCGGAATTCGGCAGCACCTGCGCGATGTTCCCGATCGACGACGAAACGCTGCGCTACCTGAAACTGTCCGGACGCGATCCTGAGCACATCAGTCTGATCGAGGCCTATGCGCGTGAACAGGGCATGTGGCGGGAAGACGGCGAGCCGGACGCGCTGTACAGCGACCAGCTCGAACTCGACCTCAGCACGGTAGAGCCGAGTCTCGCCGGCCCGAAACGTCCGCAGGACCGGATACCGCTGAGCCGCGCCGACAGCGACTTCCGCGATCACCTGAAGCAGGCCGTGGCAGACCGCGACAGCGGCGGTTCGGCCGAGGTAACCGTGGACGGGGAGACGTTTGAGATCAGGGATGGGGCCGTGTTGATTGCCGCGATCACGAGCTGCACCAACACGTCGAATCCCGCCGTCATGCTCGCGTCCGCACTGCTGGCGCGCAATGCGGCCGCTCGCGGCCTGCGCACGAAACCGTGGGTCAAGACGTCGCTCGCGCCCGGTTCCAAGGTTGTAACCGATTATCTCGAGAAAGCCGGATTAATGGATGACCTGGCGGCGCTCGGCTTCTACACGGTAGGTTACGGCTGTACCACCTGCATCGGCAATTCGGGGCCGTTGAAACCGGAAATAGAAAAAGCGGTGCAGGACGCGAAAATCATTGGCTGCAGCGTCCTTTCCGGCAATCGCAATTTCGAAGGCCGTATCCATCCGCTGGTACAAATGAATTTCTCGCGTCACCGCCACTGGTCGTCGCCTACGCGCTTGCCGGCAGTCTTGAAGTCAACGTGCTCAACGATTCACTCGGCGACGACAAGGACGGCAAGCCGGTTTACCTGCGCGACATCTGGCCGTCCGCAAAGGAAATCCAGCACGAGATTGTTACCAATATTGATTCCGGCATGTTCACCAAGAGCTACGACAGTGTGTTCGATGGTGACAGCAACTGGAACAGTCTCGACGTGCCGGAAGGCGAAATATATACGTGGAATTCCGACTCTACCTACGTCAAGAATCCGCCCGACTCCGAGGGCATGACGATCGAGACACAGCCGGTTGAAGATATCAAAGGGCGCGCGTGTACTGGCATTGCTCGGGCGATTCCGTAACGACGGACCATATCTCGCCGGCCGGCGGCATCGCAAAGGACAGCCCGGCCGCGGATTACCTGCGGGAGCACGGCGTAAAGCCGGCTGACTTCAACTCCTATGGGTCACGGCGCGGTAATCATGAAGTGATGATGCGTGGCACTTTTGCCAATATACGGCTCAAAAACCAGCTCGCGCCCGGAACCGAAGGGGGCTGGACCCGACACCAGCCGGACGATGAGGAAATGAGTATTTACGACGCCTCGCTCAAATACCAGGAGGAAGACTGTCCGTTGATTGTCATTGCCGGCGCCGAGTATGGCACCGGGTCGTCGCGGGACTGGGCGGCAAAGGGCACGCTGCTGCTCGGCGTCAAGGCGGTCATCGCGAAAAGTTTCGAGCGCATACACCGTTCCAACCTGATCGGCATGGTGTGCTGCCGCTGCAGTTCAAGGACGGTGAAAGCGCCGAGTCACTGGGCCTGACCGGTAAGGAGACGTTCGATATTACCGGCCATGCTGATGCGTCAGCGAAGTCGGTCAAAGTGACGGCGAAGCACCCGGATGGCAACGAGATCCGCTTCGAGGCACTGGTCCGCATCGATACACCGAAAGAACGCGATTACTTCGAGCATGGCGGCATCCTGCATTACGTACTGCGAGGCCTTGCTACGAGTGACAAGGCCGCCTGATGTTTGAGAGGAAGTGAGGTGTTCAAACGCAAACATAATGCTGGATCCGAGGCGCGGCCGCTGTGGCAGCGGTTAACGCTGGTCGGCGGAACGGCGCTGCTGATCGTCATGAGCCTGTTCGGCTGGTACTGGTCGCGTACGCCTGACATATTCTGGGTCAACACCGAAGCCGCCGGCGGGCGGCCAATTGTCGGCTATGCGACGACAGATGCGCTGATTCGCGTTGCCGACACACTGCTTGAGAAGCCAGGTGGCTACCTCAGCAATGACGTCATGCCCCCGAGCGTATTTCTCGACAACATGCCGAACTGGGAGTTCGGTGTGTTGCAACAGATCCGCGATCTTGCCCGCGTCATTCGCAATGATTACAGCCGCAGCCAGTCGCAGTCAGCAGAAGACGCGGATGTTGCCACGGCCGAGCCCCAGTTCTACATAGAAAACACGTCGTGGGTATTTCCGCGCGCCGAGACCGAATATCGCAAGGCAATTGACGGCTTCACGACGTATCGCGATCGTTTGAGCGGTGACGGCGATGCAAGGTTTTATGCGCGTGCCGACAATCTGCGCGAATGGCTGGCCCAGGTAGAGAAGCGCCTTGGCAGCCTGACACGCCGTCTTGGTGACAGCGTGGCGATGACCGTGATCAATACCGACCTCGCCGGCGAACGCGCTGCGTCCACCAACCGGGAGCTTGATGACAGCGTCGCGGTCCGGACGTCCTGGTTCGAGATCGATGACATTTTCTACGAGGCGCGCGGCACCTCGTGGGCGCTGGTGCATTTCTTCCGTGCGGTCGAGCTGGACTTTGCGGACGTGCTGGCGGACAAGAATGCCGCAACCAGCGTGCGGCAGATCATTCGCGAACTGGAAGCCAGCCTGCAGCCGATGGGCTCGCCGATCATCCTGAACGGCAGTGGCTTCGGCCTGTTTGCGAACCACTCACTGGTAATGGCGAACTACCTGGCACGCGCCAACTCGGCGGTCATTAACTTGCGCGAGCTGGTCGGCGAAGGTTAACAGGCTGTTAAGGACTCAGCAAACGCCCATCCAAACCGGCACCGCGCGCCACGATTCCCCGAGTTTGCGGTCCAGGCAGCGATAGTCCGGTACAAATCGCGCCACAAGCGCCCAGAAACGGCGCGTAATGATTCATGTGCCGGCCATGGCAGAGTTCATGAATCAACAGGTATCGCAACAGCTCGGGTTCAAGGAACAGCAGGCACATATTCAGGCTGATCGTTCCGCTGCAGCTGCGGCTCCCCCAGCAGGTACGTTGCGCCCGCACCTGCATGCGCTCGGTAAGCGACTCCGGTCAGCGCCGACAAAGCGGCCAGCCGCGGGGAAAACTCCGTCCTGGCAATTGACGACAGGGCTCGCTTGAGGGCGCTGACGCAACGGCCGGCATTGGCGGTATCGCCACTTAAGACGATGTCATTGCCGCTCAGGCGCCAGTGCACGGTTTGCGCACCCGGGCGCTGCAGGTACCGGACCGCATGACGCCGCCCGACCGCGGGCAGGTCGATAAACTCCGGCAATGCGAAGGGCTCGTCGAGCGTATGACCGGCCAGTTCCTCGCGCGCACGCCGGATCCAGTCGCGGTTGTCTGACACAAACGATTGCACATCGGCCGGGCGAGTTCGTTTCGGTACGACCACCTCGACGCGGCCACGGGGATAGACCTTGATTGACAGGCGCCTGGCGCGTCCGCTTTCCCGCACCGAAAAACCCGGCGTATCGCCGGACTGCGGGCCGCCGGCGGGGCCGTCGTCCGGAAACAGTGATAATTGAGGGGCTGCGCGTTGCACAGCCCCTATTCTACGGTCGTGCGCCGCTAAAGCGAACCGCATCGTCGAGCGACATGACGCCGCGGACATTGGAAACGGCCGCAGTCTCGCTGATATAGAGCTCGACTTCGCGTTCGAGGACGATATCGCCCGTGACCCGCGCACCGGGGCCGATGACGACCCTGGGTTTCTTTTCCTTTTTCCAGCGGATGCCCCAGCTGTTCGGCTTCTCGACTACAAGGTTGCCGCCGACGTGTGCATTGTCTGTCAGCCAGATATCGCCATTGACCGTTTCGAGATTGCCGCCGATTTCTGCACCTTCTATGCGGATTTCGCCATTGACGTTGCTGACGCGGTCTTGCACGGAAGTGCCGCGCTCGATGCCGATTTTGCCGTTGACGACTGAAACAACGCCGTCAATCGTGACGTTCTCGCCGATGTCGATGGAGCCGTTGACGCTTTCTATGCCCCGGGCTGAAACGCCGGCGGACAGCCGGATACTGCCGTTTACGGTCGACGCCGTATGCAGGCGCGCGTTCTCGTCTACACGAATTGTGCCATTGACCGTTTTGAGCGAGCCGTCGATAACGGCATCGCGGCCCACGGTTATGCTGCCGTTGACGGTCGAATGACCATCGGACTGCGCGCCGTCGTCGACCCGGATGCTCTTGTTCACGCTGGCACAGGCGATGGAGCTGGCCAGTAACAGCGTGATAAATGTTGCCTTCGAAAAGGCAGGGCGGAATGACAATTGTTGCATGGAGCTATCCCCTCTTTGCATGATACGGCGAATACTGCAGTCAGATGCCGCCCGGCGGGTTTTGGTTGTAACGAAACGCAATTATCCGGCCTGTTCGGGGCCGTTGGCAGCAGTTACCCTGTGGCGTTCCCCGGGAACCGTCGCGCCACCCGGCATCGGACGTCGCGTCGTCCGGCTCGAAGCGGCATTTTGGAGTTCCATGACAAACGCACTTGAGGCACGGCAACTGCGCAAGACGTACCCGGGTGTAGTTGCCGTCGATGATGTCAGTTTCGAGGTTCGCGAAGGCATCTGCTTCGGCCTGCTGGGGCCGAACGGGGCCGGCAAGACAACGACTGTCGAAATCATGGAAGGCGTAACGCCGGCAACCTCCGGCGAGGTCCGGTACTTCGGTGAACCCGCCGGCCGGCGATTTCGTGAGGAAGCCGGCATCCAGTTCCAGAACACAGCGCTGCAGGATTTCCTGACGGTGAGTGAAACGCTCAGGATGTTCCAGAGCCTGTATGACCGGCATGCGGACCTCGACCAGATTATCGATGACTGTTCGCTGCGCGCCCTGGTCGACCGCGACAACCGCAAGCTCTCCGGCGGCCAGCGGCAGCGCCTGCTGCTGGCGGTGGCCCTTGTCAACCGGCCGCGCCTCGTATTCCTCGATGAGCCGACGACCGGGCTCGACCCGCAGGCAAGGCGAAATTTCTGGGACCTCGTTACGCGTATCCGGACCGGTGGCACGACGATTATCCTGACGACGCACTACATGGAAGAAGCGCAGGTGTTGTGCGACGAGATCGCGATCATGGACGCAGGCCGTATCGTGACGAGCGGCAGTCCCGACGCGCTGCTCAGGGCACATTACAGCCGCGTGATCATCGAATTGCCCCTCGAAGACCTCGCGGGAGGCGTGGCGGACCTGGGCACGATGGAGCATCGGATCCGTGAGACCGAGGGTCTGGTCGAGATCAGTACCGACGACGTTAACGCCAGCCTGCGGCACCTGGCCACTCATGTGCAGGGCCTTAACCGGCTGAATATCCGGCAGCCGAATCTCGAAGACCTGTTTCTCGACCTGACCGGCCATTCGCTGCGCGCCTGACATGCTGAAACGAATTTATGCCATATTCCGTGCCCGTAACCTCGAGTTCCTGCGTGACCGCGGCACACTGAGCTGGAACCTGATCCTGCCGGTTGCCCTTATGTTCGGCCTGTCATTTATTTTTGGCGGCGGCGACCGCTCGCAATACACCGTCGGCGTATTGCAGCAGGCTGCAACGATCGATTCGGCGTCGCATCCGTTTCTGGCCACACGCTATATCGAATTCGTCCCGGTCAGCGATCAGGCAGAAGGCGTACGCAAGGTCGCCCGTCACCAGCTGGACCTGCTGGTGCGATTCGGCGCCGGCAGCCGCTACTGGGTCAATCCCGATTCTCCGAAAGGCTATTTTGCAGAGCGCCTGTTGCTGGAAACCGATGACCGCATACCGCAGGCGGCCGTCAGCGGTGCCGAGGTACGTTACGTCGACTGGGTCCTGCCCGGCATACTTGGCATGAACATGATGTTCAGCTGTCTGTTCGGTGTTGGTTATGTTGTTGTGCGCTACCGCAAGAACGGCTTCCTGAAACGGCTGCGGGCGACACCGCTGCGGGCCATTGAGTTTGTAATCGCACAGGTGGCCTCGAGGCTGCTGCTGATCCTTTGCATTACGTCATTCATCTACGCCGGCACGCGCTTTTTTCTCGATACGCGGATGGAGGGCAGTTACCTCACATTGCTGCTGGTCGCTACGGTCGGTGCCACCGCACTGATATCGATGGGGCTGCTGGTTGCGGCGCGTGTAACGAGCGAGGAGCTCGCGGGCGGCCTGCTTAACATGGTGACCTGGCCGATGATGCTGTTGTCCGGCGTCTGGTTTTCGCTCGAGTCCGCGGAGCCATGGGTGCGGCAGATTGCAGCCGTATTCCCGCTGACTCACGTCCTGAACGCGGCGCGCGCCGTGATGCTGGATGGCGCCACACTGCTCGATGTCGCGCCCAGCCTGGTTACCTTATCCCTGATGAGCGCATTGTTTCTTACCCTGGGTGCCTTGCTGTTTCGCTGGCGTCCACGATAATTGCCACCATGACGAACGCAGTGCCCCACCCGCTGATCGATATAGGCGCCAACCTGGCCCATGACAGTTTCGATGACGACCGGGCGGAGGTGCTCGAGCGCGCGCGCCGCGCGGGCGTCGTACAGCTGGTCGTGACGGGCAGCAGCGAACAGGCAAGCCGCGATGCCGCCGCCCTCGCAACCCGGCATAAAGGCAAGCTGTTTGCGACGGCGGGCGTGCACCCTCACCACGCGAGCGACTACACGGATGACGTGCATGCGGTATTGCGCCAGCTCGCGGACGAGCCTGCTGTCGTCGCAATTGGCGAATGCGGCCTCGACTACTTCCGGGATTTTTCGCCGCGCGACGCTCAGCGCGCAGCATTCAGGGCGCAACTGGATCTCGCTGTCGAAACGGAGTTGCCGGTCTTTTTGCACCAGCGCGCCGCGCACGATGATTTTATCGAGATCCTCGCGCCTTACAGGGACCGCATTCCGCGAGGCGTCGCGCACTGCTTCACGGGCGAGCGCGGCATGCTGCGCGACTATCTTGAGCTCGGCCTATACATTGGCATCACCGGCTGGATCTGCGACGAGCGCCGCGGCCGGCACCTGCACGAATTCGCGCACGAGATTCCGCTCGAGCGCCTGATGATTGAAACTGATGCGCCGTACCTGATGCCACGCTCGCTGCGGCCGAAACCGAAATCCCGCCGCAATGAACCGTGTTACCTCCCCGAAGTCCTGCGTGTCCTCGCCGAGGCAACCGGGCATTCGGAGGCGACACTTGCCGACGCCACGACGCGCAATGCGCGGACTTTCTTTAATTTGCCGGAGATCGCGTAAAGCCGCCGTCATCGCGAGGCGACCCGGCACCCGCCCGTCATCGCGAGGAGCGAAGCGACGTGGCGATCTCGGACAGATCACCACTCAGCCAACCGGAACGAGATTGCCACGCCCCGCATGCAGGGACTCGCATCGCGAGGTGACCCGGCACCCCCCGTCATCGCGAGGTGACCCGGCACCCGCCCGTCATCGCGAGGAGCGAAGCGACGTGGCGATCTCGCACCGGTCACCGCCTCGGCCCGGAACTACACTACGATTTCAGCACCGGCGCACGCCGCCGCTTGCCTCCGACGGTCTCGCCAATCTCCGCGCGTTCGCGAATCAGTTCCCAGTGCGGCTTGAAGGCGTCAATCTTGACGGACGCGGACCCCTTGTCGGGCTCCGAGAACTCCTCAAGCAGGTCATCGAGGGTACAGACGAGCCCCGGCGTCCCCTTGGTAAACTGCGCGCCGTCGAGAAACAGGACGCGGCCGGTGACTGGCACCTGGCGAACGATCTGCCGCACGGCGGCAATCCGGTCGTAGAGCGCGGGCTGCGGGTTGGCGAAGGTGTAGCGCCGGTCGGCGGCGATGACGGTCCAGTCCTGCATCTTGTCGCTACCGAACACGGCACCGCTGACATCCTTGACATCGAGGACCAGCAGGCCGGCAGATGTCAGCAGCAGGTGGTCAATCTGTATTTCGCCTTCGTCGGCATTGGGAATGACGAGGTTACTCAGGCGGTCGAAGGCAATCGACTTGATGACGCCTTTCAGCGAACGGTCCTGCCGGCGGCGGCGCCTGTAGACGAGCAGCAGCATCAGCAGCAAGGCGGCGCAAAGCAGCGGCAGCGTCCAGGTCTGGGCGAATTCGGAGCGCAAAAGGTCGGTCATTGGTGGCGTATGCCTGGCCGGCGTTCGTGAAGGGTCTGATTCATCCCTGCCGGCCGGCGTGGCGTCAACCCGGAATCGGCTCGCGAGCGCATTGCCGAGGGCTGCGAGCGTCGGCTGGATGCGTTCCGCGTGGTTCGGGCGTTCGAGCAACTTCTGCAGTTCCGGCGGTACCGGCACGGTGCGGCCGATCAGCGGTTCGACGATGGCCTCAAATTTCGCCGCGTGCGCGGTCGCGACGAGTATCCAGTCAGTGGATGCGCGTTCTGCCGCAGGGAGTGCGCGCCACGCATGCGTTGCCGTGGCCGTGTGCGGGCACGTCGCCAGGCCAAATTCGCGATCATTGAGTCGAATCTGTTCTTCGATCTCCGCGTCGCTGACGGCAACAGCACGCAACATGCCGGCCAGTGCGTCGGCGTCGCCGTGCATTGCGATCAGCCGCTCCATATTGCTGGGATTGCCGACATCCATCGCGGAAGCCAGTGTCGGGATACTGGCGCGCGGCGTCCAGCTGTCGCCGGCGAGGTAATCCGCAATCAGCCGGTTGGTATTGCAGGCCAGCACGATCTCGCCGATTGGCAGGCCCATGTCCCTGGCCATCACACAGGCAAGCCCATTGCCGAGGTTGCCGGTCGGGATGATGAACCCGGGTTTTTTCCCTGTGGCGCGGAAATGGTCGAGGCTTGCCTGCGCGTAATAGATGCTCTGTGGCAGCAGGCGGCCGATATTGATGCTGTTGGCTGAACTGAAGCGATGCGCTTCCGACAATGCAGGGTCCGCAAATGCGGCTTTGACAAGCGCCTGGCAATCATCGAACGCACCGTCGACGGCAAGTGACAGGACATTGTCTCCCCAGCAGCTCAGTTGGTGAGCCTGGCGCGCCGTTACGCGGCCGTCCGGGAACAGCACGGCAACACGCATGCCTGTCCTGCCGTCGAAGGCCGCCGCTACGGCGCCACCGGTGTCGCCGGAGGTCGCGACGAGGATCGTCAGCGGGTCCGGCTGGCCGCGATTGAGCCGGCTCAGGCACGCCGCAAGAAAACCGGCGCCGACATCCTTGAACGCGGCCGTCGGGCCGTGGAAGAGCTCAAGCAGGGAAGCGTGGTCATTGCCGGCCGGCAACGGCACGCAAGGTATCGGAAAGGAGAACGTTTCGGCGACGATCCCGGCTAAGTCGCCAGCCAGCGATGATTCCTCGAAGAACGGCCGTAACAGCACGCCGGCCGTCTCCGTGATCGTCGTGCAGCGGTCGAAATCCTCGAGCGCGAAGGCTGGCAGCACGTCCGGAATGAACAGTCCACCGTCCGCGGCGAGGCCCTTTAGTAGCGCCTCATCGAGTGTTACTGCCAACCCGTCTCGTGTGCTGTGAAACTTCATTCCTGCGTCTCGATGCGGGCGCCCGGCGCCGTCATCGGGCTGATCCAGGTCTCGCAGCCATACCCCTGGCTGCTACAGGCGGCTGTCATTGCCGCGGCAATGGCGGGGGCCGCATCGTCGGCGCACAATGCAAAAATACTGGGCCCGCTGCCCGACAGCGAGCAGCCATACGCGTCAGCCTGCATGGCAGCATTGCGGACGGCATTGAAGCAGGGTACGGCAGCGCTGCGCTGCGGCTCGATGATGACATCCAGCAGGCAACGTCGCAGCAGTTCGCGATCGTTCGTCATGCAGGCAGCCAGGAAACCGGCCAGGTAACCCTGCTGAGTCAGCCACTGGTCCATCGAATAGCCGCGGGCGAGACTGCGCCGCGAGTCGGCGGTGTTGACCTGCAGATCCGGGTGCAGCACGACGCTGCTGACGCCGTCCGGAACGGCGAGTGGCACGACCGTCGGCAACAGTACCGGCGGGCACAGGACGAGGCCGCCAAAAAGGCTGGGTGCGACGTTATCCGCGTGCAGGCCGCCGCTTGCGATCTTCTCGCCCTCCAGGGCGTACTCAAGAAGCTGCTCGTTGGCCAGGGGCTTCCTGAGCAACGCATTGACTGCGACGGCGCCGGCAACCGCGGATGCGGCGGAACTGCCCATGCCTGATTGCAGTGGCACTCCCTTGTACACCTGCAGTTCGATACCGCCGCCGTCACCGTGGGCTTCCCACAATGCAATGGCCGCAACGCCGGCGGTATTGTCCCTTGCGGAACTGGACAATTCCGCATGAGGCCGGCCGTCGAGCCCATAGACGGCCGCAATGGTGACGCCGTTGCCCGATGTGCGCCGCGCTGTAACGCGGTCGCCGGCATCGGCAATTGCGAGACCCAGCATGTCGAAGCCTACTGCCACATTGCCGATAGATGCGGGTGCAAATGCGGTTGCCTGCTGCACAATGTCGCCCATATCAGTGGCTCGCACCGAGATAACCGGCCAGCCGCAGCAGGTCGGCGAAGACGCCGCCCGCGGTAACCGCCGGGCCGGCGCCGGGGCCCTGCACGACCAGCGGGTTCTCGGAATAACGATCCGTGACAAACTGGACGATGTTGTCCGTCAGGTTGATGTGCGCCAGTGCATCGTCGGCGCTGACCTGCTGCAGGCCGACGGCTGCTTCGCCGTCAGCACTCAAGTTAGCGACGTAACGCAACACCTTGCCGTCAGCGCGCGCGGATTGGTACATCGCATCAATCTCATCGTCATAAGCGGCAAGTGCATCGAGAAATTCTTCGGTCGACAATTCCCTCAGTGCCTCCGGAATCAGGTTCTGCACCGGGAATTCGCCGATTTCCAGCGGCCGTCCGAGTTCGCGCGCCAGTATCGTGAGCTTGCGGGCGACGTCCATGCCGGACAGGTCATCACGGGGGTCCGGTTCGGTATAGCCGCTCTGGCGGGCATCGCGCACAATCCCGGAAAACGGTCGGCTGCCATCGTAGACGTTGAACAGGTACGCAAGCGTGCCGGACAGAATGCCGCGGATCGAGTGAATATGATCACCGGTATCGAGCAGTCCGCGCAGTGTCGAAATAATCGGTAGCGCCGCGCCAACGGTGGTTTCGTAGAGCAGGTGTGAGTTTCCCTGCCGTGCGGCATCCAGCATCTCGCTGTAATACTTCTGCGTGCCGCTGAATGCTTTCTTGTTCGGAGTGATGACGTGGATGCCGCGCTCGAGCCATTCAGCATACTGGCTCGCGATGCGGTCGCTCGATGTACAGTCGATGATGACGGCGTGCGGCATGTGATCCGCGTCTATGTGATCGAGTAGCGCCTCCAGGTCAAATTCCTGCGTTGAGCCGGCGAGCTGTTCGCGCCAGTCGGTAAGCCCGATGCGCCGAGCGCCAAGCAGCATATGCGTCGAACGGGCAATACCGCGCACGCGCAGGTCCAGGTTGAATTCGTCACGCAATCCCGCGCCGCGGCGTTCGAACTGGTCCAGCAGCGTCGCGCCGACGACCCCCGGGCCAATCAGGCCGATCGACAGCGTCTTGGCGGACAGGTAGAAGCCGGAATGAACGGCGCGCAGTGCGCGCGTTGCATCAGCGGAATCGACCACCGCCGAAATATTGCGTTCCGAGGAACCCTGCGCGATAGCGCGTACGTTGATACCGGCGCGGCCAAGTGTGCCGAAAAAGCGCCCGGCAACACCGGGCGTACCCGCCATGTTATCGCCCACTACCGCGATGATGCTTTGTCCGTTCGCGACCTCGATGCGCTGTATCTGGCCACCGGCCAGTTCGTCCGCGAAGGCTTCCGTGATGACGCGCTGCGCCTGTGCCGACAGCTTCTCCGGCACAGCGATACAGATCGAATGCTCGGAACTGGCCTGCGAGATCAGGGTGACCGATACACCGGCAGTCTTCAGTGCCCCGAACAAGCGGTCGGCAGTGCCGGGCACGCCAATCATGCCTGTGCCTTCCAGGTTGATCAGGGCCATGCCGTCGACGGCGGTAATGCCCTTGATATTCTCGCCCTCGACTACCGCCGCGGCGATGCGGCTGCCCGGATGGTCCGGGGCGAATGTATTGCGAATGAGTACCGGTATATTGTTCTCGACGACCGGCCCGAGTGTCTGCGGATGCAGTACCTTGGCGCCGAAGTACGCAAGCTCCATGGCCTCGTTGTAGGTCAGCGTGCGGATGATCTGTGCTTCCGGGACACGGTTCGGATCACCGCTCATGACGCCATCGACATCGGTCCAGATGGTCAGTTCGTCGGCACTGGCGAGTGCAGCAACAATGGCCGCCGAGAAATCGCTGCCGTTGCGCCCGAGCGTTGTCTGGCGGCCTTCCTCGTCCGACGCGATAAAGCCTGTGACGACCACAGTGCCCTTGCCGAAATCCTTAAGCGCCGCGTCGAAGCGCCGTTGCGATTCCGGCCATACCACTGCCGGGCCGAGCTCGCCGTTGCGAACAGTGATGACGTTGCGCGCGTCGAGCCAGCGGCCGCCGGTTCCGCCGTTGCGCTTCGCAAGGTACGCCGCCAGCAAACGTGCTGACCACAGTTCACCGTAGCCCGCAACCACGTCACGATTGCTTTGTGACGCTGACTTGACCGCGGCAATCGAGGTCAGGATTTCGCGCAAATCCCGCTCGTCCTGGCTCCACTGGTCGAGCAGTTGCACTCGTGCGTCACCGTCTAACAGCTCGCGCACGGCATCCGCGTGGCGTTCACCGAGTTCCTGCAGTTCGGCGATAAACGCACGATCGTCGCGTTCGGCATGATTGACAAGACGAAGCAGGCGGTCAGTCATGCCTCCCATGGCAGAGACAATGACAGCGATGCGCTCGCCTGGTTGCGCCGTGATGATATCCGCGACACGGCGAAAGCAGCTCGCATCGTAAAGACTGCTGCCGCCGAATTTATGTACTTTCCACGTCTGTTCCGTCACTTGCGGTCCGACCCCGACACAAAAGCCGCTTATGATAACGGCCGTATTGCCGGGCGTCGCCAGTTTTATTTGAAAGTATCAGGGTTTCCAGGAGACTGTGCGATAGAAGCAGGACGAGCGGCACTTTTGGAAAATGGTGGGGCGTGTAGGGATCGAACCTACGACCAATCGGTTAAAAGCCGAATGCTCTACCTCTGAGCTAACGCCCCGACGATACTCACCGCATTGCCGGTGACGATCGTGCCGCGAACAGGAACGTCCGCCACTGCCCGGACTGGCAGCCGGCGGGATGATACCGGACCGTCATCAAATGACAAGCGCGAAGCGGGTTGGCCTGTCAATGACCCTCGTCCGTCATGCGGGTCAGCCGTTGCTCGGCGAGTCTTGCCGCGGTCGTTTCTGCATGCTCCATCTGCACACGTCGCAAGGCATCGCGGGCTGCGTCCCAGCGCTGGAGCTCGTAATTGCAGTAGCCCATCTTCAGCAACGCGTCGGGAACCTTTCGCGACCGCGGGTACTTGTCGACGACCACACGGAACTGGCGTAGCGCTTCATCGAACTGCGCCGTAACGTAATACGACTCGGCGAGCCAGTACTGCGCGTTGTCAGCCAGCTGGCTGTCCGGGAAACTGACGAGGAACTGGCGGAAGGCCATTGTGGCGGGTTCATACCGCTGCTCTTTCAGCAGTTCGAACGCGGCCTGGTAGTTGTCGCGATCCGATCCGCTTGGCATCGGCAGTTCGCCCGGCTGGAGGCTGCCGCCATCCAGCACATTGACATTGTCCGCTTGCCTGCCGGACCTGCTCTCGAGGGTCTGGATCCGCTGGTCCAGGTCAGCGTAAAGATCGCGTTGCCGTGTCGCCGTTGCTTCCGCGTTGTGCTCGATGGTCTCCGCCGTGCCCTTCAGCTCGGCAACCTGCCGCTGCATCTCATCCACCTGCAAAGTCAGATCAACGAGACTGCCGTTGGCGAGTATCCGCTCAATGGCAGTCAGCCGCCGGTCGAGATCGGCCAGGCGCAGCATGACCGGATCCTCCTCCTGTGGCATCATCGCGCAGCCGCTGGCAACTGCAGCAACAGCGATCGCCGTGATCAGTTTACTGTACATCCGCACTGGTCCTGTCCCGTTCAATTCAGGTACTTGATCTCGACACGCCGGTTCAGTGCGTACGATTCCTCGTCGCTGCCAAACGCGGCCGGCCGCTCCTCGCCGAAGCTGACGGTCGATATCTGGTTCGCAGCAGCACCCTGTATCAGCAACTGCCGCCGCACGGCCTGTGAGCGGCGTTCGCCGAGTCCGATATTGTATTCACGCGAGCCGCGCTCGTCCGCGTGCCCTTCCAGGCGCACGCTGAGACGCGCATCGTTGGCCAGCCGGTTGGCGTGCTGCGCCAGCAGGTCGGAGTATTCGGGGCTCAGCGTGGACTCGTCAAAGTCGAAATAGACGATCATTGCAAGTTCGCCGTCACTGCTGTCGCGATCGTCGCCGAACTCTTCGCCCTCGCCCATGCCGATGTCTTCCCACTCGCCGGTGCTGGCCGAGGAACCCGGCCCGCGGTTGTCGTCGCTGGTCGGCTCCGGGTCGGGAATGGTTGGATTACTGCAAGCGGCAAGCAACAGTGCCAGCAAGCTGGCGCCAACAAGTCTGTACGGTCTCATATCACTGGTCCTCAACGGATCTTCCTGTCTGAATCGACCTGATGGTCGAGTAAAAATCAATTCTAACAATGCTTTGTAATACTTTCCTGGAATATTTCCGAATTCCGGTCCGGATCAATAACGCGTGAACGGCGACCACACCGGCTCGCGCACATCGCCCTCGCCGGATGCCAGCCTTTGTCGCACAAGGCCGTCGACAGTGACGGTTTCCAGCACGCCGTTTCGTCCCTGCCGTGTCGCATAGATCAGCGTGTCGCTGTTGGGTGCGAAACTCGGCGACTCGTCCTGGCTGCCGGTCGACAGGACCAGGAAATTTCCGCCGTCGACGTCCATGACAGCGATCCGGTAGTTGCCGCGGTCAAGATGCACCATCGCCAGTTTTTTGCCGTCGGGCGACAATCGTGGCCGCGCATTATAGCTGCCCTCGAACGTCACGCGCTCGGGCGTTCCGCCGCTTGCGGCGATCCGGTAAATCTGCGGACCGCCGCCGCGGTCTGACGTGAAGTAGATCCGCGAGCCATCCGGCGACCAGGTTCCCTCGGTGTCGATGGCCCGATTTGTCGTCAGCTGCTTCAGTTCGCGGGACGCAAGGTCCAGCGTGTATATATCCAGGTTGCCGTCCACGCCACCGAGCGTCAGCACGAGTTTCCGGCCGTCGGGCGAGAAAGCGGGTGATCCGTTGATGCCGGGGCGATTCGAAACGCGTACACGATTGCCGGTTCTGAGCGTCTGCACGAACACCGAGGACATATTCTCCTCAAACGAGACGTAGGCAATGCGCCGGCTGTCGTGCGACCAGGATGGCGACATGATCGGGTCGCGTGATTCCATGATGACGCGCTCGTTTTCGCCGTCGGCGTCGGCGATGACCAGCGAATACAGCCGGTTATCGCCGTTGCCCGTTGCAGTGACGTAGGTCACCTTCGTGGCGAAAACGCCGGCAATGCCGGTCAGCTCTTCATAAATCATGTCGGCAAGGCGATGTGCCGCATCGCGCATCGTGCCGCGGCTGGCCGGCATGCGGTAACCGACGAGCTGTTCGCGGCGAAAAACATCGAAAAGCTGGAATTGCAGGCTGTAGGCATTTTCACCGGTTTGTTCGACGCGCCCGACAACGACGGCCTCGACACCGAGCATGGTCCAGTCGCTGAAATTGATCTCGACGCCGGTCGTCGGCCGCTGCAGCATGTTCTCCGGCGGAATCGGCGCAAAGCGTCCGCTGCGGCGCAGATCAGCCGCAATGACCGCGGCGACATCGACCGGCAGCGTGCTGCTGGCGGTCACCCCGAAGGGCACGATCGCAACCGGTGTTTGCTTGCCGGCACCGCTGGTAATCTCGATTTCCAGCTGAGCCCGGGCGGCGGTATTGATGACGAGCACCATGACGAGCGCGGCGAGCTTTATTACAGTAATTTGCTTCATAACGTCCTGCGGCGAGGAAATTCCAGTCTCTATTGTTCAGGTTTGACAGTGATGCGCAAGTTCCGGTCGAACAGTACCGGATTTTCAGGTTGCGGCAGCGGTGACGCCTTGTAGACAGCGGCTTCGATCGATCGTTGCACGGCGGCGTCGCCGTTGCAGCGCTCGATCGTAACACTGATCACTTCGCCACCCGGTGCCTGTCGCGCGAGGACGACACATTCGATACCGGGATGCGCACTGGCGGGCATCACCCAGTTACGCCGAATCTTCTGCTGCAGCGCGAACAGGTAACGGGCCATTTCCCCGGAATTCATCGCGGCAGCGCGGGCCTCTTCCTCGGCAAGCTCCGCCGCCAGCCGTCGTTGCCGTTCGGCTTCCTCGGCCTCCCGGCGCCGGCGTTCGTTCTCTGCCCGCTGCCGTTCCAGGTCCTCCTGCCGCTTGCGTTCGGCTTCCTGTCGCTGCTTTTCCTTTTCCGCCTCCTCGCGCCGCCGGCGCTCTTCGGCTGCTTTCTCCTGCCGTTCGCGCTCGGCCGCCTGCTCCTCGCGGATGCGTTGCTGTTCGGCCTGTTGCTCCTCCAGCCGCTTCTGTTCCTCGGCGACGCGTCTCGCCTCTTCCGCGAGGTCCGGCTCGGGTTCCGGCTCAGGTTCAGGCTCGGGCTCCGGTTCGGTCGCCACCGGCTCGGGCTCCGGATCGGGGCTCCGCGGTATGTCAGCCTCCACGACCAGGCTGCCCTTGATCGCAAGCGGTGTTGCCGGCACCTGGTCGCGGGAAAAATCGAAAGCGAACAACATGCCCACGACCAGCAACGCATGCACCAGTGCGGCAAGTGTGATGGCGACAATGTTGTAATCGTTATGCATGGCGTGGCAGCAGTTACTCAGGCACGGGGTAGCTTTCCAGCGGATCCGTGATAAAGCCGACCGTTTCCGCGCCGGCCTGTTGCAACAACACCATCGCACCGACGACATTGCCATACGGCACGGCGCGATCCGCCTTGACGAGCACCGGTGTCTCCGGCCGCTGGCGCAGCAGGGCCGATGTCCGTGACACTATGTCCGCCGACGAAGCGGGTTCATCGGAATCATCGCCGACGCTGATATAAAGATTGCCGTCCCGATCGACGCTGACGATCAGCGGTGGATGGTTCGGCACGTCGGGCAGAGGTTCAGCACCGGCCTTTGGCAGCTCGACATCGATCCCTTGCGTAAGAAGCGGTGCTGTCACCATAAAGATAATCAGCAGCACCAGCATGACGTCGATATACGGCACAACGTTTATTTCGGCCATCAGCTTGCGCTTCTGCATCGGTGAGGCCATATCACGCTCCCTTGCGGCGTGAATGCCGCTGCAGGATGCTGGCGAACTCTTCCATGAAGCCGTCGTAGCGGCTTTCGAGGCGCACGACCTTGTCAGCGTAGCGGTTATAGGCAATAACCGCCGGTATCGCGGCAAACAGGCCCATCGCCGTGGCGACCAGCGCTTCCGCGATGCCCGGCGCGACCATCGACAAGGTAGCCGACTGCACGTTGCCGAGGGCCCGGAACGAATTCATGATGCCCCAGACCGTGCCGAACAGACCGACGTACGGACTGGTTGACCCAATCGTCGCAAGGGTCGCAAGGCTCTGCTCCAGCCGGTCAACCTCGCGCATCTGGGCGACGCGCATCGCTCGCTGGCATTCCTCTACGACCCTGGCGGGCTCGACGTCCTCCTGCGCGGTACTGCGGTTGAACTCACGAAAGCCGGCCTCGAAGATACTCGCCATGCCGATGCTGCCGCCCTTTTGCCGGCTCGCGTCACGGTACAGCGTATTGAGATCGCCGCCGGACCAGAAGTCGGCTTCGAAGTCATCCGAGGCCGCTTTCGTGCGGCTGATCAGTCCCCGCTTGGAGAATATGATCGTCCATGAGATCAGGGAGGCCGCAAGCAGTAACAGCATGACCAGTTGCACCGGCAGGCTGGCGTTCATGACGAGGGTAAGGAGGGACATGTCGGTGGTCATGATCGGGGTTCCTTCATTAGCGAAAACGGCAATCTGGCTGGCTTCAGCGTGTCAGCATTGAGACAGGCTGCACGCGTCGAACCGCGAATCAGTAATTCGCCGTCAAGTGAGTTGCGAAACACAAGCTGCTCCAGCTCGAAACTGGCGCGAGCCTGGCTCAACGGCCGCACAGTGACGATGAGCTGGTCATTGAATTTTGCCGGCTTTATGAATTCAGCCCGCGTGTCGACTACTACGAATAAGCGCCTCTGGTCGCGTAACAGTTGGTCCTGTTCGACACCAAGTGCGCGCAACCATTCCGTCCGTGCGCGCTCCATGAAGCGAAAATAGTTCGCATAATAGACAAGCCCCTGCGCGTCGGTATCCTCGTAGTAGACGCGCACGGGCCAGGCAAAGGATTGATCTTGGATGCGTTGCTGCAAAACTTACGCTCAGGACTGGTCGAAAAGCGGCAGCTCCGGAATTGCCTCCCGCGCCGGCGGAGCGAGCCCGAAATGCAAATAGGCGTTGCGCGTTGCAACGCGGCCACGTGCTGTGCGCATCATAAAGCCCTGCTGGATCAGGTACGGCTCCAGCACGTCCTCGATCGTGCCACGCTCCTCGCCGAGTGCCGCCGCGAGGCTTTCGACACCGACCGGACCCCCATCAAATTTTTCGATGATCGTCATCAGCAGGCGGCGATCCATCGCATCAAAGCCGTGCGGGTCGACCTCGAGCAGGTCCATCGCGCTGATGGCAATGGCGCCGGTGACGACCCCGTCGCCCTCTACTTCGGCGAAGTCGCGAACCCGCCGCAGCAGGCGGTTGACGATACGCGGGGTACCGCGCGCTCGGCTTGCAAGCTCGCTCGCGCCTTCCTCTTCGATCGGCAGGTTCAGGATCTCCGCTGAACGTAATGCAATCGCCTTGAGTTCGGCCGGCGAATAGAATTCGAGGCGCTGCACGATGCCGAAGCGGTCCCGCAGAGGCGACGTCAGCAAGCCCGCACGGGTTGTCGCGCCGACCAGTGTGAAGGGCGGCAAGTCGAGTTTGATTGAACGCGCCGCGGGTCCCTCGCCGATCATGATGTCGAGCTGGAAGTCCTCCATGGCGGGATACAGCACTTCCTCGACGACCGGGCTCAGGCGGTGGATTTCGTCAACGAACAGCACATCGTTCGGTTCCAGGTTGGTCAGGATCGCGGCAAGATCCCCGGGTCGTTCAAGAACCGGACCGGACGTCTGCCGCAGGCCAACCTGCATTTCGTTCGCGATGATGTGCGCGAGCGTTGTTTTGCCAAGTCCCGGCGGCCCGAAAATAAGCACGTGATCGAGTGCTTCGGCGCGCCGCCGCGCGGCCGTAATGAAAATGCTCATCTGCTGCCGGACACTGGGCTGCCCGATATAAGCATCGAGGGTCTTCGGGCGTATCGCCCGGTCGAAGGCACGATCTTCGTCGCGCGGTACGGCGTTGCCGATGCGGTCGTGTTCGATGGCCGACATGATCAGGCGACTGCCTTGCGCAACGCTTGCCGGATGATGTCCTCGGCGCTTTTGTCATCGGTATCGAGCGAACCCAGCAATTTGCGGACTTCGGCGGGCTTGTAGCCCAGCGAGACCAGCGCATCGTAGGCCTCGGCGCGTGCGTCCCCCGCGGGGCCGCTTTTTGCCGCATCACCGGTGCGCAGTGCCACAGGCGATTCCTCCAGCCGGTCGCGCATTTCAATGATCAGGCGCTCGGCCGTCTTGCGGCCAACGCCGGGGATCCTGACCAGCATGGCCGTGTCCTCGTGCCGCACGCAGCGTGTGAAATCGGCGACGCTCATAGCCGACAGCACCGACAGCGCCATTTTTGCGCCGACGCCGCTGACTTTCAGCAAGGTGCGAAAGAGTGCCTTCTCGGCCGCCGTCGAGAAGCCGTAGAGTATCTGCGCGTCCTCGCGGACATGCAGGTGCGTGAAAAGGCGTACCTCGGCGCCGGGCGCCGGCAGCTCGAGAAACGTTGACAGCGGCGTCTCGACTTCGTAGCCGACACCGCCACACTCGACGACGATCTGTGGCGGTCGCTTGAATGCCAGTGTGCCGCGCAATGTGCCGATCATGATGCGCTCAGATAGCCAGCCGAGCTGGCGAGGCGTTGCTGCAGGCGCTGCTGGTGACCGTGACAAAGTGCGACAGCCAGTGCGTCAGCGGCGTCCGGGGACGGCGCACCGGTCAGCTGCAGCAGCGATACGACCATGTGCTGCACCTGCTCCTTGCTGGCGGACCCACTGCCGACCACGGCCAGCTTGATCGCGCGAGGCGCGTATTCATGAACGTCGACCTCGTAGTCGAAGGTGGCGCACAGGGCAGCGGCACGCGCGTGACCAAGCTTCAGCGCGCTGCCTGCGTTGCGGTGTACGAACACCGACTCGATGGCGACGGCCTGCGGCCGGTACTCGGCAACGATTTCAGTGACGGATTGGAAGATCAACCGGAGCCGCTCTGCAAACGTGCCGATATGGCATTGCACCGCACCACTGGCAACATACGTGGCGCGGTCGCCGCGAAAGTCGAGTACGCCGAATCCCGTAGTGCGGGATCCGGGGTCGATACCGAGTATGCGAAACTCATCAGGCACCGGCATGCTCACAGCTGAGACAGCACATCGTCCGGGATATCGGCATTGCTGTAGACATTCTGCACATCATCCAGGTCCTCGAGCATGTCGAGCATCTTGACCATCGAGCTCGCCTCGTCAAGTCCCAGTTCGGCATTCGTCATGGCGCGCATCGTCAGCTCGGCATCGTCCGGTTTGAAGCCGGCCGCGATCATCGCATCGCGGACGCTTTCGAATTCCGCCGGATCCGTCAGTACCTCAATGGAACCGTCCGAGTCTGCCACGACGTCCTCTGCTCCCGCCTCGATCGCCGCTGTCGTGATGGCGTCCTCGTCACTACCAGGCGGGTACGTCAGTTGCCCGACATGATTGAACAGGTAGTTGACCGAACCATCGGCGCCGAGATTGCCGCCGAATTTCGCAAACGCGTGCCGGACGTCGGCAACAGTGCGGTTCCGATTGTCCGTCATGCAGTCAACCATGACGGCGCTACCGCCCGGACCGTAGCCTTCGTAGCGAATTTCCTGGTAATCATTGCCGTCCAGGTCACCCGAGCCGCGCTTGATCGCCCGGTCGATGTTGTCCTTCGGCATGCTCTGCGCTTTCGCCTTGTCCACGGCCAGCCTGAGTCGTGGATTGGAGGCAATATCGCCGCCACCCATGCGCGCGGCGACTGTAATCTCGCGAATCAGCCGGGTGAAGAGCTTGCCGCGCTTCTTGTCCTGGGCGCCCTTGCGGTGCTGAATATTCGCCCACTTGCTGTGTCCTGCCATATGTTCGTGTTAAACCTGTGTTTTCCGAATGCCCTTCAGTCGTCACGGGCAGCGCGTATGATAACGGTTATGGTAAGCGGACACACCATCGAAACTCGGTAGCATGGTCACTTCCGGACTGGAAAATCCAGCAAAAGGCGCCGATCAGGCAGCCATCGTCGGCAAAGCACGACAGTATCTTGAGAGCTTTGACGGACACGCCGGCGCGGAAGCCTGCGCCCGCGAGGGTGCGGCGATTGCCGGCATCCTGGCGCCGCTTGATTTAAGTGGCGATGTCCTTGCCGCGGTGCATGTCTACCCGCTGCTGCGGGACCTGGGCGATGACGATAGTGCGCTGGCGGCGGCGCTCGGGCCGGATACCCTGGCGCTCGCCAGCGGGCTTGTGCAGCTCGGCCGCTTTTCGCTGCCGCCGGACTGGCGCCCGGGAGAGGCGCTGGCAACCCAGCAGTCGGAGGCGCTGCGCAAGATGCTGCTGGCCGTCGTGTCCGACGTCCGGCTGATGCTGGTACGGATCGCCGAGCAACTGTACCGCCTGCGCGAGGCCAAATCGTCGGCATCGGCCGAGCAACAGCGGCTTGCGGTCGAGACACGCGAGATCTATGCGCCCCTGGCAAACCGGCTGGGTGTCTGGCAGCTCAAGTGGGAGCTCGAGGACCTGGCATTCCGGTATCTGGAACCCGCGACCTACAAGCGCATCGCCCGCCTTTTAAACGAAACCCGCAAGGAGCGCGAGGCCTTCATTGCCTCCGTCATTGCAGAGCTAAGGGCCGCGCTGCAGGACGCCGGCATTCATGCCGAAATCAGCGGTCGCCCGAAGCACATCTACAGTATCTGGCGCAAAATGCAGCGCAAGGACCGGGCGCTTGAGCAGATCTTTGACATGCGCGCGGTGCGGATCTTCGTTGAGGACATAAGCGAGTGCTATGCGGCGCTCGGTGTCGTGCACAATCTCTGGCCCTATCTGCGCGGCGAATTCGACGACTACATCGCCAATCCGAAGGACAACAACTACCGGTCATTGCATACCGCCGTAATCGGGCCCGGCGGGCGCACACTCGAAGTGCAAATCCGTACGCATGAGATGCATCGACACGCCGAGCTCGGCGTAGCCGCTCACTGGCGGTACAAGGAAGGCGGCCCGCGCGCGGCTGCGTTCGAGCAGAAAATCCGTTTTTTGCGGCAGCTGCTGGAACCGGACGATCGCGACAGCGACCTGCTGGAACAGATTCGGGACGATGTTTTCGAGGACCGCGTCTACGCGATCAGCCCGAAGGGCGATGTTGTCGAGATGCCAGCCGGTGCGACGCCGCTGGATTTTGCCTATCACGTACACACGCAGGTTGGCCACCGCTGCCGCGGTGCCAAGGTCAATGGACGCATCGTCCCGCTGACCTACAAGGTTCAGAACGGTGAAAAGATCGACATCATCACCGGCAGCCAGCCGCAGCCGAGCCGCGACTGGCTGAACCCGCAGCTCGGTTACCTCGCGTCGTCACGCAGCCGCGCGAAAGTGCGCGGCTGGTTTCGCGAGCAGGACAAAGAGCAGAACCGGCGGCAGGGACGCGACATCCTCGAGCGCGAGCTGGCCAAACTGAATCTTGGCCGCATTACGGCGGAACAGATTGCCACACAAATGAGATTGGCCAATGCCGATGCGCTCTACATTGCACTTGGTGCCGGCGATGCTACTGCCGCTGCCATTGCCGGCGCCGCGCAAAATCTCCAGGGCACGGAAACCGGCGACACGCTGCGAACACGACGCCCGCCTCCTTCGTCAAAAACGGGCACCGACCAGATTGCTGTCAGCGGTGTAGGTGACCTGATGTGCAACATTGCTCGTTGCTGCCGCCCGGTGCCGCCCGAACAGATTATCGGATACATAACGCAGGCGCGCGGCGTCAGCATCCATCGCCAGGACTGCCGCAATTACCTGAACCTGCACGCGCGCCATCCGGAACGGGTCATTTCGGTGGATTGGGGCACGAGCACTGGCGCCGTGTATCCGGCCGAGCTGACGCTGCGGGCTTACGACCGGCAGGGACTACTGCGCGATATCAGCAGCATATTCGCGGACGAAAAAATCAGCGTGAACAGCTTGCATACCGGCGAGGACAAAAAACGCATGCAGGTCGTCATGGACCTGGCCGTGTCGGTGCCCGATCTCACGGCACTGAGCCGGGCTATGAACCGTCTCGAGCAGCTGAATAACGTCACGTCCGTCGCGCGCAGCCGATAACAACCTGTTAAGCCGTGCGCTGTGCCGGTCCGTCACTTGTTAGGGTAACTCAGCGCCCGATTATCGACGGCCAGCGAGGCCTCGTGCATGGCTTCCGCAAGAGTCGGATGAGCGTGAATGGTGCGCTGGATATCCTCGGTGCTGGCGGAAAACTCCATCGCAAGTACCGCTTCGGCGATCAGTTCGCCCGCCATCGGGCCGATGATGTGCACGCCCAGTACCTCATCATCGTCGACGGCCGAGATAATCTTTACAAAGCCGGCCGTCTGCTCCATCGCCTTGGCGCGGGCGCTGGCGGCAAACGGGAATGAGCCGGTTTTGTACTCACGCCCGCTTTCCTTCACTTCGGCTTCTGTCTTGCCGACCCACGCGATTTCAGGGGACGTATAGATCACGGACGGTATGACGTCATAATTGACTTCGCCGATCTCACCGGCAATGAGGTCGGCTGCCATGACGCCCTCTTCCGATGCCTTGTGTGCAAGCATCAGGCCGCGCACGCAGTCGCCGACGGCAAAAACGCCGGATACGCTGGTGCGGCATTCATCATCGACTTCGATAAAGCCCTTGTCGTTGAGCTGCACTCCAGCATCATCAGCAAGCAGCGAATCTGTATAAGGTTTGCGGCCGACGGCGACGATCAGCTTGTCAACGGCCAATTCCTGCTTGCCTTTCGCATCTTCGTATTCAATGGAAACTCCCTTTCCAGTAGCCTTGGCCGAACTGACTTTCGTGCCGAGCCGGATGTCCAGGCCCTGCTTCTTGAACTGTTTTGCAGCTTCCTTCGCGACATCGCGATCCACTGCAACAAGCAATTCGTCCATTGCTTCGAGCACCGTCACTTTCGCACCGAGGCGGCTCCAGACGCTGCCCAACTCCAGGCCGATGACACCGGCGCCGACGACGCCGAGCGTTTCAGGCACCTTGTCGAACTCAAGTGCGCCCCATGAATCAACGATGACGTCGTCCTTGAATGGCGCGATTTTCAGTTCGATCGGAACAGAACCGCTGGCGAGAATGACATTCTTGGCCGACAGTGTTTCCTTGTCACCCTTGACGGGCGTGAACTCGACCTTCTTGCCGGCCAGCAGCTTGCCATGCCCCACGAGGCCGTCAACCTTGACCGCCTTGAGCAAGCCAGCGATTCCGCCGGTGAGTTGCCGGACAATGCTATCCTTGCGCTTTTGCATCGTAGCGATATCCATCTCCGGGTCGGATACCTTGATGCCATGCTTCGAAAATTCGTGCTGGGCGCGATGAAACAATTCGGATGATTCGAGCAGCACCTTCGACGGAATACAGCCGGCATTGAGGCACGTGCCACCAAATGCATATTTACCGTCGTGGTTTTGCCACTCGTCGATGCAGGCAACCTTGAGGCCGTGCTGGGCGGCACGAATGGCAGCAATGTAACCGGCCGGTCCTGCACCAATAACTATGACATCGTAGCTTTTGCTCATACCTGTCTCGTTCCGTTGTTGTTCAAATTTGCAGCAGCAGGCGGCCCGGATCCTCTAGCGATTGCTTGATACGCATGAGAAACTGCACCGCTTCCTTGCCGTCAATTATCCGATGATCGTAGGTCAGCGCGACGTACATCATCGGGCGGATCACAATTTCACCGTCTACTGCCATCGGGCGATCCTGGATGGAATGCATGCCGAGGATGGCACTCTGTGGCGGATTCAGTATCGGCGTTGACAGCATGGAGCCGAAGATGCCGCCATTGGTAATCGTAAACGTCCCGCCGGTCAGGTCGTCCATGCTCATACTGCCATCGCGCGCTTTCTTGCCAAGTTCCCCGATCGTACGCTCAACGTCGGCAAAGCTGAGCTGATCCACATTGCGAACAACAGGAACCATCAGGCCGCGATCCGATGACACGGCAATGCCGATGTCATAGTAGTCATGGTAAATAACGTCCTTGTCTTCGACCGAAGCGTTGACGGCGGGAAATGTTTTCAGTGCGTCGACGGACGCCTTGGCGAAGAACGACATGAAACCCAGCTTGACGTCGTGCTCCTTTTCAAAGGATTCCTTGTACCGGGTACGCAGCGAAATAACCTTGGTCAGGTCCACCTCGTTGAATGTCGTCAGCATTGCCGCAGTTTGCTGTGCCTCCACCATGCGCTCGGCAATGCGGGCGCGCAGGCGAGTCATTGGCACGCGTTCCTCGCGGCGCGATGCGGTGCCGCCGCCACTGTCGGATGGTTCGGGCTTGGTGTCACCCGGCGCGACGTCCTCGTCGCTGTGGTTCTTCAGGTAATTCATGACGTCCGACTTGGTCAGGCGGCCGTCCTTGCCGCTGCCCTTCACGGTACCTGCATCCAGGTCGTGTTCCTGCAACAGGCGCCGCACTGACGGGCTCAGCTTGTGCGCGCTGCCGGTTGCGGCCTCGTCGACGTCGATCTTCTCCCTCGTCGTCATCAGCCTCGTCGCTGTCGCCTTTGCCGGCAGGTTCTGCGCTTTTCGCGACTTTCTCGTCCGTAGTGTCTTTTTTGTCGCTGTCTTTTCTGCCAGCGGGTTCTGCCTTTTTCGTATCCTTGTCGTTGCCGGTTTCGTCATCCGATGAACCGTCATCCCCGCTACCGCCGCTATCGCTCCCACCCTCGGACAAGATGGCGATGACGTCGCCGGCATTCACCGTGGCGCCGTCTTTTACCTTGATTTCCGCGATCGTGCCGGCGGCCGGCGACGGCACTTCAAGTACTACCTTGTCGGTCTCGAGGTCGACGAGATTTTCGTCGCGCTCGACCGAATCGCCTTTTTTCTTGTGCCATGCGACCAGGGTCGCATCGCTGACGGATTCCGGTAGCTGGGGGACCTTGATCTCAATGCTCATCGATTTCTTCCGTGTCTTTCGGTCAGTTTTCTTTGACTTGCTCGCTTTGATGCTGATATCGAGGGCAGCTTCGACGAGCGCCTGCTGCTGCTGCAGGTGCAGCTTGAAAATACCCGATGCCGGCGCGGCGGCGCTGGCCCGGCCTGCATAATAAAGCGTCTGGTCGTCGGTGAGGGGTTCCTGCAGCCGGTGGCGAATCTGGTACCAGGCGCCCTGGTTCTGCGGTTCTTCCTGGCACCAGATGACGTCATGCGCCTTGCTGTAGTGTTGCAGCACCCCTGGCGATTCCTCAATCGGAAACGGATAGAGCTGTTCAATCCGTATCAGGGCGACGTTCTCGATATCGTGCACATCACGTGCCTCGTGAAGATCGTAGTAGACCTTGCCGCTGCAGAAAACGACGCGATCGACCTTGTCCGGATCGCCGGCAAAATCATCGCCAATGATGAGGCGGAAATGCCCGTCGGACAGGTCACTCAACGGTGATACCGACAGTTTGTGGCGCAACAGGCTTTTTGGGGTCAGAACGATCAGCGGCTTGCGGTATTTGCGGATCATTTGGCGCCGCAGCAAGTGGAACATCTGTGCCGGGGTTGATGGTATACAGACCTGCATGTTGTGCTCGGCGCACAGTTGCAGGAAACGTTCAAGGCGCGCCGAAGAGTGCTCCGGGCCCTGACCTTCGTAGCCGTGCGGCAGGAACATGGTCAGGCCGCACAACCGGCCCCACTTCGCTTCCCCGGAACTGATGAACTGGTCGATGACGACCTGGGCGCCATTCGCGAAATCGCCAAACTGCGCTTCCCAGATGACCAGCGTTCCAGGATCCGTGGTTGCGTAGCCGTATTCGAAGCCGAGCACGGCCTCCTCCGACAACAGCGAGTCGATGATGCGGAATGATCCGGGCCGTTCCGAGATGGTTTGCAGCGGAACGTATTCCTGGCGGTTTGCCTGATTGTGCAGGATGGCATGACGGTGAAAGAATGTGCCTCGCCCGCTATCCTGGCCGCAAACGCGGCAATCATAGCCGTCATCGATGAGGCCGGCATACGCCATTGTTTCGGCGAAACCCCAGTCCATGTCGATTTCACCGGCCGCCATGCGGCTCCGTTCCCGCATGATGCGTTTGACCCGGCCGTGCAATACGAGTCCCTGCGGTATTTCGGTAATTTTTCCGGACAGTTCGGCAACCTTTTCGGTTGTCAGCGTCGTTTCAACCGGGTCGTCCCATTCGACCTCACGATACGGCGCCCAATCGACGGTAAATTCGTCGCCAATCAGACCGAGCGAGGCCTGCGGCACCGGTTCGCCGCGGTCCAGGCGGTCCCGGTATTCCTCCTGCAGCTTTTTGGCGCCCGCCTTGTCAATTACGCCTGCCTTGATGAGGCGCTCTTCATAAAGCTCGCGCACCGGCCGCGTATCGCGGATGCGGCCGTACATGACCGGTTGCGTGGCGCTGGGTTCGTCCGCTTCGTTGTGGCCATGACGGCGATAGCAGACGAGATCGATAACGACATCCTTGTTGTACTTCTGGCGGTATTCCAGCGCGAGACGCGTGACGAAAATAGCCGCTTCCGGATCGTCACCATTGACGTGAAAAATCGGTGCTTCGATCATCTTGGCGACGTCACTGCAGTACGGTGTCGAGCGGGCATCGCCTGGACGGCTGGTCGTAAAGCCGATCTGGTTGTTGATAACGATGTGTATCGTGCCGCCGGTCCGGAATCCGTTTGTCTGCGACATCTGGAACGTTTCGGTTACGACACCCTGCGCCGAGAATGCCGCATCGCCATGGATCAGGATGGGTATGACCTTGTTGCGCCCGGTATCGTTGCGCCGCTGCTGGCGGGCCCGCACCGAGCCCTCGACAACCGGGTTGACGATTTCCAGATGCGACGGATTGAACGCCAGCGCGATGTGAACGTTGCCGCCGGATGTCTTCATGTCGGCCGAAAAGCCCTTGTGGTACTTGACGTCACCGGAGCCTTTCATCTCCGATGCATCGACATTGCCCTCGAACTCCTCGAACAGTTCCTCCGGCGATTTGCCGAGGACATTGACCAGCACATTGATGCGGCCACGATGGGCCATCCCGATCACAATTTCCCGCGCGCCGGCGCGACCGGTCTGCTGGATCAGGTCGTCGATCATCGGAATCAGGCTTTCGCCGCCCTCGAGCGAAAATCGTTTCTGGCCGACAAAGCGGGTATGCAGGTAGCGCTCTATGCCCTCGGCCGCCGTCAGCTGCGTCATCAGCCACAGGCGTTCTTCCTCGGTTACGTGCTCGGAAACCATGCCGTGTTCGAAATGCTGCCGGAGCCAGAGCCGCTCCCGTGCCCGTGACACATGCGCAAACTCGGCGCCGATCTTGCCGCAGTAGATCTTTTTGAGCAGCGCGATAATATCGGCCAGCTTCATACGGCGGTTACCGGTGCCCGCGAGGCCACCGGTGTAGAACTCCGTCTGCATGTCGAATTCGGTAAGCCCGAGGTAATCGAGCTTCAGGACACCCGGCATGTCCCTTTGCATCAGGCCGAGCGGATCGATATCGGCTATCTGGTGCCCGCGCAGGCTGTAGACCTGGATCATGCGCGATACGGCGGCCTGTTTTTCCCCGAGGTCGATCGAAGAAGACGCGGCGGTTACGGCACTCCGTCCATTAGTCCTGGTGCCTCGCGCCTGTTGCCGGAGGCGCTCCCGAATCGGCGAGTGCGGCGTTTCGGCCGCGCCGTCTGTCAGCGTACGAAAGTATTTTCGCCAGCCCTCGGGTATGGAATCCGGATTATCAAGATACTGTTCGTACAGGCTTTCAATGGCGGCAGCGTTGCTGCCGTACAGGGGAGTTGTAAGGTACTGATCTTTTAGCGAATTGCTCATTCGTTGACGGTGAGTTGCCTGGCCTGGCGCCTGATTGCGGTTACGGACAGCATAACAGCCGTCCAAAAAAGGGGCGCTAGTGTAGCCCATGGCTTTAGCGCATGGAATGAAAAACTGGGGCAAAAGGACCGCCAGCGCGATGCCGGCAGCAGCTTCTAACGGCCTGATCGGTCGTTATTTTTTGCCGGATTTTGCGTCACTCCAGCTGGCCCGCCCGGACGTTATATGACGGCCATCAGGTTAACGAACTGGTAACAGATCAGGCAGGCGTAAAGGCTGAAGACGACGGTCAGGAATAGCCCGGTCCGGATACGATTCATGAAGCGGGCGCGGGCGAGAAAAACCAGCGCCAGCAGGCCGACCCCGGTGAGGGCCAGCTTGATACTGGCAAACGCACTGGTGCTGTGCCCGATCAGCACAGCCATAAACGGATTGATTTCGACAGCCCCGCGTGCCAGCAGCTGCAGGGTTAAAAAAGCATCAAGTGAGCTGAGTATCATCGTGCCGACCGCCAGGAAAAACAGCCACGGATGATGAAAATCGGTGAACAGCGCTTCACCGTCTTCCGTCCGTCGCCCTCCGCGGCGGCGGGAGCGTAAAAAACCGTAAAAGACGGTTTGCCAGCTAAAGGCGCGACGATCGTCGACACCCCGGTTGTCATTCAGCCAGGACACTTTTTGCACGATTTCCTACCTCGCCCTTATTGTTTTATTGCTTTATTGCTCGATCCCCAACCGACCCGGTATGACCGGGCATGATTAATTATCTTCCTCAATACTCGTCTCACGAATCAGCGAGGCGATCAGCGCGGCGCGATCTTCCGCCTGGCGCACTCCTGCATAGACCATCTGGTTGCCCGGCAGGAAACGCCGCGGTTCGGCTAGCCATGCGTCGATTGCGCGCGGCGTCCATACGATATCGGCCTCGTTCAAGGCTTTGGAATAGCGAAATCCGGGCGCGGTGCCGGCGGGACGGCCAATAATATTGTGCAGATTGGGTCCCAGCATATGGCTGCCACCGTCGTCGAAGGTATGGCAGGCCCGGCACTGCATCAGGTAGCGGTCACCCAGCGTCTTGCTTGCCTCCGCGTAGGGCGGTTCTGCAAGGTACTCCGCCGCGGCGCGCACCGTTTGCGGCCCGAGCGTCGCCGCCGTCACCACTGTGCTGTTCTCGCCGGAATCATTGCCGCGCGGCCCGCCACAGGCACTGATTAATCCGAGGGCGAGGCAGGCGAAGGCGCGTTGCAGCATAGCGGGTCACGAATGTCAGGATTACCGACGGAGTATCGTATCCCAGAATACCGCTGAGGTTCATCCCCGGTAGCGCTCCGTCCTGCGAGAGTTCATTGACGTATACAAGCAAGGCTCGTGCCAGCGTGACAAACAGGCGTGTAATCAGCGATTTTCTTCGAACCCGGATAATGCTAGTTTGCGTCGTGTATAGATTGTCGGCACCAATGCCGCGAGTTTGTCGCGGCGAACCGCACGCGACATAATCTGATCTCGGCCAGGGAGAACCGGGTATGAAAGCCTACGTCGCCGCATCCCCCAGTGGCGAGGCGGTCTGTTATGAGGATCGCAAACGCTGGTGGTGGCTGTTGTCCGTCATTTACCCGCTGCAGCCTCTGATCGGGATCGGCCTGCATGCGCGGACCGGCAATGAGTTGTGGTTGCTGTTACCGCTGCTGCTGACCTACGCAGTGGGACCACTGCTTGATGCGTTGTTCGGCGAGGATGAGAACAATCCGCCGGAAGCGGTCATTATGGAGCTCGAGCGCGATCCCTATTACCGATGGCTGACTTATGCAGTCGTGCCAATGCATTTTGTCAGCTTCTTTGTCATGGCCTGGTGGGCCGGCACCCAGGTTGTCAGCGTGTGGGCATTTTTAACCCTGGCGATTACAGCAGGCATGGTCAGTGGTCTCGCTATCAATACCGGACACGAACTTGGCCACAAGCAATCAGTCATCGAGCGCGCGCTCGCGCGACTGGTGCTGATGATCCCGGTCTACGGGCATTTCACAATCGACCACAACCGCGGGCATCATCGTGATGTTGCGACGCCCGAAGACTGTGCCAGTGCGCGGATGGGCGAGTCAATTTACCGATTCGCACGGCGGGAGTTACCAGGCGCCTTCCGGCGGGCATGGGGTATCGAGCGGGAGCGACTTACGCTGCGCGGCAAGTCAGTATGGCACCGGGACAATCGTATATTGCGTTCGTTGGCCGGTTCCGCATTGATACATGCCGCAATTATCGTAGTGTTCGGCTGGAAAATGTTGCCGTTTTTGATCCTTCACGACATGTTCGCGTGGTGGCAGCTGACAAGCGCGAATTACATAGAGCACTACGGCCTGCTACGTGGCAAGACCAGCAACGGCCGCTACGAACGATGCCAGCCACATCACTCGTGGAACAGCAATCATATATTCAGCAACCTGGCGCTATTCCACCTTGAGCGCCATTCGGACCACCATGCCCATCCGCTCAGGCGCTACCAGTCGCTCAGGCATTTCGATAACCTGCCATCGCTGCCGACAGGGTATTTCGGCGCCTACCTGCTCGCCTATATACCGCCGCTCTGGTATCGCGTCATGGACCCGCGACTGATGGCATTGCCGCATGTTGATGGCGACCTGTCGCGGGTTAAATGTTGGCCCAATGCTCCTCAATAGCTTTACGCAAGGCGGATCGCCGCGCCTGTAGCACGGCGATCCGCCCGGCTACACTACAGAGCGTTCGCAACCCGTTCGATGATGTACGAAGTCGTGGCTACGGCAGCCTCGTAAAGCTCGATAAGCTCCTTCGCCGACACTTGAGGTGTCGGACACGGTGCCCGTAGGTGTTGCCATCGCTCGCCGTACATTCGTTTCCACCACCCACTGCACCTGTTTCCCTGCTTGTAAGAACTCGCATGACATCAACCTCCTTATTGATGTGAGAGAGAAAATTGCGCGTCCTGCGCAATGCAAACCTATCGTGATGGCGATGGTTTTGCAGCGAGCGAAAATCGCTGTAATGTGCAGAATTCCATAATATCGGCACTGGAATCACAACGATTCGAGCTGCAGTTACCGAAAATGTTAACCGCAGCTACCCCTCTCAGGTGTGCGCGCATGAGCAGTAAGCCGCAAATATTGCCGTTTTAACCAGTTTTTCAGAGATACATTTATTTTTGACGACTTAATATAGGTGGAACACTCAAAAGAATAGAAACCAACGATGTCTGGTACAAGCAAGCTGCTTCCTGTCCCCACCGCAAGAAAGCTCATTGCAGCAGTCATGCTGGTGCAGATTTTTTTGCTTCTCCTGAGAAGCTGGTTGCAGCTGGAGCTTACTGCGTATGGCATTAGCGACGCTGTTTCCGCCGACCTCAGTTACCTGGTCGTATTTCCATTAATGGCGCTCTTTTTTTATCCAATTTTGCGTCAGTTCTGGTCACATCTGTGCAGCAAACTGAAGCTTACCAATCTTAGTGTCAAGGCCATCGCAATTGGCATAGGTGTCGGACTGGCGTTGAGATTCACTCGCTGGGGAGTTGTAATCGGTGGTGTTTCTTTTGGTTACCTTGTCGATCCAAACCCTGGAGCTTCCGCTGCCTTGGTAGTGCGGTTCGGGTGCCCGCCGTATGCTGTCCTGATTCTGAGCCTGTTCGTTATGGCCTTCCTCATCCCGGTTGTCGAAGAAGTTATCAATCGGGGCTTGCTGCTTGAGTGGTTGCTCAAATATGGCCGGGTAGCTGGGCTGATTCTGTCTTCCGTTCTTTTCGCAATGATGCATCGACCGGAGGCAATTGGTAGTTGCATCTAGTTTTGGACTCTGTTTGCAGGCCTGCTTTATATTAACTCTGGCTCGTTGTGGCCCTCCCTGTTTGCTCATTTCTCCTACAACGCCATGGCTGTGGTTGACTGGGATTGCATAAATACAGTCTGGAATCCTCAATCAGTCACTGACCCATTGCGCGGTGTCGGCTTGCTAGCTGTCGCCCTCGCCCTGTGTTCCTTCGCACTTGCATGTATTCTCGTATCAAAATCAATAGCACAGCCGTCAATGAAATGATAAGACTGGATGATCAAAGTGCCTCAGCGACACGCTCGATGATGTGCGAGGCGGCAGCCACCAGATCTTCGTATACCTGGCTAATTGGATCACCACCAACTCCCGAGTCAGTGATACCCCCGTAGTTGTTTTCAAAATCTTCCGCCATGCATTCGTCAGTTGCACCGGCAACGGCGCGGACTTCTTTCGTGGTCAGAATTCGCATGACATCAACCTCCTTAATAGACGTGCTTGGCTATACGCGCGTCCTGCGCAGCATCAAAATAGCGTGTTGGACACGACGTGGACAGGGCCTGAAAACTGGTGGAATCGTCAGAAACACGCGGATTTCAGCCAAATCTGCCGAATTCCTGCGCGCCGTGTGATCAACCTCACAGTACCCAACGAGACGGCTGTTTACGCTGCCACTTCAGGCGCCATGGGGTGCCACTGACTGATGACCGGGTATTACTATGAAATCCTTTCGCATGCACCTGCTGGCCGCGGCCGGCGCGCTGCTGGTTGCCGGCAATGCTACCGCCAATGATTCGCCGTGGTTCGCTGCCAAAGTTGGCTCATTGGGCATCGGCGTCGAGGGTATCTGGCGACCGATTTCTGGCGAGATTTTCGCGCCGGAATCAACCAGTTCGATTACGAGGACGACGGCGCGCAGGCTGGTATCGCCTACGACGCGACACTCGAACTGCAGACAACCTGATGCAACGGCCAATTTTCTGTTCCCGATCAGCCCGATGAGACTGACGGTCGGCGCTTTCGACAACGGGAACGAACTCGTCCTGGAGAGTCAGGAAGCCGAGTTCTACAATGTCGGCGGATCAACATTCTCGCACGACCAGGTCGGCACACTACGCGGCCGCGCCTGGTTCGATAGCCCATCGCCGGTATGTCGGCATCGGTTTCGACTTCGAACTGGTTCGGCCGCCTCGGCCTTAATCTCGACCTCGGCGTGCTATGGCAGGACGAACCGCTGGTTTCCCTGAGTTCCGACGGATCGCTCGCCAATCACCCGACGTTCCAGGATGCGCTGGGAAACGAGCGCCAGGAACTGCTGAAAGAAACTGAGGATTTCAAGGCCTGGCCAGTAGTGTCGCTCGGCCTGCACTTCAATTTCCTCTAGCCGCCGGCAGCTTTATCAGACCGCCTGTGATGCCGGACGGTGCAGCAGCCGGTCGCGCCTGACCAGGAACAGGCTGGTCAGGCATAGCAGCAACAGTGGCAGCGGGACAACAATCAACGTGTACCAGCCCTGGGCATGAACGACCGTCCCGGCCAGAAGTGACGCTGTCGCCGATGTCCCGAATACGCAGAAATCATTGACGGCCTGTGCCTTGAAGCGTTCGTTGATAGCATAAGTCAGCGTCAGCATGGTTGTGCCGCCTACATAGAGAAAATTCCAGCCGACACCAAGCAGGATAAGGGCGCTCAGGTAGTGCGAGACGCTCTGCCCCTGCAGCCCGACTATGCATGCCAGCAGCAGCGCCGTGGCGCCCGCCATCATCATTCGCACGGTACCGAGCCGCTCGATCAAAAAGCCCGACACAAGCGAGGGCACGTACATCGCCAGTACATGGCTGCGAATGACATTGGCTGTTTCGTTGATCGAGTAGCCATCGTGCACATGCATGCTGAGCGGTGTCGCGGTCATTATCAGTGTCATAACTCCGTAAGCGGCCGTGCCGCCCAATACGGCCACGGCAAACAGCGGCTGCGTGACTATCTCGCGCAGTGGTCGTCCGGCAGCGGTAATTTGAGTGCCGTCTTCACCGCGCAACGGCCCGAGAAAAAGCAGCAATATTGATTGCACGACGAACAGCACAGCGAGCCCGGCCAAAGTCCCGGCATACGTTTTGCCGTCGATCAGCACCTCACCACGTGCGATAAGTTCCGGGCCCACTATGGCACCGCCGATCGCACCGAGCAGCACGAGAGAAATCGCCCGGCCCGTATACACCGGCGCAACGCTTTCCGCGGCGGCGTAGCGGTATTGCTGGGTGAATGCGAGATTAATGCCGAACGCAGCGGCTGCCGCTACGAACCACGGGAAGCTGGCCGTAAACAGGGCGTAAGTCGCCAGGACCATGGACAGGGCCGCCGACAAGGATGCCAGAGCAAAACCGGCCTTGCGGCCGATGCGGCGCATGAGCAGCGCCGCCGGAATGGTCGTCGCCGCGACACTGACAACCATCAGCGAGACCGGCAGCGTTGCGAGCGCCTTGTTGGCGCTCAATGTGGATCCGATGATGCCGCCCAGTGTGATCAGCACAAACGTTCCGGTCGCGGAAATAAGCTGGCAAACGAACAGAATTGACAGGTTGCGGTAGGACATATGCGAATTTTCCGGCATCCTGTGCCATTGTCCAGCGGCAATTGCGATGCCGGCTATGAAAAAGAGGTCCGGAAATCACCGGCGAGTTTCGGATACCGCTCGCGGATATCGAACTGACGGCGATACGCGCGCAAGGTGCCGGCGGTCAAAACGTCAACAAGGTGGCGAGTGCCATACACCTCCGTTTTGACTTCGCGCATTCAGATGCCGTGCCGCCCGGGATCCGGGCGCGACTGCTCGAAACAAGCGACCGGCGCATCTCAGCCGACGGCGTCATCGTCATCAAGAGCCAGCGATTCCGCACGCAGGAACAGAACCGGCGCGATGCGCTGGAACGATTACAATTGGCTTCGGCAAAAGCGCTGCATCGGCCAACGCCGCGCCGGCCCACCAGGCCCAGTCGCGCCGAGCGCGAGCGTCGGCTTGCCGATAAGTCGCACCGCGCAAAAATCAAGGCACGCCGCGGCAAGCCGGACGACTGACGGTCTTTCGCGATCAGGAATGATGGATCACGGCGCCGAAATTACCTGGCGTATTGTCCCGGTGCCGTAATCAAGGACGTAGAGTTCACCGTCCGCGCCCTCGCCGAACGACGATATGCTGAGCGATGTATCCAGCCGCTCCAGCGCCGTCGTGCCCTGCGGGCTTTCGGCCGCGACGCTGAAAATCCGGCCACTGATAAGTTCTCGAACACGCATCAATCAGCGCCGGCACAGCGCTGCCGCGGTAGACGTAGCCACCGGTGACTGAAGCCCCCAGAGCCCGGCCGTACTCACTGATCGGGTCGACGTTATTGGTCGAGCAATCGGTTGGCGGATCAAAGCAGTGTGCTCCTTCCCGCTCGCGCCAGCCATAGTTCAGGCCCGCCTCGACCCGGTTGACCTCTTCCCAGTCACCCTGTCCGACATCGCCGGCCCACAATTGGCCGCTCTGGCTGTCGAAGCTGAAGCGCCACGGATTGCGAAAGCCGAACGCATAGATCTCGGGGCACGGCGCGTTGCCAAAACCCTGCATACACTCGGTGTTGCCGGCGAACGGGTTGGTGGCGGGGATCCCGTAAGGCGGATTGCCGTCGACGTCGATGCGCACGATGGCGCCCAGGTAGTTGCTCGTCGTCTGGCCACGTTTGTTCGGGTCACCTGACCCGCCCCCGTCCCCGAAGCCGATATACAGGTTGCGGTCCGGCCCGAAGGCCAGGTTACCGCCATTATGATTGCCCTCATCCTGCAGCGCGGTCAGCAGGATGTACTCGGACGATGTTCATCCAGCGTGCCGTCCTGCCGGATCTAGCGTGAAGCGCGATACGACAGACTCGAGCGGGCCACCGCTCGTGTATGACAGGAAGACCTCGCCGTTCAGTTCAAAATCAGGGTGAAATGCCATGCCGAGCAGGCCAGCCTCGCTTGGACCGTCATCTACCCGCACCTGGATGTCGGCGAATACCGTGCTGGCGGCAACATTCGGATCCGCGTCGAACACGCGAATCACGCCTGCCTGCTCGACGACGAACCATCGGCTATCGTCCCCGGGCGCCTGCAGCAGTGCCACCGGAGCATTGAACGACAGGTTGTCAAACACCGGCTCGAGCGCGATGCCTTCATTCTGCGGTGGTGGTGTGGTCGGCGGATTCGTGATCGTGCTGCTACTGCCGCCGCCGCAACCGCCGGCCAGCAGCAGACCGATTACCGCAAGGGCGCGACCCTTCCCTGTGACTGTCATGACTATCTCCCGACTCAGGCGCCGAACCCAGCATAGAACGGTGCCGCCCGGCTGTCACGATGTTGCCGCGCGCCGACCGCACGAGTGTTGCTATAGTGGCGCCACATTGCAGACTGCCGTGGAGATTACCGATGAAACGCACAACTGTCGCTTGCCTGATGCTGCTGATGGCAAGCAGCGCCGTTGCACAGGATGCCCTTGACGGGCTGGAACAGGCATTCAGCGCGATTGAGCCGAAGGTCATCGCGTGGCGCCGCGACATTCACGAGCATCCGGAATTGTCGAATCGCGAGTTTCGCACCGCGGCCCTGGTAGCCGAGCACCTGCGGACGCATATTGACACCGTCCAAACCGGCATTGCGCATACCGGCGTCGTCGGCACACGGTGGCGGTAAACCCGGCCCGGTCATCGCATTGCGCGCTGATATGGATGGGCTGCCGGTCAGGGAACAGACCGGGCTGCCGTTTGCCTCTACTCAAACAGCGGAATACAACGGCGAGGAAGTTTCCGTCATGCATGCGTGCGGTCACGATACCCACGTTGCGATGCTGATGGGTGCCGCGGAGGTGCTGGCGAAAAATCGCGAACGCCTTGCAGGCACCGTCAAATTTATCTTCCAGCCGGCCGAGGAAGGCGCGCCAAGGGGCGAGAGCGGCGGCGCGGCGCTGATGATCGAGGAAGGTGTTCTGGACGGGCCCGATGCGCCTGAAGCCATTATCGGCCTGCACGCCTGGCCCGCGGACAGTGGCACGTTGGCCTACCGGTCCGGCAGTTTCATGGCGGCCGCGGACGGCCTCTTTATCACCGTTACCGGCCGCCAGACGCACGGTTCTGCGCCGTGGGCCGGTGTCGACCCGATATTCGTGTCCGCACAGATCATGACCGCACTGCAGGCGATTCCGAGCCGGCAACTCGACATCACGCGGGGGCCGGCCGTTATCACGATCGGCAGCGTGCACGGTGGTGTGCGCGGCAACATCATCCGGACACCGTCGAAATGGAGGGCACTATCCGGACTTTCGATGCCGGTGTGCGGGAAAAGCTGCACGCACGCCTGAAGAGCACCGTCCGGAACATCGCCGAAGCCGCCGGCGCGACGGCAGAGGTCACGATAGATCCGTCCGCACCGGTCACGGGCAATCATCCGGAGCTGCTTGCACGCATGATGCCGACCCTGGAATGGGCGGCCGGTGAAGGCCAGGTGCAGGAGCATCCGCTGATCACCGGCGCCGAGGATTTCTCCTTCTTTCAGGAGCGAATCCCGGGCCTGTACCTGATGCTCGGCGTGCGGCATCCGGACATTCCGGCCGGCGAGGCGCCGTCCAACCATTCGCCGTTGTTTGACGCTCACGAGCCGGCACTGATAACGGGCGTCCGCGCGCTGGTTGGCTTTTCGTTGGACTACGCGGCCCGCGCCGGCAACTGAGCCGGCGTGCAATTCCTGACGGGTTACACTATGTCGATGGCATCGACATATACTGGGGATCTGTCGAAGAAGCACCAGACAATCGACATATAATGCGGACGTGTCGATAAACTGAACATGATTCTCAGATATGTCGATATATTCGTAATTTTTCGACATGATTGCCGGAGCCGTTGCTACGCCTTGCGTTTGGGTCTGCGCGCAGCTCCCTGGAGGTACCCATGAGCGGGTTTGAGCCGGCCAGCCCCTACAACGATCTCCCGCGTCTGCCGCCCATGGTCAGCCAGATCGAGACGACCCGCGTCCTGAGAGAAATGCATCGATGCGCGGGTTGCACTGGCCGAATTAAAGCAGGCTGCCGAACTCATCCCGAATTCAGCGGTGCTGGTCAATGCGCTGCCGCTGCTCGAGGCACGCGCCAGTTCAGAGATCGAGAACATCGTCACGACGACCGACAAACTGTTCGAGTACGTCGATTTCGGCGAGGACAAAGCCGATGCGGCCACCAAGGAAGCCCTGCGTTACCGCACCGCCCTGTTTGAGGGCACGAAAATGGTCCAGCGTCGCATGCTGACCTCCGATATGGCAATCCATATCTGCAGTACTATCAAGGATATGGAGCCTGGTATTCGAGCTGATTCTGGCAACACGACCTGAAAAATCGTGCTGTCAGGCGAAAGTCATATATACACCGCCGGAGGGGCAGAAACGTCTGCAGGAGCTGCTCGACAACTGGCAGGACTTCACGCACCGCACGCCGAAGGTCGACCGCCGGCGCGCATGGCGATCCAGCATTACCAGTTCGAGGCCATACACCCGTTTGCCTGTATGGCAAACGGCCGCACCGGCCGCATCCTGAATATCCTGTTTCTCGTCGAGCAGGGCCTGCTCGACAGCCCGATTCTCGACCCGAGCCGCTATATCATCCGCGAGAAGGCCGACTACTACCGGCTGTTGCTCTGAAGTAACCCGCGACCAGGCCTGGGAGGCATGGATCCTGTACATGCTGGAAGGCGTCGAGGAAACCTGCACGTGGACCACCGAGAAGATCAAGTCGATTCGCGAGCTGATGCAGCACACGGCCGAATTCATAAAGGCGAAGTTGCCGAAAATCTACTCGATGGGAACTGCTCGATGGCACCGTTCCGCCAGCCTGACCGCCGCATCAACAAGATCTGCGTCGATTCCAGTATCGCCAAGCGCCAGACCGCGTCGGTGTACCTGAAACAGCTGTGCGAGATCGGTGTACTGAAGGAGCGTAAATCCGGGCGCGAAAGTATTTTTGTGCACCCGAAATACATCGAGCTGCTGACCGGCGAGGAGAACGTATGGATCTACTATGCCGGCATAGAAACCGAAACCGAGGTCGCCGCGGCGAGCGATGAAATTTAGATACGCTGTTCTTCAAGGACCGGTCGCAATTCCAGCCGACCGATCGCCGGTGCCGCTGCCCTGCCGGTTCTGCGGAATCGCCGCCACGCCGCCGGGCCCGGAAACTGGCCCGCGCTCCGTCGCGCTGGCACAATCACGCGTGTCTTCGCTGCCGCCGGTACCCGTCGCTTGACCCGCACCCAGGAAAAGTTCTACCAGCTGTTCAAGTACACGGTGTACGTCCTGCTGGCGATGAATGTGTGGTGGTTCTTCGACGAGGAACTCGCCGCATCCGCGCACCGCTTTGCCGATGGCGTTGGTTTGCGCGACATCATCGAAGGTTTCGCCGCCACGATCGACACGGCCGCCTGGGTTGTGCTGCTGCTGATGTTCGAACTCGAGACGTGGGTGATCGAGGACCGGCACGTGTCACCCAAGCTGCATTGGACGCTGCGATTCCTCAGGGCCACCTGTTACGCTATCATTGTCTATGCATTCTACGGCTACCTGAGCAAGCTGCTATTCCTGTACGGCGCAGTCCCCCTGGCTGGTGTGAATGACCTTTGTTCACTTGTCGGCAACGGCTGGGCGTACGCAATCGATTTTGACGAGTATGAAGTGCTGAACGCCGGCAATTGCGGCGTGCTGTCGGCGGGATCGTCATTCATGCAGCTGCAAACGCTGACCGCTGTTGTTGACCTGCCCGGCTATCAGGAAATATTGCGGCTCGCCTGGGTCGACGTTATCAACGCCGGCGTCTGGCTCGGTGTTGTTGCCTTGCTGGAATTCGATGTGCAGATGCAGTCGCGCGACCGCCTGCACGGCGTGACGAAAACCATCAGCAACTGGGCGAAGTACATCATGTACTCGATATTGTTCCTCGCCGCCGTCTACTGGGGTCTCAAGGGTGATTTCATTGACTTCTGGGACGCCTTCCTGTGGCTGCTGGCATTCGCCTTCATCGAAATGAACTTTTTCGAGTGGCAAAGGGAAATGCGCGATGCCAAGTTGCAACGCGCGGCTACCCCGGGATATTCATAAACAATTAATCGCGTCAAATTGCGCGCGTGGCTACCGCCGGCGGCACCATGCTGGCGCGCCGGCGCCGGACCGGCCACGGCCAGCTGACCCACGATCCACAGCATTACCATCGCCAGCGGAATCAGGTACCACGCTATCCGCGTCAGTTCGAAGGTTTCGACCATCCACATGTTCAGTGCCACCGCGAGGATTCCGCCCAGCGCGATGCCGACCGAACTGACCAGGAAGTTCTCCAGCATGAAGTACCGCAGGATCGCGCCCCGCGTGGCCCCGAGCGCGCGCCGGGTGCCGATCTGACGCGTTCTCCGGCTGACGCTGAAGCTGGCCAGGCCTACGATACCCAGACCTGTAATCACCGTCAGTACGATAACGATAAACGACAGTAACTTGACCAGTGCAGCGTCGCCCAGGTAGCTCCGAATGCGGGTTTCGGTCATTGTCCGCGTGTCCTTGATGATGCGGTCGCGATCGCTGTCGGCCAGCATCTTCTCGACAGCCGGTATCACGCGGTCGCGTTGCCCCGATTCGGTGCGTATGACGTAACGCCCGTAACTCATTTCACGCTTAAGCGGTACGAACATCGAGCGCTCGACCCCGTCCCAGCCGTTCCAGGGCGCCTGCAGGCGTTCGAGAATGCCTATAATCTGTACCGGGTTGTCGTCGTTGATGTAGACGGTCTTGCCGACAACGCCGTCACCTTCATCCGGAAACAGCGTGTCCGCCATCGCACGGGTGATGATGCCGGTCGGCGGCCAGCGGCTGGATTCGGGATCATTCCAGTCGACCTCCTCTGGCAGGAAATTCCGGCCGGCAACAAGCTTGACGCCAAAGGTATCAATGCCGTGTTCGTCGACGAAATAGACGGCGACGCCCGATGACTCGGTACCCTCCCCCGGTTCAGTTGCGAGCCCCATGGACCAGCCACCGTTCCTCAGTGGCACGGAATTGGTGAAAATCGCGTCGACGACACCCGGCATTGCGCGCAGGTCGGCGAGATCCTCGTCTACCATCGCCGGGATATTCGTGTCCTGCTTGAACGTCACGTTGGCGAGGTAAAACAGGTTGTCTTCGTCAACGCCGCTCGGGCGCGCCATCAGCCGCGAGCGTTCCTGGATAATGGCGATGGCATTGACGATGATGGCCATGGTCACGGCAATCTGCAATGCAATCAGTATGTAACCCGCCTTGTTGCGCGTCAGCGCGCGCCAGATCGGTCCCAGTTCCATGCGCTGTTGCTCCTACAGTGTCTTGAGCTGGCTGGCCGGATGAATCCGGCAGGCCTGCCAGGTCGGATACAGGGCGGCACCCAGCGCTGACAGGATGGCCAGCACGACCGCCGTCAGCACCATTACCCAGTCCAGTTGTGCGAGATTCTTGACGAATTCGAGGCCGCTGTAGAGGCCGCGTACGCCTTGCAGCCCCAGCCAGGTCAGCAGCACGCCAAGCGCACCGCCGCAGAGGCCGATCACGCCTGCCTCGACAATGTACTGCGAGAACACCGCCGTGCGGGGTGCACCCAGCGCCCGGCGCAGGCAAATGTCGCCGGAGCGTCTCATCACCTTTGCGAGCAACAGGCCGATCGTGTTCAGCAGGCAGACGACCAGGAACAGCACGGCAAGTACCAGCAATATGCGCACGCTCTGGTCGACAACTTCCCCGTTTTCCAGGTGCGTCATGACGTCGCTAAGCCTGTTGTTGAGCGGACGCTGGAACCGCCCGAGCGCTTTTTGCGATTCCGCATAAGCATCGAGGAATGCCTGATACTCGCGCACTTCCTCGTCACCGTGCAGTTCCACCCAGAACTGCATCCAGACGCATTCCGAATTCAGGAACGACTGCCAGCCGCCGTCCGGTACCGGTTTCCAGCAATTGGTATTGCCGTGTCCCGGTATTTCCTTGTCGATACTGACGCTGAACGGGAAGTAGGCGGATTCCGGATCGTTGAACTCCCCGGTTGTCAGGTCGTAGAACTTCGGAATCGGCAGCCATTCGTCCAGCACACCGGTGACGCGGTAGGAGTCGCCGTTCATGACGATGCGCTCGCCGACGGAATTTTCGCCCCCGAACAGGCGTTCGTTCGTCGCGCGGTCCAGCACGACGACCTGCTCCCGATTCGCATCGGCCGACGCGTCCCAGCCGCTGCCATACGAGAAACGGCACGCTGAACATCGCGAAAAAGTCGGCTGTTGTACTGCGTGCGTCGATCTCGAAAGGCCTCGATTCCTGCCCGGCCGGTTCGATGACGCGGCCCGACCGGTAGCTGACTACCTGGCGGCGTGCCTTGCCCGCTTTCAGGAGTGCCGTGGCGTCGAGGTAGGTCACCTGGTCCGGTGGCTCGTTGGGCTCGTCAGCTGGCTCGGTCGGGCTCCAGCTGTCGAGCTGCACATAGAAGAGCTGGTCCGATTTTCCGCGGTATCGGATCGCCGCTCATGACGTAGTGGATCGTTACCATCGTCATGCATGCGCCAATGCCGATGGCTATGGCTGCCACCATCAGGCCGCTCAGGATCGGATTCTGGCGGATGCCGAGCAGGCCGAGCTTCAGGTAATAGCGGAACATTTTGTCTTTCCTCCGTCAGCCGTTCGCGGCATTGGCCAGTGCCAGGCCGGGCTCACTGCTGACGCGTCCGTCGCGCACGTAAATGTTTCGCTGGGATTGGTTGGCGAGATTTGCTTCGTGCGTCACCATGATGATCGTCGTACCGGCGGCGTGGATTTCGTGCAGCAGGTCCATGACGCTCGATGCCATTTGGGAGTCGAGGTTGCCGGTCGGCTCGTCGGCGAGCAGGAAGCGCGGCTCGCCGGCAAGGGCGCGCGCGATAGCAACGCGCTGCTGCTGTCCGCCAGAGAGCTGTGATGGCAGGTGCTTGCTGCGTGAGCCGAGGCCTACCATGTCGAGTACATGCTCGATGCGTTTGCGGCGCTCGGCGGCGTTGAAACCGCGGTAGCGCAACGGCACATCAACGTTGTCGAAAATGTCGAGCTCCGGAATCAGGTTGAAGTTCTGGAATATGAATCCGATCTTTTCGTTGCGAAGTTTTGAGCGCTCACGGTCATCGAGGCCCGCAACGTCGCGGCCGTCGAGCTCATAACTTCCGCTGGTAAACTCCTCGAGCAGGCCGGCGATGTTCAGGAACGTCGTTTTGCCCGAACCCGATGGCCCGGTCACCGATACGAACTCTCCTTCGTCAACCTGCAACGAAAACTCACGCAATGCATGTGTTTCAACGCTGTCGGTACGATACACCTTGGATAATTTCGTCATACGTAGCATCGCGGGGTCTCCTTCGATTGCGTACTGTCAGTTCGTGACGAGCACCGTGTCGGCGCCCTGGAACGGGTCGATACTGGAAATAATCACGCGCTCACCTTCTGTCAGGCCGTCGAGTACCTCGACCGCGGCAAGACTGCGTGCGCCGATCGTTACGCCGCGGCGGCGTGCCATACCTTCGTTGTCGAGCACATAGGCAATGCGACCGCCGCCGCTATCGAGAAACTGCCCGCGCGGCAGGAGCAGAACAGACCCAAGCTCCTGCAGCAGGATGCGGGTCGTCAGGCGCTGGTTCTGGCGAATATTGGGCGGCGCCGTGTCGGCAAAACGCACCCGGCCGCTGACCTGGTTTGCCACGATCTGCGGCGACACCGCGACGAGCTGTCCCGCATAGACCTGGCCCGCGACGGTGATCTCGGCCGGCATGCCGACGGCAAGGTCATCCGCATAGCTCTCTGGAATTTGCGTTTCGATCTCGAATTGGGACAGGTCAACGACGGCCATGACCGGCGTGTCCCGTGCGACCGCGGCTTTCTGTTCGACCAGCAGGTCGCCGACGATACCGCTGACCGGGGACTGGATCTTCAGGTCGTCGACCTGGCGCTGCAGGTCTGCAACCAGCAAACGCTGCTGTTGCAACCCAAGTTCGGCCGCGCGAATCTCGAACGCGAGGCGCTCGTCGAACAGGTCCGCATCCGCTATCGCATGCGCATGGGCAAGCTCCGCATTGCTGAGATCGTCCTGGGCCTTTTCATAGTCGAGGACCGAAATGACGGACACCGCGCGCGCCTGTTCCGCACGACGCATTTCGCGCCGGGCCGCGACCAGGCGGACTTCGGCGAGATCGGCATCCTTGCGTTTCGCCAATGCCTGCTGGCGCATGTCGATGCGTTGCCGGTCAACTTCGACGGCCTGTTTTTCACGCATGGCGACGGACTGTTCCAGTTCATTGGTCAGGTCCGGACTGTCAATTTCTGCCAGAACCTGGCCTTCCGACACGGTTGCGCCCGCGGTAACACGCAGTGTTATCGTGCCGGCGGCCGGCGCATACAGTGTGGGCCGGATCGCGGCGACGACGCGTCCCTGAACCGACACGTCACGTGTCAGGTCGCCACGCTCGACCGTCGCCAGCCGCAACCGCTCGAGAGGTACCGTGACAGTCGCATCGGCCCACCGCTTGACGGCGGGCACCGCAATCCAGATCAGCGCGAGCAGGAAAAGCAACGCTGTGCTGCCGATGACCGGCCGCTTCCATTTGCTGTGGCTCCGCGCAAGCTGCACGTCCTGAGCCGATGTGTCGGCGATTTTCAGACCCGTTCCCCGTTTCGTATCGACGCTGTGACGTCGCGAAGTTTGTTCTTGCTGTGTTGGATGCGCGAGCGACGGAAAACGTTGGAATTTATTGACCGGGAAATCCCCGGTCATTGCGAGGCTGCCGAGGCAGCCGTGGCAATCTCGTACAGGCTGGCAAAGTCACGAGCGTTACGAGATCGCCACGTCGCTGCGCTCCTCGCGATGACGGAGGTGCGCCGTCACCGCGAGGCCGCCGAAGGCGGCCGTTGCGCCGTCATTGCGAGGCTGCCGAAGGCAGCCGTGGCAATCCGGTTCCGATTGGCAGAAACATGAACGTTACGAGGTCGCCACGGCGCCCCGTGCCTCGCGACGACAGATCTCAGTGTTCGGCGGTGAAGCGGGGGTCGTCGGCGGCTCGTGCCTTTATCCGCGGGTCGCCGTCCTGCACTTTGAGGTGCTCGAGTTGGCGGTTCTCATCGAGGGTCATCAGCCACGGGTGCCAGCGGGTCTCGGACGGACGCTGGTAGTGGCCGGAGACCTGCCAACCGGTGGGCGTGGGATAGATGTAGGTTTTGCCGATTACGCGATTCGTTTGCAGCGGGTCGACAATACCAAGTTCCGTGGACCGGGCGACGTAATTTCTGAGAATGTCACGTGCGGCGATCACTACAGCCTCTTCCTGCTGCCGCTGCATCGCCGGTTCAGGGTCCGTGACGCGCTGGTACGCGTAAAGTGACAACAGGACACCGACGGCAACAGCAACGACGACAGGCAATAGGCGGTGATTGTTCATGGGCGATTCCGTAGCGGCCAATGACGACGGGTTGTCATGCGATGCCCAGGATTTTGTGCGTTTGCAGGCTCAGTTTCCATTGCGGATGACGCAGGCAATAGTCAATCGCGGCACGCGTGTTCTGTTCGCGCTCGTCGCTGTCCATGGGTTGCAGCAGGAAGTGTTCAAACGCAAAGCCCGCGAATCGTTCAGGCTGTGCCTCCGCTTCCCGTTGTGGATAGACGAGCTTCAGTTCGTCACCGCTTTGCTGTACGACCTCGGCCCCGGCTTTGGGGCTGACACAGATCCAGTCGACCCCCGGCGGTGCCGGCAGTGTGCCGTTGGTCTCGATGGCGACCTCGAATCCACGGGCATGCAGGGCCTCGATGACGTCGGCGTCAAGCTGCAACAGTGGTTCGCCGCCGGTGCAGACGACATAGGGTTTGGCATTGCCGCCGCCTTCCGGCCAGTGCGCGGCGGCAGCGTCCGCGAGGTCGAACGCCGTGCTGACCTTGCCGCCGGCCGGTACCGCCGGTCCCGACGAATTGTGTGTCGCAGAAACGGCAGACGGCGCTACTGCGGTCCTTTTCGCGTCCGCTCCACAGATTGCAGCCGGCAAAGCGCAGGAACACGGCCGGACGGCCCGTGCGGACGCCTTCGCCCTGCAACGTGTAATACATTTCGCGGACTGACCAGGTCATGCGGCGAGCAGCGGATCGGCTATACCTGCTTCGGCAAACCCTTTTGCTCGCAATACGCAGGCCGGGCAATCACCGCACGGCGGCCGCGTACCCATGTAACAGGTATGGGTCAGTGCCATGGCATCGAGCGCACCGAGTGATTGAGCGAGCAGCACCGTATCCTTCTTCGACAGGTCCATCAGCGGCGTATGTAGCTCGACGTTGCTTTCCATCCCGAGCCGCAGGGCTTGCTGCAGTGCGGCTAGCGTTTCGCGACGGCAATCCGGGTAACCGCTGTAGTCCGTCTGTGCAACACCGGTCACGATGTGTTCGATCCCGTGCTGCCACGCGTAGGCCGCGGCCGCGGTCAGGAACAGCAGGTTGCGGCCGGGTACAAAGGAATTCGGCAGTCCGGTGTTTCGCCCGTCATCACTGCGAATGGCCATCGACTTGTCGGTTAACGAGTTACCACCCAACGCGGCAAGTGTGTCCAGGGGCAGCACGGTATTGGGCACACCGGCCCGCCGGGCAATACGAGCGGCACAACCTATCTCGATGCGGTGGCGCTGGCCGTAGTCGAAGGTCAGTGTCTCGACATTGCCGAAACGCGCTAATGCCCAGTACAGGCATGTCGTAGAGTCCTGTCCACCTGACAGCACCACCAGCCCGGACATCTCCTTGGTTTTTGTCATGGGTGAATCCGTCAGCGAAACAGGTCTTCGGCCTTGTGCAATTGCGGATCCACCGCGGGTTCGTCGGCCTCACCCTCACCGAACATCGCGGCCAGCTTCTGCCGTGCGTCGGCCACGGCTGCGGCGTGGCTCGCGTCAAATACGCCCATCGCAGGCTGGAACCAGTCACAGAAATTGCTGCGTTCCTTTTCCTTGACGTCTTCCGCATCGTCTTCGCGGCATTGCCGCGGCACGGCTGGGTCGTAGTACCTGCACATACGGCAAACGTGCATGTCTGCCGCACATGACGGGCACTGGTCGCGCCGCGACAACGGCAGGGTCAGCACTTCGAGCGAGGCGCCGCAACGGTAGCACAGTAGTTGCTCGGACATGACCGGACCCTACAAACAGTCACAATGGAACGCAAAACGGATTATACCGGCCGGTATCCGCATCACGCATGGCGATGCATCCGCGGTACGATGACAATTGCCTGAACTGAACTCATACAGTGTTGGGCCATTGCCCGGCCGATAATAGAAAGGACATTATAAATAATTAATAAGATAATGTTAAATATAATAAAAATAAGTCCTGATCCGACGCTTAGCCGGCCACTCGCCTGGTTGTCCCTCAGCCTGCTCGCGCTCGCCGCATGCACCTCGACAACACCATTGAACAGCGAGCGCATCGCGGCCAGGTTCGGCAACTACGACGTGCGCGTGCTCGACGCGACGTTCGGGCGGCGTATCTCAAGCCTCGAAAGCGTCGAGGACGGCCGGCCAGTGACGCGCACGCTGGCGATTGTCACGTTCGAACCGGGAGCGCCAGCTGCCATTGCCGGCCTGCACGCGCGAATCGTGGACGGCGCATCAATTGGTGCGACGTTCCGCGATGCCGGATGGGCTATCGACAAGCCCCTGATCGGAATTGCTGAGGTCACTATTCCGCTGTCGTCGCAGGCAATGGCAACCCTGATGAACGTCGCCCTGCCGATTACTGCCGGACTGCACGCCTATTGGTTCACTATCACGAAAGGTGACGTCAGTGTCCGTTACGCGACCATCGTCGAACTTCATCATCCGGACTATTTGTCGGTCGCGGACCTGGAACGGATCTATGGCCGGACAACGCAGCAGGCAGCAACGGACCGATTCAAAGAAGATGCGCTGGACGTCATGCAACGCCTTGCTTCGCGTTCGGCGCCCTGATTATTTGGGTCTGCAATCTGCACTGGTTGAGCGCCTGAAGCATTGACGCTGGCTCTGAAAGCCGTCGCGACGGCCGGCAGACCGCATTTCCCTGGCGCGGACAGGCAAGCTATTTGTTCACAGGAAAAGCGGTTCGACGTCTTTAGGCACCTTAAGTCGCTGTTTTACCGTATTTATTAGCGCACAAGTCCAGAGCCGGGCCTCCTTAAGGGGCGGTTCAGGTTAGACTGCGTACCATTGCTCACAGTATCCAACACTGTGCGCACGGAGCGCCCACGGGAGATCACCATGAAAACCCGAATTCTTGCAGCCCGACGACCGCAGTACCTGCTGCTTGCCGCCGCATTGCTCCTTTTTGCGGGCGGTGTGGCATTGGCGCAGGTTCCTGTCGATGAAGACGGCAACCCGATCGGCAGCAGCGCACCGGGTGACCGACGCCGGTGATGCAGCGCCGGTGCTGTCGGGGGGAGAACTCGAGGCCCTGGTCGGCCCGATCGCCCTGTACCCGGACGACCTGCTGGCGATTGTTCTGCCCGCGTCGACCTATCCGCTCGAGATCGTCCAGGCAGCACGTTTTCTCGATGACCTCGAAAATGACAGTTCCCTGCAACCCGACGAGTCGTGGGACGAATCGATTGTCGCCCTGCTGAACTACCCGGAAGTCGTGCGCATGATGAACGATGACATCGACTGGACCTGGCAGCTCGGCGAGGCCGTTGTCGCGCAGCAAACCGATGTCGTGGCTGCTGTCGAAGCGTTCCGTGACCGCGCGTACGCGGCCGGTAACCTGAAGAGCGACGAGTACCAGACCGTCAATACCGAGAACGAAGTCATCCAGATCGAGCCGGTCAGCGACGACGTCATCTACGTGCCCTACTACGAGCCCGAGCAGGTCGTTGTCTACCAGCCGCGGCGTGTCTATTACTATTACCCGCGCGCGTATCCCGTCTACTACTACCCGTATCCGGTGGGTTACAACTTCGGCTACGATCATTTCTGGGGTGTGACGACGGCGTTTTCGATAGGCTGGACCAGCCATCACCTGCGCGTCTACCACCACAGCTTTCACGGGCATCCGTACTTCGGCCACCAATACTATGGCAACTATTGGCGCCAGCCGTCGATCAACATCTTCAACAACTATTACGGAAATTACGGCTACAGCAGCCTGCAAGACCGGTATCGCTACGGCAGCTACTGGCGGCCCCGCTACTACGGCGGTGCCCGGCCCGGCCGTTACGAGGCGCGTTCACGCTATTACAGCAACCGGCGCTCGAGCAGCTCCTCCGACGGCTACGCCGAGGATCGCGATAGCCGCGACTCACGACATAGCGGTGCGGTGAACCCGCGTGCGGGCCTGACGACGAATCGCCGAGACATTGGTGCGTCAGCAGAGCGCCGCAGCCGCGACAATGCGCCGGTTCGCTTCCGCAGCCGCGATGGCGCCGCGTCCGCGACGGGTGAGCGACGGGCGGTCAACAGTTCGGCACCGGCCAATGCCGCAAGCCGGCAGCGCGACAGCGCAGACAGTGCCACCGTGCGACGCACGCCAGCAACGGTACGGCAAAACGCGCGTAACACTGGCTCTGATCGTGCAATCCGTTTTCGCGAACGCAACAACAACGCCGTGGCCCAGTCCAGACAGGCGGCCGGCACTGCACGCCAGGCACCAGCCACCGTTGAACGCCGCGCATCGCCATCACGTCCATCGACAGCGCGCACGGCGCCCACGGTAAGGCGTTCTGCGCCGGACACCGATCGCCGCCGCGCTACCGCTGCGCCCCGTACCGCACCTCAACCGGCACGGCGTTCAGCACCGACCGTGCAACGTTCAGCACCGCCGGTGCGGCGCTCTGCACCGCAGGTTCAGCGCTCGGCTCCGGCCGCTCAGCGTGCAGCCCCAACGGTCCGGCGGTCATCACCGCAAGTGCAGCGTTCAGCTCCGGCTACGCAGCGGCGGGCCCCGCAGGTGCAACGCTCAGCTCCGTCCGTACAGCGTTCGGCACCGACGACGCGAAGCGCCGCGCCTGCTCCCAGGCGACAGTCGTCATCATCGGCAGGCCGCAGCACGAGCCAGGACCGCAGTTCACGGCGTAACCGCGACTAGCCTGAACAGCGCTTCCTTAAGTGGGTAACCGCACTGAAAGTGCGTAACCGGCACGAGTAGCGCCGGTACCCCTGCCGGGAGTCCTTTGGTGGAAATAAAGCGGACCGAAGGGAGCCATTCCTCCAAAGGACTCCCGGCAGGGGGTATCGGCGCGGCCGAGCACAGGCGTAAGTAAAACAAACCGCGGACAGTATTTCCCGACAGAGGCCAGTGCAAATCCTTTATAACCGTTTTTGATATCAGGGACCGTCTACAACCCTCAATGACCGGCTCAATCCTGCGTCGAGTCCGATTCACCGGCATCCCTGCCGCCCTTGTCGCCGATCACCCCCTCGTCCACTCTGTTGCGCTTCGACGAAGCCTCGGACGTCAGTTCCCAGGCGATAAAGGCGATCGCACCGCAAAGTACGAGTGCAAGGAAAATAATGATCAGTGAGAGGAGATTCATCGCCCGCTCATAATACCACCGGAGGTGAGCGTTGCGGTTCAGCCCGGTAGGCGTACCACGAAACGCGCACCGTCCAGGTATTCCTGGTCCAGCGTCAGCGAGCCACCATGCGCCTTGGCCACCAGCGTAGCAAGGTACAGCCCCAGCCCGCTGCCGCCGGTCTGCCGGGTTCTCGACGGGTCGCCGCGAAAGAACGGCTCACCAATGAATTCGCGTTGCGCCGCGGGTATGCCAGGTCCACGATCCTGCACGGCAAGGACCAGTTCGTGCAGCAGGACCTCCACGGAAAGCCGGACTGAGCGCGCGTCGTCGGTGGAATAACGTAACGCATTGCTGAGCAGGTTTTTAAGTAACAGGATGATGCGGGCTTCGTCGATCTCGACAGGCCGCTGCATGCCGGTGAACTCGATCTCGATGCGCTCGCGGTCCCGCTCGAAAAAATTATCAATCAGGTTTGCGACAAGATGCCGCAGGTTGCATTCCGTGCGGTGAAGCGTCGCATGCCTGCTGTTCAAACGCTCGGCCTCGATCAGGGTAACGATCACCCGCTCCATTTCTGCAACATCGCTTCGCATCCCGGCCGCATCACCGGAGCTGTCGGAACTGGCGTCCGGTGTATCCATCAATTCGATGGCGAGACGCATGCGTGACAGCGGCGAGCGCAATTCGTGACTGATGCCGAGCAGCAATTGCCTTTTGGCATCAAGCATTCCCTGCACATCGGCCGCCATCGTGTTGATGTCGCTTGCGAGGTCGCCGAGCTGGTCCTGCCTCACGTCCGTGATGCGGTGGTCAAAATGGCCTTGCCCGATAAGTTCCGCGCCATGGCGGATTGCGGCGACTGGCCGGAACAGCCAGCGCACGGCAAGGTAGGCAAGCAATACCAGTGACAGGCCGATGCCGACAATAATCGGAGTGAGGCTGCGCCGAGTGACCGGATCCGAGATTCTCGGCGTAGAAACAATGATGGAGTGATCGCCACGCCCGATACGCAGGTAGCGGCGTTGGTCCAGTTCCGCGAAGCTTGCCCCTTCAAGCGTGCCCAGCCATGAACCGGCCGTATCACTGATTACCTTACCGGCGCCGAATGAAAGTTCCGAAAGTTGTGGGAAATCGTCGTCGGATGCCCAATTGATGGCCGGACCGACGATGCGAATATCAACCGGTACCTTCTCGGTTATGGCAATGGCACGCTCTGTGCGCGGCGGATCGCCGATATCGTCCAGTACGTACTCGATATGCAATGACAGATGACCGCTGACGAGGTCACGCAGTTCGTCGGTGCTGTAAACCCATTGCAGTGCAGCAATGGCAAAATAGACGAACGATGCGGCCAGCGTAAGAAAAATGACGAGCAGGCGAAACGACAGCGAACGCGACAGGCGTTTAAGCATTAGCCACCGGTCGACCAACGAACAGATAACCCCGGCCCCAGATGGTCTGTATGAAACGCGCCGGTTTGCCGGGATCGCCCAGCTTGTGCCGCAAACGGCTGATCATGATGTCCACGGCCCGTGTCAGTATTGCCGCATCAATGCCGCGTAACTCTGACAGGATCTCGTCGCGCGACAGTTTTTTGCCGGCATTGCGGGCCAGCGTCAGCAGCAATTCGTATTCCATTGAAGTCAGGTCGATCGCCTGACCGTCGACCGCCACCGTGCGCGCGCCGCGATCGATTTCTATTCCGTCGAATCGCAATACGCCCTGCTCGTTTGGCCGGGCTTCGACGCGCCGCAGAATCGTCTGGATGCGGGCCACCAGTTCACGCGGTTCAAACGGCTTGGGTATATAGTCGTCGGCGCCAAGCTCGAGGCCTGATACCCGGTCGATGACATCGCCGCGTGCGGTCAGCATAATGATTGGAATATTGTTCGACTTCCTGACCTCGCGGCAGATATCGAATCCGTCGCGCCCGGGGAGCATGATATCGAGCAACAACAGGTCGTAATCGGTGGCGCTGAGCTTGCGGAGCCCCTCGTTCGCCTCGCCCGCGCAATCCAGTTTGATCCCGAAGCGGTCGAAATAGCTTTTGAGCAGCCGGGAATGGCGCTCATCATCGTCAATCAGCAATACGCGTGTCATGGCGCAATCATAGCCCCAAGTTGCAGGTCCGGTCGCTGCCGATCATGCCGCAGATACGACCTGAAACAAATGGTTACCGACTCGATACCCTGTGATCGCGAGCTTCGGGCAGCATACCCTCCGGCAGCGTCGCCTGCGACCCCGCGCGAGGCGCTGTGACACGACTGACATGCCTCCCCCCAATCAGGTATGTCTTCTTTTGCCCCGATCCGACCGGATCGGGGTTTTTTTTCGCCTGCATCGGCGATTTTCCGGCAAGCCGCCCGCCGGCGTACGCCCGGGGCGAACTGCGGCAGGAATTTCCCTATACTCTGGGCTCGTTTGACCGTGTCAGGCGTGTGCACGACAGAAGCAGCCCGTTCGGCTTCCATCGTGCAGACTCCGCACCCGCACTACCCTGGGGAATCTGTATGACCGCACGTCTTTATTCGCCGCAATTGCCCTATTCAGCCTGAGCCTTGTCGCCTTGCGGCCGGCCATCCGAGCCTGAGCGACCCTGCTGATGAGCTCGCCGCTGCTCCGCGCCGCCTGTCGATGCCAGCGCACGCGCTGCGGAGCTTGCACAGGCGTTCATCATTGCCGATGGCCACGTCGACGTCCCGTACCGCATCGAGGATGAATGGGAGGACGTCTCCGTAGCGACGGACGGCGGTGATTTCGACTATCCGAGAGCTGTCGCCGGCGGCCTGAACGCACCGTTCATGTCAATCTATACGCCCGCGTCGCTGGAAGCCGAAGGCGGCTCGCGCGAGCTGGCTGAAAAGCTGATCGATATGGTCAATCGTATAGTGGACGAGTCACCGGACAAATTCGCCATTGCACTGTCGCGGCCGATCGTGCAGGCGCAGTTTGCGCAAGGCCTGATCTCGCTGCCGCTTGGCATGGAAAACGGCTCGCCAATCGAGGGCGACCTTGACAACGTCCGCTATTTTTATGACCGCGGAATCCGTTACATCACGTTGGCCCACAGCCTTTCCAATCACCTCTCGGATTCTTCCTACGATGACAACAAGCGCTGGGGCGGCCTCAGTGAGTTTGGCATGGATGTCGTTCGCGAGATGAACCGGCTTGGCATCATTGTCGATGTCAGCCATATCTCCGACGAAGCATTCTGGGATGTCATGGAACTGACCGACATTCCCGTTATCGCATCGCATTCGTCTGCACGGCACTTTACGCCGGGCTGGGAACGTAACAGGAGCGATGACATGATCAAACGGCTGGCAGAGGAAGATGGTTTGATCATGATCGATTTCGGGTCCGCATTTCGTTTCCCGAAGAAGCCCGCCAGTACGGCAGCGACCGTGGTGGATGCCTGATGACGCCTGGCTTGAGGAACAGGGTTTCGAAGACTCGGATGAGCGCGAGGAAGAGTTCCATGACATCTATGCCGAGACGCATGGTCCTTACCCTTACGCCACACTTGAGCAGACACTCGACCATTTCGATCATGTTATTGAGCTGACCGGCAGTGTGGACCATGTTGGTATTGGTTCGGACTATGACGGTGTTGGTGACACGCTGCCGGTCGGATTGAAAGACGTATCTACCTATCCCAATCTTGTCGAAGGATTCATCAAACGTGGCTACAGCGAAGACGCTATTCGCAAGATTCTCGGCGCCAACCTGTTGCGCGTGTGGCGCGAGGTCGAAGCGAAGCCGCGAATGAGTCCGCTGCAGCGCGTGATGTGGCTTCCCATCGCCCTGCTGGCATTGCTCGTCGGCGGTTGTTCCGCGGAACAGGGTGACGACAGGTCCGCCGCCGATTACGACGTCATCATCCGCGGTGGCACGATCTACGATGGCCTGGGCAGTGATCCCTGGGTCGGTGACGTCGCCATCAAGGGCGAATACATAACCGCTCTTGGTGATATCGGCGATGCAACCGGCGCCGTGGAAGTCGACGCTGCCGGCAAGGCAGTATCACCCGGATTCATCAACATGCTGTCCTGGGCCACCGTTTCCCTTCTCGAGGACGGCCGTGCGATGAGCGACATACACCAGGGCGTCACGCTCGAGATCATGGGTGAAGGTATGTCGATGGGTCCCCTGACGCCGGCCATGAAGGATGAACTGCGTGCCCGCCAGGGTGACATCCAGTACGACGTTGCATGGACAACCCTGGATGAATATCTCGAGCATCTTGTTGCGCGCGGCATCTCACCGAATGTTGCTTCCTATGTCGGCGCAGCTACCTTGCGCATCCACGAAGTCGGATACGACAATCGCCCGCCGACCGAGGCGGAGCTCGCGCGCATGCAGGAGCTGGTCCGCGAAGCGATGCAGGATGGCGCACTGGGCGTCGGTTCATCACTGATATACGCACCGGCTAATTTTGCTGATACGGACGAACTCGTTGCTCTCGTAAGCGCGGCCAGCGAGTTTGACGGCCGCTATATTTCGCACATTCGTTCGGAAGGAAACCAGCTTGAAGAGGGCGTCCAGGAACTGATCAAGATAGCAAGCCTCACCGGCGCGCCGTCGGAGATCTACCACCTGAAGGCCGCCGGCCGCTCAAACTGGTACAAACTCGACAACGTATTTGCCATGGTCGAAGCCGCGCGTGACGCAGGTCTGCGTATCAGTGCCGACATGTACACCTACAATGCAGGCGCCACGGGCCTCAATGCAACGATGCCGTTATGGGTCCAGGAAGGCGGCCACAATGCGTGGGTAGAGCGCTTGCAGAACCCGGAGATCCGCCAGCGTGTCGTCGCCGAAATGCGCGAGGATTCCAATGAGTGGGAAAACTTCTTCGTTCAGGCCGGACCCGATAACATTATCCTGCTCGGCTTTCGCAATGAAGCGCTACGTCCGCTGATCGGCAAGACCTTGCAGGAGGTTGCCGACGAACGTAAAGAAGATCCCGCCGAAACAGCCATAGATCTCGTCATAGAAGACGATAGCCGGGTCGACGCCGCCTTCATATTGATGTCAGAGCACAACGTCACGCGCAAGGTCGCGAAGCCCTGGGTCAGTTTCGGTTCCGATGCCGGTGCGCCGGCCGCCGAAGGGGTATTTCTCAATTCCAGCCCGCACCCGCGTGCCTACGGCACGTTTGCCGAGAGTGCTCGGGAAATACGTCCGTAACGAGCAGGTCGTGTGGTTGCAGGAAGCCATACGGCGCATGACGTCCCTCCCCGCCTCAATACCGGCATTCGGCAACGTGGTGCCCTGTCAGAAAACTATTTTGCCGATATTGTCGTATTCGATCCCGGCGAGGTCATGGATCACGCAACATTCGATCCGCATCAGTACGCCACCGGCGTCGAGCACGTTTTTGTCAATGGCGTGCAGGTCCTGAAAGATGGCGAACACACCGGCGCCACTCCCGGTCAGGTGGTGCGCGGACCGGGCTGAGCTGGCCCGGGAATTCGCCCTGAGGGTGGTCAGGCGCGGGGTCTGATGGCGCTTACTTTGGTTCCGCACCGGTATCCCCTGCCGGGAGCCCTTTGGAGGAATGGCTCCTTCGGTCCGCTTTATTTCCACCAAAGGGCTCCCGGCCAGGGGATACCGGTGCTCATCAGGAACCGCTACTGAATTCGTCCGGTTTACTCGAGGGGTTTGGTCGAAGGCCAGTCGTCGTCGAACGAAACGGCGTTCGTACGGTATTGAACGTCAGGTACCGCACCAATTGGTAGGATGCCTCAGTTACAGCGACTGGCCGGCTGCCGACAGGCGCTCGTTAATTTGCCCGGTGAACAACAGCCAGAAAAACTGCAGGGCAACGACCACCAGAACTACCAGCCGCGATACGCCGTAGAGTACGCAGAAAATCACGATGTACAGGAGCCGCATCCAGGTCGATTTCGACTTGATATTTTCCTCGACGTCGCCGTTCCTGTCGTCGTCATCGCTTACATGATCGCGCGGTTCTTCGTTCATTGGCTAAACTCCCGAATTTCAATCCTTGGTCAGCAGACTACCGAAAAATGTCGCGATTGCACAAACGCGGACCTCCGTGAGTGCAGCGGAAGTCGCGATTGGTCTGCAGGAATAACGGCTTGCCGGTCTGCGGCGCCTATTGTACCGCGAAGTACCGGTAAACGATGAAGACGGCCACCAGCACGAGCAAGGTGGTAACGAGCCGGGTATTGATCGGGTTATAGTCCCGCATGACCGTCTGGCGTGGCGGCCGCGGAGCGAGCCGTGCCGTGGCGCGGTCGACAACGACTTTCGCGTTTGCCAACCCCATGCCGGTCGATTCCCGCAAAAGCTTGATGGCGACGAGTTTGCGTCCCTCTTTTATCGCCTGCGTGACCTCGGGCGGCAGGTCGTTCTCCGTTATTATGGTTTCCTTCATTTTGCGGGTGTCACCGACGTGGCAGTAAAAACCGCGCAATATTACAAAAGACAGCCATAGCGGTGCAGGTTCCAGTTCTCATTTTCCGGTGCAGGCACGAACATCAACAACCAAATACGGCAGCCATCCGGTAAATTGACAGACGTATCAACTGTCATGCAGTCCGGGCTAGACCAGCTTGATACTGTCAAGCCCGCAGGCATTTTGGTAGCCTTCCGGCTTCCGTCACCCGCCCGTTCGCGGGCCAGGGCCGTCGCTACAGCACGGCGCTCACGGCGTACGTGCCGGTGTCACGGCATTTTTGACAGCTTAATGGAGCTCTAAATGACCAATCGGGTACTGCTCGTCCTCTTGTCTCTGCTGGTGGCCGCCGGTTGCGGCGAGTCGGAGCCGGAAACGGACACCACCGATCCGTGGGCCAGCCGCTACCAGCCATTGCCGTCAGAGCCGACCTTGCTGCAAGGTGCCACCGTATTGACTGGCACCGGCGAACGCCTCGACGGTGCCGATGTGCTGATGAAAGACGGCCGGATCGCCGCTATCGGAAACGGCCTTGACTCCGGAGACGCCGACGTCGTGGACGCCCGCGGGTTGTGGCTGACACCGGGCATCATCGACGTTCATTCGCACCTGGGTGTATACCCGAGCCCGGGCGTGGACGCGCATTCCGATGGCAATGAAATGTCTGCACCCAACACGGCTGAAGTCTGGGCCGAACACAGCGTCTGGCCGCAGGATCCCGGGTTTGTGACAGCGCTGGCCGGTGGTGTGACGTCACTGCAAATACTGCCGGGGTCCGCGAACCTGTTCGGCGGCCGTAGCGTTACCGTCAAAAACGTCCCGGGCAAGGCCGTTGCCGATATGAAATTTCCCGGGGCGCCCTATGGCCTGAAAATGGCCTGCGGCGAGAACCCGAAGCGAGTCTATGGCAGCCGCGGCATGGCGCCGTCAACACGGATGGGCAATGTTGCCGGATATCGAACAGCCTGGATCGCCGCGGCAGACTATCGCGACAAGCAACAGGCGGCTGAAGACGGTGAAGGCGAAGCGCCGATCCGCGACCTGAAACTCGAAACGCTGGCCGGCGTGCTCGATGGGGAAATTCTTGTCCACAACCACTGTTACCGGGCCGACGAAATGGCCGTCATGCTGCAGATCGCGAATGAATTCGACTACGAGGTTACTGCCTTTCACCATGCGGTTGAAGCCTACAAGATTCCCGAACTGCTGGCCGAAAACAATACCTGTGCTGCTGTCTGGGCGGACTGGTGGGGATTCAAGATGGAGGCGTACGACGCTATTCGGGAAAACGCCGCGATCGTTGATCACGCCGGTGCCTGCGCGATCATTCACTCCGACGATGAACGGGGAATACAGCGTTTGAACCAGGAAACGGCCAAAGTGATGGGTGCCGCGGCCGGAGCCGGCATCGATATCCCGCCGACGGGCGATACGCTGGATTACCAGCAATGCGGCAAAATCTCTCGGCATCCTTGAACAGACCGGTACGATCGAAACCGGCAAGATGGCGGATGTGACGTTATGGAGCGGCGATCCGTTCAGTGTCTATACGACGGCGGAACGTGTCTATATCGATGGTGCGCTTGCCTACGACCGGCAGAACCCAAAAGCGAATCCGGTTACTGACTTCAGCCTGGGTACATCCGCTGCCCACGGGGGTGTGAAATGAGCTTGCGTTACCTGATCCTCATCTGCTGCGTGGTGCTGACCGCAGCGGAAGCGCAAACGATCGCCATTACCGGTGCCCGCGTCCATACCGTTGCGGAAGCCGGCACGATTGACGACGCCACGATCCTGATATCGGACGGACGCATTACTGCGGTGGGCCGCAATGTGGCGGTGCCATCCGAGCGCACAACGCATCGATGCCGCGGGCCAGAGTGTGACACCCGGACTGTTTACACCAATCGGCCAGATCGGCTTGGTGGAAGTCAGCGCGGTTGCCGGTACTGTCGATTACATCCAGCGCGGTGAGGCGTTTTCGGCGAGTTTTGATATCGCGGATGCTTTCAATCCGCGCTCGACACTGATTCCCGTCAATCGCATCGAAGGCATTACCCATGCGGCCATTGCACCCGGTGCGGCGGCGCCGGACGAGTTGGGGCAAACCAGCAGCGTCATATCCGGCCTCGGTGCCATCGTCCATCTTGGCGAGACGGATCCCGTGGTGCAGCGTGCGGCAATGCTCGTCGTTTCCCTTGGCGAGAGCGGTGGCGAAGTAGCGGGCGGATCGCGGGCAGCCGCGCTCCTGACTTTCCGGGCAGCGCTTGAAGATGCCCTGGATTACGCTGGCCACAAGGCTGAATATCAAAGCCGGGACAGGCGCGACTATTCGCTCAGCATGGCAGACTTGGAGGCCCTGCAGCCTGTTATCGAAGGTACTATGCCGGTACTCGCGCATGTCGATCGTGCCAGCGACATTCGCCATGTGCTGGCGCTGGCCGACGAGTTCAGGCTGCGCCTGATTATCTCAGGCGGTGCTGAAGCCTGGATGGTGGCCGACGAACTGGCGGCGGCCGATGTCGGCGTCATTATCGCCGCTACCGGCAACCTGCCCGACAACTTCGACTCGCTGAACGCCCGGCTCGATGCAGCCGCGCTGCTCGAAGAAGCCGGCGTTGCCGTGGCGTTCAGCAGGCCGATCGCAATGCCTCGGACCACAACGCCCGCAACATCACGCAGGTGGCCGGCATCGCGGTAGCAAATGGAATGACGTGGGAAAGTGCCCTGCGAGCCATTACATTGACGCCAGCGGAACTGTACGGAGTAGCAGACCGAATTGGCAGTATCGAAGCCGGCAAGGTCGCCAACCTCGTCATCTGGAACGACGACCCGTTCGAATTGCGGAGCTATCCTGAGGCCGTCTACATCAAGGGCAAGGCCGTGCCGATGCAAAGCCGGCAAACACTGCTCCGCGACCGCTACCTGGACAGTTCAGACACCCTGCGTCCGGTGTATCGGCGATAGGCCGGATTATTCATGAACGGTTTGGTGCGGTGGTTTGGCGGAGGCGCACCCCGGGGAGGGCTTTTCAGGGACGCTGTGAATACGTCCCTGTACGCTCTGTGCCGGACGTCCGAAGTCCGGCACAGCCCTGAAAAGCCCTCCCCGGGGCACACCTCCGCCCCGATCAATGTGCCGTTCATGAATAATCCGGCCGCGTGCCAATAGAGATTACAAAGTGTCGGCCACCACTGAGGAGCACCGGTACCCCCTGCCGGGAGCCCTTTGATGGAAATAAAGCGGACCGAAGGGAGCCATTCCTTCAAAGGGCTCCCGGCAGGTGCGTGTCGTCGGCGGGCGCGGTCCATTGCGTGAAGAGCAAGTGGACCGAAGGGAGGCGATTTTCCTCCAAAGGCGTCCCGGCAGGGGATACCGGTGCGGCCGGATATCCGGCTGGCTATCAGCCCAACGCCTGCTCGAGATCGGCAATAAGGTCTCCCACATCCCTCTATGCCGACCGAAATCCTGAGCAGGTCCGCAGGAATCGGACTGTCGGGACCTTCGATCGAGTGACGATGCTCGATCAGGCTTTCCACGCCGCCAAGCGATGTGGCTCGTATAAGTACCTTGCCAGCGCCTGGCAACACGCAGTGCCGCGTCGGCACCGCCTTTAATGCGCAGAGACAGCATGCCGCCAAAGCCACCGTGCATCTGTCGTGCCGCGATGTGAGCCGGGATGGCCGTGCAAGCCAGGGTACAACACCGCTTCGACTTTTGGGTGACCATCGAAATGCCCGGCAATAGCCTGCGCGGACTGGCTGGCTCGTTGCACGCGCAGGAACAACGTAGCGCATGCGCCGTTGCAGCAACCATGCCTCGAAACTGCCGGCAATGGCACCACCCTCTGCACGTATCGCACGAATTTTCTGCCACAGCGCATCGTCCTGCGCCGTTACCAGCGCCCCGCGCGACGACGTCGCCGTGTCCGTTCAGATATTTGGTGGCTGAATGCATGACCAGGTCAGCACCGAGTTCCAGAGGACGGCACAGCGCCGGCGTTGCGACCGTCGAGTCGACGACGAGTTTTGCATCGATACTGCGGGCGACGTCGGCCGCGGCGGCGATATCGATGACGTCCCAGGTCGGATTGCACGGCGTCTCGATCCAGATCAGCCGCGTAGTGCCTTTCCTTACGCTGTTTTGCAGCGCGGCTGGCTCACTTGCATCAAACAGGTCCAGGTCGATGCCCCACTGCTTGCAAAACGTCTGTAGCCACTTGCGCAGTCCCCAGTACATTACCCGGGGTGCGACGATGTGATCTCCTGGACGCAGCGTCTGCACGACGGCCATTGCGGCGGCCATGCCCGAACTGAATAACAAGGCATCAGCGCCGCCTTCGAGGCGGGACAGCATGCGTTCGGCCGGGAGAAAGACCGGATTGTCGTCACGCGCATAGCTGTGCGCGTCGGCGACGAGCCGATACTGGCTGTCACGCGCAAATGTCGTGGACGGCTGTATGGGCGGTATAACCCCGCCGGTCACCGGGTCGATATAGTGCAGACCCTGTGCGATCGACGTCTCGATGCCGGGTTCGTCCGCATTGCTCATCGCGACTGCTCCGCTGTTCGCATTCTGTTTGTCCTGATCTCGCGGTCCCGGAATGTCTGTATCTCGATCCGGGCCAGTTTGGCCGAGACGTCATAGTCTTCGGCAAGTATCCATGGCCGGTAAGGCGTGCTGGCACTGTTGTCCGGACCGAGGGTTCGCTGCAGGACGGACTCGTGGATGACCGGTTTGCCGTGCGTCGCACTGTTCCAGCTGCGCGCCTCGCGCCGATGGAAGCGCGTGAGCCATGTGCCCCGGGGATTGTGCGTCAGGCCATCGGTGGTCCGGGTGGCATGTCGCGGGTGTGATGTGGATAGATACGCAGTCCCTGCCGCACTGCTTCATCACGCATCCAGATCAACGCCAGGTCGGCCAGAGCCTGTTCCGGATAGCCGCCGCCGACATCCGTGTGCGAGCCGCAAAACCATACTTGCTGAAGTGTCTGGTAGTCTTCGAGCGACGTGTCCCAGGGGACCGGCTGAAATATTTTACGTTCATCATCGATGGCCAGTGCGTGCCGGGCGTGCTCGACACTCTTGCTCAGCCGCAGGTCCTGGAATCGATGGCGAAGAAACGGCAACTTGCCGAGAACGACATCGATTACCTTTATCGGAATGCCAAGCGCCGCCACGGTATCCCAGGCGCCGATGAATCGGATTCTTGTCCACATGTTGTGATGCCGCCGTACGAACTCGGCAGCTTTGCGATCGCGTTTTTCGTTCCTGCCGATTTTGTAAATGCGGTATGCCTGCTCGATCAGCTCCGGGCGTGATTTCGGCAGGATGCCAAAGAGGTGTATGAAGCTGGACAGGCTGCGCACTGTCGTGGCACGCGCGGCTGAACCCGAACAGGTAGATACTGTCACCCGCCTTGAATTCTTCAAAAATAAACTGGTAGCAGTCCTTGATATTCTTCGAAATACCGGCGCCGGTTACCTGCCCGCTCAGCTTGCGCAGGCCGGTGCCGAGCCCCCGGTCATAGAACGTAACCTGGCGATCGGTACGATCCTCGACCATGCAAAAGAGCTTGTAGACGTTGGTATCGTAGCGTCTGCCGCCGTCCTGCCCGGTGCCGTCGGAGAACACGACTATGTTCTTGCCCATGCCGCTACTCCTTCAAAGCCCCGCCATTCAGTAATTGTGACGACGAAAATAATCCAGCGCGGCATGCCGGACCCTGGGCGCCAGCAGCAGTGTGGAAATCATCGTCGGTATTGCCATCGTGGCATACATGCCGTCAATCAGGCCGATGACGGCACGCAATGATGCAATCGCGCCAACCACGATCAGTGCGATATAGAACACGATGTACCAGTTTTCGAAGCGGGTACCGAAAAGGAATCCCATGCACTTGCTGCCATAGTAACTGAACGTAAGAACCGTACTAAAACTCAGGAAAAACACCATAATGGCGAGCAGCAGGCCGCCAAAGCCAGGAAACGCGTGCTCGTAGGCTTCGCTGGTCATCGTTACGCCGACGGCATCACCCTGCCATGCGCCGGTCGCCAGTGATGGCGATGGCGGTACAGCTGCAGACCGATCAGTGTGTCCGCGACGGGGCCAATCATGGCGACCAGCCCTTCACCGGACACGGCTGGTTCGTACGCGCGGCACCGTGCGCGAGCGCTTCGGTCCCGATGCCCGCCTCATTGGAGAACGCACCCCGTTGTACTCCGATCATGATGACCGTACCAATGACGCCGCCAGCCGCCGCACTGCCGCTGAACGCACCAGTCGCTGACGATAAGCGCCAGCGCGCCGGGAATTTCAGGCGCATTCTTAAACAGCAGGACCGCCGTCATCAGCAGGTAAAACGCAACCATGAACGGCACGATACGGCTGGTGACGGTTGCAATGCGCTGGATGCGCCCGACGATTACGGCAAAGACGAGTCCGCTTAAGACTATGCCGCTCAGCAGGTCGAACGTGAAGTGGTCATCGGCGCTGGTAATGCCGGCCGGAATGGCGACGACATCGCGCGTGACCTGCACGAGCTGATTGATCTGGAACACCGGCAGCGTGCCGAACAACCCGCCGAGGGCGAACAGCCAGGCCAGCGGCAACCAGCGCCGGCCCGTCCTTCCGGGATGGCGTACATCGGCACCGCCCTGCCAGGTGGCCGGCATCGTCGTAGCCGCGGAACATGACGGCCAGTGTGGCCGTGTCGAATTTTGTCGCGATGCCGAGTACCGCGGTAACCCACATCCAGAATACCGCGCCGGGTCCGCCGACCGTAATGGCGACGGCAACCCCGGTGAATGCTGCCCAGGCCGAGTGTTCCGGACAGCGCCGTTGTCAGTGCCTTGAAGTGCGAGATATCGCCCTGGTCGCCGGATGAGTTGTCGAACTTTCCAGTAATTATCGCGAATGCATGGCGGGAATGCCGGTACGGCAGCCCGCGCGAATGCAGCACGAAAAAAATACCGCCGCCGACCAGCAAGGCCACCATCGGCCGGGCCCCACATGAACCGTGAAAAGGCGTTCAGCGCCGCGCCCGATGCTCTCCATGCATGTCCCCCCAATGATCGTGACGCCGGATACCCTACCCGCTTGTGGCTGCCGATGCCAAGTGCCGGGGCTGTGGCGGTTTGCCGCACAGGCCTCTGTCCGGCAAGCCTTGATACAACAATTGATTTCCGGGGGCGGCACTCTTGTATCATCCCGCCCATGACGACAGAGATCGCACTGGTATTCCTGATCATCGCGGCGGCGTTGTACTTGTTCGCGTCCGAAAAGTTGCCAGATCGACATTACGGCGATACTGATACTGGTCACGCTGATGATTATCCCGCTGATTGGCCACTCGCCGTGGCTGATGGAACGCGGCATCGACCTCAGGTCGGCATTTCCGACGGTGCGCGAAGGCTTGTCCGGCCTCTCCAGCACCGCCACTGTTACGGTACTGGCAATGTTCATCCTTTCGGCTGGCGTGCAGCGCGCGGACTGATCCACATGCTGACGAAACGGCTCGCCCCGCTCGTCGGCGATTCGGAACTGCGCATGATCATCGTCATTGCAGTTCTGATGGGCCTCACATCAGGCCTGATCAATAACACTGCCGCCGTTGCCGTCGGCATTCCGCTGGTTATGGACCTGGCCCGGCGCCTGAAGCTACAGGCCTCCCGGCTGCTGATTCCGCTGAGCTTTTTCGGGATGATGGGCGGCACACTGACAGTCATCGGGACATCCACGAATATCCTTACGTCGTCAATCCTGAACGATATGCCCGAGTTCGGCCGGGAGATCGGCATGTTCGAATTCACCCACCTCGGCCTGATCGTGCTGGCTACGGGCTTGCTGTATTTCCTGACCATTGGCCGCCTGTTGATGCCGAAGAAGGATTCAAAGCGTATCGAGGCAGAGGCCGATGAGCGTTTCATTCTGGAGCTCGCGATTCCGGACGGCAGCTCGGCCGTCGGCAAGACGCTCAAGGACAGTGAATTTCCCACGAAGCACTCGATAGATGTCCTGAAGCTGGTGCGCGGTGACGACTCCCGCGTAAAACGCGCGCTGACAACAAAAATCAAGGCTGGCGATATCCTGCAGGTGCGCGCCAATGTGCGCCAGATCGTGGACCTGATCAAGACGGATGACGCCGAGGTCCTGTCGGAGTTCGGCGAGGCGCGGCGTATTCGCGGCGACGGCCATCTCGTCCGGGTCCTGCTGCGCGACAGGCGGTTGTTTACCGGAACCACCGGGGCCCAGGTAGATTTCTGGAAACGTTATCTTGGCCGGCTGATTGGTCTCGAAGTCAAGGAGACGCGCAGCCGCCGGCTGGCGGACGATAAACTTCACGTGGGCGAGATCGTACTGATGGAAGTCTCTTCGACCGCACTGGAGCGATTGCCCCGGCATGCGGACCTGTTGCTGCTGGATGCCTTCGAGGAAAAATTCAACATCTGGCGCATGTGGATGGCGGCTGGCATCGTCATTGGCGTCATCAGCGCGGCTGTGCTGACGCCGTTGCCTATCGTGGTCTCGGCGCTGGCCGGAGTCGTGGCGATGGTCCTGACGCGCTGTATTGACGCCGCCGAAATCTACGACAGCGTGTCGTGGGATGTAATTTTCCTTCTGGCCGGGGTCATCCCGCTGGGAATCGCGATGACGAAATCCGGTGCGGCGGATCTGCTGGCCAACCTGCTTGCCGCCTATGCGGGCGGCTGGCACCCCGTCGCCGTACTGATGGCCCTGTATGTCGTGACCACCGGTCTGACCGAACTGGTCAGCAATAACGCCTCGGCAGTCATACTGGTGCCTGTCGCGGTTGCTCTCGGAAATGCCCTGCAGATCGATATATTTCCGCTGGTGCTCGCCGTGATGTTTGCGGCGTCGACGAGCTTTCTGACGCCGGTCGGCTACCAGACCAATACGATGATCTACGGCACCGGCTTCTACCGGTTTACTGATTTTGCCAAGGTTGGCGCTCCGCTGAACCTGTTGCTGATGATCGTGACCTGCAGCTCCATCTGGTGGTTTTGGCTGGCTTGATGCCTTTCCTGATTTTTGGTCTTTTGATTTTGGCTCTGGTGTTTCTTCCAGGGCCTCTGGGTCAAGCGCGTCATGGCACGCTACTCCGTGCCTCCGGACCGATACGGGGGCAGCGGCGGCGAACTGGCCCGCCATTTGCTGGATGTCTGCGGCCTGAAATCGGTACAGGTTGAAGCCACGCCTGACGGTGACCACTACGATCCAGCGTCGAAAACCGTCCGCCTGACAGACGACAAGATGAATGGCCGGTCGCTGACCGCGATCACAGTGGCCGCGCACGAGGTTGGCCATGCGATCCAGGACGCGGAGGGCTACCGTCCCCTGCGTTATCGGAGTCGAATGGTTGGAGTCATGCGGAACGTCGAGCGGCTCGGTGCCGGAATCCTGATGGTATCGCCCTTTATCGGCGCGCTGACGCGGGTGCCGGCGCTTGGCGTCCTGATGTTCCTGGGCGGCCTGATGGCCCTCGGCAGCAGCGCCCTGGTGCACCTGGTAACGCTCGCCGACGGAGTTTGACGCCGGTTTCAGGCGCGCACTGCCGCTGCTCGACCGGGAAAACATCCTCAGAGATCCGCCGACCAGGCCCCATGCCCGGCGCCTGCTGACGGCGGCTGCCTGCACCTACGTGGCGGCGTCGTTGATGAGTCTCCTGAATATTGCGCGGTGGTGGGCCATCCTGCGCCGCTGACCGGTGCGCAGAAAACCACATTGTTTACATTTTGCGGTGGTTTAGCAGCTTGCCGACTGATATTATCCGCGCCCGAAAGCCGACATGCCGCCGCCCGATGCTTCCGGCGGGGCGTGTCCCGGTGCGAACTTCCAGGCTGCCGCGTGGGCAGGCGGGCGAGGAGTTTGCGCGGTAGAAGCCGCCGCCCGTTCGGCTTCTACCGCGCAGACTCCTGACTCGCCGCCGAACGGCACCGGTTGAACAAGCTTCCGCGCGCGGCAATCACACTGCATGCCTTATCGTGCCTTCCTGGACGACACGGGCCCGGATTGATTGCCCTGCCCGGCCAATGAACGAAAGACGGACACTGAAGAATTGATATGAGAGACCTGACCCTGTACCGCAACATTGGCATCTTTGCGCACGTCGATGCTGGCAAAACCACGACGACCGAACGATTCCTGAAACTGACTGGCAAGATCCACAAGATGGGCGAAGTGCATGACGGCGCTGCGACCACGGACTTCATGGAACAGGAGCAGGAGCGTGGTATCACGATCCAGTCCGCGGCGACAAGCTGCGTCTGGAACGGTCATCGCCTCAATATCATTGACACGCCGGGCCACGTGGACTTCACCGATCGAAGTCTATCGTTCGCTCAAAGTCCTGGACGGCGGTGTCGGCGTATTTTGCGGATCCGGCGGTGTCGAGCCGCAGTCGGAGACGAACTGGCGCTACGCCAACGACTCTGAAGTTGCGCGCATCATTTTTGTCAACAAGCTTGACCGCATCGGCGCGGACTTCATGCGCGTCGTGCAACAGATAAAGGACGTTCTGGGCGCGAACCCGCTGGTCATGGTGCTGCCGATCGGTATCGAAGACGACTTCCGCGGCCTTATCGACCTGCTGACCCGGCGCGCGTGGATCTGGGACGAGTCCGGTGATCCGGAAGCCTACACGGAGCAGGATGTGCCGGAAGACATGCAGGCCGTGGTCGAGGAATGGCGCGAGAAACTCGTCGAAACCGCCCTCGAGCAGGATGACGCGTTGCTCGAAAAATACCTGGACGGTGAGCAGCCGTCGGTCGAGGACTTAAAGCGCTGCATCCGCAGGGGCACGATCAAGCTGGACTTCTTCCCGACCTTTTGCGGCTCCGCGTTCAAGAACAAGGGCGTGCAGAACGTACTGAACGCCGTCGTCGACTACCTGCCGAACCCGACCGAAGTCGAGCCGCAGGAGGAAATAGACCTCGAGGGTAATCCTACGGGCGGCGTTGCGCTTGTCGACCCGGACGGGCCGCTGCGTGCACTGGCGTTCAAGATCATGGATGACCGTTACGGCGCGCTGACATTTACGCGCATATACAGCGGCACGATAAAAAAAGGCGACACCGTCCTGAACACCTTCACCGGCAAAACCGAGCGTATCGGCCGCATCGTCGAGATGCACGCCAATGCGCGCGCGGAACTCGACCAGGCGCAGGCTGGCGATATCATTGCCCTCCTCGGCATGAAGAACACGCGCACCGGCCACACGCTGGCGGATCCCGACAATCCGGCGACGCTTGAACCGATGATTTTCCCGGATCCCGTCATCTCGATTGCCATTTCGCCAAAGGACAAGGCCGGCAACGAGAAGATGGGTGTCGCTATAAGCAAGATGGTCCGGAAGATCCCGTCATTTCGCATCATGACGGATGAAGATTCCGGCGAGACGATCATGATGGGCATGGGCGAGCTGCATCTCGATATCAAGGTCGATATCCTGAAGCGCACGCACAAGGTGGAGGTCAATGTCGGCAAGCCGCAGGTGGCCTACCGCGAAACGATCACGAAAACGATCGAGGATTCGTACACGCACAAGAAGCGAACCCGGCGGTTCCGGCCAATTCGGCCGTATCGACTACCGCATCATGCCGGCGGAAACGAACGCCGGTTACCAGTTTGAATCACTGGTTACCGGCGGCAACGTGCCGCGCGAATACTGGTCGGCCATCGAAAAAGCATTCGGCAGAAGCCTTGATGAAGGCCCGTTGGCCGGCTTCCCGGTGCTCGACGTCCGCTTCGAATTGCTCGACGGCGCCTACCATGCCGTCGACTCGTCTGCGATGGCGTTCGAACTGGCAACTCGCGCGGCCTACCGGCAATCCATGCCGAAAGCCGGTCCGCAGCTGCTCGAGCCGATCATGAAGATTGACGTCTTTACGCCGGAAGATCATGTCGGCGACGTAATCGGTGACCTCAACCGCCGGCGCGGCATGATCAAGTCACAGGAGAGCAATGTGACGGGCGTGCGCGTCAAGGCGGAAGCGCCGCTGGCGGACATGTTCGGTTACATCGGCCATCTGCGCACAATGACATCAGGACGCGGCCAGTTTTCGATGGAATTCTCGCACTATGCGCCGTGCCCGGGAGAGCGTTTCCCGACACGGTGGTGCTGAGGAAACCCCGGGAGCGCCGCGACGCTCAAATAGCCGATTGTGCGCTAGGCACGGATTGCTTCATGAACGGTTTGGTGCGGTGGTTTGGCGGAGGCGCACCCGGGGAGGGCTTTTCAGGGACGCTGTGGATACGTCCCCTGTGCGCTCTGTGCCGGCGGAACAGCCCTGTCCGGCACAGCCCTGGCCACGGGGCGCGCCTCCGCCCCGACCGCCGTGGGGTTCAGGTGCGACGATGCCGGAGCTGATCGGCGGCGCCGAGGAAGTCACGTTTGCCAATATCGAGGCCGTTGTGGCGCAGGATGTTGTACGCCGTGGAGACGTGGAAGTAGAAGTTCGGCAGGACGAATGACAGCAGGTAGTCCTTGCCTGAAAATTCGAGCGTATGGCCGCCTATGTGTAGATGGATCTCACGTTCCTCGGCGCCTTCGAAGTGGTCCGGCTTGAAAGTCGCGAAGTAATCCAGCGCCTTGCGAATACGGCCATGTACATCGGCGAACGTTTTTTCTTCATCCTCCCATTTCGGCACATCACTGCCTGAAAGGCGTGCCACGGCACCTTTACCGACGTCAGTCGCAATGCGTATCTGGTGAATGAATGTCAGCATATTCGGGAACAGCCGCGCATTCAAAAGCGCCTCTGATTCGATCTTGTGTTCATCAGCATAGGTTTCAGCCTTGCTCAGGATCGCGTCCATGCTCAGCAGCATTCTTGACATTGATGCAACGGACAGGTCGTAGACGGATATGGACATGGTGTTCTGGGACTCCTCGGACAATAGTTGGGCGCGTAACGATTGTTGCAAGTGGACGGCGGGCTCTGACCTGCTACTGACTGTTCTGTTCCTTCTTATCAGAAAAGAGCTTGTTGCGGCGCGCGTATTGCCACGTCAGATACGCGAGCACCAGTGTGACGACAATGGCGACAGGCTCAAACGCTGCTCCAAGCATCCGCCGGTACTGCACACTCCAGAACAACGCGAAAAATATGTGGCAGGTCAGCAGGACGCCGATCCAGAAGGCCGTATGTTGCGCCCAGGGCTGTTCCCGGTAGGCGTATCTCGCGATGTTTCCGGACAGCAGTGCGAAAACCAGCAAACCGGTCGGGATGAGGTAGTGCTTGCCAAAAATGAAAGTCTGCAGAACGCCGAACAGCAGCGCTCCAGCGACAAGGGCAATGACTGTTGCAAGTGAGTGCCTGAGTGAAAAAGCCTTCCCTGCCATCCGTTACTCCTTCCAGTTCGATTTCCAGCTGCCGGCAATCATCGATGACCCGGCTGCTCTTCCCGCCGTGCTGCAGGCGGTTTTTCCAGACCACGTCACCAGTGGTATAGGATTCCATCGTATCCTCGCCGTCCGGCCCTTTTTCCAGCCAGGCGCAGGAATTCAGGTACACGATCAGCCGGTCGGGATGCGCATGCAGGGGCGGCGTTTCTCCGTTCCGAATCGTGACATCCAGTACCCGGACTCGCCGGTTCTCGAGCAGCACCTCATAGATGTGCGGCGCAAGCCGGGCCGGGTCGAAGGCTGCCGGTACCGTGGCGCCGACGGCAAACCCGGCAACGAAAACGCCAAGACAACCGGCAAACAGAAATATTCCTCGTGTGTACAAATCGGTCCCTCCGCAGCATTGAATGGACTGACGCAGCCTGCGCGCGCATGCATTGTGCCTGAACGGCAGTGCCGCTGCGTGTCTCGCACGCTATCATGCCACCTTCTGGTAACCCGGATGGAAGAAGAACATTGTTGGATTTATTATTGATGGCCGCGGGGCTGGCCGCCCTGATCAAAGGGGCCGGCTGGCTCGTCGTCGGCGCATCGGACGTTGCAGCGCGCTTTGGGGTGACACCGCTGGCGATTGGCCTGACGATCGTTTCCTTCGGCACGTCGATGCCGGAATTGCTCGTAACAATGATCTCGGGACTCCGAGACAACCCGGATCTGGCCATCGGCAACATCATTGGCAGTAATATCGCCAACGTCCTGCTGGTGCTTGGCATAGCGGCCATAATCCGGCCGCTGCCTGTTCAGGACTCGACGGTGATGTCGGAGATACCGTTCTCGCTGACGGCAGCGCTGCTCGTCGGTTTTCTCGCGAATGCCGCTCTGTTTTCGGGCCATCCGGAATTGACGATCAGCCGGCTTGATGGCGTCATCCTGCTGTTTTTCTTCCTGCTGTTCATGCTCTACGTCTACAAGATTTCGCGCCATGCCAATCATTTTGATGTAGCCCCGAGATTCAGGGCAGCGCGTTGCGCGCGGGCATTTACATCGTTGTCGGAATCATTGCGCTTTTCTTCGGCGGCCAATGGGTCGTCGATGCGGCGGTCGGCATGGCAGCAAGCTGGGGCATCGAAGATGCCATTATCGGCCTGACGGTCGTTGCGATCGGCACGTCCAGTCCCGAGCTTGTCGCTTCCGCGGTTGCCGCCTGGCGCGGACAGGCGGACATCGCCGTGGGAAATGTCGTCGGCTCGAATATCTTCAACCTGCTTTGGATACTCGGCATCACGTCATCAATGGTCGAGTTGCCATTCAAGGTTGTGAACAATGCTGATCTTGTGCTGGTTATTGGCGCGAGCAGCATCCTGATCCTCGCACTGGTTTCCAGCGGCCGGCGCGCCATCCTCCGCTGCGCACGGCATGCGTGTTTGTCGTGCTATACCTGCTACTACCTGTCCATGGGTACGTTCGTCCGATAGCACCGGATTCTCCATGAACGTTTGGCTTTGGTGGTAAGCAGGGAGGCGGACTCCGCCAGGTCGGCAACGCGCTTCGTCCGCGGACCGGAAGGAGTGACCGGCATCCGGCTGCGTTTCCAGGCATCCCAGCTGAACAAGGCGACGGCAATCCAGATGCAGCTGAAGCAGATTGCGTGCGCCACTGTCAGCTGCTCGCCGTACAACAGCCCCGTCACAAACTGCATCGTTGGTGTAATGAACTGCATAAAGCCGAGCGTCGACAGCGTTAGTCGCCGGGCTGCCAGGGCAAAACAGAGCAGTGGCAGTACCGTCACGGGACCGGCGGGTATCAGCAGGACATCGAGCACCTTGATACGGCCGCGAAGGACGCCGTCTGCACCTCTGTCGCCCAGGCGGATGTACCCAACGCGAGGGCATCAGTATTATTGTTTCTATGAACAGGCCCGGCATGCCGCCGACCACGGTTTGCTTGCGAATGACGCCGTAGGTCGTGAATGACACGGCGAGCGCGAGCGAAATCAGTGGAAACTCGCCCCCACTGAAAGTCAGAACAGCAACACCGGCCACGGCCAGCAAGACGGCCGCGACCTGCAGCCGTCGTAGCGTCTCGCCGAGAAACAACACGCCGATAACGACATAGATCAACGGATTGATGTAATACCCGAGACTTGCCTGGAAGATCTGTGACTGCTGTACGGCCCAGACAAAAACCAGCCAGTTGATCGCGATGAATATGGCCGCCAGCGTCAGCAACCCGAGCGTGCGCGGGTGAGTCAGCGCGCGCCTGACCTCGGGCCACTGCCGGCGCAGGGCAATTATCATTGCGCCGAACGGAATCGCCCACAGCACGCGGTGTGACAGTATTTCCAGCGCCGCCACCTGCTGCACAGCCTTGAAATAGATCGGCAGGAAGCCCCACATCAGGTACGCGCACAGTGCGGCAATGATGCCATTCCGGCCGCGGTTTTCCGGCGCTTCGCCAACGGGTGTCGCTTGTTTCTGTGGCATCGGGGCTAGTTCCTGCCAAATCCGTCCGGCAGCTGCATGTCGAGCACCCGTACGAGAAATGCCCAGCGATCTGCCGACTCTTCAATCTTCTTGTCGACTGCCGTGCCGGCGCCGTGACCGGCACGGGTTTCGATCCGTATCAGGACCGGTGCCGCCCCGCCCTGCGCACGCTGCAGAGCGGCGGCGTACTTGAAGCTGTGGCCGGGCACGACGCGGTCGTCAGTGTCGGCCGTCGTAACCAGCACAGCCGGGTATTCAATACCAGGTCGAATATTGTGGTACGGCGAATAGGCGTACAACGCGCCAAATTCCTCCTCATCGTCGGCAGAGCCATAATCGTCGACCCAGAATCGCCCTGCTGTAAATCGATGAAAGCGCAGCATGTCCATGACACCGACAGCCGGTAATGCGGCGCCGAACAGGTCCGGCCGCTGGTTTACGACGGCACCGACGAGCAGTCCACCGTTGCTGCCGCCGAATACTGCAAGCCGCCGGCTGCACGTGTAGCCCTCGCCGATCAGGTACCCGGCAGCCGCAATAAAATCATCGAAGACGTTTTGCTTGTCGAGCTTCGTTCCGGACCGGTGCCACTCCTCGCCGTATTCGCCGCCGCCGCGCAGGTTCGCAACAGCCCAGATACCCCCCATTTCCATCCAGACCAGGCTTGATACCGAGAATGCCGGCTGCAACGCGATGTTGAAGCCACCGTAGCCGTACAGAATAGTGGGGTTATTGCCGTCCAGCGCAACATTCCGATGATGTGCAATGAACATCGGGATTCGGGTGCCGTCCGGTGAATGGAAAAACTCCTGCCTGACGACAAAATCACCAGGATTAAAATCGACCGAGACCGTTTTGAATACTTGTACTTGCCCGCTTGCGGTGTCGAGTTTCCAGATGGAGGGCGGTGTATCGAAGCTTTCCCAGGCAAAAAATGTTTCGTTGTCGTCAGCTGTACCGAAAAACCCTGTTGCGGAGCCGATGCCGGGCAATGAAACGCTGTCATGCCGCGCGTTATCCAAATCATGTATTTCTACGAGCGATCGGGCGTCCGCCATATAGACAGCAACAATACGCTCACCGACCAGTGTTGCCTGGGTCAGGACGTTTGCGGATTGCGGGATAGTTTCGCGCCAGCAGCAGGATTGGGGTTGTTCCAGATCAATCGCAACCAGCCGGCCACGCGGAGCCTCATTCGAGGTCCTGAAGTAAAATGTGGCACCGGTATTTCCAGCCAGTGCGTAGTCATCCTCGAACCCTTCGATCAGCATCACAGGCTCAGTGCTGTCGTCCGCGAGGTTCTGGATAGCGATCTGGTAGCGGTCGTCCGTCCCTTTCCAGATCGTGATCACAAGGTATTGCCCGTCATCGGTAACACGTGCACCAAAGCCCCATCCGGAAAGTCCGGGCGTGCGTAAACGAGCCGGTCATTTTGCTGCGGGTCGCCGAGGCGATGAAAATACACGGCTTGATTGCTGTTGAGTGACTGGAACCGGTCTCCGGACGCCGGTGCCGGGTACCGGCTGTAGTAGAAGCCGCTGCCGTCCCGGGCCCAGGACAGGCCGCTGAATTTCAACCAGTGCAGCTCGTCATCGAGCATGCCGGCGCTGACCGTGTCGTAAACCCGGACATTGCGCCAGTCGCTGCCACCATCCTGGACCAGGCAGGCGACGAAGCGTCCGTCCGGACAGGGATACCATTCCGCCAATGCGATCGTGCCATCATCTGACCAGCCGTTCGGATCCAGCAGCAACTCGGGTTCGGCATCGATGCCAGGCTGCATCATCAGCACGTCCTGGTTCTGCAAACCGTTGTTGAAGGTATGGAAATAGCGGCCGCCCTTTTTGACCGGCAGGCCGTAACGCTCGTGATTCCACAACTGGCGAAGCCGCCCCGCGATTCGCTCCCGTTCCGGTATTGCCCCTAAATAGTCCTGCGTGAACTGGTTTTGCGTAGCCACCCACTGCGCCACCGCCGGATTACTACGAACGTCATCCTCGAGCCAGCGGAACGGGTCTGATACCTGCGTGCCGTGGTAGTCGTCGGTCTGGCTGCCCGCCTGCGTCCGCGGGTACTTGATGGCATGCGGCACGATGTGGCTCCGGACCGTCAAAGGGACTTCTGGAATGTGCTTTGGCACGGCATATCGGGCGCCTGGCAATTACGTGGCGGCAGGCGGTCCTTTCAGTTCAACGGTATTGCCTTCAGGGTCATTGATATAAAGCGACGGTCCGTACCCGCGCGCACCATAGCGCTGCTCGACGTCACCGACAACCACGCCATGGGATTTCAGGTGCGCGATGATCGCATCCGCGTTCCATGGATCAACCTGCAGGCAGAAGTGGTCCATGTTCGGCGCATTTCTCGCCGGTGCGGAAGAATACAACTGTCCCAGGTGCCCGTCGACGTCCACCAGGTCAATCAGCGATTGACCGGCTCGCAGCTGATACAGACCAATGCCCGCCTGTTCTTTTTCAATACTGCAGCCAATCACATCGCGGTAAAAGGCAAGCGCGGGCTCCAGCCGGCTCACCCGTATTACGACGTGATCGATCAGCTTCGGTGTTATCGGGTTATCGGGCATTGCGGTGGGCGGAGACTCCGGTACGCGTTAATCGATGAAGTCTACGGGCCGGTCCCTGTTACCTGCAACTGGTAGTCCTGGCGCTATGCCGCACCCCGGCACCCGCTCGATATGAACAATCTGTCTAACAAAAAGCACTGCGCCATGCATCCAACCCTCAATGCCGCAATGTGAGTTCCGACCCGTGGACCCCATTCCGGCGACACGGCCGGCGCGCTAAGCGATTTTTCGAAAGTCCGGGTGCCGCCTACCGAGTACGACGGTTACATCGCCGTGTGTGCCTTCGCTGCCCTTTTCTGCGCACCCGCACTCCATTAGGCTTTGCAGTCCCGCGCCACGGTTACGGACAGCCCATGCTGCAGATCAACCAGCCCGCCGCCACGGCAATTTTCGTCGTGACCATTGCCATCAGCCTGCTGGGCCTGTACCGGATGCCGCGGGTTATCGAACGCAGCCTGTTCCGGCCCTACTGGTTTCTGCGGGGCCGGCAATACGAGACGATCGTGAGCAGCGGCTTCGTGCATGCTGATCTCGGCCATCTGCTGTTCAATATGTTTACGTTTTATTTCTTCGCGTTTTCGATGGAACAGGCGATCGGGACGTTTCGGTTTGTGCTGCTGTATGCGACCGGCCTTGTGCTTAGTCACTCCTGCAGTTACTTCAAGCACCGTGAAAACCCGGAGTACGCGTCGCTGGGCGCATCCGGCGCCATTTCGGCGGTGTTGTTCGCCTATATCGTCTATTACCCGACGGCGACGCTGCTGCTGTTCCCGATTCCGGTGCCCATTCCGGCCGCCCTGTTTGCCGTCGGCTACGTGGCCTATTCGTACTGGGCCGCGAAACAGGCCCGGGACCGGATCAATCACGATGCACACCTGTGCGGTGCCTTGAGCGGCCTCGCGTTTGTGGCCGGCACGGACCCGGCCGCGTATCGAACGCTGTTTGCGCTGTTCCTGTAACAGCGGTCAGGGCCTGGCATAGCCCGTGAGTTCAACATAGCCGCGTCCATTTAACGGTGTGTTGCCGCGAGTCCCGCTGATATCGACAGCGCCTTCCCAGTAGCGCACCCAGGTATCGAGTTCCTGGTCCCGCAGCACCGGACGGATGTGTAGATCAAGCGACGCTTGCGGCACGACGAGTCGCCATTCATTCGGGTATTGCCCGCCGGCCGGGCTGTCCCAGTGTGCCAGGACGGATAGCTGCACATCTTCCGGCGCAAGCGGTACCGGCGCCTCGCCGGGTGGCATCAAGGTGCCGGCGCTGTAGGCATCCGTGCTGCCGTCCTTCTTGCGCAGCTGGTAGTACATCAGGTCCGTGCCGTCCTCGAGTTGCAGCGAAAACCAGTCCCAGCCCGCCTGGTCGTCCGCCAGCGCACTGGAGCTCCACTCGCGGTCCAGCCAGCTCGTGCCGCTGACCTCGTATCGCGTACCGTCAACTTGCAGGGTGCCGGTGGTCGTCGGTCTTGGAATCGAATGATGATCGAGCGCGTTACCCCGGTCGGCCGACTTTTGCGACAGGCCGTTGTCCCCTTGCAGCACGGGCGGCCTGGCAGGCACCAGCGACAGGTCCAGACGGTTGGCGCCGTCGGCGGCCGAGACCTGCCACCGGTCCGCGTCGCCTGAACTGCCGGGGAAAAGCTGTATCGACCAGTCGTAGAGCCAGACGCGGAACGGATCCCGTTCGGCGCCGGCCAGGCCCGCCGCCGCCCGCGCCTGGCGTTCGGCGACATGGAACGCACCGCGTTCAACATCCGTTATCGCGAAATGTCCGATATGGATGCTGTCCGTGGCCCATGCCGATCCCTGCGCCGGCGGCGGATCGAGCGACAGCGCGAAGCGGAACAGCGTCAGCTCATAACCGAAGCGCCTGCCGCTGCTGGTATCGAGGTGACCGGTCAGGTACCACCATTCGTTGCGGTACCCGTCATGCGGTCCGTGATCGCGTGGAAACGCGAAGACGCGAGGCTCGAGAGCCCGGCGGTAGCCACTTTCCCGCGGGCTGCCGAGCAGGTCCGACAAGTCCGGCGCGGCCGCAGCCACCGGGGGTTCGGGGGCCTTCGCGCAGCCAGCATGGAAAAGAAAAACGCCTGTAAAAACAGCTGTTAATAAACAGATCTTGATGTTGACTAACATGCTAATCCTCGCGCATGGCCTGTGCCGGGTGTGCCCGCGACGCGCGCCAGGCGGGGTAGATGCCGGCCAGGAACGCCACGCCGGCGGACAGTAACAGCGCCTGCCACAGTACCGCCGGGTCCACTACGATCTCCATACTCCAGCCGAATGCGCGGCGGTTGATGACGTCGATCAGCATCCAGGACATCAGGAGGCCCAGCGGGATTGCAGCGAGCCCGCTCAGGAGACCGATATAGGTGGTTTGCAACGTCACGAGTCCGCCGAGTTCGAGACGCGTTACCCCGAGCGCACGCAACACGGCGAGTTCCCGCGCACGCTCCATCTGCAGCGCGCAGCATCGCGCCGAGTATGCCGATGACGGCAACGCCGACGGCCAGCCAGTAAAGCACATGGGTAATGATGAATGTGCGGTCGAAAATCTCGAGTGACCGTTGCCTCAGGTCGCGGTTCGAGCGCACCGACAGTACCGCGCGATCGCCGGCCGCCGCCCTGAGCCTTGCCTGTACACGTTGTGCATCCGCGTCCGGCTCGAGATAAATTCCCAGCGAATCAACGGCGGGGTCGTCCCAGAACCGGTCATAAAGGCGCCGGCTGACCAGCACGGTTTCCGGATTGGCGTCATAGCTCCGGAACGTTGCTGCAACGTCGAAGCCGCGTGGTCCCGGGCCGGTCTGCAGGGTCAGCGTATTGCCGGGCCGGATGGCGCGCCGGTAGGCAAGTGCCTCGGACACGACGACGGCTTCGCCGCGTTCAAACGCGGGCCAGACCGTATCCGGGTCGGCGTCGAGCAGTGTGGTACCGGCGAAACTCTCAGGCGCCATTTTCAGCGCGACGAGCCGCGTGCGGCCCTCGGGAGTCTCAAGCCATGCACGGCGACTGCTGCTCCAGGCAGCAACGCCGTCGACCGCGGCAAGGTCGGCAACCAGGGACGGCGCCATGTCGCCGCCACCATCGAGTGCGACATAGAAGTCTGATCGCAGCGTCTGGTCGAGCCAGCTGCTGACCGACGTGCGAAAACTGTCGACCATGATGCTGACGCCAATCGTGGCGGATACGGCGACCGCAAGCGCGACAATCGCGACGCCGGTGCGGCTGAGACTCGCCGCAACACCCGCTATGGCGAGACTGGCTGCATTGCCGGCAAAGCGGCGTGCGAACCACGCGCATCCCCGTGTCAGCCAGCGGACGGCGGGCGGCAGGCAGAGACCAAGGCCGAAAATAAGGAAGAACAGCGCTGTCAGTCCGGCCGCCAGACTGTCACCCGAGACTTGCACCAACAACAGGGACAGCAGCGCACAGCCGGCGCCGGCCGCCGCCAGCCACGGCAGCAGCGAATGCGCCCGGCGCTCGATCACCGAGCGTGACATCGCCAGCCTCGGCCGCCAGGAGGACGCCTCACAGGCCGGTATTGCGGCCGCGGCGAAGGTTGCGGCAAGGCCCGCGCCAAATCCCCTGGCAAGCGACAGCGCGTTGATGTCGACGCCGGTAACGCTGACCCGAAAGTACAGGTCATTGATTGACTGCGACACCAGCACCAGCAGTTGCTCGCCTGAGCCAGGATGCCGGCCGCGATACCGAACAGCGCGCCGGCAATCCCGAGCGCCAGGGCTTCGCCCAGCAGCAACCGAAATACCTGCCCCCGAGTGACTCCCAGCCCGCGCAGGATGCCCAGCAGGTTGCGGCGCTGCAGGACGGCAAAGCTGACACTGTTGTAGATCAGGAAAACGCCTACCAGCATCGCGAGCAGGCTCATGGCCGTCAGGTTGGTCGTAAACGCCCGGCTCATTTCGGCGGTAGTCTGCGTTCGGTTGCCGGCATTCAGCACTTCGAGATCGGCGGGCAGCAGGCGGCTAAGTTGCTTCGCGTCATCGTCATCGGCGCGTACGTCAATGCGGCTCAGCCGCCCTGCCATGCCCAGCCATTCCTGGGCCAGGGCGATATCCAATACCACGACGTCATCGAGTGCCGCCGTGCCCGCACCGCTCCCGATGTGATCAACCAGGACGGCGCTCCGTGTGCGGCCATTGACCCGCAGATCGAAACGTTCGCCGGTCTCGACGCCCAATTCGCGCGCCGTCCGCGGCGTCAGCAGCACGGCGCCAGGCATTGTCAGCAGCCCGCGCACACGTGCAGCCAAACCGTCCGCGCCGCTCGCCGATGCCGTGAAACCGCGCATGGCGCGTTCGGCAAAAATATCGATGCCAAGCAATTCAAGTGTCCGGTCACCGGATTCCGCCTGGCCCTGCACGACCGGTGCAATATTCTGTACGCCATGCGCAACACGCAGTTCGGCATAGATGCATTCGTCGATACCACCCGGGCCGCCCACGACCTGGTGCGTGGCGTTGCCGTTCAGTGTTTCCATCGACAGGCGGTACGCGAGTTGCGCGCTGCTGCTGGCCAGGTCGACGGCAACCATCACGGCGACACCGATGGTGATGCCGGCCAATGCCAACGCAAGTTGCCACGGATGGCGACAGGTAGCCGAAGCTTGCGCGTTGGAGTGCCGGCATGACCGCTTTAGCCTGCCGCCACGAGTCGCCCGTCCCGCAATTCCAGCGTCCGGTCGCACGCGGCGGCTACCGCGTTGCTGTGTGTCGCGACAATCAGGGTCGCACGCTGTTCGCGGCGCAATGTATCGAGCGATGACAGTACGTCCGCTGCCGTCCGGTCATCGAGATTGCCGGTGGGTTCATCGGCAAGCAGGATCGACGGCCGGTGAGCAAGCGCGCGTGCGATCGCTACGCGCTGCTGTTCGCCGCCGGAAAGAACATCCGGAAAGCTGTTGCCGCGATCGGCGAGTCCGACGGCCTGCAGCAACTCATCGACCCGCTGCGACGCTTCCTGCCCGCCTATGCCGTTCAGTTCGAGAACCAGCCGGATGTTGTCGGCGACCGATAGCGTCGATACCAGGTTGAAGGCCTGGTAAACGAATCCGATATGACGCCGACGGTAAAGTGTGCGGTCGCGTTCGGACATCGAAGTCAGGTCGTGGCCCGCAACGATGACCTGCCCTGCGTCCGGCGCATCGATACCGCAGATCAGGTTCAATAGCGTCGATTTTCCGGACCCGCTGCGCCCACGAAGAGCGATGGCCTCGCCCGACGCGAAATCCGCCGACAGATCGTCGAGCACAACGTGACGGCGCACGCCTTCCAAGTATGAATGACTGAGATGGCGAAGACTGACGCTTGCGTCAGAGGATATTGAGGCTGTCACGGGCATCAAGCATCCCAGTACGGTCGATCCGGGTCAAATACCTAGGCCAGACGGCTTCCGACGACCCGCTATAATGCATGCACTGGTGGCCTGAAAGCTCATCGGGCGTCCCGGGTGTGCCATGTTCTGCGAGGTAATCCGGGCTGGCCGCGACCGCATGCGACCAGGGTCTCCATTTCGGCCAGCCGCCCCATCACTGTTCTCCATAACGCAACACTGCGACCCGTTTGAAGCCGGTTCTGTTCGGATTCCGAAAAACGTATGATGGGTGATATTGCTGCATAGCGAACCGACACCCGCTCATTTCCGGCGGAACACGCAGTGGACAACCAAGACGAGGATGCACCATGGGATTATTGGTCGACGGCCAATGGAAAGACCAGTGGTACGACACCAAGGCCACGAAGGGACGTTTCAAGCGCTCGACCAGCGCCTTCCGGAACTGGGTGACCGCCGACGGCAGCCCCGGTCCGGACGGTGTGGGCGGCTTCCGCGCCGAAGCGGGCCGCTACCACCTGTACGTCTCGCTGGCCTGCCCCCGACGGCCTCGAAGGCGTAATCGCCGGCGACTACTACCCGGACGCACTGCGTACAGAGATCGATGCGCTGAATGAACGCGTCTCAGACACCGTCAACAACGGCGTCTACCGCGCGGGATTTGCGACGACCCAGGAGGCCTACGAGAAAGCGGTGGAACCGCTGTTTGAATCACTGGATTGGCTGGACAAAAGGCTGGGCTCTCGCCGTTATCTGGCCGGTGACCGTATCACTGAAGCCGACTGGCGCCTTTTCACGACATTGCTGCGCTTCAATGCTGTTCGCTCGGACGTTCGAATGCGATCGGCGAGCGTATCGTCGGTCTGCCCGAAACTGCTGCTGGCCTACTGTCGCGCAAGTTGTACCAGGCGCTGCCCGGAGTCGCACGCGGCGCGCTGAACATGCGCCACGTCGGGCGCCGCTTTCTACGCAGGTCGCGGCATGATCAATCCGACCGGCGTTGTGCCTGTTGGCCCGGACATCGACTACAGTGAGCCGCACGGCCGCTAGCCCGGACGGTCGGTGCGGTTGCGCAGATATGCCGATGCAATCGCCGCGGCGGTACCTGCCCTGTGAAACGCATTTTTGCCTTTGCTGTTTTCCTGCTGTTCCTGGCCGGCCTTGCGCTCGTCAACCTGGCCTCCATGAAGCCCGCCTCCGGTGCATGGAACGACTTGCCCGCCAGCAGCACCTCCGGCAAAACGGCTGATGCGGCAGGCGTTTTATCTGTGGATGAGATTCGCCGGCTGACTGCCGGGCAGACGCCGGCCGCACTTGAGCTGTTCCGGAAATTCTTAAGCTTGCCCAATGACGCACGCCATCCTGACGACATCCTGCGCATGGTCAGCTGGCTCGAAGCACGGTTTGGCACCCTCGGTTTCGAGACGCGGCGCCTGCCCACGGCAGGAAGCCCCCTGCTGTTTGCCGAACGCCGCCATGACGGGGCGGAAAAGACAGTGCTTGTCTATCTGCAGGCCGACGGCCAGCCGGTGGACCCGTCACGCTGGCAGCAGGACGACCCCTACCAGCCGGTCCTGAAAGAACGCGATGCCGATGGTAACTGGCACGAACTGCCGTGGGACCGGCTCTATGGTGAAATCGATGGCCGCTGGCGGATGGTCGCCCCGGTCCGCATCTGGAAACTGCAAAGGCCCGATGCAGGCCCGAGCTACGTGGCGGCCGTTGCGGCGCTGGATGACGCCGGCATCACGCCGGAATTCAACCTGAAGGTCATTATTGATACCGAAGAAGGAACTCGGTTCGCCGCATCTCGCCGCTACGGTCGAGGAAAACCGCGAACGGCTGGCATGCTGACTGCTGTCCTGATCTTCGAGCGGACCGCCAGCGCTGGTGATCACCACGCGTCAGCTTCGGCGCTCGCGGCATCGTCGATGTGACACTTGTCAGCTACGGTCCGCGCGTACCGCAGCACAGCGGGCATTACGGCAATTTCGTGCCGAATCCGGCACAGCATATGGCGCGCATTCTCGGTTCACTGAAGTCCATCGACGGGCGGGTCCTGGTACCGGGCTTTTACGACGGTATCAACCTGGATGACGATGTGCGCGAGATCCTCGCCAACGTTCCGGACGACGAGGCCGTGCTGCGCCGCCAGATTGGCTTTGCGCGGCCCGATGCCGTCGCCCCGACGCTGCAGGAGGCGTTGCAGTACCCGTCATTGAACATTCGCGGCCTGTCGTCGGCGTGGGTCGGCCCGGAGGCGCGTACGATCATCCCGGATACGGCCACGGCCGAAATCGACATCCGCCTGGTGCTGGAATCCGACCCCGGCCCGCCTCCATCAGGCTCCTGGCGCCCACCTGGGATCTGCGCTGTCGCGTCATCGACCGCGGCTCCGACCGAGGCAGAACGGCTCGGGAAGCCGTATATCGTCGCGATGACCCACAACCTGAGCTATAACGCGTTTCGCAGTGATTTCGACGGCGCCGCCGGACTTCTCGCACGTGCCGGAATGAGACACCTGTACGGGCACGAACCGATCCTGATTCGTACAATGGGCGGGTCGATTCCCATTGCGCCGTTTGTGACGACTGGCCGATTTCCGGCCGCCGCCATACGAGCCGTGGATCGACGATGATCTGCATAGCCAGAATGGAGTGTTGGCGTACCGGTTCTTTGTGAAGGTCTCTCTATCATAATGTCGGTTCTTGGCCAACCACTGCAGTGAACGTCCGCATGCCATTCCAGGGCCGTTCAGGAGAGCGGGACGTGGCGCGCGCCGCGCCGGTCACGGGCAAGCCGGGCGTCCAGCTGACGCTGGAGGAATTCCTGCCGCTGATGCTGTGTGCCACGGGGGCGCTGGGCGTGCTGCCGTTTGCTGTCATCCGGTTCATGAACCAGGACTGGCTGATTGGCCTGCTGGACGTCGTTATCGTCGGCGGTTTTGCCATGCTGGGCCTGTTCGTCCTGCGCTCAGGGCAAGTACGCATCGCCAGCGTGTTCATCACGGTACTCGGCATAGGCGGCATGCTCGGGACGATGTACCTGAAGGGACCGCAACAGGTGTACTGGGCTTACCCGGCCCTGATTGTTGCCTACTACCTGCTGACCCCGAAGGAAGCGGTCGCGGCCACAGCCGTCGTGCTCGTTGCCCTGTTCCCGCTGCTGAGTGCGCGGGTAGACACCTTTACGCTCGCTACCGTCATGATTTCGATCACGATGACGGCTGTCTTTGCCTACGCGTTCGCGAGCCTGACCCGGGGCCAGCGCAACCAGTTGATGAACCTGGCCACGCGCGACCCTCTGACTGGCGCGGGCAATCGCCGCGCACTGACGCAGAAGATGACCGAAGTTATCGCCGCGCACGAGCGTACGGCCTCTACCGCGTCGGCTCGTAGTCCTTCGATGTCGGCCATTTCAAGGACGTCGATGACGAATTCGGGCATGGCACCGGCGACCGTATTCTCGTCCAGATCACTGAGATCCTGCGACTCAGGATTCGCGTAACCGACAGCCTGTACCGCATAGGCGGTGAGGAATTCGTCATCGTCCTCGAAGGGCAGTCGATCGACCGCGCCAGCAAACTGGCCGAACCGGCTATCGCGCCCTTCGTCGAGGCCAACGAGCTGATCCCCAATCGTGACGTGACGATTTCGCTGGGTGTTGCGGAGCTGAAATCCGCCGAATCGCTTGACGACTGGCTGCGCCGCGCCGACGATGCGCTGTACGCCGCCAAGCGAGCTGGCCGCGGTACAGCGACACGCGTCGACGCCGCGATAGCGTCGTCTTCCGTCCGCCCGCTCGCGTCCTGAAGCACGGCGCAGCCCGTCCGGCTTCTACCGCGCAGACTCCTTAAGCGCGCTGCGGTCCCTCCCCCTTCAGGACCGCATCTGATACCTCGATCCATGTTGTCTTGCAGATTGCGAGTACCTCCCCGCCAGGCCCGGTCAGCGTCGTCGTCGGAATGTTCTGCAGGCGCTCCTGGCGCGCCGATGCTGTGCAGCCACGACGCATGCCTCGCCGATCGCCGGGCGCCTGAAAATCGAGACGCTTTGCCGCCCGAGCAGGATGCCCGGCATGCCGCCACCGTCGCCGCAGGCGTAAGCCGTCGGGCAATCCAGTAGCGGCCCAGACGATCTCTGGCCGCACCTGGCCGTCGTACCACCGAAATCGCCGTCGGCCTGCCCGGTGCCGCCAGCTCGCCGTTCCAGTCGGTGTCGGCCGGGTCAACCGGGCCGACATGCAGGCGCAATCCGTCGCCGTGATCACGCAACGGGCCACGACGAAGCGGTGCATGACCGGTGCGCGTCAGCTGGAAACGTGCGGCCGGCCGCGTCAGCGGCCTCACGGTGGTCCGGCGCGTCGATCGCTGCAATTCGCACATCCGTTGCCACCGCCGTGGCGACGAGCGTGTCACCGTCAAAGAGGTCGGCCGATTCGTCCGTGGTGACCACGCGCAACGGCGTGTCCAGCGGCGGCGGGCGGTGCAGCGTGACCTCCGCCGCACCGTCGATGAAACGGGCAAGACTGCCGGCCGCATAGCCGCCATTGGCGGAGTTCGGCGGGCACGCAGTACCGGCGAGCGATAGTTATGACGTGCTCCGACATACGGCCTGTCCGGTGTTGAGCCTGGCAGGCCAGACTACTGGCCGCCGTGCATCCGGGCAATGGGCAAAATGGCCAGGCCGCCAGACTGACCTCGCCCCCTCCGCCATACTGCCGGTATCATCAGTGCTATTGCCAGTTTCCCGACGGAATCAACGTGACCCCACTTACCCGATCGACGACCTGCCGCGTTGGCCGATGGCAAGGCACGACCGCCTTTCTGGCCCTGGCACTTGCGCTGGCCGGCTGCGGCGGCGGCGGCAATGGCAGCAACTGGACACCAGGTGTATTCCTGGATGCCAGCACGTTCAAGAACCAGTGCGTCGCGCCGCGGTCCGGCACGAACCCGGCCACCGGCAACCCGTACCCTGACTTAGCCGGCACGCGTACGGATGAGAATAATTTCCTGCGCTCCTATAGCAACGACACCTACCTTTGGTACGACGAAATCGTTGATCGCGATCCCGGCCTGTTCGAGACGCTGGAGTACTTTGATCTGCCTGAAAACGGATGCGACCACCGCCTCCGGCGCGCGAAAGGACCGCTTCCATTTCACTATTCCAAGCGACGAATGGTTCCTGCTGTCACAGTCGGGTGCCGGTGCCGGCTGTCGGGTGCAATGGGTGCTGTTACAGACAAGACCGCCGCGCAAGGCACTTGTCGCGTTCACGGATCCGGACACGCCGGCGGATGCTGCCAACCTGCGGCGGGGCGCCGAAGTTCTGAAAGTCGACGGCGTCGACCTGATCAACGGCAGCGATTTCGCCACGCTCGACGAGCGGCCTGTTTCCGGCGATCGCCGGCGAGAGCCACGATTTCCAGATCCTCGACCCGGACGGCACCGTGCGCGACGTGACGCTGGTCTCGGAAATCATCACCTCCGTGCCGGTGCAGAACGTCGATACCGTCCCGACCGGCAGCGGCGGCACTGTCGGCTATCTGTTGTTCAACGATCACATTGCGACTGCCGAACAGGGCCTGATCGATGCCGTTACCCAACTCGCCGGTGAAAATATCACCGACCTGGTCATCGACGTACGCTATAACGGTGGTGGCTTTCTTGTTATGTCGCCAGTGAATTCGCATACATGATCGCCGGGAGTAATGCGACGGCCGGCAGGACCTTCGAAAACCTACGATTTAATGACAAGCATCCGTCCACCGACCCGGTCACCGGCCAGATCCTCTCCAGCCAATGCCGTTTTTTAACACCCGGATTTCCGGACAAGCCTTGCCGACGCTCGACTTGCCGCGTGTCTTCGTACTGACCGGCCCCGGCACCTGCTCGGCCAGCGAGTCGATCATTAACGGCCTGCGCGGCGTCGATGTCGACGTAGTTCAGGTTGGTTCTACAACCTGCGGTAAGCCATACGGTTTCTACCCGACTGGCAACTGCGGCACGACCTATTTCACGATCCAGGTTTCGCGGCGAGAACGACAAGGGCTTCGGCGACTATGCCGATGGTTTCTCGCCTGAAATCCAGTGGCCCACTGACAACACCCATCCCCGGCTGTTCCGGTTGCCGACGACTTCTCCCATCCACTCGGCGACCCCGACGAGGGGCGCTTCGCGGCGGCGCTCGGCTACATCGCGGGTATGGACTGCCCGGCGCCGACCAGCGTTGCTCTCCCAGGCGTGTCGAAGCCTGGCAGTGCAAGTTACAGCGATGAGGATATGGTCCTGCCTCGCTCGCCGTTGCGTGAAATGCGGATACTCGACCGATGATCGCGGTAAGGCGATGCAGGAGCCTGGCCGTTCTTGTGCTGGTGGCAGCATGCAATTCGGCGCCGGTACAGCCGGATATCCCGGCCGTCATCGTCGAGCCCGATGACGCCAGCCGTGCGGAACTGCGGCAGGTTGTCTCCACGGCCTTGAATGGCGCCGATGTCACGCTGGCTGACGATGCGCTGACGCTCGAGAGTTCGCTCAGCGTCGAACATCCACAACACCGTGGTATCGAGCAACAACCATTGCGCGGCCGCGACCTCGGCCGCCCCGAAACATTCCACCTCGTGCTGGACGGCTCTCAATGCGTACTTGTGCACGACAACACCGGGCTGCGCTGGCTGCTGCTCGATACCCGGTGCCGCGCACAGTGAGGCACTGTGTGCCGGTTTTGCTGTTGCTGCTTGCCGGTACGGCAACCGGCGACAACACCGAGCGGTTTACCGTAGCGGGGCTGGAACAGCCTGCCGAAATCATCGTCGATGAGTGGGGCGTGCCGCACATCTACGCCGGCACGCACTACGATGCCTTCTTTGCGCAGGGATTCAACGCGGCGCGGGACAGGCTTTGGCAAATCGATGTCTGGCGCCGGCGCGGCCTCGGCCGCCTGTCGGCTGTCTTCGGCCGGATTACCTGGACCAGGATCGCGCTGCCCGCCTGTTCCTCTATCGGTGGCGACATGTTTCGCGAGTGGCTTGCATACGGTTCGGATGCCAAGCGCATCGCCGAGTCGTTCACCGCCGGTATCAATGCGTATATCGACCTGCTGGATGAACACCCGGACTTGCTGCCGCCGGAGTTTGAGTTGCTCGACTACCGGCCCGAACGCCTGGCAGCCCGAAGACGTCGTCCGCATCCGTGGTCACGGTCTTTGGGGTAATGTAACGGACGAAGTTGGCCGGGCCCGCATCGCCTGCGAACTGGACCTTAAGACGGCGGAGTACTGGCTGCCGCTCGAACCGGATCACGAGACGCGCATTCCCGACGGGCTCGACCCGTGCAGCATTTCGCCCGGCGTCCTCGACGTCTATTGCCTTGCCGGAGGCGGGCGTCGATTTCCGGAACCCGGCAGCGCTATCGCTGCAAGCGCGCGAAATTCCATCGATCGTAGCCTGGGAAGCAATAACTGGGTGGTTGCTCCGGAACGCACGTCAACGGGCCGCCCGATACTCGCGAACGATCCGCATCGCAGCCACCGGGTACCCGCGTTGCGTTATATCGCACACACTCCGTGGCACCCGGGCTGAACGTTATCGGCGCCGGTGAACCGGGTACTGCCCGGAATCTCGATCGGGCATAACGAGCGCATCGCGTTTGGGCTGACCATATTCTGGATCGACCAGGAAGACCTGTACGTCTACCGTCGCGATGGCGATGCCTATCACTACGGCGACAGCAGTGAACCGGTCCGCGAAATCATTGAATCCATAAGTGTTCGCGGCCGCCCGGACGTCGACGTAACGCTGCGCTATACGCGGCACGGACCGATCGTCCACGAAAATGAAGAGCGCCTGTTCGCCGTGCGGGCGGCGTGGCTCGATGCCGGCATGGCGCCCTGCTTTGGCAGCGTCGAGTACATGCGCGCTGCGAACTGGCGGGAATTCCTCGCGGCAATGAACCGCTGGGCGCACCGCCCGAAAACCAGGTCTATGCAGACGTCGATGGCAACATCGGCTACAAGCCGGGCGGCCTGTTCCCGCGTCGCAATGGCTGGGACGGCTTGCTGCCCGTGCCGGGCGACGGACGCTACGAATGGGACGGCTACTTCGACATGGACGTGCTGCCGGTCGAATACAACCCGGCGCGCGGCTACACTGGCACGGCCAACTCGATGAACCTGCCCGACGATTACCCGATCGAAAAATACCCGATGGGCTTTGATAGTCGGCACCCTGCGCGATACCGCCGCCTGTGGAACGTTCTTGCATCGCAGCCTGCGCATACGCCGGATGACTCGCTCCGGCTGCAGCGTGACTACGAATCCGTACTGGCACACAAATTACTCGAGTACTTGCCGGAAGAAAATCGACCACCCGGCACACCGCTTGCTCCGTGAGTGGGACCGTATCCTGACACCGGATTCCGGGGCTGCCGCTTTGTACAATATCTGGCTGCATCGCCACCTGGCGCCGGCGCTGGCGCGCCTCGTCGCACCGCAAAATCCGGACCTTGTTGCGCCGCTTGATACGCGCGGCATCCTTCGTTTGTTGTCCGAACCGCGGAGCAACGGGCTGGTTTCAGCCACGTTGGCAACGGCGTGGCAGGAAACGCGGACGTTGCTAGGTCGCAATCCCGGGAACTGGCGATGGGGCGATTTGCACCAAATACGCTTCGAGCATCCGCTTTTGCACCTCGCGGACCCGGCCCTTGCACGCCAGATGCGTCACCCGATCTACCCGCGCGGTGGCAGCGGCTATACCACCAATAGTACCGGCTTCGATCCGGCGGACTTTTTGGTGCGTTCGGGTGGGTCGTACCGGATGGTGCTTGATGTAGGCAACTGGGATGCAGCCCGTATGACGAGCGCGCCCGGACAGTCCGGCGACCCGAAATCCCCGTATTACGGCAACCTGCTGGAGGGCTGGGCCAGGGACGGGTCGTTTCCGTTGCTCTACAGCCGCGAACGGATACTGCAGCACCGCGCCATGACGATTCAGTTACAGCCCGTCAGTAACTGACGCCGCCCCGGCGCGCTCCTGGCTACACGGCGGAACTATTTTCGCTGGCGGCACTCCCTTACCGTTAACCAATACAGTGAAAAAGGCCTTCAGGCCTTATGCACGCGGAGTATGCATGTTGTTATTCAAACGCAAGTGGCCAGTGGTGATGATTATCCTGTTTGCGGCGGCTGGCGCCCGTGCCGCCGAAACATGGCCGGCGCGCTTTGATGCCGGGGAAGACAGCCTGGAGGCGCGGATCAAATTCCCGGAAACACGCGGCGACGGCACGATCATCATTCGCTGCGCGGCGCAGGTCAGTGACAGCGGCAAGATGGAAAAGCACGGCTGTTACGGTGACAACTCTGGCGCGGACGTGTTTATTGCAGCGATCAACAAGGCAGCAAAGAAGGCTCGTATGCAGCCCGCCGTCATCGACGGCCGTCCTCACGCGGTATACGTGCAGTACCGCGTCCGTTTCGAGACGCGCGGCGATGAAAACATCCTCACAATTTATAACAATCCCGGTGTCCTCGAGAATATCGAGGCCTATGGCGAGGACCACATCGCGGCGCAGCGCGGGCCTGACGAAAGAGCGGTGGCAGAGCGTCTGCCCGCAGCGACTGCGTTTTCTCGTCTGGGTCAAGGCGCACGTTGCGCGCAGCGGCGATCAGAGCAGCATCGATATTGCATCCAACGACGGTCCGCCTATTACGCAAAAATGCGAAGAGGCGATCATTGCCACGATGAAGGAGAGCAGTTTTACGCCCGCCCTGGCCGACGGCGAACCGGTGCCATCGACGTTTGTTGAGCCGTTCGGCAGCTGATCAGGCGTTTCGTGCCGCAACGATTTCCGGCGGCAACACGGCTTCTATACGCTCCATGACATCGATACGGCAGATCATGTCATGGATGTAGTCGAGTGAATCGGTCTCAAGAATCAGTTTGTCACTCAGCCGGTAACTGTCTATCCATCGTTCATACAGGCGATCGAGGCGTTTCAGGTACACTGAGCGGTACGTCCTGCTCCATCTCGCGGCCGCGTAACCGAATGCGTTTGCGTAGCGTCCGCATCGAGCAGCGCAGGTAGATCATCAGGTCAGGCGGCTGGATGGCATCGAGGATCGACTGGTAGAAGCTCCAGTAGGTCTGCCAGTCGCGTTGATCGATGTGCTTCATATCGCGCAGTGCCGTTGCAAACACTTCCGCGTCCTCGAAAATCGTGCGGTCCAGCACGACAACGCCGGGTGTACGGTCGAGCGCCTGGTGAATCCGGAACTTGTGGCTGAGAAAATACATCTGTGAATGAAACGCCCAGCGCTTCATGTCGCGATAGAAATGGGCAGGTACGGGTTGTCCTCACTGGGCTCGTAAAACGGCGAGATGCCGTACGTCCGGCTCAGGAACTCGACCAGTGTCGATTTGCCGGCACCGATGTTGCCGGCAATGGCGATCGACCGTCTTGGTCCTTTTGCTTCAGTGGACAGGACTATTCCGATTCATGGACAACATTGCCCCCGACTACTGTCGTCAGCACCGTTACGTCCTTGATATTGTCCGGATCCATTGTCAGCAGGTTGTCCGACAGCACGACAAAGTCCGCCAGCTTGCCCACCTCGAGCGAGCCCTTGATGTCTTCCTCGTACGCGGCATAGGCCGTATTGAGCGTGTAGGCCTGTATCGCCTGCTCGACCGTCAGTTTTTCCTGCGGGAACCAGCCGCCTTCCGGTGCACCGGCCAGCGTCTTGCGAGTTACCGCGGCATAGATGCCGAGCATCGGGTTCAGGTAATAGCGCGATGCGTTGGTGCCGGGCGAATCAGAGCCGAATGAAACGATTGCCCCTGCATCCCACATGCGCCGGAATGCATAGGCGCCGCGTGAACGCTCGCGGCCTATGCGTTCCTCCATCCAGCGCATGTCATCCGACGTGTGGAACGGCTGTACTTCCATGACGATGTTCATGCGCCCGGCCCGCTCGATATCCCTGTCCGTCATGACCTGCGCATGAACCAGCCGGAAGCGCCGGTCGCGCTCGCCGTTTTTCGCGATAATGCGCTCGACCATGTCCATCAGGTAGCCGTTTGCTTCATCGCCGATCGCGTGTACAGTCAATTGCAGGCCCGCGGCATCGGCCTTTAGCGCCAGGCGCTCGACCGGCTTCGCTTTTCCTCCGGGTCGTCCGGGCTTCGTTCAAACGGAAACATGATGTCGCGCCAGATACCACGGCTCGACGGATTATGCGTATACGGCTCGTAGAACCGGGCCGAACTGTTGCCCATGATGCCGTCTATCCACGCCTTGACGGCGCCGAAGCGTATCCATTCATCTCCGAAACCGACCCGCATGCCGAGACCGGCCATTGCGTCCCACTTATCGAGTGGCGGCCGGTAACGCACGCGCGCGCCCGCCGTCATCAGGCCGCGCTTGCGCAGCTCGCCATAGAATATCGGCCTGCACAGGGCGCCGAAGTCACGTCCGAATAACTGGTAATGCCGACTTTTTTCATTTGCTCCCAGGCGCGCAGCGTCTCCTGTATGCGCTGTTCACGGGACGGTTCGGGGATGATGTCGCTGTACAATGCACGCACGTTGTCTCGAACAAGGACAGTTGACTCGACAGCACCTGATACCGGGTTGAACGTGATGCGCCGGTCGGTTCGCCGTTGTCAGTTCGCTCGACGATGATGCCGTCCGGATCGGGCATGCCCTGGCGAACGCCGGCCTGCTGCATGCGGCGCCGTACGGCCAGGTACACCTTGCGATCGAAGCGTTGCACCAGCACCGGACGGTCTCCGGTGAAGCCGTCAATCATGCCCTTGTTCGGCAGGAACAGATTGCCGTACAGGTCGTCCGGATTGACTTCGCGGCCGGCTTCAGCCACCTCGCCTTCCGCCCATGTCTCGTAGGCTGACCAGTCACGGCATCATCCGCGTGCCCGGCGCGTGCGTTCGTGGCACGTGGCACGGATCCGCGCGACGAAGGCTTCCTCGTCGGACACATCGAGCAGGTTCAGGCCATATAACAGGCGGCCGGTACTGTCAAAGTGCACGTGATTGTCATTGAAGCCCGGTACCACGAGTTTGCCGTCGAGGTCGATCACCCGGGTACCCCGCCCGATATGCTTCGTGGCACCGGCATCAGAGCCGACGTACAGGATGCGGTCACCTGACGTCGCAATCGCCGTGACTTGCGGGTTGTCCGCGTCGACTGTCCACACAACCCCGTTGCGCAGGACCAGGTCCGCTTCCTGGGCGTGCAGCGGGCCCGCCGCGAACAGCAGTGCAAGCAAGCAGGTCATTCTGGTTGTCGATGTCATCAAATCACCCCGCATCCGGTAAGAACGGCGCCGCAAATTGGACCACAGCCGGGAATCGCGTTCAAACCTCAGGCTCAGGTGGCGGTGTCCAGTCACAACCGTCGCAATGCGGCGAGATGCCCGTGTCATCCATCGTCAAACGATCGCGCATGTAGTCGGCGACCAGGATTTCAGTTCAGGTCCCGTTTTGCCTCGGCGACAGGAAGGTCCTCGTGCAGGACGCGGTACAGGAAGCTGAATGCGGCGGCGCGGTAATTGGCCTGGCAATGCAACAGTGTCTTTTTTTCCGGGGCGCGCTGCATGGCGCCGGCAAACAGGTAGAAGTCGCTCGCCGTCGGCGCGGCCCATTCCACCGGGATGTGCATGTATTCCATGCCCAGTGACTTGACCAGGCGGTCTTCGTCGAGCGAACTCTCATTGTCCGTCCACGCGGATGACGACACGCTGGTAGCCCTGCTGGCCCAGTTCAGTCAATTGAGCGGCTGTTGGCTGACCGGAACTCGCAAACCGGTCAGAGTATTCGACAAAGTTCATGATGCCGCCGGATTCCTCAGCAGGGCGCGACCGCGGCAACGAGTAGGGTTGCCAGCGCCGCCAATGCGCCGCAGGCGGCCACACGGGCGCCTGGTTTGCACGCTCATCAATACCCTGCAGGTGTAAAAGAAACGCATAGTCAATCGTCGTATCCTCAATGCTCCGAAAGCGGCCGGTCTTGCCGCTGTGACCCGCTTGCATGTCGGTTTGCAGCAGTAACAGGTTGTCATCCGTTTTATAGTCGCGCAGCCTCGCCAACCTTTTGCCGGTTCCCAGTATTGCACCTGGGATCGCTGCAGGCCCGTTGTTACGAGCATGTTCGGTCATGCCTGGCGGCACCGCGCCGTTGTTGGTCAGCAGTATGACGGCGTGTAGTCATCAAAGGTGCGCTGGTGCGGATCACCATTCATCCATTCCCCGTTGTGAGCGGAATACTCGAGTCGAGCATCGTCGTCACGATATCGACGAATGGTACCTTCGTTACAATAACCCTGCGGTTCCGGGGCGATGTTTGCGATGACGCCCATCAGCAGCCCGCCGGCACTGCCGCCCTGTGCCGTAGGTGTTCGGGCGACGTATAGCCTGCGGCGATCAGGGAACGCGACACATCGATGAAGTCATTGAATGTATTAGTTTACGGAGTTGGCGCCCATCGTAATACCAGTCGCGCCCGAGCATCGAGCCGCCCCGCACATGGGCCACGGCATCAATCAAAGCCGCGATCGAGCAGGCTGAGCAGATCCGGATCGAAATCGGGCTCGATGGTGATGCCGTACGCGCCGTAGCCGTACTGCAACAGCGGATTGCTACCATCCTGTTGAATGCCACGGCGATAAACCATCGATACGGGGATCCTCGCGCCATCACGGGGCGCCACAATCGCTTTGATTCGTAGTTGTGCCGGTCGAATCCGCCGAGGACTGTATCTTCGCGAACCAGCCGGCGCTCCCGGGTTTTGAAATTAAAATCGTAAGTCGACTCGGGTGTCGTCATGGATTCGTAGGTGTAGCGAAACCACTGACTGTCATCCCGGTAGTTGTAAACCGAATATGCTGTCGAAACTTCTTCATCGAATTCATGCGCCGGGTTTCGCAGATTGTCTTCCGATTCAAGACCTCGATGCCCACGACGCCCCGCTTGAGTGTGGCGCATCAATGTCGTGCCGGAACACATCGAAGCCCTCGATAAGCACGCATAACCCGTAGGCTGCGGCTCCCGCCAGCGCTCACACGACGTGTCATCAAGGGGTGCTTCCATAATGCGGAAATTGGTTGCGTTGTAATTCGTCAGTATGAAAAACCGATCGCCGCCATCAGTGACAAAGTATTCATGCTCACCCTCGCGCGGCAGGACGGGAGCGGTCTCTGCCCTGGCGATGAGGCCGGCAGGTAGCGAACCTCGGTTGCGACAGTCGCGGCGCTGACCAGGAACAGGAACTGTGATGACAATGACTTTTCAAGCCACAGCCAGCTCGTGTCGTCGCTTTCTTCATAGACCAGCGAATCATCAGAGCCGCCGAGCGTGTGCCGAAAGATACGGTTCCAGCGCAGGGTTTCCGGATCCTGGGTTGTGTAAAGAATCGTCTGGCTGTCGTTGGCCCACTCGAAATTGGGCGTCGCATTGTCGATGCGATCCGGGAGCAAGTCGCCGCAGTCAAGGTCCCTGAAAAAGAGGGTATAGATGCGCCGGCCCTGTGTATCGACGCCATAGGCGGCCTTGCGGTGATCCGGACTTACACGAAGTCTAGAAGAAATAGTCCTTCACCTTCACCAGCCGGTTAACATCGAGCAGTATTTCCTGGCCACATCGGCTCCAGGTAGGCGGTGGCGATCGTCGGCGTTGTTCCTGGTGGTACCGTCGCCGTCGTAGTGTTTCTTCGATTCGTTGGTCAACTTGGCCCTTGGGTGGCCTATGTTGGTGTTCCACCAGGCCGGTGGGCGTAGCCGGTATCCTTCGTCGGTGTGGTGCGCGCACGCGTGCATTTCAATCCTTCTCGGGATCTTTTTCGGCAGTTGCGTTTTGGCCTGCTTCCTGTCTATGGTTCGACTCCGACAACAATAACAATGGGGCCCTATTATGACGCAATCCGGTAGCGCGGCCGGCGGAGAACGCAAACTCCTGCGGGCGGTGGGATTTCTCGGCATCGCGGTCCTGGCCCTTAACAGCGTTATTGGCGCAGGCATATTTGCCCTGCCGGCGGCGATTGCCGCCGCGGCCGGTTCGTGGAGCCCGTGGCTGTTCCTTATTGTCGGTCTGCTGGTGCTTACCATCGTCCTGACGTTTGCCGAGCTTTCCAGCTACTTCAAGGACTCGGGCGGCCCGGTCCTGTTTACGACGCAGGCGTTTGGTCCGCTGGTCGGCTTCAGTACCGGGTGGATACTGTTCCTGAGCCGCATGACGGCGTTTGCCGCCAATACGACGGTCATGGCGCTGTATCTGGGTGCACTGGTGCCGTGGTTTGCCGATGGCACCGGGCGGGCGATCCTCATTATCGCTGTCTGCAGCGGCCTGACGCTGGCCAATTACATCGGTGTGCGCGACGGCGTTCGCACGCTGGGAATCCTGACATTCCTGAAACTGACGCCCATCGTCCTGATGATCGTACTGGGCCTGCAATACGTCAGCGGCGATACGCTTTTTCCGGCGAGCCTGCCGACTATCGATGACATCGGCGGCACGACATTGCTGCTGATCTACGCGTACGTCGGCTTCGAATCGACAACCATCGTGTCGGGCGAGGCCGTCGATGCCGCACATGCCACGTGGCTGGAGCCATCGTCAGTATCGACTGTGTCTATTTCCTGATTGTGCTGGTCTACCGTTCGGTACTGCCCGATGCCGACGGCAGCGCCACGCTGGTCGATGTCGGTGAGGTGCTGATGGGCCAGGTCGGGGCGGTGGCGATCACGCTGGCCGCGGTGTTCTCGATAGGCG
>JAXHMR010000022.1:0-179958 GCA_034521225.1 Woeseiaceae bacterium
AACTGTCGATCTGCTTTTCGTTCAGTTCGTATTGCTCACGGACGGCAACTGAAGGAACGAGCGCATTGATCCAGATCGAGGACGTCACGAAGCGATTTCCAGGCGGACAGGAAGCGCTGCGGGGACTGACGATGTCGGTCGGGCGGGGTGAAATGGTGTTTATCACCGGTCATTCCGGCGCCGGCAAGAGCACGCTGTAGCCTGGCTGATCGAGCAGCAAGCAGCAGCGGTTCTGGTCAACAGGCAGAACACCGAGCCGGGTACCGAGGCGGCGCATTCCCCACTACCGGCGCCAGATCGGCATCGTGTTCCAGGATCACCGCCTGCTTTATGACCGCGGTGCTCGATCGTAGTGGCGTTACCGCTGGTCATCGCCGGCATCGGCCACCGGGAGGCGGCGCGCAAGGTGCGTGCAGCGCTCGACCAGGTCGGCCTTCTGCACAAGGAGAAGCGGCGGCCCGACGCTCTGCATGGGTGAACGGCGGCGGGTCGTTCGCCGGGCCATTGTCGGCGGCCGAAGCTGCTGATCGCCGACGAGGCCAACCACAAGATCGACCAGGACTTTGTCGCTGGAAGTCGTGCGCATATTCCGGCGCTTCAATGAAGTCGGCGTGACGCTGCTGATCGCGAGCCACGACATTGCGCTGATTGACCAGCTCGGCTGCCGGCGCATTGCACTGGCGGATGGCGCATTGCAACCGGATGACGAGGAAGACGATGTTGCGGGCTTCGCGGATGACGACAGTCTTCCGGAGACGTGGCCGTGAGACCGGTACCCGAAGCACTGGCACCGGCCCGGCAGACAGGCCCGGTCGCGACGTGGGCGCTGCGTCACGTCAGCACGCTGATTGGCTCACTGGGGCGCCTCGCACGGCAACCGTTTGCAACGCTGATGACGGTGCTGGTGATTGCGATCACGCTTCCACTGCCGGCAGCCATGCATCTCGTCGTCGAGATGCACGTGCGATCAGCGGCAGCTGGGACAACGCGCTGGATTTTTCAGTGTACCTCGACACGTCCGTTTCGCTGGAGGCCGCCACGAATCTCCGCGACATCATCGCGCAGCGCGCGGATGTCGCCGACGTCCGGCTGATCACGGCGACTGAGGCGCTTCAAGAGTTCAAGGGCGAATCCGGTTTCGGTGCAGCGCTTGATTACCTGGCAGACAATCCGTTGCCGCACACGCTGGTCGTGCGTCCGGCGGCCGGCAACACGGAAGAGACTGTCGTTCTGCTGAACGAAGAACTTGGCGACCTGCCGGAAACAGACGTCGTGCGGTTGATACCGAGTGGGTGCAGCGATTCCTCGCGATACTCGACATCCTGCAGCGCGCGGTCATCATTGGTGCGGCGCTGCTCGGCGCGGCGCTCATTATTATCATCGGCAACACGATACGTCTCGACATCGAGAACCGGCGCGAGGGGATCAAAGTCACCAAGCTGATCGGCGCCAGTAATGCGTTCGTGCGGCGGCCGTTTCTTTACTCCGGCATCTGGTATGGATTGGGCGGCGGTGTGTTTGCGCTGGGGCTGGTCGGTTACGGACTGTTCGCACTGCGGCCCGCAGTAGCGCGGCTTTCTGGTCTTTATGGCAGCAACTTTGAAGTGCTGTCACTTAGCCTTTCGGAAAGCCTCGCCATCGTTTTGACAGGCGTGCTGCTGGGATTGTTTGGCTCGTGGCTGGCGGCTGCGCGGCATATGCGGCGGATCGAGCCGCGCTGAATTATCCGTACAGCGACCGCACGCGCGGCCAGCAGCGGGTTTTACCCCATTGTCACGGAATACGCAGAATATTCAGGTTGCAGCCACAATTTCACCGCGGCGCGGTCATACATCGGGAGCTCACAGACTTCCCCGTCCCGGGTGGTTCCATCAACGCATTCGACCCGGAGCGCCGTCCCCGGCACAAGTTTCGGATCCTTCAGGCGCACGATAGCGACACCGCGGCGCAGGAAGGGAGACCAGGCGCTGCTGCAGACCCTACCCGCAGGCTCACCGTTCACGGAAAGTGTATCGCCGTGACGTGCCACGCCACCCTCACATTGCAGTCCCCAGGTTCTGCGGCTCTTATCCGCCAGTGCGAGTGCGTCCTTGCCGATAAAGTCAGCCTTATCAAGGTCCACCAGCGCCCCGAACCCGGCGGCAAATGGCGTCACGCTGCTGTCAAAATCAGTACCTGAAAAGAGCAGCCCACCTTCAATGCGCCGTGCGTTGGTCGCTGCGGCGGGAATAGTGTGAATCCCGTGCGCCTCGCCCGCCTTCAGGATTCGCTCCCCTATGACATTGGCATCGGCATCGGCTCCGAAGTAGAACTCCCAGCCGAGCTCGTTGGTGAAGCCTGTACGGCTGATCACAACGGGTTGGCCACCGATGCGTATGTGCGCCAGGTCGAAGTAGCGAAAGTTCTCCGGCATTCCATCGTCGGAGGCTTCTGCGAGCACGTCCATTGAACGCGGACCCTGGACCTGGCTGATCCAGACCCTGGCGTGGAGCGCCTCTACGTCGAAATGCCTCCAAGTCGGTTCGGTAACCAGACCAGGAACTCGCCATCACCCTGAGAGTCCCAGAAGCGGTCGGATGCAAGCCGCAGAAGGACTCCATCCATAATCATGCCGCCATCGGCAAAACAGGCGAGTTGATAGCTGCAACGTCCTACCCGTACCTTTGATACATCACGGGTGAACACGCGGTTGAGCATGGCCTCGGCATCAGGCCCGCGGATCTCGGTTGCCAGTTCGCCGGTATGCGCAAGGCCAACCTGCCGGCGCAAACGCCAGTAGAGCTCTTCCCAGCGGACGTTGCCGTAATGGAGCGACCGCAGCCGTCGGTTGTAAACGCCGAAGGCCGGGTCATGCGGGAGTTCCTGGTGCACCAGCGGGTGTGGCGCCATGGATTGCCTGAATTCGCTCGCATCACCAGCAGACGGCACCGCCTTGACCACGAAGATCTCTATTGCCCTTTGGGCTCACCTCCTTCATCCCGACATGCACTGATTGACAGCACGGTATAGCAATTGCCTGGTCAGATGAAGAGTACTGGGCCGGTTTCCGCACAGCGTCGCTGCTTTACATCCTCGGCAACCACATCCCCATTGTCGCGGCGAATATGCCGACGGCCGTATATAAAGTAGGCCGAACAGTGTGCCCGCGAATGCCAGCTGCCCGCACGGATGGCTTATTCTCGCCGACGGAATACCATTCAGTACCGCCAGTGGCAGCAAGTACTGGGCGAATCCGACTACATCGATGAACGGCCCGGTGAATGTTTCGAAATCAATACGATTCCGCCGGTGAGCACTGCCAGCCCATCAGGCCTACCGAAAGAACACGCACAGCACTGGCGGGCATGAACAGGCATGCCCAGCGGCGATGTTCGCCGAAACCGGCGAGCCATCGCATAGCGCACGGCCATAACAGCGCAAACGATAACCAGATGGCATCCAGTGAAATGCCCAGGTCCGTGATCAGATCCGCAACCGTCCCGCGAGTCCAGACCATGTAGAACCCGCCGATACTGGTTGTTACTACCGCCAGCCACTGAGCTGCGACCAAGCCAGCGATGAAATGTAGGATATCGCGAACGAATCGCCGCAACCAGTTGTAACGGTCCGCCGCCAATAATGATCGCCGCGAGCAGCAAATGACTGGCCGCGGCCAGATTGCAAGGGTGTCGCCTTCGCGGAAACCGGACGGCAAATGCAGGTCCCGCAGGCCCTCGAGCCCGATTGTGCGATCGGCGGATAAAACACCCCCATCTGTACGCGAGGAAATCCAGTGGCCGACAGCGGTAACAATAAACCAGAACTTCGCCGCGCAGCAGACGCTTTCCGGGGTAAACCGTCAGTGCACTGGGTTGCAGGGCTATCTCGATCATGGGCTCTATCCGTTCAGCTATTCAAGGCTGAAATATTTCTGTAGCTTGGAATCGAAAGGCACATCGGCCGGCAGTAGGAATCGCACTTCCGCCAATTGGGGGAGACAAAAGGGCAGGAATACATACATGATCCGTCTGACAGGGTGAATTGCGTTGGTCTACTCTTTGGCAATGAACCGATGGGAACCTGTTCTGGATCGAACATTCGGATTCCGGGGTGGCTGACCCACAGCTCGAAAAGCGTATTCCGGGCGTGAGAGTCTGGGCGGCACTACACGGTGATGAAACCTGGCCCCATCTGGCTGATTTCCTGTTAGCGCTGGTATCTTTCCTGCTCACTCTTGGCAATTTGGTCACAGGTACGGACAAATCGGTATGCCGCTGGAAACGGCAGCTGGTATGGGGCATTTTGCACTTCGTTGGTAACTTCGCGTTGCTCTGGCGGCGCAGCAACCCGCTGCAGGTTCATCCATTTTGTACTCACCGCTTCGGTACTCGTGCTGCTTGGCCCGGTAGCGGACGGCATTTTCGCGTTGGCAATTTCTCTCTACAGCCTCGGTCGCTTTGAGGCAGATGACCGCGCCAGTCTCGAGCGGGTGCTCGCCGCGCTGATCTTTGTCGTCGCTGACCTGTTCCTTCTACGACGCTCCGAGCGTTGGAGGTACGATCGCAGCCGGCCTTGTTATTTCACTCTGGTATATCGGTCGTCGCCTGCGCTTTCGCGGTGAGTACCTGCGGCTGCTGGAAGGTCGCGCCGGGCGGAGCGGAACGTGAGAAGCATCCGGAGAACACGACGCCGCCATCGGAAGAGCGCACCCGTATCGCACGTGAGTTGCACGACATCGTCGCCCAGGTAAGTTTAATGACAGTGCAGGCAGGCGCCGCCGGACGGTCGCTCGGATCCGCAGGCGGCCCGGGAGTCGATGGCTGCCGTCGAGAAGGCTGGTCGCCAGGCGCTTGCGGAAATGCGCAGTATGCTCGGTTTGCTGCGACCTGCCAAGGGCGCACAGGAACCTCGGCGGCGGCCCCGGCGTCGCAGATCTCGACCACGCTCGTTCGCAAAGTCGAAGCCGGCCATGAAGTAGCCTCGAGCGGACGGGCAATTGGCAGGTCTGCCTCCCGCGACTGGACCTCAACATCTACCGAATTGTTGAAGAGGCGCTAACCAACGTACTAGCATGCTGGCGACAGAGCGCGGAAGTTTCGCTCAGCGAGGAGATGGCGACAGTAGATGCCGGCGTCATGGACGATGGTCATGGCGGAAACACCGGACTCACCAGCGGTCATGGCTTGTTGGAATGCGAGAACGTGCCGACTTCTGGGCATGCGGTCAGCGCCGGTCCAGGTGCCGGTCGGTGGTTTCGAAATTCGAGCTTCATTTTCACTTCGTGGCGCAGGAGCCCATGTACGACATTGCGAGTACTGGTGGTGGACGATCAAGCGCTGGTTCGGCGTGGCTTCGCCATGGTGTTGGAACACGAGGGGGATATCGAGGTCGTTGCCGAGGCCGGCACCGGCATGAAGCTCTTAACGCAGCCCGCGAGCACCCGGCCGGATATCGTATTGATGGACATCCGCATGCCGGAAATGGACGGACTCGAAGCAACCGCGAGGATCCTGGCCGAGAGCAGTGGTAACACGCGTGTGATCATTCTCGCTCGTTTGATCCCGACGAATACGTCTACCCGAAGCGCTCAACGCTGGTGCCAGTGGCTTTGTACTAAAGGATATCCAGCCGGAAGAACTCCTGTCCGCGGTACGCATTGTGGCCGATGGCGGTCGCTGTCGCCGACGATCGTACCGCGATCGATCGGTCGGTTTGCCGGCCAATTCGGTGCCGATCGACGCGGGGCAGCGCCGGACTGGAAACATTAACGCGGCGCGAAAACCAACGTCCTGCGCGCCCTCGCCAGTGGAAAGAGTAATATTGAAATCGCTGAATTCCTTTATCGGTCCGGCCGATCCTAAAGTCACATGCTCCAGCCTGTTCGCGAAACTCGGCCTTCGCGACCGCGGCTTGCCGCAGCTGTAGTGTTCGCCTACGAAAGCGGTCTTACAAAAGTTGGCGAGAGTGGCACCAAGAGCTTTGACGAAGTGAACACAGACGATCGCAACCTGCTTTTCAATCTTGCCGCTATCGGTGGTGTCTTCCTGGCGTTCTCTTTGCTCCTGGGCGCCTATGGCCATCTCGCGGCGTGCTACCTGCGATTGGCGCCGAATCCAACATATCGATCGGCCTGCTGCTACCCGGCCTGTTGCTGCTTGCGACAGGAATCCTGAACGTCGCACTCTGCACGTTGGAACGGCAAGCACTGGTCGCTGCAGCTGGCGCTGCTGGCGAACAGACATCCTGGCGTACCTCGCTTATTTGCTGTGGACGGATATACCGGATCATCCGATCGGTTATCTTTGGCGTTGTTCTCTTGCTCATCGTACTTTAGGCGCAACGTGGTTCGGCTTGGTTTCGCCATCGAGGTAGTCGAGTCGCCCGGCTCCGGGCATGGAGGACGCACTCTGATGATCACGGCCATTGCGGCTTCTATGCCTCGCGTTGCGTCCCGCGGGACTTGCACGGTAACCCGGGCAATACCACGATACCCGTGATGGCGGGCGTCGACGGAAAAGTAGCGCTGGTCACCGGGGCGGGCCGCGGCATAGGTCTGGCAGCCGCGCGCATCCTGCTGTCGAGAGGCGCCAAAGTCATGGGTGTCTCCCGCACCGAGGCGGAGTTGGCCGCTGCGGGCATCCCGTACGTGACCGCGGACCTCGGTACGCCGGAAGGTTGCGAGAAAGCCGTCGATGCAACGATCCGGCAACTCGGGCCCATCGACATTCTCGTCTGCAATCACGGGCTGGGTTCGGCGCACGAAAAGTTGCTGTGGGAAACGACGCCGGATTCGTGGCGTGACACGATGCGCATCAATCTCGACGGGCCGTTTTACCTGACGCGCATCGTCATGAAGAGCATGGTGGAACGAGGCTATGGACGCATCGTTTACACCAGTTCTACTTCCGCGCTGGTGGCCGAGCACGCGGGCTGTGCCTACAACAGTTCCAAAGCGGGGTTGCTGGGCCTCATGCGTTCCGCGGCCACGGACGGCGGCGCCCACGGCATTACCGCGAATGCCGTGCTGCCCGGCTGGGTGCGGACAGAAATGGCGGAGCGCTCGGCGCAAGCCGAAGCAGACCGGCGCTGGCGTCGGCGCGCGAGGTAGGTCTGGGAGGAACGCGGCGCCGGCTGACCAGCGCGGCAGCGTTGCCTCGCCGGAAGAGGTGGCGGAGATGCATTGCTTTCCTTGCATCCGAGGAGCGAGCGGCGTCAGCGGTGAGTCGATCCGGGTGGCGATGGGGAATACCAGCTAGCCTGGCTCGGGAGCGCAGCGACTTGTTTCATCGACCCTGGCAATAGATGACCGAACGAATGACTGGAAACCACCGTATGCCATCCGTTCAGCATCAAAACCTGACTGCGAAGAATTGATTAAATCCACCATTCTTGGGTCCGCCGCTACCTTTTCGTTTGCCAAATCTCGTGCCTCACGAGACTCAAATTCCACCCATCCAAATACAATGGTTTCACCTTCGGTTGCGGCAAAGAGATCAGTGAATGAGCGCGTTCCCTCCAATGACAAGTCGTCGCCGGCATATTCCCTGTAATCGAGCGCGCCATGTTCCTCCAGATTTCTGCAACCGCCTGAACAAGTCGCTTATAGTCGTCCAGGCGGTCATGCGGAACAGGTAAAACGAATCCGTCGATGTAGTTCGCCATGAGTGCCTCGACAGTTGTGGCTGGCTATAGTTTTCTCAGCCGGAAACTACTATTTTTTGCACGGCCTCAGCATAACGCACTTATCTGTCGGCCGTCATGGCCAGGTTTTCTCGGCAGCGAGCACCGCATCAAGGAGTGCCTGGGTGCGTTCGCTGGCCTGCGTCCAGTGTTCGCGCAGAGGCATCCCTGGCCGCCGGCAAAATCCTCAAACATCAGCGTCGGAGCGGACCGTTGCGATGCAATGCGAACGCTGGTTGCCGCGTTCCCCGGCTGATTGCTGCGGGCGTAGTGGTAAATTGCTGAGTGGTCCTCGTCTTCCCCAATAAAGTTGTCCATGGACAAAATGCCACGGGGACCGGTCAGCTTCAGCCCGATGTCCGCCGACGCCGCATCGAAACTGCACCGCCAGGAGGATGCCGAGCCGTCATCGAATGTCAGTGACCCCTCACCCGCAATCACTGCTCCGGTTGTCCCGTCCCTCTGCAGCCGTGCACTTGCCTCGCACAATCGTAGCCCTGACGCAACGTATTCAAGAGTTGCACGGATGTTATTCCAGCCGAGATCGCCGATGGCGCCCAGCGGTTCGAGTCTCGGGTTGTAACGAATATCGCTACGGTCGGTCAGGCTGATCAGGAAGCGGGAGTCCGGCGAACGCGGTTCGGCCGATGGCGGTTTCGGCGGCGCCCTGGCGAATTGCCGCATACCTTGGATGGTGAACGAAGTGGGTCGCATCCATGAACGCAACGCCATTCTCGCGGCATGCTCCCGTAATTCGCTTGAGCGAGGGAAGGCTGGCAAATGGCTTCTCGCCGAGCACATGCCTGCCGGCATTGGCCGACGCGATCGAAATTTCTTCCCGCAGGCTGGTCGGGGTCGCGACATAAACGGCATCGATGCCGTCCCACGCGAGCATCTCCTTCCAGGAATTAAATGCGCGTTCTGCTCCGTGCTCGGCTGCAAAGGCTTGCGCTGTAGCCGTGCGGCGGCTTGCCACCGCGCATAGTCTTGCTGCCGGTGTCGCGCCAACAACCCCGGCCATCCAGGTGGCGATAGTTCCGGTGCCAACGAACCCCCATCTCACGGGATGTCGAGCGTCTGTAAAGTCAGAGTTCATTTTGCCGCTCTTATATAAAGGCCAGCACTTTCGATCATGATCAGGTTAACTCAATGCGTATATCGCCAGCATCAGTATCAGTATCAGGGCGCCTGAGCATGGAGCCTCCGGTATCCGTCCCTTTCAGGCGTTCCGGGGCAGCGCTTGGGAAGCGCCTTCAACGCCGGTTATGCTACCGGCACCCGTCAGCCAGCTGTTGCATATCTGTATGATTAGAATAGCTTTTTGGTCGGCCATTCGAAGGAACTTCGACGCCTCATTAGCACTCCAAGTGACAGAGTGCTAAGATCGCCTGTCCAGAAACGGAGGTAATGAATACCCATGACAACCGCTCTTGCAGTACGCAATCCGGAAACCTTCCTGGCCGGCCCGGTCGGCAGTCTGGACGCCTATATCCAGGCGGTCGGCGCCATACCGGTTTTGAGCAAGGAGCATGAGCAGGCCCTTTCCCGCCGCTATCACGACGAGGAAGACCTGGCCGCTGCCCGTGAACTGGTGCTCGCGCACCTGCGCTTTGTCGTGCACATTGCCAAAGGCTACACCGGCTACGGATTGCCGCTCGCGGACCTGATTCAGGAAGGCAACGTTGGCCTGATGAAGGCCGTCAAGCGCTTTGACCCGGATTACGGCGTGCGGCTCGTATCATTCGCGGTGCACTGGATTCGGGCCGAAATCCATGAGTTCGTGCTGAAGAACTGGCGCATCGTGAAAGTTGCGACGACCAAGGCGCAGCGCAAACTGTTCTTCAACCTGCGAAAGGCGAAGAAGAGCCTCGCATGGCTGTCGCACGACGAAACCGCGGCGGTTGCCGAGGACCTTGGCGTCTCGGCCAGTGAAGTCACGGAAATGGAACGGCGCCTGAGTGCGCATGACGCCATTTTCGACCCGGCGCCCGATGCCGACGACGATCATCAATACACGCCAGCCGCGTACCTGCCGAGCCCGGATTCCGATCCTGCTTCGCTGGTGGAAAACAGCGACTGGCACGGTGACGCGACGACCCGCATGGGTGAGGCGCTCGACACGCTCGATGAGCGCAGCCGCGACATTACTCGAGACGCGCTGGCTCGCTGACAAGAAACAGACGTTGCACGAGCTGGCCGACAAGTACGGCGTCTCGGCCGAACGCATCCGGCAGATCGAGGGTAACGCCATCAAGAAACTGCGGACGGTGATGGAGGCGGAAGTAGCCTGACGGCGTTTCGTCCCCCCCCCCTGTCGAGAGCCCCTGACACTATCCGGGGCTTTTTTTATGCCTGGCCCAACCCCGTCATCGCGAGGCGCGGAGCCCGTACCGTCATCGCGAGGCGCGGAGCCCGTACCGTCATCGCGAGGCGCGGAGCCGTACCTCGTTAATCGCGACGGCGCGGAGCGCCGTGGCGATCTCGCACGGACATTGACCCTGCCAATCGGAACGAGATTGCCACGCCCTTCGGGCTCGCAATGACCGAGGATTGCCACGCCCTCCGCACCTCGCGACGACGGCAAGGGCGCCTCGCGACGACGGCAGCGGCATACTTCACCGATAAGTCCGCTGCCGGTACAGAATGTAACCGCCATCCTCAACGCCCAGCGGGTCAGCGTGCGTCCAGTGCACCAGTCCGCCCAGGTCATTCCACTCGTACATGCCGCGAAAACGGATGCGGTCGCCAATGCCAAGCGGCACGCGCTCCGCGAGGTCCAGGTTGTGGGCAATCAGTAGTGTCTGGCCATTGCGCGCATCGAGAATGATGCGCTGGTGACGTGCACCTTCGCTGTCATCGGACAGCAAACGGAGAACAATACCGGCACCTTCGATCCAGGTGCCGGTATCGGCCTTTGTAAAAGCGCTGCTGGTTTTCGTTGTTATTGCTGCGCGCATTCCAAACTGGCTGGCGACGGCCCTCCGCCGCCAGCGCGAACCCCATCAACCAGTGACGGGCACCATCGTGATTTCAACGCGTCGATTCGCAGACCGGCCCGACGTCGTCGAGTTGTCCGCAACCGGCATGGACTCACCCATGCCGATCGTAATCATGCGTTGCGAATTGATGCCCTGGGTCTGCAGGTAGCGTGACACCGAATTTGCACGGCGCTCCGAGAGCGACTGGTTGTAGGCGTCGCTACCGGTGCTGTCGGTATGTCCGAGTCATGCTCAAACGACAGTCTCGTCGAACTCTTCCATCACTTTGGACACCGACGTCAATACGTCAAAGAACGCCGGATTAAGATCGGAGCTGTCGGAGGCGAACGTGACGTTGCCCGGCATGTTCAGCGTGATGTTGTCGCCAATCCGGGTGACGCTGACGCCGCTGCCTTGCAGCTCTGCGCGGAGTTCCGCTTCCTGCCGGTCCATGTAGTTGCCCACGGCACCACCGGCAAGCGCGCCGACACCGGCGCCAATCAGCGCACGCTGGCGCCGCTCGACGGCGTCATCACCTGAAGCAAGTCCTGCCACGGCGCCGGCAACTGCACCGATGACGGCACCTTTCGTGGCGCTGCTGGTCTTGGATTCCTGTGTATACGGGTCGAGAGTTTCGCAGCCCGTCAGTATGACGCCGGCACAGAGGCCGAGCGCCGCAAATTTAAGTCCTTTCATGCTCATGTTCATTCCTCAATTGTTGCCCATGCACGGCCGGGCCGGCCGTGAATGCACGCCCGGTACCCGCCAACCATGCATTGTACCGGTACTGAACCTGAACCACGACTGAAGCCCTTATAAACGCAGGCCCGGCCGGAACCGCTGACCCATGTAGAATGGCATTTCCTTGTACGATGCCGAGGACTTATGTCCGATACCGATCCCTGGCTGGCAAGATACGGCGAGAAGCACAAAGACCTCCGCAATGCGCCGATTTACTGGTCCGCGGTACCCCTGCTGGTACTCGGTACCGTCGGGCTGCTGTGGTCGCTGCCGGTCCCGCAGGCACTGAAAAGCATTTCGCCTTTGCTGAACTGGGGCACGGTGTTCCTGATGGCGGCGACGGTCTATTACTTCATTATTTCAGTGCCGCTCGCGATCGGCATGCTGCCGTTCGTTTTTGGCATCCTGGCCATCGTCCACTTGCTCGAAGTCAATGGCGATGTGCTGCCGCTGGCCGCAGCCGGCCTCACCGTGGCCGCCGTCTGCGGCTTGTACGCGGGCCATTTTGCCGGCCGCGGCCTGCGCGGCGTCGGTCTCGATATACAGCTGATGATGATCGCACCGGTCTGGATGCTGTCGATTCTTTACCGGCGCCTCGGTATTCCCCACTGATCCAGGCTGGTGGCGCTGACCGGACGCGCCTGATCCGGTAGAATCGGCTCCCCCGCTGACCGGGGGCGGCGCATTTGCTGCCGTATCAGGTTCCCCTCACCGTCAAACAGCCCAGGAGTCACCGTGGCCAGTACCGCACCCGCCCGCAAAGCCGGCACCAGTAAGAAACAGCTCAATCCGCTCGATCTCTACGATGTGCGGTCCCTGCTGAGCGACGACGAACAGATGGTGCAGGACTCGGTTGCCCGCATGGTCGATGACAAGGTCCTGCCGGTCATACGCGATGCATTCGAGAAGCACTACTTCCCGAAGGACCTGATCTCGGAAGTTGCCGCACTGGGCCTGCTGGGTAGTTCTATCGACGGCTACGAGTGCGCCGGCCTGAACAGCGTCAGCTACGGCCTGATCTGCCAGGAGCTCGAACGCGGCGACAGCGGCTGCGGAGTTCGTTTCGGTCCAGAGCAGCCTCGTCATGTTCCCGATTCACGCGTACGGTTCCGAGGAACAGAAAGAGCGCTGGCTGCCGGCCATGGCGCGCGGTGAGGCGATTGGCTGTTTCGGCCTGACTGAGCCCCACGGCGGCTCGGACCCGTCCAACATGAAAACGCATGCAAAACGCGACGGTGACGACTGGATCCTGAACGGGTCCAAGATGTGGATTACGAACGGCAACATCGCCGATGCGGCGGTTGTCTGGGCGGCCACCGACGACGGCGTACGCGGCTTCATTGTCGAGAAGGACATGCCGGGCTTCACGGCACAGGAGATCGAGGACAAGTTCTCGCTGCGCGCGTCGGTCACATCCGCATTGTTTTTCGACAACGTGCGCGTGCCGGACAGCAACGTGCTGCCGGGCGTTACCGGGCTAAAAGGCCCGCTGAGCTGCCTGACGCAGGCACGCTACGGCATCACCTGGGGCGTAATCGGGGCAGCACAGGCGTGCCTCTCCGAGGTACTGAACTACAGCCACGACCGCGTGCTGTTCGGCAAGCCACTATCGCACAACCAGGCCATCCAGCAGCGTCTGGCCGACATGGCACGCCGCATTACGACGGCGCAATTGCTGTCGCTGCAACTCGGACGCATCAAGGATCGTGGCGACCTCAGCCCGACACAGGTCTCGCTCGCCAAGTGGAACAATTGCCGCATGGCGATCGACATCGCGCGGGACGCGCGCGATATGCTGGGCGGCAGTGGCATCAGCGCCGAGTACGTGCCGATACGCCACATGCTGAATCTCGAAAGCGTCATTACCTACGAAGGTACCGAGACCGTGCACCAGCTGATCGTCGGCAAGGAACTGACCGGCATAAACGCATTCTGACGCCGGCCGCAGGCCGGCCCGGGCGCCCGTGATGGCCGCTGACCTGCCGCAAAATCGCGATGTCTGGCGCATCGCGGCGCCGATGATCCTTTCGAACGTCTCGGTGCCGCTGCTCGGCATGGTTGATACCGGCGTCACCGGGCACCTGAACGACCCCGCCTACCTCGGCGCCGTGGCGATCGGTGCAATGGTCTTTGGCTTCCTGTACACCGGCGTCAACTTCCTGCGCATGGGAACGACCGGCATTGCGGCGCAGGCGTTCGGGGCGGGCGACGACAACGGCGTGCGCACGTCGCTGGGCCAGGCGCTCATCGTCGCACTGTGCATCGCGCTCGTGCTGGTAGTGTTGCAGCAGCCCATTGCAACGCTCGCGCTGTACCTGCTCGGGCCCGGCGATGCCGTCGCACCGATCGCACACGAGTACATCGGCATTCGCATCTGGAGCGCACCGGCGACGCTGGCCAGTTATGCGCTGATCGGCTGGTTTATCGGGCTGCAGAATGCCCGCATCCCGTTGCTGATCGTTCTGGTCATGAACCTGACGAACATCGTGCTGGACCTGTTGTTCGTTGTCGTCTTCGACTGGAAAGTGGCCGGCGTGGCATGGGCCTCCGTTATCGCTGAATACACGGGTGTCGCTACAGGACTCGCGTTCGTCGTTCGCGAACTCGCCCGCCGGGGCGGACACTGGCAGCGGGCGCATTTGACGACCCTCGGCGAGTACCGCGCGTTCTTTGCCGTCAACGCGCATCTCTTCGTGCGCACGATTGCGCTGGTGTATGACGATCGGTTCGTTACCGCACAGGGCGCGCGCCTGGGCGTGCTGGTGCTGGCCGCCAATGCCATCCTGATGAACCTGCAACACCTGCTGTCGTTTGCGCTGGACGGCTTCGCGCACGCCGCCGAGGCGATGGTCGGCAAGGCCGTCGGGCAAAAGAGCCGCGCGGCGCTCGCGCATACCGTGCGGCTGACGTTGCGCTGGTCGCTGTACGTCGCGCTGGCCTTCAGTGCGTTCTATGCGCTTGCCGGCCCGTCATTGATCCGGCTGCTGACCGACCTGCCCGACGTTCGCGCAACGACTCTTAAGTACCTGCCGTGGATGATTCTTTCACCGCTGGTTTCTGTCTGGTCATTCCTGTACGACGGCGTGTTCGTCGGCGCAACCCGCGCCCGCGAGATGCGTGACATCATGCTGCTGTCAGCCCTGCTGGTGTTCCTGCCCGCGTGGTATCTGCTGCAGCCGCTCGGCAACCACGGCCTGTGGCTTGCGTTCATGCTGTTCATGGCCAGCCGCGGTATCGGCATGCACTATTATTATGTGCGGCGGGTTACGTCGGACGCTGTCGAATAGGGTGCGACAACAGGATCACCGGGCGGAGTGACAACGGTGCGGTACTCGTTCCTGTCGCACTGCGTCTGGATCGAGGCGCGCGCCCACGCGTAGGAGACAAAACCGGTAACGATATTCGCCACGGTATAAGCAGCGAAGATGCCCGCCACTTCGAAGAAGTAATTGCCGATCAAAGCCAGCGGCACATAAAGCAGCGCCATCCGGGACACGCTGACGACGACGGCAGGTAACGGCTTGCCCATGCCGTTGAACGATGCGTTCATCACCATGACCATGCCGTACGCGCCGTAGCTGACCGGTGCGATCAAAAGGAACAGCGTTGCGACACCCGTAACGTCCGGATTGTCACTGAAGAGGCTCGGCAGCAACGTGCTCGATGCCGCCAGCAGCGCGGCGATCACGAGTCCGCTGCCGAGGCAAAAGAAGGTGCAAAGCTTAAGCGCCGCAAAAATCCGGTCCGCCTTGCCCGCCGACATGTTCTGCCCGACAAACGGACCGATGATCGCGGACATGGCATAGAAAATAACCAGCACGACCGATTCAACCCGGCTCGCAACGCCGAACCCCGCGACAGCCTCCGGACCGTACTGCGCCAGCATCGCCGTAATGACGCCGGTCGCAATCGGGATGATGGCATTGGTGCCGGCAGCCGGCAGGCCGACATGCAGGATGTCGCGCCACGACCGCAGCATCTCGGCGCGTTCCGGCCGGGCGAACGTCAGCATGTCGAGGCGCCGGCGCATGAAGTAGACGACGCCGATGAAAATCGACGCACGGGCGAGCAGCGCCGCCATCGCCGCGCCGTCGAGACCAAGCGCCGGGATCGGCCCGAGCCCGAAGATCAGAATCGGATCGAGCAGCACATTGAGCACGGCGGCGATGACCATCAGCTTGCTTGGCAGCCTTGTATCACCGGTCGCCCGCATGCTGCTCATGCCCACCATGCCGACCACGACGAACGGCACGCCAACGTACAATATCTGCATGTAGCCGCCGATCAGCCCCAGCATGTCGGCCGGCGCCGCCTAACAGCGTGAACAGCGGGTCGATCGTCAGGATGCCGATAACGCAGACGATGCTGGTGACACCAAACGACAGCAGGAGGCTGTCGGTAGCGAGGCGGCGCGCGCGTCGATGGTCGTCGGCGCCGATCGCGCGCGCGACTACAGAGGAAGTACCCGCGCCCAGGCCGATCGCCACGCTCGTGACTATCATCAGGACCGGAAAGGCGAAACTTAAGGCAGCAAGCTCGCGGTCACCGACAAGGCCGATGAAATACGCATCGACAAAGCCCTGCGGCATCATCGTCGGGATGCCGTACATGACCGGCACGGTCATATCGAGCCAGGTGTTTGCCAACCGGCCCTTGCGTCAGCCGGGCTTGTGCTGGTTTCATTGCGAGTCCGGAGATTTGAATACCGGGCGGAACGACAAGGCCCGGGAACCGGCGCCAACCCTCTCCGGGTAGCCTGGGGCGTTGCCGGTGACCGGAGCCTGAGCCCGGTAACTATGACCCAGCCGGCGCTAGCCTGCAATCGTGGGTCCCGGCTGCGTTATCATCCACTTCTGTACCTCAAACTGCGCCGGGGTGACACCACCATGAGCTGGAAACGACTGCATTCGCGACTAGTCTACGAGAATCCGTGGATAACGGTCCGCGAGGATCTCGTCGTCAATCCGGGCGGCGGCGAGAATCACTATGGTCACGTCCATTTCAAGAACAAGGCCATCGCGATACTGCCGCTCGACACGGACGGCAACACCTGGCTGGTCGGGCAGGACCGTTACACGCTAACTGATTATTCATGGGAGTTGCCGATCGATCGAGGATCCGCACGATGACCGCCGCTCGATGCCGCGAAACGCGAACTGAAGGAAGAAACGGGTCTCGATGCGGCGCGGTGGATTGAGCTTCATGCGGCTGCATACGAGCAACTCGATTACCGACGAGCTTGCCATCGTCTATATCGCCGAAGACCTGACCGAAGGCAAGCCGAATTTCGGCGAGACGGAGAATATCGAGATTCGCAAGCTGCCATTGACCGAGGCCGTCGCGATGGCACGCCGCGGTGATATTACCGATGCCATCAGCGTCGCCGCGTTGCTGCGCGCGCAGGAAGTCGTTCGCGAGCGCACCTGACACGATGTCGAGAAGAATTGCCATCGTCGAGGACGAAGCTGCGATGCCGGCGAGAACTCGCGGCCAGCATTCGTCGCGAAGGGTACGCCGTTGACCTGTATGCCGCCCGCGAGCCGGCCATGGAGGCCTTCCGGTCGCGCCTGCCGGATCTCGTCGTCATCGACATCAACCTGCAGGATGATGTCGAGGGAGGCTTCGAACTGTGCCGCGAGTTGCGCGGCATGGCGCACGAGCTGCCGATTATTTTCCTGACCGCGCGTGACAGCGAGTTCGACGCCGTGTCCGGCCTGCGGCTGGGTGCCGACGACTACCTGACGAAGGACATCAGCCTGCCGCACCTGATGGCACGCGTCGCCGCCCTGTTCCGGCGTCTCGATGCGATGAACCGGCCCCAGTCGGGCGAAACCCGCATCCGGCGCGGCGATCTCGAACTCGACGTCGACCGCATGACGGTGCGCTGGCAGGACCAGCCGGTGGGATTGACGCTGACCGAATTCTGGATGCTGCATGCCCTGGTTCGCTATCCGGGCCATGTCAAAAACCGACAGCAGCTGATGGATGCAGCGCAAGCCGTGCTGGACGACAATACGATCACGTCACACGTGAAGCGCATGCGGCGCAAGTTCCAGGCGATCGACGCAAGCTTTGACGCAATCGAAACCGTGTACGGCATGGGCTATCGATGGCTCGGTGAGTAGCAACGCATGAACCTGCGCCGCCAGTTGCTGCTCGTCAGCCTGCTGACGCTGGTGCTGCCGTGGGCCGGTTGCCAGTTCGTCCGCGAGACCGAGTCGGCACTGCGGCAAGGCCAGCAGCAGATGCTGTCTGGTACGGCACAGGCCATAGCCGATTCGCTGTCGCAGTTTCCCGGTGAGTTTCTTGCCACCGGCGGCAATGTTGCTCCAGGTAACAGCCAGCTGTACGGCCATCCGCTCGGCAGCGAACCACTGCTCGATGGTTACGTTACGGACTGGTCCATTGATGACGAATCGATGCGCACGATGCGCGGCGTCGACGGCCCGATCCGTTACGCACTGGGCGTGCACCGGCAGCATGTGTGGTTGTACATCGACGTGCCGGACAATCAGGTCGTCTACCGCACGGGTGAACCGCCCGAACGGCGCGCCTCCGATACCGTCACTCTCGTCAGTGTCGGCGAAGACGACTCACTAACACGATTCGTATTTTCCGCGGAGGCGCCGGGGACGATCGTCGCGAGGCGTGAAACCGATGCAATGGTGCGCGACGAACAACGTATCGCCGCGTTCTGGCAGGACCGCACGAACGGCTACCAGCTCGAAGCGCGAGTGCCGCGGCAGTTGCTGGGAAAAGCCCTCGGTGTTGTGGTGTCCAATACCGCTGATCCGCTGAGATCCGGAACTCGTAGCAGCAGTTTTGAGGGCGCGCGCCCCGGGCGCTTCGTCACGCCATCACCCGTACTTGCCAGCGTGCTGGCCGGTTATGTGCAGCCGGGGCTGCGCCTGATCGTGACCGACAGGCAAGGCTGGCGGCTGGCAAAGGCCGGCAGCGTCGTCGGCGGCGGCCAGGGTGGCAGCCCTGGCGCCAGCGGCTGGCTGCGTATTGCCTATGGCGCAATACTGGCGCCCTCAGAAACCGCCGCACTGGCCGAGCCGGATGCCTCCGGGCGGGAACAGCAGGGATACATTGTCAGTGCACTCGACGGCACGACGGCCGGCAGCTGGTTTCGCTCCGAGCAGACCGGACGGGGTGTCGTTGCCGTCGCACAGCCCGTGTGGTCGGGCAATGTTCAGACCGGCGCTGTCATACTGCAGCAGGGCACCGACGCGATCCTGAGCCTGACCAACCAGGCGCTTGCACGGCTGCTGGCCTTTACGTTAATCGCGACATTGCTGGTCGCGGCCATCCTGCTCGGTTACGCAAGCTGGATGTCGCACCGCATTCGCAGGCTCAGCAGTTCGGCGCAGCGGGCGCTGGACGAGGAACATGTGCAGACCGATTTGCCGGGCAGTCATGCACGGGATGAGATCGGAGACCTGTCGCGCAGTTTTTCGAGCGTGTTGCGCCAGCTCGGCAACTACAACGAATACCTGAGGTCTCTGGCGTCGCGCCTGTCCCATGAGCTGCGCACACCGCTGACGATTGTGCGGTCCTCGCTTGAAAACCTCGATCACGAACCGCTGTCGGAAGAGGGCATGCGCTATGCGGAGCGCGCGCGGGACGGCGTCAGGCGATTGCAGAAGATTCTCAACGCGATGAGTGAGGCGAGCCGTGTCGAGGAAATGATCGGTAACGCGGAGCCAGAGCGCTTTGATCTTGTTCGCGTGCTGGAGTCGACGGTGGCCGCGTACGCCGACGCATGGCCCGAGCGGCGTTTCACCTTCCAGACCGCTCTGCGGCAGGCACCCGTGCACGGCTCGCCGGAACTGGTTATCCAGATGCTGGACAAACTTGTCGACAACGCGGTCGATTTCAGCACGGCCGGTGACGAGATTTGCATAACGATAGACGAAAACGACCAGCACTGTATTGTCACCGTCGACAATCCGGGACCGCCCCTGCCCGAGAAGATGCGTTCGCAGTTATTCGATTCGATGATCTCGGTGAGGCCGGGCGGGACCGACGAGCACCTCGGCCTGGGGCTGTTTATCGCGCGCCTGATCGCCGAAGGGCATGACGGATCGATACGCGCTGAGAATACCGACAACGGCGTCCGCTTTTCGGCATGCCTGCGTCGAGCCAATGACACACAACGAGCAGCGTGATTTCAGCGATCCGTTGCCAGGGTGCAGGATAAGACAGTAATCTGCAATAACCGGCAGCCAAACAAAAGGAGTACCTGGCATGGCAAACGAGGGTTACCACGAACCCGTGGATGAACTGAGCGACGAGACGCGCGACATGCATCGCGCCATCACGTCACTAATGGAAGAACTGGAGGCGGTCGACTGGTACAACCAGCGCGTCGATGCGTGCAAGGACAAGGAACTCGCCGAAATCCTCGTACACAATCGCGATGAGGAAAAGGAACACGCCGCGATGGTTCTTGAGTGGATACGGCGCCGCGATCCGGTCCTCGACAAGGAGTTGCGCGAGGCACTGTTTACTGAAAAGCCGATCGTGCATCATCACGAGTGAACCCGCGCCGCGGCAATCGCGCAGCGCACCTCCGCCTGCCGGGATCGCGCGCCCGGGGCTGGTAAGCAGAGCATCATTCGCCTAGCGATCAATCCGGATAAGGGAAGTTCCGGATATCGCGGCCGGTCGAATGGGCGTATCAAGGCTCATTGGATTGTTTGACAAGGAGCGGTAATGGACAGAATGGGCCGCTATTCAGGACTTTCCACGACCAATCACTGGATAACCGTGATACTCGTGGTCTCGATGCTTGTCCTTGGCCTGGTGGCGAGCGAGGCACCAAACGATACGGTCGAAGATTACGTAATCGGCATCCATATTTCGCTGGGCTTCTTTGCCTTCCTGTTTATCGTGTGGCGGGTTGCGTATCGCCTGTATGAGGGATTTCCGCCAGCGCTTGCCGGCACGGCGCCGGAACGGTGGGCCGCGTACCTGGTGCACAGGGCGCTGCTGATCGTTCTAACGCTGCAGGTACTCACAGGGCCCCTGTACCTTTTCACCGAAGGTGACGCTGTCAATGTATTCGGCTGGTTCAGTGTTTCGTTGCCACTTGAAAGCTCGGCGGCGATCCACGAGCTGATCGAGGAAATACATGTAGTGCTCGGCGTTTATGTGATCCCCGGACTGCTGCTGGTGCACATCGTGGGAGCCATTCGGCATTACCTGTCCGGGCATGACGCCGAGGATGCGCAAAGGGTGCAGGCTGACAAGTAAGGAAGCAGATCTGACCTGGATCAGCAACAGGTAAGAAGGCCAGCCGGGCTCAGGCGTACCGGTTCGTGGCCTTCCTTCGCGCGTTCCGAAACGCCGAAGACGTTTATGCGCAAGCCGAAAGTCTGTTCTGCGTAGAGTGCTTTTTCGGCTTACTGACTTTCAAGTCGACAGCGCAACCCAGAACCGCAAACAAGTTCACCATCTGGTCCATACTTTTTTGATAATTTTCTTCATCGAGGAGACGATAGTATTGAGTTGCGGACGTTCCTAACATCCTGCTGATATTCCGGACACTCAGGTCACTTTCCTTGACCCGTTTTTTGGCTTCGATTGTCAGCTTGTAAAGAAGCAGGTCCCGCATATACGCGGGATCGCGATTTTGTTCCAGAACCCGGTCGATATGAATCGTATCTTCATCGCCCGAGCGCCAGCGTGTACGTAAACGCCTCGTTACCAAGTTCGTCGTCTGCATAGACGCTGACAAGCGGATTCGCTTTTGTCGGGCGCAAATCAAGCTTTCCATAGGGATACTCATACGCGCCCTTGTAAGTGCGTACGACAAATACCTTTCTGTGATTGTTTGCCTTAACAGTACGAATCTTCATAATTCTCCCTCTTCAATGAGGTCCCTGATGTGCTGCAAAATCCGCCTCGTTGGTTTTCCCTTCCATGGCACACCAGTTCTGCAGGTCCCACTTCACTACGAGCCTCGCGTCCTTGTAGACATGAACGTGTCTGGGACTGTGGTCACCAATCCACGAAAGGAAGATAAAGTTGCCTCTACGCTTTTTTGGCATATAAGTTACCTCAGGCGGTAACACTTTGTAAAGGCGAGCCGGCCACCTGGTGAAATCAGTTCCTTTTGGAGAGGTACGGAAAGCCGGTGCAGTTCCGCGACGAACTGTGAAAGATTAGCCTCCGCGGCCCGCCAGTATCCGGGTGCTTATCTTTAAAAACCGGACGTTTACGTCGCTTGCTTTGTCGCAGCCTCTATACCGCGACGGTGGACTGGCGACGATGCGTCAGCGGCGCTTCAGCAACTGCCTTTGGGCTTACACACCCAGCGAAGCAGCAATACCGCGCGCAGCCTCACGACCCTCGAAGACGGCGGTTACAACGAGGTCGGAGCCCCGCACCATGTCGCCACCGGCGAAGACGCGCGGGTTCGTTGTCTGGAACGGATGGGGTCCGTTTCGGTCGACGCGCAGCCTGCCGTTCGGCAGTGTCTCAATCCGGTGCTCAGAGAGCCACGACGGCGGATTGGGCCGGAATCCAAAAGCAATAACGACTGCATCGGCCGGCAGTATCTCTTCGGTGCCTGCCACCGGTTCCGGGCGGCGGCGGCCGCCTTCATCGGGTTCGCCGAGCCGCGTCTCGATAACTTTGACGCCGGTGACATGATCGCTGCCAACGATCTCGAGCGGCTGGCGGTTGAACAGGAAGTTGACGCCCTCTTCGCGGCTGTTGGCGACCTCGCGGCGCGAACCCGGCATGTTCGCCTCGTCGCGCCGGTAAGCACAGCTTACGCTCGCCGCGCCCTGCCGAATGGCCGTCCGGTTGCAGTCCATGCCGGTATCACCGCCGCCGAGCACGACGACGCGGCGCCCGTTCAGGTCGATGAACGGCTGTGCCTGGTCACGAATACCGAGTTCGCGATTGACGTTTGAAATCAGGTACGGCAATGCTTCGTGGACGCCGTCGAGGTCCTCGCCCGGGAAGCCGCCGCGCACCGATGTGTAGGTGCCCATCCCGAGGAAAACGGCGTCGAAGTCAGCCATCAGCGTGTCGAACGGGACGTCCGTGCCTATGCGGGTATTGAGCACGAACTGTATACCCATGCCCTCAAGTATCTCCCGGCGCTTTCGAACAACGTCCTTTTCAAGCTTGAACGGCGGTATACCGAACGTCAGCAGCCCGCCGATTTCCGAATAGGCATCGAAGACGACGGATCGAATGCCGTTGCGCGCGAGCACGTCGGCCGCAGCGAGCCCGGCAGGGCCTGCACCAACGATACCGACGCGTTTTCCGGTATCGACGACGTGCGACATGTCGGGACGCCAGCCCAGCTTGAACGCTTCATCGGTAATGTATTTTTCGATATTGCCGATGCTGACAGCACCAAGGCCGTCGTTCAGTGTGCAGGCACCCTCGCACAACCGGTCCTGCGGGCAGACGCGTCCACACACCTCGGGCAGCGAGTTGGTCTGGTGACTCAGTTCAGCCGCATCGAACAGCCGCCCTTCCTCGATCAGCTTCAGCCAGTTCGGAATGTAGTTGTGCACCGGGCACTTCCATTCGCAGTACGGATTGCCGCAATCGAGGCACCGGCCGGCCTGGCTCGCGGCATCGGCACCGTCGTAGTTGCCGTAAATCTCGCTGTAGTGCCGGATGCGGATTTCCGCGGGCTCCTTGGCCGGGTCGCGCCGTGGCACCTCGAGAAACTGCAATGGGTGTTTGGACATTCCGCGATGCCTCCCTATGCCGCCTGCCGCAATGATTCGATCAGCGAACCAAGCTCCGCGGCCTTCGGCTTGACGACCCAGAACTTCGGCAGCCACGTGCGGAAGTCGTCGAGTATCTCCTGGCCCCATTCGCTGCCGGTGTACCCGACATGCTCGGTAATCAGCGTGCGCAGGTGATGCAAATGCGCTTCCATGCTTTCCGGCGTGATGCGATGGATATCAATCAGCTCGTGGTTGTACAGATCAACGAAGTCGCGGTCGATGTCGAGCACGTAGGCGAAGCCGCCCGTCAGCCCGGCACCGAAATTGACCCCGGTGCGGCCGAGCACGACGACAACGCCGCCGGTCATGTATTCGCAGCAATGATCGCCGGCACCCTCGACGACCGCCATCGCACCGGAGTTCCGGACCGCGAAGCGCTCGCCGGCACGCCCCGCCGCATACAGGTGACCGCCGGTCGCGCCGTACAGGCAGGTATTGCCCATGATGCTCGTATTGCGGGTGTCGTACGCTGCATCCGGGGGCGCGCGCAGCACGATGCGTCCGCCGTTCATGCCCTTGCCGACATAGTCATTCGCATCGCCCACCAGGTGCAGGTTCAGGCCGTCGACATTCCACGCGGCAAAACTTTGCCCGGCGGTGCCCAGAAGTTCGATGTCGAGCGGCGCGTCCTGCATGCCGGAATTGCCGTAGCGGCGCGCAATCTCGCCGGAAATACGCGCGCCGATCGAGCGGTTGAAGTTGCGCACGTCGTACCGGAAGTTGCCGCCGGCTTTTTTCTCGATGGCCGGCAACATGTCCTTGAGCATCTGCTCGGCAAGCTCGCCGCGGTCGAACGGATGATTGCGTGGCTCGGTGCAGAACCGCGGCGACGATTCGACCAGCCCGTCGGTGGAAATGATCGGCCGCAGGTCAAGTTGGCGTTGCCGTTCCGTTTCACCCTGCACCAGTTCGAGCAGGTCCGCGCGTCCGATGATGTCCTCAAGACGGCGCACACCAAGATCGGCGAGGCGCAGGCGCTCGTTCGTCGGCAACGAAGCGGAAGAAATTGATCACCATTTCCGGCAACCCGATGAAGTGCTCGCTGCGCAGCACATTGTTCTGCGTCGCGACGCCGGTCGCGCAATTATTCAAATGGCAAATCCGCAGGTATTTGCAGCCCAACGCGACCATAGGCGCGGTGCCGAAACCGAAACTCTCGGCGCCGAGCATCGCGGCCTTGATGACATCCAGGCCGGTTTTCAGCCCACCATCCGTCTGCAGGCGGACGCGATGCCGCAAGCCGTTCGCACGCAACACCTGCTGGGCCTCGGCCAGGCCGAGTTCCCACGGGCTGCCCGCATACTTGATCGAACTCAGCGGGCTCGCGCCGGTACCACCGTCGTAGCCGGAGATTGTTATCAGGTCCGCGTAAGCCTTGACGACACCGGCGGCCACCGTGCCGACGCCCGGCTCCGAGACCAGCTTGACCGAGACCAGCGCCTCGGGGTTGACCTGTTTCAGATCGAAGATCAGCTGCGCCAGGTCCTCGATAGAGTAGATGTCGTGATGCGGCGGCGGCGAAATCAGGCCAACACCGGGCCGCGCGAAACGCAGCCGCGCGATCATGTCGTTGACCTTGTGTCCGGGCAGCTGGCCGCCCTCGCCTGGCTTTGCGCCCTGCGCCGATCTTGATCTCAGATCGCGTCGGCGTCGACGAGGTACTCGGCCGTCACGCCGAAACGTCCCGGACGCGCACCTGCTTGATCTTCGAGGCGCGGCTACCGCCGTCAGCGGCGTAGCCGCGCCGGGTCCTCGCCACCTTCCCCGGAATTCGAGCGCGCGCCGATACGGTTCATTGCAATCGCAAGTGCCTCGTGCGCCTCGGGCGACAGGGCGCCCAGTGACATACCCGCACTGTCAAAACGTAGTCAGTATGTCCTCGACCGGCTCGACGTCGGTCGTAGCGGCATCGGCTTGCCGGTCGGGGCGAACTCTCATCAGGTCGCGGACAGCGGCTCACCGGGCGCTCGATTGACAAGCGTTGCATACTCCTCGTAACGCGCGTAGTCGCCGGTGCGCACCGCCGCCTGCAGCGTCGCAATGACGTCCGGGTTGTAGCAGTGATATTCGCCGCCGTGCACGTACTTCAGCAGTGCCCGGCCGTCGTCCAGCGGTTCGCCGCCGGCTCCGCTCCCCAGCGAACCGCCAGCTGTGTGCTGGTCGTCGCGGCAGTGTCCGCGAAGCGGCAGCCCTGCACGCGGCTGACGGTGCCGCGGAAACAGACGTCGACGACTTCATCGTGCAGACCGACGATCTCGAACAACTGCGCACCGCGGTAACTCGAAATGGACGAGATGCCCATCTTCGACATGATCTTGAACAGGCCTTTACGAATACCGCGCCGGTAACTGCGCCCGAGCTGTTGCTGGCGGTCGACGTTGCCGCGTTGTGCGAGATCGTGCAGGCTTTGGTAGGCCAGGTACGGATACACGGCCGTCGCGCCGTAACCAATAAGGCACGCAAAGTGATGCGGGTCGCGCGCGACGCCGGTCTCGACGATGATATTGACCTTGCTGCGCTTGCCCTTTTTGATCAGCCGGTGGTGTACGGCGCCGGTCGCCAGCAGCGCATGTACCGGCAGCATGCCGGGCTTCAGGTAGCGGTCGCTCAGCATCAGTAAGAGTTTGCCGTCGGCGACCGCCTGTTCGGCCTCGCCGCAAATGCGCTCGAGCGCTTGCGGCAACGAGTCCGTGTCCGGCGCGTTCAGGTCAATGAACGCGTGGCTGTCGGCAAACATGTCCGGGCCCAGCAACTGTCGCAATTTACGCTGCGACAGCACTGGCGAATTCATGATGACCTGGTTGGCGCCGTGCGGGCCGATGTCGAACAGGCTGCCTTCGCGGCCGATGTTCGTTTGCAGCGACATGACGATGCGCTCGCGCAGCGAATCGATCGGCGGGTTCGTCACCTGCGCGAACTGCTGCCGGAAATAGTCGAACAGCGACCGCACGCGCGTGGACAACACCGGCATCGGCGTGTCATCCCCCATCGAGCCGACCGCCTCCTGCTCGGCACGCGCCAGCACGGCAACGACTTCGCCCAGCTCTTCGCGGCTTAAGTTGAACATCTTCTGGTAGGTGGCGAGCGTCTCCTTGTCCATCGGTTCCGCCGCCATGTGACGGTCGACAAGTTCCGAATCGAGGTATCGCACGCCCTGCTTCAGCCATTTCTTGTACGGCGCGCGGGCCTTCAGCATGTCGTGAATATCGTCATTCGACAGCAACCGGCCCTCGCGCAGGTCAACGGCCAGCATCTCGCCGGGGCCGAGACGACCCTTGCTGATCACATCGGCGGTGTCGTAATCGTAGACGCCGATTTCCGATGCGATGGTGATGTGCCGGTCGCGCGTGATGACATAGCGCGCCGGCCGCAGGCCGTTGCGGTCGAGGCAACAGGCTGCATAACGCCCGTCGGTCAGCACGATGCCCGCGGGCCCGTCCCACGGTTCCATGTGGCAGTCGTAGTACTCGTAGAAGGCGCGCACGTCCGGGTCGATGTTGTCGACCGTGTGCCAGGCCGGCGGTATCAGGATGCGCATTGCCTGCAGCACATCCATGCCGCCGGCGCGCAGGACCTCGAGCATGTTGTCGAGGCTTGACGAATCCGAACCCGTCAGCGAGATGATCGGATCCAGGTCGCTGATGTCGTCGAGCTTGTCGGAACTGAAATTCGCAGCGCGCGCAAGCGCCCAGTTGCGATTGCCTTGAATAGTGTTGATCTCGCCGTTGTGTGCCAGGAAACGAAACGGTTGCGCCAGGCGCCATTCCGGCAACGTGTTGGTCGAGAAACGCTGGTGAAACACGCAGACCGATGTCGTCAGGCGCGGATCGCGCAGGTCGACTGTAGAAGCGCGGCAGCATCTCGGGCATGACCATGCCCTTGTAGCTGATCGTCACCGACGACAGGCTCGCTATGTAGGCGGTCTCGTCGATGTCATGGAAACGGTTTCCGGCGCGGCGGCGCGCGAGGAACAGGCTGCGATTGAACGAGCCTCGCTGCATACCGGCGCAGTGCGTTGACGAACAACCTGCTCGATACGCGGCAGCGTCTGCAGTGCCAGTTCGCCGCAGACGGACTGATCCGTCGGCACCTCGCGCCAGCCGGCAACCTCCATACCGCTATCCCGGATGGCGGCATCGATGGCATTTCTTGTCTTCTTCGCGATCCCGGGGTCGGTGTTCAGGAAAACCGTGCCTGCCGCAAAGCGTTCAGCGGTTTTGAGTCCTGCCTCGGCGGCGATCGCGCGCAGGAACGCTTCCGGAAACTTGATCAGCAATCCACATCCATCACCGGTCTTGCCGTCGGCGGCAACGGCGCCGCGATGTGTCAGGCGCTTTAACGCCGTGATCGCCGTTTCGATAATCCAGTGGCTGGCCTGGTCGTCAATATTCGCAATCAGGCCGAAACCGGAGCTGTCACGATCAAATGACGGATCGTAAAGTGTCTTTGCAGATTTCTCCGTCATGTTTACCCCCGGACGAGGCAGCACGCCTGTCCCGTGTAGTGCTGGCAAGTGAAATTGTTCCGCCCCCCGTCGTCGCGGGGCGCATGACGCCGTGGCGATCTCGTACCGGTTGGTTCTCATCCAGCCAGTACGGGATTGCCGCGCTGCGCTCGCAATGACGCAGCCAACGCATGGGCTGGTCGCGGTGATACACGGGGTCCGCTCGAGGATTTCAGTATATGACAGCCGCTTTCCTCACGGCCAGCGCTGATTTGAATAATCGTTTCTATAGCCTGCCGCGCACCATAATGGTGCCATCGCTGCGGAAACTGAGCGGGCGTGTGAAGGGAATGGCGACCTCCAGACTGCCGTCGAGCGCAGTACGGCACCGGCCGTGCGGCGGCCGACCCCAGGATGGATGTCAGGCCGGCGGCGGAGTTGATCAGGTCGAGATCGACGCTGATCGAGAACGCGCCATCACCGCTGGCCGGTATGTCGAACCCGGCCAGCGGTCTTGCCGCTCGCGAACTGCTGCTCATCGAGCAGTACGCCGGTAGCTCAGGCCCTTGACGGGCAGCGGAAACGGGTTGGGATTGGAAACATTGAAGGACAGCAGGAATGTCTGCTTGCCGAGGCTGATCGACTGCAGCCGGACACCGTCGAGCCGCACGTCAGGCGACCGGACCACGGGGCCCTGGTTGGCACAGGCACTGCAAAGCAGCAGAACCACCAGCGGTCCGATGTATCGCAGTGCTGATTTCATAGTGTGCTCCCCGTACGCGGCCCCGGCCGATTCAACGCAGGTCACCGCCCAACTCGCCCCAGCGTGCGCCGATCAGCAGCCAGTCACCGTCGTGCGCCTCGAGCTCAAGCTCGAACCGGTACGCATCCGCCCTGAACCCGAAGGTACCACTGTTCGTGCCTGCCATACCGGCCGTAACGTCGACCACGGCGGCCGTTTCGCCACGGACGGTGATGTCGTTGATCGTTGTCAGCAGTGCAATGTCGCGCTGGCGCAGGAAGTAGACCCGGATCATCCGGTCGATGGCATTGCGGTCGTTGCCGCGCGCATCCGCGTACGATGGCGAGATCATGCCGACGAGGGCGCCCCGGTCCTTATCCCCGGCGGCTTGCCCGGCGCGCTCAACCCAGGCACGCAAAGCGTCCTCCGGTGTGCCCCGGGGTCCGCTGCAAGCGGCCAGCAGCGCGCAGAGGCTCAAGGCTATCGCGGCAATGGTGCTGCGTTGTACGCCGGGCCCTGAAGCGCTGCTTATCGTGCTGGTCGCCGACATTCGCGGTAGGTCCCTGCGGTATTCGCTACAGTAACCACTACTGGGTGGCGGTGATTGCCGCCGTACCGTGACGTGGTTCGCATTATGGGCGTTGCTCGCGCGACCCGCACCCAACCGATGAGGCCAAGCGCATGCCGGTAAAACTGCTAAGCGAGAGCATGGATGCGACGATAACCGACGACGACCAGCTGCATATCGAGCGTATCCTCGCCTTCTGGTTCAAGGCGAAGGAACTGAGTGCACCACAGATCGACGGCCGCATGGACGTGTGGTTCGGCGAAGACCCGGTCTTCGATCAGGAAATTGAAGCCGGATTCGCGACGTTCGTCGAGCAAGCGGGTGAGGGCAAACTCGATCACTGGGCGGACGACCCGCGCGGCCGCCTCGCGCACTGATCCTGTTGCTCGACCAGTTTCCGCGCAATATCTACCGCAACACGGCCAGGGCATTCGACAAGGACAAGCAGGCGCTCAAATTCTGTGTCGAAGGCGCGATGGCAAAGAAAGACCAGGGGCTGACGCCGATCGAACGGGTGTTTTTCTACATGCCGCTGCAGCATGCCGAGTCCCGCCGCGTGCAGGCGAAGTCGGTCGATATCTACAACCGCCTCGCCGCGGCCGTATCGCCGACCTTGCGCGAGACGTTCGAAACCGTTGCGCAGTTTGCCGAACTGCACCACGACATCATCGAACGCTTCGGCCGCTTTCCGCACCGCAACCGGGTACTGAACCGCACCAATACCGCCGAGGAAGAAGAGTACCTCGCCGGCGACAGCCCGACCTTTGGCCAGGGCGAATGACGCGACGTCGGTTATAAACCCGCCTGCTCCCGCACCACCGCCGCAATACTGCCAAAGTCCTGCGGACGGGCTGACACCTTGTTGTAGCGGAAACTCAGCAGCACGGCCGCTACCGTCAGTCCCAAGACAAAGGCAACCCAGATCCACCACGGTTCTGCCTGCAACGGAATCGCGGCCATCCACGCCAGCGGGAACGCCAGCGCCCAGTACGAGAACATGTTGATGACCATCGGTTTGCGCGTGTCCTTGTAGCCGCGCAGTGCGCCGGCGGCGCCGATCTGCACGCCGTCGGCGACCTGGAACACGGCGGCGATCAGGAGCAGGCTGACGGCAATCGCCTGCACGGCGGTGTCGGTCGTGTAGAGACTGACGACGGCATCCTTGAACACCAGCAGGAAGGTTGCGGAACACGCCATGAACACGCCGCACGCGAAGATGCCGACAGTGCCGCTGTAGCGCGCCTCATCGAGATTCATGGCACCCAACGCATGCCCGATGCGGATCGTGATTGCGGAACTCAATGCCAGCGGCACCATGAACAGCGTGGACGAAAAGTTCAGCGCAATCTGGTGTGCCGCCGTGATTTCAGCGCCGCGCGTGCCCATCAGTATCGACACCGCAGAGAATAATCCGGCCTCGGCGGTAATCGTGATCGAGATCGGCCAGCCGAGCGACACAATTTCACGCAGCACCGGAAAACGCATTGGCGCCACTTTTACGAATATCTCAAGCGGCCGGTAGCGCGGATGCAGGTACATGTGGCCACCAAGGATAAACATGATGAGCCACATCGTGACGGCGCTCGCCACGCCGCAACCGGCGGCGCCGAGTGCCGGTGCCCCGAAATGCCCGAACATGAAGACGTAATTCAGGAACACGTTGCAGACCAGTGCGAACAGCGACGTATACATGATCGGCCGTGTATGGCCGATGCCCTCGGTAGTGAAGCGGAATGCGAGGAAGGCACAGATTGCCGGCGCGCCGAACATGATGGCCTTGACGTAGTCGAGCGTCACCCCGCGGAACTCGCTGTCTATGTGGAGCAGTGCCAGCGCCGGCTCGGCAAGCGTCTGCGCGAAGAGGATCAGTATGGCGCCGAGGACAACGGCCAGCCACAGTCCCTGCCGCGTATACCGCCCGATCATCGCCAGCTCGCCCGCACCGTAATAGCGCGCCGCGATCGGCGAGATCGCCATCATCAGGCCAAGGAACAGCGTAAAGCCGAGGAACCAGATGCTGCCGCCCACGGCCACGGCGGCCAGGGACGCGGCGCCGAGCCGGCCGGCCATGACGGCATCGGCGAATTGCATGCCGGCAATCGCGAGGTTATTGACGATCAGCGGGCCGGCAATCCGGAACAGCGCCGCGGTCTCGCCACGCCAGTTCCGTTCTGAAGTGAGTGTTGTCATCGGTTGGTGTAGAGTTCCGGTGGCGGCCGCAGACCATTACGGCGACGCGGATTGTCGCATTTTTGAGGAGACGTTCGATGCTTCACGATGGAAAATCGAATCGCGTCGCCATAATCGGCGGCGTGCGCATCCCGTTCTGCCGCGCCCATACCCGTTATGTCGGGCGCAGCAACCAGGACATGATGACGGCAACGCTCAGCGCGCTGGTCCAACAGTACGATCTCAAGAACCAGGTGCTTGGCGATGTCGCGCTTGGTGCGGTCATCAAGCACTCGAGCGACTGGAACCTCGCGCGCGAGTCCGTGCTCGGCTCCGGCCTGTCGCCGCGTACGCCCGGCGTCGACCTGCAACGCGCCTGCGGCACGAGTATCGAAGCCTGCATACAGATCGGCAACAAGATCGCACTCGGCCAGATCGAGGCCGGCATCGCCGGCGGCACGGATTCTATCAGCGATGCACCAATCGTCTATCCGGACGACTACCGCGCCATACTGATGGAGAGTTTTCGCGGCCGGTCGTTCGGCGAAAAGGTCAAGCCGTGGTTGCGGCTACGGCCGCGGCACTTCAAACCGAAGCTGCCCGGTGTCGTCGAGCCGCGGACCGGGATGTCGATGGGGGAGAGCACCGAACTCACAGCGAAGGAGTTCGACGTCAGCCGTGAGCACCAGGACCAGCTCGCGCTGGCGAGTCACCAGAAAGCGGACGCGGCCTACACAGCAGGCTTCTACGATGGCCTCGTCGTACCGTACGAAGACGTCGAGCGCGACAACAATATCCGGCCCGATACAACGTACGAGAAGCTGGCGGCGCTGAAGCCGGTGTTCGACAAGTCAGGCACGGGCACGATGACGGCCGGCAACAGCACGCCATTGACCGATGGCGCCGCCGCTGTCCTGCTGTCATCGGAAGAATGGGCGCGCCAGAAGAACCTGCCGGTCAGTGCCTGGCTGAGCTACTGCAAGGTCAGCGCCGTCGATTTCGTTGACCGTGACGGGCTGTTGATGGCGCCCGCATTCGCAGTGTCCGACATGCTGAAGACCGCCGACCTCACGCTCCAGGATTTCGATTTCTATGAAATCCATGAAGCGTTTGCCGCGCAGACGCTCGCAACACTGAAAGCGTGGCAATCCGAGACGTTCTGCCGCGAGCGGCTTGGGCGCCAGGCCGCAATGGGGCCTATCGACCTGTCACGCCTGAACGTCAAGGGCGGCAGCCTTGCCATCGGTCACCCGTTTGCCGCTACCGGTGCCCGCGTCATCGCGACAATGGCGAAGCTGCTGCATGAAAACGGCTCCGGACGCGGCCTCGTGTCCGTGTGCACGGCCGGCGGCATGGGCGTCACGGCTATTCTGGAGGCGGCATAGCCGCACCAACCGCCCCGGCCGGCGCCGGGCGCGGTCAGGATCCTTGCCACGGGAAATACGATGGGTGACCTGGGCCAGACGCTCGCGGCGATCAATGCCGTGCTGTGGAACGAGACGTGGCTGTACATCATCGCCGGCACCGGCGTGCTGTTCACGGTGTGGAGCGGCTTCTGCCAGTACCGCGCGCTGACGCACGCACCCGCCGTCATCCGCGGCGTCTACGACGACCCGAAAGACCCCGGCGCCATCAATCATTTCCAGGCATTGTCCGCCGCGTTGTCCGGCACCGTCGGTCTCGGCAACATCGGCGGGGTTGCTCTCGCCATCGCGCTTGGCGGACCCGGTGCAATTTTCTGGATGTGGATCGTCGCGATACTCGGCATGGCCATCAAGATGACGGAAGTCACGCTGTCGATGCTCTACCGCAATACCGACGACCCGGACAACCCGCACGGTGGCCCGATGTGGGTGGCCGACCGGGCGCTGTCGAGAATGAAGCCGGAGCTCGCGTGGCTCGGCAAGGCGCTCGCGGTCATCTTCTCGATCTGCATCATGACGTCGGCCGCAACCGGCGGAAACATGTTCCAGGCATGGAACGTCGCGGACGTCACCAACGAATATTTCGGCGTTGCCGGGTGGATCAGCGGCGCCGTACTGACGCTGTTCGTCGCACTGGTCCTGATCGGCGGCATCCGTCGCATCGGCAGGGTCACGGGCCTGCTGGTTCCGGCGATGGTGTTCTTTTATATCGCCGCGGGCATTTATGTCCTGGCAGTGAACGCGGGCCAGGTTCCCGCAATGCTCTGGCTCATTATCAGCTCGGCGTTTTCGCCTGCTGACGCGAGCGGCGCCTTTGTCGGCGGAACCGTGGCGTCGGCATTCCTGTTCGGCATGAAGCGGGCGATATTCTCGAACGAGGCGGGCCAGGGCTCGTCGGCCATTGCACACTCGGCGGTCAAGACGGACGAGCCTGTGCGCGAGGGACTGGTCGCGGGGCTCGAGCCCTTCATCGACACCATAGTCGTCTGCACCTTTACCGCGCTGATCATCCTGTCGACCGGTGTCTGGAACCGCGCGCCTGACGCGAGCTTCGATACAGCGCCGCGCGCCGAACGGACCGACGCCGGCTGGACGTTCAGCGACTCCCCGATCACCGGCAGCGACCTGGCCCCCGGCGACGCGGTCGTCATGGTTGTCACATCCGATGACAACCCGGCGACCGGGCAGAACCTGCACCGGCTGGCCGGCACCGTCACGGACAGCGGCGCCGGCCTTGCCATACGCTGGACGGATTTCGACGGCGTACTCGAACCGCGGAATCTCGACGGCGGTTATTACCGCGATTACGTCGGTGCCACGCTGACGGCAAAAGCCTTCGATTCCGTGTCGCCCGGCCTCGGCAAATGGCTGATCACGGTGGCGTCGTGGCTCTTCGCCGTATCGACGATCATCGCGTGGGGATACTACGGCGAGCAGGGTGCCGTCTATCTCGCCGGCGACAAGGGCGTCCTGCCTTTCCGTATCGGGTATTGCGCACTGATCTTTGTCGCAACGCTGGGTCACATCAGCACCAGTACGGATCTCGACAACCTGACGGGCATCGGGCTTGGCGTCATCATCTACGCCAACCTGCCGATACTGTGGATCTTCGGTTACCAGGCCATGCGCGCCTATCGCGAGTACCTGCACCGGCTGAAGACGGGCCGCATGGGACCCGACCATCCGCCACCTTCGCTCGATGAACTGCTGAGCGGCCGCGACGTACGACGCTGACGGCGCTCTGCGGCAATCGTTTCTCCAAACCCCGCGGGCATTGTCTCTGGTAGTCGTATCACACTGTGCTTCGATCAGTAGCGCGGACAGTACCAATTTAGTACTGTCCGTCAGGCACTTGCGACGCCCCGCACAAGGATAGGCCGCCCTCATGTCCCGCTACGAATCATCACCGTCCTATGAACACGGACTGCCGGAAGCGCTCGGCGTGCTACTGGTCAACCTCGGCACACCCGAAGCGCCGACCACGCCCGCGGTGCGGCGTTACCTGAACGAATTCCTGTCCGACCCGCGCGTCGTGGAATTGCCGCGCCCGTTATGGTGGCTGATCCTTCACGGCTACATTCTCCGCACACGCCCGCGACGCTCGGCCGCCGCGTACGCAAAGATATGGACTGAACAGGGCTCACCGCTGCTGCTCCATTCAACCGACATCGCGGCCGGCATGGCAACCAGATTGTCAGGGCGTCTGTCCGGAGCGGTACACGTTGAACTCGCCATGTCCTATGGCAAGCCGTCCCTGGCAGCAGCGCTGGATCGCCTGCACGAGCGCTTTGTTCGCCGCATCATCGTATTGCCGCTATATCCGCAGTATTCGGGCAGCACGACAGGATCCGTGTTCGACGCCATCGCAAGAACGCTGTCTCGCCGGCGCTGGATCCCGGAGCTGCGTTTTATCAATCACTACCACGACTCCGCTGGTTACATTGCGGCCGTCGCCGCCAGCGTGCGCGACTTCCGTGACCGCGAAGGCCGTGGCGAGCGCCTGCTGTTCTCGTTCCATGGACTGCCGCGGCGCATGCTCGAGGATGGCGATCCGTATCATTGCCAATGCCAGAAAACTGCGCGACTCATTGCCGGGGCGCTGGAACTCGAGGCCGGCGACTGGCAGGTATCGTTCCAGTCACGGGTCGGCCGCGAAGAGTGGCTACGGCCGTACACGGACGAAGTGCTCGAGCAATGGGGTCGTGATGGCACAGGCGACATCGACGTCGTCTGCCCCGGGTTTGCCGCCGACTGCCTCGAAACTCTCGAGGAAATCGCAATGCAGAATGCGGAACTGTTCGCCGGGGCCGGCGGCGGGAGCCTCCGCTACATACCGGCGCTGAATGCCCGCGACGACCATATCGCCTTCCTGAGCCGTCTCGTCGAAAAACACATTGGCGGCTGGCCAGAGGCATCACCAGACTGGAGCCCGTCCGAAGCCGCCAACGAGATGGACCGCAGTGCACGACGTGCCCGCGAGATGGGGGCGACACGATGACAGCGCCGTGGCGGCGAGCCCCCGGGCCGGGACTGCCGGCGGGCACTGCTTCCGGGTATGATCATTGTCAGAAATCGTTTGCAGCCGGTCCCTGTACCAAGGGTAGCAGTGCCGCGCCGGCGGTACGTTGACGTGAAGTTTCGGGATTCCAGGGGGTACCGGTAGATGTTGGGTCGCTGGCTTGAATTCAGTGTGCGGGCGCCGGATACCCTGGAATCACTGGGTTTCTACAAGGCACTCGGTTTCCACGAACTGGCCATCGGCGAGGCCTACACACATCGTTACGCGGTGGTCAGCGACGGCGCCCTCTGCATCGGCCTGCACGACCGCGACTTCGAGGCGCCTGCCCTGACCTTCGTGCAACCCGATCTTGCCCATCATGCGCTGGCCATGGGCGATCACGGTTTCGACTTCACGCTGATGAAACTCGACGAGGATGTCTTCAACGAACTGCGTTTCGAAGACCGCGACGGCCACACGATTTCGCTGGTCGAAGCACGCACCTTTTCACCGCCGGCCGACGACGCGCGAGACTCCTGTGCGGCACCTGGTTCGAACTGACGCTGCCGGTACGTGAAGCACTGCGCGCGGGACGCTTCTGGGCACCGCTCGCACCGCATCTGCTGACACTGCGTGAAGAACCGACAACACACATGCGCTTCGACGCCGGCTCGATGGCCATGGGATTAAGCGAGAGCATTGCACTGAAGCAGCCCGGCCTGTGCTTCAAATGCACCGATCGCGATGCCCTTACAGATGCGGTCGAACGCCACGGTTTCAGGATACAAAAATACCCCGGATTCGAAGGCGCCTTCGCAATGCTCGAAGCACCGGAAGGCACCCGCCTGTACGTGTTCGACGAAGACTTCCTCGGCGAATCCTACGTCGTCGACGAATCCGAAACGGCGCAGGGCAACGCCTGACGTCGGAGCCGCTCGGGGCCGGGCGGATTATTCATGAACGTTTGGCTTTGGTGGTAGGCGGAGGTGTGCTTCTGGGGATGTCCATGTTTTCGGATGTCCTCTCGTGCTTGCCAGCGCGGTTTCTGCAATCGTGGATACCACTTGGGTCTTCGCTTGATGGCGCGCGGCTCAACTCGCCCGGGGCGGTCGCCGACTCGCACCTGAGCAATCAGCATGAACAGGTTCGCAGTGTCCGCCGCGGCTGCAGAAAGAAACTGCCGTTGGCTCCAGGCGATCCAGACTTGCAAGGTGTGTTTGAAGCTCAGTTGACGCGGCAACAAATTGAAGCGGCAAGCTGTCGCGGCCATCAGTAACCGGATCAGGTTGTAGGCCAGCAGGTACACCCACAGTTCCTTCTGGCACATCTGTGGTGTCTTGCAGCGCAAGCTATCCATGCCGAGAGTACTCTTGATGTTTCTTAGATCCAATTCGACATCCCACCGGCACCAGAACAATTCTTTCAATGCACCCTTAGACACCGCCCGCGGCTCAAGAAACGTCGTGACCAGGACTTTCTTGCCGACTTTCAGTTCGCGAACCCTGATCTCATCGGGATAGGCGAGATAGTCTTCGCGGCTCATCCACGAGGGTTTATTGCCGGGTTTACTCCAGCTCACGACGTGATCGCGGACGCCGAGTTGCTTGCCCGCGGCAAAGTCTGTGCGGCGCCCGCCATGCTGCTCAAACAGTCCGTCCACGCCCCGCGAGAGCAGATCGGCAATCAGGAAATAACTGCAAAAATAAGCATCTGCGAGCACTATGTCGTCGGCAACAAACGAGCCTCGCAACTGCCGGTACAAACCATACTCACCCGTCCCTTTGCCTTTGATCGGCCCCAGCGCCGCCTCCAGCACCGCGCCTGTGGAAAGCGAGATCACACCCACAACACGAGCCAAAGAACATCCCGCGCCAGGACGTTGCTTCCCATGCTGCGGGAAACGTGCCAGATTCTCCGCCGTATCCGGCATCGACACCGTCGTGCCGTCCACCAGTTTCACCGTGCGGCCTCGCCACCGCCACGCCTCAGGCACTCGCTCGCCGAGCAACCGACCGCTATGCCTAACCAGCTCAGACACCATCTGCTCCGGCAAACGCTGCCGCGCAATGCAATAGCCGCCTGTGCTGGCACTCACCGCCGACATGCCGCTCAGCAGGCGACTGACAATCGCCTCATTCACCACCTGCTGGCAGGAACCATCAGCACTCATGGCTTGTGCCAAAAACATCGCCAATACCTGCGTTGGCGGATACAACCGCTCCCGATGCTCCGGCAGCTGCTCCTCGACCACATCCAATAACTCCGGACCCGTCAGCAAATTGAAAAAGTGGTTGGCATCGATCTGCCGTGCCTGTTTGGCGATACCCCATTGTTGCGCGGCACATTGCCGTTTAAAGTCACTTCTCATGAAGGTTGGCCTCGGAGCGGTAGGGTGGATGTTCTGGTAAACAACATCCTACCAATCCAGCCAACCTTCATCTTTACTTTCAATCCCTTAGCCCATAACCGCCAAATCGCTAAGGCTTATTTAAGTGCCAATAGAGATTACAAAGTGCCGGCCACCTCCGAGTCAGCGCCGGTACCCCTGTCGGGGGCCCTTTGATGGAAATAAAGCGGACCGAAGGGAGCCATTCCTTCAAAGGGCCCCCGGCAGGGGGTATCGGTGCGGCGGAAGCGGTCCATAGGTAAAAAGAGACAGACTCACCGACGCTACCAGGTCTACGCCGGAAGAATCAGACCGCATGCGATCCCCGTGCGAAGCTCAAGCAATCGCGATAAGTCCCCGCAGCAAATCGCGCGCCCGCCCCAGGTAAGCGGCGCCAAACAGGTTCAGGTGGTTCAGCACATGGTAAAGCTGGTACAGGCCGGTCCGGGCCTCGTGACCGGGTGCGAGGGGCCATGCTTCCTCGTACGCGCTGTAGAACTCGGAGGAGAAGCCACCAAACAGGCGGGTCATGGCGATGTCCGTTTCGGCGGTCACCATAGTAAAGCGCCGGATCGAACATGACGGGAACGCCGTCCGCGATACCCCAGTTGCCGCCCCAGAGATCACCGTGCAGCAGCGATGCCGGCGGCCGATAGTCACGGAACAGGTTTTCGAGCCGGGCGGCAACGCGCTCGCCTTCCGCTTTGAGTTCGCGATAACCGTTCAGAGCGGCAAGCTCGAGCTGGAATTCGAGCCGCTCGCGCCGGAAAAACTCTACCCAGTCGTCGCATGGCCTGTTCGACTGTGGCGTGGCACCGATCGTGTTGTCATGATCCCAGCCGAACGACGGCCGCGTATGCGCGTGCAAGCCGGCAAGCTGTTGGCCGAACAGGCGATTGGCGTCGCTGTCCGCGGCGCGGATGTCGAGCCATTCGAGCGCGAGGACGGCAGCGCCGGCTGTGCTGATGAGTGCCAGCGGCCGTGGCACACGAACGGCGTCCGCGGCATCGAGTTCGGCAAGCGCCGCCCGCTCCGCATCAAACATTTCGGCCGCGCCATGCGGGCCGCTTTTCAGGAATACAGGTCCGTCACGGGTAGGCAGACGCCAGGCGGCACTGATATCGCCGCCCGACACCCCCTGCGGCGGGGAACCGGGATCGCACGAGATACCGCTCTTTTGCAGTGCGTCGGCGACCTGCGGCCAGTCCTGCACGGATCAGTCCGCGGCCTCAGGCGCAAAGATCGGCGACACGCGCCGCCTGGCGCCTCAGGGCCGTGCCGATGCCGGCGGTATCGAACAGGGCGTTGATCGCGCCGAGGTCCGGCGCCTGCGGGCGCAATCCGCACGGCGGTTGCTCGACCGGTGCGTCGCAGGCGATGCCGGTCAGTTTGCGGGCGAGCATTGCGTCCGCTTTGTGCAATTCAAGACGTGCCGCCAGTGTTTTGGCACCACGCACAGTGACCTCGTGAACACTGTCGAGGTTCTCATACAGTGCGTCCAGCGAACCGAAGTGATTCAGCAGCGCGGCGGCGGTTTTCTTGCCGACGCCCGGCACGCCGCGAATGTTGTCGACGGCATCGCCGGCCAGCGCCAGGAAATCGGCAATCTGTTCCGGCCAGACACCGAACACGCCGGGGATCTGGTCGTAGCGCAACTGCCCGCGCCCGGCAAAATCCCAAAATACATCGTTTTGTGACACCAGTTGCGCGAGGTCCTTGTCACGGCTGACGATCGTCGACGGCAAGCCATTCGCACGTCCGGTCGTTACCAGCGCCCCGATCAGGTCATCGGCCTCATAACTCGGGTGCGCGCATTCGAGCAGGCCGAGCGCCCGCGTGTATTTCCGGCATTGTTCAAACTGCCGCTTGAGCTCCGGCGGCGCCGGCTCGCGATTGGCCTTGTACTCGGGATAGATTTCAGTACGAAACGACGTTGTCAGCGATGCGTCGAATAACACCGGCAATGCTGTCCGGCCGCACCTGCTCCATGAAGTCGCCGAGAAAACGGCAGTAGCCATAGAACGCGTTGACCGGGTTGCCATCGCCGTCGACGATATCGTCCGGCATCGAGTAATACGCGCGAAACACATAGACACTGGCGTCGATCAGGTATTGCATGGCGGCCCGTTCAGGCAGGGAGACGGGAGCAGTTTACCTGTTTCAGCCCGGCGGCTCGTCGAAGATCGTCGTGCCTTCGGACAGGTGGTCGGTCAACCGGGCGTGCAGCGGGCTCGAGCGCGGGATATGCGCCAGCAGGTACTGCATCTGGTCCGCCAGCACCCGCCGGCCCTTCAGGTAAATGTATTCCGCGTACGTTGGCGTGAATGGCACGGCAATCAACTGCATACCGGATTGCTCGGGCGTGAAGCCGCCCTTGTGGTTGTTGCAGCGCCGGCAGGCCGTTGCGACATTGTTCCAGACGTCCTTGCCGCCCTGCGACAGGGGTGTAATGTGATCGCGCGTCAGCTCGCGTGTCGGGAAACGCAGGGCACAGTACAGGCACAGGTTGGCGTCGCGCTTGAACAGGGTACGGTTATTGAGCGGCGGTACGTACTGGTCGCGGACGAAAGCCAGCCCGTGGCTGGTACCGTGCGTCGCGATGATGGAGCTGACGCCAATGACGCTGCGCCTGCCGGTAAGAGCCGAGTGACCGCCGCAGACCGTATATAAATGTGTGCCGCAGGCGTAGGCCACCTGCTCGGTATGGTAAAGCCTTACCGCCTCGCGGTAGTCAATCCATTCGAGCGGCATTCCGGCAACATCAGTTCTCAGCACTTGCTGGGAAATGTCTGAGGCAGATCCGATCAACATCCCGGTTCGGTCCCTGAGGAGCACCTTGTTCCTGAGTCCCGCCGGCTGGTTCGCTAATACTTACCGGCGTCGCAGGCCACTAGTTTGCAGCACGGCGCGGAAAAATCAATATTTCCGTGGAGTTTGCGATTTAAGGCCGCTATGTCATTATGCGCGCTTCGTATTACATGCAGGTGACCGGCAGGGCGGTCGAATGCGACGACGGTCGCTGTTGCCCTGGTGTCGTCTCATACGATCGCTTCATGCGAATGAGCGGCAGTCCCCTAAAAAATTGATAATGATCTGCTGACGGAGATAAACGATGCCGCTGACTGTTGGCGTGCTGCAAGAAGCGCTGGAAGGCGAAACCCGCGTTGCCCTGACGCCCGAGATCGCCGCCAAATTCGGCAAACTCGGTGTCAAGGTCATCATGGAGAAAGGAGCCGGCGCGGCCTCGCAACTGCTGGACAAAGACTACGACGGCGTTGAGATTGCGGATGCCGAGGCCGTCCTTAACGGCTGCGACCTGCTGCTGGGCGTGCAACCCCCCGCCGCAAGCGTCATCAACAAGCTCGGGGAAGGAAAAACGGTTGCGAGCCTGATGTACGGACACATCAACCGGGAACTCGTACTCGCACTGCAGAACAACAAGCAGACCGGCTTCGCGATGGAGCTGATCCCGCGCATCTCACGCGCACAGAGCATGGACGTGCTGTCGTCACAGGCCGCGGCCGCCGGATACAAGTCCGTGCTGATCGCTGCCAGCACACTCAACAAGTTTTTCCCGATGCTGACCACGGCCGCTGGCACGATCCGGCCGGCGCAGGTGCTCGTCATCGGCGCGGGTGTTGCCGGCCTGCAGGCTATTGCGACAGCGCGCCGTCTCGGCGCCGTCGTCAAGGGATACGACGTACGGGGCGCCACCCGGGAGCAGGTTGAATCGCTGGGCGCAAAATTCGTCGATACCGGCGTATCCGCCGAGGGTGAAGGCGGCTACGCGAGGGAACTGACTGACGAGGAGAAACAGAAACAGCAGGAAGCACTGGAGAAGGAGATTTCTGTTTCGGATGTCGTTATCACCACGGCGGCGATTCCAGGGCGCCCGGCGCCGAAGATCATTTCGGCCGATGCGGTTGCCAACATGAAACCCGGCGCCGTCATCGTCGATCTCGCGGCTGAGACCGGTGGTAACTGCGAGCTGACCGTCGCCGGTGAAACAATCGTAAAACACAACGTCAAGATCGTCGGGCCAGCGAACCTGCCGTCGACGCTCGGCCGCCATGCCAGTGAGATGTACGCGCGCAACATGTACAACTTCATCAGCCCGGCGATCAAGGACGGCGAACTCTCGATTGACTGGGAGGACGAAGTGTTTGCCAAGTCGGCACTGACTCGCGATGGCAGCATACTGCACGCGCCGACACGTGAAACCATCGAAGGGGGAGCTGGCTGATGATCGACGGATTCATTGCACTCTATATATTCATGCTTGCGGCATTTGTCGGGCATGAGGTAATCGGCCGCGTGCCGGTCATACTGCACACGCCGTTGATGTCCGGCTCTAACTTTGTGCACGGTATCGTACTGGTCGGCGCCATGGTCGCGCTGGGCCGCGCCGAAACGACGCTCGAACTGACCATCGGCTTCATAGGCGTCGTGCTGGCCGCCGGCAACGCCGTCGGTGGCTACGTCGTGACGGAACGCATGCTCGAGATGTTCAAGAGCAGCAAAGGAGAGCGCAAATGAGCGATTTCCTCACCGTGCGCAGCCTGATCGAGGCTAGTTATTTTCTTGCAGCAATCCTGTTCATCTTCGGCCTGAAACGTATGAGTTCGCCGGTCACTGCACGTGCCGGTATCGTCTGGGCCGGCGCCGGCATGGTGGTCGCCACGCTGGTCACGTTCCTTTATCCGGGCATGCATAACTATGGGCTGATGACCGTCGCCATTGCCATTGGCGGCATTGCCGCGTGGATCAGCGGCAAGCGCGTTGCCATGACCGACATGCCGCAGATGATCGCCCTTTACAACGGTATGGGCGGCGGCGCTGCTGCGGCGATTGCCGCCATCGAATTGTTCGGCGGCGAAGATCACGGCCTGACGTTCGGCGTGCTCGCGATCCTGGGCGGCCTGATCGGCGCGGTAGCCTTCAGCGGCAGCCTGATCGCGTTTGCCAAGTTGCAGGGCCTGATGAAGACGACCGTGCGTTTCCGCGGCTTGCAGATCATCAATATCATCGTGCTGCTGGTCACGGTGGCGCTGGGCGGCGTGATCCTGGTGCAGCATGCCGGTGTCAGCGTAGTGACCGTCTTCTTCCTGATGGCGCTGGTGCTCGGTGTCACAATCACGTTGCCTATCGGCGGCGCCGATATGCCGGTCGTCATCTCACTGTACAACGCACTGACCGGTCTTGCGGTTGCGTTCGAGGGTTTCGTGCTGCAGAACGCCGCAATGATTATCGCCGGCACGGTCGTTGGCGCGGCCGGCACGCTGCTGACACAGCTGATGGCGAAGGCGATGAATCGTTCGCTCGCCAATGTGCTGTTCTCGGGCTTCGGAGACACGGCGGCGGCCGTTGGCGGCGACGATGCCGGCGGTTCGATGAAACCCATCGAGGCATCGGACGTCGGCGTCATGATGGCTTTCGCAAACAAGGTCCTGATTGTTCCGGGCTACGGCATGGCCGTCGCGCAGGCACAGCACAAGGTGTGGGAACTCGCTCAGCTGCTGATCGACCGCGGCGTCGACGTCAAGTTCGCGATTCACCCGGTCGCCGGACGCATGCCGGGCCACATGAACGTGCTGCTCGCCGAAGCCGGCGTGCCCTACGACATCATTTATGACGAGGGCGAGATCAATGCAGAATTTGCTAACGCCGATGTCGCGCTTGTTATCGGCGCCAACGACGTCGTCAATCCCGTTGCACGCACCGACCCGTCGAGCCCGATCTACGGCATGCCGATTCTGAACGCCGACAAGGCGAAGAACGTCATCGTCATCAAGCGTGGCCAGGGCGCCGGCTTCTCAGGGATCGAGAATGCGCTGTTCTTCCTTGAGCAGACGCGCATGCTGTATGGCGATGGCCAGAAGATGGCATCCGAGCTCATTCAGTCCGTTAAGGCCCTGTAACTACGCCGACGCGCCGCACCGACCCCGTCGTTGCGAGCCTGCACACCGGCCCCGTCGTTGCGAGCCCGCAGGGCGTGGCAATCTCGCTCCGATTGGCAGAGGCACTATCCGTGCGAGGTCGCCACGTCGCTGCGCTCCTCGCGATGACACGTCGTTGCGAGCCCGGAGGGCGTGGCAATCTCGCGCCGATTGGCAGAGGCGGTATCCGTACGAGGTCGCCACGTCGCTGCGCTCCTCGCGATGACGGAGGTGCGGTCAGCGCTGATCCCGTGTCGTTCGTTGCCGCTCTCGCGCCCGCTCCCGCAGGCGCTCTCTTATGCGCTGGCGCTGCTCCGGGCTCATGTCCCGGAAGCGTTCCCGCAGGCGTTCACGCTGCTCCGGCGGCAGGTCGCGGAAGCGTTCGAAGTTTTTGCGAATGCGTGCGCGTTCGTCCGGCGGCAGGCTCAGGTACTCGGCGTAGCGCTCGCGTATGAGCCTGCGCTCTTTTTCGTCGAGTTCGCGCCAGCGCGCGAAGCGCTGGCGGGCGGCGGCGCGCTCTTCGGGTGTCATGTCGGCAAAACGGTCGGCGCCAGCGAGCAGGCGAGCCCGGCGCGCGTTATCGAGTGTTTCCCACTGGTCCTCGAAGGGCGTGAGCAGCTGCTGCTGTTCTTCGCTCAGGTTTTCCCATGCTGTCGTGTCGTCGTCGGCGCAGGCCGGTTGAAACAGGACGGCAAGCGCGAGGCAGGCCAGTAACCACCTGAGTTCAGTTTTCATCATTGTGCTCCTGCGATTCATCGCCTTCCGGCACGGGATCGCTCCGCTCGTTGTCATCATCGTCATACGCCCGTATACCGCGGCGTATCATCAGCCAGTCTTCGTCGGTGCCTTCCCAGCTGCCGAGGTATTCGAGGAATGCAGCATTGGGCGGTACGTCGTCGGCCCCGGCGTTGCCCGCCACCAGCAGCAGTGCCAGTGCGACCGGCGTCCTAAACATCGCCAGGTGCCTCCGTTTCGAGTTCGATCCAGCTGTAGAACTCGAGGTCCTCGATCATGTCGAGGTTCTCCAGCTCCAGCAGCAGTTCGAGGTCAGTGGCCGCGATCTTCCCGCCCGGCTCTTCGACCGGATCGAAACCGGTCCACACCAGCAGCGCGGCGAGGGCCGCGGCACCAGCGGCCGCGGCCGGCAACAGGCGTGGCACCGAGCGCGGATCTTCGGGGCGCGCGGCCGCGAGTGCCTGCTGCCTTCCCTTGTTCAGGCGCGAACGCGTTTGACCGTCCAGCTCTCTGACACTGTCATCGAACAGCGCCCGTGCGCGTTGCGTCAGTGCATCGTTGCCGGAGGCGTCTTTATCGGATTTTTCGTTCATTCCCAGTGGTCTCCCAGCGATGCGCGCAACGAATGCACCGCGCGTGAATAATGTGTCTTGACGCTGCCGGCACTGACGCCCATTGCCTGGGCCGTTCCGGCCACATCGAGCCCTTCGAAGGTGCGCAGCATGAACGCCTCGCGTTGCCGCACCGGCAATGCCCGCAGTGCGCTTTCAAGTGCCGTCATCGCCTCACGGCCGGACAACTGCTCTTCCGGTAACCTGCCGGCAGGATCCGGTGCCGTCGCAACCGGATCCTGCGATTCATCACCGTTGTCGCGGCTATCGTCGCGACCGAACCAGACCATGACCCGGTTCCTGACCATGCGGCGCCGGTGCCAGTCGCGCACACCGTTTTGCAGAATGCGGTAGAAGAGCGGCCCCCACTCGTCGGTGTCACGATGCGCGTAACGCCGTGCCAGCCGGATCATCGCCTCCTGCACCAGGTCGAGCGCATCGTCGCGATCCCGTACCGCGATCTCGGCAATACGCAGCGCGCGCCCCTCGACATCGGCCAGAAACCGGTTCAGTGCTTTTCGCGCTGCAGCGTTCCTGCTCCCGTCAAGTTCTGTCCGCCGCCGGACGATACCGCAAAAGCGGTGGTGTGGGCGGTCAGGCCGCGCACGCTGCCTGCACCTGCCACGCGGGTGTCCGTGCCTGTTTCATCTTCACTCCCTGATGATGTCTAATGATGCTGCCCGGTACCGGCCCCGGGGAGGCTTCGCGAAAGTAACGTTGCGGCCAACCCTGTGTCCGGTATAACGCGCGAACCGCGCAACGGTTGACAGAAATCTCCGCACCGCCGCATCGAGCCAGCTATTCAATGATCGGATTTGTCAGGGTACCCGGCACCGCCAGGCGGCACAGGGCGGCGTTGGGCGTGGCTTTCCGGGCCGGGCGATGAGCCGCGAACCCGTGCTGCGCGTCGCGGTCAATGTCCCGCTGTCACGCCTCTTTGACTACCTGCCGCCGCCGGGAGACCGGCCGTTGCTGCCGGGCATGCGGCTCAAGGTTCCGTTCGGCCGGGGCAAGCAGACCGGCATGCTGATGGAGGTGGCGGCGACGAGCGAACTGCCGGCCGGCAAGCTGCGCCGCGCGATCGCATGTCTTGACGACGAACCGGTGCTCGACGAAGCCGCCCTCTGGCTCGTCAGGTTCGCGAGCGATTATTACCACCACCCGATCGGCGAAGTCGTTGCGGCCGCACTGCCGGCCGCCCTGCGCCAGGGCGGACCGCTGACGGACACGGTCGAGGTCGTGTCCCTGACGGATGCCGGACGCGCCACGGACCTTGATGACATTGCAAAGCGCGCGCCGCGCCAGGCCGAAATCCTGCAGCGCCTGGCGCAGGACGGCGCGCTGACGGCTGAAGCGCTCGACAATGCCGCCCCCGGCTGGAGGCGCAGCCGGAAGCGCCTGCTGGATCTGGGCTGGATCGAAATTGGCACACGGCAGGATGCGCCGCCGCCCCCGGGGCGGATGGCGGCAACCGCGGGCCCTGCGCTCAATGAAGAGCAGCGCGTCGCGCTGGCGGGACTGCGCGAAGTCAGCGGGTTTGGCGTGGCGCTGCTCGACGGCGTCACCGGCAGCGGCAAGACCGAAGTTTATTTGTGCCGGATAAAGGACATCCTCGACGCCGGGCGCCAGGTCCTGATCCTGGTACCGGAGATCGGCCTTACGCCGCAGCTCGTGCGGCGGCTTCGCGAACGCATCGGTATTGAACCACTGCTGTTGCACTCATCGCTCCCGGACAATGCGCGGCTTGATGCGTGGCGCCGGGCGCGGGACGGCAGCGCGCCGTTGCTGCTCGGCACGCGTTCGGCGGTATTCACGCCGCTGGCCCAGCCCGGGCTGATTATCGTTGACGAGGAGCACGACGGGTCCTTCAAGCAACAGGAGGGCTTGCGCTATTCAGCGCGCGATCTCGCGATCGCCCGCGCCAAGCATGACGACATACCGGTGATACTCGGCAGTGCGACGCCGTCGCTCGAGACGATACTGCGCTGCCGGCAGGGTGCCTACCGCCATCACGTGCTGGCAGCCCGCGCCGGCAACGCCCTGCCGCCGCTGCTGAGGCTCGTCGACCTGACGCGCCACCCGGCCGACGACGGCCTGAGCGCACCCCTCCTGAGGGCACTCGCCGCCAATCTCCAACGTGGCTCACAGGCACTGATCTTCCTGAACCGCCGCGGCTTCGCACCGACGCTGATCTGCTCGAGCTGCGGACAGATCGCCGAGTGCAGCCGCTGCGACGCCCGCATGACCGTGCATGCCGCGAAAGGGCTGCTTGCCTGCCACCACTGCGGCGCGAGCCGGCGGCTCGACACGACATGCAGTGACTGCGGCGGCCCATGCCGGCCGCTGGGCCAGGGCACGGAACGTATCGAGGATGCGCTGGCGGCGCACTTTCCCGGGCAACTGATCACGCGCATCGACAGCGACACGACCCGCCTGAAAGGGACAATGGACCGCGCGCTGGCGCTGGCGACAAGCGGCGAGGCCCGCATCCTCGTCGGTACACAGATGCTGTCGAAGGGGCACCACTTCCCGGATTTAACGCTGGTCGGCATTATCAATGCCGACCAGGGCCTGTTCAGCACCGATTTCCGCGGCGGCGAGCGCCTGGCGCAGAGCCTGGTACAGGTTGCCGGGCGCGCCGGACGCGAGCGCCGCCAGGGGGAAGTGCTGATACAGACAGGCTTCCCGGCACATCCGTTCTGGCAGCGGCTGATGGCAGAGGGCTACGCGGGCGTGGCCGAATTCAGCCTGGCCGAGCGCGAAGCGTCCGCGTGGCCGCCGTTTTCGCGGCTCGCGCTGATTCGCGCGTCAGGCACGAAACGCGAGCCGACGCATCGCTTTCTCGACGACACCCGGCGCCGGGCCGAAGACCTCGCGGGTGACGGTGTGCGGCTGCTCGGGCCGGTCAGCGCACCGATGGAGCGGCGCGCGGGCCGTTACCGGGCACAGCTCCTGGTCCAGAGCAACAGCCGAAAGTCACTGCACGTTTTGCTCAATGCATTGCGCCCGGCCCTCGAGGAGAGCCGCAGCGCCCGCCAGGTTCGCTGGTCGATTGACGTCGATCCGATTGAGCTTTTTTGATGCCGCGTTAGAATTGCCGCCTCGCCGCCTCTTCACTCCTCTCACCCGGCCCGGATTCTCACATTGAAAAGCAGTATTGCAGATTTGCTCGCGGCTTCCATCGCGAGCCTCCCCGAACTGGCCAATAGCCCGGAAGCCGCGTCGATGAGCGTCACCGTCGAGCGCGCCCGCGATCCACGGCACGGCGACTTCGCGAGCAACATAGCGATGCAGCTCGCGAAACCGATGCGCCGCAATCCGCGCGAACTGGCGCAATTGCTCATCGATCACCTGCCCGACAGCGAGCTGGTGGCGAAAGCCGAGATCGCAGGGCCCGGTTTCATTAACTTCTTCGTCAGCGACGCGGCATTTCACCGCGAACTGGCGGCGATGATTGAGCAAGGCGAGACCTACGGCCGGCAACCGCGCCGCGATGCACCGCACATCCTGCTGGAATTCGTGTCCGCGAACCCTACCGGGCCGCTGCACGTCGGCCATGGCCGGCATGCCGCGTTCGGTGCATCACTCGGCAACCTGCTCGAGGCGGCGGGCTACCCGGTCACACGCGAGTACTATGTCAATGATGCCGGCCGGCAGATGGACATACTCGGCCTCAGCGTCTGGCTGCGCATGCTGGAGCAGGCCGGCATCGAGGTGCCGTTCCCGTCGGCCGGCTATCGTGGCGACTACATACGGGATATCGCCGCAACCGTTGACGGCGGCGAACTGTCGTCATTTACCGCTGCTGATATCGTTGATGGCTTGCCGGCGGATGGTCCGGACGGCGACAAGGAAGCCCACATCGGTGCGTTGATTGACCGCGCCGAGCAATTGCTTGGGCAGGAACGTTTCCTGTCGATCCGGCAGCAGTCACTGGAATCGATACGCGACGAGATACGCGAGGACCTGGCCGAATTCGGCGTCAGGTTCGATCGCTGGTTTTCGGAACAGAGCCTGACGGACGACAGTCGCATCGACGAAGCGCTGGCGGTACTGAAAAAGCGCCGCATGCTGTACGAGAAAGAAGGTGCCTTGTGGTTTCGGGCAACCGACTACGGCGATGAGAAGGACCGCGTCGTCGTACGTGAGAACGGCAAGAAGACCTATTTTGCATCGGACATCGCCTATCACTTTGACAAGCGAAAACGCGGCTTCGACCACCTGCTCGATATACTCGGTGCCGATCACCACGGCTACGTCGCGCGCGTGCGTGCCGGGCTCGAGGCGATGGGGTACGCGGGCGACAGCCTCGAGGTGGAGCTGGTGCAGTTTGTGACGCTGTACCGCGGCGGAGAGAAACTGTCGATGTCGACGCGCTCCGGCGAGTTCGTTACGCTGCGCGAATTGCGCAACGAAGTGGGCAATGACGCGGCGCGCTTTTTCTATGTCATGCGCTCGAACGAGCAACATCTCGATTTCGACCTCGAGCTTGCGACGAGCCGCTCGAACGAAAACCCGGTGTATTACATCCAGTACGCGCATGCGCGCGTCGCGAGCGTATTCCGGCAGCTCGATGAAAAGTCACATGTCTTCGATCCGGACAATGGCCTCGCGAATCTTTCGCTGCTGTCCGAGGATCATGAGAAATCCCTGTTGTCGACACTGAGCCGTTATCCGGAGATTCTCGAGCTTGCAGCGTTGAACCGCGCGCCGCAGCACCTCGTGCACTATTTGCGCGACCTCGCCAATGAATTCCATACCTACTATAACGCGCATACGTTTATCGTCGATGAGCATAACCTGCGCGATGCGCGGCTGGTGCTGATTACGGCGACGCGTACCGTTATTGCGTCGGGTCTTGGCATCCTGGGCGTGTCGGCACCGGATTCGATGTAGCGATGGCGAAGCGACGGAGACGGCGCGCGGCAGCCGGCAACGACTTTCCGGGCTGGGTCTGGATGATCTTCGGGCTGGCCATCGGCCTGTCGGTGGCGCTGGTGATCTGGCTGCGGCAGGACACACCGGTTGTGCCGGATGCCGCGCCGGTCGTGCGGCAGGCGCCGCCGCCGTCACCGGTATTGGACGACAACGGTGAAATACCCAAAGAACCTGCTGCCGCTTCGGAATCCGCGCCTGAAAGCCGTTTCGACTTCTACCGCATGCTGCCGAATTTCGAAGTAGTCATCCCCGAGCAGGAACCGGATGTCACAACGGACAACGAACCGCGGGCCGTCGTCGAATCCGGCACCTACATACTGCAGGCCGGATCGTTCAGCAGCCACACCGATGCCGACCGGCGCCGGGCGCAGCTCGCGCTGCAGGGCATAGAGTCAACGATTCAGCGCGTCGCCATCGAGGACAAGACCTATCATCGCGTCCGCATTGGCCCTATAGACGATCTCGACGAACTGAACCTGCTGCGCAGCCGCTTGCGCGAAGCAAACATCGACGTGCTGCGCATCAAGTTGAGCGAGTAACAATGACGGGGCCCGGCGCTGCTTCACTGGTTCGCCTGCTCCTGGCCGCACTGTGTCTCGCGGCGGGGTGCAGCACGGCGCCCGCCGTGGATACGACGCAACGTGAAAACCGGGAAGAGACTCGCGCTGCTGAAGGGACCAGTGAGGCGCCTGCGGCAACGGAACGCGTAGCCGAGCCGGCGCCGGATCCGCGCCGGATCACCATCGCAGCCGTCGGCGACATGATGCTGGGCACTGACTACCCGGAGAACCATCTGCCTGACGATGACGGCATTTCGTTCCTGGCGGGCGTGAGCGACGTACTGCGCGAGGCTGACGTGACGTTCGGTAATCTCGAAGGCGTACTGGTGGACGGCGGTGAGCCGGTCAAAAAATGCAGCAGCAAGTCCGCATGCTACCTGTTTCGTTCGCCGGCCCGGTATGCGCAACACTACGCCAGTGTCGGCTTCGACCTGCTGAGCGTGGCCAATAATCATGCCCGTGACTTTGGCGAGGAAGGCCGCACGGCCACGATGGAGGCGGTTGCCGCCGCCGGCATGCTGCATTCCGGCCGTGACGGAGACTTTGCGACCTTCACGCAGAATGGCCTTCGCGTCGCATTCCTGGCGTTTGCTGTCACGCGCAATTCAAACCTGATGCACGACTACGAACTCGCAGCGCGCACCGTAGAATCGTTCGCCGTCGATCATGACATCGTCATTGTTTCGTTTCACGGCGGCGCCGAAGGGCGCGACGTCACGCGCCTGCCGTTCGCCGAGGAAGAGTATTACGGCGAGCCACGCGGTGACGTTGTCCGGTTTGCCCGGCTGATGGTCGATTCCGGTGCGGACCTCTTGCTGGGCCACGGACCGCATGTCGTGCGTGCGATGGAACGCTATCGTGACCGCCTGATTGCCTACAGCCTCGGCAACTTTGCAACCTATTACGGCATCAGCGTCGACGGCCTGAACGGTGTTGCACCAATCCTGGTCGCGGAACTGGATGCTGAAGGCCGCTTCCTGCGTGGTCACATCCACTCAACGGTGCAGATTCGCCCGGGCGGCCCGCAACCGGACGCCGGTCAGCACGCGCTGTCGCTGCTGCGCGATCTCAGCGTCGCCGATTTCGGCGATCCCGGCCTTGAGTTCCATGAGGACGGCCGGCTGACGAGGAGCGAACGGGCCTACACGCGGCCGTGGCCGCCGGAAGAGACAGTTGCCCGGCGAACAGTAGAACCTGCGCCGGCCTGGTAGGTGTCCTGCCGTACGGTCGTGATCGTGACAGAGAGCGACCCGCGGACGCTGGCCGCGCCGAATGGCCGCTTCATCATGCCGCGCACGTTTGCACTGAGCGTCGGATACGAGTTCTGAGGGCACGCGGCGGGAGTGCCGGGTCACGGCCTCCCGCCTTTAGCCCCGGCGCGACCGGGAGCCCGGGACCCCGGGCTGCTATCCTCGCCCGCCAGCCGGCATCCCGGCGGGGCACGTAACGGAATCTGGCCATGCAATACGCGCTGATCAAACTGTCCCTGTTCATCAATTATTTCGTGTTCGCGATACTGCTGAACAGCGTCGGCACCGTCATCCTGCAGGTGCAACAGCTATGGCGTGACCGAGTCCGCCGCCAGCGTGCTCGAGGCGTTCAAGGACCTGCCGATCGGCGATCACGTCCTTCCTCGTCGCATCGTTCATCGCGCGTATCGGCTACAAGCGCAGCATGCTGATCGCGCTTGGATTCATAGCGCTGGTCTGTCTCGCGATGCCAATGTTGCCGCAGTTCTGGATGGGCCCGGTCGGAGGACTTGTACTGCGCGAATGCCGACTTTTTTTTCACTGGTCATGCGTATCCCCTGCCCTGAATGCCTCGGCCACGACGCCCTCAGCGGTGGCCAGCTCCTCTTCCTTCATCCAGCCAAAATGACTGGCCCGCTTGTTCGTGGACAACTTGAAGCCGTTCTGATGGACCAGCCGGATGAATAGATCAAGGTCCTTGTCCGGCCAGTCCATGAATGCGTTCAATTCGCGATGGGCCCTATCGAAGCCCAGCAGGAACGCGATCTCACGCTCCAGATCCTCCTCAACGGTTCGCTCCAGGGCGCCATACAGGAACTCAGCCTGTACCGTCGCATCGTAGTATCGGTACAAATAGGAGTCGTTGCCACGCGCCGAGATATCGGCGGTGTCGGGGTTCCAGTCGGTCCGCTCCCGAATGGGCTTCGAAAACGCCTCAAGCGCCGCGATGTATTGGTCCAGGTTCGCAAGCATTACCGCGGAAACCGGCAGGACGATCCCGCGGGGCGTGAAGTCAGCCTGCGTGAGGATTTCGTGAATCAGGGTAACGGTGAATACGCCCGTTGCCGTCCATGAACGGGTGCACGAACACGAACCCGAACGCCACGGAGGCGGCGAACACCACGGCGTCCATTTCCGGATTGCGGGTCGTCATGTCCAGCAGGCCGCGCATCAGGCGCGGCACATCGGCCGGACGCGGCGGCATGAAATCGACCTGCTTGCGGTAGCCGAGGTCCTTGCCGACCCAGTTCTGCTTCCCCCGCAGGAGAACTCGTGGAAGCGCGGGTCCACCACGGCGTTCTGGAGCTCGACCAGACGTTCCTCGGTCAACGGGACCGAGAGATCCGCCTGCCGTAGCAAGTCCGCGAAACGCTGCGCGCGATTCGCGGACGGTTTCTCGCGCTCGATTTCGAAGGAAGACTGCGTTTCCTTCAGGTAAAGGAACGCCGCCGCTCGGTGCAGCATCGACGCGTCATAGCTGGCGAGTTTCGCGTGAACTCTGGCCCGAAGGTCGGATTCGACCATGCGGACAAGGTATTCGGTGCGGCGAACCAGCGGACAGAAATCTCGGGTACCGGGCACGTTGTCGATCACGCGATAGCGGGAATCGCGCGGCCCGGTTTCCGGGCCGAACTGCTGGCTCGTGTCCAGCAGCTTCACATAGGTCCTCCGGGACCCGACCCGCGGTTTCAGTCGTCGCCCGGTCAACCACTCGAACAGATAGCCCGCCCGGCGGGCGTACATCGAGTCTGGCGTCGCGGCCAACCACTCGTTCAGCTCACCTTCGCCCGCGCGTTCGAACAGGAGAGCCAGCACTTCCAGATTGACGCCTTCATAGCGCAATGCGAATTGAAGATGGGCGACCAGGGTGGGGTTGGGCTCGTACTTGGCCTCGAACACCTGGGTCTCGAGGTCGCCATGGCGGCGTGTTTCACGCCCCTTTACGCTGGTGTCGACGCAGGCGTCTGCCGCCAGCGGTCGTGCCGGCAGGTGGTACTGGTCAATCAGCCATCGATAGCCCAGGGGCATCAGCATGTCGGTTCGGCTCCGGCCCGGAGTTTCAAGCGCTGACAGAGAGTAACACGCGTTTTTTCACTTTTCTCCGGATTTTTATGCGCGCCGACACACCCTACGGGTATGATTCCTGGGAAACGCGCCTATTTATAGGAATAGGCACGTGCTTTTCCGGATCCAGACCAGTCGCCACCGCATCTGCAACAGCGTATGGGTGCGGCTGGAAGACTGCGCTAATCGTCCGCGCTCGCGCCCACGGACCGAAAATCGACGCCGAGCGACCGCAGCTTGCGGTACAGATGCGTACGCTCCATGCCGACACGTTTCGCGAGCTTGCCGACCTTGCCATCGCAGAGCACCAGCTGCTGTTGCAGGTACGCGCGTTCGAACTGTTCACGTGCCTCGCGCAACGGCAGGGATAACAGATCCTGCTTGACCAGCGGCTCGTCGTCGTGAGTACCCGCGGTGATCACACTCTCGATTTCGTCGAGCGTGACCTCTTCACCGGAGCCCGTGAGCAGCAGGCGGCGCACAATGTTTTTCAGTTCACGTACGTTATCCGGCCACGGATAGTTGCGCAGCCGGTTCTGTGCCGCGACATTGAAGCGGCGGAACTTGAGCCCCTCGGTATCGACCAGTTTGTCGACGTAATAATTAAGCAGCTCGGGAACATCCTCGGCATACTCCCGTAGCGGCGGTATCCGCACACTCAGTGTGTTGATAGCGGAGACCAGCTCGCGGCGCAATTTTCCGGCGATGATGTCGTTTTCGAAGTCCTCGCGGATCGTTGCGAGCACGCGTGCCCTGATCTCGATCGGCTGGTGACCGCCGCGGCGCGTGAAGCGGCGCTTCTCCAGTGCACTGATAATAAGTTTCTGCGCATTGTCATTGAGGTCGCAGAGCTCATCGAAAATCACGGTGCCTTCGCCCGCGCGCTCAAAAACACCCTTGACCGTCTCACTACCGTCCTCACTGCCAAACAGCTGTTCCTCGGCGTTACTGTCTGTCAGCGATGTGGCGAGCAGTGTCTCGAGCGGACCGTCGGCTCGGTGGCTAAGCCCGTGCATATATTGCGCAAAGGCGCCACGGCCGGTGCCTGGCTCACCGATCAGCAACACCGGCGAATCATGCGATGCGTAGCGCTGCACGGTCTCGCGCAGATCCTGCATCAGCCGGCTGCGGCCCACCGGCGCGAGCAGCGACGGAAGCATCTGTCGGGAAGCCGCGCTCCTGCGCTTGTGTGCTTCGAGCGCCCGCTCGACCGTGCGCAGTAACTTGGCGATCGACAGCGGCTTTTCAACAAAATCAAACGCGCCAAGTCGCGTTGCTTCTACGGCCGTGTCTACCGTGCCATGCCCCGACATGATGACAACCGGACAGTTCAGCGAGCCCCTCTCCGACCATTCGCGCAACAGCGTGATGCCGTCCGTGTCCGGCATCCAGATATCCAGCAGGACCAGCTCGAACGTTCCCTCGTCACACGCGGTACGCGCGGCGGCAGCGTTTGCTGCGACGGTGACCTGGTATCCCTCGTCCGCCAGAATGTCCTTGATCAATGTCCGGATGTCGGCCTCGTCATCCACGACCAGCACGCGTGATGTGCTCATGCTCTCTCCCTCCGTTTCTCAGTGCGACCCGGCATCTTCGCGATCAGTTTTTCTCGCGCAACCTCGGTCGCAGGCAGGCGAATGCGAATGACCGCTCCGCCGTCTTGCCGGTTCTCAGCTTCAATTGTGCCGGCATGTTCTTCAACGAGCTTCTTTACGATGGCAAGGCCCAGACCCGTGCCTTTGGGCTTGGTCGTAACGTACGGATCAAATACCTGCGACACCGACCCGGTCTTGAATCCCGGTCCATTGTCCTCGACGACTATTTCGATAATGTCGGCATCGAGATACTGACTCGCCGACACTGTCACATCGATACAACCATCCTGGATGTTTTCCAATGCCTCGATCGAATTCCGTATCAGGTTGTGCAGGATCTGCCGGATGCGGCCCATGTCAGCCTCGAGCGGCGGCAGGTCATCGTTTGCATGCAGCACAATGGCAATTTCGCTCTCCTGCGCGCGATAGAGATCGACCACTTCGTTTGCGAGCCGCTCAACACTGAACTGGTGGATGTCCATATCCGGTGCCCGCGCGTAATCGCTGAAGGCGTTGACCATCTCTTTCATCGCCTCGACCTGCTGCACGATCGTGTGCGTTGCCCGATCGAGTATCTGCGCCTCATCGGGCGACATCGTCTGCAAATACTTGCGCCGCAACCGTTCGGCGGATAGCTGTATCGGCGTCAGCGGATTCTTGATCTCATGGGCAAGCCGCCTTGCAACCTCGCCCCAGGCCGCATCGCGCTGTGCCTGCAGCAGCGCCGTGATGTCATCGAATACGATGACGAAGCCGGCGGCGTGATCCTCGTCACCAGGCAGTGCTGTGCACGCACAGGTCAGCACTCGCCGGCCCACCTCGCCGCGCAACACGATCTGCTCGCGCCACTCGCGCTCACCGGCGTTGAGGTGCACGCGGGCCACTTCAACGAACTGCTCGAGCAGCGGTTCACCGACGGCGACGTCCGTCAGTAATTCGCCGACACGATTGTCCAGCTTGACGTTCAGGATTGCGCCGGCGGCCTCGTTCGCCGTACGAATGCGCAGATCCGATTCGAGCGACACGACACCGGTGGAGAGCCTTGCAAGAATCACTTCGAGATTCGCACGCTCCGCCTCAACCTGCGCCTGGCTCAGGCTTGCCTGGCGCCGCGCTGTCGACAGGCGCTGTGTCATGTCGTTGAACGAACTGACCAGGAATCCGATCTCGTCCCGCGACGGCGTCGGCAGGCGGGTATCGAAATCACCCTTGGCGACGGCGCGCGTGCCGGCCACGAGATCCTGTATTGGCTGCACAAGACGCCGCGACAGCACGAACGCACCGTAGATCGATGCCAGCAGTGACAGCATCAGCACGACGGTCAGTGTCATCGTGAACGTGCGCTTCAGCGGTTCGCGCAGGTATTCGGCGAGCTTGTAATCACTGTAGGCCGAGTTGACGCTGTCTGGCCATGCGGCTGATGCGATCCGACACAGGAAATCGCGCCTGCAGAAGGCCCGCAATGTCCTGGCGGCTGCCGCCCCCGATCGGTACCGCGGTGCGGATTTCGTAGTTGCCGTCCTCCAGCGGAAACAGGCGCACGTACGGGCGGTTCTGCTGGATTTGCAACAACACCTCGTCGATTGGTGCTACAGGCACGCTGCCGGCGGACAGGTCGGAACTCGTCGCAAGGATGCGCTGGTTGCGGCCGAAAAGCGTGATCTCCTGTGCGCCGGTTTCGCGCCGCAGCATGTTCAGTTCAAAAATGAGCTGGCGCAGGCTGACCTCTTCGAGCCGCGCACCGATTCTCGCCGTGCTGTTCAAATGCTGCCGCATCTGCGTTTCGAGTGCCGCGCGGCTCAGTGCCAGCGCATCGTCCAGCCCGGCCTCGACTTCAACGTTGAACCAGGTATCAATGCCGCGATTGATGAACTGCATCGAAAAATAGAAAACCACGAGCAGCGGAATGACGGCCAGGCCAACGAACATGCCGACCATGCGTGCCTTCAGCCTGGAGCCCGGTACATGCGTCCGGTATTCGCGAAACAGTCGCGCCAGGTTGCCGACCATCAGCGCCAGTAAAACAAGGACGCCTGCGACGTTGATTAACAGTATGTAGACGTAGAGCCGGTCGAATTCCTGCGAATCCTGTGCCGTGCGGCTCAGCAGGTACAGCGCCACCAGCGCAAGCACGACGCCGGTAATGCCGAGCGTGCCATAGAGGATGCGCTTCAGCGTTCGAGCGGCCATTCGTACCACTCACTTTTCAACTGCCATTGGTCCCGCCAGAAGAACAGGATGCGGAGCGGCGCCGGGTATTGCTGGGTACTCAAAACCGCCTGCAGCCGCATGCGGTAGTCCGCGCCGGGCTCGAGTATTGCGTCGTCGACGATCGGCAGGTCCTGGATACGCCCGAGGCTGTTGAGCGCCGAATACAGCGTCGAGAAGGATTCCTGGTTGCCGCTGTTCCTGTTGCGCACGATATAGCGCTGGCTCAACGGGCGGTATTCGAGTTCGTAGAGCAGCGTCAGCTCCGCATCGGTGGCATCCGGCATGAACCGCCGAACCCTGAGCGCTTCGATATTGAGCTCAATCGTCAATGGTACGCCGCTGTTCAGCGCGTCGAGTGCCTCGTCGCTCAAAACCAGCTGCAGTCGCGCATCCAGCACTTGCACGCCATTGACCAGGCGGGTGCTGGCCGAGCGGACATCGAAATAGCCATGCCGGTCCGTGCCCTCCTGTGCCAGTGCGCCGCCGACCAGCATGGCAGACAACATCGCCAGTAGCGTGGTGGCGGCGTGTAATACGGGCCGGCTCATGCGGTGGTCACGCTGTTTTTTCAAGGCAGGCAAAATAGAATCCATCCAGGCGCGCCGTCCCCGGCAGCACCTGGTAACCGGGGTTGCTGCGGCACATTAGAGCGCGGATGTTGTTATTTGGCAACACATTATCCTCTCGCGCATCCGCGTGCGTGTCGAGAAAGCGACGCACGACATCATCGTTCTCCTCTGCAAATACGGAGCAGGTGACGTACAGCAATCGCCCTCCCGGTGACAGCAGTGGCCACAACGCCTCCAGCAGGCGTAGTTGCGACGCCGCCAACGCGCCGATATCGGCGTCGCGCCGCAGCAGCCGAATGTCGGGATGCCGGCGGATGACACCGCTGCCCGAGCACGGTGCATCGACAAGAATCCTGTCGAAGGTGGCGCCGTTCCACCACTGCTTCGGATTGGATGCGTCAGCCGCATGAACGGTTGCCTTGAGTCCGAGACGATCCACCGTTTGCTGTACTTTTTCGAGCCGCCCCGGATCGTTGTCAATGGCGCTTAGAACCGCGTCCGGCGCCGCCAGTTCCAGCAAATGCCCGGTTTTTCCGCCGGGCGCCGCGCACGCGTCAAGGATGCGGCTGCCGCCGCCCGCCAATAGCCACGGGGCGGCAAGCTGCGCCGCACCGTCCTGTACCAGACTCTGGCCCGTCGTCGAAACCCGGGAGCTCGGTGACCGCACGTGGCGTCGCCGAGACACAACGCCGCATCGAGTCCGTCTTCCGTCGTCGCGACGGGCCCCTCGACGGCCTCCCCCGACAGCTCCCGAAGGTAGTCATCGCGGCTGCCGCGCCGCAAATTGACGCGCAGCCACATCGGCGCGCGCTCGTCGTTTGCCGCAACGATTCTCTGCCAGTGTGACGGCCAGTCGTGCTGCAAGCGCCGCAGCATCCAGCCAGGGTGATTGAAGCGCACTTCATCCGTGGCATCGACAGCCGGCTGCTCGCGCAATGAGCGCCGCAATACCGCATTGACCAGCGAGGCATGCTGCGGCCGGCGCAGTATCCGGGCCGCGTCTACCGTCAGCGTCACGGCGGCATGCGTTGCTACGCGCGTATCGCCGAGCTGCAACAGCCCGATCGCCAGCAGCGACTCGATGATCTGTCCCGGGTCTTAAGCGGTCGCGACAGGAGCGACGCAACCTGTGCGCGCAGCGGCCAGTGCCGGCGCACCGTTTCATAGCTTAAGAAACGCAGTAACGACCTGTCGCTCTCCGCGACCGCGCCCTCGGCGTCCGCCAGCGCGGCATCGAGCGAGCGGCCGCTAATGGCAACGGCATGCACGGCCCTGGCCGCCTCGGCGCGGACACGGGCGCCCGTATGACCGGCCGCCATCAGGGTGCCATCGTGATGAGCGTGCGCCCCGAAAGCGGCATCTGGGCCGCGAGCTCAGCCGCCCGGATGCGGCGCTTGCCCGGCCGCTGCACTTCCAGCAGCCGTAGCGCGTCGCCACCGCACGCGATATCGATACCGTGCCTGCCCGCGCTCAGCACATGCCCGGGTATATCCCCGTCGCAGCGCCTGATGCTGGCGCGCCAGCACTTGATCGTTTCACCGTCTATATCGAATCGCGCGCCGGGCACCGGATTGAAGGCCCGCACCTGGCGCTCGAGCGCCGCGGCCGGCCGGGCCCAATTCAGCACGGCGTCCGCGGGAGAAAACTTGCCGGCATGCGTTACTCGTGCGGCATCCTGTGCGACGGCCTCGAGCCGCCCTGCGAGCAGATCAGGAAGCTGTTCGCACAGCAGCGATGCAGCAGGTCCGCCAGCCGGTCGTGCAGGTCGCCGGCGGTCTCTGTGGCGCCAATGCGGATCGCTCGCCGCGCATAGACAGGACCGCTGTCGAGACCGGCTTCCATCCGCATCAGGCTGATGCCGGTCTCGGCATCGCCTGAAAGCAGGGCGGCCTGTATCGGCGCCGCACCACGCCAGCGCGGCAACAATGACGCGTGCACGTTGACAGAGCCGCGACGCGGAATGTCGAGCACCGCCTGCGGCAGCAGCAAGCCGTACGCCGCGACGATAATCAGGTCCGGCTCAAATGCCGCAATTTCTGCCTGCACATCAGCATCACGCAATGTGGCCGGTTGCCGGACGGGGATAGCTTCGCTCTGTGCACGCGCCTTGACCGGGCCGGGCGCCATCACGCGACCCCGACCGGCCGGCCGGTCCGGCTGCGTGTAGACGGCAAGCGGTCGCACGCCCGCTGCCAGCAGGGCATCGAGCGACGCCAGCGCGAACGCCGGCGTGCCGGCAAACAGCACGCGCGCTTTGGTCATCGGTTTACTCTGGCGCGCCCGCGGACCGGGCTCAGAGAACGGCCGCGGGGGCCGGTTGCTGGCGGCGATCCTTTTCGAGCCGGCGGCGGATACGCTGCCGCTTGGCCTCGGACAGGTAATCGACAAACAGCTTGCCGTCCAGGTGATCAATCTCGTGCTGGACGCATACGGCCAGCAGGCCGTCCATTTCCTGCTCCTGCTCAATACCGTCCTGGTCAAGGAAACTGACGCGGATGTGTCCGGCGCGCTCGACCTCTTCAAAGTACCCCGGTACTGAAAGGCAGCCTTCCTCGGTAAGGGCCACGCCGTCTTTCTCGAGGATAACGGGATTAATCAGGACATGCCGGTCATTCTTCTCCGCCGACACGTCGGCGACGAGCAGACGCTGGTGCACGTCGACCTGTGTTGCCGCCAGTCCGATACCGGGTGCGTCGTACATGGTCTCGAACATGTCGTCGACCAGGGCGCGCAAATGCTCGTCCACGGTGTCGACGGGCAGCGCCTTTTTACGCAGCCTCGGGTCCGGAAATTCAAGAATTCTCAGTTTCGCCATAATGCTTCTGTCAAAACTCGCGTGAGTTACTACAAACGCCCGCTAAATTTTTGACTTTATTGAATAAGATAGCGGACAATGCCGCTCGGAATCCACGTTGCCAAGCATCTGCGCGGGGCGGAATTGTGACGCGTTTGGCAGCTAGATAGGCGCCAACACGACATATTACACCAGTGCCTGCCCCGTGGCAGGCCTCTTTCCACCATGGAGCAGCCGTTGATTATGTGCCCCGTCAAAATCCGCATCAATACCAGAGCCCCTGTGTTCGCCACGGCACTGGCAGTGCTGCTCGCCGGTTGCTCCCTGAATCCATTCTCGAGCGACGACGGTAACGCCACTGGCGTTACGCCTGCCAGCCAGCCTGAAAGCCGCCCGACGTCGATTACCGGGTCCAGCCAGCGCCAGACACAGCCGGCCTATACGCCGCCGCCTGCCCGGCAGCAGCTGACGCCGATCCCGCTGGCCGAGGGGCATCCCGACGAATACGTCGTCCAGCGCGGCGACACGCTGTGGGACATCGCCGCGACTTTCCTCAAGGATCCCTGGTATTGGCCCGAAGTCTGGTATGTCAACCCCCAGGTCGAGAACCCGCACCTTATTTATCCCGGTGATGTTCTGGCACTCGTCATGATCGACGGGCAGCCGCGCATTACGACCGTCAGCGGGTCCGCGTATCGCCTGTCGCCGCAGGCACGCATCACGCCGCTCGACGAGGCGATTACCAGTATCCCCTATGACCAGATTGCCGCCTTCCTGTCGCGGGGCCTGGTGCTGGAACGTTCGCAGATCAAGCAGCTGCCGTACGTGCTGTCGACACGCGGTGACCACCTGATTGCCGCGGCCGGCAACGATATCTATGTGCGCGGCGGCGACCCTGCACCGGCCGGCACGCAATACAGCGTCGTGCATATCGGCGATGAACTGCGTGATCCGGATGACGGCAGCCTTGTCGGCTACCAGGGCATTTACGTCGGCGAGGGCTCGTTGACACGGGGCGGCGACCCGGCAACGCTCGCATTGACTGATTCCAACCGGGAAACACGGGCCGGTGACCGGCTCTTGCCGGAAAGCGTGGACATCCCGCTCAATTTCTTCCCTAAAGCACCGGATAGTCCGATCGACGGCCGGATTATCTCCGTGGTAGATGGTGTAGCGCTGATTGGACAATACCAGGTTATCGTCATGAACCGCGGGGCCCGTGACGGACTGGCGCCCGGCGATATACTGACGGTGTTCCAGGCGGGCGAGGTCATACGGGACCGCTTCGCCAATGGCGGCGGCCTGTCCGGTGGCCTGATGAGCCGCATGGGCGGCGGCGAGAAGGTTACGCTGCCCGACGAACAGGCCGGCACGGTGATGGTGTTCAAGGTATATGACCGCATCGCCTATGGGCTGGTGATGGAAGCCACCAGCGACATACACATACTCGACGCCGTACGCAGCCCCGAGTAACAGCGCTTAAGGCAAACGGGCCGGCGCTCATCCAGGGCGCCGGCCCGTTTTGCATGCGGCCCCCGGGTCGCGGCCTTAAGGGGACTGACACTTGCCCGATGACCTGACAGCGTGGCTTGCGCTCGGACACGCCCGCATCAGCGGCACTCACCTCGACGCCCTGCTCGAGCGCTTCGGCAGCGCCGACAATATCGTGCGGCAGCAGGCTTCGGCCCTGATCGGCAGCGGCCTGACCGAACGCATGGCCTCAGCCGTTCATTCGCCGGACGACGCCTGGATCAGGACGGCCCTCGAATGGCAGGAGCAGCCGGGCAATCACCTCGTGTCCGCCGCCTCTCGGCATTACCCGGAACTGCTGCGCCAGACACGCGATTATCCGGCGCTCCTGTACGTCAAGGGCGATCCGGACGCACTTCACCTGCCGACGCTGGCACTCGTGGGCAGCCGCAACCCGACACGCAGCGGCGCGGAAACCGCGGAACAGTTTGCACGGCATCTCGGTGCGAGCGGCTTTTGCATCGTCAGCGGCCTCGCGCAGGGCATCGACAGCGCCGCGCACCGCGGTGCTCTGGCCGGCAAGGCAAAGACCGTCGCGGTACTCGGGCACGGTATCGATCGCGTCTATCCGGCGGTGAATCGCGACCTCGCGCATCGCATCGCCGCCGACGGCGCACTGGTCAGCGAATATCCGCTCGGCGTCACGCCGCGCCGTGAGCACTTTCCGGAACGCAACCGGATTATCAGCGGCCTCAGTCTTGGCACACTCGTCGTCGAAGCGGCCTGGCGCAGCGGCTCGCTGATTACTGCCCGGCTCGCGTCGGAGCAGGGCCGCGAAGTGTTTGCGATACCGGGCTCGATACACAATCCGCTGGCCCGCGGCTGCCACCGGCTGATACGTGAAGGCGCGAAACTGGTCGAAAGCGCGAGCGATATCATTGACGAGCTGGCGCCGCTGGTTGGCCACCTGATGCAACATAACGATGATGCGGAAATGCCCGCAAATAGCGTAAAACATCGCGATGAGCACTATGAAGCGCTGCTCGCAGCGCTCGGTTACGACCCGGCAAGTGCCGACGAACTGGCCGCGAAATGCGCATTGACGATCGATCAGGTTTCCTCCATGCTTCTGATACTGGAGCTCGAGGGCGAAGTGGAGCTGTTGCACGGCGGCAAGTACTCGAGATTACGGACGCAGTAATGCGCAATGAAGGAGCCGCTCCAGGCATGAAAGAAAACGTACTCGACGTGTTGATGTACCTGTTCGAGACTTACATCGACGCGGAGGAGGAGCCGGAGCCGGACCAGAACGAACTGCGCGGTGAGCTGCTCCGGGCCGGCTTTGGCAATACCGAGATCGAGCGTGCGCTCGACTGGCTGGATGGCCTCGCCGATAATCATGACGGCCTGACCCTCAACCCGCAGACCGGCCACGGCACGCGAATCTACAACAACGTGGAGCGCCAGCGCCTGGATACCGGGTGCCGCGGCTTCATTACCTACCTGGAACAGATCGGCATACTGTCGCCATTGCAGCGCGAAATTCTTGTCGATCGCCTGCTCGCGCTCGAGACGCCGGACATCGATGTCGAGCAGATCAAGTGGGTCGTGCTGATGGTGCTGTTCAGCCAGCCGGGCGAGGAACTGGCCTACGCGCGCATGGAGGACCTGGTCTTCGAAGAGAATTCCGGCCTGCTCCACTGAAACCTGACAGGGCGCGCTGTTTCACGTACGGTGCAAGCCCTGTTTCTTGACACAATGCCACTGAGCATGTAATTGAACCGCGGCGCCGTCTGCGGTTTTTTGTTCAGGCACCCCGCTCGCGCGCCTATTCCTGCAACCCTCGGAAGCTGTATGTCGGACAACCTGGTCATCGTCGAATCCCCGGCCAAAGCCAAGACCATCAGCAAGTACCTTGGCAAGGACTTCGATGTCATGGCGTCGTACGGGCACGTGCGCGACCTGGTTCCGAAAGAAGGCGCCGTGGATCCGGAGCAGGGCTTCGCCATGAAGTACCAGGTCATCGAGCGCAACGAAAAGCACGTCAATGCGATAGTCCGGGCACTGAAGAAGGCGAAGGCCCTCTATCTCGCGACGGACCCGGATCGCGAGGGCGAAGCCATTTCCTGGCACCTTGTCGAGCTGCTGAACGAGAAGAAAGCGCTCGTCGGCAAGCCCGTGTACCGCGTCGTGTTTCACGAGATCACGAAAGGCGCAATACAGGAAGCCATCGATCACCCGCGCGGCATATCCGATGAACTCGTCTGTGCGCAACAGGCGCGGCGGGCACTCGACTACCTCGTAGGCTTCAACCTGTCGCCACTATTGTGGAAGAAAGTGCAGCGGGGATTGTCGGCGGGACGCGTGCAGAGCCCGGCATTGCGCATGATTGTCGAGCGTGAGCTCGAGATCGAGGCATTCAAGGCCCGCGAATACTGGTCGGTTGAAGCCGACGTCAGCAAGGATGAACAGCCGTTCCTGTCGCGGCTGGTTCGCTACCGCGGCAAAAAAGTCGAGCAGTTCAGTTTTGAAAATGAAACGACTGCGCGCGAAGTTGAAAAGACCATTCTTGAGGCCGCGAACGGCCAGTTAACGACAGTCAGTGTCGAAAAGAAGCAACGCCGCCGTAACCCGGCCGCGCCGTTTACGACGTCAACGCTGCAACAGGAAGCATCCCGCAAGCTTGGCTTCAACACGCAATGGACGATGCGTGTTGCACAACGTCTCTATGAAGGCCTTGAACTGCCGGAAGAAGGCAACGTCGGCCTGATCAGTTATATGCGCACCGACTCGGTCACGCTGGCGCAGAGCGCGCTGGACGAGATTCGCGAGGTCATTCGCGAGCGCTACGGTGCGGAAAACGTGCCTGAGCAGCATCGCGAGTTCAAGACCAAGGCCAAGAATGCGCAGGAAGCGCATGAAGCGATACGCCCGACGTCGGTGACGCGCACGCCCGAGTCACTGAAAGGCAAGCTGGACCGTGACCAGCTCAAACTCTATACATTGATCTGGCAGCGCACGATGGCCTGCCAGATGGTGCCTGCCGTGTTCGATACGGTCGCGCTCGAACTTGCCGCCGGACCCGATACCCCTGACGGCCATCGCTTTCGGGCCAACGGGTCGGTGCTCGTCGAACCCGGCTTCATGGCCGTCTACCAGGAGGGCAAGGACGATACCGAGCTCGATGACGGCGACCGGCTGCTGCCCGAGATTGCCGAAGGCGACGTCATCTCGCTCGACAAGCTGCGCACGGAACAGCATTTCACGGAGCCGCCCCCGCGCTTTACCGAAGCAAGCCTCGTCAAGACGCTGGAAGAGTACGGCATCGGCAGGCCGTCGACGTACGCAAGCATCATTGCGACTCTCAAGCATCGTGAGTACGTCGAGATGGACGGCAAGCGTTTCATACCGACGGATATCGGGCGCATCGTCAATGGCTTTTTGACCGAGCATTTCACCCAATATGTCGATTACGATTTTACGGCGCGGCTCGAAGACGACCTCGACGCGGTTTCGCTCGGCAACAAGGAATGGGTGCCGTTGCTCGAGGAATTCTGGAAACCGTTCGCCAAACTCGTCATCGACAAGGAAGAAAGTGTTACCCGCGAGCAGGTAGCAATGGCCCGCGAACTTGGTATACATCCGAAAAACGGCAAACCCGTTGCGGTACGCATGGGCCGTTACGGTCCTTTCGTACAGGTGGGCACGAAGGACGACGAGGAAAAGCCAAAATTTGCCGGCCTGCGTCCGGGCCAGAAGATGAATGACCTGACGCTAGACGATGCACTCGAGCTCTTCAAGCTGCCGCGCAAACTTGGCGAAACACAGGATGGCGAGCCGGTGTCGGCGAGTGTCGGCCGCTTCGGTCCGTACGTGCGTTACGGCGACAAGTTCGCATCGATCCGTGGCGACGATGATCCGTACACGATTGAATTGCCGCGTGCTCTCGAGCTGATCGAAGAAAAGAAAATCATCGACGCGAATCGCATCATCCAGGATTTCGAAGAAGAGGGTATACAGGTCTTGAATGGCCGCTATGGCCCCTACATCACGGACAAGACCAAGAATGCCAAGGTGCCGAAAGACCGTGAGCCAAAGTCACTGACACTCGAAGAGTGCAAGGAGTTGCTTGCCGCGGCTCCGGTGCGCGGCAAACGCGGCAAGAAGAAAAAAGCGGGTACCGCAGCTCCGGCAGCGGCCAGCAAGAAGAAGGCTACTAAGAAAAAGACGAAAAAGAAAAGGGCGAAAAAGAAACCTGCTAAAAAGATGGCTAAAAAGACTGCAAAAAAGGCGGCAAAGAAAAAGGAGACGGGCGGTAAGTCATCGGAGGGCAACGCGTCCTGACCGCGTCGATGCCACTTCGCCGTGCGGCACGCCTGCTTCACGCAGGCGGCGTCATCGCGTACCCGACGGAGGGCGTGTTCGGCCTTGGCTGCCTGCCCGACGATCCGGAAGCAGTCTTAAGGCTCCTCGATATAAAGAAGCGCGATCCGTCACTCGGCCTGATCCTGATCGCCGCAAACGCCGCGCAACTCGACGGCTGGATCCGATTGCCGGACGGCGAGCATAGCCTTGCCTCTTCCGCCAAACACCCGGTCACATGGATCGTGCCTGCCGCCGATGGCGTGCCGGAATGGGTGCGCGGCGCGCACACTGGCATTGCCGTCCGGATTACGGCGCACCCGGTGGCCGCGGCACTCTGCGAGGCGGCGGGCATGCCGCTTGTTTCAACCAGCGCGAACTTAAGCGGCCACCCGCCGGCACGCAATGCATGGGTCGTGCGCCGGCAGTTTCAGAACCTTGTCGATTTTATTGTGCCGGGCCGCTGCGGTCCGGCCCGGGGCCCGTCCGAACTGCGCGATCTCGAAAGCGGCGCGGTGCTGCGCGCTGCAACGCCATGAACGACTCAGCCGTTGACGTAGCGGCAGTCGAGTCGTACCTGCGCTCGTTACAGGACCGGATCGTCCAGGCACTCGAGGATGAGGATGGCGGCGCCCGCTTCACCCGCGACGCCTGGAAGCGGCCTGGCGGCGGCGGGGGCGAGAGCCGCATACTCGCCGGTGGCGCGGTCTTCGAGCAGGCCGGCGTTGGTTTTTCGCATGTGCATGGTAGCGAGCTGCCGTCGTCGGCCAGCAAATCGCGGCCCGAACTGGCGGGACGCGGTTTCCAGGCGATGGGCGTTTCCCTGGTGCTGCACCCGTGGAACCCGTACGTGCCGACAACGCATGCCAATTTCCGCTTTTTCAACGCCACCGGCGCTGACGCCAAACCCGTCTGGTGGTTCGGCGGCGGCTTCGACCTGACACCGTATTATCCGTTCGCCGCGGATGTCCGGCACTGGCACCAATGTGCGAGTGATGCCTGCAACGAATTTGGCGATGACGTATATGCGCGTTACAAACAGTGGTGCGATGAGTATTTCTACCTGAAGCACCGCGATGAGACCCGCGGCGTCGGCGGGTTGTTTTTCGATGACCTGAATGACTTCGGCTTCGAGCGTTCCTTCGCTTTTACACGAGCCGTCGCCGAGAAGTTCCTGCCCGCCTACCTGCCGATCGTCCAGGCACACAAGGATCATGAATACGGTGAGCGCGAACGGGAGTTCCAGCTCTACCGCCGCGGGCGATACGTCGAGTTCAACCTTCTGTACGACCGCGGCACGCTGTTCGGCCTGCAATCCGGCGGCCGCACCGAGTCGATACTGATGTCGCTGCCGCCGAGGGTGCGCTGGGCCTATAACTGGCAGCCGGAACCCGGTACGCCGGAGGCCGCACTCTACAGCGATTACCTGCGGCCGCGGGACTGGCTCACCGTGGCTGGCCCGGACGATTCATGAACGATCTGCTTCATTGGTTGGCGGAGGCGCACCCCGGGGAGGGCTTTTCAGGGACGCTGTGAATACGTCCCCACTAGTTACAAGGGCTCTGTGTCGGACGTCCCTGTGGGCACAGCCCTGAAAAGCCCTCCCCGGGGCACACCTCCGCTCCTACCTCCGTGCCGTTCATGAATCGTCCGGGCCAGCGAACCGCGGCATGGCGCTTGAGCACAATGCACGCGGCTACCCGGCTGTTGGCCCGCTGTGGTAACTTCTTTGCAAAACCGGGCTTTACAGCGTAATTACCCAAGTGAATCACCCTTATTCCATCGCCTTGTGCCTGCTGCTGTCCGTGGCAGCGTTTGCCGACAGTGAAAGCCTGTTGCGCGATGGCGGCGCGCTCGCGGCGTTGCAATTTACCGGCAATGGCACGGATACGGACGTACCGAAGGTCTATATCGTGCAGCTGCGCTCGCCGTCCGCGGCCGAATACGTAGCAAGCGAGGTGCGCGGCGTCAGCGGCAAGGTGTCGGCACCGCGCTCGTTCGACAAGAACAGTGCCCTGGTCCAGGGCTACACGCAGAAGCTGGCCGACGAGCAGCAACGGGTCCTCGCCAAGGCCGGCCCCGGCGCGCAGCAAATTTACAGTTACCGCTACAGCCTGAATGGCTTCGCCGCCCGCATGACGGCAGCAGAGGCCATCAAGGTCGAGCACATGCCGGAAGTCCTGCGCGTCTGGGAAGACGAGATCCGGCCGCTGACGACGAACTTCAGCGCCGAATTCCTCGACCTGTTCGACAGCGAGAACGGCTTGCGTGGCGTCGCCGGGCTGGATGGCGACGGTATCGTCATCGGCGTCATTGACAGTGGTATCGCTCCGGAACACCCGGCACTGGCGGACACGCGGTCGGCGCCAATGCCTCGCCTTTGTGAAAGCACCTGGGCGCAGAACAGCCTGCTCGGCAAATGGCTGTGCCGGCGTTTTGAGCGCATGGCCGATATCACGCTGTTCGAGCCGCCGGAGAACTGGAACGGCGTCTGCCAGGCGGGCCCGGAATTCCCGGCGGACGCCTGCAACAACAAGATGATCGGCGCGCGTTATTTCTTCGACGGCGCCGCGGACGCGGGCCCGATCGACGACGGTGAGATTTTCTCGGCCCTCGACGTCGACGGCCACGGTACACATACGGCGACGACGGCGGCCGGCAACCGTGTCGATGCATCAATCTTCGGCACGGTACTTGGACGCGTCGAGGGCATGGCGCCGAAAGCCCGGATTGCCGCCTACAAAGCCTGCTGGCTGCGGCCCGACGAAACCCGCTCGAGCTGCAACACCTCCGACCTCGCACTGGCCATCGACACGGCGGTGGCCGACGGCGTACACATTATTAATTACTCTGTCGGCAATTCAATGCGCGATACGACCGCGCCTGATGACGTGGCACTGATGGCCGCCGCAAAAGCCGGCGTGCTGACCGTTGTCGCGGCCGGCAACGAGGGTCCCAATTTCGCGACGATCGGCTCGCCGGCCGGATCGCCGTGGGTCATCACGGCGGGTGCGTCGAGCCGGGACGGTGCGCACTCGCTGGAGGCTATAAGCATTACTGAGCCGGCGTCGGTCGCCGGCCGCTATGCCGTCAAGGAAGCCAGCTTCACGACGCCGCTTGCGGATGCGGGACCGATCGAGGCGGACCTGGTCCTCGCCGATGACGACGACAACCTACTTGCGAATGGCGACCCCGGCACGACATTCGATGCCTGCGAACCGCTGGTCAACAACACCGACATTTCCGGCAACATCGCCTTCATCCAGCGCGGCGGCTGCAGCTTCCATGTCAAGGTGACCAATGCCGCGGATGCCGGCGCCGTTGCGGCGGTCATATTCAGCATCGCCGGCGATCCCATCGTCATGGTCGGCACCGCGGGCAGCGTCGATATCCCGGCACTGATGCTCGGGCAGGCGGACGGCAACCTGATACTGGCCGAACTCGATGCCGGGGAAACAGTAGGCGCCGTATTGGACAAAGGCCTGTTCCTGACTGTCGAGGATACCGGCAACGTAATGGGCAGTTTCAGCTCGCGCGGTCCCGCCCCGATACAGGACATCCTGAAGCCTGACGTAACAGCGCCCGGCATCAATATCCTCGCGGGCTTCACGCCGCATGCGGTGAATTCGCTGTCCGGCGAAAACTTTGCCTTCCTGACCGGTACGTCGATGTCGACACCGCACGTGGCAGGTATCGCCGCATTGCTGAAACAGGCGCACCCTGACTGGAGCCCGGCGGCGCTCAAGTCGGCGCTGATGACGACCGCGTACCAGGACGTAGGGCTGCAAAACAGCGAAAGCCTCGCCATACCGCTTGATTTTGGCGCGGGGCATATCGCACCGAACGCCGCAAATGACCCGGGGCTCGTCTTCGATGTCACGGACGACGAGTTCGATGCCTATGCGTGCGGCATCGACTCACCGGCCAACGACGAACAGCGTTGCACCGAACTTCTCGCGACTGGCCTGTCAACGGATGCCAGCCAGCTGAACCAGCCGGCGATCGCGGTCGCGCGCCTGGCCAATTCGAAAACGGTAACGCGCCGCGTGACAAATGTCAGCGACACAAGCGAAGCTTATATGGCAGAGATAGTGCCGCCGGCTGGCATCGACGTGACTGTGTCACCGATGTCGCTGTCCGTTCTGCCCGGTGCATCAGTGGAATTCGATGTGACCTACAGGTATGCCAGCGGGCCACTCGACGCCTGGCGTTTTGGCAGCCTGGCATGGAACAGCGACGACCATGCGGTCCGCAGTGTGCTGGCCGCGCGGCCGATTTCGCTTACGGCACCGGGCGAAGTCGGGTCAACCGGCACAAGCGGGGATCTGACGTTTCCGGTCGAGTTTGGCTACAACGGCACCTACAGCGCCGGCGTGCACGGCATGCGGCGGCCGCTCATAATCCGCGACACGGTGGATTCCGATCCGACGAAGACGTTCACGATCCGCGAAACGAACGGCGTCACGGCGCATCTTTACGATGTGCCGGCCAACCAGGCCTATCTGCGGTTTGCTCTGTTTGATGAGTTTACCGACGGCAACGACGACCTCGACATGTACATTTACTACTGTCCAGACGGCGTGAACTGCAACAAGATTGGCGAAAGCGGCGGACAGACGGCGGAAGAGGATTCAATGTCCTGCTGCCGGGAGCCGGCACCTACGCGGTATTCGTACACGGCTTCGCGACTGACAATGTTACCGGTGGCCCGGGCGCCGTCTACGACATCTACGCATGGCAGTTCGGACTCAACGACAATCAGGGCAACATGTCGGTGACGGCGCCCGCAGCCGTCAGCTCCGGCAGCACCGAGGACATCCTGGTGTCGTGGAGCGGGCTGCAGTCGGACTCGATCTACCTTGGGGGCATCTCGCACACGACGCCACAGGGGCTCGTCGGCCTGACGGTTATCCGTATACGCAACTGACAGGCCGCGGGCACGTTACGTGTATTATTCGCGCAGCCGCTGATCCAGGAGACATCCCTTGCCCCGTACCGACCGGTTTTCGGGCGTACTGACGCCCGTTATCACACCTTTTGACGAAGACCTCGAGCCGAACCCGGAATCGTTGATACGCCAGTGCCGTTGGCTCTTGTCGCAGGACGTCGGCCTCGCTGTGTTCGGCACCAACAGCGAAGCGAACTCGATGTCGGTCAGCGAGAAAAAGGACCTGCTGACCCGGCTCGTCGAGGCCGGTATCGATCCCGGCAGACTGATGCCGGGTACGGGTTGTTCGGCACTGACGGACAGTGTCGAACTGACACGCCACGCGGTCTCGCTGGGTTGCGCGGGCGTTTTGATGCTGCCGCCGTTTTACTACAAGGGAGTCAGCGACGACGGCCTGTACCGCAATTATGCCGAGATCATCAGCCGTGTCGGCAGCGATGCACTGCGAATCTACCTGTACCACATACCGCCGGTCGCGCAAGTCGGCTTGAGTCTCGACCTCGTCGAGCGGCTGGTACACGACTTTCCGGAGGTTGTCGCCGGCATCAAGGACAGTTCCGGCGACTGGGACAATTCGCAGGCGATGCTGGAACGGCAGTGGGACGACTTCCGGGTGTTCGTCGGCAGTGAAACGCTGCTGCTAAGGAACATGAGAGCCGGCGGCGCCGGCTGCATTTCGGCAACCGCGAATATCAACCCCGGTGCGATCGTCCGGCTCTACCGGGACTGGCAAGCGGATGATGCCGACGAAAAACAGGGTCAGCTCGATGACATTCGCGCCATTGCGCAGGCCTACCCGATGATTCCGGCGCTGAAAGCCATCGCCGCGCATTACAGCGGGGATCCGTCGTGGCGTCACGTGCGCCCGCCGCTTACGCCGCTTACCGCTGCCGCGGCTACCGAGCTGCTGCACAGGCTCGAACAGCACGGCTTCGAGATGCCGGGCCTCGGGAACGCTTGATACCAGAGTGACGGTGGGGCCCCGGGTACTCGCGACTTATGGTTTCTTCGCGAGCGCCGCGCATTCGCGCTGGCGGAAACAGCCGGTGACATGATCGTTCACCAGGCCGGTCGCCTGCATGTGCGCATACAGGATCGTGCTGCCGACAAAACGAAAGCCGCGCTTTTTCATGTCCTTGCTCATCGCATCCGACTCGGGTGACGTCGCCGGGACATCGCTGTCCTGCCGCAGGCGGTTCTGCTTAGGTTTGCCATCGACAAACTGCCAGATGTAGTTGCTGAAGCCGTCGAACTCAGCCTGCACGTCGAGGAACGCCTTTGCGTTCGTCACACTGGACTCGACTTTCAGCCGGTTGCGAACGATGGCCGGGTTCTGCAAGAGCTTGTCGATCCGCTTTTTGGTGAAACGCGCCACTTTTTCCGGATCGAAGTCGGCAAACGCGGCACGATAGCCGTCGCGCTTGTTCAGTATCGTCGACCAGCTCAGCCCGGCCTGTACGCCCTCGAGAATCAGGAACTCGAATTGCCTGTGGTCATCAAAGACGGGCACGCCCCATTCGGTGTCGTGGTATTCAATGTAGGCAAGGCTGACGCCTTCAGCCCACGCGCAGCGGCGGATCTTTTTCGGCATGATTTGACTGGCAAACCTTTATGTTGATGCGGTCGCCAAAATAGCAGAAGAGTGACCGGCGCGCTCGTGGCAAATCAATGCATTATTCAGACAATTGTCGTCGCGAGGCGCGCAGCGCCGTGGCGATCTCGCACAGACCACGACTCTGCCAATCGGCGCGAGATTGCCACGCCCTTGCGGGCTCGCAATGACGCAGGACTACCCTGCCCTCGCGGGCTCGCAATGAGTGTTCGCGCCAGCTAAAAAAAGCCCGCGACTGGCGCGGGCTTTTTCGACGGGCTGTATTGCCGCGTATCAGGCTGCGTTACCGCACTTGCCTTCGCCGCACTTGCCTTCGCCTTCCTTGTCGCCGCCGCAGCTGCCTTCACCTTCTTTTTCGCCGCCGCATTTGCCTTCACCGCATTTGCCTTCGCCTTCCTTGTCACCGCCGCACTTGCCTTCACCGCATTTGCCTTCGCCTTCCTTGTCACCGCCGCAGCTGCCTTCACCTTCTTTTTCGCCACCGCACTTGCCTTCACCGCATTTGCCTTCGCCTTCCTTTTCCTCACCTTCCTGGCCGCTGCTTCCAGCGCCCAGCATGTAGCCGGAACTGAGTGAAGTCATTGCGAACGGGCTGGCGCCTGTGTCCGCACTGGCCATGCCGCTGAATGCAAATGAGCCGGCGAGTGCCGCGCCTACTGCGAGTGCAACCGGTTTCGCTAGTTTTCTGTCTAACATATCTATCTCCTGCTTCTGATGTGGTGCCCAAGCGGGCACTTTTGATTGAGTCATCGTCCGGAAGAGCGCCATTTCACGCGCTCCACTTCACCGACTCGATAACACGGTTTCCGATATCTTCAATGGATTCTTCACGAACTCCGATGATTGCGATGCTGCCCTTGCCCACCGGCACAATGACCCCGTTGATAGTCGATCCCTCGAGCGATATTGCTGCGTCAATGGATTCGTCGGGCAACAGCAGCAGGGTGACCGGACCTTTTTCACCCTGGATGACGAGATGCGGAACCAGGTTGCCGTTGATCACACAGCTTCTGGCATAGGTAACCAGCCCGATTCCGGGCCTCAATTCCGCCACATCGCTGTTGACCACACGTGCCAGGGTTCGTTCCGGCACGGCGACGTTCGTCACGACACGCGAGTCCTGTTCATGTTCCATGTGCGCGATGATCTCCTCGGCCAGCGACTGCCGCGGCTCGCCGGGCGACATCAGGGCCAGGCCGAGCCATCCGGCAAGCGCTACGCTGGCGGCAAGGCCGAGCCATATAGGTGTCGTCATGCGCCGCGTTCGCATTGGAACAACGTTGTCGGTCGAATCCAGGTCCGGCATTTTGACCGACGGCACGGGAATTTCCAGTGCCTGGCGCAGGCGTGCATCGAACTGCTGCATTGCCTCACGGTACTGTCGGCACTCACTGCACCGATCCTCGTGCGAGCGCAATTGCGCCGATGCATCGGCCGGATCCGCCGTCACTGCCTGCCTGAATGTTTCGCAATTCATCGTTTCGGTGTAATTACTCATGCCGCTTCATCCCTGTCGTGCAGTTCCTTCAGCTTGATGCGCGCCCTGTGCAACCGTGTCAGTACGGCGCCAGGCTTGATGCCGATCAGTTCGGCGATCTCTTTCGTGCTGTAACCAAGTAGCACCTGCAGCACCAGCGGTTCCCTGTAATCATCCTCCAGTCTGTAAATAGCCTGCCGAACTTCGTCGAGTTCGGACGTGTCGCCGTCGGCGATCATCGCTGACTGCGCTGGCGTAAGGTCATCGATGTCCACGGTTTCCAGCCGCTTGCGCTCGAAGTAGCGCGCGTTCTCGCGCCTGACAATCGTCAACAGCCACTGTTTCGCGGCCGCGTCATCGCGGAGCGCCTCCAGGGACTTCCAGGCCCTGAGCATGGACTCCTGAACGACGTCCTCGGCGATTCCGGGGTCCCGCGAGAGCCATGCGGCGTACCGGTACATGTCACGGCGCAATACTCCCACCAGTTGTTCGAAACGCCGCTTACGCAACGCGATATCAGTCTTGCCTGTCATGCGAGAGGACCCGTCTGTTTAAGGAATTATTACCTGGCCTGCAGTATTTGTCGGTCAGGCATGGAAACCCTACCTGAATACATGGAAAATTAAACTTTTCCCGAATAATGAGCGCTCTATGAACAGCCAGCCCGGTGAACGATACCCGCATACCCGCCTGCGGCGAACCCGGCGCAGTGCCGCGCTACGGCGCCTGGTGGCCGAAACGACATTCAGTCCTTCGGACCTGATTTACCCGGTGTTTGTTCTTGCCGGGGATAGCCGCCGGGAGACAGTGTCTTCGATGCCCGGCATCGAGCGGCTCAGTATCGACGGGATCCTGCAGCAGGCCGGGGAGGCGCAGACGCTCGGCATTCCCGCGCTGGCCCTGTTTCCTGTCATTGACAGCGGACTGAAATCTCCTCACGGGGATGAAAGTGCCAACCCCGCCGGACTGGTGCAGACCACCGTACGGGAGCTAAAGCGGGCTTATCCGGACCTGGCCATTATCACTGACGTCGCACTGGACCCATACACGACACACGGCCAGGACGGCATTATCGACAAGCACGGCTATGTGCTGAACGATGCAACGGTAGAGGCCCTGGTCAAGCAGGCAGTGTCGCATGCGGAGGCCGGTGCCGACATCGTCGCACCGTCTGACATGATGGACGGACGCATCGGCGCGATACGCACTGCGCTGGAATCGGCCAGCCATCCGAATACGCTGATTCTGTCGTATGCGGCGAAGTACGCTTCGTGCTTTTACGGGCCGTTCCGGGATGCGGTCGGGTCCGCCGCAAACCTGGGCAAGTCCGACAAGCGTAATTACCAGATGGCGCCGGCCAACAGCGAAGAGGCATTGCGGGAAGTCGCGCTGGACCTGGACGAAGGCGCTGACATCGTCATGGTCAAGCCGGCGCTGCCGTATCTTGACGTCATCCACCGTATTCGCGAGTCCTACGGCGTACCGACGTTTGCCTACCAGGTCAGCGGCGAGTACGCGATGATCCGTGCCGCATCCGCCAACGGCTGGCTGGACGAGCGTGCCGCAGTTCTTGAGTCCCTGATGGCGATCAAGCGCGCCGGCGCGCAGGCGGTCCTGAGCTATTTCGCATTGCAGGCGGCTCGCTGGCTGCATGAGGATTAGCAGGATTTCAATGGCGTGGGGGGGCAGGACAAAGTGGTGACAGGCATCGACCGATACGGCGTCATGGGTTACCCGGTTTCACACAGCCGGTCGCCCGTCATTCACCGGCTGTTTGCGCTGCAAACCGGGCAGCAGATGCAGTATGAACTGCTGCAGGTTGCCCCGGACAAGCTCGAAAGCTCGATACGCCAGTTCGCGCGTACCGGCGGCAAGGGCCTCAATATAACCGTACCGCATAAAAGTGACGTGGTACGGCTTGTTGATGAGATGAGCGAACGTGCAAGCACAGCGGGCGCCGTCAATACGCTGATCCTGCAAGATGATACGATCTTTGGCGACAACACGGATGGCATCGGCCTTGTGCGCGATCTGCTCGCTAACCAGCATTTGACGTTGCGGGACGCGCGTATCCTCGTACTGGGCGCCGGCGGCGCCACACGCGGTATCGCAGGCCCGTTGCTCGACAACAAACCGCGCCGGCTCGTTATCGCAAACCGGACCGCCGCCAAGGCGGAAGCGCTGGCCGATCATTTCTCCGCGAGTGGATCCGTTTCGGCGTGCAGTTTCAAAAATGTGCCGGAGGATATCGACTTCGACCTGGTCATCAATGCGACGTCGGCGGGGCTCAGGGGCGAGGTGCCACCGTATCCCGACCATGCCGTTCGCGCCGACACCGTCTGCTATGACCTGTCGTACGGCCTGACCCCGACACCGTTCAGTCAATGGGCCGCGGGGCGCGGCGCGGCGAAGTCCATCATGGGCTGGGGCATGCTCGTCGAGCAGGCCGCGGAATCCTTTCAGCTGTGGCGCGGCATCCGGCCCGATACGATGACGGTCCTGAAGCAGATTTCAGTCACCGCATCGTAACGAGTTCTTCGGCGCTGGTCGGGTGTATGGCGACGGTGTCGTCAAAGTCTGCCTTGCGTGCGCCCATGCGGATAGCAACGGCAAAGCCCTGCATCATTTCGTCGACGCCGTCCCCGATCAAGTGGCAACCGACTATGCGTTCGTCCTCGCCGACAGTGACCAGTTTCATTGTCGTCGGCACCTTTTTTTCACCCAGTGCATAGAGCATCGGCGTGAAGCGGCTCTGGTAGACCTTGACACCGTCGCTGTGCAGCTCGCGAGCCTGTTGCTCGGTAAGGCCGATTGTGCCAATGGGCGGATGGGTGAATACGACCGTCGCGATGTTTTCGTAATTGAGCTTGCGATCCTTCATACCACCGTACAACCGGTCGGCCAGCCGTCTTCCGGCGGCAATGGCCACCGGTGTCAGGGCAACGGCACCGGTCACGTCGCCGAGCGCAAAGATATTATCGACGTTGGTTTTCTGGTACTCATCGACGGTAATAAAGCCGGCATCGTCCGTTTCGACGCCCGCCGCGGCGAGGTCCAGTCCGGGGGTAGCCGGCGCCCGGCCGATCGCCCACAGCACCGTATCGAATGGCCCGAAGGAGCGGCCGTCCGCCGCCGTGATGTTGATACCGCCGCCGGATTTCTCCGCCGCCACGGGCACTGCGCCTGTTTCAAACCGGACACCGTCGGACTCCATCACCGCGCGCGCTTCGCTGCCCAGCATGCGCTCGAAACTGCGCAGGATCGCGTCCTTGCGGATAAGAACGGTAGTCTCGCTACCGAGTGCTTTGAATACGCCGGCAAGCTCGACGGCGACGTAACCGCTGCCAACAACCGCAACCCGTTGTGGGCGCTCGTCGAGTTCGAAGAAGCCGTCGGACGTAATACCGAGCTCTGCGCCCGGAATGTCGGGCAGCACCGGGTAACCACCCGTCGCGATGACAATACGCTTTGCCGTAACCGGCGTGCCGTCAACGTTTACAGTAGTCGCGTCCAGGAATTGGGCGTCGCCCCGGAGCAGCGTCACCTGCCGGCGCTCAAGATTGTTTGCGTAAATGCCGTTCAGCCGGGCGATATAGGCATCGCGCCGGGTCTTCAGCAGCGGCCAGTCGTGTCCGTTGGTTGTAATATCAAACCCGAAGTCAGCGGCCTGCTCCGCCTCATGCGCATGGTGCGCGCTGTACCACATGACTTTCTTCGGCACACAGCCGACGTTGACGCAGGTTCCGCCGAGCGGGCCGCGCTCGATCACCGCGGCCCTGGCACCGTATTCCGCGGCCCGTTGCGCGTGCGCGAGACCGCCGCTGCCGCCACCGATTACCAATAGATCAAATTGCTGTTTCAGTGGTGCCACTTGCTCTCCTTCGCTGTTTCCGGGCCATATATTGCTGGATCGCCACAGAAACACGGTGATACATATGGTCGTGCTATGCCAGACTTGCCTGTGATACCATCCATCAATTCAAATTAACGCCAACAAGCCCCAATAATTTCAATAGCCGCCAATGGCCAATCCTTTACTCGATACCTCAGAACTGCCGCGTTTCAGCGACCTGAAACCGGAACACACGTTGCCGGCGCTGCGCGAGCTTATCGCAGCCCACCGCCGAAAGCTTGCCGGTCTCCTGCAGGATCCCGCGACGCACGATTTCGAATCACTGGTGCCGGCACTCGAGAACATGCAGCACGAGTTGCGGCGTGTCTGGTCGCCGATTACGCACCTGCAAAGCGTGCTTGAAGACCCGGCCTGGCGTGATGCCTACAACGAGGCGCTGCCGCTATTGACCGAATACGACACCGAATTATCACAGAATCGGGAGCTGTACGACGCCTACCGGCAGGTCGCCGGGCGCATGCCGGAGGACGCCTCCGCCGAGTGCCGTACGCTCGTCGAACACGCACTGCGTGACTTTCGCCTTGCCGGTGTCGCATTGCCGGAACACGAGAAGGATGAGTTTCGTGACATACGCCAGCAGCTGGCGCGCATCCAGGCCAAATTCGACCAGAATGTCCAGGATTCGACCGACAGCTGGAGCCGTCACGTAGCCGAAGCAGACCTCGACGGATTGCCCGAATCGATCATCATGCGGGCGAGGAAGGCGGCCGCCGACCGTGGCCTCGATGGCGGCTGTTACCTGACGCTCGATTTCCCGACATGGCAGGCCGTAAGCCTGCACGCGAAGAATCGTGAGCTGCGGCAAATCTTTTACCGGGCGTGGTCGACGCGGGCGTCGGACCAGGCCGATGATCGTGGTTGGGACAACAGCGACAATATAGAAGAAATACTTAGGCTGCGTCATCGTGCGGCCGCGCTGGTGGGCTACCCGAATTACGCGGAATATTCACTTGCCACGAAGATGGCGGCCAGCGCCGATGAAGTCACCGGCTTCCTGCGCGAACTCGCGTCGAAAACCCGTCCAGCCGCAGAGGCGGAAATGCGGGAATTGCAGGATCTCGCGCCGCAGCCACTCGAAGCGTGGGACATTCCCTATTGGCTCGAAAAACTGAAGCAGAAAAAGTATTCGGTATCCGATGAGGCGTTGCGCAAGTACTTTCCGGCGGATCGTGTCAAAAAGGGCCTGTTCGAACTGGCCGGACGGCTGTACGGCGTGACGCTGGCCGCCAACGATGATGTCGCAACATGGCATCCCGCCGTTCGATACTTCGAGGTCCACGACCGTGACGGCTCGACGATCGGCGGTTTTTACACGGACCTGTATGCCCGTACCGGCAAGCGCAACGGCGCGTGGATAGACGAATGCATCGTGCGCAAAAACCTGGCGGGGGAGAATGTCATTCCCGTTGGCTACCTTGTCTGCAATTTTTCGCCACCGAACGACGCGGGCGTGTCGTTGCTTACGCACAGCGACGTCGTTACCCTGTTCCACGAATTTGGGCACATGCTGCATCACCTGCTTACCCGTATCGACTACCCTGCCATAGCTGGCATTAACGGCGTTCCCTGGGACGCTGTCGAGCTGCCGAGCCAATTCATGGAAAATTTTGCGTGGAACCGGGAAGTGCTGACCGGTGCATCGGCGCATATTGAAACCGGCGAACCGTTGCCGGAAGACATGTTCGAGCGGCTCCTGAACAGCCGGCATTGCGGCGCCGCACTCGCAATGTTGCGGCAGATCGAATTTGCCCTGTTCGATTTTTGTATACATGCGAACTACGATCCCGACGCAGGGGCACGGCCGCTTGAACTGTTGAAGAAAGTTCGCGATGAAGTCGCGCTGGTGCGCCATCCCGACTTCAATCGCTTTCCCCAGAGCTTTTCGCACATATTTGCCGGCGGTTACGCGGCTGGCTACTACAGCTACAAGTGGGCGGAAGTCCTGGCGGCCGATGCCTTTTCGGCATTCGAGGAAGCCGGTATTTTCGATGAACATACGGCTGCACGCTTTCGCCGGGAGATTCTCGAAGTAGGCGGAAGCCGCGACATCATGCAGGCATTCGTCGCATTCAGGGGCCGCAAGCCGACGCTCGATGCACTGTTACGCCATACAGGTATCGGCAAGGCCGCATGAAGCTGGCCACCTGGAACGTCAATTCACTCAAGGTGCGCCTGCCGCACGTGCTCGAGTGGCTCGCAAGCGCAAACCCCGATGTGCTGGTGATGCAGGAGATCAAGCAACTGAGCGAAGTGTTTCCGGAGGAAGCGTTCCGCGATCTCGGTTACCACGCACTGGCGAATGGCCAGAAGACCTATAACGGCGTGGCCACGGTCGCACGAGCAGCACTCGAGGACCCCATCACGGACCTGCCCGGCTTTGATGACGTGCAGCGGCGGGTACTGGCGACCACCGTCGATAATGTCCGCGTTATCAACCTGTACGTGCCCAACGGCCAGAGCGTCGGGTCCGACAAGTATGAATACAAGTTGCGCTGGCTCGCCGCACTACGTGACTGGCTGGCAGCGGAACTTACGAACCACGAGAAGCTCGTGGTCCTGGGTGATTTCAATATCGCGCCCGAAGACCGGGATGTCTACGATCCCGTGAAGTGGGGCGACGATGTGCTTTGCAGCGAGCCGGAGCGTGCCGCATTGAGGTCACTGTTCGACCTGGGGCTCGTTGACGTCTTTCGCCAGTTCGAGCAACCGGACGCGATATTCAGCTGGTGGGATTATCGCGCGGCGGCCTTCCGGCGCAATGCCGGGCTGCGCATAGACCTGATCCTGGCGAGCCCGGCGCTTGCGCAAAAATGCCTGTCAAGCCTCGTCGACCGCGAGCCGCGCACGTGGGAGCGCCCGTCCGACCATACTCCTGTAATTGCCGAGTTTTCTGTGTGACAGCCGCCCTGCGGATGTGACATATTCCGCGATTATGTGTCTGACTCTTGCCAAAGAGCGTTGTATCATTTGCTGCCAGTGCGACCGGGCCTCGCGGGCTTCTGCCCTCCCGAACAACCTGTCGCCGCCGGCCATAGAACGGTCGCCATGAAACTCGTGCCTGACAACAACAATAATAAGAGGCCGCTTTTGTCACAGGACCGCCGCAACGACTACGACGTCACGAATACTGTCCAGGTGAGTAACCCGGCGGCAGTTCGCGATGCCGTGCGCAAGCTCTACACCGATACGTTCCCGGGTGCGCCGTTCGACAAGCTGTGGCTCGCCTTCTACGACTTCGAGCGCCTGTTCCGCGGCGACTACCCCGGCTACCTCGGGTGCGACACGACCTATCACGACATGCAGCACACTCTCGACATGACGCTCGCTCTGGTACGGCTCGTCGCCGGTTACGAGACGAGTTGCGAAACACAGGACCGGCTCGGCCCCCGGCGCGCACAAATGGCCATTATCACGTCACTGTTCCATGACTCCGGTTACATTCGCCACAAGGAACGGGATCGCGACTTTCGTAACGGCGCGGAATTTACGCAACACCATGTCTCGCGCAGCGCAGACTTCCTGCGGCGCTACCTGCCGGAACTGGGTCTCGGCAGCGATGCCGCCGTCAGCAGCATGATCGTGCACTTTACCGGTTACGAACTCGACCTCGACAACATCGAACTCGATGATCCACGCGATGCACTCTGCGGTCACCTGTTAGGCACAGCGGACCTGATTGCACAGATGGCAGACCGTTGCTACCTGGAAAAATGCCGCGACCGGCTCTACAAGGAATTCGTCCTCGGCGGAATCGCGATCGAGAACGCCCGTGCCGGTGAGTACACGGTGCGCTACGAATCCGGAACCGACCTGCTGCGCAAGACGCCGCATTTCTACCAGGAGGTCCTGCGCACCCGGCTGCAGGCAAAGTTTAACCGGGCATACCGTTACATCGAGGTGCTCTACGACGGCCAGAACCCTTACGTCGAGGCCATCCGCATCAACATGATGCATCTGGCAAAGATCGTCAAAACCGGCGACTGGATGCTGTTGCGACGGAGCCCACCGATATTTGTCGGCGAAGAGGATGCACCAAACAGCATGGACCAGCTCGTCGATACAGAGCTGTCACGCGTACCTGCCCGGCATACGGAAGCACTGCGGTACGTCTCTGCGTAGCAGGGGGTACCGGCGCGGGTCAGGTTTGCTGCTCGCGCATCCGGCGCAGCGCGACGGCTTCCTCGCGGCTGAGCCTGCGGCCACTGTAAAACGCCGCCAGCGTCGCGGCAAAGAGCATGTAGATGATTTCGACCGTCTGAAAATTCTGGAGGACGAAGACCCGGATCGTATGAAGCGAAATCTCCCCGACCAGCGTCAGTACCGGCGTATAAAACTCGCGGCTGGTCAGGAACAACGCAACGATAAAGCTCCCGGCGAAAGCCGCTACGCAAGTAAGCGCCCCGGCCAGCACCGGATACGACCAGTGTAAGCCGCGCCCGTAGCGCTGGATCGCGCGGCCGACGACAAAACCCTGCACAACGGAGAACCACGGAAAGTAGCGATCAAACACGAGCGCCAGGGCCACCCACAGCGCAATGGTCAGCAGCACGGCGACACCGCCGGCCACAGCCGCGCCCTGCAGCGACTGCTCCCGGAGCAGGAGGCCGGCATCAACGGGGGGTGTGTTCGGGTCGGGGCGGCTGGAATGGCGCTTGCGAAGTCGATGCATTTAAAACAATGGCTGGCGGGGACCAGCCCGGAGAGCGGATTTACCGGTGCGCCTATGGTAAAGAAGCCGGCGACGATAAGCGATCCCGGACGAGTTGCGCTGCGGCAAGGTCTTCCAGTGAACAGCCAACTGACTTGAACAACGTGATAGCGTCCGCGCTCTGCCGGCCGGGGTGCTCCCCGCGGCAAAGCTGTCCGAGATCGGCGCGTATATCGTTGCGCTCGAGGGCGCCGCTTGCCAGCGCCTGGACAATCTCGCCGGCCTCCGCCAGCGCGCCATCAATGGTATCGACGTAGACGTCAGAACGTTTGAGTGCGCTGTCGTCAGCTTCCCGCATTTCCGGCGTGAAGGCTCCAACCAGGTCGATATGCTGCCCGGCGTTGAGCTGCTCGCCCGGTATCAGCGGATCGCGGCTCAGCGTCGCCGCGCTGATGATATCGGCTCGTGCCATAGCATCGCCGATGTCCGCCACACACTCGATGGTGACACCGGGAAGGTCGAGTTCATCGGCAATTGCGCGCGCCGCCTCTGGACGCCGGCCCCAGACCATCACCCGCTCGATGGCACGGACGCTCGCGTGCGCCATGATCAGGTGCGGCGCAAGATTGCCGGTTCCGATCATTAGCAGCGCAGCCGAGTCCGTACGCGACAGGTAGCGCGATGCGAGGGCCGATGCAGCAGCGGTACGTCGCAGCGTCAGCTCGGCACCGTCAAGAACGGCCAGCGCCATGCCGCTTTCCGCATCCAGCAGCAGGTAGGCCGCATTGACCGAGCGCGATGCCACGCTCGGCGTTGTCGGGGAATACCGTTGCGATCTTGACGCCGAGCGCCTTGCCTGGCTGCCAGGCCGGCATCAGCAACAGCGTCGCATCGGGCCGTCCGGGAACGTCAACCACGTGGTGCGTGCGCGGCGGCATCCGGCCGTCGCTCCGAAATGCGGCGTCGAGCGCATCGATCAGCGCGTCGTACGGTAATGCGTCGGCTACCGCCGGGTCATCGAAATACTGCACGGATACTCTGCCGGATCGTCACAGGTAGGGTGTAAACAGCGCGGCCGCGGAATCGCGCAAGCGAATGCCGACGGAACGGTTCGCGAGATCAGCGTAGCGCGCCCTCGCGCTGACGGCAACCACCCGCTCGAAGTACGAATCGATTTCGCGATTGAACGCTTCTGAGAAGACTTCGATCCCCAATTCAAAATTGAGCCGGAGACTCCGGGTATCGAGGTTAGCGGATCCTATCATCGAATAATTGCCATCAATACACAGCAGCTTGGCGTGGCAGAAGGGCGCCGGCTGATAGTACGCCTCGATATCCCAGCGCAATATTTCGGCCAGCAGGTTGCGCTGTGCCCAGTCCACGTAAAACAGGTTGTTCTTTTGTGGCAGCACGAGCCGGACCTTGACACCACGCAACGCCGCGGATTCGATCGATGCCATCAGCTCACGGCCAGGCAGGAAGTACGGCGTCATGATGTCGACGGACTTCTCAGCGGCGCTGATGACCGTCTGGATCGTCGATGCAAGTGCATCAAGTTCGTCATCCGGTCCGTCCGGCAAAACCCGGCAGCCCATATCGGCCGGCTGGTGCGGCGGTGCCGCATTGGTCACTTCGACCGGGGTGCCGCTCGCGAAATGCCAGTCGAAGCAGAACAGATCGACCAGGTCAGAGACTACGGGACCTCGCAATGCAAAATGCACGTCGGAAATTTCACGCTCCTGATTCGTTGCAGACGTGTGCTGGTCGCTGATATTCATGCCGCCCGCAAAACCGACCTGGTTATCGACCAGAAGCATCTTGCGATGATGGCGAAGATTGACGTAGATGCTCGGCGGTAGCAGGCGCGGCGGCAGGAAACGGGCGACCGGAACCCCGCGCTTTCTCAGCATGCGCGATGGCCTGCGCCATGAGTAGAGCTCACCGACGCCATCGATAAGTACGCGCACATCGACACCGCGCGCGACGGCGCGCTGCAGTGCGTCGGCAAATGCCAAGCCGGTTGCGTCAACCTTGAAGATGTATGTTGCGAGCATTACCCGCTCACTGGCCTGGTCGATAGCCGCGAGCATCTCCGGATAGGCGGCTTCGCCGTTGTACAACGGCCTGACGTCGTTGCCATCGGTGATTGCGTTGCCGCTCACCCGCCAGCCTGCATAGCGTATGCCTACCTCGCCTTTATGCGCGGACTGGATTTTCCTCAGGCCGACCTCGTACCCGACGTGCAGGAACCGCCGCTGCAGACCCTGTGCGCGGGTTCGTACACGATTGATTCCGAACAGGAAATAGGCAATCGGCCCGCCATAGGGTATGAAGATGCAGGCCATGATCCAGCCCATCGCCGCCCGTGGATCACGCTTGTACAGCAGCGCGTGGTAGACGCCCCAGGCGGCGGGCGCGAAGTAAACCAGTACCAGCAGGTAAGTCGGCATTGCGTCTCGATAGGGCGGCAATGCCGACAATATAACGCATCCTCCGCGCTATACTCATCGAAGTATGGCGATTGAATTACAAAACCGGATCACGGACCGAACCTGTGGATTTTGACCAGACACACTGGATTCCGGTCCGGCAACAACCTAAGCTTCCGACGTTTTACTATCACGAGCACTTTCTCGAGATGCTGGCTTTTGTCGAGCAGCACTATGCACATGTGCTGCTGCCCGAACATGTGGCCTTCATTGGGGATTTTCGCGAACTGCCGGTCGATGCGCAGCGGCTCTATGCAAGGCTCGTCAATCGCAAGGGCCGTATTTTTGCCGTGCGCAAACTGCGCTATCCCGAACTTGGCGACTGCGAACCACTGGTCCGGGAACTGATTAGTCGCCAATGGCTCGATACGCCGCGGGTGGAGCATCTCGAGGACCTGTTCAGCCTGATGACGCGGAGCGAGATCTACCGTGTGCTAATGCCCGTTTTCGCCGGCATGAGCCGGTCACTGAAAAAGGCCGAGCTTGTCCACTTTGCACGAGAGCACTGCCCGCCCGCGGAATTCCTCCAGCGCGTCGATGCCGGCCGTTATTGCATACAGCGCCGTAGCGGTGCTGTGCGCTTCCTGTCGTTTTTGTACTTCGGGCGGGTACAGGACAGCCTGTCCCGGTTTACGATGCGCGACTTGGGCCTCGTGCGGACGCAGGACCTCCATGAGACCTACGAGGCGCGCTACCAGGAGCGCGACGAGGCCGCCGAACATTTCCACTATGCCGCGCGCGTCGATGAGCTGGCGTCGGCCAGCGATGACAGGCTGCGTGATCTGGCCCGCGACGACTGGCCGGAGCCGCAGTTTGCCGGTAGCGCAGCGCTCCGCGACAAGCTCGCATACCGGCTCGGCCGTAGTCTCGAGGTGCTCGGCGACCATGAGACGGCACTCACTACATACCGGCGAGGCGAGTGCGCCCGGTGCAGCGAGCGCACGGCACGTCTGCTGCTGAAGACCGGACGACGGGACGAAGCGCAGGCGCACCTCGAGCAATGCCTGGACAATCCAAAAAGCGAGGAAGAATGGTTTTTTGCACGCGACCTTTACGAACAGAAGTTCAGGCAGAAGCGTACGTCGTCCGGCACCGATACGTTGCGCGCGGCGGAAACCATCGACATCGACGAGTCGCAATCCGGCAACGCGGAACGGGCGGCACTCGAACATTTTGAAGCCCGGGGCCAGCGCGCCTGGCGTGTCGAGAACCTGCTGTGGCGGACTTACTTCGGGCTGCTGTTCTGGGATGAGTTATTTGTTGACGACGCGGCGTCGCTGCACTCTCCGTTCGAGTTCCTGCCGGCATCACTTGCTGGCGGCAACTTTTTTGAACGCTACCGCGACTGTATCGAAGCACGGCTGTCAGGGCTCGACGACCCGGCCGCAACCAAACACGCGCTACTCAAGACGAGCACGCGCTACTACGGCACGGCAAACGGTGTGTTCCGCTGGCGCCGTTCGGTTCTCGATGCGCTTTTTGCGCTGGTGGACAAAGCACCGGCTGAATCGTCACGGCAGGTTTTACGGAACCTGTGCACGCATTATTCCGATGCGCGGCACGGCTGGCCCGACCTGATGGTGCTGGACCCCGAGGGCGTTCGTTTCGTTGAGATCAAGGCCGAAGGCGATCAGCTCCGGCGTAACCAGCAATTGAGGCTGGCCCGGTTGCGTAACGCGGGCTTTCGCGCCGACGTCGTCTGCGTCCGCTGGGTCCTTGATCCCGGCCAGACGTATGTCGTCGTCGACGTTGAGACGACCGGCGGGCGTGGTGAACAGCACCGCGTCACTGAGATCGGCGCCGTCAAGGTACGGGATGATCGCATCGTCGACCGGTTCCAGACGTTACTGAATCCCCAGCGTGCAATACCGCCAGGCATTACGCGGCTGACCGGCATTACGCAGGCGATGGTCAGCAATGCGCCGTACTTCGCCGACATTGCCGCGGACTTCGAACGCTTCATGGACGGCGCGATCTTCGTCGCGCACAACGTCGATTTCGACTACGTCTTTATCTCGCAGGAATTCAGGCGCATCGGACGACCGTTCCGCCATGCGAAACTCTGCACCTGCTCATCAATGCGCAAGCTGTACCCGGGGCACAAGTCCTACAGTCTCGGGAACCTGTGCCGGGCGTTCGATATCACGCTCAAGCAGCACCACCGCGCGCTGTGCGACGCCGAAGCCGCGGCGGAGCTGCTCATGCTTGTCAACGAGAAACGCCGCGAGCGTCTTGCCCAGCCCGCTGCCGCCGGTTAATCCGCCTCGTCAATGACCAGGCGCAGTCCCGGACCGGTACTCGCGCGAGCGACATCGTCACTGTGGAATGGCAGCGCTGGCCAGTCCTTTTCCGAGAAACGCGTCAATTGGTCCATCACCAGCGGCGATCCGTCCCGTGTTGCCTGTCCGTAGGTCAGCATTCCTTCAGCGACGGGTCCCTTTTCATCGAATGTCACGGCCTGGATGTAACTGCTGCCGAAATTGATCCGGTAACCGCCCGGTCTTAGCGCGTCGGCACCATTCGTTTCCACCTTGTTCAGGACACCTTCAAATTCGTCGCCGCCGTGCAAGCCGACAAGCCCGTTCTGCGTTTCGCGAACCTGTACGTCGCCCAGCGTCGCGTCAAGCGCAAACCCGCTTTCGCGCACGTGCGTGACAGCCTTGTCGAGCAACGACAGCAACGCCTCGCGAACCGCTTCGTCGGCGGTATTCAGACCGGCGGGCGTAGAAGCGGGTTGGCTTGCATCAAACGGCACCCGCCAGACGTTGTCGATGTCGCTGGCAGCGCGCCACCATTCGCGGAACAGGTGCGCGCCACGTGAATCGAGATTGTTGTGGCGGTCCCAGTCGTCAAGTACCGCACAACCTTGCTGGCTCGCCTCGGTACCCTGGTCGCAGATGGCCAGCAGGTCGTCGAGCACATTTTGTGCCATGTAGTTGCGATTAGCGAACAGCATCGACTGCACTTCGGCTATGCCGGCATCGCCATGGTCGGCAATACCATCCCCGGCTGACAGGCGTTCACCAATTGCCTGCAGGCCGGCGCGCGTCCGTCCGCGTTGCGGCACGTTTGTCGGACCGATCAGCGGTGACATGCCGGCCCAGTCGATGTCCGGGTTGGTGAGCCAGTAGCTGTCGTTGCTGTTCTGTACCCAGTCACGGCGCGTGGCGACCGGCATGCGATCGATTGGCAACAGGCCGGGCACCGGTGAGTCGGGATCGCGATTCCAGTCGCAGTCAGTGCGCGAGCCATCAAGCACTACAATGCCGGCTGCCGCGAACAGGCGGGCGGCGCCTTCGCTCGGTGTGCAGCGCGTCAGGTGATCAGCGTCAACGTCCGGCACGACGCTTACGTCGGCGTAAAGCGCGTTACCGTGACGGTCGGCGGCGATCGTGTTCACCCATGGCGCGCCGAGCCTGGCGAGCGTCGTCTTCATGTCGTCGACGCCTGTTGCCCGGTTGAAGCCGACCCAGATGTCGAACGCACGCAGGTTCCCGGCATTGGCGTCCTGGAGGGCATAGGCATGCGTCTCACTCCAGCCCAGCCCGGCGTCGGGCAGATGAACGACAGGACCGAAGTGTGTGTTCCAGACCGTGTGCTGCTTCTCGAGCGTCGAGCCCTGCTCATCGTGCGTCCCGTAGGCTACCGTGACTGGCGTCATCGCTTCTTCGCGGCCGTCGAGCAGGTAACGCGTCGGTTCACCGGGCACGAGATGGAGTTCATGCAGCGTGTAGCGCTTGCCGGTCGACACCGTGTGCGTCCACGCAACATCGTGATTGAAGCCGACCTGCACGGCGGCGGTATGGCCGATGGACGCCCCCATCACATCTATCTCGCCCGGCACCGTCAGGTGCATCTGCCAGAAGCGGTTTGGTCCGTACCACGGGAAATGCGGATTGCCGAGCAACAGGCCGCTGCCGTTGGTCGTAACATCGGCGCCGAATGCCCAGCCGTTTGAGCCTAATGATGCTTGCGCGCGGCGGATGTCCTCAAGAGATGCAACCGCTTCCTCAAGACCCGGCGCCGGAATGCTGCCGGTGCTGGTGTCGGGCGGCGCTGCCGCGACCATCGCGTCGGCCATCAATGCCATGCCGATCTGCACCATCGCCAGTTCCTGCACGCGCAGGTAATCAGCGTAGGTCATCGGTTGGACCCATGTTTTTCCGGCGCAGGGTTCGGGCAGCGCGTCTCTGTGATCACGCAGGTAGCGGTTGTATCCCGCTACGTAACCGGCGGACAGCGCCTGTGCCGTGTCGCTGGTCTTTTCTTGCGCGGCGGCAAGTGCGTCATCGTCCATGTGCGCACGGATAAAAATATCGATGGTTTCGTTCGGCAGCATGCGCAGGCCGAGCAGGCCGCGTTCATCAGCGCCGAAGTAGCGCGAGCGCTCGCCGCGGATCGTCACGAGGTGCTCCGCTGTCTGGCAGACATTGTCCTCGGCATGCGCGAAGGCCACGCCGTAGGCGAGCGCCTCGTAATCCGGCGCAGTAATGTGTGCGACGCCATGATCGGTGCGTTGGATTTCGACCGCTCGCTGCGGCTCGGCCGGGCCACCGCAGCCGGCAACCAGGGAAGCAATGAGGGCCACGGTTGCCGCGGCGGAAGCGCACGGCAGTGCGGAGTCAGCGTATTTTTTCATGACGAATCAGCCTAGCGAAAGTTCCAGGCAAAGTCGATGTCACCAGTATCGACTTCACCCCGGTTGAATGCCATGGACAGCGGCGGTCAGGTCTGACCCTATTCCACCGTCACCGATTTCGCGAGGTTGCGTGGCTGGTCCACGTCGGTGCCTTTCAGCACGGCGACGTGGTAGGCGAGAAGCTGCAGCGGAATCGTGTAGAGAATCGGTGCCTGGAAGTCCTGGATCATTGCCGGCATCCGCATCGTGTGAATGCCGACGCGGTCGCCGAACTGCACGCGTGGGTCGGCGATGACGTACAACTCACCGCCGCGTGCACGAACTTCCTGCAGGTTGCTCTTGAGTTTCTCCAACAGTTCGTCGTCCGGCGCAATCGCAACAACCGGCATATCCTCGTCGACTAACGCCAGCGGGCCGTGCTTCAGCTCGCCGGCCGCATAGGCTTCAGCGTGGATGTAGGAAATTTCCTTGAGCTTCAATGCGCCTTCCATAGCGACAGGGTTCTGTACGCCGCGGCCGAGGAACAGCGCGTGATGCTTGTCGACGAAGTGCTGTGCCAGTGACTCGATGGCGGAGTCGAGCGTCAGCACCTGTTCGATCATGCCCGGCAATTCGGCAAGCTGCGCGACGAGCGCACGCTCCTGCTTTTCTTCAAGACCATTGCGGCGCGCCAGCGCCACCGTAAGCAATGCCAGGGCCGCAAGCTGCGTCGTGAACGCTTTCGTTGATGCGACACCGATCTCGGGGCCCGCGCGCGTCATCATTACGAGGTCCGAGTCGCGGACCATTGAGCTTTCCGGAACGTTGCAGATTGCAAGCGTCGAGACGTAACCGGCTTCCTTCGCCGCGCGCAATGCCGCCAGCGTGTCGGCCGTTTCACCCGACTGGCTGATCGTGACAAACAGCGTGTCCTTCGGCACAACCGGTGAGCGGTAGCGGTACTCGCTTGCGATCTCGACCGTGCACGGCAGCCGGCACAGCGCCTCGATCCAGTAGCGCGCGACGAGACCGGCGTGATAGCTCGTGCCGCACGCTACAATATGCACGCCCTTGGTCTGGTCGAGGACGGCACCGGACTTCGGCCCAAACGCCGCGTCGAGTACCTTGCCGTTGGCAATGCGTTCCTCAAGCGTGCGTGCAACGGCCCGCGCCTGCTCGTGAATTTCCTTCTGCATGAAATGCCGGAAATCACCACGCTCGGCGGCATCGGCCGTCAGTTCACTTTCCTTGACGGCACGCTCGGCGGGATTGCCGTCGGCATCAAATACCGTGATTTTTTCGCGTTCGACGACGGCGACATCGCCCTCTTCGAGAAACATGAAATTGCGGGTCACCGGCAGCAGGGCCGCGACGTCGGATGCCACAAAATTCTCGCCCAGACCAAGCCCGATGACGACCGGGCAACCGGCACGCGCCAGCACCAGCTTGTCCGGCTCCATTTTGCTCATGACAACCAGCGCGTACGCGCCCTCGAGTTCCGCCACGGTCATGCGAACCGCTTCGGTCAGGTCAGCGGTCGTTTGCAGGTGCTGGTGGATGCGATGCGCGACTACCTCTGTGTCCGTCTCGGACTCGAAATTGTAGCCAGCCGTGCGCAGCTGGTCACGCAGTTCCTGGAAGTTTTCGATGATGCCGTTGTGCACGATCGCGATATCCGGCTGCGACATGTGCGGGTGGGCGTTAAGCTCGCTGGGCACACCGTGCGTTGCCCAGCGCGTGTGCGAAATACCGGTGCCGCCGCGCAGTGGTTCATCGTCGAGTGCGTTCTGCAGTTCCTGCACCTTGCCCAGGCGGCGCAGGCGGGTGATCGAATTGGCGCCCATAACGGCAATGCCGGCAGAGTCGTATCCTCGGTATTCCAGGCGACGCAGGCCCTCCATCAGGATCGGCACGACGTTTCTTTCGGCGACGGCGCCGACGATTCCACACATGTAACAGGTCCTCCTGGTTATTTCTTTCCCCCGGACGTATTGACGGCGCCCGGGCCAAGCGCCGCCATTGTCACACAGGCCGGGGCGCGACAGCGTGCATCAGTTCCCACAATTGTTGCCCCCCCGTCGTCGCGAGGTGCGAAGCGCCGTGGCGATCTCGTACCGGTTACCCCTCAGCCGGGTTTCTTCGTCGGCTTCTTCCAGCCTTCGACCGTCACCTGGCGCGCCCGTGACAACGTCAGCTTGCCTGCCGGGGCCGGTTTGGACAGGGTCGAGCCGGCGCCTATGGTCGCGTCAGCGCCAATCTCTATCGGCGCCACGAGCTGCACGCCGGAACCGATGAACACGCGGTCCCCGATGCGGGTCAGGTGCTTGCTGGCGCCGTCGTAGTTGCAGGTGATCGTACCCGCACCAACATTAACCTGGCTGCCCATTTCCGTGTCGCCGATATAGGTCAGGTGATTCACCTTGCTGCCATCGGCAACGGTGCTCTTCTTGATCTCGACGAAGTTGCCGATCTTGACGTCATTCGCAAGCTTTGCACCCGGACGCATGCGCGCGAACGGACCGATCTCGCAATTCTCAGCGGTTTCCGACTGCTCGATATGGCAGTTGGAATGAATCACTGTGCCACTGCCTATGCGGCTGTCACGAATCAGGTTGTTTGATTCGATCGTTACGCGGTCACCGAGTTCGACCTTACCCTCGAAGATCGCATTGACGTCGATAAACACATCCTGACCGCAGGTCAGTGTGCCGCGGATGTCCACCCGTCCCGGGTCGGCAAAACCGACACCCTGCTGCATCAGCTCATCCACCAGCCGCGCCTGCAGTGCACGCTCGGCTTCCGCGAGCTGCTTTTTATCATTGATACCCATAACTTCAACCCAGCTGTCCGTTTTGACGCCGTGCACGGCGATACCATCAGCATTTGCCATTGCGACAATATCGGTAAGGTAATACTCGCCCTGGCTGTTGTCGTTGCCGAGCATTGCGAGCCACTTCTTGAGCAGCCCGCCCGGTACACGAAAAACCCCGGTATTGATCTCCCGGATCCGCTGCACGTCAGCATCAGCATCTTTCTGCTCAACGATGCGCGCAATTTGTTCGCCATCACGAACGATACGGCCGTAACCCTGCGGGTCGGGCATGTCGACCGTCAGGACACCCATCTCGTTGTTATCGCACGCCTCGACGAGGCGCGTAAGCGTCTGCGGCTCAAGCAGCGGTACATCGCCGGCCAGTACCAGCACCTGGTTTTCGTCGGGAGTCTCCGGCATCGCCTGCTGCGCCGCATGGCCTGTGCCCAGCTGCTCGTCCTGCAGCGCCCAGCGCAATCCGTCCCTGGCGAAGGTCTCGCGGACCGCATCGCCGCCATGCCCGTAAACGACGCAGATGTCGTCGGCGCCAAGCGCTTTCGAGCACTCGACAACATGGCGCAACAGCGGACGCCCGGCCAGCAGTTGCAGGACCTTCGGCAGCGACGAACGCATGCGGGTGCCCTGGCCGGCGGCGAGGATGACGATGCTGATAGCCAAACGAATACGTCTCCGTAGTGATGCCCGGCGCATCATACCGCAGGGCACCCCCGTCATGGCGAGCCCGAAGGGCGTGGCCACCTCCTCCAGCCGGCAGAGCGTTGATTAGTACGAGATCGCCACGTCGCTTCGCTCCTCGCGATGACGGGGTTCCGCTTTTGACCCCACCATCGCGAGGAGTGCAGCGACGTGAGGTCAAAAGCGGAACCCCGTCACTTGTGCGGCACCCCGGTGAGGGGATAGTTTGGCAGGCCCGAGCTTTGTGAGGGATCCCGCCGCAAACGGCCCGAGTACCGGACCAGCGGCGCTCCCGGACGGTGTTTGCGATGACCCGTATGGTCGCCCTGATTTTGCCCCTGCTGCTGCTCGCCGCCTGCAGCAACGAGATCTACCTGCGCGACGGCGTGACCGACGGCGACACGTTCTACCTGGCGCCGCAGGCACTCGTTGACGACGACCCGGTGGTGCAAAGCTGGACCAGTTACAGCCTTACGCTCAGTGCCTGCAAGCTGGCCATCGGCGGTGACAATCCGGCGCGCGCCAGCTCTTTTGACTGTGAGCGGCTGGGCCGGCGGCACCTCGTTGAAACCTGGCAGGAACAGCGCCTGCAGCATGACGGGGTCGCGAACGCCTATCTCGATGCGCTTACCGCGTTGCACCATGACGGCTGGCTGGATGAATACGTCGCCCACTATCACCGCCGGGACGGATGGCAGCTGCCGGAGTCTATCGACACCGACGCATTCCTCGCCTGGCGCCGGCATTACCATCCGTCATTCCGTCCCGAAACACGCCTGATCGGCTCGTGGAATTACGCGCATAACGTCAACGCGTTGCCGTAACCCGGCCCCGTTGGCCAAAAACGGCACGTCACGGTATCGTTGCCGGCGCTCATCCTCATTCAGTACCTCCGGAGAACCCTTTGAGAACATCGACAGGACTCTTAAGCCTTGCCTTGCTTGTGGCTGCCATGCTCGCCCCGCGTGCAGTAATCGCGTCAGACACCGTGCGGGCAGCCGACGTGGAAATGTACCCGCAAAACGTCGAGTACGATTCGCAAATCCCGGCACCAGCTGAATTCCTTGGCCGGCCGCTGGGCGCGGCTCCGGTACGCCACCACGAACTTGTTGACTACATACGCCACGTTGCCGAACTGTCAGACAGGCTGACCGTCGAGACGATCGGTTACAGCCACGAGCGCCGGCCAATCCTGTTTGTCGTAGCAACATCGCCCGGCAACCAGCAGCGTATTGACGCCATCCGCGAGCAGCACATTGCATTGTCGGAACCCGGCGCGGCTGGCGATATCATGCCGGACATGCCGGTCGTCACGTGGCTCAATTATGGCGTGCACGGCGCCGAAGCGAGCGGCATGGACGCGGCGCTGCCGACGGTTTACCACCTCGCCGCGGCGCGCGGCGCGTCAATAGACGAGTTGCTGTCCGGCAGCGTCATCCTGATCACGGCAGTCTTCAACCCCGACGGTCATGCGAACCGGATTTCATGGCTCGATACCTTCGGCAGCCAGATCGTCAATGCCGACCCGGGTCATATCATGCATGACTACGACGGCCAGCTCGCACGCACGAACCATTACGGCTTCGACCTGAACCGGCAGTGGTTGTCGGCGACGCAGCCCGAAGCCCGCGCATGGATGCAGAAGTGGCACGAGTGGCGGCCGAACGTCTCGGTCGATTACCACGAGATGGGCAGCGAGCAAACGTATTACTTTGCGCCCGGCGTGCCGACGCGCACGCACCCGTTGATTCCGCAGACCGCGATCGACCTGCTGACGGAGGTCGTCGCACCAGCCGAGGCGTTCATGGACTCGCAGGCACGCCTGTATTTCCACGGCGACCGCTACGATCACTTTTATCTCGGCAAGGGAGCCGGCTTCCCGCTCGTCAACGGCGGCATCGGCATCCTGCACGAAGCGAGCGCGGCCCGCGGTATAGAGATCGAAACCGGCAACGGCCTGCGCACGTATCGGGAAAATATCCTGAAGCACTTCCGCACCAGCATCGCCAATGCTGAAGGCGCCGTACAACAGCGGCAGGCACTGCTCGAATACCAGCGGGATTTCTACGACCAGGCATCGGACCGGGCCGCTGATCATCCGGTCAAGGCGTATGTGTTTGCCGCGCCCGGCGACGACGCGCGCCTCTATCATTTCGTCGACCTGCTGAACTTTCACCGCGTGCGGGTCTTTGACCTGGCGCGCGACATTACCGAAGGCGGCATTACCTACCGCGCCGGCGAGGCGATGATCGTGCCGATGGACCAGCCGCAGCACGTGCTGATTCGCAGCATGTTCGAGACGATGACCGAATTCGAGGACACGACGTTCTACGACGTGTCGACCTGGACGTTGCCGCTGTCGTTCGGCGTCGACTACACCAGCCTGTCGGGCCGGCGGCTTAACAGCAACCTGGTCGGCGCGCCGGCCGCGCTCGAAATGCCGGTTGCCAGCGAGCCGGACATCGCCCGCTACGCCTATGCGTTCGAATGGTCCGGTTACTACGCGCCGCGGGCCCTGAACCGCTTGTTGAGTGAGGATGTGCTGGCACGGGTTTCAGTGACGCCGATCGTTGTGCAGACAACGCGCGGACAGGCCGCGCTCGACCGTGGCAGCATCATTGTGTCGTTCGACCGCCAGGAGACCACGCGTGAGGACATCCACGCCATCATGCAGACAATCGCCGCCGAGGACGGGATTACCGTGCACGCGGTGACGTCCGGCCGCAGTGCCACCGGCACCGCCGCGTCAGACCTCGGCGGGCAATTCTTCAAGCCGTTGACGCAGCCAAAGGTATTGCTCGTTGTCGGCCGCGGCATGGATTGGTACAACGCCGGAGAAATCTGGCACCTGCTCGATGACCGTATGGACATGCGCGTGACGCTGCGCGAGCGCGATCGTCTGGACGGCGTGAAACTGGAGCGTTACACACACCTCGTCTTCGCAGGCGGCGACTACGAAAAGTACCTGCCCGAGTACGCCGGGCGGATCCGGCTCTGGGTCAAGGAAGGCGGCACGATCATTGGCATCCGCCAGGGTGCGAAATGGGTGCGGGACAACGTACTCGACTGGGTCGATCCGGAGATCGCGGCGATGATGCCCACCCCCCCGGTATCGGAGTCCGGCCATGACCCGTACGCCGGCACCCCCGGGGATCCGGAGCGTTACCCGTACGCCGAGAAAGAAGCGCGCGATCCGCTCGATGTCATCGGCGGGACGATCTTCGCGGGTGATCTCGATAACACGCACCCACTCGGCTTCGGCTATGCGCACGATCGCATTGCACTGATGAAAAACATAAGCGATGTAATGACGCGGCCGGCCAATCCGTACGCAAGCGTCATTACCTATGCAACACCGCCGGTGTTGTCCGGCTATGCGTCGGGAAAAAACCAGCAAGCCCTTGAGGGCACGGCGGCGCTGATCGCCGAACGCAAGGGGGACGGCAGCGTCATCCTGTTCGCTGACGACCCGAACTTCCGCGCGATCTGGTACGGCACCAACAAGCTGTTCCTGAATGCGCTGTTTTTCTCGAAGGCGTTCGAGCCGTTGCCGGAGCATTTGCTGCCTGAGCCATTCGGGCCGGTGCCCGAGCCATTGCCGCCGAAACCGCCGATGTAGCGGCTACTTACGGCATCACCGGGAGCTCTATCCGGGACGGGTATTCCGCGCTGTGCCAGATCGTGTTGCGGGCCTCGACGCCTTCTGTCTCGTCGTAGTTGTTGCCGCCAGTGTTCAGGTTGCGCATGTATTGCGGAAACTTGCTCGATGACACTTCCACGCGGATGCGGTGGCCTTTCCTGAACTGGTAGCTCGTCGACATCGGCGTCGGCTTCAGTTCGTACACCTCGCCGTCTTTCATGAACACCTCGTGCTCAAAGCCGTCGCGATAGCGTGCTCGAAGTATCGTGTCGTCAACGTTGTACGCCGCACCATCCGGATGCACATCGACCAGTTTGACGGTGAAGTCAGTGTCTCGTGCATCAGACGACACATACAGCACCGGGCGAATGAACCCGGTCACTTGCAGGTCGGCCTCGAGCACATCCGTCGTATAGACCAGCACGTCTGCGCGCGCCTCGATGCCGCGCTGGTCGAAACTCCCGCCAAGAGCCGCGTCCTGGTTGCAGCAGACGCCACCCCCGAGGGCGGGCACCGGGTTCATCGGGTCGTAGGTATAGTGATCAGCGGCCGGGGTTTCGGGTGCCGACCAGCCGAGCCGGCCATCGCCGAAGATGCTGTTCGCCTCCCCGCTGCTGTCGAGATACAGCGCTTGCATCTCGGCGGCTCGCGGCGGCCAGGCATCAGCGGATTCCCACTGATTGCTGCCCATCGTGTAGTACTGCACGCGCGGCAGCTCGCGCAGGGTCTGGCTGTTCTCGCCCTTCAGGTGGTAGTCGAAGAACGCGAACATCTGTTCATAGAGCGGGAACGACGCATTGCCTACGTTCAGTTCGCCGGCGATCAGGTCCTCGTGTTCCGGTATCCGGTAGAACCCACAGTGCAGCGTGGGTGCAATTAGCAGGTATTGGCCGTCGCGCACCGACTTTTCGCTTGCGTTGTTGCGCACATGGTTGTACGTCGCGAGATTCGGCCCCTGGCTGACATCGAACCAGCTGTTGAACCAGAACGCCGGGACGCCGAAGTCCTCGTCGTCATGATAGAGACCGCTTACGTACCAGTCGGGATGATTCGGCGTGCGCGCCATCAAGTCGCGAAACGGCCCGGTGTTCGCGCCGGCATCCTCGAGCCAGTCGATGGAAGGCAGCGTCCGGAGCTGCTTTTTCCAGTCGACTTCGGGCATCTCGGGCGCGAGGTCGTACATCATGCGCAAGCGCTTCAGCTGCTCCTGCGGCAGGCCGGCGGGAAAACGCGGGTAGGTCGTCTGCTGCACGCTGTAGAGCCAGACACCGAACAGCGTCTGGTGCACGCCGCCCTTGTACCAGTTGCCCTGCTCATAAAACTCACCGACGCGGCCAATGCCAGCGCCCGCCGCCATCGGCACCATTGCCCGGTGCGCCGGGTGATCCTGCGCCGCCAGCGCGAGCTGCCACTCAGCCGACGACGAGCAGCCGACGGTGCCGATACGGCCGTTCGACCAGTCCTGTTCCGCGAGCCACGTCAGCGTGTCGTAGCCATCGGTGCGCGGCTTACCGAGAATCTCCCATTCGCCCTCGGAGTAGTAGCGGCCGCGCTCGTTCTGCACGACGACAGCATAACCGCGGCTGACGGCTTCGTGCGCCCATTCCAGCGTCGCGCCCTCGATGACATTGAAGTTGTACGGTGTCTTTATCAGGATGACCGGCACCTCGCCGTCCGCATCTTTCGGGCGATAGATGTCGGTCGCGAGACGGACGCCGTCGCGCATCGGCATCATCAGCATCGTGTCGGACTCCGAGATGCGCTCGAGGTCGGCGAGCTCGGCGGCGGCTGCCGGCGCTTGCAGCAGGCAAAGGGCGGCGACGAGGGCGGACCAGGGTATCTGTGAATTCATGGGCTTGCTCCTTGCGGCGGATTGGCGGCGCGGGCCAGGTGCCTGGCGAGTTCGTCGCGGCGCTTTACGCGGCCGCGGTGCACGACGAGTTCGATCCGGCGGGTATTCGAAATATCATCGAGCGGGTTCGCGGTCAGCATCACGAGATCGGCACGCATGCCCGGTTCGATGGCGCCCATCTCATCGTCCAGCGAAAAGAAACCGGGTGGTACTGACGTAGCCGCGCCCAGCGCCTCGAGTGGCGACAGGCCAGCACGAACCAGCATTTCGAGTTCCGAGTGAAGACTGTAGCCAGGAATGGCAAAGCCGATCGGCGTGTCGGTGCCGGCCGCGATCGGCACGTGGCGTGCGTTCATGTCGCCGACGAGCTTGAGGCTCCACTCGGCAAACGCCGTGTCGACGTCGTCATCCGGCGAGTCCAGCCGCTCAACGGTCACGGCACTTAAGGCATCGCGTGGTGCTCGTGGGAGCAAGTCCAGCGCAGGCAGCCAGTCGTCGCGCGTAAACGGCGCAACTAGCGGCAGTGCGTTGAGACGGAGAGTCGGGACCTGGATCGTATGCCGCAGGGACTGCAGCACCGTATCGCAGCGCGCAGCATCGTAGCGTGCGATCGCCGGGACGCGCTGCAATGAGTGCAGGCTGGCGCGCAGCTCGAAGCCCGATCCCGGCTCGTAGTCCGCCATGGCGGAGCGGCGGGCCTCGTGCAACTCGGCAGCATTCTCGGCACAGGCCAGTTCGACGTTGCGCAGGTGCTCCATCGAATCGACGCGCGGGCCGACCCGCGCCGCCATCATGGAGAGCGGCACATGGGCGGCAATCGGCAGGTCATGATCGCGTGCGGCTGTCGCGAGCGCATCGAAGACCGGCGGTTCGACCAGTTCGTAAATCTTGATGAAGTCGACGCCGTCGGCGACAAGCACATCGACCGTTTCGCGGGCCGTGCGCGGATCCGGGTTCGCGATGCCGATCTCGGGACGCGAATCGCCGTCGTAGACCACCAGCCTGCCGTCGAGCAGCGGGCCGCTGAACCAGACGCGCGGCGCGTGGGCGCCGGGTTTACGCATCGCCTCGATGACGGGCTCGAGCTCGTGCAACAAACCGCCGGTATCGCGCACACTGGTGACGCCGTAATACAGGAACATGGCCGGCATCGACGGCGTGAAATCGTCATCGTAGGTCAGGTGCACGTGCATGTCCCAGAGCCCGGGTATCAGAAAGCGCCCGCGGCCGTCGATAACGGTGCCGGCCGGCGGCGTATCCTCGCCAACATCCGCGACGGAGATGATCCGGTCGCCATCGAAAACGACGATCTGGTGGTCGCGGATGCCGTTGACGGCGTCGATGACCGTGATGCCATGAATCGCCGTCGCGGTCGATGGCTCCTCGCGGGTACAGGCCGACAGCGACAGCGCGCCTGCAAAAAGCAAAAAGACAACCGAAATTCGCGGCCTCTTCACGGGATCACCAACCGGTATCACGGCTGCAGGTCAACCTGGTAGCCCAAAGCCACGCGCAGGAAATTCGACACCTCCAGGATATTGTCGGCCACGTAACGCACCGTATGCGAATTTAATCGCTCGATAATCGGCAGATAGGCCAGTAACTCCACCGGCCGGTAGTGCTTCAGACTCAGGTCGACCGTCAGCGGCCCTTTGAGAACGTAAGGTTCGAACTCATCGAGCCGTTCCAGCGCCGCGATCGTCCGCTCGCGTATCACCTGCTGCGCTGCCGCCGGCGTCAGCGTCTGTGCCGAATGAAAGCCACGCGCGTACTTGACGACGGCACCCTCCATGTCACCGACGATTTCCGTTGTTTCCGCTACTGCGACATCATCGCCCGAGATCATGACGACCGGTACGCCGAAGTGGCCGGCGATTGCGGCATTGATGCTGCCTTCCGACATCGACATGCCATTGATGTGCAGGCCCGTCACGTTGGCGCTCGACATCGTGTGGGCGCGAACGCCGCGGCTGTTGTCCGTGCTCGAGTGGTAACCGATAAAAATGACGGCATCGAAGCTGTCGTCGATACCCTCCATCATGCCGAGCGGGCGTGGCCATGAACGCACGACCATGACGTCATCCGGCAGGCGTTCGATCAGCAGGTTCTGGCCGTTACCGTGCGAGTCGCTGACGAGAATTTCCGTCGCTCCCGCCTCGCGGGCTGCTTCAATGCAGGCGTTTACCTCGTCGGTCATGAAGCCGCGGAACCGTTCGTACTCGAAGCCGCCCGGGCCGAGCTGCTCGTCGGTGACGGCACCGGCAACGCCCTCCATGTCGGCAGAGATGTAGATTTTGAGCGCGTCGCCATCCGCTTCCCGGGCAGCCGCAACACCGGCTGCCAGGCTGCATAATGCAAGTATCAGTACGTTTGTTATTTTCATTGCGCGCGCCTCTGTTACTCTCGTTTCAAACTCAAGGGAGCCAGCATGTTCAACTGCGGGAAACGGGTCATTATTTTACTTTTGCTCGCCCTCATTTCAGCCGCCAGTATATCGTGTAACGGCACAGCGTCGACCGCGACGGGCCAGGACACAGCCGGCACGGGCGGCATCAATAGTGAATCCCGGTACGACAAGCCATACATCGTACTGATTTCTATCGACGGCTTCGGGTGGGACTACACGGAGCGTTTCGAGACTCCGGCGCTCGACCGCCTCATCGAACGCGGCGTGCGCGCCGAATCACTGAAACCGGTGTACCCGACGCTGACCTTTCCGAATCACTACTCGATTGCAACCGGCGCCTACCCGGCGGAGCACGGCATTGTCGCGAACCGGTTTCCGCACGAAGACCCTTCCGCCTGGTACAACTACAAAGACCGGGACACCGTGCAGGACGGTAGCTGGTACGGCGGCGAGCCGATCTGGGTCGCAGCGGAACGCGCCGGCATGGTTAGCGCCGCTTATTTTTTTGTCGGCACCGAGGCCCCGGTCGACGGTATTTCACCGAGCCACTGGTACCCGTACAGCGCCGACGTACCCGGCAACGAGCGCGTGGACCAGGCGCTGCGCTGGCTGAAATTACCGGAGGAACGCCGCCCTCACGTCGTAACCCTCTATTTCGAGGACGTCGATACGGCATCGCACCGTTACGGGCCTGACTCGCCCGAAAACATGGCGGCCGTTAAAGAGGTCAATGGTTACCTGTCCAGGCTTTTGGACGGTATCGAGGCACTGACTGTAAGCGATGAGGTTTATGTAGTCGTCGTCTCAGACCATGGCCAGTCGGTATACCGTGACCGGTCCGCGACGCTGATACTCGACGAAATCATCGATCTGGACGGTATCGCACTGGTCGAAGGAGGAAGCTACGCGTTCCTTTTTCTGGACGGCAGTGACGCCGTGCGAGCAACGCGCATTCGCGACACAGTCAACGAGCACTGGCAGCACGGCCGCGCGTGGTTGCGCGCCGAAGCACCGGCTGAGTGGCAGCTCGGCCACGGTGCGCGCGTCGCCGATGTCATCCTGCAACCGGATCCGGGCTACGCCGTGTTATCGACGGCAGAGCACCTGGTCCGACTGAATGTCGGCGCACACGGCTGGGCGCCGGAGTTCCGTGACATGCACGGGATATTTATCGCTGCCGGAGGGCGACTGCCGTCGGGCTGCACGGTTGGCACCGCCGAGGCGATCGAAGTGTACCCGCTCTTACTGGAGATCCTGGGATTGCCGGACCGGCGCACTAACCGGTGGGAGTCGTCGCTCGACGACTTGATCGAACCGGGTGGCGCGGAGAGGTGCCGGCGCTAGGATCTCTTGCCTTTCAACCGCTGCGCCGCGCGGAACCGCGCCTGCGCCTCGGCAAGCTCGAGCTGCGCGCGCTTCAGGTCGGTTTCCCCGGAGGCGCCTTCGAGGGCTTGTTCGGCTTCCTGCTGGGCTTTCAAGGCCGCGGCCTCGTCGAGCTGCTCGCCGCGCAGAGCCGTGTCCGCAAGCACCGTGACGAGGTGCGGCTGCACTTCGAGCATGCCGCCCGTCACGTAATAGAAGTGTTCCTTGCCGCTGGTGTCCTCGATGCGCACTTCGCCCGGCTTCAGCGTTGTCAAAAGCGGTGCGTGACGCGGCGCGATGCCGATCTCGCCCATCGACGCCGGCGCATAGACCATGCTGGCCTCGCCCGAATGGATCTCGCCCTCGGCGGAGACGATGTCGACCTTGATTGTGGGCATGCGGAGTTCCTGGTTGCCTATTGCATTTTCTTGGCGTTTTCGACCGCTTCGTCAATTGTGCCGACCATGTAGAACGACTGCTCCGGCAAATGATCGTAGTCACCGTTGACGATACCGTTGAAGCCGCGGATCGTCTCGGCCAGCGAGACGTACTTGCCGGGCGAGCCGGTAAAGGTTTCGGCAACGAAGAACGGCTGCGACAGGAAGCGCTGGATCTTGCGGGCCCGGGTCACGGACAGCTTGTCGTCTTCCGACAGCTCGTCCATGCCGAGAATCGCGATGATGTCCTGCAGCTCCTTGTAACGCTGCAACACGGCCTGCACGGCACGGGCGCAGTCGTAGTGCTCCTGGCCGATGACGTTCGGGTCGAGAATACGGCTGGTCGAGTCGAGCGGGTCGACGGCCGGGTAGATACCGAGCTCGGCGATCTGCCGCGACAGTACCAGCGTGGCGTCCAGATGCGCGAAAGTCGTTGCCGGCGACGGGTCGGTAAGGTCGTCGGCCGGAACATAGACCGCCTGGAACGACGTGATCGAGCCTGTTTTCGTTGACGTGATGCGCTCCTGCAGCACGCCCATTTCCTCGGCGAGCGTCGGCTGGTAGCCCACGGCCGATGGCATGCGGCCGAGCAGTGCCGATACCTCGGTGCCAGCCAGCGTGTAGCGGTAGATGTTGTCGATGAACATCAGTACGTCGCGGCCTTCGTCGCGGAAACGCCTCGGCCATCGTCAGGCCCGTCAGCGCAACGCGCAGACGGTTGCCCGGCGGTTCGTTCATCTGGCCGTAGACCAGCGATACCTGGTCGATAACGCCGGACTCCGTCATTTCGTGGTAGAAGTCGTTGCCTTCGCGGGTACGTTCACCGACACCGGCAAACACAGAATAACCCGAGTGCTCGGCCGCGATGTTGCGGATCAGCTCCATCAGCGTCACGGTCTTGCCGACGCCGGCGCCGCCGAACAGGCCGATCTTGCCGCCCTTGGAGATCGGCATGATCAGGTCGATGACCTTGATACCGGTCTCCAGGATCTCGGTGGCCGCTGCCTGTTCCTCGTAGCTCGGTGGCGCGCGGTGTATCGGCATCAGCGTTTCCGCGCCAATTTCGCCCTTGTTGTCGATCGGGTTGCCGAGCACGTCCATGATACGGCCGAGTGTTTTCTCGCCAACCGGCACCGAAATTGCCTTGCCGGTATTGCTGACCTTCATACCGCGCTTCAGGCCTTCACTCGAGCCCATCGCAATCGTGCGCACGACACCGTCGCCCAGCTGCTGCTGGACTTCGAGCGTGGTGCCGCCTTCGTCGATGATCAGTGCATCGTAAATGTTCGGGATGGCAGCTGACGGGAACTCCACGTCCACGACGGCGCCAATGATCTGCACAGTTGTTCCGGTGCTCATTATTGGGACCTCTAACCTGAGACGGCAGCAGCGCCGCCGACGATTTCTGAAATTTCCTGCGTGATTGCAGCCTGGCGCGCCTTGTTATAGGCAAGCTGCAAGTCTTCGATGATCTCGCCGGCGTTGTCGGTGGCGGATTTCATCGCCACCATCTTCGCCGCCATTTCGCTCGCGAAGTTTTCCACCGCGCCGCGGTATACCTGGGATTCGATGTAGCGCATCAATACATTATCGAGCAATGCGCCGGCATCGGGCTCGTAAATGTAGTCCCAGTGATCCTGCAACGCTTCCTCACCCAGGTCGATCGCACTCACCGGCAGCAGCGTCGTCATGTGCGGCTGCTGGCTCATCGTGCTGACAAATTCGTTGTGCATCAGGTACAGCCGGTCAATCTCCCCGTTGCTGTATGCTTTCAGCATGATATTGATCGAGCCGATCAGCTCGTTGACGCTCGGCCGGTCACCGAGGTGCGTCGCGGTGCCGACAACCTTGCCGCCCAGGCGCCGGAAGAACTGCACGGCCTTGGCGCCGACCAGCGCAAACTGTACCTCGACGTTCTTTTCGCGCCATTCAGTAATCTCGCCGATGACACGCTTGAAAAGATTGACATTCAGGCCACCGCACAGGCCGCGATCGGTCGATATGACGATGAAACCGACACGCCGGACCTCGCGTTCCTGCAGAAACGGGTGCTTGTAATCAGGATTGGCATGCGCGAGATGGCCGATGACGCGGCGAATGCGCTCGGCATACGGCCGCGACGCCTCCATCTGCGCCTGCGCCTTGCGAATCTTCGACGCAGCGACCATTTCCATCGCTTTCGTGATCTTCTGCATGTTTTTCACGCTTCGGATCTTGGTGCGTATTTCTTTTTCGCCTGACATTTCGTTCCTGATTCAGTTAACCGGCATTCGAGCTTGTGCGCACGCTGGGTGTACTAGTACGCGCCCTTCTCGGCAAAGTCCTGGCAGACCTTCTTCAGTCCATTTTGGATTTCTTCGCTGTAGGAGCCCGTTTCGTTGATTTTCTTCAGCAGGTCCTCGTGGTGGGCGCGCGCATAGTCGTGCAGCGCCGCTTCATACGCCACGACTTTCGCGACGTCGACCTTGTCGATGAACCCCTCATTGACCGCGTACAGTGACAGCGCCATTTCGGCAACCGACAGTGGCGAGTACTGCTTCTGCTTCATCAGCTCGGTAACGCGCTGACCGCGCTGCAGCTGCTTGCGCGTTGTCTCATCGAGGTCCGACGCAAATTGCGCGAATGCCGCAAGCTCGCGGTACTGGGCAAGCGCGAGGCGTACACCGCCGCCAAGCTTCTTGATTATTGCGGTCTGAGCAGCGCCGCCGACGCGCGAGACCGACAGTCCGGCGTTGATGGCCGGGCGTATACCGGCGTTGAACAGGTCGGTTTCGAGGAAGATCTGTCCGTCGGTGATCGAGATGACGTTCGTCGGCACGAAGGCTGACACGTCGCCGGCCTGCGTTTCGATGATCGGCAATGCCGTCAGCGAACCGGTCTTGCCCTTGACCTTGCCGCCGGTGATTTCCTCGACGTATTCGGCGCTGATACGAGCGGCGCGTTCCAGCAGGCGTGAATGCAGGTAGAACACGTCACCCGGATAGGCTTCGCGGCCCGGCGGGCGGCGCAGCAGCAGCGATACCTGGCGATACGCCCAGGCCTGCTTGGTCAGGTCGTCGAAAATGATCAGCGCATCTTCGCCCTTGTCGCGGAAGTACTCACCCATCGATGTACCGGAGTAGGGCGCGATGTATTGCATCGCGGCCGACTCGGCGGCGGATGCGGCGACGACGATCGTGTGCTCCATCGCGCCTTCTTCCTCGAGCTTGCGTACGACGCCCGCGACCGACGACGCCTTCTGGCCGATCGCGACGTAGATGCATTTGATACCCGTGCCTTTCTGGTTGATGATCGCGTCAACCGCGACGGCCGTCTTGCCGGTCTGGCGGTCACCGATGATCAGCTCGCGCTGGCCACGGCCAATCGGCACCATCGCGTCAATCGACTTGAGCCCGGTCTGTACCGGCTGGTCGACGGACTTTCTCGCGATAACCCCGGGGGCAACCTTTTCGATCGGCGCGGTTTCGTCTGTGTCGATCGCGCCCTTGCCGTCGATCGGCTCACCGAGCGAATTGACAACGCGCCCGAGCAGCGCTTCGCCGACCGGCACTTCGAGAATGCGGCCTGTCGTCTTGACGGTGTCGCCTTCGGTGATGTGCTTGTAATCACCGAGGATGACGGCGCCGACGGAATCCTGCTCGAGGTTCAGCGCCAGCCCGTAGGTGTTCTTCGGAAACTCGAGCATTTCGCCGTAGCGTGCGTCGGCCAGTCCGTGAACGCGGACGATGCCGTCGGTGACGCCGATAACGGTGCCGACGTCGCGCGCTTCTGCGGATGCCTCGAAGTTCTCGATGCGCTCTTTAATCAGCTGGCTGATTTCCGAAGCCTTCAGTGCCATGTTGCTTTCCTCTTTAAGCGATCAGTGCGTGGCTCAGGGCATCCAGCCTGGCACGCAGTGATCCATCAATAACTACGTCGCCGGCGCGTATTACCGCGCCGCCGATCAGGTTTTCGTCCGTTGCCGTCGTCAGGCGAACGTCGCGATGCAGGCGGGCCTTCAGGGCCGCGGTGATTTCCTGCTGCTGTGCCGCGCTCAGCGGCACCGTTGAAGTCACGGTTACGTCTACCGTGTTCTCGACTTCTGCCTTGAACGCGTTGAAGTGCCCGGCGATTTCCGGCAGCACATCGACGCGATCGTATTCAATCAGGAGCTTCAGGAAGTTGGTGCCGGCGGAGTCGCTGCCGTCAAACACTGAACTCCCGCTTCCCGCGGACGCAAACAGCTTGACCAGGAATTCAAGCTGCTGCTCTTCATCAAGCGCCGGATTGCCGAGAAAATCCCCAACCTGGCCGTCCTCGAGCAGTGCCCCCGCAAGCGTCAGCGCCTCCGACCAGGCCGCAAGCCGCCCGCCTTCCTCGGCAAGATCAAATGCCGCCCGTGCGTAGGGCCTTGCAATCGTGTTGTTGTCCGCCATCAGCTTATTCCTGCGTTACAGTTCGGCGGCCAGCTTGCTCAGGATGTCTTCGTGAGCCTTGCTGTCGATTTCCCGGCGCAGGATTTTCTCGGCGCTGGCAACCGCGATGGCCGAAACCTGGCCGCGCAGTTCCTCGCGCGCCCGGTTCGTCTCCTGCTCAACCTCTGAACGGGCCGCTGCCAACTGGCGTTCGCGTTCGCGGATGCCTTCGGTCTTGCCTTCCGCGATGATTTCGTTGGCGCGGGCGTGAGCCTGGTCAAGGATCGTCGTCGCCTGCTTGCGCGCGTCGCCGATGATCTCATCGGCTTCCGCCTTGGCCTGTTCGAGCTTGTTCTGTCCGCGTTCCGCCGCGGCCAGGCCGTCGGCGATTTCCGTCTGGCGCTCCTCGATCGCGGTCATGATCGGCGGCCAGATGAACTTCATGCAGAACCAGACGAACACGAGCATCGCGATCGACTGGCCCAGCAAGGTCATATTGATGTCCACGGAAGACTCCTAAACGTTTTCTTCAGTGCGGCAGAGTAAGCTGCCGCAGGCGAATCAGCTGCCGAGCGCTTGCTGCAACTGGCCGATGAACGGGTTGGCGAACGCGAAGTACAGCGCGATGCCGACGCCAATCATGGCTACCGCGTCGAGCAGTGCGACAACCAGGAACATCTTCGTCTGCAACATCGGAGCCAGTTCCGGCTGCCGCGCGGCACCTTCCAGGAAGCGGCCGCCCAGGAGGCCCATGCCGATGCCCACACCGAGTGCGCCGAGGCCGATGAGTAGCGCGACGGCAATCGCGGTAAAGCCAATAACAGTTTCCATCAGTTTCTCCTGTCGAGGATCAAGTCGAGATTTATAAAAGGTCTAGTGTTTCTCAGAAGCCAGACTCAGATACACAATTGTCAGCATCATGAAAATGAAGGCCTGCAGCGTCACAATCAGCACGTGGAAAACTGCCCAGCCGAAATGCAGGGGCAATTGCCAGATTCCGAGCAGCGCAATCAGGATAAAAATCAGTTCGCCGGCAAACATGTTGCCGAACAATCGCAGAGACAGCGACAGCGGCTTCGCGAGCAGCGCCACGCCTTCGAGTATGAAGTTGAAGGCGATAATCAGCGGCGCCGCGACAATGCCGATGCCCTTGGTTGGCGGCGCGATCGGATGCAGCGTCAGCTCACCGATAAATCCGCCCAGCCCCTTGTTCTTGATCGAATAGAAAATAATCAGGAAGAAGACTGCAATCGACATGCCGAACGTAATGTTGACGTCGGTCGTCGGTACCACTTTCATATAAGGGATATTCAGCACTTCACTGCTGAACAGCGGTATCCAGTCTACCGGGACCAGGTCCATCAGGTTCATCAGGAAGACCCAGACAAAGATAGTCAGGCCGAGCGGCGCGATCAGGTTGCTCTTGCCGTGGAAGGTGTCTTTGACACTGGAGTCTACGAAGTCGACGACAATCTCGACGAACGCCTGGAACTTGCCGGGCGTGCGCGACGACGACTTCCTGGCCGCGCGGCCGAACAACCAGATAAAGACGATACCGAGAAACACGGACCAGAACAGCGAATCGACGTTGAACGCCATCGGGTTGCCGGCGCACTGGTTCCATACCCAGTCGCCATCGACCTTGCATACCTGCAGGTTCTGCAGGTGGTGCTGGATGTATTCGCCGGTGGTTTCGGGGCCGTGCCCGCCTTCACTCGCCATTTCTTGTGTCCGTTCTCACGTTTTATTCATTGTCCCGCAACAGGAACCCTGCAAAGGTTGCCAGTTGCGCTGCGATAAAGCCCACAAACAGGGCAAGTGGCGCAAGCGGCTTTATAAGTGTAAAGATCGCACCGAACATCAGTACGGTAAGCACCAGTTTGCCAAGTTCGCCAATGTAGGCGGCGCGCACCAGGCCGCCGGCTCCCGGGTCACGCCGTGGCACCACGAGCCGCAGTGCCAAAAACGCATTCGGGAGCACACAAGCCAGCCCGCCCAGCAACGCTGAGTAGCCTGACACGTATCCGACCGTTCCCCAAAAAATGACTGCCGTAGCTGCGCCGAGGCACAACTGGAGCATCAACACCCGCACGATGGGATGCGCGGTCGAGGCTGCTTCGCGCCCGGCCCCGGCCCTGTCATTTCAGTTAAGCCTCCGGCATTAAAAACGCCACGTCCATCGGCTGACCGGCGGTGGGTGGCGTCCAGGTTACTGTCTGTCCAAGCAGGCTTGTGCTTAGCCCGCGCATTATAGTGTCGGGATTGATGCAAGGCAACAAACGAGCGCACGACTATTCTCCGGCGTATGCGGACTTTAATGGTCCGGAGTGCCCATATTCAAGGGCGTCCGCGCGAAATCTTCCTGATTTGCGGCGCTGGGACCTGCCGCACAGACAATGGCGGCCCGCGCTATTAAAGTTCAGCGCAGCGAAAACCACGTGACCGGAAGAAAAAATGCTGCTGGTAGTAAGCGAAGCGTCGAGTCAGGACCCAGCCCGTCATGAACGTGGCGCGCGAGCTTTGTCTTGGCGTCCGCAGTTTCCGTGACGGTGCCGGTCTTGAGCAGCTGCTGGCCGACGAGGGACGCCGCATCCTGCTGTTGAACAAAGGTGATATTTGCGCGGATTCTGTCGCCGCCGTGCGCCGCGCCGCCGGCCGTGTACCGTTTGCCATGGTCGTTTCCGCCAGCCGGGAAGCGTTCCGGCTCAGAAACCAGCATGCGTTGCTCGATGGCCTCGCGGACATTCCCGACACCGAGTGGCTGGACATGCGCTATTCGGAAGCCGAGTTGCTTGACGCGGCGCGTGCCTGCCGGCGCCGGCTGCTCAAGGCAACACGCGACGACCTTTTGCTGGCGATGGAGAACGGGCAATTCACGTTGCGTTACCAGCCCAAGGTCGAGCGCTTGAACGACAATGAATGGCTGACTCGCGAGGTGGAGGTGTTGCTGCGCTGGCAGCACCCGCAACACGGCCTGCTCGGACCGCTTGAGTTCCTGCCGGAGCTGGCCGAGTTCGGCCTGCTCGCCCATGTCAGCGAGTTCGTGCTGGACAGGGCGGCGGCGCAGCTTGTCACCTGGCAACAGCAGGGACTCGACCTGAATGGCTGCATCAATCTCGCATCGAGCCTGCTGACCGACCCGGGGCTTGTCGATACCTGCGAAAGGATTCTGGACGCCCATCGCCTCGGCTGTGACAGGATCACGTTTGAAGTTGCCGAGCAGGATGTTGCGAGTTCATCGGGCCCGCAGATCGAGGCGCTGGCTGCGCTGAGGATCGCGCGGATTCAGGGTTTCGCTGGACGATTTCGGCATCGCGGCCGCATCACTTGGCACGCTGGCCGAGCTGCCGGTCGATGAAATAAAGATTCACCCCGCCGCGCTCTCACGGGCGCGGCAAAGCGACGTAGGGCAGATAGTTCTCGCGGCAGTCACAGGCCTCGCGCACAACCTGGGCGTCGCTGTCTGCGCGGAAGGGGTCGAGGACTCCCGCACCTGCGAGTTCCTGAAGACGATCGAATGCGACCGGATGCAGGGCTTCCTGATTTCGGAAGCGGTGTTGCCGGAGGACATCCGGGGCAGTTACCGGATGTGCTTCAGGATGCCGTCCAGTTCGTCCAGCGTGTTGTAACTGATCATCAGTCGGCCTGCGCCCTTGCTGGTGTGGTCGATGCGCACAACCGCGCCGAGCTTGTCGGTAATTTCCTGCTCCAGGCGCTTTATGTCGGCGTTCGCCGTTTGTTTACCGCTTTGTTTTTTCGCCGGCCGGTCCGACAGCATTCGGCGCACGAGTCCTTCAGTATCGCGCACCGACAGGCCCTTTTTTATGACCTGGCGCGCGGCATCGAGCTGCTGAGTCGCACTGCTCAATGACAACAACGCACGGGCATGGCCCATCTCGATCTGGCGCTCCTCCAGCAGCGGCTTGATCTTGTCACCGAGTTCCAGCAGGCGCAGCAGGTTGCTGACCGCCGCGCGCGAGCGGCCGACGGAATCCGCCGCCTGCTGGTGCGTCAGTTCGAATTCGCGAATCAGCCGGTCAAGGGCACGCGCTTCTTCCAGCGGGTTCAGGTTCTCGCGCTGGATGTTCTCGATGAGCGACATGGCAATCGCCGCTTCGTCGGGAATGGTCCGGATGATCGCCGGGATGTCGTCGAGTTCAGCAATCTGCGCCGCACGCCAGCGCCGTTCGCCGGCAATGATTTCATAGCGCGCGTCCCGGCCTTCGCCCTGACCAATCGGCCGCACGACGATCGGCTGCACCACGCCCTGCGCTTTTATTGACCGCGCGAGATCCTCGAGCGTGTCCTGCCGCATGTCCATGCGCGGCTGGTAACGGCCCCGCTGCAGGAACTCGACCGGGATATTTTTGAGCTGGTCACCGCCGTCACCGCCGGCCGTCGCCACCGTGCCGCCGCTGCTGTCAGGCCGGCTCAGGAGCGCGTCAAGCCCGCGCCCCAGTCGCTTCTTCTTTGTCATGCCTGGATCGGACCCCCGCCCCCATATGCATTGTTATGGACCATCAACTGCACGCCTGCCGTCATGCCTCGGCGGCGCTTGGCCGCTGTACGGCCGATGTCCGTTCGTCCTCGCGCCGCAGCACCTCGCCGGCCAGCGCCAGGTAGGCCAGCGCACCGCGCGACGACCGGTCATGGTATAGCACCGGACGGCCGAAGCTCGGCGCCTCGGCCAGGCGCACGTTGCGCGGCACGACCGTGCGGAATACCTTGTCTTCAAAATGCGCTACGAGTTGCTCGGAGACCTCGTTCGACAGGTTGATGCGCGGGTCGACCATGGTCCGCAACAGGCCGAACACCTCGAGATCCGGGTTCACTGTCGTGCGCACTTTTTCAATGGTGTTCAGCAGCGCGCTCAGGCCCTCGAGGGCGTAATACTCGCACTGCATCGGGATCAGCACGCCGTCGGCCGCCGTCAACGCGTTGACGGTCAGCATGTTTATCGATGGCGGGCAGTCGATCAGGATGAAATCGTACAGTCCGGCGACCGGCGCCAATGCCTTGCGCAGCTTTAATTCGCGGCCGATTTCCTGCAATAGCGTGACCTCCGCCACCGTCAGGTCCTCATTGCCGGGCAGCAAGGCGAAATCCCCTTCGGGCACGGACACAATCGTGTCGGCTGCCGTTGCATCACCCAGCAGCACGTCGCATGCGGAACGCTCGAGATCCATCTTGTCGACGCCGCAGCCCATCGTCGCATTACCCTGTGGATCCAGGTCGACCAGCAACACCCGCCGGTGCGTAGCCGCGAGCGATGCCGCCAGGTTGACGCAAGTCGTCGTCTTGCCGACGCCGCCCTTCTGGTTGGCAACCGCGATGATGCGAGTCACTATGTTGTCCCCGCCGTACGCGTCAGCGCGATTGCATGTCGCGAATGCGCTTCTAATCCTGGCACCGTCAGTTCGGTCACGTTGATTTCCCATGTAGGGGAGCGTTGTTGCAACAACTCGAGTTCCGCGCCCGGGTACTTACCCTTCTGCGCCAGCAGCACGCCGGAACGCGCCAGAAGATGCGCCGTAAGATCCACCGTTTGCACGAGGGACGCAAACGCCCTTGCGATGACAGTATCAAAGCCTTGCGCGGGGGCATAGCTTTCAGCCCGCGCCTTTACCGCCGTCGCATTGGTAAGCCCCAGTTCGCCAATCATATGCCGAACGAAACTTATTTTCTTGCCATTGCTGTCGAGCAGCGTTATGTCGAGCCCGGGGTCAGCAATGGCCAGCGGCAGCCCCGGAAAGCCGGCGCCTGTGCCAACATCAATGACCGCTGGCCCGCGAACCAGGTGGCGCACGGCGAGACTGTCGAGGATATGGCCTGCGACCATCGCATCAGGAGCACGAATCGCCGTCAGGTTGATGCGGGCGTTCCAGCGCTCCAGTTCGGACAGAAGCCGCGCGAGTTTTTCGATGCCTCCGTCGGGCACCGTCTGGCCCAGTGCCGCGACGCCGGCAGCAATCGCGCATCCGGTATCCGCGGCCGGCATCGCGGATCAGTCGGAACCGAGCAGGTATTGCTCGAGGAACAGCACGACCGCCTGCTGGTAGATGTCGCGGTTTTCCTTTTTGCGATAGCCGTGGCCTTCATTGAGGGCGTTCATGTACCAGACAGGACTTCCCTGTTCTCGCAGCGCCTCGACCATCTGCGCCGATTCCGTAACCGGCACGCGCGGGTCATTCTCGCCCTGCACAATCAGCATCGGCACATCCATATCGGCCACGTTGTTCAGCGGGCTGATCTCCTGCAGGTGGGCACGCATGTCCGGATCACGTTCGTCGCCATACTCGACGCGCCGCAGGTCCCGCCGGTAGTCCTGGGTATTTTCGAGAAACGTCACGAAGTTGCTGATGCCGACGATATCGACCGCCGCGCGCAGGCGGTCACTGTAATGCGCGGCACTCGCCAGGACCATGTAGCCGCCGTAGCTGCCGCCGAAAACGGCGACGCGGCCGGCGTCCAGGTCCGGTTGCGTATCGATCCAGTCCAGCAGTGCGCCGATGTCGCGGACCGAATCTTCGCGCAGGAACCCGTTGTCGAGCTCGAGATAAGACTTGCCGTATCCCGCCGACCCGCGCACGTTCGGCACGACGACGGCGACCCCGAGTTTTGCGAGCCACATCTGGTAGGTGCTGCTGAAGGTTGGCCGGGACTGTCCCTCCGGTCCGCCGTGTATCGACACAACGACCGGGAACGGCCCGTCGCCCGCCGGCTTGTAGAGCCATGCCGGTATCTGGCGCTTTTCGCCGTCAACTTCGTCGAACGTCGGGTATTCGACCAGCTCCGGCATCCGGAAGGCACTGGTAACGAGCCCGCCAACCTCGCTGTAAGTCCAGCGCGTCAGGCCTCCGAAGGCTAAGGGTGCGCGGCCGAGTTCCAGCACGTAGCTGTCGCTCGGTGACTGCGCGGTATTGATCGTCAGGCCGAGATAGCGGTCGTCGGGGCTGAAGGCCAGGCCGCCAGCGACGCCGGTCGGCAGGCTGTCGACACGGCGGTACTGCCGTGTTTTGGTGTCCAGCAGGTAGAGCGCCGTGCGGCCGTTCTCATTGACAGTAAACGCGATGCGCCGGCGATCGTGGCTGATCACGCCGCCATTAACGTCCCAGGGTATCTTGGCGGTCACAATTTCCACGTCATCCGCATCCGCGAACGATTGCCACGCGAGCTGGTTGAATTCGCCGCCGCGGTTCGTAATCAGCCAGGCGCCGTCCTCATCGCCTGCAAACCCGAGCGCGAAGTTGCTGCTCGGTTCGGTGCCGCCACCCGCAACAGGTTCGAGATTGCCGGTATCGAGGTCCAGCAGGTGCACACGCGAATCGGCAATGCTCACATAGTTCGTTACCAGCAGCTTGCCGCCGCTCGCCGAGAACTCCGCGGGGCCCCACCAGCTGCCGTCCGGAGACTCGAGCACGAGCTCGGCGGAATCGGGGTCGTTCGCCTGCATCTGCCAGATATCGTTCGACGCGCCGTTCCTGCGCGTGCTCTGGTATGCAAACCGGGTGCCGGGGCGATCCCAGACGACAGCGCCGTTCCTTGATTCGCCGTCAGTCAGCATCGTGGCCGTGCCGTTCGCCGGGTCGAGCGTAAACACCTGTGAGAACTCGCTGCCGCCCGCGTCGCGCGTGAACGTCAGCGCGGAGCTTCCCGGCTGTCGTGTGACGCTGCCTACTGGTTCGTCAAAGAATGTCAGCTGGCGGCGCGTGCCATCCGGCCTATCGACGCGGTGTATCTGGTTGACGTCACCGAAGCGCGTACTGATGTAGATGCTTTTGCCGTCTTCACTCCAGTCGAGAAACCCCGCTGAACGCACATTCTGGTAGCGGTTCAGGTCGTCGACAATCCGTTCCGGGATCGCCGGGATGTCTTCCATGACGAGATTACCGTTGTTCACGACGCGCTGTTCGACGGCCAGCGCTGTGCTGCCAGCGAGGATCAGCGCCGCCAGAAGATACCGTTTACTGCACATGTCTCTAGCCCTATATCGAATCGTCAACGTGAAGCACGCAGCAACCACCGTCATCGCGAGGCGCGCAGCGACGACGGCAATGTCACGCAACCAGCAGCGCCATGAAGTCGTCGACCGCCGTTGCGGCCAGCGCCTGCCGGTCCGCACACAGTGCCGCAAGCTTCTGCCACTGCTTGTCTTTCAGCTTGTGCGCGACACTGGTCTCGAACTTCTGCTTCAGCACCGGGATGCCTTCTTCGCGGCGTTGCCGATGGCCAATCGGGAAATCCACGGCAACGCAGTCCGTCTTGCTGCCGTCGTCAAAGAACACCTGCACCGAGTTGCCGATATAGCGTTTGTCCGGGTCGAAGTAATCCTTCGTGTATTGCTTGTTCTCGGAAACTTCCATCTTGCCGCGCAACGCATCGACACGCGGGTCCGACGCAACGTCGTCCTCGTAGTCGGCCGCCGTCAGGCGGCCAAAAATCAACGGAATCGCCACCATGTACTGCAGGCAATGGTCGCGGTCCGCCGGATTGTCGAGCGGACCGGTCTTGTCGATGATGCGCACGCCCGGTTCCTGCGTCTCGATGACGATCCGTTCGATGCCGTCAATGCGGTCCCGCACCGTTTCGTGCAGCTGCATTGCCGCCTCGACCGCCGTCTGTGCGTGGAACTCGGCCGGGTAGGAAATCTTGAACAGCACGTTTTCCATCACGTAGCTGCCGTACGGCTGGTTGATCGTGAATGGCTTGCCGTTCCACAGCACGTCGTACCAGCCCCACGTTTTCGCCGTCAGCGCCGACGGGTAGCCCATCTCACCGGTCATTGCGATCAGCGCGTGCCGCACCGCGCGGCTGGTGGCGTCGCCGGCGGCCCAGCTTTTGCGTGAACCGGTGTTCGGCGCATGGCGATACGTGCGCAGGGCAGCGCCGTCGATCCAGGCATTGGATACGGCGTTGATGACCTGTTCGCGGCTGCCGCCCAGCATGCGTGTCACGACCGCGGTCGATGCAATGCGTACCAGCAGCACATGGTCCAGCCCGGCACGGTTGTAGCTGTTCTCGAGCGCGAGCACGCCCTGGATCTCGTGCGCTCGGATCATGGCCGTCAGTACGTCATGCATGGTCAGCGGCTCGCCGCCTTCGGTGCGCCGCTGCCGGCTCAGGTAGTCGGCCGTCGCGAGAATGCCGCCCAGGTTGTCGGACGGGTGGCCCCATTCGGCGGCGAGCCACGTGTCGTTGAAATCGAGCCAGCGGATCATTGCACCGATATTGAATGCGCCCTGCACCGGCTCGAGTTCATACGATGTGCCGGGTACGCGTGCGCCGCCCGCGAGAGTCGCGCCCGGCACGACGGGGCCGAGCAGTTTCGTGCAGGCCGGGTAATCGAGCGCCTGGAAGCCGCAGGCGAGCGTATCCATCAGGCAGTAGTGCGCCGTTTCATAAGCGAGGGTCGAATCAATGTCTGCACCGCAGACGTAGTCAGCAATGTCGGTCAGTACCGGGTCGGGCGCCGGCCGTTTTGCCGAGCGGATATCGTGTGCGGACATCGGGTTTCCTGTCAGTTGTCGTGCAGTGATCGCCTGCGGTGCTTCAGCTGCGTTCGTCCATGGATTGCCATTTCTGCAGTCCCGGGCCGGTGTAATCGGCGGCGGGCCGGATCAGCTTGTTGTTCTCACGCTGCTCCATGATGTGCGCCGCCCAGCCGGTGATGCGTGAACAGACAAAGACAGGCGTGAACAGGTAGGTCGGTATGCCCATGTAATGATAGACGCTGGCAGCAAAGAAGTCGGCGTTCGCGAAAAGCTTCTTTTCATCCCACATGACTTTCTCGATTGCCTCCGACACGTCGTATAGTTTTGTGTCGCCGGATTCATCGGCAAGCACCTTCGACATTTTCTTGTTGACGGCATTACGCGGGTCCGATGTCGTGTAAACGCGATGCCCGAAGCCCATGATGCGCTCTTTCGCTCGAGCATTTTCTTCAGTTCGGCCGACGCCTCGTCCGGTGTGTCGAAGCGTTCGATCAGCTCCATCGCCGCCTCGTTGGCGCCACCGTGCAGCGGGCCGCGCAACGCGCCGATCGCGCCGCTGACGGCGGAGTGGAAATCGGACAGCGTTGCCGTGATAACGCGCGCCGTGAACGTCGATGCGTTGAATTCGTGCTCGGCGTACAGGATCAGCGTCGTATCAAGTGAGCGGCGGTGCAGATCGCTGGGCGGCCTGTCGTGCAGCAGATGCAGGAAATGCCCGGCGACACTGTCATCGTCCGTTTCCACATTAATGCGCGTGCCGTCGCTGTGCCAGCGGTGCCAGTACAGCAGCATTGATGGCAGGCAGGCGAGCAGCCGGTCGGCTACCTGGGCGTGGTTCGAGAACTCGCCTTCGGGCTCGAGGTTGCCGAGGATGGACACACCGCTGCGCAGCACATCCATCGGGTGGGCGTGAGCCGGAATAATCTCAAGCACTTTTTTAAGATCGGCCGGCAGGCCGCGCAACGAGCGCAAGCGGTCGATGTAGCCGTCGTATTCCTTGCGGTTCGGCAGCTTGCCGTGCATCAGCAGGTAGGCGACTTCCTCGAAACACGCGTTGTCGGCGAGATCGTAGATGTCGTACCCGCGGTAGGTCAGGCCGGTGCCTTCCTGGCCGACGGTGCACAGCTTGGTTTCACCAGCGGTAATTCCCGCGAGGCCGCCCGTTTTCTTTTTCTCTGCCATTAGTCTTCTCCTGGTGTTCTTTGCTTCCGGTGCCCTGCGCCGCGAACAGCTCGTCCAGCTTGTCCTCGTAGTCGTGATATCCGAGCACGTCGTACAACTCGTCGCGCGTCTGCATAATGTCGATGACAGCCTTTTGCGTGCCGTCGCGGCGCAGCGTGCGATAAACAGCGTCGGCCGCCGCTGCCATCGCGCGACTGGCCGACAGCGGGTAAAGGGCGAGCCGGACACCCGCATCGGCGAGTTCTTCGGTCGTGAATAGCGGCGTCTGCCCGAATTCAGTCAGGTTCGCGAGCACCGGTGCGTCAACCACACTTGTAAACTGCCGGTACTCGTCGAGTGTCGTCAGCGCTTCGGCGAAGATCATGTCCGCGCCCGCTTCCACGTAACGCGCGGCGCGCTCGATCGCAGCTTGCTGACCCTCAACGGCATGCGCATCGGTACGTGCCATGATCGCAAACTGCAGGTCGGTGCGGCCGTCAACGGCTGCCTTGATGCGGTCGCACATTTCATCCGCCGCGACCAGGGCCTTGCCGGGCCGGTGGCCGCAGCGCTTGACCGACACCTGGTCCTCGATATGGCAGGCAGCCGCGCCGGCACGCGTTAGTTCGCGGATCGTGCGGCCGATCATGAACGCGCTGCCCCAGCCGGTGTCGGCATCGACGAGCAGCGGCAGCTCGCTCGCATACGTAATGCGGCGCACGTCTTCACAGACATCGTTTAACGTCGTCATCGCGAGGTCGGGCAGGCCGAATGATGCGTTGGCAACACCAGCGCCGGACAAATACAGCGCACGAAAGCCGGCGCGGCCGGCGAGCAACGCCGCATAGGCATTGATCGCGCCAACCACCTGCAGGGGCTGTTCCTCGTCCAGGGCCTGCCAGAATCGTGTGCCCGCGCCTGTTGCCATGTCCGCCTCCGGATTTTAATGCCGATTAAAACCCGGGGCCGCGAGCTGGGAGCGCTGGGCTTGGCGATCAGTCGCTCGGCGCGGTCAGGGTCGTCCCGGGGGAGCGGATTCTAAACTACCGGAGGGCCGTTTCCCAAATGGCCGGCCACTCTGTGTCAGGTGGCGGTCAGGCTATATTGACGACGATGCGGCCGGTCACGTTGCCGTTGATGAAGTCATCGAAAGAACCGGGCAGGTCGTCGAAGCTCAGTTCTGTCGAGGCAATGCGGTCGAGATGCCGGGGCTTGAGGTCGCCGCCGATGCGTTGCCAGACGGCCAGTCTCAAATCCCGCGGCGTATCGACCGAGTTGATGCCGAGCAGGCAGACGGCGCGCAGGATAAACGGCAGTACCGTCGTGTTCAGCTCGATGCCGGCCGCAAGGCCGATGCTCGCGATGTTGCCGCCGTAGTCGGTCGTGCGTGTCAGCCACGTCAGCAGTTCGCCGCCCAGGTTATCGATGGCGCCGGCCCATTCGGCCTTTTCCATCGGGCGCTTGCCGGTGTCGATGTCCTGGCGCAGCAACATGCGCCGCGCACCAATCGCTTTCAGGTACGCCTCGCTGTCCGGCTTGCCCGTCACCGCGACCGCTTCATAGCCACGGCCGTCGAGCATGTCGAGGGCCAGGCTGCCAACGCCCCCGGTTGCACCGGTGACAACGACCGGGCCGTTTTCGGGCCGCTGGCCGTTCTGCTCCATCCGGTGTATCGCGAGTGCCGCCGTGTAGCCCGCGGTCCCTATCTGCATCGCTTCTTTCGGCGTCATGCCGCCGGGTAACGGCACGACGGCATCAGCCGGCACGCGGGCGTACTCCGCGTAACCGCCGTCGCGCGTTTCGCTCAGTCCGCAGCCGTTGACGACCACCGCGGTGCCGGGCTCGATACCCTCGTCAGCAGACTCGACGACCGTTCCCGCAAGATCGATGCCGCCAACCAGCGGATAGCGGCGCAGGATCCTGCCCTTGCCGGTTGCGGCAAGTGCGTCCTTGAAATTGATCGTCGAGTGGCTGACCTTGATGACGACGTCGCCTTCGGTGAGGTCTTCAAGGCCGAGCGTACAGAAGCCGGCCTTGATCTTGCCGTCCTGCTCATCGATACGGTACGCGCGGAAGTTGTCCATCAGATCTCCAGGGGTCGGGTTTTGCCGGGTCGATCATTTGGCGCGCGCCGCGCGGACGTTACTCGTAGTCCGGTGTCGTCAGCCCTTCGCGCCGGCTGTAAAAACGCGCGATACGCGCCATGTCCTCATCGGAAAGATTGCCGGCGAAGGCATTCATGACGTTGCCGGGGCGATTACCATTCCGGTACTGCTGGAGTGCATAAACGAGGTATTCCTCGTGCTGGCCCGACAATGTCGGCGGCGTCGGCGTCACGCCTTCACTGCCGGCGCCGTGACAGGCGAGGCAGGTCGCCGCGGCGTCGATGCCGGCGATATCGTCGCTGGTAACCGTATCTTTCGCGGCCTCGCCCCGGCTGAACCATGTCGCCAGTTCGTCGATTTCCTGGTCCGACAGGGCGCTCATCTGCGCCTGCATCGTCAAATGCGCGCGCGTACCCGCCCTGTAGGCCTTCAGCGCCGCCACCAGGTAATCACGCTTCTGCCCACCGATTTTCGGCACGCGAAAGGACGGATAGGCGTTCCGATAGCCTTCAATGCCGTGGCAGCCGAGGCATGAATAGACAATCACCGGCATTTCGCCGTCAGCACCCTGTTGGGCGGTTTCCTGGGCAATAGTCGGTCGCGCGGCGGCAAACAGTGTGACGGCAGCGATCAATACAAAGGCAAAAGGTCTTGGCACGTTGGTTTTCCGGGACTTGCGAGGGCCTGGGCTTCTGCCCGAGCCGTGACGGGGCTGCTATGTTAGTGACACTCGGTCCGTATTTCCATACGAAGGGGGTGAAATTCCGCGTTGCAATGTACGCGCCCCGTTCACTCGGGTTCCCAGTTGAAGACCTCGTCGAGACCCACGCCGAATACGGCGGCGATGCGGAACGCGACCTCGAGCGACGGCGAATATTTGTCGCCCTCGATTGCATTGATGGTCTGGCGCGTGACGCCGACCTGGTCGGCTAGTACCTGTTGCGACATCTGGTCCGCGCCGAAGCGCAGCGTCTTGATGGAGTTGGTAATCATCAGACGTCGCGGCGGTCCCGGCGCGCGCAGATCGACAGCGTTACGTGATAGGCGAGTTCGATTACAAGCACCGCGAGAAAGATGCTGAAGATCCACGGTGCGAGTCGCTCGGGCGACGGCGGGGTCCCCGCGAGAAAGGCCGGAATCGCGTCGCCGAGAAACCAGCACGCCCCGGCGAGCAAGGCGATGAGGGAACCCCAGATGTTTTTTTCCTGGTAGGACAGGTTGGTCATGAGTCACTCCCGATGGATGATGGGAGGATAGTAAAAGATATTTTACATACTATCAAATATTCTTTACACCCTTGGTTGGCGAAGGGAGTGCCCGGCTTGCCGAGTCTTTGCATTTATTTTCAATTGTTTATAGCACTTTAACTGGTTATAATCACAGCTCATCCTGACACACGGAGGTGCTGTGATGCTGACCAATTCTCCCGTCCCCACGAACCATCCCGACGCGTCGATTGACGCTCTAGATCGCGCCATCGTTACGCTGGCCGCACGCATCAATTCCGCCACCTACGATCTCCTGGTACTCATTCGCCGCTTCGATGAGCGAGGCGGCTGGTTGCGGTGGGGATTCGACTCCTGCGCCGACTGGCTGCACTGGCGTTGTGATCTTTCATTGAGTGCCGCGCGCGAGAAAGTGCGGGTGGCGCATGCACTGAAAACCCTGCCATCGATCGCGCCGGCGTTTGCCCGGGGCGAGCTGTCCTATTCCAAGGTGCGGGCACTGACGCGAGTTGCGGGGCCGGACAACGAGGATGTGCTGCTCGCGTTCGCGTTGCGCACGACAGCGTCCAGAGTGGAAGAGCGCTGCCGGGAGTTGCGCTGCGGTACGGTCGATTCCACCAACGATGCGTTGCGCGCGCAGGCAAGGCGCATGTTGAGTCTGCGCCGGGACCCCGGCCGTGGCACCGTCACGATCAGTGTCGAACTGCCGCTGGAGGCCGGTGAGCTCATCGACAAGGCGCTCGATAAGGCCGTCGAAAGCGCGATGGATCAAACAGAAGTCGCCGCCACCGGACTTCGCAGAGCAAAGCTGGACGCAGCAACGTGCCGATGCACTGGTCGCCATGGCCATGGCGTACCTGTCCGGAAACCGGAACGGCTCGTCCGGTACTCCGGATCATTACCAGGTTGTCGTGCACGTGGATCAGGCCGCGCTGTCCGGGAATCGAGGCCGCTCAGGATTGCCCGTCGAGTCAGTGCGGCGTATTGGCTGCGACAGCGACAGGATATTCCTCGTTGAGGACGAGCACGGCGAGCCGCTCAGCATCGGCCGCAAGTCGCGGGTTGTACCGGCGGCGATCCGGCGGGCACTGTGGGCAAGAGACAGGGGCTGCCGTTTCCCCGGCTGCGGACGCAAGCGGTTTGTCGATGCGCACCACATCGAGCATTGGTCGAACGGCGGTGAGACCGGCCTCGATAACCTGATGTTGCTGTGCGGCGAGCATCACCGGTTGGTCCATGAAGGTGGTTTCCATATTGAAAAGGACTATCGCGACGCGTGGTTTTTCCGGCGGTCGGATGGACGGGCGGTACCAACCTGCGGTTACAGGATGGCTGACATGACCGATGACCACGTTACCGGGGGAGAGCCTGTCGAGGTTCAGCCCTCCGCGGAGGGATTGGCCATCATCCACAGCTCCCCGGAGATCCCGATGGTGCGTGAGCCCTCCGCGGAGGGGTATTTTACCAATACGAAAAAATTGACCTCGGCCGGGATTCAGCCCTCCGCGGAGGGATATTTTACCGCTATGAAAAAGTTACGCCTGATCCAGCTGAAGGTCGAGTTCGGCGGCACGATGGCAAGCGGCGACGGTGCCGTCGGTTAGAAGCGGCGCGGGTACGTCGACGCGGCACCGGTCTATTACAAAGTGGCAGCGCGGGTGGAATACGCAGCCGGAAGGGGGACGGCGCAATGACGTTACTTCCCCGCGCAGCTCGGGCTGTTTAACCGGCACGTCGGGATCGGGCTGCGGCACTGAATCAATCAGTGCGCGCGTGTACGGGTGCCGCGGGCGGGTGAACAGGGCTGCGCTGTCCGCCACTTCACAGACACGTCCCATATACATGACGAGGACGCGGTGGCTCAGTTGCTTGACGACGCCAAGGTCGTGCGAAATGAACAGCAGGGACAATCCGCTCCGCTGCTGTTCGCGTTGCAACAGGTCGAGGATTTCGCGCCGCGTCGAGCCATCCAAAGCCGCGACCGCCTCGTCACAGACAAGGACGCGCGGGCTCGCTATCAATGCACGCGCGATTGCAACGCGCTGTGCCTGGCCGCCCGACAGCTCGTGCGGGAAGCGAGCGCCGAGTTCAGCTGCGAGTCCGACACGTTCGAGTATTCGGGCAACCGCATCGTAACGCGCGTCACGACCGAGCGTTCGTTCGTGCACCTGCAGCGGTTCAGCGACGATGTCACGCACGCGCATCGCCGGGTTCAGTGAGGCCGCCGGGTCCTGGAACACGAGCTGCAAATCGCGCCGCACGGATAGCGGCCGCCCGGACAATGCGCCGTGCAGCCGCGTGCCGAGCACGCAGATCTCGCCTGACTTGTGCGGCACCAGTCCAAGCAGTGCACGTGCGAGGCTGGTCTTGCCGGAACCCGATTCACCGACGAGCGCGAGCGTTTCGCCGCGCCGTAACTCGAAGCCGACATCGCGGACGGCCTGGACTTCGTCCCGCCGCCAGACAGCACCGCGAGGTTTCTCATAGTGGCTTACGAACAGACCCGCGGCGCTCAGCACTGTTTCAGCATCACGGGCCGGCGCATCAACCGGCACCGCGATGTCGTGCAATGGCATTGCCGCCTCGACCATCGCGCGGGTGCGTTCGTGTCGCGGATGCCGGAACACGTCGTGCGCCGTGCCTGCCTCGATCAGCTGTCCCTGCTCGAGTACCAGCATGCGTTCACAGTTGCCGGCGACGACGCCGAGATCGTGCGTGATCAACAGGAGCGCTGAACGCAGCCTTTGCCGCAGATTGCGCAGCAGGGCGAGGATCTGCATCTGCACGGTGACATCGAGCGCCGTAGTCGGTTCGTCGGCGATCAACAGGTCCGGTTCACCGAGCAGCGCGGCCGCAATCATCACACGCTGCCGCATGCCGCCCGACAGCTGGTGCGGCCACGCGTGCATCTGGCGCCCGGGATCCGGCAGGCCAACCTGCCCGAGCATTTCCTGCACCCGGGCCGCCGCTCCGGATCGTGGTGCCAGCCGGTGCGTCAGGACGACCCGCAGCAGCTGGTCGCCGATCCGAACGTACGGATTGAGCGCCTGTAGCGGATCCTGGAATACCATGGCCATGCGGCACGGGCGGTACTGGTTGAGAACGGCGGCTGGCGCGCCGAGCAACTCGGTATCTTCAAACAGCACGCTGCCCGAGGCGCTCGCGCCGGGCGGCAGCAGGCCCATCAGCGCCAGCGCGGTCTGGGTTTTGCCGCTGCCGGATTCACCGATCAGGCCGACCGTCTCGCCGTGCGCGATATCGAACGAGACGCCCGATACGGCGTGCTGTTCGCTGCCCGGGTAGCGAACAACGAGATTCTGGACCGACAGCAGGCTCATTGCCGCCTGCCCCGCGGATCCAGCACATCGCGCAGTCCGTCACCCAGGAAGTTGAACGCAAGCAGGATGACCGCGAGCAGTGTCGACGGCAGCAACAGCACCCAGGGCGCCTGCTCCATGTACCCGGTACCGCCGCTGACCAGCGCGCCGAGGGACGTGCGCGGTTCCTGCACACCGAGGCCTAAAAAGCTCAGGAAGGATTCGATCAGGATTGCCTGCGGTACCGTCAGTGTCACGTACACGACAATGACACCCAGCAGGTTCGGGGTGATGTGGCGGAACACGATGCGCCAGGCCGGCACGCCAATCAGGCGCGCAGCTTCGACGAACTCGCGTTCCTTTAACGCGAGCGTTTGCCCGCGCACGATGCGCGCCATGTCCAGCCAGTTGATAGCACCGATGGCAATGAACATCAGCATGAAATTCCGCTCGAACGTCACCATCAGCAGGATGACGAAAAAAATAAAGGGCAGCGCATACAGTGCATCGACGATGCGCATCATCACCGCATCGACACGGCCGCCCGCGTAACCCGCGATCGCACCCCACGCCACGCCGATAATCAGGCTGACGAGGCTCGCGATGATCGCAACGGTCAACGTGATTCGTGCCCCCATCATCGTGCGCACGAACTGGTCGCGGCCCAGGTCGTCGGTGCCGGAATCGATGCTGCTCGGCAGTTGATGGCGGCAGCAAGCCGTTGTCGAAGTCCGTGGTCTCGTAGCCGTGCGGACTTGCAAGCGGCCCGATGATCGCGATGATGGCAATGGCGAGCAGGACTGCGCTGCTGACGCCAATGACGCCCGTCAAGCGCACGCGTGGTATAGCTGCCAGGGCGTTACTCATTGCTGCCGGATCCGCGGATCAAGAAACCCGTACAGCATGTCGACGACCGCATTCAACACGATGACAAGCGTCGCGTAGAAGATAACGACGCCGAGCACCAGCGTGTAATCGCGATTAAGCGCACCGCGCACGAACAGCTGCCCGAGACCCGGAATGCGAAGATCGCCTCGACGACCACCGAGCCGGTCAGGATGCCGGCGATCGCCGGTCCCATATACGAAAGCAGCGGCAGCATCGCCGGCTTCGCCGCGTGGTAGCGGACGATCGCGCGGGTCGCAAGCCCCTGCGCCTTCGCCGTACGGACAAAGTCGCTGCCGAGTACGTCGATCATGCTCGCGCGTACCAGTCGCGTGATATAGGCAATCTGCGGCAGCGCCAGCGCGATGACCGGCAACAGGTAACGGCCGATACCACTGCCGCCGCTCCAGCTCGCCGGCAGCCAGTTGAGTTGCACGGCGAACAGCAACACAAAGAGCGGTGCGATAACGAACACCGGGATTGAAATACCGGTCATCGCGACGCCGCTTATCCAGCGGTCAGCCGGGCGCGCGGCGCGAAGTGCAGCAAACGTGCCGGCAAAGATGCCGATGACGAGCGCAAGCAGCATCGCGAGCGTGCCCAGCCACAGCGACAGCGGGGCGGCTGCGCCAATCAGTTCGGATACGGTGTAATCACGGTAACGGTACGACGGGCCGAGATCACCCCGCACGACGCCGGACAGGTAGCGCAGGAATTGCTGTGGCATTGGCTCGTCGAGATGATAGCTCTGCCGGATGTTCGCCTCGATTTCCGCCGGCAACGCGCGTTCGTCGTCGAACGGACCACCGGGCGCCGCGTGCACCATCAGGAAGGCGATGACGATAACGAGGAGCAGTGTCGGTATTGCTCCGAGCAATCGGAAAAACGCAAAGCGGATGGCGCCGGCTTGCAGCATTCTGTGACCTGTCGGCTCTGCGGCCGGTTGCGCCTGGCTTAACGCAGGCTCAGGTGCTGACTGTAGTGAAAATCCAGCACGTTGTCCCGCCAGCCCGCTACGCGCGGGCTCACGAGGTGTTTGCTGACGTGAAAGTACAGTGGAATGACCGGATTATCATCGAGCAACAGCTGCTCCGCTTGCTGCAGGTAATCCCGGCGGCGATCCGGATCAAGTTGCATGGCCGCTTCGGCAAGCAACGCATCGTATCGATCACTGCTGTAACCGTACATATTGGACGGGTTGTCGGACTCGAACACCGACAGGAATGAATACGCATCATTGTAGTCGCCGAGCCAGCTCAGGCGAAACGCTTCGGTAATCTCCATCGCGCGCATGTTCGCAACCAGTACCTGGAACTCCTCGTTGATCAGCGTTGCCTCAAAGCCGAGCGCATCGCGCCACATGGACTGGACGGCGAGCGCGATACGCTGGTGCGTGTCGGACGTGTTGTAGCGCAGCTCGACGCTGACGGGATTGTCGTCGCTGTAACCCGCTTCCCGGTAATGCCGCCGGGCCTCTGCGATACGCTCATCCGCCGGCAGGTCGGCGAAGGCCATGCGCGGCGGTTCGTAATCCAATGTGCCGGGTGGAACCCAGCTGTAGGCTGGCAATTCGCCGCGGCCGATTACCTTCTCCGCCAGAACGTCCCGGTCGATGGCCATCGTCAATGCGCGGCGCAGCGCCGGGTTATCGCGAAACGGCTCGCGGCTCAGGTTCAATCCGTAGAAATAGGTGCCGAGCTGCGGCGCAACGCGCAGCTCATCCGGACGCTCGCGGGCTACCTGCTCATAAGCCTCGACTGGCACCGTCGACGTGATATGCAATTCACCGGCACGATAGCGGAACAGTTCGGCGGCCGGCTCGACAGTCACGTGATGGCGCACATGATCGATCGCGGTTTCTGCGTTATTCCAGTAATGCTCGTTGCGGCTTATGTCGATGACGGCACCAAGCTGCCAGTCGTCGAGCTTGTAGGCACCGTTGCTGACGAGCCGCCCGGCGCGGGCGAAGCTGTCACCGTGCAGAGCGACCGACGGCGGGTGCACGGGAAACGCGCTCGGCTTGGCAAGCAGGCTTAAAAAATACGGCACGGGCCGTTCGAGTTCGATCTCGAGCCGGTGCGGCCCGGGCGCCGACACCGTCAGCGTGTCCGGCGGCATCGTGCCGTTCACAATCGCCTGCGCGTTCGTGATGTCGATCAGGCTTTCGGCATAAAACGATGCTGTCGCCGGATCGACCAGCCGCCTGAAACTGGAAACGAAATCGGAAGCCGTAACGGCGTCGCCGTTCGACCAGCGCGCGTCACGCCGCAACTCGAAGGTATAACGGCGTCCATCGTCCGACAGCTGCCAGCGCTCCGCGACGCCGGGCACAAGATCCCCGGACGGTGAAAACGCAACCAGCCCTTCAAACAGATCGCGCTGCACACTCTGGGCCTGCGCGGTGCGGCTGTGATGCGGATCGAGCGACTCGGGTTCCGGCCCGACCGCCCGGTGCAGAGTGTTGCCGGTATCTTCCCCGCCGCCACATCCGGCCAGCAGCAGGCCGGCAACGGACAGTGCCAACACCCGAAGCACGAAAGTCCTACGCACTCTTCCGGTATTCCCGTTTCTTCAGGTGGATCAGCAGCAGCGAAATTGCCGATGGCGTGATCCCTTCGAGCCGCGAGGCCTGCCCCAGCGTGTGGGGGCGCACAGCTGCAAGTCGTTGGCGCGCCTCATTGGACAGGCCGGTTACCGTGGCGTAGTCAATGTCGTCCGGCAGCACCAGGGACTGCTGCTTTTCGTGGCGTCCGATCTCGCGCTGCTGGCGATCGATGTAACCGGCGTACTTCGCGCGAACGTCCAGCGCCAGCGCAACCTGTTCCGCCTGTTCGTCCGTGACGTCGTCGCGCCAGTCGCCTCTGCCTACCGCGGAAAGCCGGCAGACGGCATCGTAGTCGAGCTCGGGACGCTTCAGCAGCTCAAGCGCGCGCGACTCGCGCTGCAGTTCGCCGCGGACCAGTGAGCGGTCAGCTTCCGTCATGGTGCCGGGCCGGACCAGAATGGCACTGAGCCGCTCATGCTCGCGCGCGATCGCATCGTGCTTGGCATTAAAGACGCGCCAGCGTTGATCATCGACGAGCCCGAGATCGCGGCCGATCGACGTCAGGCGTTCGTCGGCATTGTCCTCGCGGAGCAACAGGCGGTACTCGGCGCGGCTCGTGAACATGCGGTACGGCTCGCTGACACCGCGCGTGATCAGGTCGTCGATCAGCACGCCGATATAGGCTTCGTGGCGTGCCGGGTACCACCCGCGATGGCCGCGCGACGCGCGTGACGCGTTGAGTCCGGCGATCAGTCCCTGTGCGCCTGCTTCCTCGTAACCGGTCGTGCCGTTGATCTGCCCGGCGAAATAAAGGCCGCCGACGAAGCGCGTCTCTAGCGTCGGCTTCAGGTCACGCGGGTCAAAATAGTCGTACTCGATCGCATAACCCGGTTGCGTGATGACGGCGTTCCCGAATCCCGGAATCGACCGGACGAAATCGTGCTGCGTACGCGCCGGCAGGCTCGTGGAAATTCCGTTTGGGTAAACGACGTCTGTATCGAGACCCTCCGGCTCGACAAAAATCTGGTGCGACGACTTGTCGGCGAAGCGCACGATCTTGTCTTCGACCGACGGGCAATAGCGCGGCCCGACACCTTCAATGCTGCCGCTGTACATCGGCGACAGGTGCAAGGCGCCGCGAATGATGTCGTGCGTGGCTGCCGTCGTGTGCGTGATATGGCAATGAACCTGCCGAGGGTGATCCGCCCGGCGGCCGAGGAACGAAAATACCGGCCGAGGCTCGTCGCCGGGCTGCGCTGTCATCGCACTGTAGTCGAGGGTACGGCCGTCGAGCCGCGGCGGCGTGCCGGTCTTCAGGCGCGCGACGCGAAACGGCAGTTCGCGCAGGCGTGCCGCCAGCCGTATCGACGGCGGATCGCCGGCACGTCCGCCTTGCTCTTCACTGTCGCCGATCAGCATGCGGCCACCGAGGAACGTGCCGACTGTCAGGACGACGGCGCGCGCATGAAAGCGCGTGCCATCGGCACAGGCGATGCCGGTGACGCGATCATTCGTGACCAGCAGGTCCTCGACGTCGGCCGCGGCCAGCGTAAGGCCGGGCTGGTGCGCGAGCCGCGCGCGTATGGCCTGCCGGTACAGCGCACGATCGGCCTGGGCACGCGTCGCGCGGACCGCCGGCCCCTTGCTTGCATTCAGGGTACGGAACTGGATACCGGCGCTATCGATAGCGCGCGCCATCGCGCCACCGAGTGCGTCGATCTCGCGGGTCAGGTGTCCCTTGCCGATGCCACCAATCGCCGGGTTGCAGCTCATCTGCCCGAGGGTCTCGAGCGCATGCGTGACGAGCAGCGTGCGCGCACCACTCTCTGCGGCAGCGATCGACGCTTCCGTCCCGGCATGACCGCCGCCGATTACAATGACATCAAACGTGTGCTGCGACATGGCAGTAATAATCGTGTCCTGTCCGACGATGGGCGGATTCTACAGCCCTTTACTTGATCCGGACCAATCTGGAAGATAGGCGGCCATCTTGCTTACGGGTTACCTCCCTTGCATTTACGCCTGATTGCCGCCTGCGCGCTGTTTCTGGCCGGGCCGGCCGCATTTGGCGACGACGCCACGTCGGTCGACCTCGATGACTGCCGCATCAGCGCCGGGCCAGGCTATCCGGGCATCAAGGCGCGCTGCGGCATCCTGCTAAGGCCGCTGGACCCGTCGGACCCGAACTCGCCGCACATTGACCTGCAGGTCGCCGTCGTACCGGCGCTGAGCCTCGAACCATTGCCTGATGCGTTCGTGCCGATCGCCGGTGGCCCCGGGCAGGCCTCGAGTGACTTCTATTCCGCGTACCGCGGTGCCTTCGAGGAAATACGCCGGACGCGCGACATCGTATTGCTCGACCAGCGCGGCACCGGCGACTCGGCGACGCTCGAGTGCGACATAGACGACGATATCGTTGCGGCCGATCTCGACCAGGACGAAATACTTGCCATGACCCGCGACTGCCTCGACGCATTGCCGCACGATCCGCGTTTTTTCACGACCAGCGTCGCTGTCACGGACCTCGAAGCGCTGCGCGAGGAACTCGGTTATTCGCAATTCAATCTTTACGGCATTTCGTACGGCACGCGGGTCGCGCAGCACTACCTGCGGCGCTACCCGGATGCCACGCGCTCGGTCATTCTCGACGGCGTCGTGCCGCCGCAGCGGGCGCTGGGCCCGGATATCGCGCTCGAGGCACAGCGGGCGCTCGATAATATCTTCGCCCGCTGTGCCGACGACGCAGCCTGCGCTGAGCGGTTCCCGGACCTCGCCGCCGACTTTGATGCGCTGTACGCGCGCCTCGGCGAATCAGCGGAGGAGGTCACGCTGCCGCACCCGCGCACCGGGCTGCCGGAGTCGGTCACGCTGGGCCAGGCTGAACTCGCCGGCGCCATCCGGCTGTTGAGCTACCACCCATCGACGATCGCGATGCTGCCGCTCATGATCCACAAGGCGGCCAATGGCAACTTTGTGCCAATCACCGCGCAGTTCCTGATGTCGATGGATTCGATCGGCGATTCGCTCGCAATGGGCATGCACAATGCCGTCGTCTGCACGGAAGACGTGCCGTATCTTGCCCGCAATGCCATGAATGTGGATGCGCTCGCTTCCACGTACATAGGCACACTGATGGTCGAGTCACTGGAGACCATCTGCTCGATCTGGCCGGCCGGTATTATTGACGACGGATTCCGTGTGCCGCTTGCAACGAACAAGCCGGTGCTGCTTTTATCCGGGGACGCCGACCCGATCACACCGCCATCGTACGCCGAGCAGGCCGCGGTTGATCTCGAAAACGCCGCACACCTGATCGGCCGTAACCAGGGCCACGGCATGGCGCCACGCGGCTGTGTGCCGGACATCATGGCGGACTTCGTCGCTGATGCGGCGATCGGATCGCTCAAGACCGATTGCCTCGACCGGCTGCACGCGATGCCGTTTTTTCTCGAGTTTTCAGGGCCGGCGCCGTGATCTCGGTCTCGGGGCTCTACAAGTCGTTCGGTGATGTGAAGGCGGTCGACGGCGTCAGCTTCGACGCGCCCGACGGACACATCACCGGCTTGCTCGGGCCCAACGGCGCCGGCAAGTCCACAACGCTGCGCATTCTTTACACCGTGCTGAAGCCCGATGCCGGCACTGCAATGATCGACGGCACCGATGTCATGGCCGACAGTCTCGAGGCACGCCGGCGCATCGGCACGCTGCCGCACGGCTCCGGGCTTTATCCGCACCTGACAGCACGCGAGAACATTGCCTATTACGCGCGCCTGTACGGCATGCCGGCCGGGCGCATCGACGAGCAGGTACAGCGCGTTATCGACGAACTGGACCTGCGCGATGAAGCTGACCGCCGCACGAAGGGCTTCTCGCAAGGACAGCGCACGAAGGTGGCGCTCGCGCGCTCACTCGTGCACGGGCCGAAAAACGTCATTCTCGATGAGCCGAGCAATGGCCTCGACGTCATGGCCACCCGCTCGTTGCGCGAGCTGATACGCGAATTAAAGAATGCCGGCCGCTGCGTGCTGTTTTCGAGTCACGTCATGCAGGAAGTCGCCGCGCTGTGCGACAGCATCGTCATCATTGCCGGCGGCCGCGTCGCACTGCACGACACGCTGGACGGCATCCGCGCCGCAACCGGCTGCGACGATCTCGAGGAAGCCTTCGTCAAGGCTATAGCTCGGGTCGGGGGCGACAGCGACCGATGATGAAAACGCTGAAAACCGTATTCGCCAAGGAAGTCATCGACAACTTCCGCGACCGCCGCACGTTGATGTCGGCGCTGCTGATGGGCCCGCTGTTCGGGCCGATCCTGTTTGCCATGATCATCAACCTGTCGCTGAGCCAGTCCCTGAGTAATAACACCGAGGCACTGCTGTTGCCGGTCATCGGCGCCGAACGAGCGCCGAACCTGATGGACTACCTGGCCAGCAACAACATCGACATCATTGACGCACCGCCGGACCGCGATGCCGCGATCGCGGCGGTAACGCGCGGTGATCACGACGTCGTCGTCATCGTACCCGAGGAATTTGGCGAACAGTTTGCCGACATGATCCCGGCGCGCATCGAGGTGATCTCCGACCAGGCCAATACGACCGCCGAACGCGAAGCCCGCCGCGCCAAGCGCGCGTTGCAGGGCTGGTACCAGGAGATCGCCGCATTGCGGCTGTCGGCGCGCGGCATCGATCCGTCGATGGTCCGCCCGATCAACATCGACGATGTCGACGTATCAACGCCCAGCGGCCGTTCCGCCGTACTGCTCGGCATGCTCAGTTACTTTTTTATCTTTGCGTTGCTGACCGGCGGCATGAACCTCGCCATCGACGCCACCGCGGGTGAGCGCGAACGCGGTTCGCTTGAACCGCTGCTGTGCCTGCCGATCACGCGCGATGCGCTGATCGTCGGCAAGATACTCGCGGCGTGCCTGTTCATGGCCATCTCATTAAGCCTGAGCCTGACGTCATTCTATGTGACGCTTAAGTTCGTACCACTCGAGCGGCTTGGCATGACCCCCAATTTCGGCCCGGACGTCGTCATCACGGCCTTTTTCCTGTTGGTACCGTTTGCGTTGCTCGGCGCGGCACTGATGACGCTGGTCGCATCGTTCACACGCAGTTACAAGGAAGCGCAGACGTGGCTGAGCGTGGTGCTGCTCGCACCTACCCTGCCCATCCTGGTGGTCAGCATCCTGCAGATCCGGCCGACGACCTTGCTGATGACGGTACCGAGCCTGAGCCAGCACCTGCTGCTGGTCGGCCTGATCCGCAACGAGCCGCTCGAAGCGCTGCACGTGCTCGTGTCCGTTAGCGGCACGCTGACGCTCGGCGTATTGGTGGCATGGCTTTGCGCGCGGCTTTACCGTCGCGAGGGATTGCTGGGCTGAATCGCATTATTCATACAACCGCCACTCCGGCATGTACGACATGCCGAGACTGACGATGCGTGAAATCAGCTTGTCGTAATTGATCCCGACCGACGCCGCCGACTCCGCCAGATCCTCGCCGCGTGTCAGATCCGGATTGGCGTTCGCCTCAAGCAGGAAGACCTTTCCGTCCTGTCGCATGCGCAGGTCGAGGCGGGCGAAGCTGCAAAGGTGCAGCGCCCGGTAGATGCGCTTCGCGAGACGTGCGAGCTTGTCGACCTCCGCCTGCGATAGCCCTTTGGCAGGTCCGGTCTTGATACCGTGCCTGAGCTGGTATACGCGGTCCCATTTGACCTTGCCCGTGGCGATACCGCTCTGCTTCTCGGCCAGCGTACCGAAGTCAATTTCCCAGATCGGCAGCGTCGTCAATCGCTTGTTGCCCATTACGCCAATGTAGAGCTCGCGGCCGTCTATGTACTCCTCTGACCAGGGCATCGCTCTGCACCTTCTCGTGAATGAACTCCACGCGCTCGCGAAGCTCGTCCATATCTTCGACTATGGAGGCTTGCGAGATGCCTATCGACGCGTCTTCCGTTGCAGACTTCACAAACAGCGGAAACTGGAGCTTGCCCTTTTTCGGTTCGATGAACTTCGCGCCCAATGGAAACAGGTGAAAGGCAGGCGTCGCGATCCTGTGCCAGGCCAGCAACTGTTTCGTCAGCACCTTGTCCCGTGACAGCATCAGGCCGCGCGGATTGCAACCGGTGTAGCGCTGCCGGATCAGCTCCAGGTAGGCGACGACGTGCTGGTCGTAGGCCGTGATTCCGGAGAATTCCTGGAGCAAATTGAAGACGATGTGCGGCTTCCATTCCTTTACGGTCTCGCGCAGTTCCGATAATCGATCCAGGATGCCAATGACGCGGACGTCATGACCGAGGTTGTACAGTGTCGAATAGACGTTGTACTCGGTCCTGAACACATCGATTTCGGCCTCGCCAAGACCTTCGATATCTTCTGGCGGAACGAGTTGCTCGTGCACCATGATCAAAATGCGGTAACGTTTCACAAGGCATAGTTCTCCCGGTTGCGCCGCAGGATGTCCAGCACTATCCGCTCATGCAGGCGCACGACAGGTCGCTTGGCCTCGCGGCGGGAACTGCGTAGCACAAGATCGAGCTGACGCGAGCGACGCCGGACAAGGCTGATCGCGTGGTCGAGATAATAGGGATGCAGGCGGGCGCGCCGTTCCAGGAGCCGCCGAAGCTGTGGTTCGATCTCGCGCACGAAGCGGCTGGCGGCCGTCGCACGCGGCCTGCTCGCGCGCGGTACGAAAACCCGTGACATCCAGCGATCGTAGCGGCGGTCCTCGCCGCCGTAGCGCTCCCGTTTCTGCTGGTAGTGCTCGCCCAGTGTTTCGTCGACGTGTCGCAAGGGTTCGACTACCGTCCGGTTGCGGCGTTTCGGGCGGCTCGTCGCGATCTCATCCATCAGCGCATCGACATAGTCGAGCTTTTTGATGGCCGGCCAGTCGGCGTAGTCGCGCCGCCAGCGCGCCTTCGGCTGCATCCAGACGGCAAAGGTCTCCGCGAAGTCCTCGGTCGGATGGCTCTGCGCATACCAGTGACCGAGATGCAGCACGTGACGGTCGCTGCTCGGTCGCGGTGAATAGTCGTCGGGATAGGGTGCAGAGGCACGGCCAAATACGCGCCGAAAGTCGGCACGCCGCCTCAGGCTGTAGGCATTGTCGATGGCATGCCCGGTTTCGTGGCGCAGGATTCGCCGACGCCATTTCCGGGCTCCTCCTTCGACTTCGCCCATCATGCTCCGCTCGAGCTGGCGCAAGCGCGGGTGCGCGAGGTAGAAGGGAATGGCAAGGCCGGGAATGCCGTCCGGCGAAAACCATTCGGTCGAAAGCCACACGTGCGGCCTGAATCGCAAGCCGCGCCGTTCGAGCTCTTCGTAAAGCTGCCGGACATCGGGCCACAACGGGCTGCCTGCCAGAGTCAGACCGAGGCTTTTGAAGCGAAGGCTCAAAAGCGCCTCGTCGTCATAGTCTGCCCAGCGATAATCGCTTTGGTAGTTCACCGGCCGTCTCACATGACACCCGGACCGTCAGGGCTCGTTACCAGGCCGTCCGCCCACGGCGACGGTGGCTTGCGCATTGTGATGCACGGTTCGCTCTTCATCTGCCAGTTGGCTTTCCACTGCATGCCGGTCATGCAGCTGATCTCATCAACGCGCAATCTGCAGGCTTCCTGGATGGTCTCGAAGTTCAGCAGCTTGCCAAGATTGTTGTAGGCATTGTTGCTGGAAGCGTAGAGCGCGATCATCCTGTTGCCGTGAATCACCGACATCGAGACTGCCTGGTTTGCGCCGTCGATCTCTATCGTCAGGGTTTTAAGGCGCCCGCTCTGTTTCAGCTCAGCAATGACCCGGCGTAATTCGTTGGCATTCTCGGCAACCGCGTAGTCCGACGCCGCACCGAAATTCCGGTTCACCAGTTCGATAAAGAGATCTGCCCCGTTGTCGTCGCTCCAGCACAGCGTTGGGTCGCGCTTGTGGATGTGTCGCAAGTCGTAGAGAAATTTCCGCTTCTTATCGGCGGAAAATGAATCGATGTGCTTGTAGAGATCAAACCCGAATTCCGACGGCACCAGGTAGTAACGAAGGTCCTGCTCGGAAAAGTTGGCGGCGAACGGCGGGTGGGCTTGCAGCAGGCCGTCAACCCAGCTCTTCCTGAGATCGAACAATACCGTCCGTTCAGGAAACTGCTCAAAAAACCCGGGAAAGTCCTCGCGGCGCAGCCACAGAATCCGGCCATTCGGGATAGCTGCCGCCCATCAACATGAAACGGTTTTGCGTCGTATCGTGCACGAGCGGTACAAGCCCGTCCGGCTGTCCATCGCTGGTTTCGTGGACCAGGAAATGCAGGCGATGGTTGTCCTGGTCGTGAAAAGCGTATATCAGGTCCCAGTCGTCCCAGGCCTCTTGTTGCGGCGACAAACCGGCCCACAGTGTGCGGCATTCATCGATGTCGGTTTCAGTCCGGATCACGTAACTGTTTCTTCGCGAACGAATGCCGTAAAAAAATTTTCTTTCACAATCAATGTATTGTACAGTGGACGGACGCGCCATTGGTATGTATTGACCATTGTTGTGGCGCTTGCGGAAGATTTATCAAGTATGTAAAGACCGGCGTGGGCCCGAGTCGACACTTCATCTTTGTCGTCACCACGCAGAGATAGATGACTGAAAAATCCAGGGCCGTCGCCACAGACCGGGCCTGATAACGCACCAACAAAAATCAGGGAAACCGGTTTGCTGCGCCGTCTTTGACGCGCGGTCTGCATCACGTTCGGTTCGTCCGGACATTGATCCGTTGGAGGATATTACTATGACTGAAAGAGTGCTGATTGCCGCTGTGCTGGGCTTGTTAGCCACCGGAAGTTTTGCCCAGCAATCCGTGCTGGAGGAAATCACCGTAACCGCGCAAAAGCGGGCGCAGGATTTGCAGGATGTATCTGTTGCGGTCACGGCCTTCACCGGAGATGCCATCGAAAAGATGGGATTCGAGGAAGGGCTGGATATAACCCAGCAGGTGCCCAATATGAACTTTTTTGCCATTTTCGGCGAGGCATCAAGCCCGTCGATCGGACTGCGCGGCATCAGCCTTGTCAATTTCTCCGATTCGTGGGAGTCGCCGGTGGCGCTTTACGTCGACGAGGTTTACCGCGGTAATCCGGCGGGTTCCGCGATCCAGCTGTTCGACCTGGAGCGGGTCGAGGTATTGCGCGGTCCGCAGGGCACCCTGTATGGCCGCAACACCACCGGCGGCCTGGTGCATTACATTTCCAGGAACCCGACGGAAGAACTGGTGGCTTCTGCCAGCTTGCGCCTCGGAACCTACTCGGAGCGAATCGTGGAAGGCATGGTCAGCGGTCCGCTGTCCGACAGGGTTCGCGGCCGGGTCGCCGTCAAATACAACAACAACGACGGCTGGCAGACCAATCATGCAACAGTGAATGACCTGGGCCTGGAGATAGACAACAGCCGGAAGCTGAACGATACCGACAATTTGGGATACCGGGCGAAGCTCGATATCGACATAGGCGCCGAATCCGGGTTACTGCTCGATGTGCACGGCAGTACTGCCGACCAGCAAACGGTAGGGTTTGCCTTCATGGGTTACCAGGATCCTCTCGACGGCAGCCGCTGCTCTATCGATCGCATTCAGAACGGGGAGTGCACCAGTGTGCAGACCGGCGCGCTTGCCGGCATTACGGGACAAAGTGCCGCCGGCGGGAACTGGGACCCTGAGCATGTTGCCTCGAGCGCCTCGGACGGCCTGGCCACGAAGATCGACACGTTTGGCGTTTCGGCCAGGTTGACGGTGCCGTTTGTTTCGTTCGACCTTACCTCGATTACCGCCTGGGAGACGCTGGATAAATTCATGCAGGACGACGGCGACGGCACCTCCGCCGTCTGGTTCGACGAACAATACAGTGCCGATGCCAGGCAGTTTACCCAGGAGTTGCGGTTGAACGGGGCTACCGATACGTCCAACTGGGTGACGGGCTTTTATTTTTATGATGACACCCGCGACCTGGTCACCGGTGCGCCGACTACGGCCGACGAAGCCCCGTTCGGGGTGTTCCACCGCGAGGATGTAGCACTCGAAACCCTTTCCTGGGCGGTCTTCGGCCAGTATGAATACGATTTGACTGATGAATTTACCTTGATAACGGGTTTGCGCTACACGGATGAGCAGCGGGATTTCGACTACCTGTCCGGACCGGCGAGTTTTGGTCCACCGAACCTTGCGGTAACCGATGACCTGTCGGAAGAAGCAGTCACCGGCCGCATCGGTCTCGACTGGCGGCCGAAGGAAGATATGCTGGTGTACGGCAGTTTTGCGACAGGGTTCAAGAGCGGCGGTTTTTCCGGCAGCTACAACCTGATTCCGGAGGCCTTGCTCCCGGTCAATGGCGAGGACATCACGAACTTCGAGGTCGGCCTCAAAACGACCTTTGCCGACGGCCGGGCACGGCTGAATATGGCGGCGTTCGCCTATGAAGTGGAAGATTTCCAGGCCCAGGTTTTCCTGACGGTGGCCAACGGCTCGCAGATCACGAACGCCGGTGACGTTTCCGGGCGGGGCCTGGAAGCAGAACTGTTTTTTCAACCGACCGAAAACTTCGAGCTGATCGCCGGTGTCGGATTGCTGGACACGGAAATCTCCTCGGACATTTCCTTCCCGGTGGCCGGCACCGAATTCAGCCTGGACGGCAACGAGACGCCCTCTGCCCCCGAGTTGACGTACAACTTCGTGGGCCGATATTACCTGCCGCTGGGTGATCGGGGCGAAATGGTGTTTCAGGCGGACTATGCCTGGCAGGACGATCACTTTCTGCAAATCGAGAACGATCCGTTCTCGCATCACGACAGCTACGGAATCGCGAATGCAAAGATCGGCTGGTATTCGCCCGAGGGTCAGTTTTCCGTTGAAGCGTTTGCGGAAAACCTCGGCGACGAAGAGTATTTCACTTATCAGAATACGCTCGGCGGCGACTGGGGCTACGGTGTCTGGGGCAAGCCGAGGACAACGGGTGTGCGGTTTATCTGGAAGCTGTAGCGGCTATTTCCCGATGCAGAACTCGGAAAAGATACGACCGAGCAGGTCGTCGCTGGTAATACGCCCGGTGATTTCGCCCAGCGCATCCTGCGCCAGCCGTAGTTCCTCGGCCAGCAGCTCGCCCGCATTGGCCGATGCCAGGGCGCGCTGCCCCTGATCGAAATGCGCCGCCGCCGCGGCGATGGCGTCGAGATGGCGCTGGCGAGTCGTGGATGCCCCTCGCCCAGGTCGCCCGTGCCAGCGATGTCGTGCAGGCGCGTCCGCAATACATCAAGGCCAGCGCCCGTGTGCGCGGACAGGCGGACGATTGTCCGAGCGATCGGCGGCGGTCCGTCGCCGCTGCCCGGTGCCTCGCCGGTCAGGTCGATCTTGTTGTGAACGATGACCAGCGGCACGCCCTCCGGCAGTGTTTCGGGCGGCGATGCGGAGCCGGTCGTGTCCGTCGCGTCCTGAACCCACAGCACGGCATCGGCACGGCTGAGTGCCTGCTCCGCGCGGCGGATACCTTCGGCCTCGATGCGGTCCGGGTCTTCGCGCAGGCCGGCTGTGTCGATGAGCTCTACCATCAGGCCGTCGATATCAATGCGCTCGCGCAATATGTCTCGCGTCGTGCCGGCCACCTCTGTGACGATTGCGCTCTCGGCGCCGCTCAGGCGGTTCATCAGGCTCGACTTGCCGGCGTTCGGGCGGCCGACGATGACGACCTGCAGGCCGTCACGCAACAGGCGTCCTGCGTGTGCGCGGCCGGCGAGCTCACTGAATTCATGCGCGCAGTCCTCGAGGCGAGCCCGCAGCTGCCGGTCCGCGAGATGGTCGATTTCCTCCTCAGGGAAGTCGATTGCCGCCTCGACATGCAGCCGCAGCAAAGTCAGTTTTTCGACCAGCGCCTCGACCGCCGCCGAGAACTCGCCGGTCATCGAGCGCAACGCGGCGCGCGCGGCCTGCTGCGTGCCGCTGTCGATCAGGTCAGCGATCGCCTCGGCCTGCGACAGGTCGAGCCGCCCGTTTAAGAACGCGCGCCGCGAGAACTCGCCCGGTTCGGCGCGCCGGGCGCCAAGTGCGACAGCCGCGCCAACGATCTGCTGCACGACCACCGGGCCGCCATGCCCATGCAGTTCGAGCACGGACTCACCGGTGAACGAACCCGGCGCCGGGAACCACAGCGCAAGACCGGCATCGAGCGGCTGCCCTGATGCATCCCGAAATGTCCGGAGAGTGGCATGACGCGCCGCGGGCAGCCGCCCGAGCATCGCGGCACCGATTTCCGCGGCTTCAGGACCGGAGAGCCGCACGACACTGATGCCACCGCGCCCCGCTGGCGTCGCCGGGGCAACGATCGTATCCTGAATATAGTCCGGCCTTTCGCTCATGGCCGCTGCCAGCAGGAGATTTGCGCATGCCCTCGACCCGTGTGACCTTCGACAACGACGATGGACAGGCGCTCGCCGGTATCCTGGACCGGCCGGAGAATCCTCACGCGTATGCCCTGTTTGCGCATTGTTTTACCTGTTCGAAAGACGTCAAGGCGGCGGTCCATATCGGCCGCGCGCTGGTCGATGCCGGCATTGCCGTATTGCGCTTTGATTTTACCGGGCTCGGGCAGAGCGAGGGGGAATTTGCCGACACGGCGTTTTCCAGCAACGTCTCGGATCTTACGGCGGCCGCGCGCTTTCTCGAGCGCGACCATCAGGCGCCAGCGATATTGATCGGCCACTCGCTGGGTGGCACCGCGATACTGCAGGCGGCCGCTGACATCCCGTCTGCATCGGCTGTGGTCACGATCGCAGCGCCGTCCCGCCCGTCGCACATCAAGGGGTTGCTGAAGGGGGCGAAAGACGAACTGGCGGAAAAAGGCGAGGCCGAGGTCGAGCTCGGCGGCCGGCCGTTTCGCATCCGGCAACAGCTTGTCGATGACCTCGACAGGTATCCGCTGCCTGAGAGTATTGCCGATCTCCGGAAGGCGCTGCTGATCTTGCACGCGCCGCTGGATGCCGTGGTTGATATCGGGAACGCTACCGAGCTGTTTGTGCATGCAAAGCATCCCAAGAGTTTTGTCAGTCTCGACGACAGCGATCACTTGTTATCGAATGAGGCGAATGCGCGTTATGCGGGCCGCGTAATCGCGGCGTGGGCCAGCAAGTACGTGGCGATGAGTGAGCCAGGGGAGTTGGCCGGTGATGATGCCGGCACCGTGATCGCAACCACGAAAGCAGGCGGTTTTCGAACGGAACTGGTGGCCGCCGGTCATCCGATGCTCGCCGACGAACCGGAATCGGCCGGCGGCACAAACACCGGGCCGTCACCCTACGACCTGTTGTCGGCGGCTCTTGCAAGCTGCACGTCGATGACGATCCGCATGTACGCCGAACACAAGAAGCTCGATTTCGAGTCGGCTACGGTGCGCGTAAGGCACGGCCGCATACATGCGAAGGACTGCGACGACTGCGAAAGCGGCGACGGCAAAATCGACGAGTTCCAGCGCACCGTATCCTTACGCGGCAACTTCGATGAACAGCAGACGAAACGGCTGCTGGAGATTGCGGATCGTTGCCCTGTGCACCGGACGCTGCACAGTGAGGTCAAGGTTCGTACGACACTCGGGGAAGAGTGACGTCATCGCCTTCGGGCTCGCAACGACAGGGTCAACTACGTCGCGTCGTCGCCGCCTTTGTCATCGCCCTGGTTCTCGCCCTTGTTGTCGCCCTTGTCATTCGGTCTGGCTTTTTTCTTGCGGCCGCCCTTCTTCTTGTCTTCCTGCTCGACGACCTTGTTGATGTGCCATTGCTGCGCGATCGACAGGATGGTGTTCGTCACCCAGTACAGCACGAGTCCCGACGGGAAAAACGCGAAGAAGCCGGTGAATACGATTGGCATGACCTGCATGACTTTTGCCTGAACCGGATCGGCCGGTGCGGGATTAAGCCGCATCTGCAGCAGCATCGCCCCGCCCATGATCAGCGGCAGGATGAAATACGGGTCGCGCGTTGACAGGTCCGTGATCCACAACGCGAACGGCGCCTGGCGCATTTCAACGCTTTCGAGCAGGACCCAGTAGAACGCAAGAAAAAACGGCATCTGTATCAGGATCGGCAGGCAGCCCGCCGCGGGATTGACCTTCTCCCGTTTGTACAGCTCCATCATCGCCTGGCTGAGCTGCTGGCGATCATCCTTGTAGCGGTCCTGCAGGGCTTTCATGCGCGGTTGTATCTTGCGCATCTTCGCCATCGAGCGGCCGCTCGCCTCGGTCAGCTTGTAGAACACGAGCTTGATCATGATCGTGACGATAATGATCGACAGGCCCCAGTTCTGCACCAGGTTGTAAACCTTGCTGAGCAGCCAGAACAGCGGTTGGGAAATGATAGTCAGCCAGCCGTAGTCAACCGTCAGCTTCAGCGACGGCGCAATGTCCTCGAGCTGTTCCTGCAGTTTCGGACCGACGAACAGGTTCGTCGCAAACGTGTGCTGGCCACCCGGTGCAACGCTGTGAGCGCGGCCGATCAGGCTCGCCGTCGCGACATTGCCGTCCACGGCAACCGCATAATTATAAGTCCCGGCGGACGGCGGTATCAGCGCGCTTAAAAAGTGGTGCTGAATTGCCCCTACCCAGCCGTTCGTTGCCGTGATCCGGTACGCGCCGTCCTCGACAAGGTCCTGGTGATCGAGCTTGGTCGACTTGTCGCCGTCATAGATTATCGGGCCGTCGAACGAATATGAATCCACGTCGAACATCGACCGGTCCGGCTCCGACGAGCGGCGCTGCAGGCGTGCGTATTCGGCACCGCGCCACTCGGCGTCGCTACCGTTCTGTATCGTCTGTTCGACCACGATGTTGTAACTGCCGCGCTTGAAGCGGAAGCGCTTGGTAACCGTCGTGCCTTCCCATCCGTCCAGGTCAGCGGCACGACCAGCTCATCGCCGTTCAGCGTATAGCTATCACGCGGTGCGTCGAACTGTGCGTACTGGTTGGCTTCCGGGCGATCGCTGTCAGCGTTGCGCAGGCCGGTCTGGATCAGGCCGAGGTTGCCCCGCTCGGTGCTGAGGAGGGAGACGACTTCATCGGGGCGGTCCTTCGCCACCGGGTACTTGCGAATACCGGCGTGCTGCAGCGTACCGCCGCGGGTGCTGATCTCGATATCGAGGACATCCGTCTTAACCCGAATCACCGGCGCGTCCCTGGTGGCGGGCGCGGCTTGTGATTCCGCACCGTCTTGCGGTACCGGGGGTAATGGACTGTCGGGGTCGTCAAGCGCGGGTAATGCGTCCGTGCTGCGCGGGGCCTCTGCCGTCTGCTCTGCCGGCGTGCCGCCATCGATGGCCGGCCGCGGCGCCTGGTCGGCCATCCAGGCCTGGTAGGTCAGCCACAGCATCAGGCCAAATGTGGCCCATACCAGCAGTCGTTGATTGTCCATCTAGCGTTCGTCCTGCCTGCTATGTTGCGTGCGGCGGCATCGTTGCCAATGTACCGCAAGGCTGTCAAATAGACGGCGGTTCTCTGCCGCCTCGGCCCCCGGCCTGTTCATGACGACGATATCCAGGCCGCCCAGCTCCCGCTGATGCAGGCGGAAAGACTCACGAACGATACGCTTCAGCCGATTCCTGTCGTTCGCGTGGCGGCTATGCTTTTTAGCAATCGCCAGGCCGAGACGGGCCTGCTCCAGGCCGTTGTCGCAGCACAATACAATGAACCAGCTGTCCCGGCTGCGCCTCGCGCCCGCAAAAACGCGGCTGAACGCTGCCTTGCCGGGCAGGCGGACACGACGGGAGAACCCGTAGCGCGTCTTGGTCGGTGGCTCGTCGTGGTTGGCAGGCGTCGTCTTAACAGGCCAGGTTACGTCAACTAGGGCGTCAACTGGGCGCGGCCCTTGGCGCGGCGCCGTTTCACGACCAGGCGGCCGGCTTTCGTGGCCATGCGTGCGCGGAAGCCGTGGGTGCGTGCCCGCTTTAAGCTGCTGGGCTGGAACGTGCGTTTCATGTGCCTTTACCTGCTTGCGGGGCGGAGCGGAAATACCCCGGCCAAAATAAGGCCGGCAAGAGTACGCGGGGCTACTTTTGCTGTCAACAGAATGACTTCGGTGAACGCACGAGTTGCGCGCGAACACTCTGTGGCGAAGGTGTTATAGACGATATAGACTGGCTGGTCTTGCGGCCCATCGGCCGCGTTTTTCCTGATGAACCGGGGGCCTTACGGGTGCAGGGCAATTCGACGCTGTGGAATCGCTGCGTGCGCGAGCTCCAGGTCGAGCTGCCGGAGCAGCAGTTCAACACCTGGATCCGTCCGCTGCAGGCCGTTGAGTCAGCCGAGTCACTGAAGCTGCTTGCGCCGAACCGTTTCGTCGTCGACTGGCTTCAAGAGCATTACCTTGCTCGCATCAACGAGCTGGTCAAAAACGGCGACGACGCCGTTACCGTGCGGCTCGAAGTCGGCTCTCGCGACCTGGTTGCGCCGACAGTGTCCGTACGGCCAGCAGCGCTAAGTGGCGGCCGTGTGGCGCACGCGTCCCCGGTCGCGAGCCGCCTGAACCCGATCTTTATTTTCGACACTTTCGTCGAAGGCAAGAGCAACCAGCTAGCGCGTGCGGCGGCGACCCAGGTCGGCGAGAACCCGGGCAAATCCTACAACCCGTTGTTCATCTATGGCGGTGTTGGTCTGGGCAAGACGCACCTGATGCAGGCGATCGGCAATGCCATGCTGGCGCGCGATCCGGGTGCACGCGTCAGTTACGTGCATTCGGAACGGTTCGTAGGTGACATGGTAAAAGGCCTGCAGCACAACACGATTTCGGATTTCAAACGCTCGTACCGATCGCTCGACGCGCTGTTGATCGATGATATCCAGTTTTTTGCCGGTAAAGAGCGCTCGCAGGAAGAGTTTTTTCACACCTTCAACGCGCTGCTTGAAGGACAGCGGCAGATTGTGCTGACTTGCGATCGCTATCCGAAGGAAGTATACGGCCTTGAGGAAAGGCTTAAGTCCCGCTTTGGCTGGGGCCTGACGGTGTCGATAGAGCCACCGGAACTCGAAACGTCAGTCGCGATCCTGATGCAAAAGGCCGAGGCTGAAGGTGTGGTCCTGCCGGAGGAGGTTGCCTTTTTCATCGCGAAGCGTATCCGGTCCAATGTTCGGGAGCTGGAGGGCGCATTGCGGCGCGTAACGGCGAATTCGCGCTTCACAGGACGCCCGATCAGCCTGGAGTTTGCCAAGGAGGCTTTACGGGACCTGCTGGCGCTGCAGGAACGCCTGGTCTCGATTGAGAACATCCAGAAGACGGTTGCGGATTATTTCAAGCTGCGGGTTGCGGACCTGTTATCGAAGCGGCGCAGCCGCTCGATTGCACGTCCCCGGCAAATTGCGATGGCGCTGGCGAAGGAATTGACGAATCACAGCCTGCCTGAAATCGGTGATGCCTTCGGTGGGCGCGATCATACGACGGTGCTGCATGGTTGCCGCCGGATTGCGTCTTTACGGGAAACGGAAAAGCGGGTCGATGAAGATTATTTAAATTTGTTGAGAACCCTGACAGGATGATGTGGATAACCGGTGCATAACGCGATGCGGAAAAGTTATCCACAGCTAGTGCACCGTCTGCCGGCAACGAGTACAGAGTTTTGGAAGCCGGGATTTATGGTCTAATATATTGTTTATTAAAGAGAAAAATAAGTTATGCACAGGGACTGGCTACCCTAATAATAACTAGTAAAGAACTATTTCCAATATTTATTAACAGGTGGATTTCATGAAGTTGAGCGCGTCCCGTGAGGCATTGCTGAAGCCGTTGCAAGCAGTAATCGGTGTTGTAGAACGGCGGCAAACAATGCCGATCCTGGCTAACGTATTGCTGGTCGCACGGTCGGGGCAGCTGTCGGTAACAGCCACGGATCTTGAGGTGGAGCTCGTGGCAAGTGCGGATGTCGAGGTCGGGAACGGTGGCGAGGTTACGGTGCCGGGACGAAAACTGCTGGATATCTGCCGGGCACTGCCTGAGGGGGCAGAGGTCAGTATCAGCCAGAGCGGGGAGAAGCTCGCGGTGCGTTCCGGGCGGAGCAAGTTCAGCCTGACGACATTGCCGGCGGCGGAATTTCCGGTCGTCGAAGACATCAAGTCGACGCAAAGCGTCGAGGTGCCGCAGGACGTGCTCGCGCGGCTTTTGGAGAAGACGCATTTTTCCATGGCGCAGCAGGACGTCCGGTATTACCTGAACGGTTTATTGCTCGAAACCGGTAAAAATTACCTGCGCGCGGTGGCAACGGATGGGCATCGGCTGGCTTTGAGCCAGGCTGAAATCAAGGGCTCAGGTGCCAATGAGCAGCAGGTGATTGTGCCGCGTAAGGGTGTTCTGGAGCTGCAGCGCTTGCTGGGTGACGAAGGCAGCGTGAATATTGAGCTCGGTACCAACCACGTGCGAATTCAGCTGGAGACGATTCGCTTTACTTCCAAGTTGATTGACGGCCGGTTCCCGGAATATGAGCGGGTGATCCCCAAGGACACCAGCAACGAGTTATCAGCAGACCGGGAGGCCTTCCGGAGCGCATTGCAGCGGACGGCTATTCTGTCCAATGAGAAGTACCGGGGCATACGCCTGGTGATCAAGGACAGTGGTGTAACGCTGCAGGCACACAACCCGGAGCAGGAGGAGGCCGAGGAGCAACTGGAGGTGGAGTACAGTGGCGAGGACATCGAGATTGGCTTCAACGTCAACTACCTGCTGGATGCACTGGGCGCTATAGAATCCGGGACCGTGACCCTGTCGGTGGTGGACGGCAACTCGAGTTGCCTGTTGCGGGAGCCGGGCAATGACGACAGCAAGTACGTTGTCATGCCGATGCGTCTGTAGGCTGAAGGCGGGCAGTTGCCGCTAACGTATTTTTCCTGCCAGGACTTCCGCTGCCTGCAGCATGTCGAGTTGGAAGCGGACCCTCGATTTACCCTGATCCAGGGGGCGAACGCTTCCGGGAAAATCAGCCTGCTCGAAGCGATTGCTTACATCGGGCGTGGGCGGTCATTCCGTAATGCAAGCACTGATAGCCTGGTCCGACATGGTGCGGCCGAGTTCCTGCTGAATGCGCGTGTCGAGCAGGCGGATCGTGCGCGGCGCATCGGTGTGCGTAATGGCGGTGGCGGGCTGGAGCTCAGCATCGACGGGGATCGCGGCGGCGGTCTTGCGGAGTTGGCGGCCGCCTTGCCGTTGCAAGTAATCGACCCTGATGTGCATAACCTGGTGGCGGGCGGTCCGGATCAGCGGCGGCGGTACTTCGATTGGGTGGGGTTCCACGTGGAACACGCGTTTCTGGAGCGCTGGCGCCGGTTTCGCCGGGTGCTGAAGCAGCGAAATGCGGCGCTCAAGGACGGTGCTGGCGGGCTTGACGCCTGGGACCGGGAGTATTGTGAAGCCGGGGAGCGTTTGCACGAGAGCCGGGCGCGAATCATGGCATTACTGGTGCCGGTGCTGGAAGCGGCGGCGGCCGGCTTACTGGACGAGCCCGTGCACTTCGCCTACCAGCGCGGCTGGCGTGCGGAGCTGACGCTGGCTGAGGCGCTGCTGGCGAGCCGCGAGCGGGAACGGCAACTGGGGAGTGCCCAGGTAGGACCGCAGCGCGCGGAACTGCGGTTGCGGGTAGAGGAGCGGCTGGCGCGGAAACTTGTCTCCCGGGGCCAGCAGAAGCTGCTGGCCTGTGCCATGGTGCTCGCGGCGGCGGATGCGGTCCAGGCGGCGCTTGAGCGGCCGCTGTTGCTGTTGATGGACGACCCGGCGGCAGAGCTCGATGCGGCTTCGTTGAGGCGGCTGATGGGGCGGGTCGCCGGGCTGGAGTGCCAGGTAATCGCCACCGCGCTGGTGGCCAATGCGGATGCTTTTCCAGCCGGGCTGTCGCTGTTCCACGTGGAACGCGGCGAGCTTCGCCCGGCCTCCTGAGACCGCTTTTAACCCCGCTGGCCGGCCCGCCCGGGCACACCGGAAACCATTGGTTTAACCCTGATTCCCCGGGGCCCCGCGGACGGCAAAATGATACAATGCGCCGGTTGTATTCGAGGAACAGTGCATGGCCGACAATCAGGAATATACCTCCAGTAATATCAAGGTCTTAAAGGGCCTGGAGGCCGTCCGCAAGCGGCCGGGAATGTACATCGGCGATACCGATGATGGCACCGGCCTCCACCACATGGTTTTCGAGGTCGTCGATAACTCCATCGACGAAGCGCTGGCCGGCTACTGCAGTGTTATCACGATTACCGTCCATGCGGACGAGTCGGTGACGATCACCGACGACGGCCGCGGCGTGCCCGTCGATCATCACCCGGAAGAAGGCCGGTCTGCGGCCGAAGTCATCATGACGGTGCTGCACGCGGGCGGTAAGTTCGACGACAACTCCTACAAGGTATCGGGCGGCTTGCACGGCGTCGGCGTGTCCGTCGTAAACGCGCTGTCGGAGCAGCTGATGCTGACGATCCATCGCAACGGCAAGGTTCACCAGCAGGAGTACCGCCATGGCGAGCCGATGGCGCCGCTCGCGATCGTTGGTGATACCGAGAAGACCGGCACGACGATCCGTTTCAAGCCAAGTTCGGGCACGTTCACGAACATCGAGTTTCACTACGACATCCTGGCCAAGCGCCTGCGCGAGCTGTCGTTTCTGAACTCCGGTGTTCGCATCGAGCTTATCGACGAGCGCTCCGACAAGAAGGACGTATTTGAATACGAAGGCGGTATTCGTGCCTTTGTCGAGCACCTGAACCGCAACAAGCAGCCGATGCATGCCACAGTCATCCACTTCCAGACGAGCCGTGATGCCGTGCAGGTTGAGGCGGCGCTGCAATGGAACGACAGCTACCAGGAGAACATGTTCTGTTACACGAACACGATCCCGCAGCGCGATGGTGGCACCCACCTCGCCGGTTTTCGCAGTGCCCTGACACGTACGCTGAACAGCTACATTGAAAAGGAAATGTCCGGGCGCAAGGACAAGTTCACACCGACGGGTGACGACGCGCGCGAAGGGCTGACCGCCGTGTTGTCGGTCAAGATGCCGGACCCGAAGTTCTCGTCCCAGACCAAGGACAAATTGGTTTCCTCTGAAATCAAATCAGTCGTTGAGTCCACGATGGCCGAGCGCCTCGAAGACTTCCTGCTCGAGCACCCGCAGGAAGCCAAGGCGATTGTCAGCAAGATTATCGACGCCGCCCGGGCGCGCGAAGCGGCGCGAAAAGCGCGCGAAATGACGCGCCGCAAGGGAGCGCTCGATATCGCCGGCCTGCCCGGCAAGCTGGCCGACTGCCAGGAAAAGGACCCGGCGCTGTCGGAGCTGTTCCTCGTCGAGGGCGACTCGGCCGGCGGCTCCGCGAAACAGGGACGGGACCGCCGGCACGCAGGCCATCCTGCCGCTCAAGGGCAAGATCCTGAACGTCGAGAAAGCGCGCTTCGACAAGATGCTTTCGTCGGTCGAAGTAGGCACGCTGATCACGGCGCTCGGCTGCGGCATCGGCCGCGACGACTTCAATCCCGATAAGCTGCGTTATCACCGGATCATCATCATGACGGACGCCGACGTCGACGGCTCGCACATTCGCACGCTGTTGCTGACGTTCTTCTACCGGCAGATGCCCGAACTGATTGAACGCGGCCACATCTACATTGCGCAGCCACCGTTGTACAAGATCAAGAAAGGCAAGCAGGAAGTCTATGTCAAGGACGATGCCGAGCTGACGGCGCACCTGCTCAACTCGGCGCTCGATGGCGCAGCCGTGCACGTCAGTGCCAGCGCGCCGCCGCTGTCCGGCCCGGCGCTCGAGTCGCTGGCGCGCGAGTATATTGCGGTCGAACGCATGATGGAACGCCTCGCGAACCGGTATGACGAAGCAGTACTGCGGGTGTTGAGCAGCCTGCCGCGTGTTGATGCAACGATCAGCGGTTCACTCGACGCACTCGAAACGTGGACCGAACAGCTGTCAGCGGCACTGCCCAAAGCTGACACCGACCGGGCCGGCAACGGCAAGACCGTGACGTACAGCGCGACCCTCGAACGCGGCGACAGCGACGGTGAAGGCGTGCGTGTTGCGGTACTGAAAGAGCAGCACGGTATCGGCAATACGCGCTACTTCCCGCGCGAGTTTTTTGAAGCCAACGAGTACCGGCACCTGATGGCGCTCTCGGACAAATTGCGCGGTCTGCTCGACAGTACGGCCTACGTCGAGCGTGGCGACAAGCGCCTCGACATTACGGATTTTGGCCAGGCGATTACGTGGCTGATGGATGAGGGGCGCAAGGGCCAGTCGGTGCAGCGTTACAAGGGTCTCGGCGAAATGAATCCGGACCAGCTTTGGGACACCACGGTCAATCCGGAAACGCGGCGGCTCTTGCAGGTCAAGATTGATGACGCTGTCAAGGCAGACGAAATCTTCACGACGCTGATGGGCGACCAGGTCGAACCGCGCCGCGACTTCATCGAGAAGAACGCGCTGATGGTGTCTAACCTCGACGTCTGACCGGGCTAGTAGCCTGCGCTGATCTCGCGCATTTTCCCTTCGATCCACGTCTGTGCCACCGCGTTCGTCTCCTTCGGCGTACGCTGGCCCGCATCGATGGGCGGGCCGATGCAGAAGCGAATCAGTCCCGGTCGCTTGGTCAGCCCGCGCCGCGGCCAGAAATCCCCGGCGTTGTGCGCGACCGGCACAATGAGGCAGCCTGCTTCTTTCGCGAGCGCTGCACCGCTGACACCGTACCTTCGGGTCTGCCCGGCCGGCATCCGCGTGCCTTCCGGAAATACCGTCACCCAGGTGCCCTCCGCCAGGCGCCGGCGCCCTTGCTCGATGACCTGGGTAACCGCGGTCCTGCCGGCGCTGCGATTAATGGCGATCGGATTCATCGCGGCCAGCCCCCAGCCAAATACCGGAACCCACGTGAGTTCGCGCTTCAACACCCAGGTCTGGCGCGGGAACACGACGAGCTGCGCATAGGTTTCGAACACCGTGGAATGTTTGATCAGGATGACGCTCGGTTCCGACGGAATGTGCTCCGCGCCTTCAACGACATAGTCGAGGCCGCAAAAGAAACGACCTCCCCACAGCATGGCACGGCCCCAACGCCGCGCTATCGAAAAACGGAAATCGTGTGACATCGGCCACGACAGGAACACGGCCAGCGATGCGATCAGGACAGTGACAAAAAACCAGGCCTGAAACAGCAGCGACCGCAATAACAACATCACGCTGTGCAACGGCTATCGTTCCGCAATAAAAGCGCGGCCGATCGCCAGCCTCGAGATGTCGGCGATATTGAGGAACTGCGCCGCAACCCCGCCAGTAATGCAAGCCGATTCTTCCTGAGCGCCTCGTCATCGGTCATTACCATGACTCCATCAAAGAAGGCGTCCACTGGCTGGCGCAACTCCGCGAGCCTCGCGAGTACCTCGGTGTAGCGACGCTCGCCGAGCAGCACAGAGACGTCCCGGCCCGCCGCGGTCATGGCGTCGTAAAGTGCCCGCTCGGCATCTGCGTCAAACAGCGCGGTATCCGGCGCATCAGTGGCATCGTACTCCGCTTGCCGCAGAATGTTTGCTATGCGCTTGTTGGCGGCCGCGAGGCCCTCTGCCGCCTCGTGTCCGCTGAAAGTCACAACGGCATCGAGGCGCTCGACGATATCGCAGAGCGATGCAGGGCGAAGGCTGCGCACGGCATCGAACATCTCACTTGTGACGCCATCACGGTCCAGGCACAGACCCCGCAACCGTTCGACAATGAAGTCGTAAATTTCGTCCCGGACGCCCGCGTCCGCACTCGCAGGCTGCGCCGCAACGCTCACATCGATCAGCGCAATGAGCCCAGCGTCCAGTCCGCCCTCGACCGCAATGCGTACAATGCCCTGTGCCGCCCGCCGCAGCCCGAACGGATCGCGATTGCCGGACGGCTTGCTGCCGAGGGCAAACGCGCCGCAAATCGTATCGAGCTTGTCAGCAAAGGCGAGCGCTTTCCCCGCCGCGGATTGCGGCAACTTGTCGCCGGAAAAGCGCGGCATGTACTGCTCGGCGATTGCCATAGCGACCGCATCGGGTTCGCCATCGGCGGCGGCATAATAACCACCCATCGTTCCCTGCAGTTCCGGAAACTCGCCGACCATCCCGCACAGCAGGTCGCACTTTGCGAGCCTCGCCGCCCGGCGCACGATATCCGCATCAAGCTTTAGCGCATCCGCGATTCGGGCGGCGAGCGAGGCAACCCGCTCGCTCTTGTCCTCGAGCGTGCCGAGCCCGCGTTGGTAGACAACGCTTGCGAGCCCGGACTGGCGTGACGCCAGCGTCATGCGCCGGTCGGACTCCCAGAAAAAGGCAGCATCCGCAAGGCGCGGTTCGATAACCCGTTCGTTGCCGTCGCGAACGCGCTCCGGTTCAAGACTCTCGAGGTTGGCGACTGTGATGAACTTTGGCAGCAGGCCGCCGCCTGCCGCGGCGACCGGGAAGTAGCGCTGGTGTCCGGTCAGCGTGGCGATAATGACCTCTCGCGGCAGGGCAAGATAGCGTTCGTCGAAGTGCCCTGCCATCGCTACCGGCCATTCCGTCAGTGCGGTAACTTCATCGTACAGATCGCTGTCGCCGATCGCAGTGCCGCCCTCCTCGGCGGCCACCCTGTGAACACCGTCTTCGATACGCTGCCGCCGTGCCGCAAAATCGGCGATAACGAACCCCTGCTGCTTCAGCTGCGTTTCGTAGGAGTCCGGGTCCGGGACCGTAAGCGGCTCGGGCGCGTGAAAGCGATGACCGCGGGTCGTATTGGACGTCCGGATGCCGAGCACTTCGCCGGGCACGACGCCCGTGCCGTGCAGCATCAGAACCCAATGCACGGGCCGCACGAACTCAGCGTCGTTACTGCCCCAGCGCATGCGCCGCGGAATCGGCAGGCCGTCTAATGCGCGTTGTACGAGCTCGGGCAACAGCGCCGCAGCGCTCTGGCCTGTCTCGGTCGTTCGTGCCACGAGCCAGGCGCCTTTCGGCGTCTCGACCCGCTCGAGTGCGTCGACGGCAACGCCGCACTTGCCGGCAAACGCCTCGGCGGCACGGGTCGGTTTGCCATTTCTGTCAAACGCAACCGCGACCGGCGGCCCCTTATGCTCGACATCCCTGTCCGGTTGCGCGAGGGCCAACGCAGCCACGTGCACGGCAAGCCGCCGCGGACTGGCAAAGGCGCGAACAGCACCATGCTCGAGCCGCTCGCTTTCGAGCAGGGCCGCAAGGCCGTTTGCAAACGCGTCCATCAGGCCGCGCAATGCCCTGGGCGGCAACTCTTCGGTGCCGATTTCGACGATGAAACCTCTCGGGTCGCGACCGCTCATCGCAGAGCAGTCCTCGTACCCGGTTTCACGGTGTGCAGCATCGGGAAGCCGAGCGCCTCGCGGCTGGCGTAGTAGGCCTCGGCAACTCCGCGCGACAGGTCCCGCACGCGCAGGATAAACCGTTGGCGTTCACTGACCGAAATAGCCTGGCGCGCGTCGAGCAGATTGAACGTATGCGATGCCGTCAACATCTGTTCGTAGGCTGGCAGGGGCAGGCTCTCGGCCAGCAGCCGCACAGCCTCTCTCTCTGCGTGATCGAATGCCGCAAACAGCGCCGCCGTGTCGGCTTGCTCGAAATTGTAACGGGACTGCTCAACCTCGTTCTGGTGGTACACGTCACCGTAGGTGATGCGGCCCAGAGGACCGTCCGTCCATGTAATGTCGAAGATGCTTTTAACATTCTGCAAATACATGGCAAGACGCTCGAGCCCGTAGGTGATCTCGCCGGTGACGGGCCGGCACTCGAGTCCACCGGCCTGCTGGAAGTAGGTGAACTGTGTGACCTCCATGCCGTTAAGCCACACTTCCCAGCCGAGACCCCACGCGCCGAGTGTCGGCGATTCCCAGTTGTCCTCGACGAAGCGAATATCGTGGACCAGCGGGTTGATGCCAATGGCGCGCAGTGAGTCGAGGTACATCGCCTGCAAATCGTCCGGCGACGGCTTGATGACAACCTGGTACTGGTAGTAATGCTGCAGCCGGAACGGGTTGTCGCCGTAGCGCCCGTCGGCCGGCCGTCGGCTGGGCTGTACATAGGCGGCGCTCCACGGCTCCGGGCCTACGGCGCGCAGGAACGTGGCCGGATGGAATGTCCCGGCGCCCATCGGCATGTCATACGGCTGGGCGATGATGCAGCCGCGCTCGGCCCAGTATCCCTGCAGCCTGAGCACCAGGTCCTGGAAGCTCAGGATCGCGGACGGGATTTCCTTGTTCATCAATGGTTTCGCGGCCAGAAAAGCGGGCGGCGCAGTATACCGTGCGCTGCATTGCCCCGCACCCGTTGACTGCGGGCGAAATATGGCACCAGGCCGGCGCGGCGAAGACGCCTCACGGCGGTGCAGGACACCTCGCTTTGCACTATTATGGTGCCAGCAAACACTCAGCCGCCCCCTTTTGGTGCGAACGCGTGACACAAACCAAAGAGCAGCATCAGTGAAAACAAGCACTTGTGCGTAAATGCCGGCTGGCACGCTTCATGCACTCAAACGGTACAAGCGCGGTATAGCCGCATTGATAAACAGAAGAAACCTAGGAGACCTACATGACCTCTGCAGAAGTGCTGGCCCTGATCAAGGAGCGCGAGGTGCGCTTTGTCGATTTTCGATTCACGGACACAAAGGGCAAGGAACAGCACGTCACCGTACCCGCCCACACGATCGATGAAGACGTGTTCGAGGACGGCAAGATGTTCGATGGCTCGTCGATTTCGGGCTGGAAGGGCATCAATGACTCCGACATGATCCTGATGCCGGACCCGGCCACGGCGGTGATCGACATCTTCGCCGAGGAAGTCATGTTGAACCTGCGTTGCAACGTCATCGAGCCAAACACGATGCAGGGCTACACGCGCTGCCCGCGCTCGCTGGCCGCGCGCGCCGAGGCGTACCTGAAGTCCACCGGCATTGCCGACGCCGCGTACTTCGGACCGGAAAATGAATTCTTCGTATTCGACGACGTGCGCTGGGGCGACACGATGCAAGGCGCGTTCTATGCGATCGATTCCGCCGAAGGCGCCTGGAATTCGGCAAGACCGAACTTGAAGGCAATATAGGCCACCGCCCCACCGTCAAGGGCGGTTACTTCCCGGTACCGCCGGTCGACTCGCTGCACGACATACGCTCGGCCATGTGTCTTGCGCTCGAAGAAATGGGCGTCGAGACGGAAGTGCACCACCACGAGGTGGCCACCGCCGGCCAGTGCGAAATCGGCGCGAAGTTCAACACGCTGGTAAGCAAAGCGGACGAAGTGCAGATCCTGAAGTACGTCGTGCACAACGTCGCGCACAGTTACGGCAAAACCTCGACCTTCATGCCGAAGCCGCTCGTCAACGACAACGGCAACGGCATGCACGTCCACCAGTCGCTGATGAAGGGCGGCAAGAACCTGTTCGCCGGCGACGGCTACGGTGGCCTGTCGGACACGGCGCTCTACTACATTGGCGGCCTGATCAAGCACGCGAAATCGCTGAATGCCTTCGCGAACCCGTCGACAAACAGCTACAAGCGGCTGGTGCCGGGCTTCGAGGCGCCGACGATTCTTGCCTACTCGGCGCGCAACCGTTCGGCATCGATTCGCATCCCCTACATCTCGAACCCGAAAGGCCGACGCATCGAACTCAGGTTCCCGGACTCGATGGCGAACCCGTATCTCGCGTTTGCGGCCATGCTGCTGGCGGGTCTCGATGGCATCCAGAACAAGATCCACCCGGGTGATGCAATGGACAAGGATCTCTACGACCTGCCGCCGGAAGAGGAAAAGGGCCTGCAGCTGGTTGCGTTCTCGCTGGAGGAGGCCCTGAATGCGCTGGATGCCGACCGGGACTTCCTCAAAGTCGGTGATGTCTTCAGCGACGACCTGATTGACGCCTATATCGGCCTGAAGATGGAAAACGTCACCCGCCTGCGCATGACGACGCATCCGGTTGAATTCGATATGTATTACAGCCTGTAAGCCATTGAATCGGAGCTCGTGAGACTGTGATGCCGCGGGCCGGACTACATAATGCAGTCCGGCCTGCTGGCCTCGCGGGGAGCCACGCTGCTATGCTAAACGCATGTCTTTACGCATCGTCATCGCCGTCATTGCCCTGCTGGTCACCGCAGGCGCGTCCGCGCAGATCTACAAGTGGATCGACGAAGACGGTGTCCTGCATTACTCCGACCAGGCCCATCCTGGTGCCGAGATCGTCGTGTTGCCGGACAGTAACCGGGGCGACTTCAGCAGCAGGCCCCGGCAGGTCACCGGCACCAGCCGGAACAGCGAAACCGGTGATCAGCAGTCCGGGAAGTTTTCGTACCAGTCGCTTACGTTCTCGTCCCCGCAGTCGGAACAGACCCTGTGGAACATAGGGGGCACCCTGGAGATTTCGCTGAACCTGCAGCCGGCGCTCAGGCCCGACGACCGGGTGCGGATTTACTTCGACGGGGAACCGCAGATGGTGGATGCGCTGCGATTCGAAATGACAGAAGTCTGGCGCGGCGAGCACAACCTGCAGGCCGAGGTGCTCGATTCGACCGGCGCGCTGATGATACGCAGCGAGCCGCTCAGGTTTTTCGTGCAGCAGACGTCGGTCAACAACTGAGCGGCCAAACGTCCGGGTCACCGCCCGCGATGGATCCCGCCAACGCCGGCGACATTCTCGACAGCCTCGTTACCGCCGTCGTCATCGTCGACGACAGCCTTCTCGTTACAGGCCTGAATCCGGCTGCCGAAAACCTGCTCGGTATAAGCCGGCGGCGCGCCTGCGGCATGCCGCTCCTGCCATTGCTCGATGACGACGAGACGCTGAAGACAATGCTCGGCCGCAGTCTTCGCGAGGGCCAGACCTACGCACACGAGCTGACGCTCGCACCCAACGAGGTGCACGCCGAATCGCGCATCGTCGACTGCCGCGTGACGCCGATGCTTGCACCGACCGACAGTGCCGCGTTGCTCATCGAGATGAGCGACGTCACACGCCGCATTCGCATCAGCCGGGAAAACGCGCTGTTGATCCAGCACGGCGCCGGGCGCCAGATGGTCCGGCAGCTTGCGCATGAAATCAAAAACCCTCTCGGCGGCCTGCGCGGCGCGGCGCAGCTTCTCGCGCGCGAACTCGAAAGCGAAGAATTGCGTGAATACACGACTGTCATCATCAGTGAAGCCGACCGGCTGGTTGCGCTGGTCAATACGCTGCTGGGTCCGGGCGGGCCGCCCAACAAGCAGCAGGTAAACATCCATGAATTGCTCGAATACGTCATTCGCCTGGTCAAGCCGGAGCAGGGCGACAAGCTTGAGATCGTTCGTGACTACGATCCCGGCCTGCCGTCTATCGCACTCGACCGCGACCAGATCGTCCAGGCGCTGCTGAACCTCGTGCAAAATGCCTGTGCCGCACTTGGCAGTCACGGCCGGCTTACTTTAAGAACCCGTGCGGCGATGAATTTCACGATCGGTGAAACCCGGCACGCGACAATCGCGAGCATTGAAATAGAGGATGACGGCCCCGGCATTCCGCGCGAGCTGCAGGACTCCATTTTCTATCCCCTGGTTACGAGTCGTCCCGAGGGCACGGGGCTGGGGCTGCCCGCGGCGCAGGAACTGATCGGCCGTCACGGCGGACTGATCGAGTTCGAGTCCCGTCCCGGACGCACGGTCTTCAGCGTGCGGCTGCCCCTGACACGCGACACGGATGAACGTCGTGGCTGATGCCGCGCTCCGCGTCTGGGTCGTGGACGACGACCAGTCGGTGCGCTGGGTGCTGGAAAAGGCACTGCGCCAGGCGGGCATGGAACCGCGCAGTTTCGAGCGCGCGGAACTGCTGCTCGATGCCATAGGCCGCGACAGACCGGATGTACTGATGACCGATGTGCGTATGCCGGGAATGGACGGGCTGACGCTGCTCGAACGCCTGAGCGAGGGCCACCCGGAGCTGCCCATCATCGTCATGACCGCCCACACTGATCTCGACAACGCCGTCGCCGCGTATCGTGGTGGCGCGTTTGAATACCTGCCGAAGCCCTTCGATCTGGACGAAGCAGTGGCGCTGGTCGAAAAGGCCGTGCGCCCTAACGGCAGCACGGCACCGCCGCGCGCGGCCGACCCGGACCGCATGCAGGGATTGATCGGCCAGGCCCCCGCGATGCAGGAAGTATTCCGCTCGATAGGCCGGCTCGCGCGCTCGAGCATGACGGTCCTGATCACCGGCGAATCCGGTACCGGCAAGGAGCTCGTGGCGCGCGCGCTGCACGAGCACAGCCCGCGGGCGAAGAGACCGTTCGTTGCGCTCAATACGTCGGCGATTGCAGCCGAGCTGCTCGAGTCGGAGTTATTCGGCCATGAACGCGGCGCATTTACCGGAGCCGATGCGCGCCGCATCGGCCGCTTCGAGCAGGCCGACGGCGGCACGCTGTTTCTGGATGAAATCGGTGATATGTCACCGGCGTTGCAGACGCGGCTGTTGCGCGTGCTTGCGGAGAACGAGTTCTACCGTGTTGGCGGACAGGCATCGATCCGCGTCGATGTCCGCGTCATTGCCGCAACGAACCAGGATTTGTCCCAGGCCGTATCAAAGGTGCGGTTTCGCGAGGACCTGTACCACAGGCTGAATGTAATTCGCATCAACACTCCGCCGCTCCGACAGCGGCGCGAAGATATACCCGAATTACTGCGGCACTACCTCGCGGACGCGGCACAGGAGCTCGGCACCGGCCAAAAGTCGCTGAACACCGAGGCGCTCGACATGCTGCGCAACTACGACTGGCCCGGCAACGTCCGCCAGCTCGTCAATGCGGCGCGCCGCCTTACAGTGACCGCGCCTGGTGCAGTCATCACCGCGGAGGACGTTCCCGCGGACCTCGGTGGTGCCGCGGCTCCGGGTCCGGAATGGACGGACGGCCTGGCGCAATGGGCCGACCAGCAATTACAGGCCAACCCGTCCCGCCCACTGCTGGACGACGCACTGCCGGCATTCGAGCGCACACTGATTCGTATCGCCATGGCGCGTTCGCGCGGCCACCGCCAGGAAGCCGCGCGCCTTCTGGGCTGGGGACGCAACACGCTGACCCGAAAGATCCGCTCGCTCAATATTGAGTAGGGCTTATGGCCCGGCAATCCGCAATGTGCCAACCAGCTCCGTCACCGATGCCATCCCATGTCGTGCCAGGTACGCGGCGATGCCCTCGTTAATCGTGCGACACATCAGCGGTTCATAGAACAGCCCGGTACCGATGCCAACAGTGGATGCACCGGCGATAATAAACTCGAGCGCATCCTTGACCGATACGATACCGCCCTGCCCGATGATCGGGATGTTGAGCGGCCCGGCAACCTCGTACACCTGGCGGACTTTGAGCAGCGCGATCGGTTTTATCGCCGGTCCCGACAGGCCGCCCTGCACATTGCCGATGACGGGCCGTCGCGTCTCGACGTCGATCGCCATGCCGGTGATCGTATTGATGACGGCCAGCGCGTCGGCGCCGGCTTCGATGCAGCGCCGTGCGTTTTCACGGATGTCCGTCTGGTTGGGGAGAGCTTCGCAATGATCGGCTTTGATGTTGCGGCACGGCAGGCGGCAACCACCTGTGCCGACATCTCCGGAAAGTTGCCGAACGAAACGCCGCCTTCCTTGATGTTCGGGCACGAGATGTTGATCTCAATTGCGTCGATCGGCGAATCATCGAAGCGGCGCGTTACGGCGGCATAGTCATCGATCGTCGAGCCGCAAACGTTCGCGATGAAGCGCGTTTCCGAGAAATCGAGTTGCGGCAGGATCACATCGACGACCTTGTCGACGCCCGGATTCTGCAGCCCGATGGCATTCAGCATGCCCATCGGCGTTTCCGCGATGCGATGCGGTGCGTTGCCGAGCCGCGGTTCGCGGGTTGTGCCTTTCAACACGATGGCCCCGGCGTCGCGATTCGAAAACCCCTCGATGCGCGTGTATTCCTCGCCGAAGCCCACGCAGCCCGATAGCAGCACGATCGGCGAGCTCAGTGCGAGCCCACAAAATTCGGGCGCGAGCGGATCGTGTCCGGATTCTGTTGCAGCCACCATGAACCTTTACTGCCCGACGCGCGGTACCCGTGCCATGTTCCACCTGATTCTTTTCCAGCCCGAGATACCCCCGAACACGGGCAATATCATACGCCTGTGCGCAAACACGGGCACCCGCTTGCACCTGATCGAACCGCTCGGCTTCGAACTTGATGAACCGCGATTGCGTCGCGCCGGTCTCGACTACCGAGAGTTCGCCAGTGTTACGACTCATGCCGCGCTCGATCCGTGTCTCACGCAGATAGGCCAGCCGCGCGTATTTGCGTTGAGCACGCGCGGCCGCGAACCTTACAGCAATCCGCGCTTCCGGCAAGGTGATGCGTTCCTGCTGGGTCCGGAAACGCGGGGCCTGCCGGAAGAGGTGCTGGCGGCGTTGCCGGCGGAACAGCGGCTGCGGGTGCCGATGACCGCGGGCAGTCGCAGCCTTAACCTGTCCAATGCCGCGGCGGTGATGATTTACGAGGCGTGGCGGCAGTGCGGGTTCGAAGGAGGTGCGTGACGACGTAGCTATTCAGGCTTGAGCGCACGCCTCATCAGCGCACCGACGGCCTCCCGGGCGGGCAGGTCCTCGTAGAGAATGCGATAGACCTGGTGGCAGATCGGCATCTCGACGCCGTGCGCTTCCGCCACCTCGCGGACGGCGCGGGCGGCGAGCACGCCCTCGACGACCTGCCGGATCTCGGCCTGCGCCTCGTCGATAGATTTGCCGGCGGCGAGCAACAGGCCCATGCGGCGGTTGCGCGACAGGTCGTCGGTGCAGGTTAAAACCAGGTCACCCATGCCGGCCAGGCCCATGAACGTTTCCTGGCTGCCGCCTAACGCGACACCGAGCCGCGTCATCTCGACGAGACCGCGCGTGATCAGTGCAATCCGGGTATTGGCGCCAAAGCCCAGGCCATCAGAAATGCCGGCGCCGATGGCCAGCACATTCTTGACCGCGCCACCGACTTCGACACCGACGACATCGCTGGACGTATAGGCGCGAAAGTCATCGCCCGACAGTGCCGTAGCGAGGCCTGACGCAAACGCCGGGTCATTCGCCGCAATCGTCAGCGCTGTCGGCAACCCCTCGCCAACCTCGCGCGCGAACGTTGGCCCGGACAACACGGCCATCGGCCGCGTGTCACCCAGTATTTCAGCCGCGACCTCGTGCGGCAGCTTGCCGGTCGACAATTCGAACCCTTTTGTTGCCCAGCAGATGCGCACTTCGTCGGACAGTAACGGCTTCAAGCGCGTCAGCGTTTCGCGCAGTCCGTGGCTGGGCACCGCGATCAGCACGATGCTGGCGTCCTCAAGACTGTCTGCGAGGTCCGCGACCGCGAGCAGCGATTCAGGGAATGCTGCACCCGGCAGGTAGCGGCGGTTTTCGCGGTCGCGCCGAAGTGCCTCGATCTGTTGCCGGTCACGTCCCCACAGTCGGACCGCGTGACCGGACCGTGCGAACAGCAGCGCCAGCGCCGTACCCCATGAGCCAGCGCCGATAACGGCGACCGGCGCCGAGGTATCAGGCGCTGCTGCCGCCTCGCTCAGTGGGTGCCACCATTGCCGGCGGTCGGGTCGGCCTCTTGCGCCGCTTTCGCCATGGCCTGCTTGCGGCCCTCGGCATACAGCACGTCAAAGTTGATCGGCTGCAGCACGAACTCCGGAAAGCCGCCCTTGCTGACCATGCTGGCGATGGACTCGCGTGCATACGGGAACAGCAGGCCCGGGCAATAGCTGCCGACAATCGCCTGGAACTCCTGCTCGTTGTAGCCCGTGATCTGGAACAGTCCGGCCTGGTGCAGTTCGATCAGGAAAAGGGTCTTCTCTTCGTGTTTGGTCTCGACAGTGATCGTCAATACCACCTCGTGCATGTCGTCCGACAGTGGCGCATGTGCGCTCCGCAGGTTTAGGTTGGTTTTCGGGTTCCACTCACCGGCCGTAAATACTTCCGGGGAGCGCGGCGACTCGAACGAAAAGTCCTTCAGGTAGACTTTCTGTATTGCAATACGTTTGTCTGTGTTGTCCTGCTCTGCCATTGACTGTTCCTGTTTATTGAGTGTTCAGGGCGACTCGTGCCGCCCCAGAAGTTCGTCCAGCCGGCCGTCCTGGTCCAGCGTGTGCAACTCGTCGAAGCCACCGACTGGCTGGTCGCCGATAAATATCTGCGGCACGCTGCGCCTGCCGCTGAGTTTTTCCATCTGCTCGCGCATTGCCGTGTCTCCCGAGACCGAAATCTCGTCAAATTCGACACCTTTCTTCTTCAGCAGCATGCGCGCCGCCATGCAATACGAGCAATACGGCGTACCGTACATGACGACCCGAACCTGCTCAGTCACGACCGTCTTTTCTTCGTTTTCTTGTTGTTGACGAGCGGCAGGTTTGCCTGGGTCCAGGCAACTATTCCGCCCTTCAGGCTGTAGACGCTCTCAATACCGGCCTTGCGCAGCGCGGTGGCGGCACGCGAGGCGGTCATGCCGGCGTCACAGACTGTGACGATCGGGTGCTTTGCCAGCTTGCGGATTTTTTCGTCGCTCGCGGAAAATTCGTCGAAAGGGATATTCCTCGCGTTGACGATATGACCCCGCGCGAAGGCTTCGGGATTCCGCACGTCGATGACGATGGCATCAGCATTGATCAGCTTGACGGCGTCCTGGGGCTCAACATTGGTCAGGCCCTGGGACTTGCGCCGCAACTCGGTAAAGATCACGAGGAAAAAACTGAAGATCAGCGCGCTGACCAGCAGCGTGTGATTGGCGGCGAATTCGAGGTAGGTGTCCATACTGTGCAAAGCCTGACTATGGGCGGGCAGGGCGAAAAGCGGGAGTATAGCAGCGTGGGCGCCTTACTTGCCTGCTGCCGGAGTCCGGGCGGCCGGCGGCGCACAGGTTATGTCGCGCCGGCCCAAAGGCACTACACTCACGCACCATGAACACGCTCCTTCGCCTCATCGCCGTGCTGAGCTCCATCGTCATGCTGCTCGCGGGTGCCGCCGCTGCCGCGCAGGATCCAGGCGTTGCCCGGGTGCGCGAGCAGGAACTCGAGGAGGTTCGTTCGAAAATCAGCGAGCTGAAGCGCACGATGGACCGGCGCGCGGCCGAACGCGACCGGGTCACGGCTGAACTGCAGGCGGCTGAAGTCCAAATCTCCGAGACCCGCATTCGCCTGAAGGAGTTGGAGCGCCAGCAGGCCTTCAGCGAGCGCCGCAAGACCGAACTCGATGAACAGCTCGCAACACTCGAGTCGGAGCTCGGCGAGGAAACGGAGCAGCTCGCCCGCCAGGTCCGCGCCGCCTATACCAGCGGCAGCCAGGAACGCCTGAAACTGCTGCTGAACCAGCAGGACCCGGCTACGCTGGGGCGGGTGATGGCGTATTACCGCTACCTGAGCGACTACCGTGGCCAGAACATCGAGGAGGTAACGTCTCACATCGAGCAGGCTGCCGAGCTGCGCGCGGAAGTGGCCACCGAAGAGGCACGGCTGACGCGGCTGGCTCGCGAGCGTTACGATGAGCTGACCGAACTGAATAACGGCCAGGAAAAACGCCGCACCCTGCTGGCGTCGCTAAAAGTCCGGCTCGCCGAGGAAGGCTCGGAACTCGAACGGCTGGCCGCCCAGGAGCAGGACCTCGCCAGGCTGATCCAGGAACTGACCAGCATCCTGTCCGACTACCCGATTACGTCGGAAGAACCCTTCAGCAACCTGAAGGGACGCCTGACCTGGCCCGTCGCCGGCAACCTGCTGCATGATTTCGGGCAGCCGAGGGCCGGGGCGAGGCTCACCTGGAACGGCGTCGTCCTGTCCGCGCCGCGCGGCCGCGAAGTACGCACGATTTACCATGGCCGCGTTGTCTTCGCCGACTGGCTAGCAGGCCTCGGCATGCTCGTCATCATTGATCACGGCGAGGGGTACATGAGCCTCTATGGCTACAACGAGTCGATCCTGACGAACACCGGCGACTGGGTAGCACCCGGCGACGTCATCGCCACTGTCGGCGACAGCGGCGGTCAATCAGAGGCCGGGCTGTACTTCGAAATCAGGAGCGGTGCGAAGCCCGTGAACCCCAGGGGATGGGTTACGCGCCAGCCGAAGATCTAAGCGCGGTCATCGCGAGGAGCGCATGGGGTTATTCGGGTGCTCCGTCCAGTCGGCTTTCTCGGCCGTGATTGTCCGTCCGGTGCGAGGGTCAATGCCGCTTTCCAACGGCCGCATCGTGATGCAGTCCTGTACGGGGCAGACGCTGACACAGAGGTTGCAGCCGACGCATTCCTCGTCGATGACGGCGAAGTGCCGCGCGCCGTTTACGGTGTGGGTAATGGCCTGGTGCGATGTGTCCTCGCAAACAACGTGGCAGCGGCCGCACTTGATGCAAAGGTCCTGGTCGATGACGGCCTTCTCGACGTAGTTGAGGTTCAGGTGCTGCCAGTCCGTAACGCTTGGTACCGCGCGCCCGACCAGTTCGCTGACTGACTTCATGCCCTTGTCGTCGAGGAAGTTGCTCAGCCCGTCGACGAGATCATCAATAATGCGAAAGCCGTAGACCATCGCCGCCGTGCAGACCTGCACGTTGCTGGCACCGAGGGCCAGGAAATCGACGGCGTCGCGCCAGTCCGTGATGCCGCCGATGCCGGAGATCGGTACGTGCCGGGTGTCGGCGTGCCGCGCGATTTCGGCCACCATGTGCAGTGCGACAGGTTTGACGGCGGGGCCGCAGTAGCCGCCGTGCGAGCCCATGCCATCGGTCGCCGGGTACATTGTCAGTGTGTCGTAGTTGACGCGCATGATCGAATTGATCGTGTTGATCAGCGACACGGCATCGGCGCCGCCATCAATTGCCGCCTTCGCCGGCGGCAGGATGTTGGTGACGTTGGGTGTCAGCTTTACGATGACCGGCGTGCGCGCGTATTGCTTCGCCCACTCCGCCGCCATGCGTATGTACTCCGGGACCTGCCCCACCGCGGCGCCCATGCCGCGCTCCGACATGCCGTGCGGGCAGCCGAAGTTCAGCTCGAAGCCGTCGATGCCGGTGTCCTCAATCATTGGCAGGTATTTCGCCCATGCCGCCTCGTTCATCGGCAGCATGACCGAGGCGACCAGCGCGCGATCCGGCCAGTCGCGCTTGATCGCGCGCAGTTCGTCGAGATTGGTCTTGAGCGGCCGGTCGGTGATCAGCTCGATGTTGTTGAAGCCGATGACGCGGCGGTCGTTGGCGTGGCTGGCGCCGTAGCGCGGTCCGTTGACGTTGACGATCGGCGGGTCCTCGCCGAGTGTTTTCCACACGGCGCCGCCCCACCCGGCCTCGAACGCGCGATTGACGTTGTACGCCTTGTCCGTTGGCGGCGCGGACGCAAGCCAGAACGGGTTGGGCGAGGTGATCCCTAAGAATTCGCTGGTCAGGTCAGCCATCGCGAGTACCTCTTCGGCGCGTTTGCTGATCACGACGCAAATAGCGGTCCATCGCGAGCGCGGCGATCTTGCCGTCCTGCACGGCAGAGACGGTCAGGTCATCGCCGTCGCCGATGCAGTCGCCGCCCGCCCAGACACCCGCCAGTACGGTGGCGCGCTCCCCGGTGACCTGGATCTTGCCGCCCTCGATGCCGAGCGCGCCGCCGGCGAGCTGTTTCATCGCCGGGTCGAGCGCCTGCCCGACGGCCTTGAAGACGACATCGGTGTCCACCGTCCAGGCTTCGCCGGTACCGCTGAGCCGGTCGTTCCGGTCGAGTTGCGTACGCTCGAACTCGACGCCGGATACGCAATCCGCGCCGAGCAGGCGTACCGGCCGCGCCCAGTAATGCAGCGTGACGCCGTTCTTTTGCGCATGCTCCCGTTCGTAATGGCTTGCGCCCATCTGGTCCGGGCCGCGGCGATAGAACAGGTCCACCTGTTCCGCGCCAAGCTTCCTGCTCTGGACCGCGACATCGATTGCCGTCATGCCGCCGCCGATGACGACGACGCGGCGCCCTACCGGCAGTTTCGTCAGGTCACGTGCCTGGCGAAGTTCCGCGATGTAGTCGACCGCGTCGACGACGCCGTCCAGCGATTCATTGTCGAGACCCAGCCGGTTGACGTCGGCGAGCCCGACGCCGAGGAACACGGCGTCGTATTCCTCCAGCAACGCGGTCAGCGTGAAGTCTTCACCAAGCGATGTGCCGTTCCGAAGCTCGATACCACCTGTGTCGAGTATCCACTGCACCTCGCGCTGCGCGAAATCGTGCAGTGTCTTGTACGCGGCGATACCGTATTCATTGAGGCCGCCCGGCTTCTCGTCGCGGTTAAAAACCACAACGTCGTGACCCAGGACCGCGAGCCGGTGTGCACAGGCCAGTCCCGCCGGGCCCGCGCCGACGACCGCTACGACGCGTCCGGTCGACGGTGCTCGCCTGAACAGCTGAATGTCATGTTTGAATACCGGGTCCGTGGCGTAACGTTGCAGCAGACCGATGCGCACGGGCAGGTCTTCGTGCGTATTGCGGACGCAAGCCTCTTCGCACAGCACCTCGGTGGGGCATACCCGCGCGCACATGCCGCCCATGATGTTTTCTTCAAGTATCGTGCGTGCCGAACCGCGCAGGTTGTCCGAGCGAATCTTCTGGATGAAGCCGGGAATATCGATGCCGGTCGGACAGGCTGTCGTGCACGGCGCATCAAAGCAGAAATAGCAGCGATCCGCCTCGATCAATGCCTCGGAGCGCGACAGCGGCGCGTGCATGTCGCTGAAGTTCTGCTCGATTTCTTTCCGGCCCAGGCGGCCCGGCCGGATGTCGCGCCCGCCGGCGTCCTGTTTCGGCACAGCCACGGTTATCGCCGCCTCAGCCCTTGGCCCCGGCGCGCTTTTTCGCCGCACCGCGCTTGACGGGGCGGGGCGTCTTCAATTCATTGCGCTTCGTGACGGCACCGTAGTAGCTCGCGAATGGTGGTTTCTCGATATAGCGTCCGGCGCCGCGTTCCGTCCGGAGCTTGCCGTCAGCCCAGACCACCCGGCCCTGGCTCACCGTGTGCGAGGCGACGCCCTTGACCTCCATGCCTTCGAAGATGTTGAAGTCGATGTTCTGGTGATGCGTCCGCGCCGAAATGGTCTTGGTTGCTTCGGGATCCCAGACGACGATGTCCGCGTCGGCTCCTTCGATGATCGCGCCCTTTCTCGGATAGACGTTAAAGATCTTCGCCGCGTTGGTCGACGTCACGGCGACGAACTCGTTCATCGTCAGCCGTCCGGTGCTGACGCCGTGCGTCCACAGCACCTCAAGGCGATTCTCTATGCCGGCCGTGCCGTTCGGGATCTTGCGGAAGTCATCGCGCCCGGCCGCCTTCTGGTCGGCGCAGAAACAACAGTGATCGGTGGCCGTCGTCTGCAGGTTGCCGGATTGCAGGCCGCGCCACAGCAGCTCCTGGTGCTCCTTCGACCGGAACGGCGGGCTCATGACGTGTGCGGCCGCGAACTCGAAATCCGGGTCGCGATAGACTGAATCGTCGATCATCAGGTGACCGGCCAGCACTTCGCCGTACACATGCTGACCCTCGTTGCGCGCTCGCGTGATCGACTCAAGTGATTGCCGGCAGGACGTGTGCACGAGGTAGATCGGCACGCCGATAACTTCGGCGATGCGTATCGCGCGGTTTGCCGCTTCACCTTCCACCTCCGGCGGACGAGACAGTGGGTGACCTTCCGGGCCGTGTATCCCCATGTCGAACATCTTCTGCTGCAGCCGGAAGACAAGCTCCCCGTTTTCCGCGTGGCAGGTCACTATCGCGCCGAGTTCCACGGCTTTCGAGAAGCTGTTCACCAGCACCTCGTCGTCGGCCATGATCGCGCCCTTGTAGGCCATGAAGTGCTTGAAGCTGTTGATGCCCTCGTCGCGCACCAGCGTTTCCATGTCCTTGCTGACCGAGTCGTCCCACCACGTGATCGCGACATGGAACGCGTAGTCGGCAACGGATTTCTCCGCCCACTCGCGCCATTGGCGGTACGCTTCCATGATGCGCTGCTGCGGGCTCGGGATGACGAAATCAATGATCATCGTCGTGCCGCCGGCAAGCCCGGCCGCCGTGCCGGTCTCAAAATCCTCGCTCGCGACCGTGCCCATGAACGGCAACTGCATGTGCGTGTGCGGGTCGATGCCGCCGGGCATGACGTACTGGCCGCCGGCGTCGATGACGTCCGCACCCTTCGGTTTGTCGAGCTGCTCGCCGATCGCCTGGATCCTGCCGTCGGCACACAGCACATCGGCGCGATAGCTGCGGTCCGCGGTGACTACTGTTCCGCCCTGTATCAGTACCGTCATGTCAGTTACCTCGCAATGCCCACCTGCACATCCAATAATAGATCAACCCGCCCAGCGCGGAGCCGGTAAACCAGCCATAACTGTAAAACCAGCTCAGAAAGCCCGTCGCGATGGCTACGACGGTGAGGCTTACCGGGACCAGGAAAGCTACAAAGCCCGCCACGTGCCAGGCCGGGTAGGTGCCCCCGTCACGATACAGTGAAATGACATCGTATGTCCGGTGCCGGATGAGAAAGAAATCGACAATCATGATGCCGGCGATCGGCCCCAGCAGGCTCGAGTAGCCGACCAGCCAGTTCGAATACAGGCTCTCGAGGCTGACATCCGAGTCGAGCCAGCCCATTTTCTTGAGCAGTTCCCAGCTCATCAGTGCGATGCCGATCAGGCCGGTCAGCAGCACGCCGCGGCTCTCGCTGATGTACTTCGGCGCCACGTTCTGGAAGCTGTTGGTTGGCGAGACGATGTTGGCTGCCGTATTCGTCGAGATCGTCGCCAGGATGATCATCAGCATCGACAGGACGACCCACAGCGTGTTGTCGATGCGCCCGATCAGGTTGATCGGGTCGGAGATCGTCTCGCCAACAAGGTTGGCACTGGCGGCGGTCAGCAGCACGCCGAGGCCGGAGAACAGGAACATCGTCAGCGGAAGTCCAATAACCTGGCCGACAATCTGCGCACGTTGCGATTGCGCGAAGCGGCTGAAGTCGGGGATGTCGAGCGACAGCGTCGCCCAGTAGCCGACCATCGCGGTCAGCGCGGCCATGAAATAAGCGGCGAATGATGCGCCTTCCGGCCGGGTTGCCGGCGTCGCCAGCATCTCGCTTATTGATACTTTCGGCCAAGCCCAGGCGGTGAGACCGATTGCGACAATCAGCAGCAACGGGGCGGCCAGCGCCTCGAGTCGCTTGATTGACTCGGCACCGCGGATGACGATCCAGACGTTCGCGACCCAGAAAATAAAAAAGCCGAACACCTCGCCCCGGGAGCCGAGCGCCGCCCAGCCGTCGAACAGCTCGGACAGCAGCAGGTGGATCGCGATGCCGCCAAACAGCGTCTGCACGCCGAACCAGCCGCAGGCGACCAGCGCGCGGATCAGCGCGGGCACGTTGGAACCGATGATGCCGAACGACGAGCGCAGCACCACCGGGCACGGAATGCCGTAGCGCGTACCCGGGAAGGCATTCAGCGTCAATGGCACGAGCACGACGATGTTGGCGATCAGGATCGTCCACAGCGCTTCGGCAACGGACAGGCCGAAATACGACGTCAGTACGCCGCCCAGCGTGTACGTCGGCACGCAGATCGCCATGCCGACCCACAACGACGCGACGTTCCACTGGGTCCAGGTCCGCTGAGCCGCTTTGGTCGGCGCGATGTCGTCGTTGTACCGCGGGCTCCCGGCGAGGTCCTGTCCGACCTCGAGTTCGACCAGGTCGCCGACCTCAACCAGGCGGCTCTCGGCGGGAAGTGTCACGCGTCGCGTTTCCCTGTCAGGTCGCCGTAAGTCTCCGGCCGGCGATCGCGAAAGAACTGCCACGTGTTGCGAACCTCGCGCACCATGTCGAGATCGATCTCGTGCACCAGCAACTCGTCCTCGCCGTAACTGGCCTGCGCCTCGATCTCACCGCGCGGGTTGACGATGTAGCTAGAGCCGTAGAATTCGCCCATGCGCTCGCCCCACGGCGCCTCGGTGCCGATGCGGTTGATCGCGCCGATGAACACGCCGTTCGCGGCCGCCGATGCCGGTTGCTCCAGTTCCCACAGGTACTTGCTCAGGCCCGCAACGGTTGCCGACGGATTGACGATGTACTCAGCGCCGTTCAGCGCCAGTGCGCGCCAACCCTCCGGGAAATGCCGGTCATAACAGATGTAGACACCGAGTTTCACGTAAGCGGTGTCGAACACGGGATAGCCGAGATCGCCGGGCTTGAAAAAGAATTTTTCGTAGAAGCCCGGGTCAACCTGCGGGATATGCGTCTTGCGGTACTTGCCGAGGAACCGGCCGTCCGCGTCGATGACCGCCGCCGTGTTGTAGTAAACCCCCGGCATAGCCTCTTCGTAGATAGGCACGACGATGACCATGTTGTGTTTCTTTGCCTGCTCCTGCATCAGCTTCGTCGTGTGGCCGTCGGGAATGCGCTCGGCGGCGGCGTACCACTTGCGATCCTGGCTGGGACAGAAATAGGGCTGCGTGAAGACTTCCTGGAAGCAGAGCGCCTGGACACCCTGTTTGCCCGCATCCTCGATATAAGGCGCGTGCGCCTCGAGCATGCGGTCGCGGATTTCGTCGGGCGCCATCGTCTCGGCATCGCCTTTGAGGGACATCTGTATCAAGCCGCACTTGAGTCTGGCCATGGTCACCCCGTTCCTTGTTGTTGTGCCGCCGCGGGGCGGCGCGCTGTAATTGTTGTACCTAGGATAAAGAAAAGGGGGCGGTGAAGTAACTCCCGAATACACCCCGTCATCGCGAGGAGCGAAGCGACGTGGCGACCTCGCAATGACACTGACTCTGCCAGGCTGCGGGAGATCGCCACGTCGCTGCGCTCCTCGCGACGACGGCGCACCCGTCGGCGGTAAATACCCGGTTGCTGTGCTATCGTCCGCCGGCTTATCCTCACACGGGCGGTGCGTATAACTGACCGCCGGAGAAACAGCATGTCCCTGAAAGTTCGCGCAATTCTGGTGCTGGTTATTGGCACGGTGATGGGCCTCAGCCTGTCGCTGGGCGGCAGCCTCGTCGCGTCACGGCAGCAGGCGGCACCGGAAGCCCGGTCCACGGAGTATGCGCGCCTCTTCGCCGAGGTTATGGAGCGGGTCAAGCAGGATTATGTCGAGCAGGTCGACGACAAGGTGCTGCTCGAGAGCGCGATCCGCGGCATGGTGTCGGACCTCGACACGCACTCCGAGTACCTCAACGAGGCTGAGTACGAGGACATCCGCGTCAGCACATCGGGCAGCTACACCGGTGTCGGGCTCGAGGTAGGCACCGAAGATGATGCGGTCAGCGTCATCGCGCCGATCGACGGGTCGCCGGCCGCGCGCGCCGGCGTCAAGGCGGGCGACACGATCATTGCGATCGACGACGAACCGGTGGACGCGACTAACCTGCGGGACGCGATCAAGCTGTTGCGGGGCCGTACCGGCACGATCGTCAGCCTTACCGTGTTGCGCGAGCCCGGCGAGCAGGTACTTATATTCGACCTGCGCCGTGCCAGCGTCCAGGTGGCGAGTGTGTCAGGGGATGTGCTGGACCCGCGCATCGGGTACGTGCGCATCAGCCAGTTTACCGACAGCACGGCGAGCGAGGTGGCGAGCGCGATCGATGCCATCGTTGACGGGCTGGCGGCCACCGGTGATGGTGGCCTCGAGGGCCTGGTGCTCGACCTGCGCAACAATCCCGGCGGCATACTTGATGCAGCCGTTGACGTATCCGACCTGTTCCTCGATTCGGGGGTTATCGTGTCGGCGGACGGCCGCACGGCGGAAGCGCGTTTCAGCAAGGAAGCGCATCGCGGCGATATCCTCGACGGCACGGTGATGGTCGTTCTGGTTAACCGGGGTTCGGCTTCGGCGGCAGAGATCGTGGCCGGCGCCTTGCAGGATCACGGCCGTGCGCTCATCGTTGGCACCGGTACGTTTGGCAAGGGCCTGGTGCAAACCGTAATGCCGCTGTCCCGCGGCCGCGCGATCAAGCTGACAACGTCGCGGTATTACACGCCGTCCGGCGACTCGATTCACAAGACCGGTATCGCACCGGACGTATTCATTGAGGATGACGGCACGCATCCGGGGTACTCGCTGGCAGGCGGTGTCGATCGCGAAGGCGACGCGCAACTGGCCGAAGCCATCGAGCGCCTGCGGCAGAAGCGCGTCATGCACAGCCGGGTGGACCGGTCCTGACGCCAGCGCCGCGGCGCATCGGGCAGGGGCGTTTGCCGGGCCTGTTGGTGTGGCATGCGGCCCGCTTGCTGCCCGCCCTCCTTGCAATTCTCCTGGTACCGTCGGCGCGCGCCGATGACGGACGGCGCCTGCCGCCGTCACAACCGCCGCGCATCGCCATCATCATCGATGACCTGGGCTACGCGGAAGCAGCCGGCCGGCGCGCGATCCACCTGCCCGGTCCGGTGTCTGTTGCCGTGCTGCCGGAAACGCCGAGAGGCCGGGCGCTGGCGGAGCTGGCCCGGAGCCAGGGACGTGATGTCCTGCTGCACCTGCCGCTACAATGGCAACTGCCGCGTGCGGAGATCGAGCCCGGCGGCATCGTGCTGGACATGAGCCGCGACCAGTTCGCGCGCACATTTGCCGGGAGTCTTGCGTCCGTGCCGCACGTCGTCGGCATCAACAACCACCGCGGCAGCCTGCTGACACGGCACCCGGGGCACATGCGCTGGCTGATGGAGGAAATTCGCGCGCGCGACGGGCTGTTTTTCATCGACAGCTATACAACGCACCATAGTGTTGCGCTCGCTGCGGCCGTCGAAGCAGGTGTGCCGGCGGTGCGCCGCGACGTATTCCTTGATAACGACCGAAGTCCGTCGCATATCGCCGCCGAGTTCGACCGGTTAAAGCGCCTCGCGCGACAGCAGGGCAGCGCCGTTGGCATCGGTCATCCGTATCCTGAGACGCTGGACTTTCTCGAACAGAAGCTGCCGCAGCTTGCCGCGGAAGGCATCGAGCTGGTCAGCATCAGCTCGCTGGTCCGCGGCCGGGCCGTGACCGGCGCCGCGCATTGAACTGGATGGCCTGGGGGCCCTCTAACGCAGTGACCATGAAAGGAATCAGACCGATGATAATTGCCGGTGTGCCGCGCGGACTTGCGCTGGCGCTGCTGCTGCTACCGGCGCTTGCGACCCACGCCCAGAGCGATCGTGAAGCCGCGCCACAGGCGAGCGGCGCCACCCAATGCACAATGCAATACGATCCGGTGTGCGGCATTGACGGCCAGACCTACAGCAACGACTGCGTCGCCGGCAATGCCGGTGTCGACATCCTGTCCTACGGTGAGTGCGAGGAAATCGTGCTGGACGAGTGCGGTGACCACTTCGAGCCGGTGTGCGGGACTGACGGCAAGACTACGGCAACAGCTGCGTTGCGACGGCTGCCGGCGTCGCGGTTGAGTCCACCGGCCTGTGCCCGGCGCGGCCGAGTGCACCGAGGAATTTGATCCGGTGTGTGGCGCCGACGGCAATACCTACAGCAATGCCTGTTTCGCGACCGCCGCCGGGATCCAGGTCGTATCCGCCGGACTTTGCGATGCGCCCGAGGAAGACGAGTGCCCCGACACGATCGCACCGGTCTGCGGCGTCGATGGCCTGACCTACGACAATGCCTGTTTTGCCGACGAGGCCGGCATGCAGGTCGCGCGAGTCGGCGCCTGCCCGACCGGCGGTTGCCCGGATGTCCTCGAGCCCGTCTGCGGCATGGATGCCCGCACCTACCGGAATCGCTGCGAGGCACAGGCCGGCCGGGTGCCGGTGCAGCACGCCGGGATCTGTGATGTCGACGACTGCCCGGACATCGTCGCGCCTGTCTCGCGGGGAAGACGGCATTACCTACAGCAATGCCTGCGTTGCCGAAGGCGGCGGCATCACGACATTCACGCCAGGCGCCTGCGGCGCGCGCCCTTGTCCGAACCTGTTCGTACCGGTCTGCGGCGCCGACGACCTGACCTACGGCAACGCCTGCCAGGCCGAACGCGCTGGCATACGCATACAGTACGCAGGGCTCTGCGATACACAAGGCCTCAATTGCCCGAACGTCTACCAGCCGGTGTGCGGGCTGGACGGCAACACCTACGACAACGAGTGCCAGCTGAGAAACGCCAATGAAACGCTGGCCTACGCCGGCGCCTGCCTCGGGCAGTAACATTCCGCGGCGATCACGCCCGCGCACGCCTTGCGCATACACCCGCCCCCGCAACTCCGGCATCGACGACGCCCACCACCTACTGAAACATCCCACTAACCGCCATATCCCAGTCCATCCGGTCCCCCGCATACCAGCACGGCACACAGGTCTCGTGATCCAGCTCCAGCTCCGGCATGTAACGATCCAGCCAGCGTATGACATCGGCGTGCTTCGCAATCCCGGTCGCCTGCCGCTGCGCCGACAGGTTGTCACCGGACGGCGCATGGAACAGCACGTGCCCGTTGGCCCCATGCTCACACCGAAAGCCACCCTCGTGCACCAGCCGGTGATGATGCCGGCACAGTAATACGAGGTTGTCGAGCGACGTCTCACCCCCGTCCGCCCAGTGCTTGACGTGATGCCCGTCAACAAAGCGCGTGTTCGTACACCCAGGAAAGCGGCAACCGACATCACGCGCCGTCAGCGCACGGCGTATCGCCGGCGGAATGGCGCGCGTCTTGCGCCCGATGGAGAGCGGCACACCGTCACCGCTCTCGGCCAGCTTGACGATGCCGCTGTCGCAGGCCACGCGGCGCGCTGTTTCCGCGGAAACGTGCGGGCCGTGTTCGAGGTGCGCGAGGTCGGCGAGGCCGAGGGGGATGTTTCTGTGGTAACGCGGGGTTCGTCGTCAGGAGTTGCCAATTCAGAGGCGGTGCGAGGTCGCCACGTCGCTGCGCTCCTCGCGATGACGGCGGGTTCCGGCGTCACCTTCAGTGTTTCTGCTGAAACGTGCACCACGACCTGGTAGCGATCCGCCGTGGCCGCCACGGTGTTATCAGCGGCAAGGTACGTCTCCGCGACATCAGCAAGCGCATCGGCCCGCCGGCGGCCGATCGGTTCACGATCCGATACCCCGGGACCAACGTCATGGACGGCATCCTCCGGCGCCCGGGCCCCGCCGTCCTCGCGAAAGCGCTGCTCCATGGCGTGCTCCAGCGCTTTCACCACCACCGCACCCTGGTCGGCCGGGTAGCGGGCCTTGATCACCAGGCAGCCGTCGTGGTCGTAGTAAATGGTGCACTCGCGCGCCGCATGCTGCTGTGCCGCCGTGGCCGCTTCCATGTTGCGTGACGCCCTACGGTACTTGGCGATCAGCGTCTCCATGTGCCACGCAGAGCCGTGACGGGCAATCATCAGCAGGTAGTCTTCGTTGTCGCTATTCGCCACGCGCGTCATGGCGCGGACCTTGGAGTAACTCAGCTCACCGCGCGAGAACGCGGCACTGATCTTCGGCAGGTCCGCCAGTGCGCGAGCCACGCGCACCTTCTCGCGCGCCGCATTCATGCCGATGCCGCACTTGAAGTTCAGCCAGTGCGCACAGGAATTAAGGCCGGGCAGTTGCCAATACCCTTGCTCGTCAAACTCCCGGATCATCACCAGCAGCCGGTAGGTACCGGCATACAGGTAACCGCAGAGCTCGGTGATCTTCGCCCCCAGCTTCTCGCTGTTGACGTACTTCGGGTGCAGGTCCGGTTGCCTGACGACGGTGCCGCTGTCCATGCGCGCCTCGCTACAGTAGTGGTGACTGAGCCTCTATTGCAGGGTACCGGACGGGGTAGTTGATACAACGCGAGAAACTTGGCGGTTTGGCCGTTTTTGCAGCTTGCGTTGCGCCACAACTGATCCGTTCAACACCGCACGCGATCACCAGATCACGAGCCGCCGCCCGGCGAAACAAGGGGCGAGCAGCGACCACCGTTTATGGCGATGGAGCAATGGCGCTTGGTCCTCCCGTTGATCGCACAATCCCGCGCGGCAACGATATCATCTGGCGAACCGCGACGAGGTGACGTAGGGTATTGATCGGGTGGGAATCAGCCAGCGAACAATGAACACAAGAGGCAATATACAAGTGCACTCGACGATTCAATATCAGTGCTTTCCTGTCATTAACCGTTCAGACGGCATTTTCGCCATCGTGCCAGCGTCCCAGGGCATTGCTGGATGAGCAATGGCGAAGCGACAGAAGGTCAGCATCGTGCGATAGCCCCCGAATTGCTGACCAGAGGATTGAAGTCAATCGGCGGAAGGCTGGGCTGAAGAAACCTTGGTACGGGATTTTCTAGTCCAACCATGGTGGAGCTCAGAATCGTTGTTCCAAAGGAAACGGCTCAGAAATTCCGAGCCGTGGCGAAAGCAACGAAAACGAAATCTTCCGACCTGTTCATAGAGATGATTGAGGCGTACTCTATTGGCGTAAGTCTTGACAAGAAGAAATAGCGCGACTCAGGTTCTCATGATGCGGAATGGCAGTCGGTCTGTCGTGGATGGCCGTCTGAATCCATGCGCTGCACCCGACACTTGACCCAGCCCCACCTTGCGCTGCTCGCTCCAGGCGGTCTGCGTCTCAGAGCGCGGTGACCGGCAGGCGTTACGGCCGCTTTCGAGATTGGCGGAAATGGTCCGCAATAGATGTGCTGCTGGGGCTGGACAGTGTTCGAGCTTAATCGCTTTCTTCTGGTCGTCATGCTGACCGCGGGTGAGAGCGTTAGTCGGCGATAGACGATATGCGGCAGGGAAGAGGTCTCTGACTATTCGGGGGGTTGTTCGTCATGGGACGTAACCCTATCGCGTATGCGTCGATCATGCAATCTGCCGTGTATCTTTCACAGTCAGCTAGTCGTTCCCTTGGAGCCAGTGGTGGAGGTCCGCACCTACTGAGTTTTTTTGCGGACGAATGCCCTGTGCCGATTGCGGAAAGCTCTCCTCCTTAGGCGAGGACTGGGGATTAATGCGATCGACTTGGCACGCGGCACGCCCCGCATCCGCCTACTGGACGCACGCTGAAGCAACTAATGGCGCCCCCTTGTTTGTTTCTGCGGTAACGGCGCGAAGTCGAGAAGGTGGAGTGCGACACACAGCTGTAAAAGAAGTTCGAAGGACGCGATTTATTCATGCCTGCCAGGTGGCAACAGAGTTCCAATTGGTAATTCGCAGACAGCAAGTGAGAGAATCGTCGATCAGGTGACGCTAAAAGCACGATACGTTGTAGTGCGTCTGCGCAGGGACGACGCAGCATTGCAACGTATTCAAAAAGGAGCCGCTTCTCCTCAAGAAACCGACAGTTCATCTATATGAGAAAGCCGAAACAAGTGGCGGTATGTTCAAGGCATAGCGACAAACCTACGCGGTACAGCGGTCTAACAACACGCTGCACCGGACACTTGACCGAGCCCGCCTTGCGCCGCCGCTCCAGGCGGTCTGCATCAAGATGCGGGTGAGCTTAGGCGTTAGGCATCCTCCGAATGCCAAAGATGAATTCGACGACAGCGTCCTCTCGATACGGCGCAAGATTGAAAAATGTGCAGTGGGCTGTATCGGACGTAAACGACAATGACGAAGTCGGTTGTCTCTTGTTGGCACCACCTATTCAGGTTCCGCCCAGAACCCTGGCTATACGAGGATTCTTTGTCGAGGTGGAGTGGGAATGCGCCGCCGGAAACAACCTGCTTCGCGAGCACCTACAGCGCGCATTCAATAAAGGCCTCGAGCGTTCGCCTTGTCATGGCGAAGACCGACTGTACCGAGACAGTAGATGCCGGTAAAGATGCATCTCAGGTTACGAAGTCGTTTTCTGGTGTTCGAAAGAAGAATCGGAAAAGTCGCCGATTTTGATGGCGATACGTTCGCCATCCAGTTTGTCGCAAGGGATGCCTGAACCACGCGCTGCGCGACTGACTTGACCCAGCCCGCCTTGCGCTGCCGCTCCATGGCGACCTGCGCCGAGTGCGGTGATGCCTAGGCGTCAGGCGGCAGCTCGCGATCCAAGCCAGCTGGTGGATAGCCTCTCTGTTCGACAGCAAGATTTGACACTGCTCACGGCACTCAATAATAGTCAGTGCCAATATCTGGTTATTGGAGGTGTCGCGGTTCAATACTTCGGTTGCCGAGAGTTTAGTGAAGTTAATTACCCTGATGTTTTAATCCCGGCTAGTGAAAAATCGGCGCAGAATATACAGATTGCGTTAGAGACTTTGAATATCGTATCTGATGGTGCACGGACTCGGCTACTGAGACCCGGGCAGCAACTTAAGCTCGGGTTGCCATTTTACGCCGAGATTCTAACCGCGGGATCGGACTTGAAATTCGAGGAGCTATACTCTCGGTCGAGCTTGGCGGAGAAGAACGGAACGACGTTTCCGATCGTATGCTTTGATGACCTTTTAATGATGAAGCGAAAGATCGTTGAAGAGCTGCGTAAACACGAACGCGATTTAGAATGCCTGACTCAAATGGAGTCCCTAGAAGGGGGCGGAAATCGATGAATGCAAAGATTTTCGGAATTTTGGTCGTCATTTTTTCCATATCAGCTTGTGCGGGTAGCCCGGTGCAAACGGCATCGGAATCCCGGAAAAACCAAGAGGCCATGCTTGACCTACAGATTGGCCAGACGCAGGAACAAGTCCTTGCATTATGGGGCCGCCGCGACGCACCGAGAGCTATGTCGTCAACGGTGAGGTACTCGAGTTTTGGCTTTATCTGACTGAAATGGTGAACGCAAGCGAGTCAATTTCGGATAGGCACTTGACGCCGTTAGCATTTTCCGGAGAGAGCTTGGCTGGATGGGGGCGAAACTACTATGAATCCAAATTGCGGTAGTGTGCTTGGTGTCTGACGATGTGTAGGAATGCCGCCTAACCATGCGCTGCACCCTGACACTTGACCCAGTCCGCCTTGCGCTGCCGCTCCAGGCGACCTGCGTCAAGTGCGGGTGATTTTAGGCG
>JAXHMR010000023.1:0-187465 GCA_034521225.1 Woeseiaceae bacterium
TGCCGTTCTCGATCTGTCCATCAGCAGAAGCCGCGCGAACTGCGCGCGCCGGGTACGTCCCTGGCCCTCGTCCTGCGGCCCCGCCCGGTTCGCTCCGACGACGAGATCAGCCAGGCCGTCCGTGTCGAGATGAGCGAGAGCGAGTGAGACACCGAACTGGTCGCCGTGCGTACCGTTGCCGGGGTCAGAGGCGGGCGACCCGACCAGCGTCTGCGTCGTGATGTCGTTGCCGGTCCAGAACTGACTCTCGCTTGCGTAGAAATTGACGTAGCCGCCGCCTGAATAGGCGCCGACCACGAGATCATCGATGCCGTCGCCGGTAACGTCCGCACCACTTGCAAGTGCGTGGCCGAAACTGCCCTGGCCGGGCAGTGCAACGAGATCGAACGACGGTACGAGACCAGTCGCTGCACTCCAGTCATTATCCGCCGCCAGGAAGCCGCGTACGAGGTTGGCGGCAGAGTTGCCGAGCATCAGGTCCGGTTCGCCGTCGCCGTCGACATCGCCGTGCGCCTGGCCGAACCAGTTGCCGTCCGTTAGCAAGAACGACTCCGGCGCCGCGTCCAGTCCGCCGCTTGCGGAACCGTACACGTCGAGCCGCGTCGTCGAGGCGCCGTCGTAGCTGTTGACCAGGAGGTCGGCGATACCGTCACCGTCGAGGTCGGTGCTGGAGAGCGTGATCCGGGCAGGCGTACCAGTGGCCTGGACGGTCCAGGCGCGGTCGGGCGTCTCCAGGATTTCGCCGTTGTTCCAGTGCAGCAGGATGAGGTTTTGCGCCGCAATCGCGACATCGGGGTAGCCGTTGTCATCCCAGTCGCCAACGGCGACGGATGAGCCAAAGCTCGATCCCGCCGCGGGCCGCAGCATATCGAGTGCCGGGCTGGCGCCGTTTCCTGTACCCCAGGCGATGAACACGGCGCCGGTTGAATCGTAGGTGCTCGCGCCAATCACCAGGTCATCGTAGCCATCCTGGTTCAGGTCGCCGCCGGCCATCGCGAGGCCGAAACGGTCTTCTGCCGTGTTGTCGGGAGACTCGAGCCGGTCGGCCGGCGTCGCTGTCTCAAGGTCAGCACGGTAGGGGAAGCTGCCGTTTTCGAATTCTTCCAGCAGCGTGAATCCATCGCCGTCGCTGTCGGCGGTGACGTCGTCAGCAACTTCCGGATCGAAGCCGAAAGCTTCTTCCCACGCATCGGCAAGTCCGTCGCCGTCCGTGTCGGACTGGTAGCGCGGGTCATCTACAAAGGCGTCATCGGCATCGATCGTGCCGTCCCCGTCACTGTCGGCGACATTGATGCTCAAGGTGGCGCTGCTCTCTTCGGTAAGCTTCGGCCCGGCGTCGACGATGTCGATGATCAGGCTGTAATTCTCTTCTTCACGCGCGGAATCGATCGTCACGAGACCGCCGAACGCGATGTCCGTTGACTCGCCTTGCAGGAGATCGCCGAGATCGCAGACGACGCGTTCGGTGCCGGTGCAACGCGTATCGGTTACGGCAAGCTCAAGACCCGCCGGCACGTCGAAGGCGATCGAAACATCGCGCGCCACCAACCCTTCCCAGCTCGACGGCTCCAGGTTTTCAACCCTGATCACCAGCGGGAACGGTGTGTCAGGCGACGATATCCCAGCCGGTGAGTCCAGCGCAACGCCAACGACGGTCACGTCGAACACACCAATTGACGCCGCGTACTCGACGGGCGGCAGGCCCTCGACCGGCGCGTGATCCATTACGGCGGAAACCGTGAATACGCCGGTGGTGTCATAGTCGTGGCTGCGAGCGACGTTCCGCTTCCCCCGGCCAAAGTCGATTTGCGGCTTGATCTCACGGCCGTTCAGGTCCTCGTGACCGGAACCGGCCCATGCAGTCGCGGGATTCGCCTCGCTGCCGTCGCCCCAGCTAAAGCTCAGCAGCGACGCCTGCTGGTCGGGCTCATCGTCCACGTCGCTGAATTCCGCCTTGACGATCGACGGGAAGCCGCGGGCTGCCCGCAGATTGTCGTCGAACTCGACGACGACAGGATCCGGGACCGGCGTAATGATGAGCCCGGCGACAGCGTCCTCTTCGGAGTATTTCTTCGCCGTCGAAGCCCGGAAGGTCAAACCGTCCGTACCGTGAAAGTCGGGATCCGGCGCGTCACAGGTAGGTGATCGAGTTGTCCCGCTCAAGTGAGGGGTCGGCGAGCACGCGCGAGCCGTTTGTAAAGTCATCGAGGATCTCGAATGTATGGCTGTCGAGACCATCGGGAAAATCGCTGATGAAGCCGTCGGGGTCGGACGCGCTCAGGCGTACGTAGATTGACGTGTCTTCGGCAAGTTCGCAGGGTACTTCGGCATCCAGGTCTATCGTCGCAAAGCACTGGACGCGGAGATCCTCCGGCGGGCGGAACGCGCGCGTGACCGAGACGTCGATGCGGGCGGGCTCGCTGGCATCGATACCGTCGTCGACCTTGTAGGTAAAGAAGTCCGTGCCCTGGTAATTGAAGTCGGAAACGTAGATGACCTTGGCGCGGCTGTCGGTAACCTCGCGGAACGGCAGCGTCTTGAACACGTGCACGAAATAATCGCCGTTCGCGGCATCGGGCTCCATGACGAAAAACGATGTGGAATTGACCGCCAGGTATTCTGGCTCGCCCATGTTGCCGAGGATGAAGCCGGGCTCGTCGCCCTGGTTGACGCCGGTGCCAGTCGACTTTGCCTCGCCGGCAAAGGTGCCGTCCTGGCCGAAGCGCTGAACACGCAGGTTCGCTTTATCTGCGACGTACAACGTGTTCCGTGGATCGACCTCGATGCTGCCCGGCGCGTTGAACTGGCCGGGGCCGCTGCCCGCCGTATCGGCTGCGCGTTCGCATTTCGCGTCCGCACAGGCGTAGCCGCGCGACGTGCCGGTGGCAACGTCGCAGGCATTGTAGGGAACGCCGGTCGGCGTTCCGTCGATTGTTTTATTCGCCGTGCAGCTTCCCATCCAGCCGACGTATTCGCCGAAGTCCCAACCGCCCTCACCATCCGGCAACGTCGGCAGCCACTTGTGGATGCGGTTGAGCGTCGGATCGAGGACGTAGACATTGCCTTCGCGGTCGACGGCAAGGTCGTTGCCTACTTCCGGAGCACCGGCACTGCCAAATAGGCCGCCCGTCGAAATCTCAATATTGCTGACATCGAGCTGGCCAAGTACCTGGGCGCTGTTGCCAAACTCACCGATGTCGTCGAGCGAACGGACATTGATCGCGTCGCGAATGAGCTCGAACAACAGGTTCGTCCTGCCGTCGGAGCCAACGTCGCGCAGGCCTTCGCCGAGGATGGCCTCCGTCTCGTTGTAGCTGACGGTGCCGTGGTATTGCACATCGCCAAGTTCCTTGTTGTAGCTGTAGTGAATGGCTGTGCGGCCAAAGGTCGAGAAGATCGGTTCCCACTCAATCCACAGGCGGTCGTTGTGATCGACGGAAAAACGGTTGGCGGGCCAGACGTTGTCGTTCAGGTGGCTGTCGTTGTCGCTCGGGTCGTCGGTCACGTAAAGCGGCGTCATGCCGACGATTTCGCCGGTCTCGGTCCACTTCGAAATGCGCGGTATCGGATACAGGGCGCCGTGGAAGTCGTTATTGAATTTGGGTTCTTCGCCGCAGACGTAGTACTTGTCACGAACGTAGTAGTAGCCATCGTCGTCGACATGCACGTAACTTGGCTCGTAGACCATGTTTACCGGGATTACACCGCCGAACTCGCTGTCCTCGAGGGAGCCAGCGGGTGCGTTGCAGATCCGGTCGTTCAGGAACGTTCCGTGATCCTGCGGGTCGGCAAGGCGGAATTCGTCGGCCAGGTGCTTCAATGGGCTGACGCGCGTCAGGTTGTCGCCCTCCTCGCGCTCGCCTACCGGCGTGAGCCGGAAGTCCTCGATAAAGTAGGGATAGAGTGGCGCATCGAACTGGCCGTTCGCCGGGTACTCGTCGATTTCGAAACGGAGCGGGTCAACGCGCCCGTCGATCAGGTCCGTATCGACACCTTCCAGCCAGATTTCGACCGGCGCGGCGGTGATTGCATCCACTGGAGCCGGTAGCGGCAAGGCATCCGGGACCGTATTCGTGCCGGGCCGCTTGAGCGTCACCGTCTGTACGAAGCTCGCCGGGTCGTTCGACTGGGCACGCGCGGAGTTGCCGCTGTCGTCGGTTGCGTCCCAGGTGATCTCGTAGCGCACGCCGTCGGCGTCCTCTGGCGGACCGGGCAGCAAGTTGGGTGCGTCATTCGTAACGGTTGGGCTCGGGTCGGCGAGATCGACGACGCGCGGCCGGCCAAGCGGAAAATTGCCGACGCCGAGATCGATACCATCCTCGTTGTAGCGCGCGAAGCCTGCAGGCGGAATCAGTATCGGCGCCTGGGTGTCGACAACGCTAATACGCTGCATCAGGTGTGTCACAAGCCTCTCGCCTTCGAATTCATTGTTCTGGAGCAGAATCGTGTCCGGGTGGTACGGCCCGCCATTTCTTTCCCTGATCTCCCACTCGAGATCCTCGGGACCGCCGATTGGGAACAGCCGGGAAGTCGGCGACAGCGTAGCTGCATCGAACAGCTCGCCGCAGTTGTCTATTGGTTCAAACATGTCGCGCAACTGGCCCTCGACGCGGCCCAAACGGACACCGCCGAAATCGGTCGCCTCGAGCTCGACTGTCTGCTCAGTGATACCGGACTCGTCGGTCCGCGTATCACGCAGGAAAGGTACGGCAGTGTCCCAGACCGTCAGCGTCTGGTTGCTGCGATTGGATGCCGTGTCGAAGCTCGTATCCTCGTACCATTGAGCGCCCGCGGCGAGACCGGAAATGTCCGTTGCGATCAGGCCCAGGTCGGCGGCGATGAGGCCGACTTCCGCACCGGAACACAGCGGCCGGCTTAGCGGCCGCGCCAACGGTCTCTCCCGCGGCGGCCCGGGCGGCGCGCTTGGCTGCAGCCGCAGCGACCTTCTTCGACGCATAACTTTCTGCAGCAACGCCAATCGGGATGAGCGCGGCGGGCAGCCCGATGTCGAGCACGGCATTCATCGACGTTGTTGCCTCCCAGGAGATTTCGTGCCGTCCCGCCGGAAATTCGGGACGCTGCTGGAGCATCCGGAGCTCCTCGACCGAATAGCCCTGGTAGCCGCCTGCACTCAGAAAGGGATTGCTGGCGCGCACTCGCACGTCGGCCTGCACGTGGTAGACGGACGGCTGACCGAGATCGGCGAAGACTCTGTCGAGCGGATCGAAAGGCACAAATAACAGGCTCGCGAAGCTGTCCTCGACGCCCGCGGCATAGTCATCGCCCAGTACATCACGACCCGGCCGGATGGTCTTGCCGAAGCGGTAGACGCATTGCTGGCCGCCAAGATCACCGCTTCGAACGGAATCAGGAAACCGGTTGAGACTGCCCGGCACCTCGAAGACGGGTGGCGTATTCTTGAGCCCGATGTCAGTCGCCATCGCCGCGATCTCGAAACCAATGCCGAACCATCCCGGTACGGCAATGCCGGCGCCGATGCTGCCGATATGAGCACCCATCAGGCTGCCCTGTACGGCGGCAATCTTGTTGTTGTCCGCGGGCGTCGCGTCGAACGGACTCGCGATCGCGGGATGCGCCACGATCAGGCACCCGACAAAGCCCCCAAGCGCGTTGCACACGCGACCGAACCACCCGCCAGGCCGACTGCCCGCAACAAAACTGTTTCTGCTCATGCTCTACCCCGTTTTTCCCACCGCGCCCATTGGCACACCACGGATGGGGATTTTCTGGTCCTTGTGGGGGTAAGCAGGAACGCGGACCGGAATAGGTCACGAAAGTAGCGATAAACCCGTGACAATCTCCGCACCAGCCCTTGGCGACCGGGCCTCTTGTGTACGCTATCGCACAGAATGACCCCCTGGATGAGGACGATAATTGCGCTTCAGTAACTGAACAGCTGGCGAACAGCTGATGACGCGCGGCAGCGCGGCAAGGAGCTGCCAATGACTATCATCGCGGTGACCAACCGGATCGAATAGCGCGATGCCTGATCATCAAGAGTATTCGTAAGGGAAGCTTCCCGAACCGCACCTGGCGCACGATTTCCTCGAACGATTCTGGACATCACGGAACTGTGGAGATAGCTTCTGTCTTTCTTACAGGCTGCCCTGAGTAGGGGGGTATGAGCAGGAAAGCCGGGCATAAGCAGAAGCGAACGTCACAGAAGGTGCAACGAAGCTCCGGAGGGGCCGAAACGACGCTGGACTGCAGGTCACCTGGTCGCGGCGTTCGTGCTGGGCGCGGTACTGGGTTTCCTGATCGCCTACGTACCGGGCGACGGAGGCTCGCAAACCGACGCATACGGCAGGTCGCCCGGTGATCCGCACTACATGCACAGCCATTCCTGAGAGCACCCGTCGTCTGCGTAAAAGGCGCATCACGCCAGGCCCGGACTAGCCGCGCCCAATTGCAGTGGCGGTACCAGCGGCAAAATCGTATGCTTTTGCGGCCACCAACGAGCCCAACCAGGGGAAACGCCCTTGGCGCACATCGCGAACCTCATCGCGGAACTCAGGCGCCGGCGAGTATTTCGGGTCGCCGGCCTCTATATCGTGGGCGCCTGGGTAGTATTGCAGGCCTCGGACCTCTTCCTTGAATCGATCGGCTTTCCCGACACCGCATTGCTTGCTGTCTGGATCGCTCTCCTCGCCGGGTTTCCGCTTGCGCTGCTGTTTGGCTGGCGTTACGACATTACTGCACAGGGAATTATGCGAACGAAGGCGGTCGATCAAAGTGCCGCCGTAAGCACTGCACTGAAGTGGCCGGACTTCGTGATCCTCGGGGTGCTGGCACTCATAGGCGCTGCCGCCGCCTACAACGCAGTGACCCGCATCAGCGAGGTCGCAATCGGGCACATTGACTTCGGTACCTCCATCGCCGTCATGCCGCTCGACAATCTGTCGGGCGAACCGGACTACTTCGCTGAAGGCATGCATGACGCATTGATTACTACCCTGTCAAAAATCCCGCAGCTCAGGGTCACGTCCCGCACTTCCACGCTGCGCGTCGGCAAAAAACTCACCGTGCCCGAAATAGCGCGCACGCTCGGTGTCACCAGCATCGTTGAAGGCTCGGTGACGCGCGAAGGTAATCGCGTGCGGGTCAACGTGCAGCTCATCAACGCAGCAAGTGATACGCACATCTGGGCGGAGAGCTACGAGCGCGATTTCGCCGGCGTCCTGACCATGCAGCGCGAGATGGCACGCGCGATCGCCTCGGCCGTGCGCATCCGCATCGCGCCGGAGGACGAGCGTTATTTCGCGGCTGCTCCGACCAACCCGGAAACCCTCGAGGCGTACCTTCGCGGGATGTTCCAGCTACGCAAGGAAACACCTGCCGGCTACGAGCGCGGCATCGAGATCCTCACCGATGCGGTCGGCAACGATCCCGGTTCCGGGCTGGCCTGGGCCGGCCTGGCGGCAGGCTACGCAAAGCTTGGTCACAACCCGTATCCGATAGAGGGCATGTACCCGCGCGCAAAGGCAGCGGCCGACCGGGCAATTGAGCTCGATCCGACGCTCGCCGAAGCCCACTTCGCGGTCGCCATGTTCAAGCTCTATTACGAGTATGACTTCCAGGGTGCCGAAGACGCCTTCCTGCACGCGATCGACATCAACCCCAGCCTCGTTGACGCGCACTATCACTATGCGTGGCTGCTCGAGCTGCTTGGCCGGGACGAAGAAGCAATCGCCTTCGGCATCCGCACGAAGGAGCTTGACCCGTTGAGTTCCTTCTACACCGCCTGGCTCGGGGGCCAGTACCAGGACGCGGAACGTTTTGATGAGGCCCTGGCCGAAGCGCGAAGTGTGCTGGACCTCGATCCCGACTACCCTGTTGCCTGGCTCGTGCTCGGCATGACCTACGCGGACATGGGGAAATTGGACCTCGCGCTGGAGGCGCACGAGCACCTGCGAAACAGCTACTTCTTCTCCTACGCACTCGCCGGCACCCTCGCCTCGGCAGGGCGGCCGGAAGAGGCGCTGGCAATCGCCGAGCGTATCGAAGCACGCGCGCCGAGCGGCGTGCCACTATCGCTGATCTACGCTTCTCTCGGCGACCGGGAGCGCACTTTCGAATGGCTGCGTTTTGCAAGGGAACGCAAGGAACCCTGGTATCCGTGGCTTGTGGCGTGGTTCCCGGTGATGAGCCGTTACTACGACGACCCGGAGTTGCAGGCATATGCTGAAGAGCTCCGGCTGCCATTACGGCAGGTCGACATAAGGCGGGAGTGAGTGCTCCGATACTCCAAAAGCGACGACCTGGGAGAGTTGAATGCGAACTAAGGGCAAGATCGCATCCTGGAACAGTGATAAAGGTTACGGTTTCATCTCTCCACTCATCGGCGGCAAACAGATCTTTATTCACGTAAGCGCCTTCAACAATCGACTTCGACAGCCCGAACTCAATGACGTCGTAACCTACTCGATGTCGACGGACAGGCAGGGTCGTCCCTGTGCGGCGAACGCGACACTTGCCGGCGACAAGTTAATCAGGAAGTCGCCAAATAGGCGCAGCACAACAGCGATACTTTTCTCAATTGTGTTTTTGGCTGCGATCGGCGGATTAGCAGTGACTGACAACCTTTCCAGAATCCTGCTGATCGGGTATGCAGGTATGAGTGTCATCGCCTTCGCAGCCTACGCTGTCGACAAATCAGCTGCGAAACGGGGTGCCTGGCGAATTCGTGAAGGCACTCTACTTTTTTTAGGTCTGGCAGGAGGCTGGCCTGGCGCGCTGATCGCGCAGCAAACCTTTCGGCACAAGTCAAAAAAGACGTCTTTTCGTGCAGTGTTCTGGATCACCGTATTCATGAATTGCGCGGCACTCGCATGGTTGCATACGGACAGTGGGAAAATGACTGTGCGAAGTCTCTTAGCGTAAGAACTTTACGATGATGGTTGTCGGCCTTTCGCATTTCCAAAGCGGCGAGTAATCCAAACCGGTCTCCGGTATCGCCGTCCCGACAGGATTTCTTAATTCTTCCTTCCTGTTCTTCGCCCGATTCCCCGGTGAATCGGGCGTACCTGATGCCCGCGCTACTGATTTCAAACAAATAAAAACCTGGAGCCGCTCGAGTACGGGCTGTCGTGCTCGGCGGCCGCTTGATGTGGCCGTTCACAATTGCTGTCAAATCCGGATTGGCTCGTTTCCTGATTCCCCGGGATGTTCGTCCCTGGCCGGCAGGCTGCACCCACCTTGCGATCGCCACCGCGAAGGCGGCATACCCGTCACGCGCTTGAACGCGCGGCTGAACGACGTTTCGGATTCGTAACCGACGTCTTCGGCGATCCTGGCCAGGCTGCGGGAACCCCCGGCAAGAAGGCCGGCAGCCACTTGCATGCGCCAGCGAGAGAGATAGGTGATAGGCGGCATGTTCATGCAATGATTGAATCGCTCGACCAGGATGGTGCGTGAGGTCCCGATTTCCCGCGCGAGGTCGTCCAGATTCCAGGCGCGAGCAGGGTCGGCATGGAAGCGGCGAATGGCGCCGCCGGCAACCGGATCACCCAGCGCCTGGAACCATCCGGACCGGGCCGCCGCCTGCGATTCGACATGGCGTCGCACCGCTTCGATGAAGACCAGTTCACTGAGTTTGGACAGGATGCTGGCGCCGGCGACACGGGCACAGTGGGCTTCGCGCAATATGGCGTCGATCAGGCTTTTCAACCAGCCGTTCTCGGAGGTATACGCATCGGCGACATGAAGACAGCGAGGTAACGCCTGGATCAACGGGTTGAACGGCAGCGCTTCGGAGCCGAGGAACCCACAGATCAGTCGTATGCGGTCGTCGCCGTCGCCCGGTGAATCGACACGATACGGGAGCGCCTGCGCCACGCGGCGCTCGAAAAGCGCGAGGTCAGGTGGCGACCGCATCCCGGGCTCGCTGGACAGAACGTGCGCGTCGCCGTGTGGAAACACGACGACGCTCCCCGGGCTGAGCCGCTCCGGCGCATCGTCGGAGTCGACCACGCTGGCCCAGGGTTGTCCTTCGGTAACAATATGGTACTCGATCAGATGGCGCGCCCGCGGAAAGACCTTTGGCGCAAGAACGCTGGCATGTGGCGCCTCGGAAACAAAGAGGCGCATACGCTTCCACGTCAGAAGATGGCGCCGTGCATGCGTACCGTCCGGAGGACATCCGAGACGAGATCGATGTCCATAGCCGAACTCTCTGCGGTTTCGGCCGCCGATACCCCGCAGCCAGAATCCTCAGCATAGGTCAGCCACGCGCAGATTTCCATTTGCCGCACGCTCACCGTTTCCATCGTTTAACGCCGATCGTGTTTGCCCGGGCCGGGGTGTTTCCTCCAATCGACCGAACAACCCTTTCGAAGCGGCCAGCGGCCGCTTGCGAAAGGGTGTTCGCCGGGTCAGGGCCGCGCTTCGAGAATTATGTTGGTCGGCGTCTCGGTAGCGCGCCGAATCCGCGTGAACCCGGCCTGCCGGAGCACTTCGGTCAAGCGCTTCTCGCCCGCCTGTGCGCCTAGCGCAAGACCGACTTCCTGCGCCTTTGAAGCCGGGGTACAGACCAGTGTCGACGCCGAGTAGAAGATCTGGCCGACCGTGTTGAGATTGTCGCTGAGGGTGTCGCCGGCCATTGGCTCAACCAGCATCAGGGTTCCATCCTCGGCGAGGCATTCGCGAATTCGCCATGCCGCCCGAACCGGATCGCCCATGTCGTGCAAACAGTCGAACATGCAGACGAGGTCGTAGCCTTCGGCCGGCGTTTCCTTGGCAGATCGGGTCTCGAAGTGCACGCGGCCGGACAGGCCTGCAGCGGCTGCACGCTCGTTCGCCTCTTCGATAGACTCGGCATGGAAATCAAAACCGTCGAAACGGGATTCCGGGTACGCCTCGGCCATAAGCAGCGTCGAGGAGCCGAGACCGCAGCCGATATCGGCCACGCGTGCGCCAGCTTTCAGCCGCTCGTCGACGCCGTCGAGCGCGGGCAGCCACTGATCGACCAGGTTCGCATTGTAGCCGGCACGGAACAATCGATCGGTGCCGCAAAAGCAGCAGGAATTATGATCCTCCCAACCGCGGCCTTTACCGGACCGAAACGTCTCGACAGCCTTCTCGTGCGTCGTGAATTGTGCGGTGACCTGCTGGATAAAGCCGTGCATGCATGCAGGATGCCCTTCGGCCGCCAGCACGATAGCTTGTTCGGCAGTCATCGAAAAGGTCTCCGGTCCGGGCTGATAGTCCACGTAACCCGCGGCCGCCTGGGCGCTAAGCCATTCAAGCAGATAGCGCTCGTCCACGCCCGCGATAGCGGCGAGGTCCGTGGCCGTTGATGGACCATGGTCGCGCATAGCCCTGTAAACTCCCGTCTGGTCACCAATGTAACCGAGAAGCAACGCCAATGCCGCGGCGATATCCGTCATTACTTTGCCGGCAAATTCCTCGAGCTTCTGGACGTCCAGGTTAACGTCAATTTCCTGTACTGGCGGCAGACATAGCTATTCTCCTTTGCGAATCTGATTTGTCTGGTGCCTGCCTCCGGTATTCGGAGACAGGCTGTGGCCAATCCGGCGTCTTGCCGGCGTGAAGGAGAACACTACGCATTCGCACGTCGGACCAGAATGGCCGAGCGTTCGCCGATGATGACTGATCGTCCGGGCAGGACTGCGGTTCGGGCGGATGCGTGCGCGGCGTAAATCCGTACGTTCGGGCAGGACTCCCGGCCATAGGGTCATTTCAGAAGTCTTCGCGCGGCCATACCTTATAACGGTCGCAACTATGGCATCGAATTAAAGAGGTTTGCAGCATGAGCGTAGTTCAAAAGCATTACGACGGGCATCTTGGCCCCGTTTACGCCTGGATGCACGGCGGCATCGAGTCCGCCATTGAGCGCGGCGCTGCCGAGATTGACAGAATGGGCATAGACCACTCGGACGGCGGGCTCGCCGTTGATCTCGGCACCGGCTTCGGAACGCATGCCATACCGCTGGCGCGCCGGGGTTTCGAGGTGCTCGCCATCGACACGTGCGCCGCCTTGCTCGACGAGCTCAAGGCCCAAGGGCAGGACATGTCTATCGAGGCCGTGCTGGGAGACTTGCACGAATTTCGTCGACACCTGCGCCGGACCCCGGAGCTCATTCTGTGCATGGGCGACACGCTCACCCATCTCGAGAACGAAACCGCTGTGACATCCTGATAACGGAGCTCGTCCGCCTGCAGCCCGGCGAACGCCTGGTCACAACGTTCAGGGACTACTCGAATGCCTTGACCGCGGAGCAGCGTTTCATTGCCGTCCGCAGCGACGAGCGGCGAGTCCTCACGTGCTTCCTCGAATACACGGACTCACGCGTGACAGTTCACGATGTGCTTCACGAGTGGCGTGATGCGGCGTGGCGGATGACGGTCAGTGCATATCCAAAGTTGCGCCTTTCGCCGGCATGGGTCATTGAGGTCATGGAGAACAACGGCTTCAGCGTGGAGCGAAGCGAAGGCAGCTCGGGGATGGTTTGTCTCGTCGCACGTCGTCGTTGATACAAGGGTCAGTGTGCTATTGATGATCTCGTCCCTGATCGAATGACTGCCTCTCTCAGCGACTGAAGGGCGGACTTTGGCTCATAAATCACGCGGCCGCACCAGCACCTCGTAAAATGATGCTGGCGATGTAGTCCTCAAGGTTCATTGATCAGGGTAACGTGCCCTCCACGCGCGCGGCCAGAATGTGCGGCGGACGGCATCACGCAACCGTTCCAGTCATTTATTGTTAATGCGTCGCAGGAAGCGACACTTTCGGGTAACCCCGAGCTTGACAGCGAAATAGCTGAATCATTGACGTACGGCGTCGTGCTTCGTCCGCGATTCCTGGAGAACTTCACGATGTCGGTCGACTGGTTCGACATCGAGATCACCAACGCAATCGAAACCGGTGGCAACCGATATCCTGAATACCTGTTACGACAGCTCGGCGTTTCCGGCCGAATCGTCCTGCGAGTTGTTTACGCGGGATGCCGATGCGGACGATGAGCTTTCACTGTACCGTGCCGGGCGTGCCCAGCTGGTTTGTCATGGATACCAGTATCCGTTATGCACTGAACGACAATGTCGAACTGCAGCTGACCATCGACAACCTGCTGGACAGGGAGATGCCGTACCCGGCAGCCGCGAGCGGCTTCGGTGAGACTACATACTTTTCGGGGTAATGGGTCGTTACGCGACGTTCACGGCGCGCGCACGATTCTGATCCGGGCCGCTGCCGGCGGGCGTTAGTCGCCACCGTCGTGTTGCCGCGAGTGTTCATTGTGTCGGCCAGTGCAGCTGCTTGTCAGCTGCCGGCCATGCACTCGTCTACCGGCACAGCGACGAATCGAGGCCAGTACAGGGAACGGGTTCCTTGCTGCGTAAACAGGTCGCTGAACTTGAAACTATTCGTGGCGTAGGTGACGACGAGATCCGAGGCATCCGGACCCACGAGTTCGGGGTGTGCCTTTGCAGCGTACACGAGTGGTCGCGGGGCATCTGACTCGGGCGGACGGTACACGACAACCGGTGAACTCCACGGTCCTGTAAGGGCCGCGGCTTTGCGCAACCCGATTGTCGATGCGCCGAAGCCGTAGCTCGCGACGTGGATAAACGAGTTCGTGCGCGTATCCCAGTGAACAGAGCACTCGGCTCCGGCATCATCGAGGACGAACGCCGGACCGCGCTCGCCGATCAAGGAAGCTGCCACCCAGCCCCGCTCTTCCCCGGCCCACCATTCTGCAGACGTGACATCACCTTGTGCGAGGGAGGTCACTGGATAGCGAACAAGCGCGCCGGCGTGCGTACCTTCCTGGCGAATGGCGACGGCAACGACGTATGCGCCGTCCCGGACCAGGGCCGTCGCGGGAACTGCATCGAAGGTGTCCGGGCTGGCATCGACGATGCGCGGCTCCCACGTTTCCGCCGGCGCATCCGGATTGTCGACCACGGCGACAGCGTAACCCGCGTGTGCGAATCCAAGCCCCTGGCCGGGCGTGGCGACCGTCCCGTAGAGGAAGATGACGAGCGGCCCGTTGTCGAGCCGGATCCCGTGCCCCGGCCAATACCAACGCTCGCCACGGTCCGGGAAGAACGATGCTGGTAAACCATCACTGCCCTGTCGCCAGTGGAATGAAACCGAGGCGGTGCGTGGATCTTCTCCCGCCTGGATCGCGACGGTGTTTCTCACCATTTCGGATTCCGAGCGCACGTGGGCGTTTGAAGTTGCGACAAACGTGTCGCCGAAGAGCCAGAGGATGCGATCCTCGGAGAGGGGCACCGAGAGCGCGGCGTCAGCACCGAGCCAGCGGGGGTCCCGCTGGAAAAGCATTTCGGCTTCTGTAAACGCGCGTCCCATCGGTGCGCCCAGTGACGGGGTCAAGGACAAGCAGGCCGATTACCGACGCCGTCAAAAGGATCAGTGTGAGCGACTTCGCCACAGCAACCTGGAGAGTTGTGGTTTGAGGCGTCACCCGCGAGCGATCCTGTTCTCGAGCAGCCAGCATTTTTCTAAACCTTGTATACCTTCCTGTCGAGCCAGTCGCCCAACAACCTTGCGTCCGAAAAGCCGGGTAATTTCGAGATCGTTCGGTCGACCCGCCGGGCGGCAACACGCCCTTCTTCACCGTCAAAAAGGTATCCGGACACCCATCGTGCCAGTTCGTTCAACTGGTGATTGGCGCCCACCGGGACATACAGGCGATCCATAATTGCACGCACCATTCGCTGTGTGCCCGGCCGGGCAAGGCGGTGCTCTGCCTGCCACATATAAAACGAAAAATGACGAGCCTCGTCGGACACAATGCGCCTGAGTAACTCGTTCAGTACCGGGTGATCATTGCATTGCATCATGCGTTGGTATGCGTGGATCGTCGTGCACTCGTGCACGGCTCCCCACGCCATGTGCAAGGCGAGAAAGTCTTGCCACGCCGCCGCCAAAAGAGTGGTCAGTGTCCGGTCGACATGATCCATCAACGTTGTGCGGCCCCTGGGCCGTGGCTCGACAGGATGGCCTGCGCAGGCAAGAAATTTCGCGAGCGCGCGACCATGCATGCCTTCCTCATACAGCCAGCAAATCAGAAATGTGCCGACGATCTCGTCGTCAACGGCGCGCCGCGAGAAAATGGTTCTCGGAAAAACGACGGTGTGGCTCTTCAACATCCTGCATGTAGGCCAGGACGCGAATTACATCGTCCGGTACGCCGTGTGACGGGATTGCGTCCCAGTCTATACCGTCGATATCAAGTGGTCTGGTTGCAGTTATAAAGCGCTGGAATTCCGGCGGATCCTGGGGCAGTACGGCTCCTCCCGGACACCCGTTTTGCCGCGCCGTAATCATTTTATCCATTCCGTTACGGGGAATTGATCCGACAGAGGCGCTCCGCGCACTGGGCGTCGAAGCCAACCGTCGGCCTCGGAGCTATCACATTCGATCCAGATCGCACGTGGCGGGCGCACCCACTTCATAGCAGCAGTGCCGGGCCGACGGCGATGGCTATGAGCCCCAGGATCAAGTACGTACTGGTGGCAAGCAACGCGGTCTTTCCCATACTGAAGTCCCTGGTTTCGACGGCGACAATATCGGCGATCTGCACAGGTTCGGCATCAGTTTCGATGGTGTTGGTATCGGCGTTTACGTTCCTGATCGTGACCTTGTGAATTCTTCCATCGGTCGTAACAATCTTTGCTCGCTTGCCGGGTTCCAGAACGTTTTCAGATGCAATCTTTTGCTGGAGCACCTCCGGCTCCATCTCTATCGGATTCAAGGTAGTGCACGCGGTGGTCGCAAGCAACGAGCTGAGGATGAGGACTGAACGATACATCATTATTTATGTGACTCCTGTGCTGAGCGTCAACGGAACCAGGGAACGGGTAAAGTTATGGTGTCTTCTGAATTACGACTAAAAGCGCACGATCGTCACTGTTGATCGAAAGCAGAATTGAATCATTCGCTTCGAAGTCGTCAAAAACCAATGCTAAACCCGAATAATCGCCAGCTATAGGACAACCAACGATAGTACTGTTCGCCTGGTACAGGTTGTAGCGGCTATCGAGAACGAGGACCATTCCGCTCGCTGTGCAGCCATCACTATCCTGGGCAGTGAAGGATCCCAGATCGTCAATCAGGTAAGTCGCGTTTGGGTTTCCGAACTCGTCCGTACTTTGCCAAACACCCTCAAGCAGGCCCAGCGATGACGGTTTCTCATATTCGGGGTCGTAGACCATGTCAAAGGAGCCAGAGTCGCCCGGAGAGGCAGTACTCCAGGTACCGACAAGACTGGTTCCTGAGACGAGCGTCGCGTCTACGACCAGGTCGCTGACAAACGTACCGTCAAGAAACGGAAGCGAGGAGAATGCTTGCCCCGAACCAGTCATTACGTCCTGATCTGTCGACGACATGCCAACAAGATGGAGATCGGCGAAAACGCACAGAAAGCGAAACTGGCCGTCCTCGGTAACCAGGGCGCCACACTCCTCAGATTCTGTTGCCGCATCGATGACCACGTTGCCAAACCAAAACCCGCCGAATTTGACGACAGGGGGTGGCGGTACAACTACAGGAGGTGCTTCGGCAGGCCCGGACTCACTACCGCCGCCGCAGGCACTTAAGAAGACACCCATAATGAGAAGTGCGATGGCTTTGCTGATTTTCATGAGTTCACCGAAACGAGTGGATGAAGATTGTCTTGAATCTACTCTCCTGGTTTCGCCAGTCCTTTCCGAAATCTGTTCTTTTCCTCTTCTTTACATTTCAGGGCATTGCGGCGCTGGAGAAGAGTCAACGGCTGGCGACAAGCTGTCCGCAGGAGGCAGGGAATTTACGGATTGGTAGGGAGGGCTGTAGCGTTGTGATTGTGACGCTATGAACACCGCCATGATAATGAGTATCGCGGCAACAGCCGTCGTTCCCAATCGGCGACGAGCGCTCCCGGGTACGGGCGTCGCAACAGGATGCCCGACACTGGCGATCAGGCGATAGCCACGTTTGGAAACCGTGCGGATGTATTTCGGGTCTCGGGAGCTGTCTCCGAGCATCTTTCGCAAGTTGGCAATGCGGCGGTGCACGGCGTCGTCGCCAACGACTCTACGCGGCCATAATGTATCCAGAAGCTCCTGGTTAGTGACAACTCGATCGGAATGCTCTGCAAGATACAGCAAGACATTTATCGACAGAGGCTGCAGTTTCCTGGTCTCCTCATCGCGGCGGATCGAATTCGTATCGCGGTCGACGGCCCAAACGCCGATTGTCACTACCGATGGGGTCATGGACTGACCGTATGAATATAGTTTCCCGAATCCGGCCTGGGGTCCTAAGGGCTCGGCGCCTGGCTCGATGATGCATGCAGTGTTGCGGTTCGTCATGGCGTTCCACCTCGCAAGCTTCGATTGCGTCCGCTTCGACGGACCGAGGCAGATTGTTGCGATTCCGAGGCCATCCGGCATGAGGTCGGCGTAATTTATCGCTGATGAATCCCTCCCTCTTTATCAGGTTAATTGGCGTCGTCAGTGTTGCGCGTGTACCGGCATCTCGACCGCTCTCACCGATTCATCACCTCGAAATCACCCCGGCATCAGGCCGGCTGAGGCCTTAAAGCGCAGTCTTTATCCGCGGGCCGGCATGTCGCCGGTCCTTCCAAGCGGAGCTACAACCATGAAGAACAGCAAATATAAAGCAGGCGTGATGCCTGTACTGGGCGCGGCGCTACTGTTCGCGCAAGGAGTCATGGCAGAGCAGGAACCGATGTACGTCTTCGGTGACAGCCTGTCGGATGCCGGCAACGTGTACCAGCTCACCGGCGAGGTCGCACAAAAACCCTACGAGCCCATACCTGCTGCACCGTACGCCAGGGGTGGCCACCACTTCAGCAATGGCCAGACCTGGGCAGAGCAGTTTGCCAGGGCGATCGGGCGCGCCAACGGTGGCAAAGCCTCGCTCCGGGGGAACAGCGGGAACGGCAATTATGCCTTCGGCGGGGCGCGTGCCCGGCCGGCAGGCAATTCACCATCGAGCAGCGTGCAGATAGCGATGTACCTGCAGGAGTACGGTGCGGCGTCTCCCCGACGCACTCTACGTGATCCAGTTCGGCGGCAACGACATTCGCGATGCGCTGCAAATGGGCCCGGTGAACGGACCGCCGCTGGTGCTCGAAGCCGTCGGCAGCATCGGCATTGCCATCCAGACGCTCTACAACGCCGGCGCCCGGGAGTTCCTGGTCGTAAACGCGCCTAACCTCGGCAAGACACCGCTTGCGGCCATGTTGGGCGCCGGGCCCCAGATCGAGGCAGTCTCGCAGTTTTTCAATGCGACACTTGAGTCGGGTTTCGCACCGCTCGGAATCCCGGGACTCGCGCAGCTGGAGGCGGCGCTACCTGGCATCGTACTTCACCGTCTCGACCTGTTCGGTCTGATCAACGACCTTGTGGCATACCCGGAAGACTTCGGGTTCGCCGAGATCGTCACGCCCTGCCTGACCTTCGGTACGCAGGAAAGGGCATATTGCGCTAACCCCAACCAGTACCTGTTCTGGGATGCCATACACCCGACGTCCGCGGGTCACGCGATCGTCGCCGCCGAGGCTGTCGCCGTCATGTCCGGTTATTGATCACGCCGGCTTTGCGTGCGCGGGAGCGGCAGCCAGCCGCTCCCGCGTTCTTCCAGAAAAAAGCGCTGATGTAAGACATTGAAAGGTACAATCGGGCACCCGTCGGAGGAACACCGTGCAGACTGAATGCGATCTCGCCAAGGGCTTTCGTCTGGGGCCCTGGACCATAGTTCCGGAGAACGGCGAGATTAGCGACGGCGCACAAGCCCATCGGCTCGAACCGAAGGTGATGGACGTCCTCACCTCCCTCGCCCGGCACGCCGGCACGCTCGTTACCAAGCAGACCCTGATCGATGAGGTATGGAACGGTCGCGCCGTCACCGATGAAGTAATCGCACGCTGCATCTCTGCGCTGCGCACACACCTCGGCGACGATCACAAGGCACCATCCTATATCGAGACGCTGCCGAAGCGCGGCTATCGCCTGCTGGCCGCCGTCGAACCGTTGCATGCCGAGGCGCCGATCAGCGCCCCCGAGGTCACAGGCAGCCGACGGCGCGGCAGCTACCTACTGCTTGCGATCGCCGTCATCGCAATCGGCTACCTGGCGGTGCGGCTCCTGTCACCGTCTCCGCAGCCGGAAGCATTCGAATCGGTTGCCGTACTGCCTTTCACGAACCTCAGCGCTTCCCCGGATCAGTACCTGGCTGATGGCGTCACAGAGGAACTCACTTACACCCTGACACAACTGCCAGACCTCAAAGTCGCCGCGCGTACGTCAGCTTTCCAGTTTCGCGATACGGCGCTCGATGTGCGCGAGATCGGCCGGCGTATCGAGGTGGACGGCATTATCGAGGGCAGCGTGCGGCGCGAGAAAGATCGCCTCCGCGTAACCGCGCAGTTCGCCGACACCCGCACCGGCTACCAGCTTTGGGCAGTCACCTTTGACGGCAGCGTGCAGGACGTCTTCAGGCTGCAGCGGCAAGTGGCCGAGCGCGTGCGGGACTCGATCAGGGGAAACGGTCGCGCGCCAGAACCCGATTCCGTGACAGAACCTGCCAATTTCGCAGCCTACGATCTCTACTTGCGCGGCCGCTACGCGCTCAACCGGCGCGGCGCCGATTCGCTCGAGCGGTCTGCCGGTCTTTTCCGCGAGGCGATCGCGCTCGATCCGGGCTACGGGCCGGCTTACCTCGAACTGGCCAACGCTCTCAGTCTGCTGCCGAGCTACAGCAGTGAACACGGCGACTCGATGTACGAAGATGCAACCCGCATCGCGAACAACGGGGTGCAGGCCGACCCGAGCATCAGCGAAGCGGCAGCCGCCTTGCAGGGCTACATCCACAACAAGCGCGGCGAATGGCTGGAGGCGGACCGGGCCTATCAAACCGCACTGCGCGCCCACCACGTGGAGTCAACGACGCATCAGTGGTATTCGAACATGCTCGCCAGCGTCGGTCGCATGGAGGAGGCGCTGGAGCAGGCGCAGCGCGCACGCCGGCTCGATCCACTGTCGCCCGTGGTCATGAGCAGGCTCGCCATGACCAGCCTGTGGAATAACGACCTCAAGGCTGCCGAAAGGCAGTTTACGGTGGCCAATGAACTCGGGATCAAAAGCCGGCTGCACCTCGAAAGTCAGCTGCTGCTCATGATCCGGGAAGGCCGTCTCGACGAGGCGCGGCTGCTCGCCCGCGACCCCGAGTCGGGAACTGCCCCGGAGTGGCTGGAAGCGCTACTTGATTGTCTCGGTAGCGGTGCGCATTGCGACGTTACGGAGGCAGCCCTGAAGTCGGACGAAGCGGTGTCGGCGCGTGTGCAGCTGGTCGCCTGGGCGCTCCTCGGGCGTCTCGACAAGGTCGGCGAAATCGCAGGCCGACTCGAGCAGGATATCGGCGCTTTCGAGACCGAGCTCCTGTTCATCGCCGAACTCGAGGGTTTTCGCCGGCTGCCGCAATTCCAGCGCCTCCTCGAAGCAATCGGGATCAGCGACTACTGGGAACAGATCGGCTGCCGCTGGAGCGAGGCTGGTGTGCGCTGCGACGGCCTTAGCAGCACGTAAATCGCCGGCAGCAAGACAATGTCGGCAAGCATCGCGCCGACGAAAGTGACCGCCGCCACGAGTCCCATGTCGCGGATTGCCAGTAAGTCGTTAACGAGCATGCTGAGAAACGCGCCGACGAGCGCCAGCGTCGTGAACAATATGGCACGTCCTTTGGCGCGCAGCACGCGGTCGATTTCCTCGCCGACGTTCTTTACATGCTGCACTTCGCGCAGGCCGAGCACGACGTGCAGTGTGTTGTCGACAACCAGGCCGAGCGCGATGACCAGCACGACGGCGGTACCAATGCGCAGCGTGATGCCGGTTACTGCCATGAAAGCGAGCGGCAGCAGCAGCGGCAACAGGTTTGCGGCAATCGCCGCGAACCGCAGGCATCGTTCACCGATCAACAGCCAGAGGATTGGCAGCACCAGCAACGCCGCCGTCGCGACACTGACCAGCATGTCGCGCAACAGTAAGCGCATGCCGCGCTGCGCCAGCCACCACTGGCCCACGATCTGCACATCGTAATTTGCATTCCAGTGGGTCTCGACCAGGCGCTCTATCTGCTCCCGGTAGCGAGCAGCCTCGCGCGTGCCGATATCGCCCGTGCGCACGATGACTGCAAGCCGTCGGTGCCCCGTGTCAGCCAGCTCGCGCACTTGCCAGGCGAATTGCGGATGCTGGCGCAAGGCGTCGAGTGCGGTTCCGGGATCGACAGACGACAACTGCCTGGGTAGAAGATCGCGTACGGACCACGCGTGTGACGTATGCGGCAATGCGCGCAGGTCGGCCACAAAGTGGTCGAGGCGAGTAAGCGAGTCCGCATCGAGAATCTCGCCGCCATCCGGGCGGCGAATGCTGATTTCCGGACCGAGAAAGCCGCCGAAGTCGCGGTCGAGCAACTGCTGCGCGCGAGTGAGCGGATGATCATCGGCGAGTTCTTCGTTGAAGTGCTGGTTGACTTCCAGTGAAGGAATCGCGAGGCAGCACGCCAGCGTTGCCGCGATACCGGTTGCGGTGATCAGTCGCGGCCGCCGCTCCGCCAACCGCAGGGACAGCGACAGCGCCCGGTTGACGAGGCGGTTGACGGCGTTGTCGGGCAACGCCGCACCGACGTCGACGCGCCGCAGCAGCCACGGCAACAGAAGCTGGTTGGAAAGCCAGGCGAGCAGGATGCCAATTGCCGCACAAAGGCCGAACGATGCGACGGCTTCGAGCTCTGCGACGGCCAGCGCGAGGAAGCCGCAGAGCGTCGTGACGGTGGTGAAGAAGCAGGCCCGGCCGGTGGTGTCGAGCATGGCGGTCACCGATGCATGCCGGTTGGCCCCCGCCGCGCGGGCCAGGCGTGCAGCGATGACCATGTGCACGGCATCGGCCACGCCAATCACCATGACGAGCGCCGGGATGACCGTGTTGATAATCGTGACCGGCAGCTCCAGCCAGCCCATCGCGCCGAGCGTCGCCGGTACCGCCAGCGTGACCGGCAGCAGGCAGACCAGAACCGCGCGCAGGTTGCCGAAGCACCACCAAAGCAGGACAGCCAGTACTACGCTCGTCAGTGCAGTTGCGATCAGCTGGTCGCGCAGCACCAGTTCTTCGTACGCCACTTCGACGACGCTGACGCCGCCGAAGTGCAGGCGAATGCCCGGCGGCGCGGCTTCCTCGAGCCGCCGTTTGAACTCCCGGACGATGACGCGGCGTCCGTCGAGATCCGCAAGCGGCAGATCGATACGGGCACCGAGCAGGAGCCGGGAACCGTCCGCCGACACCAGCCAGCCGACGAAACGCGTGCCATCCAGCAACTCACGGTATTGCGCCTCAAGCTCCGCCTCTTCGCCGGGCTCAAGGAGCCAGTCGGGCAGCGGCTCCACGAATCCCGGTACGCCGTCATCCCAGACCGGCAGGGAGAACCCGGTCAGGCTCTGCACTTCGCTGACCCCCGGCACCGCGCCCGCGGAGCGGGTAAGCTTCGCGAGCGCGTGCAGCAGTTCCGCTGTTGATGCGCCGTGCGCCTCGACAATGACGGCGATCCAGGCGCCGGACGACTGGCCGAAGACAGCTTCGAACTCGCGCGTCGGCGCAGTGAGGGCTTCGCTGCTCGCGGCGAGTGGCTGGAACGAAAGGTCGAGCGTCGTCCTGGTTAACCCGAAACAGACGGTCACTAACAGCAATGCAGCGGCGGCCATCACCGGGCGCGACCGGCGGCGCGCTACGTCATGCGCTCGCCGGTAGATGACCTGGAACCCGGCCATGTCAGTCGCTGGTACAGTCGCGGCGCCGCGCGATCACGAGGTCAACCAGGTCGCCGATGGTGGCGACCTGGTTCATATCCTCCTGGCGGAAACGCACGTCGAACTGTTCCTGCAACTCGATGACCAGCTCCACGATGCGGAAAGAGCTTAAGACGAGCGAAAACAACGGCGCCTCACGATTGATGGAGCCGCTGTCGATGGCAAGGAGTTCCGCGATTGCAGCGATAATACGATCACTGTCGGTCATGATTCAGTGCTCCTAACGGTTCGCGAGCCGCAACTCGCCCATGCGTTCGCTGAACTCCACCGCCGTTTTGCGATAAACCTCGCGGTCGGCCAGCGTATAGCGCCTCAACGTCGCCTGGATGTTGTCAGCGCCGTACCCGGATTCCATGTCGCGCAGGGCATCTCTTATCCACTGTATGTGCCATTGCTCGTCGTGCATTATTTTCGCCAGCGTTTCGCGCACGGCGTCCGGCACGTTCGGCGACACATCGTGCAATGCGTACTGGGAAACGACCCGTTTCTCGAACACCTGCGTGATGGCCAGGATCTCCATCAGGTTCGCGGGGATGCCGGCGGCCGCGAGGTAGCGATCCTGGTAGGCGTGGCCGAGCTTCAGTGGTTCAGCTCCCAGCTTCTGCAGGCAATCGGTCCAGTAACGGGCATGGTTTGCCTCGTCGGCGAAATGCCGCGTCATGTCCTGCTGGATCGCCGACGGGCGCAGGCTGTTGGCAAGTTCGCCGAAGAACAGCGCGCCGCTGATTTCCGATGTGCGGTAGAAACTCAAGATCCAGTGCAGGTTGCTGTCGATCATCGGGAATCTCCTCGTGACTCTGAAGCCAAATTCCCACGCAGTCCCCAGCGGGTCTGCACCAGGCGGCGGGCGACGTGATCGAGCAGCCGGTGCGCGTCGGGCGTGCGTTCGCCGCGCAATGACCGCGTGCTTTGCTCTGTCCGCACATCCTTGTCGCTGTAGAGTTGGCGCGCGAATGGCGCGATGCTCTGCAACGACTGCGCGACGGCGCCGCCGAAGCGCTCGGCGCCGGCAACCAGGTCGGCAAAGTCCTCGTGCCCGCAGAACAGCGGTGGCAGGACGCGACGCCGCGCGAATGCGGGGTCGTCAAGAAACGCGGCGTACGCGATGCCGGTCAGTTCGCCCAGCGTGACGGCGTCCGAACCGGCGTCCGACAGGTGGTAGATGGCGCGCCGTTCACCCCTTCGATGCAGGCTGTCGATGGCGCGGGTAACGAACTCGGTCGTAACCGTGTAGACGCGGGTGTCGCGGTGCCCCGGTAGTACGGACAGCAGGCCGTAGTACAGCAAACGCAGCGTGTTGTGGATGGCATTTTGCTGACTGACCAGACCGCTCGCGTCGTCGCCCGCAACCGTTGACAGCCGGTAAATCTGCCAGGGTAGCTCGGGCTGCTGCATGACCAGGCATTCCGCCTGCCATTTGGACCATTCGTAGTGATTCGCATACGCAGGAGCTTCTTCGAAGGGCACTTCGTGTAACGCACCGTCACGGAGTCCGGCGGCGTACAAGCTGCTGACGAGGCCAAAGCGCCTGAGCTTGTCGCAGCGAGCGGCGAAAGCCAGCGTCTTCTCAGTCCCGTCAATGTTGACGGCAACGGCGGACGCCCGCTCGACATTGAAGTCTATGCGAGCGGCGCAGTGGAAAATGGCCGTAATGTCGGACGTGTCGACAGTGGCGAACGGCTCATCGTCAAGCAGGTCGCCCAGGTGGACCCGGCAGCGCGGATCCGATGCCAGTGTACCGAGGCGGTCACGCTTGCACTTCCATTCATCGGCATTGGCCGCGCGCACGAACAGAAGGAGCTTGCTGTCGCCGTTGTCCAACAGCCGGCGCGCGAGGGCACGACCGATGTGGCCGTCACCGCCGGTGATGAGCGTCGTCGTCATAGCGGTACGTCCAGAGATGGCCAGTCGGCCGGGTCGGCGCCGTAGCGTGCGAGCAGTGCGAACAACCAGCGTTCGATACCGAAGGCGACGCATGCGGAGTGCGCAGCTTCATCGGCCATGCGTATGCCGAAACATTCGCCGAAGAAACTACGGTGCGAGTTGATGGACGCAACGGCGAGTCCGTCGGGCAGGCAAAGCTCCAGCTTCGCGGGTTCGACCCTCTGCGCCAGCGCTTTCGGATCGTGCGCCGGATCAAAAAATGAATCGGTAGCGGTCTGCCAGCTGGCGTCCAGGCCGAGTCGTCGTAAGCCGGTATTGATGCGCAGCTGGCAGCTGACGGTAAAACGTTCTACCGTTTCCCTTGTGCCGATGCAGACGATTTCGCGCATCCAGAAACACCACTGGCGGCGCAGCAGCTCGTAACAATTCTCACGCCGGTGACACTGGCACGCCGTCGTCAGGTAGAGCGCCTCGTCCAGGCGGCGGCCTGCAAGGCGCGGATAGAAGTGGTAACAGGCGGCGGGCGTCAGCACGTGTGAGACAGTCTCGAGGGTATCGGCCGGTATGGGCTCGCAGGGGCCATTTTGGGCCAGCTTCGCGAGCTGATCGCGCCTTGCAGACGCTGCGAACGTCGCATGGTGCGGAAAAGACTTCAGGTAGCCGACCGGAGCCAGCGCAGCGGCGGCAATCATGCTCGGAAAACGACTTTCGTCCGCGCCGAAGTCGCGGCCCAGATCACGAAACATCGCATCCAGTTTCACCGCGCTGTTGAGAAGTCCGCCGCCAAGGGATGCGCAACCGTCCGGCGACCAGTGCAACTCGTCGGCATGAAGCGCCGCTGTGACACTCTCCACGCCGTTCACGAGTCGTCTCCGCCGCGAAAAAAGACACGAGCAATGGTCGCGACGTCGCGAAAGCTGCCGGCAGCAAGCTCGTCCCTCGATATCGGAGTACCGCGGGTCTGCTCGAGATGCAGGATCAGCTCCAGCAGGTCAAATGACGTGATGACCCGGCTGGCCAGCAGCGGCGTCTCGTCTCCCAGCGCGTCGAGATCGATACCCGGCTTGACGGCGGCCAGGCAGTGGCGAACCCTGGCGCGAGCATCGGTGATGCTGGTTATTGTCGTCATGCAACCTCCAGCAAATCCAGCTTGCGCAAGTAGTTCAGGCGCTCGGTGTTCACGGTAGCGCGGTGGCTGGCGGCGGCTGGTGATGCAAGGACGGTACGCCACAGCTCGAAGGGCTCGGCAATACCTGCGTCCGCATACGCATCCGGGTTGTAATACAGCTTCCAGGCGTACTGCAGGTACGCTGTCAGCCTGCTCGCGCAACTGTTCGCGGCGTCTTTCGTCCCAGTTGCTTACGTACCTGCCGATGCATTCTCCGAGGAAGCGCCGGCCGAAGGCGAGATGCCGCAGCTCCTCGACGTGATGGATGCGATTTATCTCCCGCACAACCGGCTCGAGGCGTACGTCACTGGCCATCGTGCGGTTGTAGTGATCGACGAGTTCCTCGAATACGTTGATGCGCGCGAACAGCAGGAAGCGATCACTCTCGGCGTCACCGCTGCCGTTATCGCCGAGCGGCAGCGCGCGGTCCGCGTATACCCGGCCTGCATAGCGCACGCAAAAGCCCGAGAAATACATCATGTGCCGGGTTTCCTCCGCCACGAAATGCAGCAGGTACCGCGACAGTTCGGTGTCGTCGCTGTTGTAGAGCTGCCGCGCGATCTCGCTGACCAGGTACTTCTCGCCGTGCACGTTCATGCTGAAAAAGTTGAGCGCTTCGCAGACGCTGAGCCGCTTGCGCTGGCGCTCGTCGAGCTGCTCCCAGAGCGGCGTGCCGTACAGCGAAATCAGTTCCGGCGTGAAGTACCAGCCATCCGGATCGATCGATGCAGGCCATTGCATCGCAGACGGATCGCTCGGCCGGGCTTCGGACAGGCGGGAAAGCCTGTTAAGAAACGCCGCAAAGTCGATGGTGCTCATGTGGCCTCCAGGAGAGCGCATTGCCAGTTGCTGCCGTAGCCGGCCATGAAGGTCAGCAGCCGGTCACCCGCGGCCAGCGGCGCGCCGTTGCAAAGGGCAGCGAGGTTGATGATGTTGTCGGCACTGATGACGTGACCGCAGTTGGCGAGCGCCGGGCGGTAGAGTTGTGTTTGTTTCGCACCCAGCAGTCCACCGAGTATCTTCATTGCCGTGCTGTTGATGTTCTGCGGCACGATCCAGCGTATGTCGGAGAGTGTCAGGCCCGCACGTTCAAGCGCTTCGTCGACCAGCCGGCAGGTGTAGCTGAAAAAGCTGGCGGCAATCTCATCGTCGGTAGCGCGGACCATCGCGCCATTGCTGATGTGATGAACGTCGCACAGGAGGAGCCCCGCAGGTTCGCGTGACAGCAGGCAGGCAGCGGCGCCGTCGGAAATCAGGTTGAAGGACTGTTCGTACTTCGCGCCTGGCGGGAAGCGGTCGGCAGTGATGCACAGCACGTTCTGCAGTTCGGGCTCAGCAGTTAACAGGCTGCGGCCGATACGCAGGGCGCCGAGCATGCCGGTGCAGGCCTGTTGGCTTAGCCCGACTACGAAGGCCTTGTCCATGCCGAAGTCTGCCTGCAGCTCGCTGACAGGGAATCGCATCAGGTGTTTCACATCGCCGGTGTGCTCGAAATCAGCGGGGTCGCCGAGATTGCCGTTCTGCGGCAGGCAGGTGCTGTAGACGATGGCGTCGACCGCGGCCGGATCTATGCCGCTCGCAATGAGCGCCCGGGACGCCAGCTCGCAGGCATTCTCGTCGCGCGCGCAGCGATAATGCATTGCGAAGCCCGCGCTGCGAAGCGCGGCCGCCGTCGACACGAGCAGTCCGTCCACTTCCGCATCTTCAACAGTCCGCCGGACGCTGCCGAGCGCGGTCCCGAACTGACTGACGTAGACCTTAGTCATCGCGTCGGCCGCAAACCGATTAGCGGGAAGAAGCGACCGGTCGTCCGGACATAGCGGAGGTAGTCATCGCTCAGCTCTGAGCAGGCGAGGCGGCGCTCCTCGCGACGCGCCGTCAGCGTGAGCGCAACAAACGCATACGCCAGGCTTGCGAAGGTTGTTGCATGCGGTAGGGCGAGCGCCGCGGCGACAAGGGCGAGCAGGAAGCTGGTATAGAAAGGGTGGCGCATGTGCGCATACGGGCCCCATGTCACAAGTTCAACGGGCGCGTCGTTGTCCTGGTGCCACAGGGCCAGTGGCACACGGTGTGTTGCGACGGTCGCTGCCAGCAACGCTATGGAACCGGCGGCAAGCAGCACGGCGACCAGCGGCAGCGTCCGCAGCAGACCGCCGGTTGTCGCTAACGGTTGCAGTGCACCCAGACGTCCCAGTACCAGCAGTAGCGGGACGGCAAAGAAAGGTGCCGCGGTCAGCATCCAGCGCAGGTTCAGGGTCCCGTCGCGACGGAAGAACAGTATCGGCAGCAGGCCAATCGCCGCGAAGTTGGCGAGCAGCAGCATGAGCAGCGTGTCGGCCATCATGAATGCACCGGCCCGCGTTGCAGCGACACCAGCAGGCTGGGCCGTCGCACCTTGCGTGTCGACGTGCGCGGCAGCGGTTCGTTGCGCAGGATGAACCGGGTCGGCCGCTTGCACGGCGACAGCGCCAGCGCACGGTCGTCAAGCACCCGGCGCAGTGCGAGTTCGAGATTCGCCGCCGACCCCGCAGAACGCCGGATTGCTGCGTCGCTGGCCACGACGATCGCGCAGACTTCCTCGAAGCCCTTCTGTATGCCGCGCACCGCCGGCACGCCGATGACACAGCCCTCCTGGAAGTCCGGATGGTCGAACAGCACCGCTTCCAGTTCCTCAGGCTGCACTTTCTTGCCGCTGCCAAGGACGATGACGTTCTTCTTGCGGCCGGAGACGTGCAGGAAACCATTGCGGTCGAGATAGCCGAGATCGCCGGTGTGCAACCAGCCATCGCGATCGATCAAGCTGCGCGTCAATATCTCGTCACCAAAGTAGCCGCGCATGACATGCGGACCGCGCGTCAGGATTTCGCCGCCGTCCTTCGTGGATATGCGGATTTCGACACCGGGCAGCGGCCTGCCTACGGAGCCGGCGCGCGCGGCCACGGGCCCGTTCGTCGAGATGATCGGGCTGGTCTCCGCGAGCCCGTAGCCCTGGTAGACGGGTAACCCGATTCTCGCGAAGAAACGTTCTGTCGCGGGAGCGAGCGGCGCGCCGCCGCAAACGAAATACTGGAGGGCATGACCGAAGCGGCTGTGTATGCGGGCGAACAGGCGGCGCCGCGCCGACATCGGCAACAGCGCCGAGGCGCTCGTCAGCAGAGTGAACAGGCGGCGCCTGATACCCGACTGGCGCGCCACTTCATTGCGAATGGCTGCCTTTATCAGCTCCAGGAACAGCGGCACGACGACCATGCAGGTCACTCGCCGGCCCCGCATCGCGTCGATGACTTCCGCGGGCAGCAGGCTGTTGCAGTAACAGATCCGGCCGCCGCCGTAGAGGATGCCGAGGAAGCCGGCGGTCACCTCGAAGAGGTGGCTGAGCGGAAGTATCGAGACGCTGCTGCAGTGCTCGTCGTTTTGCATCACGCTGCGGATTGCGCGCACCTGGAAATCCAGATTGCCGTGGGTGGTGACGACCCCCTTGGAATTGCCCGTGGTGCCGGACGTATAGGTCAGCACCGCGGCATCGTCGGCGCCCCGCAGCGCACAGGCCCGGTCCGGGCCCGGGGTCAGCGAGTCCATTGACGGCCACGGCGCGTCGATGTCGTCGGGCTCGAGACTCAACACCATGACCGGGCCGATGCCGGCGGCCAGTAAATCGTGGGCCAGCGCTTCCTGACCGCTGGCAACGAGCAGCAGGCGCGGGCGTGCGTCGCTGAGAATTCGCTGCAGCTCGGGCACGGTCTGACGGACATCGAGCGGCAATGCGATACCGCCGGCGCGAAGTGCGGCGAAGAAGGCCACGCCCCAGCGCGGCCGCGACTCGGAGAGCAACGCCACCCGGTCGTCCGGCTGCAATCCGGCCTCGCGAAACGCTCCAGCCAGCCGCGACGAGGCCGCCAGCAACGCCTCGTAGCTGTATTCCTCGCTGCGGCCTCCCCGCCGGGAATCACTGTCCGCCAGGCCGAGTGCGGCTTGTGCTCCAAAGCGCACGGCGCCAGCCTCGATAATGCATGCAATATTCAGGTTTTTCATTACGCTCCACCTCGCGGATTCCATCGGGTCCAAAGCGATGGACCGGGGCGGATTGTTGCGCTACTGCGCCGATCCGGCCTGAGGTCGGCGTAATTTTTTCCTGATGAATCCCTTTCCGGTGCGAAAAGTCATCCTGCGGCTACTTCAACCAGAACACGCGCTCGACCGGTACCCCGCGAGCCTGCGCCAGTCTCAGCGCAAGAATGCTCGAGGGCACAAAAACCCCGTTCTCGACGGTATTTACCGTCTTGCGACTGACGCCTATTGGCTCGGCCAATTGCGCCTGCGTCAGGCCTGCCTCTCCGCTGGCGGGCCGGTCGAGCGGTTCGGTCCGGTGTATAATCGAACGCGAACAGACCGACTCGTCACCGAGGGTGTCGTTTCGGTGTAACCGAATCTGCGACAAGAAGAGGTAATTTTGCCATGGCACACAAATACACGGGGGGCTGCGATCACATCCATACGCACGCCGACGAAGACCCGATCGATAACCATACCTGCCACTGCTCCGTCTGCAAGCGCGTAACAAAACAGCCGGACACGCACGTCGTTTTCTTCAAGCACGACGACCTCAAGGTGGACAAACCCGGTGACTTGAAACGCCAGCCGTTCAACGACCAGAACCCGGACGGACCACTGGAGCTCTGCGTCTGCAAGACCTGCGGCACGCCGATCATGCTCGACGACAAGCAGAAGCGGATACGCGCCATCGTGCCGAACCTGATGGGCTTCGACGCCGAAAAACTGCCAGCGACCTACCATGCTTTTTTCGATGCGTCGCAGGGTACGGCGAAACCGAAGGACGGTCGTCCGGTTTACGAGGGCTTACGCCCCGATTTCACGTGGCCGGCGCCAGCCTAGCCCGCTCTCCATTACAACGGCCTCGCTGACACGGTAGACTTTGCTGTCATTCACGCGGATCGCGCCAGGTCCTGCAGCGCGGCGCATCCAGGGTTGAATTGCGAAAAGATTCTGAAAACAAGTCGCTGGCCGCGTCCAGCGGAAGCTTAAGCCGGCTCGTTCGAGGCAAGCTGTGGCTGCAGGTCCTGATCGGAATGATGCTGGGCTTGCTGGTCGGTATTTTGATCGGCCCGGGCGTCGGGTTACTGGAGGCCGCGACCAGCCTCGTCGTTGGTAACTGGCTGGCGTTTCCCGGCCGCTTGTTCCTCGTGACAATCCAGATGATCGTCGTGCCGCTGGTGTTTGCCTCGATCATCAGGGGACTTGCAGCGGGTGGGGATCCCGCGACGCTGAAGCAGCTAGGGCTTTGGGTCACGGGCTTTTTCGTCGTGACCACGGCGATCGCCGCAACCATCGGGATCCAGCTCGCTTTAACGATTGAACCCGGCAGCTACCTGCAGCTCGGGGACCGCGTCGCGGAGTTCGGCGGCGAAGTTGCCGACGACGTTGCATCTCCGGCACCGCCGATGCTGCGGCAACTCCCGGAAGTCGTCATCGGCCTGCTTCCCGCAAACCCGCTCAACGCACTGGTGCAAGGCGAGATGCTGCAAATCGTGCTCTTCGCCTTCATCATCGGCGTGGCACTGCTATCGCTTCCGAAGAAATCGGCGCAGCCCATGCTCGACCTGCTCGGCTCACTGCAGGAAGTTTGCATGACGGTCGTGCGCTGGGCCATGACCATCGCGCCGTTCGCCGTTTTTGGCCTCATGGCGCAGCTTACGAGCCGTACCGGTTGGCAGACGCTCGCAGGCCTTAGCGTTTATGTGGGAACGGTCCTGCTAGGCCTGCTGCTGATGCTTGCCCTTTACCTGATCTTCCTGCGGTTGGTTGCGCGCCTCGATCCGCGACGCTTTCTTGCGGACACGCGCGAACTGCTGCTGCTGGCGTTCAGCACATCGAGCTCGGCGGCGGTAATGCCGTTGTCGATGAAGACCGCGGTAGAGAAATTTCATGTGCGCTCCAGCGTGGCCCAATTCGTGATTCCGCTCGGCGCGACTATCAACATGAATGGCACGGCGCTGTACCAGGCCGTAGCCGCGATATTCCTGGCCCAGGTATTCGCGGTCGACGTTTCAACCAGCGGCATGGTCCTCATCATCGCGATGGCAGTCGGAGCGTCGATCGGCTCGCCGGCGACGCCGGGCGTCGGCATCGTGATCCTGGCGAGCATCCTCGGAACGATCGGCGTGCCGCCTGCCGGCGTCGCACTGATCATCGGCGTCGACCGCCTGCTCGACATGTGCCGGACTGCGGTCAACGTCGCCGGCGACCTGGTGGCGTCAATCTTCGTCGACCGGCGCGTGCTCGGCCAGCGCGAGCAGGAGCCTGCGAACGCCGAAATCGCAACGCATGCGGCCAGCGACGCGGCCCCGGCTTGTGACCCACGCAGCCCCGGTAACATGTAGAGCTTGTTTCCGGAGGTCTGCCTTGATTCAACGATTCCACAAACACCTTAAATTCATCTCGTTGCTATGTACCGTCAGCGTGCTCTGCGGCTGCATGAACCTCGGTCCTCGAGCCGTCCAGGCCGGCCGCGCGGACTACAACACCGTGCTCAGGGATACGGCCGACGAGCAGTTACTCGTCAATCTCGTGCGCCTGCGCTACAGGGACCGGCCATATTTCCTCGAGGTCTCGGCGGTAACGACGCAATTCTCTTTCAGCCCGCAGGTCTCTGCCAGCGGCGGCATCGGCGCGCGGGACCCGGCGCAGGACGCGGAACTCGGCGCCGGCGTCGGCTACTCGGAAGTGCCAACCATCAGCTACACGCCGCTGCAGGGCGATGACTTCGCGAGGCGGTTGCTGAGCCCGGTATCGCTCGAGGCCCTCGTGTCGCTCAGCCATTCAGGCTGGAGCGCCGAGCGGCTTCTTCGCATTTGCGTACAACGTATCAACGGAATTCCAAACGCCGTCACGGCCTCCGGCCCGACGCCGGACACCGCACCGGAGTTCCGGCGTTTCAACGAACTTGCGCGCCTGTTGCGCGAACTCCAGCTCGGCAACGACGTCGCGATTGCATTTCGGGCCGGACCGGCAAGTGTGCCGGTACTGACATTCAGCGAGCGGGCGCTGTCTGGCAACGCATACCGCAGCATCGTCGAACTGCTTGGCGTCGCTCCCGGCCGGCGCCAATACGAGATCGTGTCGGCGCTGGGCAGCGCGGGCCCGGAGGCGATCAGCATCCAGACGCGGTCCCTGAACGGGATTCTCTATTTCCTGTCGCACGGCGTCGCCGTGCCTCCCGGGCACCGCGACAGCGGGCTGGTCACGGACACGCGGGAGCCGGGCGGCGCGCCCTTTGACTGGTCCGAGGTTACAGGCGGGCTTTTGCGGATCGAGTCCATGGAGAAGGCACCGGACCCGGCGGCAGTACGTGTCCGCTACCGGGATCACTGGTTCTACATTCGGGACAACGACCTGCCGTCGAAGTCGACGTTTTCACTGCTCGCGCAGCTATTCGCGTTGCAGGCCGGCAGCGGTGAAGGATTGCAGCCCGTACTGACGATTCCTGTCGGCGGCTAGGAGTCTGCGCGAACATTGCGCTCCGCGGAAACGCCGGCGACGCTGCCCCCCAAGAGAGCCCTTAGCTATTCCCTCGCGAACGCCTGCGACTTTGCGAGGAACGCCGCGAGCACATCGTCGTTGCTGTTGAGAAACGCGGTCGGCCCCATGCGCAGCAGCTCCTGCATCACGTGCACGAAATGGGCTTGATCCGTATAACCGAAGCCGTACGAAACCTTGGAGATCTGGGCCTGCTCTCCGCTGAGGAGCGCACCCAGCGCGGTGTTGAGTTGCACGACCTTGGCGAAATATTTCGGGCCGATCCCGACGACGTCGCCGAATACTCGTGAGAGGTGACGCTGGCTCACGCCCAGCTCGCGCGACAACTCACCGATGCGCACGAGCCCTGCCGCGCGCTCGATCGCCTCGACGGCCTGCTCGAGATAATGCACAGGCGGTGCCGCATCTTCAACAAAGCTCGCCAGGACGTTCTGAAATGCCGCACCCCGTGCTTCAGCCGATTCGTACCGCACTTCCAGTAGCGGCGCCAGCGCTCGCGCGCACGCCGGTGCAATGTCCGCGACCGGCACCGGGCGGCCGTAGATTGCGGCTCCCGGAACGTGGATCAAGCGCGCAAGACCCGTGGCCGTGAACTCAGCGATGATGTGCACTACTTGTCCGGTATGCAGCACCTCGACGTTCTGGCCGCGGAGCTGGCCCGCGAAGTGGAACCTTCCGTAACGGGTCGCCACTCCGTCGATGCGAACTTTCACGTGGCCGGACGCATGCCAGCCAATATAATTGTATCCGGTCGGTGCGGCACGCACGAGAAAACCGTCCGGCACCTCCGCGTCCGCGATAAGTATGCGGCGCAAAAAGGGTTTCAGCACATCAAGCGGCGGGTGGATCGAGCAGAAATCCGGCGCCGGTACATCTTCGTTTTCCTGGCGGACCATTCGCTCAGATTATCGAAAGTCCTCGTAATAAGCCAAAGCTCCGTGCTCGCTAAGGGCTCGGTGGATTCAAATGAAGGATTTCGTAACAATATTGAGCCATGCTGTCAGGGCCCGCCTTTGACAATTTTCCGGCAGATCAACTGGAGCCCGACAAGCGCGTTGCTGGACGAGTTTCCTCTCCGATCATCGAAATGCGCGACAAATCCGGTTGCCGCGTGCTGGCTGTTGCAAACAACCAGCGTCGACCATTCCGCACAGTTGGGCAGCGACTCGGTAGCCTGGGCATATGCACCAAATGTTCCGTCACTCTCGAGCGCGTGCCCTCGTATCTGAAGGCCCTTGACGCGGCCATTCCTGGGGTTAGTGCATACCTGCAGTGCTGTCATCGCCCCGGGTATTTGAACCAGGATACCGTCATAACCCAGTCGATTCGCACATTCCGATATCCCGGTATCCTCGACCAAAACGTTCCCGTCATAGCCCACAAGTAAGTCGATCTCACAAGGAACATTGTTGGAGGCCCCGACAAGTATACTGAGCATTCCAGCCCCGCCATAAAACTCGGCATACTGGTCGCGTGAAAACTTGTTGAAAGAGTCATCCGGCCTGACAATGTCTCCCGTCCGTCCGCTGACCTCCGTAAGATGTGTCTCCGTTTCGGAAAAGCGCCACACCATTGGCCTGTCCGGGTCTCCGTCTTCGTTCGCTGCTTCTTCTTCCTGAGCCGCCCGACGTTCTGCTTCCGCCAATGCCTGCTGCTCGGCTTGCTGTCGCGCCTGCTCTTCGCGCTCCGCAGCACGCTGCTCGGCTCCTTCGATGGCCGCTTCGCCGGCCACTTGCTCAGCCTGTACCTGGATTTCTTCCTGATCCGGGAGTTGGTGTCGATCCCCGGTGTCGTCGGTCAGCGTCGGCTGGTCGGAAACAGATGCATCCCGCCCGCTTCCCATTTCTTCCCGTGCTTCGATCTGGTCGATATCCGTAACGCCGCCGTCCCGCTCTCGCAGTATGTCCGCCGTCGGTGACTGGTTGTCGGGTGGCGTGAATTCGCCGCCAGGCTGACCAGGCAACTCCACACCGGCTGACGCCACGCTCTGTGCGCCGACGGCGTCCCTGACATCGGCGAGCTGCGCCGTTGTCAGGGCACTGCCATAGACGCGCACATCATCAACGGCGATACCGACCGCCGGCGCAAGCGCGGGGTCGAAGGTTCGGGCGCCGATGAAAACCCACGCCTTAGGATCGGCGTCCGGATCGTCGGGATTCACGTGCTTGCTGGCGGGGTAGAGTGACTTGGTTCTGACGCCGTCCCTGTCGTACGTCGAATCGTTCTGCATTACATGAAGCGTCTGCGCAGGCACGTCGATGGTCCCGGCGACGAACACCCATTCCTCGGTCGGTGAATAGCTACTGGCCAGAAGTGCTGACCGCGCTCCGCGCATGCTTGCTTTCACTCCATAGCGACGCTTGGAAAGCCGCAGCGCCGGCGTAGTCCCTTGACGGCCGGACGAGACGATCGAATGATCCGTGTCCGGTGCCGTTTCGTCTGCACGCACCCAGGCCGTAATCGTCACTCGGGGGTATTGCTCGGGCGACAGGTCGACGGGGACGGCAATGACCGAATGACCATCAAATTTCATCGCGCTGCCGATATGTCCCTGCACCGTGGCAGGGCCGGCGCCCACGACTTCGGCCGCTCCGCCAGAGCCGGCATTCTGTACTGTACCGTCAAGTGGCAGGTGCACGAGCAATTCCTGCGCGTTCACCGTCAGCGCGCACAGTGTGGCAGCGTTAGAAAGCCACAATATGCGAAAGCTCTTCTTCCCCGGCCTTGTCAGCAAAGCGTGCATTCTGTTCCTCTTGGTCATGCCTTGTGGATCACCGATACTTCGCCGCGCGTCATATTCCGCGTCCGTTACGGCATGCCCGCAAGCCGGCGCTCCATTCCGCCCGCCCGAAGGGCGCCGTCGGTCTCACCCACCATGAAAACGTACAAATAGCTGTGTCCGTCCTGGGTCCCGGGAACGGCAACCTTCAACCAACCGCCGCCTGCACTCCATTGGCTGATCGACTCGAAATCGAAGTCCACGGATCGGTAGAAATCGGCTCGCTCCGTGAAGCTTTCAGCATCGTGCCAGCGGCTCCCGTCCGCGACGTGCAGCATCTCGGCCCGCTCGCGGTCTTCGTCCCGGATGGCTTCGATCAATGCAACCACTATCTCAGCGGCAGTCTCCGGTTGTTCAGCTGTGGTATCGGCGCTCCCAATGCTGGTGGCAAAGAAAATCATGAGCGCAAGGCTGCAAAGTGCGGGTATGGCTTTCATTGGCTACTCCTATTGCTTTGTTAGGGTTGTGCAATTGCTTCAGGTGGGCTTCCGAAAGCAAAACGTCTGGAACATGCATAAGCCAACCTTGCTTTTTGATCTTCGCGTTTCGTCCGCGGAAACGCCCGCAGTCATCCCAGTTGACCTTGGCACAAGCTGGAGATGCTCGCTTGTAAAAAACGGACGCGCGCTTGCGCATGACTCGGCTTGCGGAACACGGCCACTCGCGCATCCGCAAAACCCTGCCACACTCAGTGCCAGTCCGCATTTGTGGACTCGACCTTGAACAAAAGGTAGTCGCGCAGCCGGTTCGCATCATCGAACCCGAGGTATGGGAGTCGAACAGTACCAGCTGCCAGATAGATCAGGACGGTCGCATAGCCTCGTCTCTTCTGGAATATGGATTGAGAGACAGTCACGCGCTGGACCTTTCGGCTGAGAAAGGCGTCGAGACCGAACCCGATCAATCCTCGGCGGCGAATCAGTGCGTTGTCGGTCAGGTAAAAGCCAAGACGCGACCAGTAGCGGCGAACGACAATGTAGACCAGGACGGGCCATAGCAATGCGGCCGTTGCGAATACTCCAAAGCCCTTCAGCATCGGCACGGCCAAAGGAACCAGCGGGAGCAGGCCGAAAAGAACGACTCGCGAGCGTATGAACTGGCGGTTAACGCGAATGAAGCGGCCGTCCGCAGGGTTCATGCTGACGTCACGTCCCTCCGGCTGCAGAATTTCTCGCGTCAGCCAATCTCCGCATTCCTCATCCACTATTGGAATGACAATGCTGTTGCTTTCTTTTTTGTTACTGGCGCTGCTGATCTGCCGTGCCGTTAGCCGGTACCGCTTGAACAGGCGCAGGACAATGTTCTGGGTCATGCGAACGCGCTGAACCTTGTTAACGCTCATCGAAGCCTGGTGCCGGGTCAGCAAGCCGCCGACCGTTTGCAAACGTCTGCCATCGAGAGTCACGCGGAAATCGTGTAAACGCAGGAAAGCGGCGACGACAGAGCCGCTTGCCAGCACCACAGCGACCACAAGAATCGTCAGCATCACCAACAGTCCGCCGCCAGCACCGAGCGATTGAAGTCGATCTACACCTGATTCGGCAGCATTGTTTATCAAGCGCTCCAGGCGGTCGCCGCCCTGCCCGAAAATTGGGCCGAGGGCGGCCAGAAGCAGCAGCGCACGGCCATCAGCGAGGCCGGCGCGGACCACGTCAGCGAAGCTCAGCCGCAGTAGCGTATCGGGCTGCTCCGGTCGTTCCTCATCAGCGTTCGCAGTACCATCAATGCGTGACTGGAGTTCGTACGCATAAGCCTCCTTGATTGCAGGGAGCACACCTTCATCGGACGATGATCCTGCCGTGTCAAGCCTGATGTTTACCAGGCCGAGCCATCTGGCAAAGATATTCTGCTCCTGCGCCGACACCCTGAATGCGTTGGAATTTAATGTCGAGCTGCTTTTTCCTGAATATGCCATCACGTATCAGGATGGAATCTTCTGTTACCTGATACCGAAAGAACAGGTATCTAAGAATCGAAAGAATGACGATGAGTGCTGCACCAACAATCAGCGCAACACCGATACGGACAATTGGTGAACCTTCGATGGCAATGAACAGTGCCACGAGAGGCGCAAGCGACTGCGTGATATTCTTTGCGACACCTTTCAGCAGCCGGCCGAGAAAAAACAGCACCGCGAGTGGCGATGTGCGGCGCCACTCGGAGGAACTAGCGACTGCCTTCATCGATACGGTTCAGTAAGAATCCGCGAACGTGCTCGGCAATATCCATGTCCATACCGTCGATGTTCAGATCACCCTTCGATCCACCTGCAGTGAAGAGCTTCAGTGTCGACGTACCGTAATGTCGGTCGAGTGGACCTCGCGACGTCTCGACATGCTGGATTCGATCAAAGGGGATTGCCGTGATCGTGTTTACCAAAACGCCGCTTTTATAGGCTATGTCATGTTTGCGGAGCGTGTAGCCGCGCCGCGGAACGGAGATGAACGGCCAGACAAGTACCATCGCCGCAATAATTACAAACACGGGAATCTGAACCCGCAGCGGGCCAAGCGTGATGACCTCGCCTAAATGGACAGCAAGGGCAACCGCGGCGATGATCCCGAGGGTTATCGACGCCTTGACCAGCATCTGCTTCCTGAGCGATGGATGCATGGGCGCCCACTCGACGCTTGACAGCGCCGGGAAGTCACCCTGGTCTATTTCCGGATTATCAAACATCCCGGATCGATGGTAGCCATCGCAGGCATGATAGACAAAGAAAGTAGTTTCACGTCAGGCACCGGGTCCCGCTACTGGTTACTGACCAACTTGCATTGCACCACATCGCGCACGTTCGCCGGATCGAAGGGTTTGTCGAGACGCTCATTCCCGACTCGGTCCAGAAATGCCTGGGCTTCAGACGTGAACGCGCCACCGGAGATGAACACCACGCGCCCGGCAAGGTGCGGAAACTGCCGCGTCAGCTCAGCAAAGAGTTCCATGCCCGACATCTCCGGCATCATGAGATCCGAGAAAATGACATCGAAGTGCTTGCCGGAGGCGAGAAGTTCGAGCCCCTCTCTGGCAGTCGTCACCGCAGTGACCTCATGGTCGCGCAGAACACGACGAAAAATGAGCCCGATAGCAGGTTCATCATCAACTACTAGTACGGTAGCGCAAGCGAGATCTTCTTTCGGCGGGCTCGACGAGGCCGCGACCTCTTCCTGAATGGTCGCCGCTGCCGGCAGCACCACCCGAAACGTTGTCCCACGCCCCACTTTGCTATCAACCGCAATCTCCCCGCCCATGCCAGTAATGATGGTATGGCAAATGGAAAGGCCGAGGCCTGTGCCGACACCTACTGGTTTCGTCGTGAAGAACGGGTCGAAAATGCGTTCGACCACGTCGGCAGGAATCCCGGCTCCCGTATCTGAAACCTGGATCACGGCTCTGCCTTGCGCGTCAGTCGACGTAACGAGGCGTATCTCGTGTGCAGCCGTATCGCCTTCAGGTAATGCCTGCGCGGCGTTGATGAGGAGATTGATGAATACCTGCCCAAGGCGAGCTTCGTCCGCCTCGACGCGCGGGATATCGCCGTAGTCTTTGACGAGCCGCGCCTTATGGCGGATCTCGTTGAAGGTCATGTTAACGGACAGCTCCAGGAGCGGTATTACTTCGATGATGGCAAGCTGTTCTTCCTCGGCCCGGGAGAATGCTTTTAGCCCTCGAATGATCTTGCGAATCCGCTCAGCTCCCGCCTGAGCGTCAGTGATCATCTCCTTTAATTCATCGTGGGCCGAAGGTGACGGGGACTCCAGTATTTCGCAGCTCCTCTAGCGCCAGAGTCAGGTTTGTGGTCACGAAAGCGAGCGGATTGTTAATCTCGTGTGCAACGCCCGCGGCCAACGTCCCAACGGAAGCCATACGATCGGCGAAGATGAGCTGCCGCTGCAGGTTCCCCTGGAGCTCCTTGGCCTCAGCGAGCCGTTGCTCGTCACGCTTTTGCTCGGTGACGTCGCGCGCTACTGCATAGACGAGCCCCCTTGCGTTATCGGCAACGGATCGCCACTCAAACCATCGAAACGTGCCGTCTTTGCACAGGTATCGGTTGGTGAGGGGACCCATTGACGCGCCCGATCGCAAGCGCTTGCGGCCGGAGAGCGTCATCTCCCGGTCTTCGGGGTGTACGAACTCTACGGAAGGCTTCGCCATCAACTCGTCGATACTCCACCCCAGGGTCCGTGTCCACGAAGGACTGAGCCGCTTGAAATAGCCGTCCAGCCCGGCCACACAAACATTATCGAGAGACATCTCGAAGAAGTCGTCAACGCCAAAAAGCCCCTCGGAAGGAGAGTCAGCAAATTGCAGGTGATTTGGCTTGGGGTTCAGGGAAGTCATGCCATCCAGTCTACTTACGATTCCGTCCGTGGCACGACCGATCAGTACTCATTCCTGCACTGTGCCGCCAACGGCGTCCCTACTTCGGGTCGGCCGGCGCGTTTGCGGCGAACGTCTCCAACTGGGCGGCAAGCGCCTTCTGGAATGCGGGTCGCGCCTCACAGCGTTGCCGGTAGGTATCCAGCACCGGCATGCTCACGATAAGGTCCGTGTGTCGCGGAATGCGCAGTACGGCGGTCATCAGCAGATCGGCGACGGAGAAGCTGCCTTCGAGGTAGTCGCGGCCCTCAAGGTACGCCACCAGCGCTTCGAGTCTTCTGGTGGCCGCTTCGAGTGCACCGGGACGCCGCAGCTTCGCCCACTCCTGGTCGGAGTAAAAGAGATCGATCTGCATCAGGTTCATGATCATCGGCTCGATCGAGTTCAAGGCAGCGAACAGCCAAGCGGTAATGCGAGCCTGCGCGTGTGCGTCAGGCGGCATAAGTGCCTCCGAACGGCCGGCGATATGGTGAACAATGGCACCTGATTCGAACAGCGTCAGCCCGTCTTCTTCGAATACGGGTACCTGCCCGAACGGTTGCTTGGCGCGGTATTCCTTCGAGCCCTTGTCTTCGTGTCCGATCAGGCGCACTTCGTAGGGCAGGCCCGCCTCCTCGAGTGCCCAGCGTACGCGCAGGTCGCGCACCAGCCCCTGCGCAAAAGGCGGCACCCATTTAAAAGCTGTGATTGTGATCATGGCTGCTTTTCCGTCACACTCGATTCACTTGATAACGCGAGGACTCGAGCATGGCACGCAAATTCCGTTTTCGGCAACTACTGCCGCTCTCGTTTTGCGCCCTGTCAGGCGGCTGTACCGGCATGCCCGATGGCATCACGCCCATCACCGGGTTTGAGCTCGACCGCTACCTCGGCACCTGGTACGAAGTGGCGCGGCTCGACCACCGTTTCGAACGCGGCCTGTCCCAGGTCACGGCAAGTTACAGCGTGCGAGAAGAGGGCGGCGTGCAGGTCGTCAACCGCGGTTTCAATGCCGCGAAGGGCGAGTGGAACGAAGCCGAGGGTAAGGCATTTTTTGTTGACGAACCCGATGTCGGACGCCTGAAGGTATCCTTCTTCGGGCCTTTTTACGGCGCCTACAACATCATCGAGCTGGATAAGGACGACTACCAGTACTCAATGATTACCGGCCCAAATCGCTCCTACCTGTGGATTCTGGCGCGGCAGCCCGAACTCGATCCCAAAACGCTGGAGCGACTGATCGCCAAAGCATCCGAACTCGGATTCGCGACGGACGAACTGATTTTTGTGGAGCACGATTAGCGACATCACCACTCGGTCGACTGCAACTGATCGCAGTTCAAAGCCGCTTTCGGCATCAGGCCCTGCCCCTCGCCCGGAGGCCACCGATCAGCCAGGCACCCGGCAGTCAAATCGGCTAGCATTCGGTGACGCAGGGATTATCGGGGTTACCGGCATGCAAAAATCCGTGGCAGCCACGTGCTTCGTGGCATTTCTTTTGGCTGCGTGCCTGGTGGCTCGCGCCGACAGCTTCGTGCTGAATACGATCGACGTGGCGGCCGGCGAGGCCGCGTCCGGCTGGCTTGAGGTGCCAGCTGGCAATGACGGCGAAGCCCGTATTCCGGTCTCGGTGCTGCACGGCGTCGCGGCCGGGCCGGTGCTGGCGCTGGTTGCCGGTACTCATGGCTATGAATACCCGCCGATCACGGCGCTGCAGCGTATCCGGCAGACGCTGGATCCCGTCCGCCTGAGCGGCACGCTGATCCTGGTTCACATTGCCAACCCGCCATCCTTTTTCGGCCGCACGGTCTACAACAGCCCTGCGGACGGCAAGAACCTCAACCGCGTCTTTCCCGGCCGTCGTGACGGCACACTGAGCGAGCGCATCGCCTTTACGATCACGCAGCAGGTGATCGACCGCGCCGACTACGTCATCGACATGCACGCTGGTGACGGCAACGAGGCGCTGCGTCCCTACGTGTACATGCCGGTGACAGGCAACCGCGAACTGGACGAGGCGGCCAGGGGTCTGGCGATTGCTTTCGGCATCGACCACATCGTCATAGACGAGGCGCCCCTCCGTGATCCGGCGGACTCCCTGTACGTCGACCAGACGGCTCTGACCCGGGGAAAGCCGGCCATCACGACGGAAACGGGTCAGCTCGGCTCGAACGACGAACACTGGGTGGCCATGGCGGAGTCAGGCGCGCTGAACGTCATGCGGCGACTTGGCATGCTGGAGGGAGAGCCTCGTGAGAATACAGGCGTCGTATGGCTTTCGGACTACCAGGTGGTTACGAGCCCGGACACCGGCGTATTCCGCCCGCTGGTCAGGGACGGCTACGCGGTTGCCGAAGGCGGGCTGCTTGGCGGGCTGCACGACGTTTTCGGTCGGGAGATCGCCGAGATTCGCGCACCATTCGCCGGCGTCGTAAACTATGTGGTTGCAACACCACCGGTCAGCAAGGGCGAACCCCTCGCCATGGTGAGCCGCCTCGCAAGAGCAGCGGCCTCGGTGAGCGAACCGGATTGACTCGGCGCCGTACGCTTCCGAGGCAGGCCACACAGACACGTAGAGATGAACGGTACGCGCGTGGCGATCTGGAAGTCGCGACTTATCGCATACTGGCGTGGCCACGTCACTGTTGTCGCCTGGAGTACAGCCGCATTAGCGGCGTGACTGTTATGCCGTGCAGCAGAATGGACAGGGTAACCGCGATAAGCACAACAGACACCAACGTGACAGCGAGCGGCGTCTCGAGCCCATGTTGAATCGCGTACATGAGATAGTACAACGAGCCTATACCACGTACCCCGAACCAGCCGATCGTCGCCTTCGTCGCAAACGTTCCCTCACTGCCGATCAGGCCAAGTAAAACGCTGATGGGGCGAATCACGAAGATGAGGACAACGGCCACCGCAACGTAGCCAACCTGCCAGGAATCAGCAAACAGCATGCCGCCCAGGAGGATCAGCAAAACGACTTCGCCCAGCCGCTCGAGTTGCTCCACGAACCCCAAGGTAACGTTCCCCATGTGGGTGCCGCTCTCGCTGCTGTCCGAACCGGAGTGATTTTCGTCAACGGGTTCTTTCGGCTTTTCGGCGATCACGCCGAATCGCATTTCCGTCCGGTGGAACACGAATCCCGGCGGCGAAGACTGCCAGGAACCCGTAGCCAAGCAGAAGGATACTCAGCCCGTAGGAGAGCGCGATCAATCCCAGGCCGAGGAAATCCTCGGTGAATTCGCTGTAGATGCCGCGCGCAACGAGACGACGCGTCACCCAGGCGGTGCCTGCCCCAAGTGCCGCGCCGACGCCAAGCCCGCTGGCACTGGCCCACAACACATCGACCAGCCACCAACGGCTGAAATGATCCCCGACTTCGTGTATTCCCAATAAGCCGAGGCCAAGCATCACCATGGGAAACGCGGTCCCATCGTTCAGTCCCGCTTCGCCGGTAAGTGCAAACCGCAGCCGATCGTCATCGCCGCTATCGCGGATCTGCACGTCAGTGGCGAGGACGGGGTCGGTGGGAGCCAGGATCGCTCCAAGCAAAACGGCGGCACCGAGTGGCAGATCCAGCAGCACAACGCCGACCAGCGCGGTTAGTCCCACCGTCGTTACCATCGACACCGTTGCCAGGCGGAAGGGCACCCACCAGATGCGTGCACCCATCGGCGCTGCAAGCTTGAGCCCCGCGGCAAACAGGGAAACGATCACCGCCACCTCGGTGATGATCTCCAGCAGTGCGGAGTGTTCGACCGGATTAAAGTGAAACAGGTTGGCAAAGCTGGGCCCGAGCACCACCCCAACGCCCAGGTATACGATCGCCGTTGACAAAGGCAGGCTCTTGATGCGCGCAGCCGTCAGCGCCATGAACAGCAGTACCGCGCCAATGATCAGGAACCACGTTGCGTTCGACATAGACTTCTACCCGCTCTTTACCGCTTTTTCATAGAGTCCGGGAAAACGCCCGTGCGGATCGCAATAACTTTTGAGCGATTCATAGACCACCTGATCATATTCCGACCAGAAGGTCGATTCATCGTAAGTGCTTCGTGAATACAGGCTCTTCTTGCCACCATGTCGGGCGACCAATTCCTCGACCAGCGCGTTGTAATGGCCGTCTGGCTTGTTCGAACGGACCATGTCCCAGAAGCCGAAGTTGATGTAGGGCGTGTCCGTGCGCAGCTTGAACAGGGAGAAACGGCCGTCAGGCACTACGAACGGACAGATCCACACCGGGCGGATGCCGATATGGGCTTCGAAATCTGAAAGAAAGGCCACCGCATTGTCGAGCGGGATATCAACATCCTGGATGACCGACTCAGTACGCGGACGAAACCCTGAGATCCACTTCAGCGGGAAGTGGTGGCTGGCGCGCATGATTTTCTGGTAGGTGATGCTCGACAGGCGCTTCTGCCCCAGCAACAGTCGCACCGGAGCAAGGTGCGCACCCACATTCCTGCTGCACCAGAACCAGTCGGTATCCCAGCGCCAGAGATAGTCGTGCGTGGTCAGATAGTCCTCACCGCGTTCGCGCAGGCTCCGCCAGTACTGTCGCATCCAGGTGTAATCGCTCGCCTGCTGCTCCGGTGGAAGTGATTCGACGAAATGTGCCCGGCTCAGGACCAATTCATCCGGAGCGAAATATACGCCGTCGAGATAATCACAAGCGGGCTGTGCGCATTCCTCGCCTATTGCCGCGACCAGTTGATCGGGATTATCGTAGCGAGTGTGTTCGATGCGAACGTAAGGAGTGACCGGGATCAACCCGACCCGGAGCCGTGTCGCGTAGCCCAGGCTGCCGTAGGAATTCGGGAACCCGTAAAAAAGTTCCGGGCGCAGTAAAGGTGAGCAGGTCAACACACGACCATCGGCGACCAGCACGTCCAGCTCATGGACCGTATCGTGCACCAGGCCGTAGCGGAATGCGCTCGACTCGATACCTACACCGGTCATTGCACCCCCTGTCGTAATGCTCTTGAGCTCCGGCACGATGGCCGGCGCAAGACCATGCGGCAGGGTTGCATCGACCAGGTCGGCATAGGTCGTCATTCCTTCGACCTCGGCGAAGCGGGCCGCGGCATCGATCTCGATTACGTGGTTCAGCGCGGCCACATCGAGCTCAGTGCGCCCGGCATCCTCGCGTGGACGAAAAAGGTTGCTGGTCGATTTGCGCAGACGTACCGGTCCGGACGAATCGGCGAGCGCTCCGGCGAGCGCGTTAACTCGCGAGCGGTGCTCTGCCCATGTCCTGTCGCTCATCGGATCGCTCATCGGACTGACACATAGCGCGGCACATCGCCGTGGCTGAGTACGATTTGCCAGAGATTGAGACCGCGCGATCGAAATGCGCCAGCCGAACTGAGCAGGTAATAGCGCCACATCCGGTAGAAGCGCGCGTCCAGGTCTTCCTGTTCTTTCAGCTGCGGCCACGCGTCGACGAAGTTCGCCTCCCAGGCCATCAGCGTGCGGTCATAGTCAGGACCGAAATTATGCCAATCTTCAAGCACGAACAGATCCTCCTTGGCCCGCGTCAGCCACGCCTCGGAAGGAATCACGCCACCCGGGAAAATGTACCGGGTGATCCATGGATCGGCCACCGAGCGGCTCTTGTTGCCTCCAATGGTACGCACCAACGCCAGGCCACCGGTCTTCAGACGCGACCTGGCGAGCTTGAAGAACCCGCGATAATCTTGGGTCCGACATGCTCCATCAGGCCGATGCTGACGACCCGATCGAATGATTCCTTCAGGCTGGCAGCCTCGCGGTAATCCTCATGCCGGATATCGACCGGCAGGCCTTCACAAAGCCTGCGCGCGTACTCGACCTGTTGGCGAGATATATTGTAGTTGACCACCTCGCAACCATGCTCGGCGGCCAGATAGCGAGACAGCTCGCCGAAGCCTCCGCCAAGTTCGAGCACGCGCATGCCCGGCTCCAGGTGCAGCTTGCGGGCGATCAACGCCAGCTTGGCGCGCTGCGCCTGGTCGAGGGTCATCTCGTCACCTTCGGGGCCGTAATAGGCACAGGTATATTGCATCGTCGGCCCGAGCATGGCCTCGTAGAGCCGGTTCGAGATATCGTAGTGCCGCGTGGCAACTCTTTGCGATCGCCGTCGATTCTGATAATTGCCAACCCTGCTCAGCAGCACCTGCAAAAGCATCGACGACGTGCGGATCTGCCGATCAAATCGGATCCTGAGCACGCGCGTAAAGAACTCATCGAGTTGTTCAGCATCCCACCAGCCATCCATATAAGACTCGCCGGCACCGATGGTCCCTTCGGCGAGCACACGCTGGTACAGTCGCTCGTCGTGGACCTGGAGGTCCCAAGGACGCCCGCCGTTAATTTCGACATCGGCACTGCTCAGCAATTCTGCCACTTTGTTCTTTGCTGACACGATTCACCTCAAAGCGGAGGTCATAATTCAGGGACGAGGCACTTACCCAGGTCAACCTCCCCGTGTTCTTCGTGGATGATATCCATGCCCGGGCTCAGGCGCGACAGTGTGGTCTCACCCCGCTCCCAATCCTCCCACGCTTTTACCAACCTTCCGGGGTCGGACCAACGTTACATGTTGATATGCAGGGAATTCGTGCGGCCAGAAAGGCGTAAATGCGCCCTGATCGGGCCGTTTCGACGGCTATTCTGTTGCAGGTCCTGATTTTTTGCTCGTGGCGCGGCAAGACTTGCATCAGCGGCGTTTTACTGCAGGAAATAGCGCGATTAAGGGAAAGAACGTCCGTTTTTCTGGGCGTTCCGTTTCAAGAAGCAGTGAGTTGTGTTGGTCCGACCCAGCACCCGCTTACTCGCTACCGTTGTTACCGAAACCTTCGATGCGCCGATACAGCAGGTAGGAATGCAACACCGGGTATATGCCACCACGACAACCACGGCAACAATCCAGGCCGGCTGCAAATTCGCCAGCGCTCCCCACGATCATCAACAGACCACCCAGCATGAATGCAATAGCCCGCAACCCGGTTGGTGCGGCTCGATACTTCGTCGCTCGCCAGCGTCCACGGCGTCCGAATGCCGAGGAAAAAATTCTCGCGCACTTTGCCGAGGTAGTTGCCGATGACCAGGAACACACACGCCCAGCGCTTTGCGCCGAGCACCGACCGGTTCACTGGCAACGCGTGCGCCGGCTCGCCTCGAGAAAGACGAGAAGCGCGACTTAGCACCATGAACGCGACCATTGTCACCTGGAAAACGTTCAGCACCTCGCGGAACGCATCGGCACGCAACCCCTTTGGCGAAATGTACGGGATCGCCCTGAACAACAGGTATATGCCGATCGCCGCGAGCGGCAAGAATGGCCACACCCCAGAATTTTGGCAGCATCCACCCATCCACCTCACCCTCGACGTTCCAGTGGGTCGGCATCGGGTCGGGCAGCATCGGCCAGAACCAGCCGGCCATGCCGATCGTCATGACGATGAGGATTGCACTCAGCAGGTCCGCGCGCTTGTTGCTCATGATATTTCCTGGTCCGGCCTCCCTGTCACGCCGCCCGCCGCCCAGGACGTCCAGAAGCAGCGTCGTGGCTTCCTCGATGACCGTCGCGTTCAGCGAGTAGACGATACCGGGAGCGGCCGGGGTCGGACCAACGTTACATGCTGATACGCAGGGAATTCGTGCGGCCAGAAAGGCGTAAAAACGCCCTGGAGTCGGGCCTGTTTCGACGGCTATTCTGTTCCGGGTCCTGATTTATTGCTCGTGGCACGGCAAGACTTGCGTCAGCGGCGTTTTACTGCAAGAAATAGCGCGATAAAGGAAAGAACGTCCGTTTTTCTGGTCGTTTTGTTTTAAGAAGCAGTGAGTTGTGTTGGCCCGACCCAGCACCCCAGCAACCCAGCACCCAGCACCCAGCACCCGCGTGCGGGCGAGTATCGGGTGCTGCGCGTAACGAAAACGCGCGACCCCGTTTCCGCAACTGTTCTGGCCGATTTTCGAAGCGCAACCTTGCCACGGCCCAACGGGGCGACAAATATCGTTGACACGGTGCGTATTGCACGGGTAATCTATGCATGCCGAGTTGGCACAGGCGCATCGCTTTTCGAAATCCCGTCCCCATGACCAATACAACGCGCCCGAAGCGCACGGTGAGCCGTACAATCAATACCGATCTCTCCGCCCCAGGCGAAAGGCTACCGCATCAACGCATCACGCGTGGCCGAGGAGGCGCTGGCATATGAGGTTGCGCGCCGCAAGGCGGCAGGCCCTGGGAGCCGAGATCCGCCAGGACCTCGAGGCATGCAATGCCTATGCGGAGCAACACGGTTCGTTTGCTGACAGAGTCCGCGAACACTATCAGCAGCCAGACGACGATGAGCCAGTTTGAGGTTTTCGAGAACCCGATCGTCAGGGCGCGGCATGCCTATCCGTTTGTGGCCGTTCTGCAATCCGATTTCGCCGACACGGGCCGTGATCGAATCGTCGCTCCGCTCGTCCCGCGCACGAGCCTTCCCGGCACCGCCGGGCGGCTGCATCCGCATGTACAAGTGTCCGGCGCAGAATGCATTCTGCTCGTGCCCGGCATGACGGCCATTGCAGCGGTGGATTTGCGCGATACACGAGGTAACCTGAAAGCCTACAGAAGCGACATCATTGCCGCACTCGATTTTCTGTTTCTTGGTGTGTGACCGGGCGCTCGACTGTCGCACCCACTGAACCGTAGTCGCTCACATCTTGAGCGTGAACCGCCCGGGGAATTCCAGAGACACATCAGTTTCAGTCGAGCCGACATGGCTGATCCTCAACGGTATAAGCACCGCTCTGTACTGCTTCTGAACAACCTGATGGGCGATCACTCCGGGAACGCGCATCCCGGTCGCACCCGGATTACCGGCTGGTTGCCGGATTGCACGGGCCCCGCAGCAGGAGCGGCAGGAAGTGGCGCGCGGCGGGCAGGGTTCTGCCCCCGCCGCGCCCATGCACGCGCTTACCGCCAGCGAGCCGCGGCGCGCACGCGATGCTCGTCGATCTCGGCAGCTTCAGGCCGGACGCGATGTCGAAGAACCAAGACATGGCCGCTGCCATAGCCGGAGGTCGGCACTTCATCGCCGTAGGGGACTCGAAGGGTCCCCGAAGTTCCGTCGGAGTAACAGATCCGAGGGCGGGCCAGCGTGCCGCCCCGGGTGCCGCGTAGCTCAAAGTCGACGCGGACGTTGCCGCCCTCGTCGGAGAACAGGAAGCGGAAGGTGTACCAGCCCGCCACCGTAATCTCATGGCCGGCCACGATCAGCGTGCCGTTCATGGGAGCGGCATCGACATCGACGAAGTAGTGCGGCCCGACGTGGGGGTCGCCGAGCGTGCGGCCCTGCGGGAAGATGGTCGCGGCATACTGGATGATGGCTTCGGTCGACTGGCCGGTAAAACCGAAATTCCCGGAGTAAGCCTCGCTCCACGCTGTGTCGAGATACGACGTCGAGGTCGGTGACGCAGCCCGCCCGCGGCCAGGAGTCCGAGTAGAGAGCCAGCTCCGGACCGGGGCCATACGGGGCACCGGCCGATGCGGTCCCGAGCAGACCAGTCCAGAATTGGTTACAGCCGCCGAAGCTCCACCGTGGCGTAGCTCCGTCCGGCCGACGGCCGAATATCCGCCCGGCCGCGATTGCGCGGCGTGACCTGCTCGATGCTGCCGCACCAGCCGAGCAGGCCCTCGGTGCTGGCGTCGTACCAGCCGTCCGTGCCGTGCTGGAAGCCCTGGTGCCAGTTGATGAACGAGGCAGCCGAGTTTGTTGAGGGTACGGGCGGCGTCGCTTTGGCGTGGGCGGCCGGGATGGCCGTCGCAAGGCCGTGGGCGCCGGCAAGGCTGGCCAGCAGTATGGTGGCTGCATGGGAAGTGATCTTGATTTGCATGAGTATTTCCTCCGCTGAGTTGTCGGGCGGGGTGGCAGCTGAGCCGGCCCCATGCATAGAATGCACACGCTGCCCCAACAACCCGTCACCTCGACGTCAACGGACTTAATGATGTGATCGAGCTCAGGTTTCTCGGGGCGCCGTGCTGCAGCAGAGCAGCGGGTCTGCTCCAGGCCCCGCTGCACGGCGTCATCCGGTCGCGCTGCTGGCGCTGCTGGCGACGGCCCCATCGCACACGCTCAGCCGCGCCAAGGCCATCGGCCTGCTGTGGCCGGATGCGGAGGAGCCACCGGCCGTAACCGGCTCTCCTCGATCCTGCATCCCCTGCGCCGGGCGCTCGGCCCGGCGGCCGTCTCCTCCGTGGGCGGTGGCCTGCAGCTCGACGAGGGCGCGGTGTCCTGCGACGTATGGGAGTTCCGCCGCAAGCTCGACGCCGGCGACCGTGCTGCTGCGGCGCGCGTCTATTGCGGCCCGTTCCTCGACGGCTTCTACCTCGAGGGCTCAAGCCTCTTCAACGAGCGCGTGGACGGGGAACGCCAGGTCCTGCACCGGGCCTGGTGGGAGGCAGCGCAGAAGCTGGCGGAGGCGTCGGACGCGGCCGGGCAACCACGCGATGCGGCGCACTGGTGGCAGGCGCTCGCAGCCGCGGACCCGCTCGACTCCGGCGTGGCGGCCCGGCTGGTGCGCGCCCTGGCCAACGCCGGCAGCCATCGGGAAGCGCTGCGGGCAGCCGCTGTGCATGCCGAGTGGCTGCGTGAGGAGCTGGGGATTGAACCGGATGCGGAGTTTGCCCGACTGGTCGAGCAGGTCAGGTCGGCGCCTGTCGTGCGGCACCAGGTCCCGGCGGTTGCGGTCGAGGACGAACGCCCGGCTATCGCCGTGTTGCCCTTCGAGACCCTGGGCGCGGACCGGATTGCGCTTGCAGAGGGCCTGCACAGCGGCATCGCTACACGCCTCACCACACTGGAGGGGCTCTCGGTCATCTCCGCGCACCTCGGTGCGAAGCTACCGCGACACCGACAAGCGCCCGGCCGACATTGCAGCCCAGCTCGGCGTGCGCCGCTGGGTGCTGGAGGGCGAGGTGCAGGTGAGCGACGGATATTTCCGGGTCAACGTGCGTCTCATAGAGGCGCCCTCGGACCGCAATACGTGGGCGCAGGCGCACGAGGGCCGGCTGACGGCAGAGAAGTTCTTCCAGGCGCAGGCCGAAATCGCGGGTGAGATCGCCGACCAGGTCTCCCTGCAGCTGACGCCCGAGGAGCGGTGGCGGTTGCAGGAGAATCCCACTGCCAGTCTCGAGGCCTTCCGGCTTTGTACCGAAGGACGGATGCACTTGGATGGGCGCGCGGCGGAAAGCATGCAGCGCGCGCTGCGCTGTTTCGAGGAGGCGCTGGCGGTGGGTACCGACTACGCCGTGGCGTGGGTAGGCGTGGGCGATGCGCTCGGACTGCTGCACGCCTACGGCTACGTGGGCGAAGAGGTGCTGCCTCGTGCGGCCGAGGCGATCCAGAAGGCCCTGGAGTCCGACCCGCGCTGCGCCGAGGCCCACGCTGCATTCGGCCGGCTGCTGGGCCAGCGCAACCTGGGCCCGAGTCGCTGGACGAACTGCGCCTGGCCGTGTCCCTGGCGCCGGGTTATGCCGAGGCCCACAACTGGATGTCGGTCGGGTTGTACGTGACCGGTGATGCAGCCGGCGCTCTGGCAAGCGCGAGCCGCGCGGTGGCGCTCAACCCGCTGTCTGCTGAATCCGTCTCGAACCTCGGCTGCTGCTACCTGTTCAACCGGAGGCTGGAGCAGGCGCTGAAGGAAACCCGGCGCGCGCGAGAGCTTGGCGGCGATTACGCCACGGCGGCCTTCTATGAAGCCATCACGCTATACGAGCTGGAGCGCTACCCGGAGGCCGAAGCCCTGCTGGAGGACCTGGTCATCCCTGGGTGGGGATCGGCGTGAACACGGCTGCGGGCTCTTTCACTCGCCGCGCAGGGCCAGAGCGCGGCGGCGCGCAAGTTGCTGGCACCGATCCGCTCAGCGGGTCACGGCTTCGACGAAGGCTTGGTCCTCGCGGCGCTGGGCGAGCACGAGGCGGCCCTCGACACTCTCGCCAGGGCACGCCTCGGCGGGCTCGACGTTTGCCGTCAGCTACTGGCCATCGGTCGCAGTGCGCCACCTCTTCGCTCGCGACTGGGTCCCGCTGCGCGATGACCCGCGCTACGCGCAGCTGCGCCAACGGATCAATGCAATCTACGGGCTCGAGACCCCGCCGGGCACTACATAGAAGTAAAGTATCGGCGGATACGCAAATGACCGCCGGCGCCTCGATGCTGGCGATGACATCTCCGAGGACGGGACGACGAACTTTGGCGGGTCGGTCGGCCAAGTTGGCCGATTCGTTACACTGTCACGTTCCCGACACTGACCCCAGAGTATCGCGATGGGACGCTGGCGACCCCCGGCGCCGAAATCATACCCCCTGTACGTGCGCGGAATCCGGCTTCGAGAAACCTGCGGGTCGAGCTGACGTCGCTCTGGGTTCAGCGGTGCGGGACGTTGTCCCGGCGCTGGCCGACGCGGCCGCGGAAGGCGATCGCTCGGGGGACGCCGACGTAGCATACCCGCAAGAACTGGGCGGCGGTCGGACCAACGTTACATGCTGATACGCCAAGGAATTCGTGTGGCCAGAAAGGCGTAAATGTGCTTTGATCGGGCCGTTCTCGACGCCTACTCTGTCCCGGGTCCTGAATTGTTACTCGTGGGCGCGACAAGACTTGCATCAGCGGCGTTTTACTGCAGGAAATGGCGCGATTAAGGGAAAGAACGTCCGTTTTTCTGGGTGTTTGATTTTAAGAAGCAGTGAGTTGTGCTGGTCCGACCCAGCACCTCCGCCCTGCTCTGGATCGTGACGTTTGTTGTCCGCTACGGGCCCTGATGCGCTATACGCACGCTGCGGCGCCAAAGAGTGCGGGGAGCCATCAGCCACCGACCGGCAAGGGGGCTGGCAGACCCAGGTAACAGTTCACATAGAGATTGAGCGCACTACCAAATCTCTGTACCAGGCTCACGACCCCGGTTACCGCGCTCGCGCGCGTCAAGCTGGCTGTTTTTGAGCTGTTGGGTCCGACCCGGGTTCCGGAAGTCGATTTGCACGAACCCCGGCTGTGTGCACAATGAATCGGGCATGAGGCCGGCGCAGGACATGAGAGGGTGACCGACGACGGGGGCAAGAATTCATTCTCCACCGGTGCAGGGCTCGACGTCCTGTCGCGAGTACCGGCCAGCCGCGCGCGGCGAAGCGCTGATCGGCCGGGAGCTGGGGGACTACAGGATCACGGCGCTGATCGCCGAGGGCGGCATGAGTCGTGTCTATCGCGCCGAGCGCATCGACGGCAGCTTCGAACGGGACGTCGCGATGAGTACTCTTCCCGCCAGCGGGCTCAGCCGGGAGTTCCGGGATCGCCTCCTGCGACGAGCAGGGCGTGCCGGCCGGACTCAGACCACCCGAACATCTGCCAGCTGCTACGACGCGCAAGTTACCGAAGAGGGCTGGCCGTACATCGTCATGGAGTTCGTCGACGGCGCACCGGTCGACGAGTGGTGCCGCGAGCGGGCGGAGGGCCGGGAAGCCGTCGTCCGGCTGACTGGTCGAGATCGCCGACGCCCTCGCTTACGCCCATGCCCGCCTGATCGCGGATCGTGAACATCAAGCCATCCAACGTGCCGGCGAACGGCCGAGGGCCGCCCCGGGAGACTCCTCGACTTCGGCATCGCCAAGCTGCTGGAACCCGACGTCACGGCGCTCACCGCGGTGTCGCCGATGACACCGCGCTATGCGAGCCCCGAGCAGCTCCTTGGCGACGAGGTGACCATCGCCTCGGACGTCTACCAGCTCGGGCTCCGTGCTCTGCCGAGATGTCCACTGGGCGAGGCGCTGAACCCCGAACAGACCCCGTCAGACGCAATCCAGCGGGCGGCGGGACGACACCCGGGTATCGATACCCGCGCCGCATCGCCAGCGCTTGCCCCGGGAGCTGGTGCTGGTTATCGAGCAGATGCCTCAGGGTTGCGCCAGAGGACCGCTACAGCGATACCAACGCACTGAAGCGGGACCTGGAGGCATGGCTCGAGAGGCTTTCCGGTCGGCGCCGCCGGTCCGGGCGCTGCCTACCGCGTCCGCAAACTTGTCGCACGTAACCGGCCAGCGGCGCTGATCACCGCGATCTCGGCGGCGGCGATCCTCGGCGGCAGCCTCTGGTACACCTACTCGCTGGCGGAAGCCCGAGCGCTGGCGGAACGCCGGGCGGAGACCTCGAATCGCGTGCTTCATGCGATGTCGCAGCTGATATCTGACACTTTCTCCGGACTGATCGATTCCAATGCCGAGCGTCAGGTCGGCAGCGCCGCGCACGTCTAAGTCGGTGCTGCAGCAGACGGTATCGCTCGTACGCCGCGAACTCGACGCCGAACCCGGCGCAAGGGCCGAGCTGCTGCGGGTCCAGGGCACTATCGAAATGGTCCTCGGCGACGCCCCGGCTGCCGAGGCTACACTCGAAGAGGCCTATCGCCTGATCAACGCGACGAATTCACCCGCGGTAGCGCTGCAGGTACTCCTCGATCGCGTCGAAGCTGCCGGCAGGCAATCCGAAGTCGAGGTGATGCGCCGGATGGTCGAAGAAGCCGCTGGGCTCGTCGCCGGCAATCGATTCGAGGCCGGCCTGCTGGCACGTTACCATCTGCAGGCGGGGAATCTGCTGCAGGCCGAGCAGGAGCACGAACGGGCGATCGCGGAATTTCGGGAAGCGGTGCGGCTGATGGAGGAATCGGGGGACGACGACGACCGCTTCCTTGCCGATGCCTACTACGAGATGGCCTACACCTACAGCAACTGGCGCCGGCACGAGGATGCCATCGAGAACGCGCAGCGCGCTGTGGCTATTCTCGAAGAGAGCGTCAATCCGCGGACACATCTCCTGATCCACCCCTTGCGACAGATAGGCTTCTCACAGCTTGCTCTCAACAACTTCAATGCCGCGCGCGAGCCGATCGAGCGCGCAATGGCGGTCGCGCGTGCCAACTTCGGCGAGCTGCACAGCGACGTGGCTGCGGTCCACGACACGCTCGGAGCGCTGGCCTATCGGACACGCCGTCTCGCCGATGCTATCCATCACTACGAGGAATACGCCCGGATACTCGTTGAAATCGAGGGGGACGCATCGAGGAACCTGCTGATCCCCTGACGTCAACTTGGGCCTGATGCACACGCGATACCGGCCGGATGGAAGAGGCCGGCACGCTACCATCGGCTGGCGCCCGGGACATGCGGGGTCGGGGAAAGCCTCGAGACCCGGCAGATCAGAGCCGTCGTCCTCAACAACGAGGGCCGTCGCCTCTTTGCTGTGGGCGACTACGACGCCGCCGCAGAGCGCTACGCGGTAGCCCTGCGAGCTTGCGCGGCGGACCGACGATCCCGGAGGCATTCGAGATCTTCGACCTGCACCGCAACCTGGCACTGTCGCTGTTGCGGGCGGGGCGGGTCGAGGAAGCACGCGGGGAATTCCGCGAAACCCGCGTCTCTACGGAGAGTCCCGAGGGTTTCGACAGCGAGTACTACAACTCCTGGCAATGGGCCGGCTGGGAGTTCGACCTGGTCGATGGCGATCTGGATGCCGCACGGGCTGAAGCTGGAGCGTGAGGCCCAGGCCAAAAGTCAGAGGGGCGACCTCGACGTCATCGCCACTGGGCCGAGATTTTGGCACGTCGCTGCGATCTGCATGCAACAGGGCGATCTGTCCTGCGCCCGTCAGTCGCTGGATCGGGCCGCCATTGGCATCGAGACTGGCACCGGGCCATCCGCTGGGACGATTTTGTGCAAATCGTCGAGGCGCCATAATCTGGCAACGCATGGGCGATCGGGAGCGCGGAAGATCACTCGCGCGGCGAGCAATTGAGGGTCTGCGCCGAAAAACTACCCGCTGCACAAGGAGCGCATCGCGTGGGCGAGGGCTCTGCTTCGACAGCTCGCGTACTGCCGGCGACTCGAGCCGGGATAGCCTGGCTGGTAACGGGGTCGGACCAACCGAACATCGCTGGATTAGCGAAGAATTTCGATATGTGCCGGCACGGGATTTCCGGCATTGCCGCCGCGAATGCCTCCGACGACGGGACGGCGAACTTTGGTGGACTGTCGGCAGCGGCCAGGTTGACCGATTCGTTACACTGTCACGTTCCCGACACAGACTCCCGGAGTATCCCGATGGCACGCTGGCGACCCCCGGCGCCGAAATCATCCCCGTACATCACAGAATCCGGCTTCGAGAACCTGCAGACCGAGCTGAAGTCGCTCTGGGTCCGGCGGCGGGACGTTGTCCGGGCGCTGGCCGACGCGGCCGCGGAAGGCGATCGCTCAGAGAACGCCGAGTATGTTTATCGCAAGAAGGAGCTCGGCGGCATTGACCGGCGGATTCGCTACCTGCAGAAGCGGCTGCCTGCGCTGACGGTCGTGCGCCGGTTCGCGAACACGGACGCCGTGTACTTCGGGGCCACTGTAGACCTTGCCGATGATGCCGGCAGTTCTCATTGCTATCGCATCGTCGGACCGGACGAGGCGGATCCGGAACACGCTGCAATCAGTCTCGACTCACCCGTCGCCCGTGCGCTGCTCGGCAAAACGATTGACGACACCGTAGTTATCGAGACGCCGGAGACAGCGACGACGATGACCGTGACGGCAATCCGCTACCCGTCGTGACGTGCGCCGTGACGGCGACACTGTACTCGCCCGGCGAAATCTCGGCATTGCACCTCCACTGCACTTTTTGAGTGTGCAATCGCAAGAGCGCGACAGCAATCAGTACGATCGATAACGCGCCGGCAACAAGTACGGGCGCGGTTATTGCGGTTATGCGTTTCGAACTCGTGACGATTGCAGGCATGTGCCGAGCTTGCCACTGCATCCAGTGCGGAGCCACTTGTAATACCGTCAGGTTCTTCTCGCGGTCCATACTGCTATTCTCTGACCTGACAAGCCGCCAAACCTGGATATGCATGAATCGACTAGCCGAACTGGACCTGAGCCGGGATGTTGCCAAAGACGATTACAAGCTGGCCCTGCGCGCCTGGCAGTACGACCTGCTGAGTCTGCAGCAGGCTGTTTTTCGTGACGGCGCGCGCATGGTCATCAACATCGAGGGCATGGATGCCGCCGGCAAGGGCGGCGCGATTCGCCGCATGGTCAAGCGACTGGACCCGCGCGGTTACAAGGTCTACCGCATTCGTGCACCGGAGCGCTGGGAGCAGGAGAAACACTATCTCTATCGCTTCTGGAACAAGGTACCAGCGCCAGGTGAGCTGGTTATTTTTGACCGCTCCTGGTACGGCAGGGTACTGGTCGAACGCGTGGAAGGATTCGCCGAAGCGGATCGCTGGCAACAGGCTTATGACGAGATCAACGCGTTTGAACGCATGCTCGTTGACGACGGCGTCATCCTGCGTTCCCTGTGGTTCCAGGTCGACCCGGACGAACAGCTGCGGCGCTTCGAGGCACGCCTGGCTGACCCCTATAAAGCCTGGAAGATGACCGACGAGGACTGGCGCAACCGGGCAAAGTGGGACAGTTATATCCAGGCTGCCGAGGACATGTTTGCCCGCACCGATACCGATTTTGCGCCGTGGACGATCATTCCCGCCAACTCCAAGCGCTACGCGCGCCTGCGTGCACTGCAAGCGATTGGTGAGGCGCTGGTTGAAGAAGCCACGCACCGCGGCGTTAAGACCCATCCTCTGACGAGGATGGCGTTTTGAAAGCGCAAGGGTAAAGGTGCAGGTGCCTGCGGCGGCTGTCTACTGGAGGGAGATTTGAACGAGGCAATAACGTTTGTAGCGGGGTGGTCCGCAGCGACTATCGAGTTGCTGGGCGTCGGCGTTATCACGTTAATCGCACTGTACGCCATATTCCACGCCGCCAGGCGGTTTATCGGGAGAGAGGATAAGGAATCCATCTTCCAGGAACTTCGCCAGCGCCTTGGTCGGGGTATCCTGCTCGGCCTGGAGTTTCTCATAGCGGCGGACATTATCTACACGGTGGCAATCGATCTGACCTTCGAGACGGTGGGTGTGCTGGCCGGTGTTGTTCTGGTCCGGACGTTCTTGAGCTTTACGCTGGAAGTGGAGTTGACCGGCAAGTGGCCCTGGCAGAATACGCCGTAGCAACCGGCCACAGGTGCAGATCTGGACGTCCTCTCGCGGCTGCGTGAAACAGGGCATGCTGGCCGGGCTAAACCACCCGAACATCTGCCAACTCTACGATGCACAGGTCACGGAAGAGGGCTGGCCGTACATTCAGCCAAAGAATCTATGCGCCCGGGACCGATTGTTGCGCCGGGGACACAATACAAGCCGTCAAGCGTATTCTATACTTCATGTGAAATAATTTTAACCTGTCTGCGGTCCCCTTAATCGTTCCAAGGCGAGAAAATTACGGCGTGCCTCAATTCCGGCACTCAACGATCATATTGTTGTGAAAATGCAACAACAAGCACAAACCAGAGGGCAAAACATGAAGACTCCAATCGTACTGGCCGGGGCGTCTGTCCTGGTCCTGGGCCTCGCGATGACACCTGCGGACATCGCAAACGCTCAACAGGCTGAAGAAATGGAAGAGGTGGTGGTCACCGGGTCACGTATCCGGCGCAATCCGCTCGACGAGCCCGTCGCCATCATGGAGATAAGTGCAGCCGACATCAAAGACACCGGCATGACGAATCTGGGCGATGCGCTGCAACAGTTGCCGATTACCGGTTCCGCCATTAACTCGAAATTCAACGTGCCGGGTAACTCCGGTTTTCCGCAGGACGGTTCGGGCATCGGCGCGGGCGCCGTGCAGCTCTCGATCCGCAACGTCAGCGCGAAGCGCACGCTGGTACTGGTGGACGGCAGGCGCTGGATTGCCGGTGCATCGGCCTCCGGCGTACCCACTGCGGTCGACCTGAATACGATTCCCGACAACGTCATCGAACGCGTCGAGATACTGCAGGACGGCGCTTCGGCGATTTACGGCTCTGACGCGATCGGCGGCGTTGTCAATATCATCACGCGGCAGAACTTCGAGGGTTTCCGCTTCGATGCTCAGGCCGGCAGCTACCTCGAAGACAACGACGGCGAGTCGTATGAATTCTCGGCACTCTGGGGCGGCGGCAATGATACGACCCACTTCGTGCTGAGCATGGGCTACCGGGACGAGCGTGGCGTCGAGACCTGGGACCGTGCCCGATCGCGTTTCCCGAGGCCCGATGCCACCAGCTGTGACGCGGGCGGATGCTCGTCGTTCACGCCGCAGGCGCGCCTGGTCTTTGGCCCGAATATCGGGCCGGGTGCAGATGGCATTTTCGGTACCGACGACGACGGCTTCCTTGATATAACGCTCAACGACGGCGTGCTGAACGACGGTGCCGGAAACATCCCGCAATGGGACCCGAACGACCCGGATGGCGGCCCGGATTTTCACGCGTTCTCGTCGGCCGATCGCTTCAATTTCAACGGCCCTGGCTTCAACTTCCTGCGTACGCCCAATGAGCGCGTCAACGTTTATGCAAACGTGCGCCACGAGCTTGCGCCGAACGTGACCTTGTTTGCGAAGGCCTCGTACACGAACCGGGCGTCGGAGACGAAGGCGGCACCCGAGCCGCTGTGCCTGGGCAACGGCTGCGGTACCCGCATCACCGACAACTTCCTGATCTCGGCGAGCAACCCGTTCAACTTCACGGGTCTCGATCTCTCGGTTGCGAACGGCAACCTGGAGTTTTTCGGCCGCCGTCCGCTGGAGTCCGGTCCCCGGTTGTTCTTCCAGGACGTCAACACCTACATGATTACGGCTGGCCTCGAGGGTGAGTTCCAGGGCGCAGGGCGCAATTTCTATTGGGATCTGACGGCCGGGTATGGTGACAACCGCGGCTTCCAGGAGAAGCAAAACTCGCATAACGCGGCGAGGCTGCAGGTCGCGATGGGCCCGATCGACGTATGTAATGCCACGCCTAACTGTGTGCCATTCAATTTCTTCGGCGGGCAGGGGCCTGGCGGGACCGGTTCGATCACCCAGGAAATGCTCGATTTCGTAAGCTATACGCAGCGTGATTTCAGCGAGCAGACGCTCAAGAACTTCGCGTTCAACATCGGCGGCGATGTGGCCGAACTGCCGGCTGGCACGCTGGGATTCGCGGCAGGCGTCGAATTCCGCGATCACGAAGGCTCGTTCCGGCCCGATCCGATCGCGGCAAGCGGCGAAACAGCAGGCATACCGTCCGGCGCCACCGCCGGCGGCTTCGATGTCACGGAGTTCTATGGCGAATTGAACATCCCGCTGATCGCCGACGCGGCGTTTGCTGACCTGCTCGAAGTCAACGCGGCGGTAAGAAGCTCGGACTACAGCACATTCGGCTCGGAAGAGACCTTCAAGGTCAGCGGCCTGTGGCGGCCAATCGACGAGCTGTCGTTCCGCGGCTCTGTCTCGACCGGATTCCGTGCGCCGGGCATCGGCGAACTGTTCGGCGGCGCGGCGCGCGAGGACTTCACGTTCCTCGATCCCTGTGCCGACTACACGGGCGATCTCGGTGCTGCAGCCGGCGGGCGTGATGCTCCGCAACCGCAGGATATCCAGGCCAACTGCCAAACCCTGGGCGTCGATCCCGGTCTTGCACAGCTCAATCCGCAGCTATCTGCCTTGTCGATCGGTAATGCGGACCTCGATGCGGAGGAGTCCGACAACATCACGGCGGGCATCGTCTACCAGCCCGGCGTGGTCGGAAGGGCAGTCCTGGTCGGACGGCATCACGGTCTCCGTCGACTACTACAGCGTCGAGATCGACTCTGCCGTGCAGGGTTTGAGCCCGGGTGAACTCATCGACGCCTGCGTGGAAACGCTCGATCCCGCGTTCTGCGCCAATACGCCGCGCACGAGTTCGGGTCAGCTGGACACTGTGCAGAACCGGCTGCAGAACCTCGGCTCCATTGAAGCATCGGGCGTCGATATCGCATTCAACTATCTTAGCCCGGAAACGAGTGTCGGCGCGTTCACGCTCGACATCGCCGCGACGCACCTTAACGAGTACAAGGAGATCACGAACAATCCGGATGGCAGCCAGTCGGTCAACGACCTGACCGGCCAGGGCTCCGAACGAGACCTTCTTCCGCGCGTTCCCGGAGTGGCGCGCAGTCACGTCGGTGGGCTGGAACTGACGACCGCTTCAACGGTTCGCTCAGGTTCCGCTGGTTCGACGAGATGGAAAACGAGGGTAACAGGCTGGATTCCGTAGTGTTCACGGATCTGCGCCTGAAGCTGGAACCCGGAGTTCGTTGACGAGTCTCTGACCTTTACGCTCGGTTTCAACAACTTGCTGGACGAGGATCCACCCGTCTGCCTGGCTTGTGGTGTCATCGGCTTCAATCCTGTCGTGCACGACATTCCCGGCCGCGTTAGCTACTTGCGGGTTTCGTACCAGCCGCAGTAACAAACGTGTAACCACAATAAACGACGGCCCCGGTTAAGGGCCGTTCGTTTTTCCGGTACACGGACTTTGCGATACGCAACGTTCACGAGCAGAAAAGCCACAGCGTGATGTACAAGGGCAGTGACGATCGCGTCACGTTCATCTTCGACTACGTGCCGCATGCTTCCTGCTCCGCCGGCGGGTCAGGACACTCGTGTGTGGCGGCACCGGCGGTGCCGAAGGACGGCGTACAGCGTCAACCCCGCACCGCCGACCGCGGCGACCACCAGCGCGTGCTCGACGGTCCCGAGCCACGCCGTAGCGCCGGTGATCCCGAGGATGGCCACAATGTGCGTCGAAAGGCAGCCAAGGATCGCGACCGTCGTGGCAGCGAGGCTGTTGCGAAACAGCCTGTGCGGCAGGGATTAGCAACGAGATCGGCTGTCGGGGGCAGCGCAAGGAAGATACCTGTTGCGTATAATCGAGATGTGTTTTAACCGGTACCTGAAATCACAGTGAACATCCAGCAGCGAACCAGGATTTCCGAAGGTGGTCTGACGCCAGGCCCGAACCCCGCGCGTTGCGCTGCATGAGCCAACCGGCTTCGGGTCAGCCACGGCGCTCGCTGCTGGCCGACGATGGTGACGAGCTGCACTTCTGCAGCACCTGCGCGTTTTCCGCGGCATGCCTCGAGCGCGGCTATCACAAATCACGTCTGCGCGAGTTGCATGTCCTGGTGGAACACTCGCCGCCTTTCCAGGAAGGAGCCCATATTTTCCGCGAGGGTGACGAATTCAACGCGATTGCCGCCATCCGCGCCGGCACGGTCAAAACCTACGTTACCGACCGCGAGGGTCGTGAGCAGGTACTGGGATTTTTCCTGCCTGGCGAGGTCGTCGGCCTCAATGCCATTTCGAGTTCGAGATATCCGTGCAATGCCGTTGCGCTGGAGACCGTGCTGCTTTGCCAGTTTTCATTTCCAAAGATGGCAACACTCGCTACCCGCATGCCCGGCCTACAGGAACATCTCTTCCGGCTGCTGAGTGAAGACATCGGCAAGGCCAGCTTGCTGACCGGAGATTTCACAGCGGAGGAGCGCCTGGCTGCATTCCTGATCGTCCTGTCCCGTCGTTACGCGGCGCGGGGGTTGTCGGCGAGCCGGTTCCGCCTGCCGATGTCGCGTACCGACATCGCCAACTACTTGCGTCTCGCGGCCGAAACGGTGAGCCGCATCTTGAAACGTTTCCAGGGGGACGGCCTGATCCGCGTCGATCGCAGGGAGATCGAACTCCTCGACAGTCAGCGGCTCGAAGGCATCGCACGCAGCGCACTCAGAATCTGACATCCGCCTGACTTGATTCAGCGCGACCGCATCTGTGGTTCATCAGCATCTGCGATTTCTACTGTTGTGCATCGGTTATTTGAACGATGAAATTACGTTCACTTGAGTATGGTGAGCTCCATGCAGGAGTTGTGCGTGCGAACCTCGTGGCTGTAGTCGATGCGATCATGACCCATGTTCGGATACCGCAGTATCGAGAAGGTACACCGGAAAGTAAGGCTCGCCGGCTTCACCTTGATCGGCGCCTCATTTCGCTGCCGGTACGTATGCATCCGATATGCATGCTTCCAGGTCGAGCCCCTGCGCGAGGAAAGCCGGGACCGCCGCTTCAATCATCTGTACCGACCCGCATACGTACACTTCGTGGCCGGCTGAGGTCGGGTCGGTCCGCCAGCATGATTTGGTGCACGAGCCCTTTCCGTCCGGGCCAGGTGTCCTCGGAACCCGATAGTGCGGGAGTTACCCGGAAGTTCTCGTGTGCTGTGCTGCCAGCGCTCCGCCAGATCCAGCATGTACAGGTCGTCCTGCTCGCGCACGCCCCAGTACAAATGCATGGGACGCTTGATCCCACGGTGAAAAGCGTCCTCGACGATGCTCTTGACAGGTGCGAACCCCGTCGCGCCGGCCACGAACAGAATCGGTTTATCACTGTCGCGCAGCGTGAACTGACCGAAGGGACCCTCGAATTCCAGCGAATCACCGACCCGCAAGTCCGTGAACACGTAGGTCGTGAATAACCCGCCGGGAATTCGGCGAACGTGGAGCTCGACCAGTTCGTTGTCATGTGGAGGGTTCGCGAATGAGAAGGCGCGCCTCCGCTCTTCGTCCAGCACGATGTTGATGTACTGCCCCGCGGCGAAGTCGATGCGTTCGCCCCCGGGAAGTGAGAGCTTGAGCCGGATCACATTCTTGCTCAGGTAGTCGAGACTTTCGACGCGCCCCGTGTACCTGCTGACAGGCTTGCGGGCAATGAGCTCTGTGGATTCGACTTCGATCTCGAGCTCGCTCAGCGGGATGGCACAGCACATCAGCGCTTTGCCTTGTTCTCGCATCTCCCTGGTCAGTACCATCGGTTGATAGGCACCGTGATCGATACGGCCGTTCAACACAGTGCACATGCACTCGCCGCAGCCGCCGTTGCGACACTCGTACGGCAGGGCCACTCCGGCACGCAATCCCGCCTCCAGTATCGTCTCTCCGCTTTTTGCCGTTGCATTGTTCATGCCCGGCTGTATCGCAATCCTGAAGTCCCGGGTTGCGATACGGCGTCGCCGGAACGGCAGCCATGGGGTGAGGGCAAGTAACAGCGTGATAAGGCCGACCAGTCCCCACAGATGGCCGGGAGACCATTTGTACAGCAACGGATAGCCAGCGAGGTAGAACCAGTCAAGAGCCAGCGTTGGCACCGCCCGGGTCAGGTCTGCAGCTCCACCCTGGCTGACTACCGGATCAACCAGCGCCAGCACGAGCATCGTGGCGAGCAACGAGACCGCCACGGGTCGTGGCGGCAGCATGCGCGCCTTCGGCACCCGCTGCACGTGCACCCACATCATCAGGAGGAGCAACAACGGCAACCCGATATGGATGAACACGAGCAACGAAAAGAATCGGTCGTTGAGGCTCGACGGGTACATGACGTTGCGGACCAGCGCGCCGCCAAAACCGGGCAGCCAGTCCAGCCACTCGAAAGTTGCAGTCAGCACGAACTGCGCCAGCTGATCCCACGGCAGCATGAAGCCGTTCGCTCCGGACGCGTAAACGAGCCAGATCAGGGCCACACCGGTCAGCCACGAGAACGAGCGGAATCCCCGGAATCGGTCGAATGCAAAGCAGCGCAGCATGTGGATCAGCATGACGATGACCATTGCGTCAGACGCATAGCGGTGCGCGCTTCGCAGTATGCCGCCGGCCCACCACTGCCCGTGCGTCAGTGCTTCGACCGAGGCATAGGCACCTGCCACACTGGTATCGAAAAACGCGTACAGGTACAGACCGCTCCCTGCCACGATCCAGAACAGAAAAAAGCCGATCGACCCCAGGTGATAGAGCGGGTTCACACTGTCGCCGAAGGCCCTGTTGAAAAGCGCCTCGACATGCATGAAAAACCAGCGCAATAGCTGCTGCAGTCCGCTGATCACGGCGACGGAGCGTCCCGCGTCGCCGTGGTCGACTCGCCGTGCGCGCAGCGAGCCCGCGACCACGATGACGAACAGCAGGCCGCCGGCAATCGCGAACAGGCCGCCGAGTCCCATCAGGCCCATGCCCAGCATTTCGCCTGTGCTGCCCAGCACCTGGTCGGCGCCGGCAACCTTGCGCTTGACGCCATAGCCCCCTGACCAGACCAGCCCGACGATATGCATCAGCTGGCCGGCGGCGTAGATGATCGGCTGCAGTGTTGCAAGGCGAGGCCGCGGCGGACGGTAGCCCAACTGTGGCAGCAGGAGGTAGACGAGCCCCATGAATGCCATCGTCGACGCCTACGATGCTCCCATGGTAGTGCGCAGGAATCATCACGTTCTCGCCGCTGATGAACACCCCGATCAGGCCGCCGCAACCGAACAGCAGCATCGAAGAGACCAGCGCCGCGCGCAAAGGACCGCTTCCCGGACGCGCTCGCGTCGAGGCGAGCCCGATGGCAATCGCCAGTGCGATCGGCAGTATCGCGACGCCGCCTCCCAGACGCATGGCCCAGGTATGCAGGTTGCGATGCTCGACCGACGAGATCTCATGGGCGAGATACGCGTATGGCGTTACGAAGACGCTTGCCAGGGCCAGCGCAAACATCAACAGCGTGATGCGCGGGCTCAACGGCAGGCGCGCGCCGGTGGCGCTGGCCAGCCACAGCCACGATACGAGCATCAGGAGCGTCCATGTGAACTGCAGGGCATGCCCGCCGCCCCAGAACAGGATCTCGAAATACGCTTTGCCGATGAGCCCGTCCGGCATGACGGCAAACGACCAGCCGAAAGCCAACAGGGCGACCGCCGTGGCGACAATGCTCGCGTTGAGACCGAACTGCAACGCGCCGCGGCCGTCTGGAGTCACCCCGATTTTCGGTGCAGCCATCAGGCTCCGCAGCACCAGCAGGACGGTACCGGAGCCGAATACCAGTAGGCCGGCGATGAAACCAGCGTCGTCGAGCACCGGGATGTAGTTCACCATCAAGGCCTCACCGGTGCCGAAGAACGGGGCAAGCGACATTATCGCGGCGCCGGCAACGCAAAGTCCCAGTGCGGTCCATGCCCAGCGAAGGCCACGCCCCGAGCCGTTAATGCTCCATAGCACTCCCGCCAGCGCTACGAACCAGACGAGTACCGAAAGGTCCACGTGTACGACCAGCGCGACGCGAAAGAAATCCGCAACCGGGAGCCACTCGTTCACGACCGGTGTGCGCGACAGGACGAGAAGCACCGAGAACAGCCCGGCGCCAACCAGCGCGAGCATGCCGAGCCATAACCAGCCGCGCGCCAGCCTGCGTTGGACGCCCAGCGGAACCACCAGCAGGTAGTCCGTTACCGACGATGCAGTACGCAGCTCGGGAGCTCGCAGATCGAGTGAAGTTTCCGCAGTCGGGGTCATCGGAATGTAAACGCTCCGTTTTCCGCGTCGAAGTCGACTACCAGTATCTGTGCCGGCGCGAGGTCGACGATGGCATTGCCCTCGAAGTCGAAACCGTCGGTGCGGATACTGTCGCGCAGCCGGACAGAAAGATGGTGAACGCCGGCCGGAACCGTGAGGCGGCGATAGACCGAGGCGGGACCGTCGCCGGACAGTCCCGAGGGTGACACGGTTTGCTGATGGACCAGGGCGCCGTCGATGTCGACCTCGACAGTGAGCGGGGCTCGTTCGCGCGGACACTTCATCGGCGCGCGCATGGTGGGCGGCAAGGCGGCAAGCTCTTCGGCGCTGACTGCTTCGCACTCATGCACGCGTTCGGCTTGATGGACCATGCTGAGACGGATCAGGGCGTGGTCTTCCGGCAGATAGCGATACGTGGGCCAGTTCGAGAACGCGGCAATGACTACGGCGAATGCGCCGTACAGCGCGACCTGGCCCGAATATGTGAGAATAAGCCGCGTCACGCAGGACCCTTTGCTCGCCCTGGCAGCATGCGCCCACGCAGCTCCGACAGCAGGAACCAGAGCATCGCCACGAAGAAGGTCGCTCCACCGGCGATCATCAAGTACAGCGTATAGTCGGCCCGATAGGTCCCCGTTGCAGGGTCGTACACCGAACAGAGGATGCGCACACGATCAATGAGATCCGCGAGTCCGACCGTACCGTCGACGAGGCGCGCCCCGGTAAGCAACTGCCGCAGCGGCTCGCCGATCTTCTCCGCCGTAAAACTGTCGCCGTAGATTTGCCGGTAAATCTCCCCTTGCGCGTCCAGCACGCTGACCTGCAACGCGTGGTCAAAGCCGGCCGGTGTTGCGACGAAAGTGAAACCGAAATCGCGGCTCAGTGCTGCGACATCGGTACTGTCGGGGCTCAGGAATTCCCAGTTTTTGTCCGAGATGCGCTGCTGGCGCGCATATGCGTCGAGCGCTTCCGGTGAATCTTCCGGCTGGTTGAAGCCGATCGTAACGACATTGAACTGCCGGTCACCAAATCGCCGGTGCAGGGCGCGTACTGCTTTGTGCAGCGCTCGCGTGCTGGCGGGGCAGATATGGAAGCACCCCGTGTAAATGAAACTCACCAATAGCGGCCTGCCCCGATAGCTGGATAGCTGTATTGGCTTCCCTTCGCGATCCAGCAGCATGTAGTCGCGCGGCGTCGTTCCGAGGGCAGCCTGGCTGGTTCTGAAAGCCTCGTTGCTGTCGAGCCCGGGCGTCGTGATCCGTGAGCCGGTGCTCGGAGCGCTATGGCTACTCTCAACGGATCCCGCGTCGCCGCCATGGGCCGCCGACACCGCCAGGCCGTATGCGATGCAAAGCGCGAGCAGTGCCGGTATCCGTCTGCGCAGTCGTTTGCCCGGATCGTCCGTTCGCATCACGTCCACCACCCGGCCGAATCGATGAAGGCGGCGACCAGGAGGGCGCTAAGTTGGACGAGCGAAGCCAGGAAAGCGCGCATCGCCGTCTCACGAGAGGGTACGCGCGCGAGCGCCCAGGTCCTGGCGATGAAATACCCGCCGCCCGCAATGGCGCCTGCCAGGTAGATCAGCCCCGCCCCGTAGACAACCGGCAGCATCGACACCACTACCAGCGCAACGGTGTTCCAGAACACGACCCATGCTGCGCGCTCGCGCCCCACGATAATCGGCAGCATCGGGATGCGGGCGTTCGCGTAGTCGGCCTGGTTGGCGATCGCAAGACTCCAGAAGTGCGGTGGCGTCCACAGGAACAGGACCAGCGCGAGCAGGGCTGGCTGCGCGCCGATCGCCGGATCGACGGCTGCGGCGCCTGCCAGTACCGCAAAACTGCCGGCGAGGCCGCCTATCACTATGTTGAGCCAGGTGCGCTGCTTGAGCCAGACTGTGTAAACGATGGCGTAGAAGAATGCGCCGAGGAATACGTAGCTCGCGCTCGCCGGGTTCAGAACGAATGCGGCGAGCCCGACCGCCGCCGCCAGCATCGCCCCGATCAGGACCAGCCAGGCAGGCGAGGGCTTCAGCGCCCCGGTTACGAAGACGCGCCTGCGGGTGCGCACCATCAGGGCGTCGCTTTCGAATTCAAAGTACTGGTTGAAAGCGCCGGCGCTTGCGGAGGCCAGGAGCACGACAAAGGCGAGAGTCAACACCTGCAGCGCACCCGGCGGCGAGCCGGGAGCCACCGCGACGCCGGCGAGTGCCGTGACCATGATCAAACTACCGATGCGAAGTTTGAAGAGGCTTACGACGTCTCGCATGAGTTGTACTGCGCGACGTTGTGGCACTTCCAGTTCCGTCATCATTGGAGGCCTCCTGAGCAATTCGTAGGGCTGTCTTTTGCAAAGCAGCCGCTGCGGCCGGACCGGGCTCGCCGCAGCGGTGTCCTCAGCTAAGACCCCACAGCGTTGAGAGGTACTTCCAGTTGATGAAGTAGTACAGAACGAACGCGGCGAGGAACACCATCGCCAGCATGAACGTACCCGGAGCAGCAAAGCCGATAGATCCGTACCCTTGCGCCGCCGCGGCCGGCGCCGTCGGTGGAATGGGCGTTACTTGCTGGCTCTCGACACCGGTGTCGAGCCGCTTGCCCCAGAGCAGGGAGCCGACCGTTATATAGATGTAAATGGCGCCGCCGGCTATTGCGACTATGCCGCCGATTCCGACCAGACCCATCATCAGGTAGGCAGCACCCGGCCACTCGTAGGCCATCGGCACCCCGCTGAACGACATGTCCCAGTGCCGACGCGCCACTCCAAGGGTGCCTGCGCCCATCATCACAAGGCAAAAGAAATACATCGAGAAACCGAACAGGTACGGCTGCCACTTCGCGAGCCGAGGTGCAATCATTTCACGCTTGAATAACACGGGAATCAGGTAATAGGTCAATGCCATGAAGGTGAGCGTGGTGCCGACGACGACAGTGGCGTGAAAGTGTCCCGGTACGTAGATCGTGTTGTGAATGATCATGTTGAGCTGCTCCGTGCCCATCATCACGCCGGAGATACCGCCCAGGAAACCGAAGCCGATGAGCGAGATGAACATGCCTGAAAAGACAGGATTGCCCCACGGCGCTTTGCGCAGCCACTCGAACAAGCCCCTGGTGAAGCCTTTCTGCCGCTGCGCAACCTCTATCGCACCGGGGATGGTGAGGCCATGAATCATCGAGGCCAGCACGGCGAAGTACATGAAGTAGCTGGTGTTTACGACCTTCCACTCCGTACTCAGGCCGGGATCGGCGAGCAGATGGTGCGCACTCGCCAGTTGCAGGAACAGGATGTAGAGCAGGAAGGCACCGCGGCTGACGCGCTCGGACATTGGACGTGCGCCGAAGACCACGGCCGCCACCAGGTACCAGACCGAAATATGTGCCGCGACGTTGATCTGTTGCGACGAATGGCCGAACGCCCACCAGATCATGCGATAAATCAGCGGATCCACGTGCTCGATCAAACCGATCGACAGGAGGTACGTCGGAATCAGGATGATTGCCCCTGAGACGATCGTGAAGACAGCGATGATGGCGGCGACGATCGCGCCAAAGGTCACGAGCGGCACGGAGCCCTGGTAGGTCTGCTCTCGCTTCGCGACAACCAGCGTCCCGAAGAAAACGAAGCAGCCGATCAGTGCGCCGACGGCGAACAGGATCAGGCCCAGGTAGAACGAAGGTGCGGCCATCATCGGCACGTATGACGTCATCATGACGCTCGACCCGCCCTGGTAGACCGCGACGTTGTTGATCACGGCACCGATCACCATCAGGGCAAACGCGAGCCAGGCCATCCTCGGTGTCGCGATCCGCGATCGCAGTAATGTGGAGCTGCAGAAATACAGCACGGCGATCTCAAAAAAGATGATCCAGTAAATGAGCATGTTGAGGCCGTGTGCCGTGAGCACCTGGTAGAAAGTCGCCGCCTCGAGCCAGTGGACCGCTGGCCAGCGTGTCAACACGACGCCGATCGCGAGAATCCCGCCGACCAGCAGGAAGCACACCGCCGCGACGGCATTGGCCAGCATCAGTTTTTCCGCGTTGGATTCGAACTGCAGCCCGGAGCGCGGGCACATCCGATAGGTCGTTGCCACAGGCATGCCGATCTCTCCCCTAATCTCGTACGTAGATTCGGCCCACCATCAGGTGGTGGCCGATACCGCAAAATTCATTGCACACGACCGAAAAAACACCACTCTGGTTAGGCGTCACGGTCACAACGTGTTCGTAACCCGGCACCATCTGGATGTTGATGTTGCTTGGTTGCAGTGAGAATCCATGGTTGTAGTCCATGGATGTAAGATGCAATCGGTAGGTTTGTCCCTTCTGGAACTCTATGATTGGCCAGAAGCTCCACAAGCGTGCTACGAGGTAAACGTCGCTTCCGGGCGGCGGTGCTACGACCGGGATCTCCTGACTGGTGTCGGTTCGCACGGTGTACTGGTCGACCATCGCCTGTGCTTTTGCCAGGAACTGGTCCGGGGTTGTCTTGTAGGTTTCGGTGGAGAGGTTCTGGTTGCCGTAGACATGCCACAGCACCATCATGAAAAACAGGATCATGCACCAGACGAACGCGATTGCGATCCACGTTCCTTCGACACGATCCAGCGGGTGCTTCCACCATAACCGTTCCGCCGGTGGCAGGATTGCGCTCATATGTCCAATGTCCTTCTGCTGTGGTGAGAACGGTTCTAGGGCGCCATCGGTATCGTCAATATGTCAATGACGCCCCACAGGACGTAGACGATCATCGGAATCATCACGCCCAGAAACAGCAGCAGGAACGGGTTGTCCAGCAACTGTTGTATCAGCGGGATCTTCTGGCTCTCTTCGTTCTGATCTTCAGGATTCATGCGACCTCCACCGACCACTCAGGAACCCGGCCGTCCGGGCTCTGCCAACTATTTAAGGCTCGTTGTCGAATTATTTCCTTGATCTAGATCAATCACGCTCGCGGTTTTCCGCCTGCCAGGGACTCCGGAACAGCCCACGAGCCCGCCTTCACCTGAATCATTGCACCGAAGCCTTGAACAAAGCGCTACGGGATTGATCCAGATCAGGGCGCTATACTCCGGCTGAACCTATCGTCGCTGCATGGACGAAACCGCTGCTTTTGACACCGAGTTGCTGCGGCGCTATGACCGGCCCGGGCCCCGCTACACCTCTTACCCTACGGCGCCACACTTCGATCCCGCATTCGGCGAAGGGGAGTTGCGCGAGTTCGCGCGGCGCAGCAATGATGAATTGATACCGCGTCCGCTTTCGCTGTATGTCCACGTCCCGTATTGCGCCAGCCCTTGCTTTTATTGCGGGTGCAACCGGGTCATCACCCGCGACGCACGAAAGGGCGAGCGCTATCTTGAGCGGCTGCTGCGGGAGATCGAGCGCACAGCGCCGCTGTACAGCCGGGATCGCGCCGTGCTGCAGTTGCACTTCGGCGGCGGCACGCCGAATTTTCTGAAGCCTGAGCAGCTCGGCCGGTTAATCGAAAGCCTTGGCCGGCACTTTCATTTCAGCAGCTCCCTCGACCGCGATTTTTCGATCGAACTCGATCCCCGGCATATCGATGCAGCCGGCGTCGCCGAACTGGCGGCAATGGGTATCAATCGGGCGAGTCTCGGCGTGCAGGATTTCGATCCCGATGTGCAGGCAGCAGTCAACCGGATACAAAGCGTCGATCAGACACTCGCCATCCTTGATGCATGCCGCAAAAATGGACTGCGCTCGGTCAACGTTGACCTGATTTACGGCTTGCCGCGACAATCCATTGATGGATTCCGGCGCACACTTGCTACGGTCATCGAAGCACGGCCCGACCGGCTTGCAATCTATGGTTATGCGCACTTGCCGGAGCTCTTCAAGGCGCAGCGCCAAATCAGGACGGAGGAGTTGCCGGATGCGGAGATGCGGCTCCGGCTGCTGCAGTTGGCAGCCGACGAACTGCTGGCGGCGGGATACTGCTACATCGGTATGGACCATTTTGCGCTCCCCACAGACGACCTGGCGCGCGCGCAGGCTGCTGGCAGCCTGCATCGTAATTTCATGGGCTACACGACGCATGCCGAGTCCGACCTGGTCGGACTCGGAGTCAGCGCGATAAGCCATATCGGCGACAGCTATAGTCAGAATTTGCGCGACCTGCCGGGCTGGGAAATAGCGATCGACGAGGGGCGCCTGCCGGTATGGCGCGGTGTTGCGCTAACCTTCGACGACGTGCTGCGCGCCGACGTCATTCAGCAACTGATGTGCCACGGTAGTATCGACACGCAGGCCGTCGAGCGCCGCTTCGACCTCGACTTCACCCGCTATTTCGCCCGTAGCCTGCAGCAACTGGGGCCACTTGCCGAGGACGGGCTGGTGATTCTCGACGATTCCCGCATCAGCGCGACCTCGCGTGGCCGATTCCTGCTGCGCATAATCGCCATGTGTTTCGACAGCTACCTTCAACTACCAGGCTCCGGTGACAAGACAGCACGGTATTCCAGGGCTATTTGAAGGGCCGGTCCGAGCATTGATTGCAATTGCACGCCTGCATCATCCGCTTGGCCCACTCTCGGCGCTGGTTCGATGAACTCGCCATCGAACCGCGGACCGAATACGCCGGCCTTGGTACCCTGCGTTTCTCATCTTCGTCGTGATTTACACACCGATCCTCATTCGGCCTCTTCGGCCTCGGGCGGACGGCAAGCCCGGGTAGACGCAAGAAGGCTCAGGAGGGGCCGGAACGTCTACTGGAGTTCGGTCAGCTGGTACGGTGCCTTGACACCGGGATGTCGCTGGCTGCAAACCCGTAGAGGTCCTGCCGCTCTGGCGGATACTGTGCAGGCATCGTGCCGCGTACTGCCGGCAACCCGAGGAAGGGTGCGGCAAGGGTATCAAGCCAATCCGTCAGCAGAACCTGGATACGTCGATTGACGCGGCGCATAAAGCGGAAGGCGGGTAATTCAAGGTTTTTCATGCCTGACTCCTGAACGATTGCAGAAGATATTGGTGGACAGCGGGCGCGTGTTCCTTGATTCAGGTCAAGTGGAGGCCAGAAATAAGGCGGCGGCGGCTCATCCGAAAAGCCACGGTTGACTGCCACGGTCCAGGTCGATTTCATCTGGCCGCGATTCATACAAGGCTTTTGCTCATGAGGCCGTCGGCGGGACGTCGGCGTGCGCCTGCCCGATCGCGCCGGGCGAGGGCGCGGCGCTCGCAGGCGAAGGGCGACTCACAATGAACATCGCGGTGGCCGTGACTACAAGGAAGTGGAGGACACGCAGCCAGGGCAGCGCGGTCAGGGACCACACGGCGAAGACACTGCTCGCCAGGCCCGCCAGGGCGACCACCTTGATCCACGGGGCAATCGCGCCGTGGTCCTGCCAACCGCGCAGCGTGCCGCCGAAGCGAGGATGAGTCAGCAGCCAACGTTGCAAGACGGGTGAGCTGCGGCCGAAGCCCCAGGCCGCGACCAGCAGGAACGGTGTCGTCGGCAGCACCGGGAGAAACGCACCGGTAATGCCCAGTGCGCTACCCAGCCAGCCCACCGACAGGTAGGCCCACCGCAATCGACGGTATCGCTGCATTTCGGGTGCCTGGTTTCTCTCTAATTCGTTACAACGAATCAGGACTTTACCGTGCGCGCAGGCAGCCGCCATGATCTGGATCAATTGTGCGCGCTCACCGTTGAGTTTCTTTACTTGCCTCCTGCGCCCATTTTCGGCAGGGAGATCGGACTCGATTTCCGACGTGAGCGATCCGGGGGATCAATGTGACCCGCTTGTAACAACTTGACGACGGAAGTGGCCTGTAACGCGTCGCTGAAAAATAGTCCCTGGGCGATCACCGACGTCGTACTTGAAAGATCAAGCTGCTCGGCGGTTTTGGAGGTCAGGTTCATCAGCGGTCGCCGAAATCCAGGGACAAAGTGGGAAATGCTCATTCTGTTCTTTTGTATACTCTGCTAGACTTGTATACATGAACGAGATAGTCCACGCCCGACTTGATGATCACACCCGGAAAATCATGCGCCGATTGCAGCGCCGCCATGGTTGGAGTGACTCGGATATTGTACGTAACGGAATACGCGCCCTTGGCGACGCAGAGCTGCCGCCCGCGCAACGAACCAAGCGAATCGTAGGCCTTGGCAAGTTCGCGTCTGGCATCGAGGACCTTGGCAGTAACGACGAGCATCTTCGCGATTTCGGACGATGAAAGCGACCCTCCTGGATACAGGAGTGATCGTGGCGTTACTTGATCGGGATGAGCGCCATCATGTGCAGTGCGTTGAAACCGTCTCGGACCTGATCGGTCCATTGGTAACTTGCGAATCAGCAGTAGCCGAAGCGTGTTACCTGCTACGCGGCACGCCCGGAGCACCCGAAGCCATCATTGCGAATGTTGCTAACGGCGTTTTTCAAACGCCTGTTCGTCTTGCGGACCAAGCCGACGCCGTTGGGAAATTGTTGAGAAAATATCGCGACGTCCCAATGTCGCTTGCGGATGCCTGTCTGGTTGACCTGGCTGACCAGATGGACACCGGCCAGATCCTCACCATCGACCGCGATTTTGAGATCTACCGGTGGCGCTCCCGGCGGAAGTTCGAGTTACTGGTCAAATTGTGATGACTTTGAGGTAACTGTGCTTATTTGCACCGAAAGTTGACCCGCGATTTGTACTGAAAATCTACCCGGCCAGTCGACTGCGATCGCCCGACACGGAACGGACTCAGTTGGTCAGCAGCGGTCAAATCTCGATGCAAGCTTTCGCAGAGTCTGGTTCCAAATTCGGTGCAAATCGACATGCCCTCGAAAACTCGACAAAACCAGACAATATGATGTCCGATACGACACGAATGGGACGACGGAAGCGCCCATTATTGAACTAAAATTCTCGATCAACGGATGCATATTCGCATTTTACCTCATCCCGTCGTGCTCCTGCATTCCCGGCGATCCACCAGTGCGAGCGTGGACGGGGCCTGAACACTAGCGCCGCCTGTCACCCGGGTTGCTCTCGCTTGCATCGATGGCGAGGGTGTCAGAGAATCCGGCACCATGCGGACGTTTCTCGGCATATTCATCCTGTTGGCCATACTGGCGTCAAGCCTGCAAAGCGCGGCGAATTCGCGCTCGATCGCAACCCCGGCACACGACGATTTTATTTCGACCGTGTTCGAGCAGCCTGATGACCCATCGATCGGGCAGCCATCGGAAGACACGGTGCAGGATGACGACTGCGCGGGCTGTCAGACGTCGTGTTTCTGCGCCTGTCACAGCGGCCTCCTGCCAACGGATTGGGCGCATCTCGATCCGTTGCTCCCGGAATCCGCCGCGCCTGCCATCAATGAACGCTACGCGTCACTGACCAAGCCCCCGTTTCTCCCCCCTCCGATCGCACCGCTCACGACCTGATTTTTCATTGCGTGCAAGCGCACGCCTGAATTCACCGGATCCAAGACCGGAGATTCGTCGTGAACAATACAAGTGGAGCCCTCTTGCTCCAGGCTTGGCTGGCAGCCGTACTGATCTGCCTGTGGACCATCCCGGCCGGCGGTAGCCAGGCGCCGGGCAACGAACCAACGCTGACGCTGGAAGAGGCGGTACAGCGCACCCTGGACAGCCATCCCGCGCTGCAAGTCGCTGCGCTCGATGTGGATGTCGAGCGCGCGCGACGAAACTACCGGGCGCAGAAGCCGCCGATCGCTTTCGAGGCGGAAATCGAAAATGTGGCGGGTTCGGGCAACGCATCCGGCGTTGACGGCGCGGAAGTCACGCTGCGACTTTCCCGGGTACTGGAGCGCGGCCGCAAGCCGGAGCTTCGCTACGATGTCGGCGCGCACCGGATCGACCGGGCGCTGATCGCCGAGAATGCCACCGCGCTTGCCCTGGCACGGGATGCGACGGACCGATTCATCGAAGTCGTCGCGCTGCAGGAGCGCGTTGCCCTTGCGCAGCACTCGCTGCGTATCGCAACGGATACGCTCGAATTCGTCACCGCCAGCGTAGAGGCCGGCCGACGCTCACGCGCCGAAGAATCCATGGCACGCGTCGAGCGCGCCCGTGCGGAGCTGTACATGCTCGATGTCGAACGTCGCCTCGAAGCTGCGAGGCTCGCCCTGGCAAGCCTGTGGCGGGCATCGGCGCCGGATTTCGGGCGGGCCGAGGCGGACTTCCACCGTTTGCCGGCGTTGCCCCCGTACGATTCACTGGAACGACGACTCGAGGACAACCCTGAAATGCAGCGCCGGGCCACCGAGTTCCGGCTACTGCAGGCGCAACGGCGGCTCGCGGCGGCACAGGAAAAGTCAGACATCTCGCTCGCCGGCGGCCTCAAGCGGCTGGGCGAGACGGGCGATGTCGGGCTGGTGTTCTCGGTCAGCATGCCGTTCGGCAGTGCCTCGCGGGCCCGGCCGCTGATCGAACAATCGGAACTTCAACTGGCACGTAACCCCGCCGCCGCGGAGGCGCAGATGCTCGCGCTGCGGACGCTGCTGTCCGGACTTTACAACGACCTCGAGTTCTCCCGGCAGGCGTCGGGTCGGTTGCGCGACGACATTATTCCGGAGGCACGGAAAGCCGTTCGTATGTATGAAGACGCTTTTCGGGTCGGCAGCAGTACATTGTTGGAGCTGAACCAGGCGCAGCAGGCATTGCTGGAATTGCAGCAGGAGCTGGTCGATGCCGCTGCCCGCTACCATGCCACGCTGATGGAAATCGAGTACCTGCTCGGCGCCGGCTACGAGGTGCAACCATGAAATGCAGCAACAGGATCCTCGCCCCGTTAATCATCGGCATCTGCCTGCTGGCACTCGCCCTGTTCGCCGCAAGAGCATCGGACGAACCGCGGGAAGCCGGTCACGACTCGCACGCTGGCCACGACGAACACGATTCCGGGTCCGGCGTGCACGACCAGCATACGAATCCGGAGGGCAGCACGCGAATATCGGAAAGCGCCGCCGAAGCGGCGGGCATCCGCGTCGAGCACGCCAGTGAGCGCACCATCGTCGAGATAATCGAGCTGACCGGGACGGTGGAAACCGATCCCGCCCGGATTTCGATCATTCGGCCGCGGTTTGCCGGCGTCGTGACACAGGTTCACCGCACGGTCGGTGACCCGGTCAAGCAGGGCGATGCGCTTGCGACCGTCGAGACCAATGAAAGCCTGACACAGGTTCCGGTGCTCGCCCCGATCAATGGCATTGTCCTGGAACGCAGCGTACAGCCCGGGCAGGTGACGGGTACGGATCCACTATTCGTCATCGCTGACCCGGAGATCGTCTGGGTACAGCTCGACGTGTTCGCAAACCAGGTGGCGTCGATCGAGAAAGGTCAACCGGTCGAGTTGACGACGCTGGGCGGCCGCCGCATCCGGGCCCGGATCGACTGGATTGCGCCGGTCATGGCGCACGGCAGCCAGAGCGTCAAAGCGCGCGTCGTGGTCCCGAACGCCGAGCTCGAACTCCGCCCCGGCCAGTTCGTCAAGGCGCGCGTTGTTGTCGACGAAATCGACGTCCCGCTCGCTGTCAGGCGCTCCGCCGTGCAGCGCTATCGCGATTCCGACGCCGTCTTCGTAAAGGATGGCGACGCCTACGAAGCACGGCGGCTAGAGCTGGGCAGGCGGGACGCCGAGTACGTCGAAGTGCTTGGAGGCCTCGAGGAGGGCGAAGTGTACGTCGCCGAGAACAGCTACCTGATCAAGGCCGACATCGAAAAAGCCGGCGCCAGCCACAGCCACTGAGATCACCATCATGCTCGATCGCATCCTCGACTTCTCGATCCGGCATCGCTGGCTGGTACTGAGCCTCGCACTGGGCGCTGGCCTGCTTGGCATCTACAACTACGAGAAGCTGCCGATCGACGCCGTGCCCGACATCACCAACATACAGGTGCAGATAAACACCGGGGCACCGGGTTATTCGCCGCTTGAGACCGAGCAGCGCATCACGTTCCCCATCGAATTCGCGCTGGCGGGTTTGCCGCAGCTGGACCACACGCGTTCGATGTCCCGTTACGGTCTCTCGCAGGTGACCGTAATATTCGAGGAAGGGACCGACATCTATTTCGCGCGCCAGGTGATCGGCGAGCGGCTGAGCGAGGTGCGCACCCTGCTGCCGGCGGGCATCGAACCGCGGATGGGCCCCATCGCGACGGGCCTGGGCGAAATCTTCATGTACACCGTTGCCGCGCGTGACGGCACCCGGCACGACCCGATGTACCTGCGCACGGTGCAAGACTGGATGATCCGGCCGCAGCTTCGGCAGACGCCGGGTGTCGTGGAGGTCAATACGATCGGCGGCTACGTCAAACAGTTCCACGTGCTGCCGGACCCGGACGCGCTGCGTGCTTATGATCTCTCGTTCGACGACGTCGTCGAGGTGCTGCTCGAGAACAACAGCAATAAGGGCGCGGGCTACATCGAGCGCTTCGGCACACAATACCTGGTGCGCTCGCCGGGGCAGGTCGCCGGCCTTGATGACATCCGAACGCTGACCGTGGCACATCGGGGCGGCGTGCCGATACCGCTGCGCGACGTCGCCGAGATCCGGCTCGGCAGCGATCTGCGTTCCGGCGCTGCGACCCGGAATGGTCAGGAAGTCGTGCTGGGCACGGTCTTCATGCTGATGGGCGAGAACAGCCGGGCGGTTGCCGCGGCGGCCGCGGAGCGCCTGGAAGCCGTGCAGGCATCTTTGCCGGACGACGTGGTCGTCGAAGCGGTCTACGACCGGACATCACTGGTCGACCTGACGATCGCGACCGTGTCGAAGAACCTCGTCGAGGGCGCCCTGCTCGTCATCGTCGTGCTGTTCCTGCTGCTCGGCAACTGGCGCGGCGCAATCATCACCGCGGCCGTGATCCCGTTGTCGATGCTGATGACGATCACCGGCATGGTGGAATCCGGCGTCTCGGCAAACCTGATGAGCCTCGGCGCGCTGGACTTCGGCCTGATCGTCGACGGCGCGGTGATCATCGTCGAGAACTGCCTGCGCCGGCTCGGGGAGCGCTCGACGCCGGGCTCGACGCTGGCCTTGTCGGAACGACTGCAGATCGTCTTCGAGGCCAGCCGCGAAGTCATCCGACCGGCGATCACCGCCATTGCCATCATCCTGGTCGTCTATGTGCCCATCCTCACGCTCAGCGGTGTCGAGGGCAAAATGTTCCGGCCGATGGCCCTGACCGTGATGATGGCGCTGGCGGCGGCACTGGTCCTGTCGCTCACGGCGGTACCGGCGGCCGTGGCAATGTTCGTTCGCAAGCCGGTGGCGCAGCGCGAGAACCGGATCATGCGCGGCGCCTCGGCACTCTACCGGCCGCTGTTGCACTTTGCCCTGCGTAACCGCTGGCTGGTCGTCGGTTCCGCGGCCATCCTGGTGTTGGCTAGCGGCCTTCTCGCCTCCCGCCTGGGCACGGAATTCATTCCACGCCTCGACGAGGGCGACATTACGCTGCAGGCCTTGCGGATTCCCGGCACCAGCCTGACACAAGCCGTCGAGATGCAGAACCGGCTCGAAGCGGCCTTCGCCGACGTGCCTGAAATCTCTCACATCTTCTCCAAGATCGGCACCGGCGAAGTCGCGAACGACCCGATGCCGCCGTACGTGGCGGACACGTTCCTGATGGTCAAGCCGCGTGCCGCCTGGCCCGATCCGGACAAGCCCAAGGAGGTGTTCATCGAGGAGCTCTCGGCCATCGCCTCGCAGGTGCCCGGTAACAACTACGAAATGACTCAGCCGATCGAGATGCGCTTCAACGAGTTGATTGCCGGCGTACGCGCCGAGCTCGCCGTTACCGTGTACGGGGACGAGCTGGACATCCTGACGGAAGTGGCGGAGCAGATAGAACAACTCGTGGCGAGCGTCCCAGGCAGCGCGGACGTTCAAGCCGAGCAGGTCACCGGGCTGCCCATCCTGACGGTAACGCCCGACCGGGAGCGTCTTGCGCGCTACGGCCTGTCCGTCGGCGACGTTCAGCAGACGGTTGCAACCGCACTGAAAGGCGCCAGCGCGGGCCAGGTGTTCGAGGGAGACCGGCGCTTCGACATCGTGGTCCGGCTTCCGGAGGCGCTGCGCTCGAACCCGGATACCATCTCGCAATTGCCTGTCCGCCTGCCGCGCTCCGCCTCAGCCTATCGGGCCGCGGCTGGCCCTCACACCCTGCCTGCATGGCCAGCGGACAGCGTGCCACTATCCGAAGTTGCATCGGTCTCGCTGCAAATCGGACCCAACCAGATCAGTCGGGAGAACGGCAAACGCCGTGTCAATGTCACGGCCAATGTCCGCGGCCGCGACCTCGGATCGTTCGTCGCGGAAGTCAGGGACGAGGTGGAGCGTAATCTCGAACTGCCCGCCGGTTACTGGATCGAATATGGTGGCACTTTCGAGCAGCTCATCGCCGCGTCGAAACGCCTGGCAATCGTGGTCCCCGTGACCCTGCTGCTGATCTTCGGCCTGTTGTTCAGCGTATTCGGATCTGCCCGCGACGCGGCACTTGTGTTCACCGGCGTCCCGCTCGCGCTCACCGGCGGCATCGCGTCACTGGCCCTGCGGGACATGCCGTTCTCGATCTCGGCCGGAGTTGGCTTCATTGCACTTTCCGGCGTCGCCGTTCTCAATGGCGTCGTCATGCTGTCGTTCATCAAGCAGCTGCGCGAGAACAGACCGCTCCAGGAAGCTATCATCGAAGGTGCCATGAAACGCCTGCGGCCCGTCCTGATCACGGCGCTGGTCGCCAGCCTCGGATTCGTGCCGATGGCGTTCAACGTCGGGACCGGCGCGGAAGTCCAGCGGCCGCTTGCGACGGTGGTCATTGGCGGAATCATTTCCTCCACTGCCCTGACGCTGCTGGTGCTGCCGGCGCTGTACCGGATCTTCCACGGTGCCGGCCGGCGGGCCCCTGATGCTTCCTGACCCGGAGTCGTTATGCTCTACCTCAAGACACTCGCCTTGTTCGTTATCACGGCGCTCGCGGAAATCATCGGCTGCTACCTGCCGTATCTCTGGCTGAGAAAAGGCGGTTCGGCGTGGCTGCTCGTGCCCGCTACGGCATTCCTGCTGTTGTTCGCCTGGCTACTGTCACTGCACCCCACCGCTGCCGGCCGTACTTATGCCGCTTACGGCGGCGTCTACGTCAGCGTTGCGATTCTGTGGTTGTGGCTGGTGGATCGGCAGCAGCCGGACCCATGGGATCTTATCGGCGCTACCGTGGCGATCGCCGGCATGGCAATTATCATGTTCGCGCCGAGGAGTACCTGAGCCTGGGCGAACAACACCAAAAACAAGCTGTCCACTTATCTATGGGCGATAGCTGCTGTCAAACGACCGTCGATACGGCCAGGTTGCAGCGACACCAGCGCCGGGTACTCATAATCGTTCTGCTGATCAACGCAGCGACGTTCGTGATGATGGTGGTCTCGTCCTTCCTGAGCGGATCTTCGTCCCTGCTGTCCGGCGCACTGGATAATTTCGGTGATGCGGTGACTTATGCGGTCAGCTTCGCGGTTGTGGGAGCCGCCTCTTCCGCAAAGGCTCGGGTAGCGTTCTTCAAGGGAATCCTGATCCTCGGTGCAGGGATCGCTGTCGGCATCCAGATCTTCTGGCGCCTCATGAACCCGGATGTACCCGTGGTCGAAACGATGGGCCTGGCCGCACTCCTCAATCTTGGCGCGAATCTCGTCTGCCTGCGCCTGCTCACACCGTTTCGGCATGGGGACGTAAACATGGGCTCCGCCTGGGAATGCTCGCGCAACGACGTGTTGGAAGGCGTTGCGGTAATCGTCGCGGCGCTTGCGGTATGGATATTTGCCTCCGGATGGCCCGACATAGTCGTCGCGAGTGCATTGCTCGTGATGTTTCTTCGATCGGCCTACCGCGTGCTCGGTAATGCCTGGCGAGAAATGCGACACGGTACACGATCAAGCCACGCGTACTAGCTGGCGATACCACGGACTTGCCACTTGCTGTTTGTCACTCGACGCTTCGGGCCGGACCGCGCTCGATAAACGCATCGCGCATCCGCTGGTCTTCAATGCGCGTTGCCCAATCCGTTGCATCTCGCTTGAGGCGAAAGGTCTTGCACGTCGTCGGCCAACCCATTTTTCGGATAACCGCTTTCCATTTGCCCGACGATGTCCGTACAAATGTCGCCACGATGTGCTCCTCGCGATTCGGCACTGTACCTGTACTGTACCCGCCCGAAATCGCCGCGGGAGCGGCGCTTATAACCGTCTGAATTTATTGGATTATGGTGGCCAGGGGCGGAATCGAACCACCGACACGCGGATTTTCAGAACGCTAAGTGTTTGATTCTGTTGTTATTTATCAGTAGGTTACCGGGGCGTCCGTTGCACTATTTGCAGTACGATGCAGGACTATTCAGGACCGAACCACGCAAAATTCACGCAAGAGCTTCTGGATAAAACAACCAGCAAATAATTAATCATGCTGGTATATTTATCCAATGGATCCGGCAGCAACTGACAAACAGATTGAGGCAGTTCGTCGTGCCTTCCGACGCGGCGGTGGCATCCTGCGGACTGGTGAAGCCCTTGACCAGGGCATTCATCCTCGCACTCTATACGCCATGCGCGACGCCGGGCTGCTGGAACGACTTGACCGGGGCCTCTACCGCCTCACTGACCTGCCTCCGCTTTCCGATCCCGACATCGTCACTGTCGCCAACAAGATACCAAGAGGAGTCATCTGTCTCATCTCGGCCCTGCATTTCCATGACATCACGACACAGATTCCCCACGAGGTGTCCATCGCAGTCAGCAGAGGAACAGAACCGCCACGACTGGATTACCCGCCAATTCGGCTCTATTGGTTTTCGGGCGCAGCGTTTACGGCCGGCATCGAGACGCATCGTATTGACAGAACTCCAGTGCAGATCTACAGCGCCGAGAAAACCCTGGCGGACTGTTTCAAGTACCGTAATAAGATTGGAATGGACACGGTACTCGAAGCGCTAACGCTCTACCGGGATCAACACAAATCAAAGCCAAGAAAGCTGATTGAGTACGCAAAGGTGTGCCGCGTCGAAAAGGTAATGCGCCCGTACCTGGAAGCGCTACTGTGACGAAGTCGACCAACAAGAATGTCGCAGCCTCAGTACACCAGCGTTTGTTGAATGTCGCCAGGCAAACAGGCCGGCCGTTTAACGAGGTCCTTCAGTACTTCGCCATGGAGCGCCTGCTGTATCGCTTAAGCTGCTCAGGTCACAACGGCTCGTTTGTCCTCAAGGGAGCCCTGCTGTTTCGGGTATGGGATGTACCGGACAGTCGCGCGACGCGCGATATCGACTTCCTGGCATTCCTCGATAATTCTCCCGAGAATCTCGCGGCCATCTTTCGCGAGGTTTGTGCCGCAGAGGACGACGACGGATTGGTGTTCGATCCGGATTCGGTCGACGCGCGAAAGATCAAGGAGGGTGCCGATTACGAGGGCGTGCGTATCCGATTCCGCGGTCTACTTGGCAATGCCAAAATCACCATGCAGATAGATGTCGGCTTTGGCGACAAGGTACATCCCGGCGTGGTGCGCGCCGACTATCCCGTCATTCTCGATCTACCTGCTCCGACACTGCGCATGTACCCGCCGGAGACGGTAGTCGCTGAAAAGGTCGAGGCCATGATTCATCTCGGTAGTCTCAACAGTCGGATGAAGGACTACTACGATGTTTGGCGACTCTCCCGGCAATACGAGTTTGACGACTCAGTGCTGGGCGAGGCCGTCAAGCAGACTTTTGATAACCGTGGAACTGATCTCATCCCGTTCGATGAATTGAAGGCGGAGCTGCTCGGAAACGATGTGCTCGGTAAGCAATGGAAGGCATTTCTGGAAAAGACAGGCGTAGACGGTCCAGCCACATTTGATGAGGTCCTTACTGCAGTCGGCGATTTCATCAGCCCTGTGCTCGAACCGGCATCAAAGCTCCATGATCAAGTCATAGTCGATGAACAAGACTGATACTGAAAGACTGGAAAAATTTCTTGGCAGCTCCAAGCGACCTGAAGGAACACTGCGGTTTCATGAGCTTCAGGGATTCTTGTTTGCAATTGCGTGTTCGCCCGAGACGATCCCTCCATCGGATTGGTTGCCGTTGATCGGCAATGACGAGAGCCTCAATTTTGCCGACGAGAACGAGGCACAGATAATTCTCGGTCTGGTGATGAATCTCTACAACAAAACGAACACGGCCGTGCTCGAGCGAAGCAAGAATCTCCCGGCAGGATGTGTTTTCTACAAGGATATATCGAAGAACTTTGAGGACGGCTCTACAATCGCGCAGTGGTCGCGAGGCTTCGCGGCGGGCCACGATTGGCTCGCCGAGTTGTGGGAGGAGTACCTGTTCGACGAACTCGACGAAGAATGGGGCGCGACCCTCATGGTCTTGTCCTTCTTCGGTTCCAGGCAACTGGCAGAAGCCTATTTCGAGGAAATGAAGCCTGGTAAACGCAAGAAAGGCGACACGTCCTTTGAGGACTTCGCAAGGAAGATGCGCGAGATGTTCCCCGACGCGCTCGCTTCCTACGCTCACCTCGGGCGATCGATATTCGAGGCGCTCATCGAGCGGGAAACAGGCGTGAGCAATCCGGCAGTCAGCAATAAAATCGGCCGAAATGAACCTTGCCCCTGTGGGAGCGGCAAGAAGTACAAGAATTGCTGCGGTGGACCGCTTCATTGAAGCCGTGCCCGTACCTACCGCGAACCACGCAAAATTCGCGCAAGGATTTTCGTTGCCTATGAACCAAGTGTAACGAGCAAGTCCTCGCGAAATCCTGGCTCATGGTGCTCGCCCGGATAGCCACGTGGATTGCAGACCACTCGGGTACCAAAGATCTCGTAATCGCAGGGAACGTGAGTGTGCCCGTGAATCCAGAGATCTGGTTTGTACTTTTCGATGATGCCTTCCAGGCGACTTACAAATGCGGGATTGAGAAGATCGCCTTTGTAGAGCTTCCCTACCGACAGCGACGAAGGCAGATGATGCGTCACCACGATCGTTTGGCCTGCATACTCCTTCTCCAGTTCGGTGACGAGCCAATGCACGCTAGCTCTGTGCTGATGTACAGAGTCCTCTGGTGTAAAGAGTCGATTGCCATTCCTGATCGAGCTGAAGTCGTCAATCAATGACTTCGCAGTCTGTCGCGAGACCCATGCCTCTCCTGCGCCGTTGAACTTGAAATCGGTCCATAGCGTGTTGCCCAAAAACCGAACACCATTGAGTACAATTTCGTTGTTGTTCAATACATGGATATTCTTTGGGGATTGGCTAATGAGATCGTCGGTAAGCCCTATGTCATGACCATAGTACTCATGATTGCCCGGCACGTAGATCACAGGAGTCTTAGGAAACCTGCTGGCCGCCCACTCGATTCCGCCCAAGCCCACGCCAATGTCGCCGGCGAGAACGACAACATCCGCGCCGGTCTCCGGCGGATCGAAATCGTCGAATTCTGTGTGAAGGTCGCTGAGGATGTGAAGCTTCATTTTGAAACTCTAGCATCCGATATACATCGTAGCGCAAGCGGTCTTTCTAGTCGCTCTCCGGTAGCCCTGGTTCTGCCGCTTTTGGCAACCTGTCGTCCACGGCATCTTCAGCAGAGTCGTAATCTACGAAACTCTTGAAGTATTCGTTGGTTTCTTTGTCCACGCAGAATACATAGCAGCCTTTCTGGCCACGGGTCATCAGAGTGCGGTACGTGTTCTTGATGATCGGATCAGCCAACGCATGTGCTACTTCCGGGTCCTTCTTGCACAAGGTTTTGAAACCACGGATCGAGCGATCCTGCGATGACCGCTTGTTCGCGTCCGTGACTACCTCTCCGTCTCGAATCACAAAATCCTCGCCGATTACGACGCCGACATAGTCGAGCTCGAGGCCTTGGCAGGTATGGATACACCCGATTTCAGATACGGACTCCGGAGCCACAATCCACAATGAGCCGTCGGTATCGAGATTCCAGCGCATGGCGAAATCATGTTCTGGAATCGCAACATCCTTTACGTCGGGGTCCTTCTTCCCTTTCCAGTCCCAGCAGTAACCGGCAACCATGCGTGCCTTGTTGCTCTCCCTGTTGAGATCGACGATCTTCTGCCTAAGCTCATTCGGTGAATCAAACACCCGAAAGTCATATTCGACTCCGGCAAGCGTTTCATTCGCAGTCTCCTCGATCTGCAGCGTATTGTTGATCCATGACAAATAGCCATCGGATCCGTTACATCGGAATTGCGATTGCAATTTAAGTTCGGTGAGGTCCACGCCCAATTCCCCTGCCCAGCGCCGTACTTCATCTCTGTCACCAATATCTTTCAGGGTGACGCGCTGATCCTGGTCGAGGAAAAATATGGAAAGACGAGACGCTTGGATAATTTCCTTGATCTGATTGTCGCCTTGATTCTGATAGAAGCCCGATTTCTCGTTCAACCGATGAGCCTCGTCGACGATCAGTACGTCCATTGTATTGGGCAACGTGTCCACATAGGCGCCAGAGCCCTTGAAGAGATTGGTAATGTGTGTCCGGGAAAACGTCCCAGCAAGCTTGCTTTCGTACACGGCTCTCGGCGCCGCGTTTCGCGACACGTAGTGAGTAACGAACTGCCTTTGCGTCAGCTCAACCAGCAGATTGACAGCAACAACGGACTTGCCAGTGCCCGGACCGCCTTCGACCAACAGGACCTGCTTCCCTTTATTTTTCGCTCGCTCGGCCAATTCCATAGCCGTTTCGTAGACAACCTTTTGGTCGTCAATCATTTCAAACTCACGGTTGCCCTGGAGTAACGACGACAGGTGATCCGCTAAATTTTTAGAAGGTCTCAAACGACCATGATCGATTTTGTAAAGAATTCGGGAGGTGTCGCCATACTTCACATACTTCTTGAGAAAGTCGCTAAGAAGTTCTACGTCGTCCCGAAGAAAAACCGGGGCAAGAGCCATATGTTCGTTATAGAACGACGACTTGACTGCGGTTGGCTCTATGCAATTATGCAAATACGCGCACGGACGAATTGCGATGTTGCCGTCCTGGACATCCGCGTTGAAGTCTCGAATCAGCGCAGCATATGTCCACGCCTGATAAGACGGGTGCGTAACCTGTCTCACCGCGCCACCAACAAATGTCTCAACGATCGCGTCTTTGCCAGTCTCGGCAACTTCGGACCACTGCTTGAGCTCAACAATGATTGCGGTGTCGCGGCGACCTTCGTCGGCTCCCGACAAGATGAAGTCTACGCGTTTTGACGTGAGCGGAATCTGATACTCGATCGCGACACCAGCATCGTCAGGTAGATCGCCGGCGATTAGTGCATTGTTCATGTACTGCATCGAGTTTTTCCACGACTCGATTTCCGACTTTGAAGTGCGATGCCCCAGTCGCAGTGCGAACGCGTCCAGAATCTTCTTTTCGATCTGGTTCGAGAACACGTCCTGCGTAAATTCAGCTCGGGTTGCGGCGTAGACAAGCATCGCGCAGCGTATCTGTTACGGCCGATTGCCGGACGTTGATGTCGGGGGGTACTTTATCCCGTTGGTCTCTATCTTCTCATCCACCGCTCTCTCTATGTCGATGTCCAACTTGTCGGCCAGCATCGCCAGGTAGATTTGAATATCGGCAATCTCGGTCGCCACCTCGCCGCGGTTGACCGACTCCGGGGACGCCGACTGTGACTGGGTCAGCCACTGGAAATGTTCAAGCAGCTCAGACGCTTCAACGGACAGTGCCATAGCGATGTTTTTGGGCGAATGAAACTGCTCCCAATCGCGATCCGCCGCAAATTCTCTTAGTCGGTGCTGCAACTTCTCGATATTCATAAGAAAGACCCGATTTGCGACCACCATCCAGTATCAGCGGCGAGATCTCCCTTTGCAAGGCGGCGTCTACTAATGACCTGGTACGATCCAGGCTCATCGGAACAACCAGGGCGCAATGGAAGATTCCAGCAGTGCAGTAGTTCGGGCGGCGGCATTTGCGTGGCTTCGCGAGCAGCTAGTCCGAGCGGACGATACGCTCTCAAGAGCCGTTCTTGAACAAGGATTCGAGAACCAGGGCGCGCGTGTTCGTTTGGTGGGACCAAAGGGCATCTTCAAGCCTGTCCAAATCAAGTACTACCCGCTCTCCATAACGACCACCACAAACGGCCCGTACGAAGACTCGTTTGACGCCGGGGGCCAGTATCTCCTTTACAGCTACCGTGGCACGGACCCCACCTTCCATGAAAACCGACGCCTACGGGACGCAATGCGTGACAAGGTGCCGCTGATCTACTTCTTCGGAACGGTGCCTGGGCAATATCTCACGGTTGCCTCTGTATACATAGTTGGCGACGACCCTGCCAAACTGCGTTTTACTGTCGCGGCAGATGACTTCCTGAACCTTGAGTACGAACGTGACGATACGGACGACTCTATTCGGCGTGGATACGTGACTCGACTGGTCCGGCAGCGAATCCATCAACGCTCTTTTCGAGATCGAGTACTACGGGCCTATCAAGAACGCTGTTCGGTCTGCCGATTAAAGCATGCGCGACTGCTCGATGCTGCACACATAACTCCGGATACCGATGACGCTGGTGAGCCTGTAGTTAGTAATGGGCTATCGCTTTGCAAGATTCATCACGCTGCGTTCGATGGCGAGTATTTTGGGATTCGGCCTGACTACCAAATCGTCGTTCGGCCCGACATCATGGAGGAGCGTGACGGGCCAATGCTGAAGCACGGACTGCAGGAAATTCACGAAACCAGGATAGTTGTGCCGCGGCGCGCTACCAACAGACCAGATTCAGATCGACTGGAAAGCCGATTCAGCTCGTTCGCCGAATCGGCGAGGCTGTGAGAGTGGTGGCCAGGGGCGGAATCGAACCACCGACACGCGGATTTTCAGTCCGCTGCTCTACCAACTGAGCTACCTGGCCCTGGTGACGTCTTTTGGGAAAGTCGCGGTCCCATGGCGGGGCCGCGGAGGCTGTGACGTATCAAGCGAGCGGGGTATTAGACCGATCAGGGCCAAGGTAGTCAAGGACCCAAAAAAAGCCGGGCATGCGCCCGGCTTCCAAATCCACCTGGCTCCGGGGGGAGCGGAGTCAGGCAGCTTTAAGCGCGTCCGCGGCGGACAGGTAGTCGTAGCCCAAGTCGTGGGCGACGGCTTCGTGATTGACCTGACCGGCGTGGACGTTAAGCCCCTCAGCCAGGTACGGGTCGCGTTTAAGGGCTTCGCGCCAGCCGTGTCGGGCCAGGGCCTTCGCGAATGGCAGCGTGACATTGGTCAACGCGAACGTCGACGTTCGCGGCACCGCACCCGGCATGTTCGTCACGCAGTAATGCACGACATCGTCGACGACGTAGGTCGGCTCTGCGTGCGTCGTCGGCCGGCTGGTCTCGAAGCAGCCGCCCTGGTCGATCGAGATGTCGACCAGCACCGCGCCGGCCCGCATCGCCTTGACGTGTTCCTTCGTCACCAGCTTCGGCGCAGCGGCGCCGGCGATAAGTACCGCGCCGATGACGAGATCGGCATCCGGGATCAGCCGGTCAATCGCGTCGGTCGTCGAGTACATCGTACGGATGCGGCCGCCGTAAATGCTGTCGAGCTGGCGCAGCCGGGGCACGGAGCGGTCGAGTATCGTGACTTCGGCACCCAGTCCGATCGCCATCTCGGCCGCGTTTGTGCCGGCGACGCCGCCACCCACTACAACAACCTTGCCCGGCGCCACGCCCGGCACGCCGCCGAGCAGCACGCCGCGGCCACCGTTGGCCTTTTGCAGCGCGAATGCACCAGCCTGTATCGACAGGCGCCCGGCGACTTCGCTCATCGGCGTCAACAGCGGTAAGGAGCCATCTCTGGCCGTGACGGTTTCATACGCAATCGCCGTCGTTCCTGATTCTATGAGGGCGGCTGCCTGCTTCGGGTCCGCTGCCAGATGCAGGTACGTGAACAGCACCTGGTCTTTCCTCAGCATGCGGCATTCCTCGAGCTGCGGCTCCTTGACCTTGACGATCAGCTCCGCTGCGTCGAACACCTCTTTCGCGGTCTTTACGACGCGCGCGCCGGCCGCCTTGTAGTCGTCATCGGTCATGCCGATGCCCGCGCCGGCATTGGTTTCGACGATGACTTCGTGGCCATCGTTCACCAGCTCCCGGACGCCGGCCGGTACCATGCCAACCCGGTATTCGAGAATCTTGATTTCTTTGGGTATGCCGACTTTCATGCTGGATGCTCCCCACCCGTGATAATTACCGCGCAGGATACTCCCCCGATGCAGCAATTGGATTGCTGAATCAGTGACTTAATGGACAATCTGTGGCATATTCTGCGGCTCTGAAAGCTTTCTACGCAAGTTTCTGCCATGTCGCTCGACCGCTTCGACCGCGCCATCCTGCGCGCGCTGCAAAAGGACGGCCGCATCAGCAACGTCGAGCTGGCGGGCCTCGTCAACCTGTCCGAGTCCGCGTGCCTGCGTCGGGTCCGCGCGCTCGAGGCCAAGGGGCTGATCGAACGTTACGTCGCGCTGCTGAACCAGAAGGAGGCCGGGCTCTCCGGCAACGTCTTTGTGCACATCGCCCTGAACCGCGAAGAGCAAAGCGAGCTCGCCGCCTTCGAGAAAGCCGTGCAGGCATTGCCGGAGGTCATGGAGTGCTACCTGATGACCGGCGAGTTTGACTACCTCCTGCGCGTCGTGGTCTCGGACATGGCTGACTTCGAGCGCGTGCACAATGAGTCGCTGACACGCCTGCCCGGCGTCGCGCGCGTGAACTCGAGCGTTGCCATTCGCACGGTCCGCAAAACGACCGAATTACCGCTCGCTGATCCGGGGGTCACCAGCCGACGGTGAGTTGAAAGCATTTTGACACCGCCTTGCGCCGGCCGTAATCTTGTTGGCCCTTCCTGAATTAGCCCGGACTATTCATGAATCGCCGCGATGATTGGGCAGAGACTTGTTCGCACAAGGATCAAGCAAGGGCGCGAGCGTATTCATGAATAGTCCGGGCTAGGGTTCGTACCATGCGCCCCGCCGAAACCACCGGTCACGCACGCACTTCCCCTGAAACGCTCGCGGAGCACTACACGCGCGTGCGAGCGCTGACGCCCGCCTTGTGCCACGGGCTCAATACCGAGGACTACGTCGTGCAAAGCATGCCCGACGTCAGCCCGGTGAAATGGCACCTGGCGCACGTCACGTGGTTCTTCGAACGCTTCGTGCTCGAAGCCTTCGCACCGCAGTACCGCCGCTACAACGAGCAGTATCACTACCTGTTCAACTCCTATTATGTATCCGCCGGCGACATGCACGCACGCGGGCGCCGTGGCCTGCTGTCGCGCCCGACTGTCGATGAAGTGCTCGCTTACCGCCAGCACATCGACGAGCACATGTGCGCACTGCTTGAACAGCGTGCCGATGATGCGGAACTCGCAGAGCGCGTGACACTGGGTCTCAATCACGAGCAGCAGCACCAGGAACTGCTGCTGACGGACATCAAGCACGTCTTTTCCTGCAACCCGATGCTGCCAGCCGTTAATCCGGAGTTGCCGGTGCCGCCGAAGCGTGATGCATCACCGCTTGAGTTTCTTAGCGGTACCAGCGGCGTGCAAACGATTGGTGCCAGCGGCGACGGCTTCAGCTTTGATAACGAAACGCCCCGACACACCGCGTTGCTGCACCCACACGACATTGCCGCGCGGCTCGTGACAAACGGCGAGTACCGCGAGTTCATCCGTGACGGTGGCTACACGAACGCCGCGCTGTGGCTATCTGACGGCTGGGCGATTATCAACGAACGCGGCTGGCAGCGGCCACTGTACTGGAACGACGATCTCAACACCGAGTTCACGCTCGGTGGCTCGCGCACGCTCGACGTTAATGCCCCCGTCGCACACGTCAGTTATTACGAGGCGGATGCCTACGCGCGCTGGGCCGGCGCGCGCCTGCCGACTGAAGCCGAATGGGAGGTGGCTGCCCGCCTGCAACCGGTCCGCGGAAATTTTGTCGACGACGGTTACTGGCACCCGGCTGCCGGCGATGGCCAGTTTTTCGGCGACGTGTGGGAATGGACTGCATCAGCCTACGCGCCCTATCCCGGCTTCAAGCCGCTGGCCGGTTCCCTGGGTGAATACAACGGCAAGTTCATGTGCAACCAGGTGAGCGTGCGCGGCGGCTCCTGCGTCACGTCGCACGATCACATCCGCGCCAGCTACCGTAGCTTCTTCTATCCGGACGCGCGCTGGCAGTTTCTCGGTATCCGCCTCGCGCGGGACATCGGGTAACGCTTATGGCGGAGCAGGCAACCGGGCTTGAACTGACCGAGCAGGACGGCGAAAACACCAATGACCTGGCCGAGATCCTCGCAGGTTTGAGCCGTGCGCAGAAGACGTTGTCACCCAAGTTTTTCTACGACGAGCGTGGCTCGCAGCTGTTCGAGCAGATTACCGAACTGCCGGAGTACTACCCGACGCAGACCGAGCTGGCCATCATGGAAGACAACATCGACGAGATCGAACGTCTGATTGGCCCGCAGGCGAGCATCATCGAGTTCGGCAGTGGGTCGAGCACGAAAATAAGGCTGCTGCTCAAACACGCCATTGACCTTGCCGCCTATGTACCGGTCGATATTTCGCGCGATCACCTGCTGGCGTCAGCCAACGTGCTGGCGGAGGAGTTTCCGCATATCGAAGTATTGCCGGTTGCCGCCGACTTCACACATCCGTTCGAACTACCGAATCCACGCATCACGCCGGTAAGGAACATCGTTTATTTCCCCGGCTCTACAATCGGCAACTTCACACCGGCCGGTGCGCATGCGCTGCTCGAGGTCATGCATACCGAAGCCGGCGAGGGCGGTGCATTGTTGATCGGTGTCGATTTGAAAAAGGATCCGGCCGTGCTTGAACGGGCATACAACGACAATGCCGGTATTACGGCTCAGTTCAACCTCAATGTGCTGCACCGGTTGAATCACGAGTTTGGCGCGAACTTTGATACGTTGCGGTTCAGGCATATCGCCTTTTATAACGAAGAACTCGGCCGTGTTGAGATGCACCTTGAGAGCTCAGGCGAGCAGCGCGTCACCATTGCGGGCCAGCAGTTTTTGTTTCGCGATGGCGAGACGATTCATACCGAGAGTTCGCACAAGTATACGCTGGAGGGCTTTTCAAATGCCGCAGCGCGGGCGGGCTTTGAAGTGCATACAGTGTGGACTGATGCGCAGCAGTATTTTTCAGTGCAGTACTGCGTTCGGGTAACAGGGTAGCAGCATCGATCGCTTTACCCGTGATCGCAGGCTGCGTAGCAATACCGGCATCGCGAGCGACTTAGCAATACCCGTCATCGCGAGCTGCGTAGCAGCGTGGCGATCTTGTGCCGCTAACCGCAGTGCCAGGTTACTGAGATTGCCACGCCCTGCGGGCTCGCAATGACAGGAAGGTTGCAGGCTCGCAATGACACTGTTGGTTATTCCGTCGGTACGTATTCCTTCGGTTTCGACGAGCCTTCACCGAAAAAGAATTTCTCCATTTCGGCGACGAGGAACTTGCGGGCTTCCGGTTCAATCGGTGTCAGACGGTACTCGTTTATCAGCATCGTCTGGTGCGCGAGCCACTGTTGCCATGCCTCCTTGCTGACGTTCTCGTAAATCCGCTGGCCGAGTTCGCCCGGGTACGGCAGGTACTCCAGCCCTTCGGCTTCCTTCTTTAACAGTACGCATTGCACGGTTCGTGACATTCAGTCGGGACCTGTATTCGCCAATTGTTCGATAAGTTTCCTGACCGGTGCGGCCAGGCCGACGGCGGGCGCGTCATCCAGCGGATACCAGCGGCCGTCGCGGTCAGTCACTGTACTTGATGGGCGCGCAATGCGCACCTCCAGCGGTTGTATGTCCAGATCGTAATGGCTGAAGCTGTGTGCGAGCCCCGGCCAGCGGCGAAGCTCCACCGCCGTGGCATTCAGGTGGTCGGCCAGCCAACCGTCAACGGCGCCCTCGCCGTCGATTTCCGGCAGGCTCCACAGCCCGCCCCAGATGCCGCTGGGCGGCCGCCGCTCCAGGTAGAGCTCGCCGTTATCGTGCGCGAGCAACAGGCAGGTCGAGCGCCGCGGCCTGTTGCGCGCAGGCTTCCTGCCGGGGTAGTCGGTCTCGCGGCCATCGCGATGTGCATGGCAATCAGCCGAAAGCGGGCAGGCTTCGCAGGCCGGGCGCGTACGTGTGCAGACGGTAGCGCCGAGATCCATCATTGCCTGCGTGTATTCGGCAACTGACCCGGCAGGCGTGTGCTGTTCGGCGTGCTCCCAAAGCCGGGCGGCAACGGCAGACTTTCCCGGCCAGCCATCGATGGCGTGATAACGGGCCAGGACACGCTTGACGTTGCCGTCCAGTATCGCGTGGCGCTGGTTTTGCGACAGCGCCAGTATCGCGCCGGCGGTAGAGCGGCCGATGCCGGGCAGCGCGGCGACGTCGTCGAATCGTGTTGGAAATCCGGCATCGTAATCATCACGCACGATGCGCGCGGCACGATGCAGATTACGGGCCCGCGCGTAGTAGCCGAGGCCGGACCAGTGATGCAGTACGTCGTCCTCGTGTGCACCGGCAAGTGAAACGACGTCCGGAAAAGAGGCCGTGAAGCGCTCGTAGTACGGAATCACCGTCGTGACCTGCGTCTGCTGCAGCATGATTTCGGAAACCCAGACGCGGTACGGTGTCGGGTCATGTTGCCACGGCAGGTCCTTGCGGCCGGAGTCCGCGTACCAGGCGAGTATGCGGGCTGCGAAGTCGTTCATTGATCGGATGGCTGACGCGCGGTCGTCGCGAGGCGCGCGGCGCCGTGGCGATCTCGTTCGGTTTGCCGCCGGTGCCAGGTTGGCGAGGTCGCCACGTCGCTTCGCTCCTCGCGATGACGTTGGTGTACGAGGTCGCCACGCCCTTCGGGCTCGCGACGACGTTGGTGCTGCGCCTCGCGATGACGGGGGCGCACTATTTCTTTGGCTCCTTGCCTTGTGCAATTGCCTCAATGCGGTCAATCGCGTCGACACCCCCAGCCCTCAGCGTGCGCTTGATGATGAACGGGCCGATGACCGGCGGTACCCAGAAGCTCGGTTCCATCTCAAAATCGTAGGTCATCAGCGTGCCGCCGTCTTCGTCCTTGAGGCTCCAGCGTTCACGGCTGTAGTTGAAGTCACTTTGTTCCGGCAGTGACATGGCAACGACCTCGTGCGGCCTCTCCTCAACCAGGTAGCCATTGCGCACGAACGACTTGCAAAACCACAGCAGGCAGCCCTCCATGCGTGTGTAGAACCGCGGACGACCCTCACCATCAACCTCGACGTTGCGGGTATCGACGAACGCGCTGGTGAAGCGATGGAACTCATCGTAATTCGTCAGCACACGGTACAGATCTTCACGCTTCGCGTCGAACCAGGCCTCGGAGACGAGGTGATAGCGGTTATCTGTCTGCTCCACCGATACCGAACGCAGGTCGGCCGCGTGCAGTGCCGCCATACTGGACAGTAGGGCGGCCGCGACCAGCGTACGCGACGCAACGAGCAGGGCAAGGTTCATGAGTTATTGCTCGAGTAAGTTCCGCAACTTATTCTTCAGCTGATCCTCGACGCTCTCTTCTTCGGCGGGGGGCTGCTCGCCGGCAGCGGGATCATCTTCGGCCGCCGGTGACGACTCCTTGGGGCGCAGGCGATCAAGCAGGCGCTGCTTCAGCTCATCGCCTTTTTTCTCCAACGCACCTTCGACTTCGGAGCGGAACATCGCCTCGATGTCAGGCCGCACGCTCAGGTCAGTGAACGGCCCCCGAATGCGCACCGGGATCATCGCTTCGGTGAATTCGTCGAGTTCATCTTCCGTGGCGCCGCGCACGAATTCAGGGCGTTCGAGCACCCGGGCCTGCATCGCATAATCAACTTCGCCCTCGACGAGATCCACGGTGCCGTTGCCTGTCAACTGCATGAACGGCAACTCGGCGAGCAGGTCGTTGTTTGCAAATATGCCGTCTGTCACCGTGCCGCTGGCCACGACCGAGCTGAACTCGGTGCGGGGCGGGGTCGTCGGCTCGGGCGGGACCTCCTGGCGGTACAGTGCTCGGGCACGCCGTAACTGGTACCAGATGTCAGTGCCTTCCCACGCGCCGTCGGCCAGTTCGAATGCCATCGTGCCGTTCAGCCGTGAGCGCATCTCGGACAATGTCTGCCCGCGAGCATTCAGTGCGAAGTTGCCCTTGATAGTACCGCTTAAGTGCTCCTGCTCAAACATTGCCACGGCAAGGGGCGTTAGACTGACACCATCTACACGTTCGTCGACAGACAACACTGGCTCGCTGCCAGATGCATCGATGCGCACATCACCCTGGTAGGTGCCATCGAACAACCCGGCCGACAGCGGATTCAGGCGCATCTTGCCGCCGCTGCTCGTCAGCCCGAGTTCGACATTCGTAAACGTCATGTCGGCAAACGTTGCCTGTTGCACGCGCAGCGCGCCCTGGGCTTCGAGCCCGCGAATCGTATCGACCGGGATCTCGAAATCGTCGGTTACCTCGGTGTCGGCGGCTACCGCCGACTCATCGGCCGGGGCCATGTAGGCGTCGAGGTTGATGCTGTCGGCTTCGAGATCGAAACGGATTGGCGCGTCGCCCGCCAGTGGCAGCGACAGTTCACCGTTCATCGTCGTATCGTCGAGGCGCAGCGTCATATCGGCCAGGGCCAGCAATTCCGGAGTAATGACAGACGCCGCACTGAAGGAAACGCGCTGCAGGGCATTCTCATCGGCCGTTACCGGCGGCTCGATATCGAGCAGGCCCAGCAGTTGTTTCAGTGAAAACTCTGAGACCTCGACCGTGGCCGGGATACGTATCTCCCCGGCCCATGAAAACGGCTCAACCGCGGCATTGATGTCGAGGCCCAGGGCGGACAACTCTAGTTCGCCGACCGTCGCGCGGCTGTTGTCGAGATCGGCCTCGATGCGCGGTGCGGCAAAGCGAATGTCGGTGGGTTGCGTCGCGATACCGTTGATGGTGCCGGTCAGCACCAGGTCCTCAAGCGTCGCTGCACTGGCGCCTTCGCTGATAGTTGCGCGGGTTTCAAAAGCCACGTGGCCACTCATGTCGCCGGGCATTGCCGTGAAGTCGAAGTTGCTTCGGATATCGAACGTCTCGCCAAACGCTATGCGGCCGGTCGTCAGCGCCATCTGCTCAAGGACATAAGTACTGCCTGCCGCATCGTCCTGGTAGCGGACCGTCGCGTTGGAGACTTCGACACCGGCTATATCGAATACGGCTGTTGATGCCTCATCGGGCGCCGTTTCAGCGGGCGCCGCGTCGCCGGCCGCCGCCAGGTCGTCCCAGTTCGTTACGCCGTTGCCGTTGACCGCGAGGTTCAGCACCAGCGCGTCGAGCGATGCTGTACCGACAGCGATTTCACGGCGCAGGATGAGCGGCAGGAGCCTGACGCTCAGGCGCGCGCTGTCAAAACGGGCAAACGGCTCGGGACCGAAGCCCTCGGCGTTGCCGAGGGTCGTGCTGCCCATCTCGACGGCGAGCCAGGGGAATATGCTGACGGACAGGTCGCCTTCGATGGCGAGTTCGCGGCCGGTCGCATCAACGACAGCCTCGGAAATATTGTCCCGGAAATCGTTCGGATCAAAGAACAACCGGAAAGCGATGGCCGCGATAACGCCGATCGCAATGATGGCGGCCACGGTATACAGCAGGAATTTAATGAGTCGTGACATGGCTTAAGGGCCTGTAAACCTTGACTGGGAGCGCCGCTTCCGCCGGATTTTACCGGGCAATTTGCCCGGGCTATTTGACCAGGCTAATTGACGATAATCGCCGAGCAGGGCGCGCGCGGAAGGATAGCAAAATAAAGGGACCGCTGGCGGTGGACGGCGTTCACCTTTTTGGGGAACGCGGGTCCGCGCGAGCCGCCCGCCCTTCGTCGTCGCGAGGCGCCCACCCTCGTCAGTGCGAGCCGCCCCGCCTCGTCAGTCGAGCCGCCGCCCTCGTCAGCGCCGCCGCCCTCGTCAGTGCGAGCCGCCCGCACCTCGTCATTGCGAGGGCGCCGCAGGCGACCGTGGCAATCTCGTGCTGGCTGGCAGAGTCATGGCCGGTGCGAGATCGCCACGGCGCTGCGCGCCTCGCGATGACGCCTCCCCCCGGTCAGTCGTCCCGGCAGAGCCGCAGGTCGCCGTTCAGGGTCCGGATGATGACGCGGCTGCTGCCGCCGCCCTCGGTGAACGATAACTCACGGCCCGGCGCGTAGCGGCTGGTGCGCACCGGTTCCGGCCCGAAACAGTTGCGAATCTCGCCATTGAAGGTTTCGATGTCGAAACTCGCGGAGATCTCGCCAGCGAGCTTGATGTCAACATCGCCGTTGATCGTCTCTACGTCGAAACGGCCGTTGCTCAACAGTGCCGCCCGGAAGACGATGTCGCCGGATGTCGTATTCATCGTAACGCGATTGAATTCACCGTCGACGATATAAAGGTCGCCGCTGACAGAGCCGGACTTGATATCGCCAAAGACATTGTCAACGTCAATGTCGCCACTGACGGTACTGAGAGTTACGTGAATCGGCCGACGGTCACCTTCCAGGTCGACGTCCCCGCTGACGGTTTCGATATCGACGTCCGCCTCGTGCGCCGTCGTTTCGATATCCCCGCTGATCGACTGCAGCCGCTGTGCGCCCAACACGCCGTCAACGGAAATATCAGCACTGATGCCGGACACGTCGATCGAGCTGTTCTCCGGCACTCTCACGTAAAGATCCGTCGACGACGAGCGCATGCTGCGGCGCGTCTTCACCTGCACCAGCACCTTGTCACCGTCCCGTTCGACGACCAGCTCGTCCACGCCACTGCCAAGATCAGCGCGCACGTCGACCTGGTTGCGTGACCAGCCACGGACGTCGATGGAGCCGGCCGTGTTGGAAATCGAGACAAGGCCGTCCGGGCTCGCATCAACGCTGCGTTCGTCGTCGTCAGCGGCAGCGCACGCACTGGTGGCAATCAGGATCAGTGGAAAAAATCGTTTCATCTACAGTCTCTCGGTATTATGTCAGTGTACATGCGTACGGCTTCGACCGTGTCGCGGCCGGCCATCAGATGTCCTCGCGGCGCATGACGGAGGTCGTCAGCAAATCGACCTTCCGCATGACGCTGAGCTCCTCATTGTAAGTGCGCAGCAATAACTGCTGCAGCAGCACGTTTTCCGGCTCCTTCGCGAGCGCGATATTGATCTCGGCGATCGCCGCGCGGATCGTCGCAATGTTTTTCTCGACTTCGGCACGTGTCGCCGGCGGCAAGCGCTCCATCTCCTCGTCGAGTTTCGCAACAAGGCTGTTGCGCGCGTCAGTGAAGTCGGGGCCCAGCGAGTAGTCGCTGCCGAAACTGCCCGACACCGGTCGGAACGTCAGCGTATCCGTCGCGGCAACCTGCTCGGCCGGCCCTGCCGCATCCTGCATTGTCAGCCACGTGATCATCGACGATCCGCCGACCAGCAGCAAAACAGCAGCCGCCTGTGCCATCAGGCGCGGCCAGCGCACCACCGGCCGGGCATCCGTGTCGTCGATACCCTCTGCAATACCTGGCCATAAATCGCGTTGCGGCTGCACATCGGTCGCAAGCCCGCGTGCCATGCGCATCAGTTCGTCATCGTCGCGTTCGAATTCATTCATCTCTTTTCACCGTGCAGATTCAACTGCTGTGCCAGCAGGCGCTTTGCGCGATGGAGCTGCGCCTTGCTGGTACCACTTGCAATGCCGAGCATGTCGCCGGTTTCCTCGTGGCTGTAACCATAAACCGCGTGCAGCACGAATACATGCCTGGCGCCGCTCGGCAGCTGGTCCACCGCCTGCTGCAGATCCTCCATGTTTGCGCTGTCGCCACTCGCCTGTTCCTGCACCTGCATGTCACTTACCGCCCTCATCCTGTCCTGTTCGCGGCGCTCCTTGCGCATGCGCCCGAGTACCGTGTTAACCGCGACCCGGTGCATCCAGGTACTGAACGCACTGTCGCCGCGAAACCGCTCCAGCATGCGCCAAGCCTGAATGAACGCCTCCTGGGTACAATCTTCCGCCTCGCTGGCATTGCCGGTCATGCGCAGGCACAGGCCATACACCTTGCCGACGTGGAGCCGGTAAAGCTCGGCAAACGCTGCCTGGTCCGCCTGCCGGGCGCGCGCGACGAACACCTGTTCATCGCCGTCGCCCTGCTCTGTCACCGCTTCAGGCATGGATCCCACCAGCCCGGCGGCCGAAAGCGCTGCCAATAATCCTTACTCCCCATGCTTTGAATGTTAGATGCCCGGTGGTTGCGGAAGGTTTACCCGGCCGAAAGCCCAGTGGCCGCAGGCCCTGGCCCGCCGGCATCGCGACCGCAGCCGTTTGACGGGCGGTGCGGGCGCGGACTCTGGTATTATGCGCGAAGTCATAGCCGTCCCGTGCACGACGCAATAAAACGGGGCCATAAAAGCAAAAAAAATGACGGTGCATGCGACAAGCGGACACGGAAGCGCGAGCAGAACACGAACCGGGGGCAAGTTCCGGTAGGGGCGACACCGAGCTGATGACGGAATACTCGATTCTGTATCTTGGCCGCAGGGATTTTGCGGCCGGGTTTCTCGAATGGCTGGAAGCCTCGCCCTGCTGTCGCCGCCTTGTTCACATCGACTCGCTGCACCTGCCGCAGGACGTGCCGGAGCAAATCGATCTCGTCCTGTTTGAGACCGGTCCCGGGCTCGCTCGCTCCGGACAAAGCCTGAAAGCACTCGTGCGCTCGCTCGGCGGCTGGCCGCTGATCGCGCTGACGCATCGTGAGCATGAACACCGCGGTATCGCGGCCGTCAGGGCCGGCGCGCAAAACTACCTGTGCGTTGATGACGTCTCCAGTGAAGCGAAAAGCACTGCATTCGATCACGCGGTGCAGCGCTTCAGGCTGCTTCGGCGCCTGTCGGATGCGGATGGCACGGTCTTGTCGATTTTGAGCAGCATCAATGACGGCGCGATCGTCATCGACCGTCACGGCCATGTGCTCGACATCAATCCGGCGGCGCGCTCGATGCTGGGTCTCGGCCCACGGCAGCGGCCGGATGCCGCGTGGGTCGGTAATTTCGCCGCTCTCGCTGCCGATGGCAAAACGCGTTTTGCTGCTGATGAGCTGCCGCTTGCCAAAGCGCGCCGTGGCGAGAAATTCGTTAACCAGGTGGCACTGTACCGGTCGGAGGATCACGATCCGACGCTGCTCAGCATCAGCGGCCAGGGGCTATACGACGCAAACCGCCTGTTGATCGGCGGCGTCATCACGTTCCGCGACGTTACGGAAGTTATGAACCGCACGCTGGAGCTTGAAAAGCGCGCCGAATACGATGAACTGACACTGTTGCCGAACCGCCGGCTGTTCTCGCGCCAGCTTGAAAAAGCCGTCGGCCGCAGCCAGCGCGGGCGGCAGCCGCTCGCGGTCCTGTTCATCGACCTGGACCGCTTCAAGTCGGTCAACGACACGCTCGGACACGACATCGGCGACGAATTATTGCGGCAGGTAGCAGACCGCTTGCAACGTAACCTGCGTATCGGTGATTTTTCCGGGCGCTGGGGTGGCGACGAGTTCATAGTCTGCCTTGAGGACTTCAGCGAGGCGGCAGATGCCGGTGCCGCCGCACAGAAACTTGATCTCGTGCTGGCGGAGAAATTCCAGGTTGGCGGCAGCGAAGTCTACGTGACACCGAGTATCGGCATCGCACTGTACCCTGAGTCCGGCGAGACGGTCGAACGCCTGATCAAGGCGGCTGACCTCGCCATGTACCAGGCCAAGCGGCGCGGTGGTGGACGGTTCCAGTATTACTCGAGCGCGCTCAATACCAGGCTGGAGCAGCGTGAGGAACTGGAGATCGGCCTGCGGCATGCGCTGGTGCGTAATGAGTTCGTACTGCATTACCAGCCGCGCATTGATGTCGATTCAGGGCGCCTGATCGGCCTCGAAGCGCTGTTGCGCTGGCAGCATCGCCGCTTCGGCCTGCTACCGCCGGCACGTTTCCTGAAAATACTGGAAAGCAGCGGCCTGATTCACTCGGCCGGTGAATGGGTCATCGAGACCGCTTTCCGGCAGCTGGCGGCGTGGCAGCACCAGTTCGAACTCCCGGATCTCGGCATGTCCATCAACCTTTCTTCGCAGCAGTTGCTGCACGGACGGCTGGTCGAAGCGGTGTCGAAGGCACTGCGGGATACGGCGCTCGATCCGGGCAGCATCGACTTCGAGATCGGGGATGCCGCCATCGTCGGACAGCGTCCGGTTGAGATCGAAACCCTGCAGGGCCTGCGCCGCCTCGGCGTGCGCCTGTCGCTTGATCACTTCGGCATCCGCGATGTCTCGTTCAGCTCGCTCGATACCGGCGTCATCGACAGCTTCGTCCTGGACCAGTCGCTGATCCAGGACGTGGAAAGCAACGACAGCCACCAGCGCATCGTGCGTGCGGCCATTGCGATGGCGCGCGGGCTGGACATCGAGGTAGCGGCCGAAGGTGTCGAAACCCGTCACGCAGTTCGAGTTCCTGAAAAGCTGCCAGTGCGACCTGGCGCAGGGCTTTTTGATCAGCAGGCCCATGCAGGCCGAGAAAGTCTCGAGCCTGCTGCGCGGCGAAATCGCTGGCACCCGGCTGCTTGCTCGAGGGATGCCGTAACCGCCGTCATCGCGATGAGCGAAGCGACGTGGCGATCTCGTACACCCGCGTCATCGCGAGGAGCGAAGCGACGTGGCGATCTCGTAGCTGTCCTGACCTCTGCCAATCGGAGCGAGATCGCCACGCCCTTCGGGCTCGCGATGACGTCCTGCTGCGACTCGCGGATGACGTCTATGCTGCGGCTCGCGATGACGGCGATGCTACGGTTCGCGGTGACGGCGGTGCTGCGGTTCGCGGTGACCGATCAGGGCTGCAAGCGCCCGCAAGACCAGCATGCCGCGAATTGCCCCTCGTTCTTCTTCATGGCAATTCGCGCAACGCCAGCCCAGGGCCGGGCTTTCGCTGATCAGCGTATCGCGGTCCAACAGCTGCAGAGCGCGATCAAAATCGAGGTCGTTCCTGATCCACAGCTCGGGCCACACTTCCTGGAACGGCATTTCGCCGAGTATCGAACCGAGAAACTCGTTCCTTATGAAAGCGGCATGCCCTCGCTTGCAGCAGGTTCTTGTAATGATTGATCGTGACCAGGGAGTCGGCGGTCGTCAGCTTTTTCATTATGGCCGCAAGTTTACTCTTTCAGCGTGCGGAGAAAAGCGGCCGGGTCCTCGCCACGCTCGAGAACTTCGACCAGCGCCGAGCCAACAATGGCACCGGCGGCATGACGGCCTACGGCCGCCACGTCGGCAGCGGCCCGAATGCCGAAGCCGGCGCAGACCGGCAGTGGCGACAACGCACTGACGCGATCCAGGTAATCAGCCAGGGTATCGGGCAAGCCACCGTCACCACCGGTGATACCGGTGATCGTTACGGCATAGACGAAGCCGCGCGAGGCATGGGCAAGTTTCTTCAGGCGCGCATCCGGCGTTGCGGGCGTTACGAGCTGAATCTGGCCGATGCCATGTGCCTCGAGAACGGCACGCAGCTCGTCACTCTCCTCGAAAGGAAGGTCGGGCACGATGAACGCACAGACGCCGGTCTCTTTGGCACGCTCTGCCAGTGCCTCGTAACCGTAGCTTAACAACGGATTCAGGTACGACATCATCACAAGCGGTGCGTGGATGCGCTCACGGCCTGTCTCAAGCTGGTCGAATATCCAGCGCAACGTGACGCCGTTTTTGATCGCCTCAAAGCTCGAGCGCTGGATCGTCATGCCGTCGGCCATCGGGTCGGAAAATGGCACACCGATCTCGACGACATCGCCAACCTCGCTGACGGCTTCAAGCACGTCTATAAACGTTTCAGCCCTCGGATAGCCGGCCGTGATGAACGGGATCAGCCCGGGACGGCCAGCGTCTTTTGCCGCGTCGAGCGCGCGGCCTATCTGTTCATGCGGCTGCATGGATGCGTGTCCTCGCAGGATATTTCGTCAGCGTCGGCATGTCCTTGTCGCCGCGGCCCGAGTTGCCGATCAGGATGCGGCTACCCGGATTTTTTGCCGCCCATTTTTTCGCCGCCGCATAGGCGTGCGCGGTCTCGAGCGCGGTCAGGATGCCTTCAAGCTCACACAGCTCTTCGAGCGCTTCGAGCGCCTCGTCGTCGCTTGCGGAGACATAGGTAACGCGGCCAATGGCCTGCAACATGGCGTGCTCCGGCCCGACGCCGGAGTAATCGAGCCCGGCCGAAATCGAATGCGTTTCCTGCACCTGGCCGTTTTCATCCTGCAGGATGATCGAGTAGCTCCCCTGCAGTACGCCGGGCGTGCCGGTCGCAAGTGACGCCGCGTTCTGGCCGAGGCCGCTGCCGGTACCACCGGCCTCGACGCCAATCAGTTGCGTCTCGCGGTCACCGATCAGTGGGTAGAAAAGCCCGATGGCATTCGAGCCGCCACCAACGCAGGCAAATGCCGCATCCGGCAGCGCGCCGGTACGGTCCAGCATTTGCGCGCGCGCTTCCTGGCCGATCACTGACTGCAGCTCGCGGACGAGGTACGGATACGGATGCGGCCCGACGGCCGAGCCGAGAAGATCGTAGATCCCGTCCGGATCAGATACCCATTCGCGCATCGCCTCGTCGATTGCGGCGCGTAATGTGCGATCACCGCTTTCGACCGGAAACACCTCGGCGCCAAGGCGGCGCATGCGATCCACGTTTGGCGCCTGCCGCTCAATATCGACCGCGCCCATGTAGACGCGACACGGCAGGCCAACACGCGCACAGGCAGCCGCCGATGCAACACCGTGCTGGCCGGCTCCGGTTTCGGCAATGACGCGTTTCGCGCCCAGGCGCTTCGCGAGCAATGCCTGGCCAATTGCATTGTTGATCTTGTGCGCGCCAGTGTGCGCGAGGTCCTCGCGCTTCAACCATACATCGGCACCCCAGCGCTCACTCAGCCGCGGCGCGTGACTCAGCGCGGTCGGCCGTCCGACCCAGTCGCGCAGTTCAGTACGGAAGGCATTGCGGAAATCATCGTCGCGCAGATTATTACGCACGCCCTCCTCGAGCCGCTCGAACGCCGGCACCAGCGTCTCGGGGATGTAACGTCCGCCGAAGGGTCCGAAGCGGCCGCGGGCATCCGGCAGCTCGCCGGCAATGGATGCCGCAAGCAGCCGTTCGCACTCGGCAGCGTCAATCAATGGTTTCATCAGTCGTATCCTTCCGTGTTTGCGGCACCGCGGGCTGCCTCAATAAAGCGCGCTATGCGGGCCGGGTCTTTCCTGCCGGGGACGGACTCGACGGCACTCGATACGTCGACTCCCCATGGCCTGACAGTTACGATTGCATCAGCGACATTGTCCTCATTCAGGCCGCCGGCAAGAATCATGCGGCCGCGCCGTGCGAGTTTCTCCGCCTGCCGCCAGTCAACCGCCTGCCCGCGGCCGCTCACCACTCCTTCATAAACGAATACGTCCGGCAGCTTGTCATCGGTGTCGAAAGTACCTTCGCGCAGCACCGGCCACGGCGTGACGCCCACGGGTACTTCCAGGTTCGCGAAATCCCCGGCATCCGTCTGCAGCACCTGCGGGCGAAAGACATTGAATACCTCGCGCCATTCGCCTGCACTCGGGTGCTGCATGACCGCAACCCTCAACACCTCGGGCGGAACATCGGCAGCAAGCGCCGCGGCATGCGCCGGTGTCACGCGGCGCACCGAATCGGCGAACACGAACCCCACCGCGCCGGCACCCGCACGGACCGCTGCGCGCACCGCCTCCGGATCCGTCAGGCCGCAGATCTTGATCATGCCGCACACCGTGCCCGGCCGGCATAGAGCATGTCGCGCAGTAATGCTTGCGGGTCGTCGTGGCGCATCAGCGCCGTGCCGACGAGCGCGAGCCGGTAACCGAGGCTGGCGGCGTGCGCGGCATCGTCCGCCGTTTCGAGGCCGCTTTCGGCAACGCAGGCAACCTTCGGCGGCAGCAGAGCACTTAATCGTTCAAGTCTCCCAGTGTCAACCGCAAGTGTGCGCAAGTTGCGTGAATTGATGCCGAACAGCAGTTGCCCGGCACGCGCGGCATCGCGATGCAGTGGGTCCTCCAGCAACTGGATGCTGCGTTTCAGGTCATCCTCGTCAAACGATTCAAGCAATACGAACATCTTCTGTTCGTACGCGCAGTCGAGCATCGCCGGCGAGCTGCATGTCATCGAGCATGGCTGCGATAAGCAGCACGCCGCTTGCACCTGCCGCGCGTGCCTCTAGCACCTGTACCGAGTCGACAAGGAAGTCCTTGCGCATCGCGGGAATGCCGAGCGGCGCCAGCGCCGCGGCAGTATCGCGCAGGTGGTCGACACTACCGCCGAACGTGGTCGGTTCCGTCAGCACCGACACGGCAGCGGCGCCGCCGCGTGCGTAATGTGCCGCCTGTTCGAGGCGGTCGTGTCCCGATGCGGCAATGGCACCTTCGGACGGCGAGCTGTCCTTTAATTCCGCGATGATGTCAAAGCCCTGCAGCCGCATGCCGAAGACCGGCGCGTCAAGCTCATCATCACGGTAATGCCGCGGTGCGGCCGCCGCGCGCTCGGCACTGTGCGTTGCCATCTTTTTCAGGAAATCGCTCATGCGGCTTTGAAGTGCTCGCGAAAGCGCGTAAGGAATTGTTGGGCGCGCCCGCTGTCGATGGCGTCCGCCGCCTGCTGCACGCCGTCCTGTGCATCGCGGGCATTGCCCATGACCTCCAGCACCAGTGACGTGCCCATCAGCAAAGCATGGCGATGCGGCCCCTGGTCGTCGCCGCTGAACACGCGTTCGAGTTCGCTCGCGTTGTGCGCGGCGTCGCCGCCGGCCAGCGCCTCAGGAGCGCACCGCGGCACGCCGTAATCTTCCGGCGCACGCATTGACGCAACGACGCTGCCGGGCCGGACGTCGTAAAGAATAAAGCTGCCCGCCGGCGATGCCTCGTCCCACCCCGGTTCCCCGTGCACGACGAAGGCGCGTTCGATGGGCATGCCGGCCAGCGTGTCCGCCATCAGCCGGGCCGCCTCTGGACTGAACGCGCCAATCAGCTGGTAGGGCGGCGCGGCGGGATTCGTCAGCGGGCCCAGCATGTTGAACACCGTCCGCACACCGAGGGCGCCGCGCACCGGCATGATGGCCTTCATGGCCGGATGGTAGGCGGGCGCGAACAGGAACGTGAAGCCGGTTGCGCCAAGGGCAGCAACCGCGGCCTCTTCGTCGAGCGGCAGCGGCATGCCGAGACATTCGAGCATGTCCGCGCTGCCACAGCGGCTGGATATCGAGCGGTTGCCGTGCTTGACGACGCGTGCGCCGCAGGCCGCGGCAAGCAGGCCGGTGCCGGTCGACAGGTTCAGGCTGCCGGAACCGTCACCGCCGGTGCCAACCGTATCGACCGTAGGCGTTCCGTCCGGAATCGCCGGCCGCAATGCCAGTTCCCGCATCGCTGTCGCAAAGCCGCGGATTTCCTCGCTGCACTCGCCCTTGGCGCGCAGCGCCGCGAGCAGTGCGCCGGCCAGTGCCGGCTGCAGTTCACCGCCGGCCAGCGTGTGCATCAGCGCGTGCGCTTCCGGTTCGGCCAGGTCATTGCCCGTCAGTATCTTCTCGAGCAGGGCCGGGTATGACACGGCATTCATGCCGTCATCCTCAGGAAGTTGGCCATCAGGCGGCCGCCTTCCGGCGTCAGCACGCTCTCCGGATGAAACTGCACGCCCTCGATCGGCAGGTCGCGATGCCGTACGCCCATGATTTCCCCCTGGTCCGTCTGCGCCGTCAGTTCGAGCACCTCTGGCAGTGTGTCATGACTGGCGCACAGCGAATGGTACCGTCCGGCCTCGAACGGCTGTGATAGGCCCTCGTAGATGCTTTTTGCATCGTGCGATACCGGCGACGTCTTGCCGTGCATAAGGCGCCCGGCGCGCACGATCTCACCGCCGTAATGACTGACGAGGCACTGGTGGCCAAGGCAGACACCGAGAATCGGCAACTCGCCCGCGAAAGCATCGATCATCGCGAGCGACACGCCGGCATTCTCGGGTCGTCCGGGGCCCGGCGAGATGACAAGATGTGTCGGCTCAAGCTCGCGAGCCTCCCCGATCGTTATGGCGTCGTTGCGAAACACACGCACATCGGCTCCGAGCGCCGCAAACGCCTGCACGAGGTTGTACGTGAACGAATCGTAGTTATCGATCAGCACTATGCGGGCGCTCACAATCCTTCTCCGGCCATGTCCAGCGCGCGGCGCAGGATCTCGCTTTTCGCGAGCACTTCGCGATACTCATTTTGCGGCACGCTGTCTGCGACGATGCCGGCGCCCGCCTGGAAACTGTACTCGTCTCCGTTGAACACCAGTGTGCGGATCGTGATGGCCTGGTCCATGTCACCGCCAGCGCCAAAGTAACCGGCCGTACCGGCGTGCGGCCGCGGCCGCTTTGTTCCATTTCCTCGATGATCTCCATTGCGCGCACCTTGGGTGCGCCAACCAGCGTGCCCGCCGGAAAACTGGCGGCGAACAGATCGAACGCATCGCAGCCTTCGGCAAGCTCACCCTCGACGCCGCTGACGATGTGCATGACATGCGAGTAGCGTTCGATCGAGCGGTACGGCTTCACCCTGACGGTGCCCGCCGCGGCAACGCGGCCGAGATCGTTGCGTGCGAGGTCGACGAGCATGACATGTTCGGCCGATTCCTTCGGGTCGGCCAGCAGTTGCCGTTCGTTTGCGGCGTCCTCTTCCGCAGTCGCGCCGCGCGGCAGTGTGCCGGCGATCGGCCGCAGTGACGCCGTGCGGCCATGCAGCCTGACCAGTGCCTCGGGCGAGGACCCGACGACCTTCAGGTCGCCGAATTCCAGGAAGAACATGTACGGCGATGGATTAAGAAGCCTGAGCGCGCGGTACACCTCGAACGGCGGCACGTTGCTCCGGCCGCGGAACAGCACGGAGATGACGATCTGGTAGATGTCGCCGGCACCGATGTATTGCTTGCACGCTTCTACGCGGTCATTGTACTCGGCCTCCGTCATGCCGGCCTCGGGCGCCGACATCGACAGATCTTCGCTGCGCTTCGGGATAGGACCGCGCAGCCTGGCGACAACCTCGCGCCTGAGCGTTTCGCGCTCGGCCGCCGGGCCGGCATGCAATAGCGCCACACGCCGGGTCAGGTGATCGAACACCAGCGTCGATGCACAGGCAACGAACGCGGCATCCGGAATCCCGGCCTGCGGTACCGTGCGGCGCGGCAGCCGTTCGAATAAACGCACAACATCATACCCGGATACGCCGACGAGGCCGCCGGTGAACGGCAGTTCCGGCACCTCCGGCAACAGGCGCGGCGCGAGTTCAAGTGCCTCGCGCAAGGCGTCGAGGTACTCATGCTGGTCCGCGGGATACCGGCGTTGCTCGCCGCCGAGCCGGAACCCGTCCGAATCAAGCCATACCTCGAGGGCATCACCGAAGCCGAGAAACGAATAGCGCGCCAGTCGCTCGCCGCCCTCGACGCTCTCCAGCAGGAAGCGCGGTTTCAGGCTGGCGAGCTTAAGGTACGCCGACACCGGGGTGTCGAGATCGGCCGCTATGTCAAAGGGTGGTTGCATGGGCTGTTTTACTTGTCTCTAACCTGTCAATTGTCATGGCAAACACGAAGGGCATGGCAACCTCGTCATTGCGAGCCCGCAGGGCGTGGCAACCTCGTTCCGCCTGGCAGAGTCACTGCCGGTACGAGGTCGCCACGTCGCTTCGCTCCTCGCGATGACGACGGCGCTTCGATCCTCGCGATGACGACGGCGCTTCGCTCCTCGCGATGACGACGGCGCTCCCGTCATGGCATAAAAAAAGCCCACCCCCGTTATCGGCGGAGATGGGCCTGGTGTTTTCGTCTCTTGACGTGCTACATCAGCCGGCCGCCCACTCCTGTCGGGGCTGCCACAGCCAGCTTGCGGCCTTGTGCGTCTGCGTCGTCATGGTTTGAGTATTACCGTGACCCTGTGCGGCGTCAAGTTTTGCCGGGCTTTCCGTCACGGTATTTTGTGTCACATGAAACCACGTAGTTGCAGGCCGGCAAAAAGCCGTCCTTGCCGAGCCCGCAGGCGTGGCGATCTCGTTCCGGTTGGCTGAGTGGTGAACCGCGCGAGATCGCCACGGTGCTTCGCACCTCGCGATGACAGCGGTGATTCGCACCTCGCGATGACAGCGGCGCTTCGCTCCTCCCGATGACGGGCTATAGCGAATAGAGCACTGGCAGCAAGAACGAGAAGCCGAGCCACATGATTACCGTCAGTGGAATACCGACACGCATGAAGTCGGTGAACTTGTAACCGCCGGCGCTCAGGATCAGCAGGTTCGTCTGGTAGCCAAATGGCGTTGCGAAACTCATGTTCGCGCCGAACAGCACGGCCAGCACGAACGGTTCGGGATCAACATTCAGCCGCTGTGCGATGGCAATTGCGATCGGCGTACCGATGACTGCTGCTGCGTTGTTTGACACGATGTTCGTCATCACCGTCATGATCAGGATGAAAATGCTTAAGATCACCTCGATCGGCAGGCTCGACGCAACGCTGACAAAACTGAAGGCGAGATAGTCCGCCATACCGGTGCCCATCAGCGCGCGGCCGAGCGCGAGGCTCGTGACAATGATCATGATGATCGGTGTCGACAACGCGCTTGCTGCATCCCGCCAGTCAAGGCAGCGCGACGCCAGCACCAGACCGACGCCGATCAGTGCGCTCACTGAGATCGGCAACAGCCCCGTGGCGGCCGCAAGGACTACGAAAGCCATCACGCCCAGCGCCCGGTTGGCACGATGCGTATGCGGCAGGTCGGTCGTGCCGTCGAGCACCAGCATGGTGCCGCTTGCCTTGAGCTTGTTGATTGCCTTGCGTGAGCCCTGCACCAACAGCACGTCGCCGGCGCGCAAGCGGATTTCGTTGAGATCGCCGGTCACCTGCGAACTCGGCGCACGCGCGCGGTGAATCGCAAGCGGCAGCAGGCCGTAGCTGCTGCTGAAAGATGCCGCCGCGAGGCTCCGCAAATGCAACGGCGAACCGCGCGTGACGACGACTTCCGCGATCTGTTGCCCGGCTGCTGTCAACGGTGTGTTTTCGCCGACCGGGTGCTCATTGTCCGATATGTTGAACAATGTCGCGCCAAGCAGGCTCTCAAACTCCTTCAGCCTCTCGGGCGAGTCCTTCACGAACAGCCTGTCATTCGGCAGCAACTTGACAGACGGTAGCTTGGCAAGAAATAACGACTCGCTGCGCTGAATTCGGTCAACACGCATCTCGCCGCTCGTTTTTGCCAGCACCTCGGACAGTGTCTTGCCGTCGGCGAAGCCGCCTTCCTTGATATGCAATTGTGCGTTGAATACGCGCGGCGTTGTATCCGCCATCGGCGGTACGCGATCCGGAAGAAGGCGCGGCGCGACCAGCCACAGAAAAAGGATACCGACACCGCCAACGATGACGACCGGAAGCATGAAGTCGAACATGTTGAACGTGCGCAGGCCCACGTCGTTGACGATGCCGACGACAAGCAGGTTGGTTGAGGTTCCAATCGTCGTCGACATGCCGCCGATAATGGTAGCCAGGCCCATCGGCATCATGATGCCGGACACGGGCGTCTTAACGCGCAGTGACACGCTGACCAGTATGGGCATCAGCAGCACAACGATCGGCGTGTTGTTCATGAAAGCGCTGAGGATCGCGCCCGCGATCAGCGTGACGAGCAATGCGAGTACCGGGCGCGTCGACCACGCACGTGAAACGATGGTTGCCAATGGCTGCAGCGCACCCGTTGTCTCGAGCGCCTTGCCGACGATCATCAGCGCGCAAATGGCAATCAGTGCTTCGTTGCCAAAGCCTGCAAAAAAATCGACCGCGCGAAGTTCGACATCGCCGTCCCTGTACGGAAACAGCTGGAACCCGGTAATCAGCAGCAGGAAAACAACGAGACTCGATGTCTCGAGCGGAATGCGATCACGGGTAAAGAGAAACAGCGCCACTGCCGTAAGCAGCAGTACCGCGACGCCATGCGCATCTGCCGTTACGTCCGGCAACGACGTCCCGCCCAGCAGGGTTTCGAACAGGTACTGACGTCCACGTTGCCCCTCAAGTCCTATGCCGCTGGCCTGCAGCCGGGCCCCGAACCGTATATCAGTTCGAGCCCGCTCTGCAACGAGTTACGGATGGTGCGGGGCGGTATCGCTGGCGACGAAGGCAGCCGCGTTACGGCGCTTCATGACGGCAAAAGCCCGCCGGTGAAAGCGCTTGTATTCCGTTATCGTCCAGTCCGTAAACGCCGGTGCGGCGCCGAAGCTGCAGGCATCGGCGTGCGCCAGCAACGGCAACAGGTCGATGTAATCCTGCGCGCGTGCACTGTTACGGGGCAACACACAATAGGGACTCATGACCAGCAGGTTGCGGTGACGCACGGCAGCGCTCGTCAGGGCCTGGCGCCAGCGTGCGCGCCAGTCGTTGCGATGGCGCTGGTCGGACCACGTCCGCGACGGGTCTTTCTGCTCCAGCGCAGGCAGCAGGCCGCGCGTCCTGGCGATCGAACGGGATTTCTCCCAGAGCCAGCCGTGCATGTCCGCCAGCAGGCGATCACATTCCCGCAGGCAGTCGAGGCTGCCCGGATCCTGTCCGCGCCGGGCGACCAGCTCACCAATTCCGTGCAGCTCCATGCCGATGCGGCGATTGGCGAAGGCATCCTGCTGCTCCGGGCCGTCCGGCCACTGCAGCGTATCGAACAGGTAGTCGGCAATCTCGAGGCCTTGCGTCAACGCGGCACGCAGCTCGTCCTTTCGCAGCGCGCCGCTCGCGTCAGCAAAGTCCGTGATGCAAACATCGACCGGCAACCATGCGGTGTCCGGCGGCACCAGCACCGCACGCCCGGGCAGCAGCGCGCCGGTCTGTTCGTCACCAAGCAACGGGCAGCGTGTACGGATACCCCCGCCGTAGGCTGGCAGGACCCGGCTCGCACGCGCGCGCTGCAGAAACAGTCCGCTCCATATCGCGTCGGCCGTGGGGTGGCTGTTGTCACGTCGACCGGCGTTCAGATGCGCGGGGTCCAGCAAGTGGTAGCGCGGCCCGTGACCAAGCAGCACACGGCTGATCAGCAGGAAAGGCGGCAGGCCGAGTTCCGAGGCGTATACGGCTATGCCGAGCTGGCGGCGATCGATGCATTGTGAACCGAGTACATCATCAAGCCGGTCACAGAAGCGCTCGAAGGACACAGCCGCAAGCCTGGCACTACCAAGGTCCGTCACGGTGACAGTGACCGGAATGCGGTGGACGAGCAGGCGCCGCAGGCGGCCAAAGAGGTGTGCGGCAAGCTCGGGCGATGCCAGCAGCTCGTGAAACGACATTCTTAACGCGGCACCGGACCCGGACCAGCCATTGCCGGTGCGCATCAGGCGCGGGCGCAGGCCCAGCGCCGCCAGCTGCCCGAGCAGGCTGCCGGTGCCGTCATCCGGCCTGCCGCGGGCTGGCCGCTGCGCGACCTCCGCACCTTTCGATAACTGCTGCACGTTCAACCGTCCTTCCGTGGACCACGGGTCCAGACTGCCGGACGACGGCGGACCCCGCCGCCCGCAATTATGGGCAGCCTGTGCAGTTTTTGTTATTGTCGCCGCGCCTCTGCAGCCTTCGGGAGCCAGACCGATGCGATTCAAATCCCTGCTCGATACCTGGAGCAGCAAACGACCGACGGAACTGAGCGACGAGCGCTACTCCATCCGGCTGTCGCTCGACGACGCCGCGCGCGTGCATGCGCTGGCCGAGCTGTTCAGCGGCATCGGCGAAGAACAGATCGTCTCCGAGCTCCTGTCGGCCGCACTCGACGAGCTTCAGACCTCAATGCCCTACCAGGCCGGCGAACGCGTCATACGCGAGGACGACTTCGGCGACCCGGTCTACGAAGATGCCGGCATGACCCCCAAATTCCTGAAACTCGTACGCCAGCATCGCGCCCGGCTGGCCGGCGGGTAGCCCGCCATGAATAATCCGGGCGGTCGTCGGCAGGGACTTTCCAACGCCCGGTGACACTACGCTACACTGCGCATATCCCGGCGGGTCCGCCGGCTCACGGGTCTGCATCATGACAACGCAACGCCCTCGCTACGTCGCCTGCCTGCTGTTGACACTGCTTGCCTTTAGTGGCTGCGAGCGCGGCGCGGACGAGCAGGCAAAAGCAAGCCTGCGCAGTGGTTTCTGGACAGCGCACATCACGCTCCCGGGCGGTAACATCGATACCGGTTTCGAGATCAGCCACGATGGCAAAAAGCACCAGGCCAGCTTTGTCAGCGGGCGCGAGCGATTCCGTGTGGGTAATGTGCAGTTCACCGACAACATTCTGGTCATGAGCTTCCCGGAGTTCGGTAACGAGATCCGGGCCCGGCTCGACGACGACAGCCTTTCGGGCGAACTGACACTGTCCACGGGCGACGATGGCCACGAGTCGATGCCTTTCACTGCCACCCATGGCAGCGTAAGCGATGATCCGCAGAGCGGCGGCAGCAGTATGGACCTGTCGGGGCGCTGGAACGTTGAGTTCGAGGAACAGGATGGCACGACGACATCGTCCGTCGTCGAGTTTGCGCAGCGCGGTTCCCGCCTGTTCGGGACGTTCGTCAATCCCGACAGCGAGTACCGTTTTCTCGCGGGCCACGTGCGCGGCAGCCGCTTCAAACTGTCGGCCTTCGACGGCGCCAACGCTTACCTGTTCGCCGGTACGATCGACGGCAACCGGATTACCGACGCCGACTTCTGGTCCGGTACGCACTGGCATCAGCGCTGGTCTGCAGCCAGAATCTCGAAAACGTCGCGCTGAAACCGGCCCGCCGGCCGCGTAACAGCAGCGTATTGGCAGACCGGCGGCACAGGCCGCCGGAACAACAAGAGACTGAAGCTATGCCAACATTTGATGTCGTCAGCGAGTTCGAGGGGCACGAGATGGTCAATGCCGTCGACCAGGCCAACCGGGAGGTCGGCACGCGCTTCGATTTCAAGGGCACTGATTCGAAGTTCGAGCTGGAAGGTGACGTCATTACAATGAGAAGCCAGAGCGACTTCCAGCTCACGCAGATGCTCGACATCTTGCGCCAGAAATTTCCAAGCGAGGCATCGACCTTGGCTGCATGCAGGTCGAGAAGCCGGACATTTCCCTCAACGACGCACGCCAGAAGATCATCCTGAAAAAGGGAATCGACGCCGATCTTGCACGCAAACTCGTCAAGATCCTGAAGGGCAGCAAGCTCAAGGTGCAGGCGGCCGTGCAGGGTGACAAGCTGCGGGTATCCGGCAAGAAGCGCGACGACCTGCAGGACGCCATACGGCTGCTCAAGGACACGGACACCGAAGTGCCGTTGCAGTACGAAAATTTCCGCGACTAGCGAGCACGGCCGGACCGACAACTTGCGCAGACAGGACATCACATTCGAGGACAAGGACCAGGCATTGCGCGACGACGTGCGCATGCTCGGTGGCCTGGTGGGCGAACTGCTTAAGGAGCAGGGTGGCGTTGCGCTGTTCGAGTTCGTCGAGTCGGCCCGGCTGCGCTCGATACGGCGCCGCGAGGGAAACGAGAAAGACGACGAGAAGCTTTCGGATCTGGTGGCGAACCTCGACCTGTCGCTGGCAATGCCGGTCATCCGCTCGTTCTCAACCTACTTTCAGATGACCAATACGGCGGAAAAGGTGCACCGTATCCGGCGCCGCCGCGAGTACATGCAGGACTCAGGCCAGTACCAGCCGGGCGGCCTCGAGGAGACACTCGTAAAACTGAAGGCCAGGGGGCTCGATATTGATGCACTGCACGAATTGTTTGGCAGCCTTCACATCGAACCAGTCTTCACGGCGCACCCGACCGAGCCGACACGCCGTACCATTCTGCGCAAGGAGCAGCGCATCGTCCGGCGCCTGATCGAGATGCTGAACCCGACGATGACGGCGCAGGAACGTCACGCCTGTGTCGAGAATATCAAACTCGAAGTGACGACCGGCTGGCAGACCGACGAGCATCCGTCCGAGCAGATGTCGGTGGCCGATGAACTCGAACACGTGCTCTTTTTTGTTACTGACGTACTGTATCGCGCAATCCCGCCGTTCTACGAGGACATCGAGAATGCTGTCGCACGCATCTATGGCGACGATGCAAAGGACTTTCGTGTGCCCGGCATCGTTCGCTTCGCATCGTGGGTCGGCGGCGACATGGACGGCAACCCGAACGTCAATGCAAAGACGATACGTTCGACAATGGCACGCCAGCGGTCGTTGATACTTGACTTATACCATCGCGAGTGTGGATCGCTGTCGGCGAAGCTCAGCCAGTCACGCACCCGCATCGGTGTCAACGAGGAACTGCTTGAGCGAATCGAGCAATACCGCGTCGAGTTTCCGAATGCCTACCATGCTGTGCCGCTGCGGCACCGCGATATGCCGTACCGTGTTTTTCTGCGGCTCGTGCAGCAGCGCCTGCAGGCAACCTACGACGACCACGCTTTCCCGTACGAATCCCGCGGCAGTTCACATCCGACATTGAGATGATTGCCCGCAGCCTCGAGCAAAATAAGGGCGAGCACGCCGGACTGTTTTCCGTAAAACGCCTGTTACGCCGCATCGCCACGTTCGGTTTTCACCTGGTCACGCTCGACGTACGGCAGGATGCGATGGTGCACCGGCAGGTCATCGGTGAATGCCTGGGCGAGGATGACTGGCTCGAATGGCGCCGGAAGAGCGCATGAAACGTATCGTCGAGGCAATACGCGCCAAGGACTCCGCACCCGCGGAGCAGAGTATTGCCGTACGGAAGACGCTCGGCGTGTTCCAGGCAATCAGCTTTTGCCGGCGCAAGTACGGTCGCGAGGCGATCGGGCCGTTCATCGTCAGCATGACGCAGAATGCGGACGACATCCTGTCCGTCCTGCTACTCCGCGAACTGGAGTGAGCTGCACAACCGGCGCGGTGAGGTGCCACTCGATATCGCGCCATTGCTGGAGACGGTTGATGATCTCGAGAGAGGCCCGGAGATACTGAAGACACTGCTGGTGAATGAACATTACCGTGAGCACCTGCGCAACCGGCGTAACCAGCAGACCGTAATGATCGGCTACTCCGACAGCAACAAGGATTCGGGCCTCGCGTCTGCACGCTGGGCCCTGCAGAACGCCCAGGTCGCGCTCGTCAAGGCCGTTGAGAGAAAGGACATCACGCTGCACCTGTTTCATGGCCGCGGCGGGACCGTCAGCCGCGGTGGCGGCAAGACGCATGCAGCCGTGCTGGGCTCGCCGCCCGGTACCGTCAATGGATACCTGCGGGTAACCGAACAGGGCGAGATCATCAATGAGAAGTATGGCCTGCGTGGCATCGCCCTGCGCACGCTGGAGCAGGCGGCCGGCTCGGTCGCGCTCGCCACGGCCATGCCAGAGCACCGCGGTGGCGACATGCCTGAATGGCACGCGATGATGCGCATCATTGCCGACGTCAGCCGGCGAAGCTACCGGACCCTTGTCTACGACACGCCGCGCTTTCACGACTATTTTCGGCTGGCTACACCGATCGACCTGATCGAGCGCATGCGCATCGGTTCGCGACCCGCCTCACGTCGCGGCAACGGCGGTATCGAGGGTCTGCGCGCCATACCCTGGGTTTTCGCCTGGACGCAGAGCCGCCACATCCTGCCGGGCTGGTTCGGCTTCGGCAGCGGCCTGGCAGCCGCCGCGAAGCAGTTCGACGATGCCGACTTTCGCGAGATGTTCCGGGAGTGGTATTTCATGCGTGCCCTGACCGCCGACGTCGAGATGGTCCTCGCCAAGGCCGACCTCGGCATCGCCGAAATATATTCCCGCCTCGCCGGTGATTTACACGACGAGTTTTTCCCGATCATAGAGAACGAGTTCAAACTTACCCGTGACCTGATCCTTGACTATTCGGATCATCACGAGCTGCTCGAAGGCGACCTGACGTTGCAGCGTTCGATCATGCTGCGGAATCCTTACGTCGATCCGATGAGTTTGATGCAGGTTGACCTGCTGTCGCGGTGGCGGGCAGCCGGGCGGGAGGACGATGCGTTGTTTGAGGCGTTATTGGCCAGTGTTAATGGCATTGCGCAGGGGTTGCAGAATACCGGCTGAATGATCGGCTGTACCAACTCGTGCGACCGCGCCGTCGTTGCGATGACGGGGGTACCGCCGTCGTTGCGAGGCCGCCGCAGGCGGCCGTGGCAATCTCGCACCGATTGGCAGTGTCGTTATCCGTGCGAGGTCGCCACGTCGCTTCGCTCCTCGCGATGACAGGGATGCTGCGCTCCTCGCGATGACAGGAGGTCAGTCGACGACAAACGTCGTGTAGTCGGACAGGGTCTTGCGGTGGATGTCCGGCACCTTTGCATCATCCGCGGGGTAACCGGTCACGAGAAGCAGGAACGGGCGTTCGCTGTTCGGGCGGTCCAGTATCTCGTTCAGGAAACGCATCGGGCTGGGGGTGTGGGTCAGGCAGGCGAGACCGGCGCGGTGCAGGGCGGTGATCAGCAGGCCTGCGGCGAGGCCGGTTGATTCGACCGGGTAGTAGTGTTTGACCCTGCGGCCATCGGGCAGGCGGCCGAACTTTTGCAGGAAGACGGCAATCAGCCAGGGCGCGGTTTCGAGAAACGGCTTGTTCGTGTCCGTGCCCAGCGGTGCCAGTGCCTCCAGCCATTCCGGCGAGGCGCGGTGTTCGTAGAATTCCTTTTCCTCCGCTTCCGCGGCAATGCGGATGCGCCGCTTCACGTCCGCGCCGCCAACCGCGACGAAGTGCCAGGGCTGCAGGTTGGCGCCGCTTGGTGCCGTGCCGGCGGTCAGTAGTGCGGTTTCAATGATGTCGCGAGGTACCGGGCGTGACGAAAACTCGCGTACGGTGCGGCGGCGGCGCAAGTCGTTGTAGAAATCGTCAAGCCGCGTGCGCATTTCGTCCGGCGGGTACTCGCGCCAATCTGCCAGGGGAATAAATGGATAATCGCTCATGTCAACTTTCGGCTACTTTCATCGGCAAGTTTCTGCAGCACGCTCCACGTGCCGGCTTCTGTTTCCGAAACGACTTTGCCGCGCACCGAAATGCCGGCCTTGTGCACCGACTCCGGGTCGCCGGTCACGAGCGGATGCCAGGCCGGTAAATCGCGGCCCTCATCAAGCCGGCGATACGCACAGCTGGCCGGCAGCCAGCGGAACTCGGCCGTTCGTTCTGGAGACAGTCTCAGACAATCAGGCACCCGGCGCGACCGGTTCGCGTAGTCGGTGCAGCGGCACAGGCCGGTATCCAGCAGCCGGCAGGCGACATCGGTGAAAAACACGTCTCCGGTGTCCTCGTCCTCAAGCTTTTGCACACAGCACAGCGCGCAGCCATCACACAGCGACTCCCATTCATCGGCAGTCATCTCGGCAAGCTTCTTGTGTTTCCAGAATGCGTCGCTCATTTCCCCACACGGTCATTGCGAGGCCGCGGCAGCGGCCGTGGCAATCTCGCACCGATTGGCTGAGTCCCAGGATTCATGAGATCGCCACGTCGCTTCGCTCCTCGCGACGACGGCACGATACCGTGCGTCACGAAACGGTTCCAAAAACTTTGCCAGGCTGTCACGATGCGGTTTCTGCGTTGTTGAAGCCATCAGGATAACCGATATCCGCATGGAATCTGTCTTTCTCGATTTTGCCACGGTCGGTGCCGCGGACCTCGATACGAGGCCGCTGTCATCCGTGCTGCCCGGGCTGGTCATACACGATACGACGACCAGTGCACAAGTTGCCGCGCGCATTGCCGACGCCGAATTTGTGCTGCTGAACAAAGTACGGATTGGCGCCCGTGAGATGGCAGCCGCGCGCGACCTGCGCTTTATTGGCCTTACCGCGACCGGATCAGACAACATCGACCTGGCCGCGGCGCGCGAACACCGGGATTGCCGTCTGCAATATTCGCGCCTACTGCACACAGTCCGTTGTCGAGCACGTCTTCGCCGTACTACTAAACCTGACACACAGCATCGGCCGTTTTCATGCCGCGGTGCAAGAGGGCGCCTGGGCCGAGTCCGACGAGTTCTGCATGCTCGATTACCCGATACGCGAACTGTCGGCGATGACGATGGGCATAGTTGGCCACGGCGACCTTGGCAGCGGCGTTGCAAAGTCGGCGCGCCATTTCGGCATGCAGGTACTGATCGCCCGGCGGCGCGGCGCGAAAACGGATGCTGACGACGGGCGCGTCGACTTCGACGAAATGCTCCGGCGGGCCGACGTCATTTCGCTGCATTGCCCACTGACCGACGAGACGCGCAACCTGATCGGCCACCGCGAACTGTCGCTGATGAAAAAGACGGCGATCCTTATCAATACCGCCCGCGGCGGGTTGGTCGATTCCGCCGCGCTTGCTGCGTCACTGGACGATGGCCGCATCGGCGGAGCCGCCATCGACGTGCTGCCTCAGGAACCGCCGGTCGACGGCGACCCGCTGCTCGAATGCCGCAGCCCGGCACTGATCGTCACGCCGCATATCGCCTGGGGCACACGCGAAGCCCGCCAGAACGGTCTCAATCAACTCGCTGAGTGCATTGCCGCCTTCCGGCGCGGCCAACGCATGAACCGGATTGACTCAGGAGTCTGCGCGGTAGAAAAGTTCCCTGCTGCGGCATTACTCGCGGCCAGACCAGCAAAACAGGATAACCGCCGGGTAGCCGTATCGCTGTCGATCGCGGATGAGCGCGGCAGCCTGCCGGTGGGGTACCGGTTGTATCTGCCGCGGGAATGGGCAGATGACGCGGCGCGCCGGCACACGGTGAGCGTACCGGATGAGGTCGTCTTGCAGACCAATCGCGTCGACCGGTTGAAAACGAAACCCGAAGCGGAGATCTGGTCCGGGACAGGCGACGAATTCTGCACGCCGCCTCACGTCCTCACCGGCGCATATTCGGAATCCGACTTAGCAATTTTCGCCGTATCGCCCGGTCCGTATTCGACTCGGGCCCCTTATCAATCTGTCGCCAGAAGATGGCCGTAGCGTAGAGCAATGCCAACGGGCGCCGTGCAGGGTGGTGTAACGTTGTACAGAAATTTACGTTGGTATCAGTTGCATTGAAACTGTAAAATACTGATGTCAATGTGGCCGGACATTTTCCTGATGCCGTTAGCGTTTAACTGCGTCAACATCAGGACCCTGTACGGCGGGATATCGTAAACCCCCGGCAACTGGTGCCGCGCGCCCCGCAAGACCCCCGATAAGGAAGTTCCATGAAGCGTATAAAGCTCTGGCGAGGCGTTTGCCTCGTAGTCCCTGGTATTCTGCTCGCTGTAACGGTGAGCCAGCCGGCTAAAGGCGCAGACTTGGCAATAGAAAGAAATTGTCGTCACTGCCGAAAAACGCGGCGCTGCGTGCGGTCCAGGATATCGGTGGCAGCATCCAGGTGCTGAGTGGTGACGCGCTGGCGGAAACGGTGGCGACCGGCTTTTCTGGCTGCATGCGCCAGATCCCAAGTCTCTCAACAAACACGTCCGGCGTTGGTCAGGCGCAGCTGGCGATGCGGGATCACGGCCGCGCGATTGAACCACGCTAACCCGAAACTCCCATCAACGGTGTCACTGTATTTGGACGGAGACACCGCTGACGACGTCAGGCTTCAATCCGGATGCTTCGCTGTTTGACCTCGCTCGCATCGAAGTGCTGCGTGGGCCGCGGGAACTCTGTTTGGCGCCAGTTCGATGTCGGAGAGCAATTCGGTTGATACCGAACGAACCCGGCACAGAGGGCCTCGCTGCGACGGCCAGCCTCGCCACTTTCGGGACAGAAGACGGCAGTCTGAGCCACTCACGGGTATGGAGTGCTCAACCTTCCGGTGAGCGACACCTTCGCAATCCGTATGGTCGGATTTAAGGTTTCCAACGGCGGTTACATCGACAACGTTTACACTGGTGAGGAAGACTACAACGACGAAGAGATCTTCGGTGGTCGCCTGATTGGGCTGTGGCGCGCCACGGATATTCTCACTGCGAAGGCGACGGTCATGTATCAGGATGCCGATGCCGACGGCCGGCCACAGGAGCAGCGTCGCAACGACCCGAGGGAGCTCGTCACAGGCTCGGGCTTCGATCTGGCGCTGGCCAACGAATCGACCGATCAGCTGATCATCACGGATGAGCGCCAGAACGTAAAATTTGTCGACAATGAATTCGATGACGAGTTCGTGCTGACGTCTCTGCAGTTCGACGTCGAGTTCGACCAGTTCTCGCTGACGTCCATCACGTCATATCTCGATCGCGAGATGAACAATACGCTGGACGATACCCGCAGAACGCGTGATCTGCTTGGCCTGGCGAACCTGTTCGGCGCTGCAGAGGAGGCGGTATTTGCGCTGGGCGATTTCGACCCCGCGACGCTTGAAGGCGCAATATTTCTGGACCAGGTCGACCTGGAGAACAAAACGACCAACGAGAAGCTTACGCAGGAACTGCGCATCAGCAGCCGCTTTGGCGGGCCGCTAAACTTCGTCGCCGGGCTTTATCTCGAGGACGACTCCCGACAGCTCGACCAGATCAATGACCTGGACGGTCTCGATGACTGGATTGCTTCGCCGAACAATCTCGATGGATTCTTCGGCAGTAATTTCGGTTCGCCGCTCGAAAATGCCTATTTCGACGGCACCTTCGACGTGGACACAACCCAGGTTGCAGCCTTTGCTGAGTTCAGCTACGAGTTTGGTGATTTCGAGCTGCTCGCTGGTGGACGCTTGTTCGACTATGAACAGGACGTACTCATCCGTTGGCAGGGATGGGTTGAATTTAGTGACGACCTGTTGGATGAGACCACGAGCAAATCCGGTTTCAATCCGAAACTCGAACTGCTTTATCGTCCGACCGACGAGTCAATCTACTATGCCGCCAGGCCGCCAAGGCTTCCGTGTGGGCAGCGTGCAGCAATTCATCAATCCAACATTCTGCGCGTCGGAGCTTGCCAACCTGGGGATCGACGGCGTGCCGACGACGATCGATGGCGATTCTCTGTGGAATTACGAGATCGGTACGAAGCAGACGCTGTTCGGTGGCTCGACGACCGCCAACATCAGCGTTTATCAAATGGATTGGGAAGACGCGCGGACGCAGACATTTTTAAACTGCGGCTGGATTGTCGAATTTTCGCTCCTCGATATCGTCAGCCGGGGCGTCGAACTTGAGATCGTCTCGCAGCTGAGTGAGTACCTGGATCTTACCTTTGCCGCGGGCTACAACGACTCGGAGGTAGACGGCGATCTGGCGCCCTCGGCTCCGCCGATTGCAGCGGACGGTGACCGGACGCCTTTTGCGCCCGAGTGGACGGTCAATGCCGGGATAAGGTACCAGCGGGACAATGCTTTCAACGACCTCAACTGGCATATCCGGGGCGACATTTCCTACGTCAGCAGCCAGTTCAACGAGCTCGGGACCGAGCAGCTGGAGCGTATCGAGCTTCCGAGCAGTACCGTTCTGAACCTGTATTCAGGGCTCACAGGCGATAATTGGGAGCTCGGGATTTTCATTCGCAATCTTACGGATGAGCGCATTGTCATGGGTGCGGACACAGACCGGGTTCGGCCCGCCCAGCTTACGATTGGCCGGCCCAGAAACTTCGGAGTGCAGCTCACGTACCGGGTCGCCGACTAGCGGGCATGCGTCGACTGCGAGACGTCGAATGAAGGCGACGAGGGGCCCGATCTCGTGAAGAGATCGGGAACCGACCGGAAATGGCTCTATATGCTGAGCCTGATCGTGGCCGGGGACAGCATTTACCTGCTGCCCTATATGCGCAAGAGCTTTCAGACCAGTATGCAGGAGGTCTTCGATGTGACCTTCACGCAGCTGGGTGTTATGAATGCGATGTTTGGCGTGTTGGCGATTACTGCCTATTTCGCCGGAGGCTGGTTGTCTGACAGGGTCGCGACCCGACGACTGCTAGCCGGGTCGTTGTTTGCCACCGGCCTTGGCGGATATTACATGGCCACGATACCCGGTTTCCCGATGCTGCTCGCGCTGCATGCGTTCTGGGGAGTAACGTCCATCCTGACGTTCTGGGCAGCGCTGATCAAGGCCGCCAGGCTTTGGGGCGGGGCCGACGACCAGGGCAAGACCTTCGGGATTCTCGACGGTGGCAGGGGGCTGGTCGGCGCGATTATGCTGTCGCTGGCCGCCTGGGTTTTCTCTCGCTTCGCGCTGGTCGGCGAGGGACTGATAGCCGTCATCCTGCTTTATTCCACGGCTTCGATTGTGGCCGGCTTCCTAGTGCTCGCTTTCATACCCGCGGATCCGGCGCGCACCGCCGACGAGTGTGCAACAGTCTATAAAGCATCTCCCGGCCACCTGCAGCTTGTAATCCGGATGCCGGCGATCTGGCTGCAGGCACTGATCATCCTCCTTGCGTACTGGCTGTATGTCGGAACGTTCGAATTTGCAACTTTCGGCGAGCGCGCTTTTGAGAAGGACAAGGTATTCGGTGCTCAGCTGAGCGCCTTCCGCGAATGGTTGCGGCCGATCTCGGCAATTGCGGCGGGCTTTATTGCCGACCGCATTCGGCCGACCCGCGCGGTCGGATTCTCTTTCATGGTTGCTACGGCAGGTTATGCGGCGCTCGCGGTTTTGCCCGGTAAGGCGGATTGGTTGTGGTTGCTCTGGATTCAGATCGCTGCGGTCGCGATAGCCGTCTTTGCCTTGCGTGGGATCTATTTCGCGCTGCTCGAGGAGAGCCGCGTTCCGCTCGCAGTAACCGGGACAGCGGTAGGACTGATCTCGACAATCGGCTACACGCCCGACATTTTCGCTTATCCCCTGGCGGGCTGGTTCGTGGATACCTTTGGGGCAGCGTCCGGCTACCGGCACTATTTCACCATTCTCGCGGTCGCGGGCGCTGTTGGCCTGTTTGCAACGCTCGTACTCGCCTCCTGTAATCGGGGTTTGCAGCGCAGGGCCCGGAAGAGCGAAGATTAGGCCCGGGTGAGGGCCAGATTGATCGTGCTGGCTATCTGAATCGAATCCACGTTCGTGCTGTCGGAACAGTGCCAAGCAGACCCCCGCTGCGAAATGACAACAGATGCCCTGCGAAGCCCTTTTTCATTTAAATAGCCGCCGCCAGCACAATCCATAATTGGCGAATTCCGGCAACAGCCGAGAATAGCGATTTCGCCAAACTTTCACCGCTCGACCTAGAAGAGCCATTGAGCTTTATGGCGTCACTATTGAGGCAGTCAAATCAGTGCATGAGCCTATCGGCAAGCCCAGGATCTTCCCGACGGCGCAAAAGCAGAGATCAAAGCTTACAAGATGAATGTCGCCTTCTGTTGGCCGGCTCCGGGAGTTCAGCGAGATTCAGCTACAATGACAATTGATGACCCATACCTGACGTTTTTTTACGACCGGGTTTCTGCGTAGATCACGCTGCTGATTGCTGGCAATACAGGTTCGCTGGCATTTGCCTGTCTGCGCCGGATAGCAAATTCACTGCTTTTTCATACCCTGTTTCCATGAAGACGAATCCGACGACCTCGGTAGCGCCGGATTGGGTAGAAGCGATGGACCCGTTTCGTTGGTATCGGATCTCTGGCGACGATCCGCATCTGGATCTCCCCGCTACGCCGCGCGGCACCCGCTATTTAAGAGACAACGATCCTGCGTGCGACCCGGCACTCAATCCTGCGATAAGCTATAAAGAGCGAGTCCGCAGGCTGGTTGGTCGCGAATGGATCGCACCTTGGCGCGGTCAGGCAGGCTTCTCGTCGATTACCGAAGCTTGGAATGGTGCCATATATGCGTCCGGCTTCGGGCGCTCCGGTTCGATGATCATCTTTGGTGGCGGTCACAACGACTATTTCGGTTCTGATGTGCACGCCTTCGACCTTGCACATCGTGAATGGCGGCGACTAACTACTGGCTTTGTTTCGGGTCAGCCTGAAGAGTACGGTCAGGGTGCGGAGTATCCCGATGCCGTGTACCCCGATGGTTCACCATTACCGCCGCATACTTATGACTATTTGCAGTACGACGAAGCGAGAAATAATCTCATCTTGATTAAGGGTCAAACGGAACTTGGTCCAAACGTCCAGGCTGCGTCCATCCCGCACATGTTTGATCTGGACGAGCTTCAGTGGCGCCACGGACCGAGACATGCGGCAGCAATTCTCAATTCGGGCGGTTTCACAACATGGGATGCAGGGCGTCGCCTGATCTGGGGTCACTCCGGGGATGATGGTGGCGGCAACGCTTTTGTCGCATATAGTCCCGACGGTATAAATTCCGATGGCTCCGTCGGAAGGTGGAGGGAGTATCATCCGAGCAAATTGCCGGGCGAGGCCAACCATAATGCGATGCAGATTCACCCAATCGCTGACGTGATCCTGTTTTCACTCCATGCGAGGGACTTGATTGGGTCTATCGACCCGCGTAATCCCGCAGATCCCATTTCTCCTGTCCAATCCATTGGAAATAAGCCGACTATTCACGAGTATGCCGCGCTGGAATACGCACCAGGACATGGATCACTCGTCTATTACTCTGCGGTTGATGGCGCTAACGCCTACGCTATCGATTGGAATGGCGAGGCGCGGTGGCGGATCCTGACCTCACCAGCCAGCCTGAACCCTGTTGTCGACGCGGCATCCCAATCATCTTATCGCGTCAACCAGGCTCATACATTCGGGCGATTCCGGATCGCTCACTTCGAAGACTTCGACGTGGCGATACTCGTGCGTCACGTAGATTCGCCCGTTTACGCGATGCTGCTCTCAAAGTGAAGATATCATTTATCTATCTGGTTCAGCGGTGCTTGAAAGTCGCGCGGAAATGACGGCTATTGGCGGGCTGCGCCGACCTGGCCAACCAGCTCTTCGCCCTCGACCGTCCGCTACTATGCGGAAGCGGCCGTTTCAAGACGAAAATCTGGCACAACCCGCAAGCTCAAGCACCAGCGACCAATACGCATAGCAACCCAAGCAACGACTAAACCGCCCTCAGCACCTCGACCGGCGGCGCATTAATCGCACTTCGTGCGGCGATGTAGCCACTGAGGCAGACCAACGCCACGCCGCCGCCTAGGCCGGACAACCACAGCATCGGGTTAAACGTGAACGGCAGGTCGAATAATTGTTTGGCAATGACGGCCGCCAGAATGGACGCGCCGGCGGCGGCCAGCAGGCCGGCGGCAAAGCCAAGTGCCGCGAATTCCGTCAGTACGCCGGAGAGCACCGTGCGTCGACGTACGCCGAGCGCGCGCAGCATGGCGCTTTCGAAGCGACGCTCGTCGATGGTCGACTGGACCGCCGCGAACAGGACGGCGATGCCGGCGGCGAGTGTGAAGATGAAGACTGCCTGCACGGCAAGACTTGCCTTGTCGATGATGCCCTTGACCTGCTCGAGGATGACATCGAGATCGATGACGGAAACCGTCGGATGCGCTCGCACCAGGTCGAGCAGCACAGCACTTTGCTCCTCCTCAATCTTGAGGCTCGCAACATAGGTTCTCGGGAACCCATCGAGCGCATTGGGCGACAGGACCATGAAAAAATTCGGCTGGAATGAATCCCAGTTGATGCGGCGGTAACTCGCCACCGTCACCTCAACTTCCTGGCCGGCCACGAAAAATACGAAACGGTCGCCGATTTCTGCACCCATGTCGCGCGCCGCTTTTTCCTCGACCGACACCAGTGGCGGCCCGTCGTAATCGGGCGGCCACCATTCACCGGACAGAAGTTCGTTACTCGAGCTGAGTTCGCTGGCCCACGTCAGGTTGGCCTCGCGGTTTGCCATCCAGTGGCCGTCCTCGGTCGGGTACTCGCGTTCCTTGACATCGACGCCGTTGAACGTGGTCATTCTTGCCCGCACCATCGGTACGAATTGCGGCGCACTGATACCGGCTTCGTCGAATATACCGGCGATCGATTCGCGCTCGCTGGGCTGGATATTGATAAGAAAATGGTTCGGCGCATCCTCGTCGAGCGTCTGCTGCCAGCCGTCCAGCAGATCGGTGCGCACGAACGTCAGCAGCAGCAGCACAGTCAGGCCCAGCCCGAATGCAACGACCTGCACGGCGCTGTCCCGCCCGCGCCGCGACACATTGGCGAGTCCATAGCGCCATGCAATGCCGACACCGGCTCGCGAGCGCCCCATCAGCGCAACAAGACCACGGCCAACAGCATACAGCGCCGCGGAAACGACCAGCATGCCGCCCAGCACGATAACCAGCATCAGCGCGTCACCGATCGCGTAGTACAACAACAGGGCCACGGCCGAAAGTGCGGTCCCGGCCACGAACAGCCGCGATGGCGGCGGCGGCATCGCGTCATGGCGCAACACGCGCAACGGCGGCGTGTTGCGTAACTGGATAAGCGACGGCAGTGCAAAGCCGAGTAGCAAAATAAGCGCCGCGCCGCTGCCGAGGATGATTGGCCCGGCACCCGGTTCGGGCAGGTCGCTGGCAAACAGGTCGGCCAGCAAGGCGGTAACAGCCTTTTCGACACCGAAGCCGACCGCGCTGCCGAGGAGCACACCAAAAATGCCCAACAGCAGCAGCTGCACGGCCGCGGTCGTAATGATGAAATTCTGCTGCGCACCGAGACTCTTCATCAACGCGACCGTGTCCATGCGGCGATGGGCGAAGCGGCGCGCCGACATGGCAATTGCCACCGCGCTCAGCAGCAGGCTGATGACGGCGGTCAACGACAGGAAACGCTGCGCGCGGTCGGCCGCGTTGCCGGCGCGGTCACCGCTCTCGGCGCGGTCGCGCACACGCACCTGTTCTGGCAGGCCCGGCTCGACTTCGGCGTAATAGTCCGAAACGTCGCCTTCATTGCCGGCCACCAGCAGCGCGTATCGCACACGGCTGCCTTCATTGATCAGGCCACTGGCGGGAATATCCCTGATGTTGACCAGCACTGACGGTGCCAGCGATGCAAAGCCTATCGACTGGTCCGGACGGTACATGAGCACGGCATCGACGACGAGGTCCGACTCACCGATCGTCACCGTGTCACCAACGGAGATGCCGAGTCTCGCAAGCAACGCGCCGTCAGCCCAGACGGTCCCTGCCGCGGGTATCCGGTCTGTCTCTTGCTGCTCACCGAACAGTTCGTCAGCGATGCGTACCCGGCCACGCAGCGGATAACCGTCGCTGACGCCGAGTATTGTCGACAGAGCGCTGTTATCCCCTGAGAAGACGACACTCGGGAACAGTTGTGTTTCCGCTGTCTCCAGATTGTATTGCGCGGCCAGCTCGCGCCACTCGTCAGGGACAGGCTCCGGTGACCGCAGCCTGAGATCCGCCGCGAGCACCTCGTTCGCCTGGCGTGCGACTGCCTTGCCGATACGGTCGGTCAGGAAGCCAACGGCTGTCAACGCGCCAACCGCCAGCGCGACTGCTGCCAGCAGGACGATGACTTCGCCTGAACGCAGCTCGCGGCCAAAGCTTCTCAGTGCGTAAACAACAGCCTTCATGAGACGGTTCCGCGCACAGGATCAGTGGTCGCGAACACGGGAGTCACTGACAAGCCGGCCGGCGTCGAGACTGATTTCGCGATCACAGCGCCCGGCGAGGGCTTTGTCGTGCGTGACCAGCACCAGCGTGGTCGAAGAATTGCGATTCAGCTCGAACATCAGCTCCATGACCTGGTCACCGGTGCGGGCATCGAGATTGCCGGTGGGCTCGTCGGCAAAGAGGACCGCGGGCTCGGTCGCGAAAGCCCGTGCGATGGCAACCCGCTGTTTCTCGCCGCCCGACAGCTGCGAAGGATAATGCCGGCGACGTTCGCTCAAACCCACCTTGCGCAGGATTTCGTTGGCCGTGTCACGCGGTGTGGCATTCCCGGCCAGCTCCAGCGGCAGCATGACGTTTTCGAGCGCGTTCAGCGACGGCACAAGATGAAAAGACTGGAACACGAAGCCGACGCTTGCCGCACGCACCGCCGCCCGGCCGTCCTCGTCGAGACTGCCGAGATTGGCACCATCGAGCCAAACTTCACCGCTGGTTGGCACATCGAGACCGGCCAATAGTCCCAGCAACGTCGACTTGCCAGCCCCTGAGGCGCCGACGATGGCCACCGACTCCCCCTTGGCAATGCTGAAACTGACACTGTCGAGAATGGTCAGACTTCCTTCCGGGCTGGTAACCTGCTTACTGATATTATTGGCTTCCAGCACTGCGCTGGGGCCGGATGACTGATTCGACATGCGAAAATTTCTGACCTTGTTGCTGTTGCTGGCGTGGGTAAACGCGCCGGCGGTGGAAGTTCCATCGGTGCTGGTGTTCGGCGACAGCCTGAGCGCCGGCTATGGCATAGACGTTGACCAGTCCTGGCCGGCATTGTTGCAAACGCGGCTCCGAAAGGAAGGGTACGAGTATCGGGTCGTCAACGCCAGCATCAGCGGCGAGACGACCGAAGGCGGGGCACAGCGGATCCGTCGGGCACTCAAGCAGTTCACGCCGCGGCTCGTCGTCCTGGAACTGGGCGGCAACGACGCGGCTGCGCGGTTTTCCGCCAGAAAGGATGAGAAAGAACCTTGAGACGATCATACGGTGCAGCCGCGCGGCCGGGGCCCGGGTCGTGCTCCTTGGCATTCGCATCCCGACCAACTACGGCGCACGCTATACTGCAGCCTTCGAGCAGGTCTATCAGGACCTTGCCGAGGAGTATGAGCTGCCATGGATCGAGTTCTTCATGGACGGCGTCGCGCAGAACGAAAACCTGATGCAGAGCGATGGGATTCATCCGAATGCCGAGGCCCAGACGCTACTGCTGGACAACGCCTGGCCGGTCATCGAACAGGCACTCGGCATGCAACACGCGGATAACAGCTAAGGATAAAAAAATAAGTGGATAAACCCTGGCTCGCGTCATACCCGGCAGATATCCCGGAAAAACTCCCGGTACCCCCGTACAAATCCGTGCTCGACATGATCGAGCAGAGCTTCAGGACGTACGCGGACCGGCCAGCCTATACCAACATGGGCACGACCCTGACGTTCGCAGACCTCGACGGGAAGTCGAAGGCGTTTGCTGCTTACCTGCAGAAGAAACTCGGACTGCTGAAGGGCCAGCGTGTCGCGATCATGCTGCCGAACGTGCTGCAGTATCCGGTTGCCCTGTGCGGCATATTTCGCGCGGGACTTGTCGTCGTCAATGTCAATCCGCTGTATACGGCGCGCGAGCTGCGGCATCAGCTGAGAGATTCCGGCGCGCGCTGCATAGTCATTCTTGACAACTTTGCGCATGTGCTCGAGGAAGTGATTGAGGACACCGACGTCGAGCATGTCGTCAGCAACCAGGGTTGGCGATCTGCTGTCGTTTCCGAAAGGCGCGATCGTCAATTTCGTCCTGAAGCATGTAAAGCGCGTAGTGCCACCTTACAAGCTGGCACACGCTGTGCCGTTGGGGAAAGCGCTCTCCGCCGGCGCGAAACTCGAGCTTGCGCCAGCGCAGCTCGGGTTCGCCGATATCGCGTTCCTGCAGTACACCGGCGGCACGACCGGGCTGTCGAAAGGTGCAATGCTGAGCCATCGCAACATGGTGTACAACGTGCACCAGTCCAGGGCATGGCAGGGTGGAATATTCGACGGCGAGGAACGCCTGATCGTCATTACGGCGCTGCCGCTTTATCACATATTCTCGCTGCAGAGTAATTGCCTCGGCATGATGATCGAGGGTGGCGAGAGCGTGCTGATCACGAACCCGAGGGACATGCCGGCCTTCGTCAAGGAGCTGGCAAAACACCGCTTCAACTACATCACCGGGGTCAATACGCTGTTCGCCGGACTCCTCAATACGCCGGGATTCGACAAGCTCGACTTCAGCGGCCTGAAACTTACGATCGGCGGCGGCATGGCGGTACAGGAAGCGGTTTCACGCCGCTGGCAGCAAGTGACGGGCCGCCCCATCGTTCAGGCCTATGGCCTGACTGAAACCTCGCCCGCCGCCATCATTAATCCGCTCGATTCGAAGGAATTCAACGGCTCGATCGGGCTGCCTATCTCATCCACCGACGTCACGATTCGCGACGACGACGGCAATATCCTGCCGGCCGGCGAGATCGGCGAAATTTGCGTGCGCGGCCCGCAGGTCATGGAGGGCTACTGGCACCAACCGGGCGAAACGGCAAAGGTCATGTTCCCCGGCGGCTGGCTCAGGACCGGTGACGTCGGGCGCATGGACGAAAAAGGGTTCGTCTATATCGAGGATCGCAAGAAAGACATGATTCTCGTGTCGGGGTTCAACGTGTACCCGAACGAAATCGAGAGCGTCGTCGTCGAACTCGACTGCGTGCTTGAAGCCGCCGCGATCGGCGTGCCCGACGAAAAATCAGGCGAGGTCGTCAAGCTGTTTGTTGTCCGCAAGAGTGAAACCCTGACCGAAGCACATATCATCGAGCATTGCCGCGAAAACCTGACTGCGTACAAGGTACCGAAGCAGGTCGAGTTCCGGGATGAGTTGCCGAAAACCAATGTCGGCAAGATATTGCGGCGTGCGTTGCGCGACGAGCCGCCGCGGGGGTAGACCGCATCCGTCATCGCGAGGAGCGCAGCGACGTGGCGACCTCGCACAGCCCCGTCATCGCGAGGAGCGTAGCGACGTGGCGATCTCGCACAGCCCCGTCATCGCGAGGAGCGTAGCGACGTGGCGACCTCGCACAGCCCCGTCATCGCGAGGAGCGTAGCGACGTGGCGATCTCGCAATAACCATGACTCTGCCAATCGGAACGAGATCGCCACGCCCTTCGGGCTCGCGACGACGGATCGCCACGCCCTTCGGGCTCGCGACGACGGATTGCCTCTTTAATCGACGTCAGTCGTCTGCGTGGTACTGCGGACTCATTTCGTGCACGGCATCAACCAGCACGCCAAGATGGTCAGGGTCGATATCCGGCGTAATGCCGTGGCCGAGATTGAATACATGACCGGGTCCGTGCCCGAAACTCGCCAGCGCATCGGCAACTGCCTCGCGTATCTTGTCCGCTGATTCCCTGAGTGTTGCCGGGTCGACGTTACCCTGCAATGCGACACGGTCTCCGGTCAGCCTGCGCGCCTCGGCCAGTGACGTGGTCCAGTCAACACCAAGGGCATCGCAGCCGGTCTCGACCATCAGTGCGAGGCGCGGGCCTGCGCCTTTTGTGAACAGCACGACCGGTACCTTGCGGCCGTCGTGCCGCCGTTTCATGCCGTCGAGAATCTGCTGCATGCCGTTAAGTGAAAATCGCGGATAGTCGGCGCCTTCGAGCACGCCGCCCCAGGTGTCGAACATCATGATGGCCTGGGCGCCCGACTCGATTTGCGCGTTCAGGTAGTCGGTCGTCTTACGCGCGATCGTCGCCAGCAGTTCGTCGAGCAGTTTTGGTTCCTCGGCAGCGAGGCCTCGTATACGCGCAAACTCCCGGCTCGACTGGCCTTCAACCATATAGGTTGCGACGGTCCACGGGCTGCCGGCGAAGCCGATCAGTGGCACTTCGCCATCCAGCGTGCGGCGAATCAGTTGCACGGCGTCAAACACGTAGGACAGGCGCGGCTCGATATCGATAGGCGCGAGCTTGCGGATATCTGCCGCGCGGCGCACCGGATGCCGGAATTTGGGCCCCTCGCCGGTCTCGAACCAGAGGCCGAGACCCAGCGCGTCCGGAATCGTCAGGATGTCCGAAAACAGGATCGCGGCATCGAGTTTAAAGCGCCGAAGCGGCTGCATCGTCACTTCACAGGCTAGCTCCGGATTGCGGCACAGGCTCATGAAGTCGCCCGCCTGCTCGCGCACGGCCCGGTATTCCGGCAGGTAGCGTCCGGCCTGGCGCATGATCCAGACCGGCGTCCGCGGCACGGGCTCGCGTGCGAGCGCGCGTAGCAGCAGGTCGTTCTTGAGCGTCGCGGTCATGACGATGCCTCCAGCCCGGCGATCGTAATCTGGATGGCCTCCGCGGCAGCTCGCGGGTCTGCTGCATCGCGAATCGGGCGGCCGACGACAATGTAGTCCGCACCATTTGCGAATGCCTGTTCGACAGATACGACGCGCTTCTGGTCACCTTCCGGCTTGTTGTCCACCGGACGAATGCCGGGCGTGATGACGAGCAGTTTCGAGTCTATGTACTCGCGTAATTGCGGCGCCTCGAGACCGGATGAAATCACACCGTCACAACCGGCCTCGAGTGCGCGGCGCGCGCGCGACAGCACCAGTGCGCCGACGTCACAGTCGAAGCCCAGATCATCGAGGTCACCCCGGTCGAGGCTCGTCAGCACCGTCACGGCAAGCACCTTCAGCTTGTCGCCCTTCTCGGCAGCGGCCGCTTCCATGATCGACTGGTTGCCATGTACGGTAACGAAACTCGCGCCGCGATCCCTGAGCCGGCGCACAGCCGCGCCGACCGTGGCCGGGATATCGAAAAACTTGAGATCAGCAAAGACTTTCTTGTCACGCTCGAGCAGCCACTGCATCAGTTCGAAATAGCCGCCGCTCATCATCAGCTCGAGGCCGATCTTGTAGAACGTGACGGAATCGCCGAGCTCGGTGACCAGCGCGCGTGCGCGCTCGCAGTCCGGGACGTCCAGCGCAAAGATCAGCCGGTCGCGCGCGGCAATAGTACGGTTATTCAATCAGTTTGCTCCGTTGCGAGGCCGGAAGTTTACTGGTTTGACTGCTCAAGGGGTAGGCGGGCGTGGCAATCTCGCTGTCGTTGCGAGCCCGGAGGGCGTGGCAATCTCTTTCCGTTTGGCAGAGTCATGGTCATTGCGAGGTCGCCACGGCGCTTCGCGCCTCGCGATGACGGGGGTGCACTGAGACCAATCGTTCGTGTTCCGAGATTGCGAAGCGGTCGGTCATGCCGGCGATGTAATCGGCGACGACCCGTGCGCGCTCCGCCTTTCCGTCGGCGAGTGCAGGCACGGAAAATTCCGGCGGCATCTCGGCCGGTGTTGTCATGTAGCGCTCGAACAGGACCTCGATCATGCGTTGCGCCTTGCTGGTCATCTCGAGCACCTTGTCGTGCTGGTACATCGCCCTGAACAGGAAGCGCTTCAGCTGCTGGTGTTCCTCCCGGACGTCATCGCTGAAGGCAATCAGCGGCGCCGGCTGCCGCCGCACGTCATCTATGGACTGCGGCGACGCATGCCGCAGCCGTTCTGCGGATGTTTCGATCAGGTCGTTGACCGTGCGGCTGATCATGCGGCGGATGATTTCGTAGATAAAGCGGCGATCGTCGAGGTCAGGATAGCGGTCGTGCACATCGCGCCAGGCGCGCTCGAAGATCGGCTGCTCCTTCAGTTGCGAAATTTCCAACAGGCCAGCCCGGTAGCCGTCATCGACATCGTGGTTGTTGTATGCAATCGCATCAGCGAGGTCGGCAATCTGGGCTTCCAGTCCCGGCTGGCGCCGTTCGAGAAAGCGCTCACCGAGCTCGCCGAGCTCGCGCGCATTCTTTGCGGAACAGTGCTTCAGTATGCCCTCGCGCGTCTCGAAGGTAAGGTTCAGGCCGGGAAAGTCAGCGTATTTCGCTTCCAGCATGTCGACGACGCGCAGTGACTGCAGGTTGTGCTCGAAGCCGCCGAAGTCGCGCATGCAGGCATTAAGTGTTTCCTGGCCGGCATGACCAAACGGAGTGTGCCCAAGATCATGCGCGAGCGCGATCGCTTCGGTGAGGGGTTCATTGAGCCTGAGCGCGAGGGCCACCGTGCGCGCGACCTGTGCGACTTCGAGCGAATGCGTCAGCCGCGTGCGATACAGGTCACCTTCATGATTGACGAACACCTGGGTCTTGTACACGAGGCGCCGGAATGCCGTTGAATGCACGATGCGGTCGCGGTCGCGCTGGAATTCACCGCGGTACCACGAAGCCGGCTCACGGTAGCGACGGCCGCGGCTCGCACCTTCGGTAGCGGCATAGACTGCGAGTAGTGCTTCATCCGGCACTGGCGGCACCTGCCCACGCCAGAACGTTGGCCAACCTGTCGTCAGGCACATCCGCCGCGATCCGCGCGCTGCCGATATGATCGAGCAGGATGAAGCGAAGTTTCCTTGCCTGCACTTTCTTGTCCATGCCCATCGCCCGGTGCAGAACATCGGCCCCGAGTGGCGGCGGCGCGAGCGGTAGCCCGGCGGCCCCGATCAGGCTTTCAAGCCGTGCCTTCTGGTCTGCGTCGATACCACTGAGTTCAGCCGCCATCAGCATACCCGCCGCGACAGCCTCGCCGTGCAGCCATTCGCCGTAGCCAAGGCTGTTTTCAATCGCATGACCAAACGTATGGCCGAAATTGAGCAGCGCCCGGCGGCCGTATTCGCGCTCGTCTTCAGCGACGATTGCCGCCTTGATCTCACAGCAGCGTAAGATGGCGTGCCTCAGCGCCGCAACGTCACGCGCCAGCAGCTTCCCGATGTTGTCTTCCAGCCAGGCGAAAAATGCGGCATCGGCAATGACGGCGTGCTTGATGACTTCGGCAAGTCCCGCTCGAAGTTCACGGTCCGGCAGGCTCGACAGCGTGGCCGTATCGATCAGCACAAGGCGCGGCTGGTGAAACGCGCCTATCAGGTTCTTGCCGCGCGCGTGATTGACACCCGTCTTGCCGCCGACTGACGAGTCGACCTGTGCCAGCAGGGTTGTTGGAACCTGGATAAAGGTAACGCCCCGCATGTAACTGGCCGCGGCGAAGCCTGCGATATCGCCAACGACACCGCCACCCAGTGCGATGACCGTTGTATCGCGGCCGGCGCCGCCCTCCGCAAGCGCATCGAGTACGGAGGCTACCGATGCGAGTGTCTTGTGTGCTTCGCCGTCCGGCAGGCAAACATCGCGCACGGTGGCGCCTGCCAGCGATGCGCGAAGGGTATCAAGGTACAGCGGCGCGACGGTGTCGTTGCTGACAATCAGGCAATCGGGACCCGGCATGTACGCGGCAAGGCCGAAATCACTGCCGAGCGTGCCGTGATCAATAAAGATCGGGTAGCTGCGTTCGCCGAGGGCAACGGTCAGTGCGGGCGTCAACGCCAATGGGAAATCCTTGCGTGCGTACGGGTCTTACGAACGGCAGAGGTTACCCTAATTCTTTCACGCCCGGCAGGGCCTCCTGGATTTCACGCGCGACCGTTTGCACCCGGCGGCCGTCGGTTTCGACGACGAGATCGGCTATCTCACGGTACAGCGGGTCACGCACGGCCATAAGCTCCGCCAGCACTTCCTCCGGCTCACCATTTTCCAGCATCGGACGTTCGCGGCCGCGCTGCGTGCGCTGGAGCTGCTGCGGAACACTTGTGTGCAGGTAGACAACGTAGCCCCGCGCGCCGAGCCTGCTGCGGCTGTCCGCATCGACGATTGCGCCACCGCCGGTCGCAAGCACGACACCTTCGCGTTGCGACAGCTCGTCGATCACTTTTACTTCGCGCTTACGGAAGCCGGCTTCGCCTTCCTTTTCAAAGATGAACGGAATATCGACGCCGGTGCGTGCCTCGATCTCCTCGTCGCTGTCGACAAAGTGGAAGTGCAGGAATTTTGCAAGTTGCCGTCCGACGGCCGATTTGCCCGCGCCCATCGGGCCAATCAGAAAAACGTTTTTTGGTGTCATCATTTCCGTTGGTTTCGCTGTGCCTCGCGACAGGCTGACAAGGTGCCAGGCCGCGATCCGGCAAGGGGGTCACGCCGTTTCGGCCCAACACGCCCTGTCACGATTATGGTTGCAGAAGCCGGCGGCCTCACCCGCTGGTGAGGCCGCCTTGTTTGCTCTGCGCGCAGACCCCTGATCTAGTAAATGCTGGAGCCTTCGGTAAGGATTCGCGGCGTGACGAAGATCAGCAGCTCAGCCTTGTTCGACACGTTCTGTGTCGAACGGAACAGTACGCCGATGCCGGGGATATCGCCGAGGACCGGCACCTTGTTGATCGTCTCGCGGCGCTCGGTTTCGTAAATGCCGCCCAGCACGACCGTCTGCCCGTCGCGCACCAGTACCTGCGTGCGCACCTTGCGAGTATCAATACTCGGCACGAAGCCGCCCGTGGCGCTTGCAACTACGTCACCAACCGTGTCGTTGCTGACCAGCAAATCCATGATGATGTTGTCATCCGGTGTGATCTGCGGCGTAACCGTCAGGCTCAGGACCGCTTTCTTGAACTGCGTCGTCGTGGCACCCGACGAGGCGGCTTCCTGGAACGGGATTTCAACGCCCTGTTCTATGAAGGCCTCGGTCTGGTTCGCCGTGATGATGCGCGGCGTCGAGACGATCTCGCCGCGGCCTTCGGCCTGCATCGCAGTCAGCTCGAGGTCGACGATGTAGTCGGAGTCCAGCACCGCCAGTGCAAGGCGGCCCGCCGGATTGCTGATCGGCAGGTTGACCGCGTACCGATTGTTCAATGTCGGCGCCTGGACCGGGAACGGCTGGCCGGTATTGGCGATGTTGTCGAGCGCCGAATCGACGATCGTACCGCTGCCCGCTCCGGAGCCCGTCACCGAGATAATACCGTCGCTGCTGTTTGATTCGACGTCGGTAATACCAAAGCGCACGCCGAGGTCGCGGCTCAGGTCATCATTGACGATAACGATGCGCGACTCGATCAGCACCTGGCGGACCGGGATATCGAGCGTTTGCACGAGACGGCGAATGTTCTGCAGGCGTTCGGCCGTGTCGCTGATCAGGAGTGTATTGGTGCGCTCATCGACCGATACCGTGCCACGATCGGACATCAATGCGTTACCGCCCTCACCACCGCCCAGCAATGACGCCAGGTCTGACGCCTTGGCGTAGTTCACCTGCAGGAACTCGGAATAGAGTGGTTCGAGTTCGGTAATTGCGCGCTTCGCCTCGAGATCAGCTGTTTCACGTGCGGCAATTTCCTCGGCAGGTGCCACGATAATGACATTACCGTTCTGGCGCATGTCGAGGCCCTTGGTCGTCAGGACGATATCCAGCGCCTGGTCCCACGGCACGTTGCGCAACCGCAGCGTGACATTGCCCTGCACCGTGTCGGACACGACGATGTTGCGGCCGGACGTCTCAGCCAGCAGCTGCAGCACGGCGCGGGTTTCGATGTCCTGGAAATTTAATGTCAGGCGCTGGCCTTCGTACTCCTTGGTTTCGGAGAACAGGCTCGATGCAGCCGCCTCATCTTCCGGCGCCGGATTGATTTCGATCGTGAACTCGTTGTCAGACTGGTAGGCGAGTTGCTCGTACTTGCCGTCCGCCGAGATGACGATGCGCGTATCGTTGTTGGTGCGCAACGTATCAACAGTCGTCACCGGCGTCGCGAAATCGACGACATCGAGGCGCCGCATCAGCTCGGACGGGAGTGATGTATTTTTGAAGACTGCTATGACGCGGCCGCCTTCCTGGCGAATATCAACTGGTGTCGACGGATCGCTCAGATTGACGAGCACCCGGCCGCCGCCATCAGTGGTGCGGCGGAAGTCGACGTTTGTAATGCGACGGTCGCCAGGGCTTGCGTACGAACGCTGTCCGCTGCCGGCCGGCGCGGCCCCTTCGAACCGGGTTGCCACCGAGGCGTCGGCGCTGTCGGCGCCGAGCGTGACATAAATTGTATTGCCGCTGCGTCGCGTATCGTAGGCGACCATAGAATCGAGGTTAAGCACGACGCGCGTGCGCCCGCCGGCTTCTGCCATCAGCACCGTGCTCAGCGGCCCGAGATTGACATCCTGGCGGCGCGAAGACATGCCGAGTGACGTCTCGGGAAGATCGAGCGCAATACGCGCCGGATTCTCGATAGTGAACGCCAGCGGATCCGGCGCCATGTCGCGCAGTATCAGCCGCAGTTCTACACGCTGTCCGGGGAGGCTCTGGACCTGGATGTCCTGCAGTCGGTTGCCATCATCCTGCGCCGCCGCGGTCGCGCCAACGAACAGCAACATGGCAGCCTGAAGCATGACAGTGAGCCGCGTCAGCGAACGACGATGGGTGGTGCCGATTACCGGCTTGTTTTTGAGCGTCATTCCAAGTACTCCCAGTTCCATTCAGGCATCAGTTCACTAGGCTCACTGCAGCTTCCCGTTCGAGGTAGCCACCGATCCCGTCTGAAATTATTTCAACCAGTTCAATTTCCGATTCATTGACTTCGACAATACGTCCGTCGTTCTGCCCCATGTAGTTGCCCGGAACGACGCGGTGAATCAGCCCGTCCGACGTCTGCACGAGGCCGTAATACGTTCCTCCAAGCTCGAGCGTGCCAACCATGCGCAGGCTGTCGAGCGGGAAGCTTTCGAGATACTCACGGCTGCGGTCCATGTCGGGACGCGTGCCGCCATCCGGGCCGCCTCCCGCGGACTGCGGCGCATCGGGCACGAACGGCGAGCGCATGCCCTCGGCATCCGCCGTGTAAACAAAAACTTCATAGGGCGTGATTTCCGGCAGCGGTTCGATGCGGCCGCCCGGACGCGCCTTGATCTCATTGATGTACCTGTCGAGGTCATCCATGTCACCCGTGCAGCCGGCCATTGCAACAGCGGCGGCAAGCAGCATCAGGAGTCGAATGTGCAAGGAAGCCTTCATTGTTGTTCTGCCTCCTGGTCGAGATAGCGGTAAGTCTTCGCCGTCACTTCCATCGTCAGGCGGTTGAATGCTTCGCGCTGCTCGGGAGTAATGACGATGTCATGCAGCGTCACGATACGAGGCAATGCTGCGATTCCACTGACGAAATTCGCGATTTCATGATAACCGCCCGACAGGCTGATCTTGATCGGCTTTTCGGCGTAGAAATCCCGCGGGATTTCAGGCTGCGGCTGGAACAGCTTTTCCTGCAGCCCCGCGGCCAGGCCGGTCTGCGAAATATCGACGATCAGGCTCGGGATTTCCGTTTCACCCGGCAACTGGCGCAACATCGTGCCAAACGATTGCTCCATCTGCGCGAGCTGCGCGCGATAGGCGTCATAATTGGCGGCCTTGCGCTGCTTGCTCTCAAATGTCGTGCGCAAGGTCTGCTCTTCGGCCTCGGCGCGCTCAAGCAGCGGTCCCTTGTCCCCGATAATGAACCAGTAGATGCCGAAGCCGATCACCGCGACAAACACGATTGCAATGACGGCAGCCCGGAACGGCAGCGGCCAACGGCCGACGTCATTGGCGTCCAGGCTTTTCAGTTCTTCTATAACGCTCATCCCGCATCCTCCGCGTCCGGATCGCCGCGGCGAATCTGTTTCAGGTCAACCACGAACTCGGCCTGGCGGCCGGGTCCTGCTTCGGTCGTCTCAACCTTGATGACGCTCGGGTCCGTCAGCCATTCCGATGCGTCGATACGGCGCATCAGCGCCGAAACACGCGTCGATGACTGCGCGATGCCGGTCAGCTGGACCGTCGATCCCTGCTGGCGCATGCCGGTCAGGTAGACGCCTTCCGGAATTTCGCGGGTGATTTCGTCAAACAGGTGCACGATTTCCGGACGACTGCGTTGCAGCTGTTCGATAATCTCCATGCGCGCCAGCAACCGTTCCTTCTGGCGCTCAAGGCCTTCAATTTCGGTAATGCTCTTGTCGAGCTCGGCGATTTCCGCCGTCAGCCGTGCGTTGCGATCACGCTGGTAATCGATGCGCTGGTTGTAGACAAAGATCGTCGCCACCACGACAACGACACCGGCGACCAGTGCGCCCGCAACCGCGATCAGGAAATCGCGCTGGCGCCGTTTTCGCTCGGCTTCGCGCCAGGGGAGGAGGTTAATGCGTGGCATGTCAGTCGAAGCTCCTCAGTGCCAGGCCGCAGGCCGTAAGAAGTGCGGTCGAATCCTTGTGCACCCCCTGCGACTTGGCCTTGGAAGATATTTTCATCTGGCCGAGCGGGTCTCCGATCTCCGTCGGTATTCCCACGCGACTCGATATAACGTCGGCGATGCCCGGTATGTTGGCGCAGCCGCCGCATACGAGGATCATGTCCGGCTGCTCGCGGCCGCCGCCGGACGCGAGGTAAAACTGGAGTGAACGGCTGACCTGCTGGGTCATGTCGTCGACGAAGGGCTCAAGCACTTCCGGCTGGTAATTGCTGGGCAGGCCGCCTTGTTTCTTGGCGCGCCCGGCGTCTTCCATACTGAGACCGTACGTCCGCATGATTTCCTCGGTCAGCTGCTGGCCGCCGAAGTTGAAGTCACGGGTGTAGACGACCTTCATGTCGTGCAGCACGCTGAACGTCGTGGAGCTGGCGCCGATATCAACGATGGCGACGGTCTGGCCGACGCCATTGTCCGGAATCTGGTGACTGAGCAACTGGCAGGCGTTTTCCAGTGCGAATGCCTCGACATCCACCACCTGTGTGTTGAGACCGGCCGCCTGCACCGCCGCCTGGCGCTGCTCGACGTTCTCCGTGCGGGTGGCAACCAGCAGGACATCCAGCAATTCCGGGTCGTTCTGGCTGGGGCCGATGACTTCGAAGTCGAAACTGACCTCTTCCATCGGGAACGGAATGTACTGGTCGGCCTGGATCTCAACCTGGCCCTCGAGGTCCCGCTCCGACAGGCTCGCCGGCATCTGTATGACCTTCGTGATCGCGGCATCACCGGAGATCGCAATCGCGACGTCAGTTGCCTTGGCGCCGGAGCGCTTGACGGCGCGACGGATGGCCTCGCCGACGGCCTTGGCGTCAACGATGGCTTTTTCATTCACGGAACTCGGCGGTGTTGGTTCCGCCGAATAGGATTCGACTCGATAACGCTTGCCGCTTTGCGACAGTTCAATCAGCTTCACCGACGAAGTCGTGATATCGAGGCCCAGCAAAGGTTGGGTTTTTTTGCCGAAGAACACGTGTTTTTTCCTTCTAAGTCGGTAGGTTGCGGCCCAAAGATAGGTTGAACCTGAGCAAAGCGATTTAACTATATATCAACAAAATGTTAATTAAAACGTGACTTTGTTCACGAACCCGCAAACGGTGATAGTACTGCCGGGACAACGTGCAATTCCGTGAACTGGTTGGCGCATCGGCCTGATGGCAGCCGATGCCCGGCAAACTTTAAGGACCCCCGTACAATTGTGAAGCATTCGGCCATGGCGCCCCCCGGCGCAGTTCAGTTGGGCGATGCGCTAGAACCTTCGCGGCTTCCCGCCATTGCAGCACGTTCGCCTGGCTCGCTATTATTCGCCGCAGGTCACCTGCCGGTCACTCCCCTCCAGGGCAGGCGCTGCCGGCCGAGTATACCCTCTGCGGCCTTGGTACCCTGACGAGACTTTACTCCTCTTTTCATTGCTTTTGGCTCATTATGCCCCCGACTATGCAAGACAACACCCCACGCAAACGCCAGCAGGCCGTTCACGGTTTCTGGCGCCGCGCCCGGCGCTGGTTCGGGTTGCTGGCCGGCCTCGGCCTGTGCGCAGCATTGTTGTTCACCGCCGGCATTGTCGGCGCCTGGCGTTACGTGGCTCCAGGGCTACCCCAGCCCGAGACGATCCGCGAGATCCCGCTGCAGATTCCGCTGCGCATTTTCAGCCGTGACGGCCGCCTGATCGAAGAGGTTGGCGAGCGCCGGCGCATTATCGTCGAGTACGACGAGTTGCAGCCGTTCGTCGTCAACGCCTTCGTCGCCGCGGAGGACAGCCGGTTTTTCACGCACCCGGGAGTGGACTACCAGGGAATACTGCGGGCGCTCCTCATTACGCTGCGTACCGGCGAGCTCAGCCAGGGCGGCAGCACGATCACACAACAGCTGGCGCGGGATTACTTCCTGACCCGCGAACGCCTCTTTACGCGCAAGCTGCGCGAAGCATTTCTTGCCTGGAGGATCGAGCAGGCATTCAGCAAGCAAGAGATCATGGCGCTGTTCCTGAACAAGATGTTCTTCGGGCAGCGCGCCTATGGCGTCGCCGCTGCCGCGCAGGTCTACTTCGGCAAGCCCCTGCAGGACATCAACATTGCCGAGGCGGCAACGCTCGCCGGTGTGCTGCCGGCGCCGTCCAACTACAACCCGGTGCGCAGCCCGGCGAACGCGCGCATGCGCCGCGACTACGTGCTCGGGCGCATGAAGGCACTCGGCTACATTGATCAGGCCGCCTATGACGAGGCGATGGACGAAACCCTGGTGTCGCAGCTGCACGGCACAGCCACCGAGTTGTCCGCACCCTACGTTGCCGAAATGGTCCGACGGGAGATGCTCGAACGCTACGGCGACGACGCCTACACGGCCGGTTACCGTGTTGTTACCACTATAGATTCCCGCATGCAGCGCGGCGCAAATTACGCACTCAGGAACGGCCTGCTCGAGTTTACGCGCCGCCGCGGCTATCGCGGACCGATCAGCCATGTCGAAATTGACCCGGGGATGCTTTCGGACCCGTTCGTCGAATGGCCGGCGGATGTGCGCCTCGCGCTGGAGAGCTACAACAGCCCGGCGGGCCTCGCCGTCGCGCTGGTAACCGAACTGCATGAAGACAACAGTGCGACGGTCGTACTACAGGACGGCACAGAGGTATTGCTGCCGTGGCACGGTATTTCGTGGGCACGGCGGTTTATCGACGTCGAGACGACCGGTCCGGCGCCCGGGACAGTCGCCGATGTGCTGGCGTCGGGCGACCTGGTCCATGTCATGCGCATCCAGGCGGGCGGCTACGCGCTCGCCCAGATTCCACAGGCACAGGCAGCCGTCGTGTCACTGGACCCTTACGACGGCGCCATTACCAGCCTGGTGGGGGGCTTCGATTATTCGCTCAGCAAGTACAATCGTGTGACGCAGGCATCGCGGCAACCGGGCTCGTCATTCAAGCCGTTCATTTACTCGGCGGCTCTCGAACAGGGCAATACGGCGGCGACGATTGTTACCGACGCGCCGGTCGTCATCAGTTCGGCCCAGCTTGAAGCCGTCTGGCGGCCGGTCAATTACAGCGGCCGTTTTTACGGTGAACAGCGGCTGCGCGAGGCGCTGGTACGGTCGATGAACCTTGCTTCGGTGCGGCTGCTGCTGAACCACACCGGCATCGGCAACACCGTGCGCCATCTCGAACCGTTCGGCTTCAGCGACAGCACGCTGATCCGGAACGGTTCGCTCGCGCTCGGCGGCGGCAACGCATCGCCGCTGGACATGGCGCAGGGGTACGCAGTGTTTGCCAACGGCGGCTATGCCGTCGACCCCTACGTGATCGACTCGATCTTCGGGCCCGAGGAAAAGTACCTGTATCGCGCCGAGCCGGCCGTCGTCTGCAAGCACTGTGAACCGGTCGACGCCGATATCGATGACAGCGCCGGAACAATCGCCCTGTACGCGGACGACGATGCGCCGCTCGATGGCAACCCGAACGCCGGCGAGCCCCTCGGCATGTCACTCGAAGAGATGGCCGAAATCGGCGAGACCTACCGCCCGGATGCAGGGGAAGCGCCGTCGCTGTACCGCGGCATGAAACTGGCGCCGCGCGTGATCTCCGAACAGAACGCCTTCCTGATCTCGGACATGATGCGTGACGTCATACGGCGCGGTACCGGCGTGCGCGCACGCGTCCTCGGCCGCACCGACCTGTCCGGCAAGACCGGCACGTCCAACGACCGCCGCGACGCCTGGTTCGGCGGCTTCAACGGCGACATGGCCGCCGTCGTCTGGGTCGGTTATGACCAGGACCAGCCGCTCGGCCCCGGCGAGGAAGGCTCGCGCACCGCGCTGCCGATCTGGATAGAGTTCGCGCGCGTGGCACTCGCCGGTGCCCCGGCCCATCAGTTGCCGATGCCGGATGGCATGGTCAATGTACGTATCTCTAAATCAACCGGCTGCCCGGCGGGCGCCGAGGTGCCGCTCGACGATGTGATGTTTGAGGTATTTCGTGTAGACCATGTGCCCGAGTGCGCGCAGGCGGAAGAGCCCGATGACATCTTTAACAACGACGAAGGCTTCCGCTTTGGCGTCGACGCAGCCGGCGCCGGCGAACAGGACGGTGAAGGCGGGCATGACGGTCCGGGCGAGGGTGAGGATGAAGATGAGGACGAACTCGAGGAGGAGGAGCCATTGTTCTGATCCGCGGGCTGGTAATACTTCATCAAGCCTTCCTGTTGCGCCGGATAACGTGCGACTCCGTTAGCCGGATGCAAGACAGGGCGGCAGGTCGACGCAATTCAGTGGTAACAGAAGCTGGTCGGGACCAGACTCTGTTACGGCACCACGGCATGGGGGCGTATGGGCAGAAAGAGCGTCATCGTTAACGACCGTGCACGCCAGGTACTGGCGCAGGAAGCGGCCCGCATCATTTGCGAGCAGGGCATCGAGGACTACCGTACCGCCAAGATCAAGGCGGCCGAGCGGCTCGGCATGACCGAGCATGGTTCGCTGCCCGGCAACACCGAGATCGAACGCGCGGTCGGTGAGCACTTGCTGCTGTTCGGCGGCGAGTCCCACGGTTCGATGCTGCGGGGGCTAAGGCGCACGGCGGTATCCGCCATGGAGATGCTCGCGCCGTTCCGGCCGCGGCTCGTCGGGCCGGTGCTAAGCGGCACGGCGGGCGCCACATCGGCGGTCAACTTGCACGTCTTTGCCGACAATCCGGAACAGGTCGCTTTTGCACTGGACGAAAGCCATGTCGCCTGGCGCAGCTACGAGAGGCGCCTGAAAAGCCGGCGGGATTGCGTCGAGAGTTTTGCGGGCTACCGGTTCCTGCACGACGAAGCGGCCGTGGAGGCCACGGTGTTCCCCGTGGATGGCATTCGGCAGGCGCCAATCAGCCCGATCGACGGCAAGCCGATGCAGCGTGCCGACCGGCAAAAGGTGAGGCGACTGATCGACGGGGCGGACTCCTAACCGCGTTTGGCGAGCGGCTGGTAGTCGCGCAGGGTCGGGCCGCTGTAGAGCTGCCGCGGGCGGCTGATGCGGCCGTTCGGGTCGGAGATCATTTCGCGCCAGTGCGCGACCCAGCCAACGGTGCGGCCGATGGCAAACATGACGGTGAACATGGACGTCGGGATGCCCAGCGCGCGGTAAATGATGCCGGAATAGAAATCCACATTCGGGTACAGGTTCTTCTCGATGAAGTACTCGTCCTTAAGCGCCACCTCCTCGAGTTCGAGCGCCAGTTCGAGCAGCGGCGAGTTCGTGCGGCCCAGTTGCTTCAGGACCTTGTGGCACATGTCGCGGATGATCGTCGCGCGCGGGTCGAAGTTCTTGTAGACACGGTGGCCGAAGCCCATCAGCCGGAACGAATCGTTCTTGTCCTTTGCTTTGGCGACGTACTTCGGAATGTTTTTGGCATCGCCAATATTCTCCAGCATGCGCAGCACCGCCTCGTTGGCACCGCCGTGCGCCGGCCCCCAGAGTGCTGAAATACCGGCGGCTATGGCCGAGTAGGGGTTGGCACCCGAACTGGCTGCCATGCGCACCGTTGACGTCGAGCAATTCTGTTCGTGATCCGCATGCAGGATGAACAGCAGGTCGAGCGCCTGCGCGGCAATCGGATCTATCTGGTAGGGCTCGGCCGGTACCGCGAAAAACATCTGCAACAGGTTCTCGCAGTACCCCAGATCGTTACGCGGATACATGAACGGCTGGCCGACCGTATGCTTGTAGGCAGCCGCGGCGATCGTTGGCATTTTTGCCAGGATACGGTGCGCAAAAACTTCCCGTGCGTCGGGGTTATGCACATCCATCGTGTCGTGATAGTAGGCAGACATCGAGCCGACGACGGCCGACAGCATGGCCATCGGATGGGCGTCATAGCGAAAGCCTGTAAAGAACCGCAACATACCCTCGTTCAGCATCGTGTGCGTGCGGATCGAAGTATCAAAAGCGTCGAGCTCTTTCCTGGCCGGCAACTCGCCGTACAGCAACAGGTAGGCGACCTCGAGGAAATTGGAGTGCTCGGCAAGCTGCTCGACCGGATAGCCCCGATACAGCAACACGCCTTCCTTGCCATCAATGAACGTAATCTTGCTGTCGCAACTGCCTGTCGCCCCGAAGCCCGGATCGTAGGTAAAGACGCCTTGCTCCTGGTAGAGCTGGCTGATATCGACTACGTCCGGACCCATCGTGCCCTTGTGCACGGGCAAATCGAGACGGCGCGACCCGTCCGGGTTGCTCAGCGTGTATGCATCTTTAGTCATTGTCATCCTCAGGTAGGCCCGGGCAGGCGGCGCACTCGGCGAATGCGCTGTGCAATTCTGCCGCAAGCCACCTCGGTCGCTCAATTTAACTCAAACGAGGGCGCAAAAGCAGACTTCATCCCGCTGGCAGCGAGCCGCCAGCCGGCACGGTCTGGCCCGGATTATTCATGAACGGCACGATGACCGGGGCGAAGGCGCGCCCCGGGGAGGGCTTTTCAGGGCGCTGTGCCGGACGGGGACGTATTCACAGCGTCCCTGAAAAGCCCTCCCGGGGTGCGCCTTCGCCGACCACCGAAGCCGAACGTTCATGAATAATCCGGGCGGAAGCCTCTGCGCGGCAGCAGCCGCACGCGACACTCAGTCAATCGCGCTCGCCAGAGCGACGCCATCAAGCGCCTTTGGCTATCCCGTACTTGCGGCGGAACTTGTCAACGCGGCCGCCACTGTCGAGGACCTTCTGCTTACCGGTGTAAAACGGGTGACAGGCCGAGCAAACCTCGATAGCGAGGTCTTCGCCCAGCGTCGAGCGCGTCTCGAACTCGTTGCCGCAACTGCAGGTTATCTTGACGTCACTGTAGTTGGGGTGAATGTTGGGTTTCATGAGCGAGGTCCCGGCGCCCAGGGGAATGCAAAAGGGCGCGTAGCATAATGTGAACCGGCCGGCCCTGCAGAGCCCGCACTTCGGCGTTTCGTTATCCACAAAACCTGTGGATAACATTGTGGAAGAAAATTGAGTGAGTGGCCTAAGTGAGGATTTTTAAAGCGTGCTTGTTAAAATGTCTAATTTATGTCCAAATTATTAAAACGTTTAAAATCAGCTACTTCATAGCTACTCTCGACAGTTGGTCTGAGCTACAGCGGCTATTAGGCGGATATTACAGGCTAACGCCCGCGCTGTGCATAAAGCGCCTCGCCGCGGCCAGCGGCCGCGCCCGGCACTGCCGTCACGGGGCGCCAGGGCGGGGCGGGAACCGGGCCTGCAGGTCATTCAGGAACCTTAGCCCGCGCGGGGACGGGCGCCATCGGCCGGGGCCCGGCCGCTCCAGGAGGCCGGCGGCGGCGGCCGCCTCGAGGTCGGCCAGGACAAGGCCAGGGGCCAGGCCGGTCCGCTCCCGGAACGCGTCCTCGCTGAATCCGCCGGGCAGGCGCAGCGCGTTCAGCAGGAACTCGAACGCGAGATCTGCCTCGGCAACCGGCGCTGAAGGACCGGCGAGCGTACCGGCGAGCGCCGCATCCATGTAACTCTGCGGGTGCGCGGGCCTGGTGTAGCGGCGCACCACGCCATCGCTGCCGGTCACCTTGCCGTGTGCGCCGGCACCGATGGCGAGGTAATCACCAAACGACCAGTAGTTCAGGTTGTGGCGGCATTCACGGCCGGGCAGCGCAAACGCTGAAATCTCGTATTGTTTGAAGCCAGCCGCAGCAAGTGCGGCATGGCCCGCGTCCTGTATCGTTGCGCTGTCGTCCTCATTCGGAAGATCGGCGGGCGGGCGGCGATGAAACACCGTGTTCGGCTCGAGCGTCAACTGGTAATACGATATGTGCTCGGGCGCGAGACTCAGCGCCTGTTCGACATCGTGCAGTGCCATGGACTGGGTCTGGCCCGGCAGGGCGAACATCAGGTCGAGATTTACGTTGTCGAAGCCGCCGTCGCGGGCGTCCGTGAAACGCCGCATCGACATATCGTTCGCGCTGTGGATGCGGCCGAGCCGCGCGAGCGAGACATCACTGAAACTCTGCGCGCCAAGCGACAGGCGGTTGACGCCGGCACGATGATAGCCGGCCAGGTTGTGACGCTCGACGGTACCGGGATTCGCTTCCAGGGTGATTTCCGCATCCGGCGAGACGTCATACTTCTCGCGTACATGCCCCAGTATTTCGCCGATCTCTTCACCACTGAACAGGCTCGGCGTACCGCCGCCTATGAATATGCTGGACAGCGGCCGGCCGGCGACGCTTGACGCCTGGGCGTCCAGGTCCTGGCGCAACGCATCGATATATCTCATACGCGGCGGTTCGTCACCGGCTGTATGCGAGTTGAAATCGCAATAGGGGCATTTGCGCACGCACCACGGCAGGTGGAGGTACATCGTCAGCGGCACGGTCACCTCGGGCCATGACTGCGCCAGCCGTTCCGTCAGGAGGGCGAATGCCTGGCCGCGATGACTGCGGGCGTTTTTCCCGGCCGCGCTCATCATCGCCGCCGACTTGCCAGCCTGCGGGTCAAAGAACACCGGGTCGTAACCAAAACCCCGGTCGCCTCTGCGTTCATCAAGTATCTCGCCGCGCCAGGTGCCCTCGGCAATCAGTGGCGCCGTGTCGTCTGCTGTACGCACGAACACCGCGACGCAGTGGAATGCGGCACCCCGCGCGGCACCGCTTACGCCTTGAAGCGCATCAAGCAGCCGATCGATGTTGTCGTCGTCGCTCGCGTTATCGCCCGCGTAGCGCGCCGAGTGCACACCGGGCGCGCCGTCCAGTGCATCAACGCACAGGCCGGAGTCATCAGCGATCGCCGGCAAGCCGGTCAGGCCGCGCGGCGTGGCGTGCCTTGAGCAGGGCATTGTGGGTAAACGTGTCGCCCGTTTCAGCAGCGCCGCTTACGGCAAAATCCGCCTGCGGCACGACGCTTAAACCCAGCGGCGCCAGCAGCCGCCTGATTTCACGGATCTTGCCGGGATTACCGCTGGCAAGAACAATTTTCTGTGCGCGTGCCGGCATGCGGGTTCTGCCCCTCTCGGGTCAGGACGTACCGTCAAGCGCCGCATTCTGTGCGGCGATGATGCCCTGCACGCCGTGTTCCGCGAGGGCAAGCAGTGCATCGAACTCATCGCGCGTGAACGCATGACCCTCGGCCGTGCCCTGCACCTCGATGAAGCGGCCTGCCTCGTTCATGACGATGTTCATGTCCGTTTCGGCCTGCGAGTCCTCGTCGTAGTCCAGATCCAGAACCGGCGTGCCGGCGAAGATGCCGACGGATACGGCCGCAATCTGCCCGTGGATCGGATTGCGCTTGAGCCTTTTTTTGGCACACAGGCGCCGGATGGCAAGCGTCATCGCAACAAAGGCGCCGCTGACGGCCGCCGTGCGCGTGCCGCCGTCAGCCTGCAGCACATCGCAGTCGAGTGTCACGGTGCGCTCGCCCAGGGCCTCGAGGTCGGTGGCCGCACGCAGCGACCGGCCGATCAGGCGCTGGATTTCCTGGGTGCGGCCGCTTTGCCGGCCACGCGCAGCCTCGCGGCCCGAGCGTGTATGCGTCGAGCGCGGCAGCATGCCGTACTCGCCGGTCACCCAGCCGCGCCCGGCACCGCGCATCCATGGCGGCACCCGGTTTTCGATACTCGCTGTGCAAAGCACGCGGGTATCGCCGAACTCGGCGAGCACGCTGCCTTCCGCATGGCGTGTGAAATCGGGAATAAAGCGCACCGTCCTTAATTCGTCCGGTGCGCGTCCACTGGGTCGCATTTGATAATTCTCCTCAACCGGCGGCAGGGTGCCGCGGCGCTATCGTTTCACTCGCCGAGCCAGCGCAGTGCCGTGCCGGTAGTGTTGTCGCTGTAAGGGGCGTTCGTTTCCAGCGCCTTGATGCTCAGCGCCTTCAGGTTGTCCGCGAGTGTTTCGCTTTCACGCGTGGCGATCGCGGCGATCTCGGCATCCGGAATTCCGCTCCACAGCCCGTCACTGCAGGCGAGCAGTACGTCACCGGGCAGCAACGGTTTCTTTACCGTCAGGGTCATGTCCGGTACCGGGGCGTCACCGCCCAGGCAGCACTCGACGAAATTGCGCATCGGGTGGTCGAGCGCCTCCTGCTCGGTGATCGCACCTTCCTGGATCAGGACCTCGACGTGGCTGTGATCGCGCGAGCGCGAGACCATCTGTCCATCGCGCAAATGGTAGATGCGGCTGTCGCCGGTATGGCACCAGAACGACCCGCCTTCCTGCACGAGGCAGACGGCGCCTGTCGCCCGCGGGCGGAAGTCGACGGCGAGACTGGCACCGATTGCCACGACTTCGTCGTGCGCTTGTGCGAGCGAGTTGTACAAAAAGCCCTGCGGATCGAACACCGGCAGCGGCACCTTCGTGAACAGGCGCTGCATGACGGCCAGCGCAGTCTCGGCGGCGCGGGCGCCATCCGAATGTCCGCCCATGCCGTCGAACACCAGCATCAGCGCCGCCTGTTCGGCGACGATGACGGCTCCACGATCCTGATTGTCCTTGCGGTCGCCAGTCGCGGAAATCTTGGCGTATTCAATCTGCATTCACGTCTGCGCTTTAAGTACTACGATAAGTTATTGCCGCCGGTTACCGCGCACGCACTCCGCGTCCGACAACACCGTCACGGTTTCGCTCCGGACGGTTTGCGGGCGGTATGGCGTGCTTTGACGCGAGCCCGGTAGTCCGGGCCGGGCATCTGTGACCGGTAAAGCTCTTCCGGCAAGATGCGGTAACGTCCAGGAGGACGGTCAATGCTCCACAGTATGACAGGGTTTGCGCGGCAGATCGCGGAATTGCCACTCGGCACGCTGACCTGTGAAATCCGCGCCGTAAATCACCGCTACCTCGATGTGCAGTTCCGGCTGCCGGATGAACTGCGGGTGAAGGAAGTCGAACTTCGCCAGTGCGTCAGCGAAACGGTCGGCCGTGGCAAGGTCGAGTGCACGCTGCATTTCAGGCGCGCGGCCAGCGCCGCCGATGATTTGATGCTTAACCACGACCTGATCCGGCAACTGGCCGCGCGCACGGCTGAACTGGGTACACTGCTGCCGGAGGTGGAGCCTCCGGGGGCGCTCGATGTCCTGCGCTGGCCCGGCGTCATCGAGGAACCGCGCATTGATACCGAGCCGTTGTACGACGCCGCCCGCGCACTGCTGTCGCAGACGCTCGCCGAGCTCGCCGCGATGCGTGCCAGCGAAGGCCAGCGGCTTGGCGCAACGCTGACGACGCGGTGTGACGAAATTCTTGAGATAGCCGCCACGGTCAGGAAGCGCATGCCGGACGTGCTGGCGGCAACCCGCGAGCGCCAGCGCGAGCGGCTCCAGAAGCTCGCCGTTGAAGCGGAACCGGCGCGACTCGAAGCGGAGCTCGCGCTCGTCAGCCAGAAACTCGATGTCGATGAGGAACTGGACCGCCTTGAGAGCCACATCGCCGAGATTCGCCAGATCCTGACGTCGGGCGAACCGGTCGGGCGCCGCCTTGATTTCCTGATGCAGGAACTGAACCGCGAAGCGAACACGCTGGGCTCCAAGTCCGCGGACACCGAGACCACGCGTGCGGCGGTGGACCTCAAAGTCCTGATCGAACAAATGCGCGAACAGATACAGAACATCGAGTGACGGTCGCCGCAACAATGGAAACGGAAGCCAGTCTGTTCGTGCTGGCGGCGCCGTCAGGCGCCGGCAAGACGACGCTCGTAAAGGCGCTCGTGCAGCGCAATCCGCACCTGCGTTTTTCGATCTCCTACACGACGCGCAAGCAACGCAAGACCGAAGTGCACGGCGCGGACTATTTTTTCGTCACCGAAGACGCGTTCCGGGAGCTCCAGGAGAATGGCGAGCTGCTCGAATCGGCGCTTGTCTTCGACAACCACTACGGCACGAGCCGCGGCCAGGTCGAGCGACACCTGGCGGCCGGCGAGCACGTCATACTTGAAATAGACTGGCAGGGTGCGCAGCAAGTGCGGCAGTCGATGCCGGAGTGCGTCTCGATTTTCATCCTGCCGCCGTCGCGCGGCGAGCTTGAACGGCGCCTGCGCGACCGCCGCACGGACAGCGAGGCAGTGATCGAGCGGCGGCTGAAGGATGCGCTGTCCGACATGTCGCACTGGGTCGAATTCGACTATTGCGTTATCAATGACGACCTTGAGAAGGCCGTCATTGAACTCGAGGAAATCCTTACGGGGGGCGGCCCTGGCAACCGCACGGACAGCCCGGAAATGCGCTGCAGAGTTGAAAAGATACTGGTATAGCAGGGCCTGTCTGCAGTAGACTGCGCGGCCTTTCTGAATTCGGCCGCCTGCCCGGCGTGCCACGGAGTACCTGTCTAATGGCCAGAATTACGGTCGAAGATTGCCTGCACAACATCGACAACATCTTTGAAATGGTGCTGGTCGCGTCCAAGCGCGCGCGCCGCATCGCCCACGGTGCCGACGCTCTGGTGGATCTCGAGAACGACAAGCCCACCGTCATCGCGCTGCGCGAGATCGCCGATGGCCACATCACGCCGTCGATCCTCGAGGAAGTCGAGCAGCAGCCGTCTGAAGAGTTCCTGGAACCGGAACCCGCCGAAGACACCCTGCCAATGCGCGGTATCTCGATCGGCGACTGACGCTGTCAGCGGGGCGGCCCTGCCCCGTCATCGCGAGGAGCGCAGCGACGTGGCGATCTCGCAATGACCCCGCTTCTGCCAACCGGAACGAGATTGCCACGGCTGCTTTGCAGCCTCACAACGACGGCAGGTGGTCGCCCCCGTCATCACGAGGCAATGACAGCGGGACGCCGCCCCCGGCACACGGGTAAGATTGGCGGATGGACTACGCTACTTCGCTGCTGTCGAAACTGCCGGGCGTCCCGGGCCGCCGGGACCACGGCCTGCAGCGTCTGCTCGACGTGCTGCATTCCTACCTGCCGCCGGACCAGGTCCAGACGATCGTCAAGGCGCACCGCTTCGGAGCGCACGCCCACGAGGGGCAGAAGCGCAAGAGCGGCGAGGCTTATATTGCCCACCCGATCGCTGTCGCACAGATCCTGGCGGACATGCACATGGACGCACAGGCGATCGCGGCAGCAATACTGCATGACGTGGTCGAAGATACGGCGACGCCGATTGCCGAGCTGGAACAGGAGTTCGGCCCGGAAGTAGCGGCGCTGGTCGATGGCGTCAGTAAGCTGGACCACATGCATTTCCATAGTCGCGCGGAGGCACAGGCAGAAAGCTTTCGCAAGATGATGCTGGCGATGATCGAGGACATCCGCGTAATCCTCGTCAAGCTGGCGGACCGGTTGCACAACATGCGGACCCTTGAGGCGATGCCTCGCGACAAGCAGCGGCGCATTGCGCGGGAGACGCTCGAGATTTACGCACCGATCGCAAACCGGCTCGGCATCAATCGCATGAAGGTCGATCTCGAGGATCTCGGGCTGCGGTACCTGTACCCGTACCGCTACCGCGTGCTGGAGCGCGCGTTACGGCGCAGCAAGGGAAACCAGCGGCAAATCGTCCGTACTATTTCCGAACGCATCGAGAAGGCACTGGCCGAACAGGAAATTGCGGGCGATGTGCTGGGGCGGGAAAAACACCTGTACAGCATCTACAAGAAGATGTCGGAGAAAAAGCGGCCACTGGCGAATATCGTCGACGTATACGGCTTCCGCATCATTGTCGAGGATGTAAACACGTGCTACAGGGTGCTCGGAATCGTGCACGGCCTGTACAAGCCGATGCCGGGCCGCTTCAAGGACTACATCGCGATCCCGCGGGTAAACGGCTACCAGTCACTGCATACGACGCTTTTTGGTCCGAAGAGCATGCCGCTGGAGGTGCAGATTCGCACGGCGCAAATGGACCGGGTAGCTGAATCGGGCGTTGCCGCGCACTGGCAGTACAAGGCCGTGGACAAGGGAACGGCGACACCGCACCGGCGCGCCCGCGAGTGGCTGTCGAAGCTGGTAGAAATCCAGCGCTCCGGCAGCTCCGAGGAATTTCTCGAAAGCGTAAAGATCGACCTGTTTCCTGACAAGATCTATGTATTCACGCCGCAGGGCGACATCATGCCGTTGCCAAAAGGCGCAACGACTGTTGATTTTGCCTATGCGGTGCACACCGACATTGGCAATCGCTGTGTCGCCGCCAAGGTGGACCGCAACCTGGTGCCACTGAGGACACAACTGCAAAACGGCCAGACCGTCGAAATCATCACGGCCCGGGGCGCAAAACCGAACCCGAACTGGGTTACGTTCGTCGCCACGGCCAAGGCCCGGTCAGCGATCCGCCAGTACATGAAGCAGATGCGCACCAGCGAGTCGACGGACCTCGGCAAGCGTCTGCTGGACCGGTCGCTGAAGGACCTCGGTTCGTCGCTGCGCAAAATCGGCAAGCTGCGTATGCGGCAGGCGCTTGAGGAGCTCGGGATCGAGTCGCCGGCACAGCTATACGAGCAACTCGGACTCGGTGAACGTCTCGCACCCTTTACGGCACGCTTCCTGCTCGGCATCGGCGACGACGGCGCGTCTCGCGACACGACCGCCAACCTGACGATCGCCGGCACCGAGGGCATGGTCGTCACGTTCGCCAAGTGCTGCTACCCGATTCCCGGCGACGACATTATGGGCTACCTGAGTGCCGGCCGCGGCGTCGTTATACACCGGAACAATTGCGGCAACCTGATTAACTTCCGCAAGCAGCCCGAGAAGTGGATCACCGTAAACTGGGAAAGTAACGTGGAACGCGAATTTTCAACGCAGATTCGCGTCTCTACAATGAACCGTACTGGTGTACTGGCCGAGGTTGCCGCGACGATCGCGGATTGCGATTCAAACATCGAACAGGTTGCTGTGGCGGATCGCTACGATGACCTGTCCGAGCTGACGTTCCTCGTGCAGGTAAAAGATCGCGTGCACCTTGCCAGGATCATGCGCAGTGTGCGCAATATGCCGAACGTGGTCCGCGTGACACGGGACTGCGCCTGATCAATCCGGAGACTTGAAGTGACACGGCAAACCGTAAAGACCGACAAGGCACCATCCGCCATCGGACCGTATTCGCAGGGCGTGCAGGCCGGCAACCTGGTCTTCCTTTCCGGACAGATTCCTCTCGTACCGGCAACCATGGAAATGGTAGATGGTGACTTCGAACGCCGCACACGCCAGGTATTCGACAACCTGCGTGCCGTCGCCGAAGCCGCCGGCGGCAGCATGGACCAGATCGTCAAGCTGACGATTTACCTTACTGACCTCGGCAACTTCGGCACCGTCAATGAGATCATGACGGAATACTTTTCCGAGCCGTATCCGGCACGCGCCGCCCTTGGTGTTGCCGCACTGCCGAAGAATGCCGACATCGAGGCCGAAGCCATCCTGGCCCTTTAGCCCGGATGATGCCCGAAACTGAACCCTTACATGCACCACTGACGAGCCTGTCCGGTGTCGGGCCGGCGCTTGCTGCGAAGCTCGAGCGCCTGCACTTGCACCGGATCGAAGACCTGCTTTTCCTGTTGCCGCTGCGTTACGAGGACCGTACGTCCGTGGTGCGCATTGGCGCCTTGCAGCCGGGTCAGCGTGCGCTGGTCTGCGGCGAGGTGCTGCTTGCGGAGATTGTCTTTCGTGGACGCCGCAGTTTGCTCGTTCGCCTCGGCGACGGCACCGGCCAGCTGACACTGCGGTTCTTCTATTTTTCCCGGCAGCAGCAGGCGCAGTTTGCGAACGGTGTGACGGTCAGCTGTTACGGTGACGTGCGTACCGGGCCGCTTGGTCTCGAGATCGTTCATCCGGAGTATCGCATCCAGCGTGCCGGGGCCGCGCCGGTGCTGAGCGATGCGCTGACGCCGATCTATCCATCCACCGAAGGCGTGCAACAGGGGCGCTTGCGCAATCTCGCTACCCAGGCTTTGAAACGCATGCGGAAATTCCCGCCGCAGGAACTGCTGCCCGAAGCCATCCGCCGCGAAAGCGGCATGCCGACGCTCGTCGAAGCGCTCGACTACCTGCACCAGCCGCCGCCGATGCCGATGTCGCGTTGCTTGCCGCGGGCAACCACCCGTGCCAGCAGCGGCTGGCGTTCGAGGAGCTGCTGGCGCACTACTTAAGCCTGAGAAACCTGCGGCGCGCTGCCAATCGGGAAGCCGCGCCGGCGCTCGCCGGGGGTGACGACCTGGTACAGCAATTTACCGGCAGCCTGCCGTTTCGTTTTACAGCGGCGCAGGAGCGGGTCTTGCGCGAGATCGAGGACGATCTCCGCCAGCCGCACCCGATGATGCGGCTGATACAGGGCGATGTCGGTTCGGGGAAAACGGTCGTTGCTGCCGTGGCCTGCCTGCGCGCCATTGCGTGCGGTGTGCAGGCGGCGGTCATGGCGCCCACCGAACTGCTCGCCGAGCAGCATCTGCGAAACTTCGAAAGCTGGTTTAACGCGCTCGGTATTGAGGCATGGTGGCTTGCCGGGAGCCAGCGCCAGGCGGCGCGCCAGCAATCGGTCGCGGCGATTGCCGATGGTACGGCCCGCCTGGTCGTCGGTACGCATGCTCTGTTCCAGGAGAGCGTGCGCTTCAGGCATCTTGGCCTGATTGTCATCGATGAGCAGCATCGCTTCGGTGTGCACCAGCGCATGGCGCTGCGTGACAAGGGCAGCGCCGGGCACGGCCAGCCGCACCAGCTGGTCATGACAGCGACGCCCATTCCGCGCACGCTGGCGATGGCCGCGTATGCGGACCTCGACACGTCAGTCATCGACGAGTTGCCGCCCGGGCGCCAGCCGGTACAGACGGTCGCGTTGCCCGAAGCACGGCGCGATGCAGTGATCGGGCGCGTGCGCGAGGCCTGTGCGCGCGGCCAGCAGGCTTACTGGGTCTGTCCGCTGATCGAGGAATCCGAGCAGCTGGACTTCCAGGCGGCACAAGCGAGCTTCGAACAATTGAGCGAAGCATTGCCGGGGTTGCGCGTCGGTCTCGTGCACGGCCGCATGAAATCCGCTGAACGCGACAGCATTATGGGCGCGTTCAAGAACGGCGACGTGCACCTGCTCGTGGCGACTACGGTCATCGAAGTCGGCGTCGATGTGCCAAACGCCAGCCTGATGATTATCGAGAATGCCGAGCGTATGGGCCTGTCGCAGCTGCACCAGTTGCGCGGCCGTGTCGGCCGCGGTGCCGCGCAAAGCCACTGCGTACTGCTGTACCGGCAGCCGCTCGGGCAGCTGGCACACAACCGTCTCGCCGTGCTTCGCGACACCAATGATGGTTTTATCGTCGCGCAACGCGATCTCGAGTTTCGCGGCCCCGGGGAATTGCTTGGCACGCGCCAGACGGGATTGCCACAGTACCGCATCGCGAACCTCGTGCGGGACGCGGAACTGATGCCGCGCGTGCAAAAAGCTGCCGGAGCACTGATGCAGAGCGACCCGGCATTCGCCGATGCCATTGTGCGTCGCTGGCTCGGCGATGCCGGCCGCTATGGAAAAGTATGACAACAGGGGCCCCGTTTGCCAGAATCGGCGCGCCGCCGGGCGCCCGCTCCATCGGTAACGGGTGCGGGCCGGGCGACTGGCCCCGGGCCAGTATCATCGGGCGACACAGCACGGAAACTGATTTATGCAGAGTTCCCTCACACTATCGGCGGGACTGCGCCGGCAGCTTTACAACTACATGCTGCTGATGCGCCTCGACCGGCCGATCGGCATCTGGCTTTTGATGTGGCCGACGCTGTGGGCATTGTGGCTCGCCGGTGATGGCCATCCGGACGGCGGGCTGTTTATCATTTTCGTCTGTGGCGTCATCGTCATGCGCTCGGCCGGTTGTGTCCTGAACGACTTTGTCGACCGCAACATCGACCCGTATGTCGAGCGCACACGCAACCGCCCCATACCGTCAGGCGCCGTCATGCCGCTTGAAGCACTGGCGTTGTTCGTTGCGCTATCGCTGATCGCCATCGGGCTCGCGACACTTTTGAATCAGCAGGCACAGGTACTCGCCATTGCCGGCGCCGCGCTGACGATTATTTATCCGTTCGTCAAACGCTATATCTCGATACCCCAGTTCTTTCTCGGCGCCGCGTTCGGCTGGGCCGTGCCGATGGCCTTTGCGGCCCAGACCGGCGGCACGCCACAGCTCGCATGGCTGCTGTTCGGCGCCGCGCTTATCTGGGCGACGATCTACGATTCGTTCTATGCGATGGTCGACCGCGAGGATGACCTGAAAATCGGTGTCAAGTCGACGGCCACGCTGTTTGGCGATCTCGACCTGTTTGTCATAGGTGGCCTGCAGCTCGTCATGCTGCTGGCACTGCTGCTGGCCGGCAACATGGCAGAACTCGGACGCTGGTATTACGCTGGTGTCGGTGCCGCCGCACTGTTGATGGCCTGGCACCAGTATCTCGCGCGCGATCGTGACCGTGACGGCTGTTTCAAAGCGTTCATTACGAACCACTACGTCGGCATGTCGGTATTCGCCGGCATCGTTGCGCATTACACATTTACGCCGCCCGCGGCGTAAGGCGTTGCGGCGCGCGCGACGGTCAGGACGGCAATGCGGCGTGCGCCGGATTGCAGCAGCACGCTGGCGAGGTGCCGGCACGTCTCGCCGGTTGTCATGACGTCGTCAATGATCAGCGGATAGCGGCACGGCAGGCGCGCCGCAACCCGAAAGGCACCTCGCAGGTTCTTGCTGCGCGCGTCCCGGTCAAGACCGCTTTGTGATGCCGTCTGCCGCACGCGCCTCGCCACATCCTGCACGGGCAGTCCCGTCGTTCGCCCGAGACTTTGGGCGATTTCCCGAGCCTGGTTGAAACCGCGCCGCGCCTGTCGGAGGCGGTGCAGCGGAACCGGTACCAGCGCATCGACATCGTTGAAGTGCCGCGACACGATGGGTGCCAGCAACGCGGCGAACGCCGGTGCGTAGTACAGGCAGGCGCGAAACTTGAGCGCTTTCAAGGCACTGTCGACCGGAAATGAATAATGCAGCGCCGCGCGGCATGCGCTCCATGGCGGCGGGTGCCGCTGGCAGGCCCCGCAGCGCGCATCTGGCCCGCATCCGTTACTGATGGCGCTGGTCAGCGGTTCGGCGCATCCCGGGCAGGCCGCCTCGAGCCACGGCAGGTCGTCGTGGCAAGGCGCGCAGACGCGGCGGTCACCGAGGCGCGTGCCGCAAAAGACGCAGTAGGGCGGTGCCAGCATGTTTGCTACTTTTCAGGTAACGCTGCATCGCCCGACTGTGTCGGGTGAAGCGGCGGGTGTCAGCCGTCGTTGTCGGGTAAGTCCGGGGCATTTGCAGATTGCAGGGTTCGCCGCGCAGACATGTCGCGCCATGAAGGCGATGACCGTATGCTTCGTGGCCATGGACCACGGAACGGACATGCGGCCGCGGCATCGCGATGTCGAGCGGCGCTTTGCCCGCGCTGCGGCGGGCTTCGACCGCGGCGACTTCGTCCATCGCATCACGGGCGACGGCCTGCTGGAACGCATGGCGCCTATGCAGGTTGCGCCCAGGCGCATTGTCGACCTGGGTGCCGGCACCGGCGCGCTGAGTCGCCGCCTCGCAAAGGTCTTTCGCCGCAGCCACATACTTAGCCTCGACCTTTCGCACGCCATGCTGCGGCGGGCCCGCAAAGGCCGCGGCTACTTCTCCCGTATCTCCGAGTTGCAGGCTGACGCGGCGGCGCTGCCGCTGGCATCAATGAGCGTTGACGTCGTGGTCGCCAATCAGCTGTTGCCGCACCTTCCGGATGTCGATGCACTGTTCGCCGAAGTCGCCCGCGTGCTGCAAAAGGGCGGGTTGTTCGCGTTCGCGACACTCGGCCCTGACAGCCTGCGTGAACTGCGGGAAGCCTGGGACGACGATGGTCACGTACAGCGCTTCCCCGACATGCACGATGTCGGCGATGCCCTCGTGCGTGCAGGCCTCCGTGATCCGGTGCTTGACGTCGACCACATTGGAGTCGACTACCAGAGCACCGAGCGCCTTTTCGGGGACCTTACGGCATGCGGCGCGCGAAATGCCCTGCCAGGCCGGCGCAAGTCGCTGACCGGCAAGGCGCGGTTCCGCCGTGCCGAGTCGGTGCTGGCAGACCGGATGCTTGAGGGCCCGCTCAAGGTAAGCCTTGAGCTCGTCTATGGTCACGCGTGGGGCGGCGGACCACGGCTCGATGCGGGCGAATTTCGTCTTGATATCGGGGACATAGGCAGACGGGGGCGCCCTGGTTGATCATGTCCTGATACGCTTTAGACTCGATCAAAAGTTTCCGGCTAAGTGATTGTTACAAAAATGATTTAATCCGAACGACCCGAACACCAAGGTTTGCATGCCGGCAGCGCTTTCAGTAAACTTCGCTGGCTTTTTCGCCAGTCGGGACACCTGCCCGCCATTCGCGGGTGCACCGGCGGTAATAAAGCGATCAGACCGATGTTCGATGCACGCCGGGCGGCGTGCATCGGTACCCTGATTTGCCACCCTGAGAGAGACGAAGATCCAGGCTTGTAGCCAGGATCAGCGGGTTCGTTTCGCGAAACGTTCAGGAATGGGCCGGGGCGGACTGGAAAGCGACGGTGCTGCCCTCATGTCATTACCAGGGTGATGACACTAACGGCGCAAGGTGCCGTGCGTAACAGGAAACAGGTTGAATTGGGGTGGCAGGTTTTGCCACCGGGTGAAGCTTCAATGATACGAAAACTGTGCCTGGGTCTGCCTGGTCTGCTGGCCGTCAACACGGCCGCCGCGGACTGGGCGCTCAACATGCCGAAAGGCGTCACCGCGCTTAGCGAGGAAACCTATTACCTGCACATGCAGGTTTTCTGGTGGTGTGTCGCGATTGCCGTTGTCGTGTTCGGTGCGATGATTTACTCGCTGGTCAAGCACCGTAAATCGCTCGGTGCCGAACCGGCAAAATTTTCACACAGCATGTCAGCCGAAGTGATCTGGACGATAATCCCGATTGTCATCCTGCTGATCATGGCCGTGCCGTCTGCCGAAACGCTGGTCAAGCTCGAAGACAGCCGCAAGCCGGACCTGACCGTGGTGATCACCGGTTACCAGTGGAAGTGGCACTACAGCTACCAGGGCGAAGACGTGTCGTTCTTCAGCAGCCTCGCCAGAACCAGCGCAGACGCGCGCCGCAAGAACTCAGGCATCGATCCGTTCAGCGTAGAGAATTACCTGCTGGATGTGGACCGGCCTCTCGTCGTGCCGCGCGGCGCCAAGGTGCGCGCGCTGCTGACGTCGAATGACGTCATCCACTCCTGGTGGGTCCCGGAGCTCGCGATCAAGAAGGACGCCATTCCCGGCTTCATGAACGAGGTCTGGTTCCGTGCCGAGGAAAGCGGCGTACTGCGCGGACAGTGCGCGGAGCTCTGTGGCAAGGATCACGGCTATATGCCTATTGTCGTTGAGGTCGTCGAGCCCGAAGCGTTCGACGCCTGGATGGCTGGGCAAAAGGAACAGGCAGGCCGGAGAGCGTCCGCCAACTAACGAACCAGTAAACCGGCAAGCTGCGACGTATGCGGGCTTGCCGCCGGAGAACAACTGATGAGCACTGCAGTGACCGACGCAGCCCATATTGACGATCATCACGGCCCCGACAAGGGCTGGACGCGTTGGCTGTACACGACCAACCATAAAGACATTCGGGTCGCTGTATCTTATTTTCAGCCTGACGATGTTTTTTGTCGGCGGCGCAATGGCGCTGGTCGTACGTTCCGAGCTGTTCACGCCGGGGCTGCAGTTCGTGCATGCCGGAATTATTCTCAACCAGATGACAACGATGCACGCGCTGATCATGATTTTCGGCGCCGTCATGCCGGCATTTGTTGGTCTTCCAACTGGATGATCCCGATGATGATCGGGGCCCGCGACATGGCGCTGCCGCCTGAACAACTGCGTCGTTCTGGATGCCTGCCGTTTGCGTGCCCTGGGCATGTCTGTCGACGCTGTTCATGCCGAGCGGCGCGCGCCGGCGGCTGGAGCCGTGTATCCCGCCGCTGGTGCTCCAGACCGGTGACGCCTTTCCGTTCCTGATTTTCTCAGTCCACGCTGATGGGCCTGTCATCGATCATGGGAGCCATCAACGTCATCGTCACGATCATCAACATGCGCACCGAGGAGATGTCACTCCTCAAGATGCCGATGTTCGTCTGGACATCGGCTTCATCACCGCGTACCTGCTGATCGCGGTCATGCCGGTACTGGCCGGCGCCGTTACAATGCTGCTGACGGACCAGTTCTTCGGCACCAGCTTCTTCCTCGCCGGCCGCAGCAGCGATCCCGTAATGTTCCAGCACATCTTCTGGTTCTTCGGGCACCCCGAGAGTCTACATCATGATCCTGCCGGCGTTCGGCATCGTTTCGGAAATCATTCCGACATTCGCACGGCAAGCCGTTGTTCGGTCACGATTCGATGGTTTACGCAGCCTCAAGCATTGCGTTCCTGTCGTTCATCGTCTGGGCGCATCACATGTTTACCGTCGGCATGCCGCTTACCGGGCAACTGTTTTTCATGTTCGCGACGATGCTGATTGCCGTTCCCACCGGCGTAAAGGTGTTCAACTGGACCGCGACGATGTGGCGTGGCGCGATGACATTCGAAACACCGATGCTGTTCTCGCTGGCGTTCCTGTTCCTGTTCACGATCGGCGGTTTCTCCGGCCTGATGCTCGCCATCGTGCCGGCTGACATCCAGTATCACGACTCGTACTTTGTCGTTGCCCATTTCCATTACGTCCTGGTGCCGGGCGCAATCTTCGGCATCATGGCCGGTGTCTATTACTGGCTGCCGAAATGGACCGGCCGCATGTACAACGAAACCCTCGGCCAATGGCACTTCTGGCTGTCGGCCATTTTCGTCAACGTCACGTTCTTCCCGATGCATTTCCTGGGATTGGCCGGCATGCCGCGGCGCATACCGGACTACGCAACGCAGTTCACGGACTTTAATACGGTGGCCAGCATCGGCGCATTCGGCTTCGGTCTCTCGCAGCTCCTGTTTTTGTACATCATCGTGCAATGCGCCCGCCGGCAGGGCGAAGAGGCGACGAGCGAAGTCTGGGACAACCCGAAGGGCCTCGAATGGACCGTACCGTCGCCGGCGCCTTACCATACATTTGATGAGCCTCCGCCCGTGACCAGGGACGTGGCCTTTACCTGATGGCCGATGACCGCAACCAGGAACGGCAACGCATACGCCGCACTGCGCTGATGCTCGCGGCCGTCGCCGTGCTGTTTTATCTCGGCTTTATTGCGGCAGGCGTATTGCGTTCCTGATCCGGTTGACGATGACGAACCCGGCGAAAAAGGACAATGAAACGCGGCCGCTTGCCTTGCGGCTGGTTCTGTTGACGGCAGCAATGTTTGCTTTCGGCTTTCTGCTGGTGCCGCTGTACGACGTATTTTGCGAGATCACCGGTTTCGGCGGCCGGACCAACGACACCGCAGTTGTGGTCCAGGAAAACGTGGACCGGAGCCGCGACATCCGGCTCGAGTTTGTCACGACCGTCAATGAATACGCGCCGTGGGAGTTCGGGCCCGTCGTCGACAACATGACTGTCCATCCCGGCGGCCTGTACGAGGCACGCTTTGTTGCCCGCAACCTGACCGGCCGCGAGAAGATCGCGCAGGCCGTGCCGAGCGTCGCGCCGGCACAGGCCGCGAAATATTTCAAAAAGCTCGACTGTTTCTGCTTCGAGAACCAGGGCTTCGCCGCCAATGAAGAGCGGGTGATGTTCGTTCGCTTCATCATTGATTCGGAGCTGCCGGACTATGTTGACACGATCACGCTGTCCTACACGTTTGATACCGCCAGGCTGAGCGACGATGCGCGCAGGCGGAACACCCGGATCACTCGCACTCCAACCGTTAAAATTCGAAAGCTGCAATGTCGCACCCTGAAAATCACTTACTCACTTCCGCACGGCAGTCACTGGCCGATCATTAGATCCGTCGGCCTGCTGCTACCTCATGGTCGGCGTTTCAAGCTGGCTGAACGGGGCGGACCTGGGATTCTGGGTAATGCTCAGCGGTGTTGCCGTCATGTTCATCATGCTCGCGGGCTGGTTCGGCACGGTGATCGCCGAGAGCCAGAGCGGCAAATACAACGCGCAGGTCGACTCGTCGTTTCGCATGGGCATGTTCTGGTTCATTTTTTCGGAGGTCATGTTCTTTGCAGCGTTTTTCGGCGCCCTGTTTTACGCGCGCAACATGTCGATACCGTGGCTCGGCGGCAGCAGTAACAACTTTTTCACGAATCTCCTGCTCTGGTCAGGTTTCGAGAATACCTGGCCCACCAACGGCCCGGCCAATGTCGGCGGCGACTACACCGTCATGGGCCCGTTCGGCCTGCCGCTGATCAACACAGCGCTGCTGCTGACGAGCAGCATTACAATCACAATCGCCCACCATGCCTTGCAGCACGGTCAGCGCAAGATTCTGAACACGTTTCTCGCGGCGACCTTCATCCTTGGTTTCATTTTCGTATACCTGCAGGCCGTGGAATACATCCATGCATACGAAGACCTGAACCTGAAACTCACAACAGGCATTTACGGTTCAACGTTCTTCATGCTGACCGGCTTCCACGGCATGCACGTCACGATTGGCGGCATCATGCTGCTTATCATCTGGCTGCGGACGATGAAAGGGCACTTCACGCCAAAGAACCACTTTGGCTTCGAGGCCGTCGCCTGGTACTGGCACTTTGTCGATGTGGTCTGGCTCGGCCTGTACGTATTCGTCTACTGGATGTAGGCGTCAGCGGGGTGCTGCCGGTGTGTGGCGGTAGCGCCTCAATTGGCACCGGGTAACGGGCCCATCCAGCCGGCAAAGTATGCCGCCAGCAGCGCCACCACCAGCACGGCGGACAGGGCGACGCGAATCTTCAGCGCCTTGAGCACGCGCGGTGAACCCGGTTCGTCCCTGCTCAGGTAATACAAACCGGAACCTAAGCTTGCAACGATTGCAATCAGCATGAGTAATATGAAGAACTTCATCGAATCTCCAGCAGTGGCAGCTCAATTTCGCGTGAGGTGGCCGGCATGACGGATCGCGGGACCCTTGTGTACCGCTGGTTGCCACCAGTTGCCGGGGTCGTTCTGATCGGACTGTTCGTCTCGCTCGCCTCGTGGCAGCTTGACCGCGCCGCGGAAAAGGAAGCGCTGGCCGGCCTGTTCGACGATACCGGCTCTCCGGTCACATTTGTCAGTTCGGGCGATTACGAATTGTACCAGCCGGTCACGGCGACCGGCCGGTATTTGCCTCGGCGCCAGATCCTTATCGACAATATCGTGCGCGGCGGGGAGCTCGGCTACTACGTTATTACACCTTTTGAAACGGCGCCCGGCGAACCGCTGCTGCTGGTCAATCGTGGCTTTGTCATCCGGAGCCCGTCGGGCGGCCTGCCGGCAGTCGATGTCGCCGGCGAGACCCGCAGGATCTCCGGGCGCATAGGCCGGCTGCCGCGCGTAGCCATACGCCCCGACGAGGCCATCGCAGGCGGCCAAGGCTGGCCTAAAACCGCTGTTTATCCGCGCCTGGAAGACTTAGCCGCGGTACTCGACCAGGATGTCGCCGCGCCGGTACTGCTGCTGGCAGCGGACGCCGGGGACGGCTTTATCCGGCAGTGGCAGCCGGAACAGAAAGGGCCGATGATGCATTATGGCTACGCCTTCCAATGGTCAGCACTCGCGCTTACCGTGCTGGTGATCCTCATCTGGCAGTTGCGCAAACGGTATCGCAATGACTGAAAAGCCCATGCCGGCACGCTCCGGCCGTCCGCAGCTGTTGCTCGTTGCGCTCGTGTTCATCCTGCCGATGGCGGCGGCATTGCTGCTGTATTTCGGCAGTGATGCGTTAAGGCCGGGTGGCACGAGCAATCATGGCGCCTTGCTTGCCCCGATCGTCAACCTGCGCGACGCGCTGCCCGGCAGCGAATTCGGCGAGTCCATCGACGGTTACTGGGCGCTGATCTACATGAACACCGGCGCGTGCGGCGAGGACTGCCGCGGTGCCCTTTACAAACTGCGGCAATCGCGCCTGATGCTCGGTAACGAAATGAACCGCGTCGAGAGGGTTTTCTTGCACGGTACCAGTGCCCCGGATAGAGTGTTTCTCGACAGCGAGCATGGGGGGATGACGACGCTGCACGCACCGGACGAAGCTGCTTTGCTCGGGTCCGTGCGTCCGGAGGACCAGCCGGACGGCGGTTACTACCTGCTGGACCCGCTCGGCAATATCGTCATGTATTTCCCGCCAGGCATCGTACCGCGCGACATGGTGGATGACGTGTCGCACCTGTTGGACCTGTCGCGCATTGGATGAGGCGCAAACAGTGCGGAGCCACGGCTTGAACGCAGCAATCCTGCGATATACCGCGCATTGGCGCGATTACTACGAGCTGACCAAGCCGCGGGTCGTCGCGCTCATCGTTTTTACCGCCATCGTCGGCATGTTCCTCGCCGTTCCCGGCTGGCCCGGCAGCGCTGCTTTGCTTTTTGGCACAATAGGCATAGGCCTCGCCGCCTCATCGGCCGCCGTTATCAACCACGTGCTTGACGCCCGTATCGACCAGCAGATGCTGCGCACGCGCTCCCGGCCGTTGCCGCAGGGGCGGCTGAACGAATGGCAGGCCCTGGCGTTCGCCGGCGTACTTTGCGTCGCATCCATGTCGATACTTACGCTGCTCGTCAACCCGCTGTCAGCCGTCCTGACCTTTGCGTCCCTGATCGGCTACGCAATCGTCTACACCGCGTACCTGAAACGCGCCACGCCTCAGAATATTGTCATCGGCGGCGCTGCCGGCGCCGCGCCACCGGTCCTCGGATGGGTCGCCGTTACGGGCGAGATTCACAGTGACGCATTGCTGCTGTTTCTCATCATATTTGTCTGGACGCCACCGCATTTCTGGGCGCTTGCCATTGCACGCAAGGACGATTACCAGAAAGCCGGTATTCCGATGCTGCCAGTCACCCACGGTAATGCCTTCACGCGGCTGCAGATCCTGCTTTATACGATCCTGCTGGTCCTTGTCACGATCATGCCTTACCTGTCCGGCATGAGCGGGCTCATCTACCTGGCCACGGCACTCGTGCTTGGCGGTATCTTTCTCTATCTCGCGTGGAAGCTGCGTACCGATGAAGGGCTGGACCTGCCGATGCAGGTGTTCCGGTTTTCGATCCACTACCTGATGATCCTGTTTGCGGCCTTGCTGGTGGATCATTACTTCATTATCCGCTTCGGGCTTTAAGCCCCCACCGTCGTCGCGAGCCGCAAGGCGGCGTGGCGACCTCGTACTGGCTGGCAGAGTCATTGGCTGTGCGAGATCGCCACGTCGCTGCGCTCCTCGCGACGACGGGGGGAGATCGCCACGGCGCTTTGCGGCTCGCGATGACGGGCATTTCTCTCACAGCGTGATGACGATCGCATTTTTTCAGTGTTTATCAACGCAGTATGTCCCTGTTCGGCATTTGGCCGGGCAGGGAGTGTTGTATGGGAATCCGTTTCAGTGTTTCCGGGGCCGCGTGGCTGCTGCTGGGTCTCGCGCCGGGCGTACTGCTGGCCGATATCGAAGTCGATGCGACGATGCAGATCGTCGAGGACCTCGATGAGCTTGGCGACGTGCGCGTCAGGAAGGTCGAGCCCGCCGACGTCGAGGTCAATCGATTTGGCGAGGTTGAAGAAGATTTTACCGCGACGATCCGGGCCGCCGGTTTCGCGGACGATTTTGCCTACGACAATGCCGCCGACGACCTCGACGATGATCTGCTTGGCGAAGGCGACTTTGAAGAGAGTGAACTCGTTGATGATGACGACTTTGATGAAGAGGCGTACGTCAGCCAGTGAGACGCGTTGTGCTATTCATTTTGTGCGCGATACTCGCCGCCCCCGGTGGCCGGGCGGACGATGGCGCCGGGCAGTTCGCCGATGGCAACCGGCTCTATCACGACGACCTGTACTGGGCGGCACTGCTCCGGTATCGGCAGGCCGCTGATGCCGGCTTCGACAGCCCGCTGCTGCATTACAACGCAGGCGTTGCCCACTATCGCGCAGGGCAATATGGGCGTGCCCGCGAATCGTTCCTTAAAGCCTTTGCCGAGCCGCGGCTCACTCATCGCATTCATTACAACCTCGGGTTGACCGAACTCGCTGCAGGCAACACCGATGACGCCATAACCTGGTTCCAGCGCGCGGGCACACAGCAGGACGAGCCTGTACTGGCCAGTCTTGCCGACGCGGCCATTGCAGACATCGCAAGCAATTCAGGTCAAGTGGACAAACGCAGGCTCGCGTCCACGCCGGTGCGCCGCGCCACGGAACGGCCTTTCGGTGACTTGCAGTTGCGCGCAGCCTTGAGTGTAGGCAGCGACGACAACGTTTTTCGCACGCCCGCCGAGGCGTACAACGATCTGTCACAGCCTGGCGCGCCGTTGGTCAACTCCGTCGTTCAGTCCGGTGTTTTCTACCCGGTCGATATCAATGCGAAATACTCGGTCAACAGTTTCGAGCACGAGTCGTTCTTCGGCAGTTATCGCGTGTCCGGGCGCTATTACCAGGACGAGGCACTGGAGAATGCGAGCGAGTACGCGCACCAGCTCGCGTTCGGCACCGAGTATGAACGTCAGGCTGACACGCGCGAGCGCAAGATCTACAGTGCTTTCACAATCTCGAGCCATGACGGATCCTGGTACGACAGGGACGACGGGACCGAGCGCGAGTTCAACAATGAAAATGTCGGCAACCGCCTGTCCTATGTACGTTACGGGCCCGAGATCTGGATGCGCCAGTCATACTCACGCCTCTCGTTCAACGTGCACGCGAAGGGACAGATCTGGAACTACGACGATCCGCAAGAGCTGCCGGAATACGACCACGAATACCTGCATATCGGCGCGAGCGTCCAGTACCGCTTTACGTCGACATCACTGCTGCGGCTCAAGGCAGACGCCTGGCAGCGCCGCTTCGGCGAACGTCCGTCGTTCAACCTGAATGGCCAGCAGCCGATCGACAACCCGCCGATCCACTACGATTACGTGCAGGTCGGCGCAACGGCGCGGCAGCGCATCACCAGCCTGATGTGGTTCGGCATCAATTACACCCGCACCGAGCGTCGGGACAGGCATGCGGGCTATTACGACTACTTCCGGGACGATTACGGTGTTGACTTCAGTTTCCGCGTCAGCGATCGCTTCATTGTGCGCGCCGACGCCACCTATGGAATCTACAGTTACCTGAACGCCTTCGCCTACAATACGGCCGCAGGCGGCCGCCAGACCCTTGAAAAAGCGGACGCGCGCCTGCTCGCCACATGGCGCTTCAACCCGCGCCTGAGTCTCGTTGCCGAGTTCGAGCACCGCGACATCGTGTCCAACGACCAGCGCATCGCCTACACGCGCAACCAGGTCATGCTGGGCCTGCACTGGCGGCAATAAACCGCGCGCAAGCTACTATTCGCATTGCACCGCCCGAAACGCGGGGCCGCCCGAACGACTTGATTTGCTAGACTTGCGTCCTTTTCCGAGGCCGGCGCGCGCACCCGATGGACGTTACCCCAATACTGCAGTCGCTGAACGATGCGCAGCGCGAGGCCGTAACCGCGCCGGTGGACCAGCCGCTGCTCGTTATTGCCGGTGCCGGCAGCGGCAAGACGCGTGTACTGACGCATCGTGCCGCGTGGCTGATCGATGTCGAAGGCATTTCGCCGCAAGGCCTGCTGGCCGTCACATTCACGAACAAGGCCGCAGCGGAGATGCGCGGGCGCATCGAAGGCCTGCTGAAAATGCCGGTGAATCACCTGTGGATCGGCACGTTTCACGGTCTGGCGCACCGTTTCCTGCGGCGCCACTGGCGCGAGGCCGGTCTGCCGCAGAATTTCCAGATTATCGATTCCGATGACCAGTCGCGCATCATCAAGCGCCTCCTGAAGAATTCGGAGGCCGATGACGGCCGCTGGGTGCCGCGCGAGATCCAGTACTTCATTAACGCACAAAAGGATGAAGGACTCAGGCCGCAGCACCTCGATGACCAGGGTGATCCAAACCGGCGCGAATTTATTTCGTTCTATCGCGAGTACCAGGAGGTCTGCGAACGCGGCGGACTCGTCGATTTTGCCGAGTTGCTGCTCCGCGCACACGAGCTGTGGAGAGACAACCCTGAAGTCCTCGCGCACTACCAACGGCGTTTCAGTCACCTGCTCGTCGATGAGTTCCAGGACACGAATGCCATCCAGTATGCCTGGTTGCGCATGCTGGCCGGCAAGGACGGCGTCCTGTTCGTCGTCGGTGATGACGATCAGTCGATATACCGCTGGCGAGGCGCGCGCGTGGAGCACATCAACCGCTACCAGACGGATTTCCCGAAGGCCTCGGTCGTCAAGCTCGAACAGAATTATCGCTCGACGGAGACGATACTGAACGCCGCAAACGCCGTCATCGCCAACAACGGTTCGCGCATGGGCAAGAACCTGTGGACCGACGGTGCCGGCGGCGAGCCGATCCGCATCTACTCCGCCTACAACGAGCGCGATGAAGCCGAGTTTGTCGTCGGCCGGTTGCGTGAGTGGAGTGACCAGGGCAATGCGCGCGCGGACTCAGCCGTTCTGTACCGCTCCAATGCACAGTCGCGTGTGCTTGAAGAAGCACTGATCAACGCGCGCCTGCCGTACCGCGTGTACGGCGGCTTACGGTTCTTTGAACGTGCCGAAATCAAGGATGCGCTGGCGTACCTGCGCCTGACGTCCAACCGCGATGACGACAGCGCGTTCGAACGCGTCGTCAATAGGCCGACGCGTGGTATCGGTGCCCGTACGGTCGAGACGATGCGTGCCTATGGGCGCGCCAACAGCTGTTCAATGTGGCGTGCCGCCGGCGCCGTCGCGAGCGACGAGCTGGCGGGCCGGGCGGCATCGGCCGTCATGGCATTTCTCAACCTGATCGAGCGCATGGCGAGGGAGACCGGGGGACTCGAGCTGCATGACAAGGTCGATCACATTATTCACGCCAGCGGCCTCATCGGGCATTTCCAGAAGGAGAAAGGTGAACGCGGCGAGACCCGCATCGAGAACCTCGAGGAACTCGTCAGTGCCGCGAAAAGCTTCCAGCCGGATCCGGCCGAGGAAATGAGCGAACTCGACGCCTTCCTGTCGCATGCCGCGCTCGAGGCCGGCGAGGGGCAGGCCGACGCCTGGGAAGACTGCGTGCAATTGATGACGATGCATTCGGCGAAAGGGCTCGAATACCCGCTGGTCATCATGTGCGGACTCGAGGATGGCCTCTTTCCCCACCAGCGCTCCCTGGCCGACCCGCAGGGACTGGAGGAGGAACGCCGCCTCTGCTACGTCGGCATTACGCGGGCGAAGGAGCAACTCTACATAACCTATGCGGAGCAACGCCGCCTGCACGGCAGCGACAGCTTTGCAGAGCGGTCACGATTCATTTCGGAGATACCGGACGAACTGGTCGAAGAGGTGCGGCCGCGCGTGCAGGTCAGCCGACCGCTCAGGCGCCCGGGCGGCGCCCGTACCCAGGCCGGATTTCCCTCCGACGCCGGTAATGGCGTGCGTCTCGGCCAGCGCGTGCGGCACGGCAAATTCGGCGAAGGCGTGATCCTGAACTGCGAGGGACAGGGCGCGCACGCGCGGGTCGAGGTCAATTTCGAGCAGGCAGGCACCAAGTGGCTGGTGCTGAACTACGCAAATCTTGATCTGATGTAGAATCGGCGCAGATCAAAGGCTGCCAGCCTGTTAACCATCTATCTGCCGGCAGGACACCAGACAGAAGAATGAAAATACTGATTCTCGGCGCAGGCCAGGTCGGCTCCTCGGCCGCCTTTCATTTGTCCCGCGAAGAAGCCAACGAGGTCACCGTCGTTGACATGCGGGCCGAGGTGCTGCGCGAGCTGCAGGACCGGCTCGACATTCGCACGGTCGTCGGCCACGCCGCCTACCCGGAAGTACTCGAGCGCGCGGGCGCCAACGATGCCGACATCATCGTCGCCCTGACCGATTCCGATGAAACCAATATGGTCGCGTGCCAGATCGCGTACACGATGTTCCATACACCGACCAAGATCGCGCGCATCCGCGCATCGGAGTACATGAATGCGAAGAAGCTGTTCACGCAGGACGCGATACCGGTCGACGTGCGCATCAGTCCGGAGCAGCTTGTTTGCGAGCATGTTGCACAGCTGATCCTGTACCCCGGCACACTGCAGGTACTCGATTTTGCCGACGGGCGCGTGCGCCTGGTCGGTGCGCGTGCCGACAAGGGCGGGTTGCTGGTGGGACAGCAGATCTCAACGCTGAAGGAGCACATCCCGAATACCGAGGGCCGCATCGCTGCCATTTATCGCGGTGGCAAGTCTATGCAACCAGACGGCGACACGATCATCGAAGAAGGCGACGAGATCTTCTTTGTTGCCGCGCGCCAGGATATTCGCGTATTCATGAGCGAGATGCGCAAGCTCGAGGACCCGGTCCGCCGTGTCCTCATCGCGGGCGGCGGCAATATCGGCGTGCGGCTCGCACGCACGCTCGAACAAACCAACCAGGTCAAGATCATCGAGCGTGACCCGAAGCGGGCGCGTTACATTTCCGAGCAGCTGAGCAAGGCGATCGTGCTGGTTGGCGACGCGGCCGACGAGGAACTGCTGGTCGAGGAAAACATCGACAACGTCGACATATTCTGCGCGCTGACCAATGCCGAGGAGGCGAATATCCTGTCGGCCATGCTCGCTAAGCGCCTCGGCGCACACAAGGTCATGGCGCTGATAAACCGGCCTTCCTACGCCGAGCTGGTTGAGTCCAGCACGATCGATATAGCAATCTCACCGCAGCAGGTAACGATCGGCTCTTTGCTCGCCCATGTGCGGCGCGGTGATGTCGTCAAGGTGCACTCATTGCGCCGCGGCGCTGCCGAGGCAATGGAAGCAATCGCCCATGGCACCAGCAAACAGTCGAAAGTAGTCGGGCGCCGCATTGAAGAAATCAAGCTGCCGCGCGAGACCTCAATCATCGCGCTCGTGCGCGGCGAAAAAGTCATCATTGCGCACCACGACACCGAGATCGAGACCGATGATCACGTCATCCTGTTCATGACCGACCGCCGCAAGGTCGAGGGTCTGGAGAAGCTGTTCCAGGTTGACGTGTCCTTTGTCTGAGCGGCTGCGGGCCACTCGTTACTGAAAGCGACCGGCGTACTGGCTATGAACTGGGCGATCGTACAACGCATACTCGGGCTGCTGCTGATGATGTTCAGCACGACGATGCTGCCGCCGGTCGCCGTCGGCCTGTGGTATGCCGATTCCGCCTGGCTGCCTTTCGTGCAGGGCTTCGGTGTGACGCTCGTCAGCGGGGCGCTGATCTGGTTCCCGGTCAGGCAGTTGCGCAGGGAGCTCAGGCTGCGCGATGGTTTCGTCGTTGTCGCAGCCTTCTGGATAGTACTCGGGCTGTTCGGCGCCGCGCCACTCTATCTTGCGCAGGTTCCCGTCATGTCGTTCACCGACGCGGTGTTCGAATCCATGTCCGGCCTGACGACAACAGGTGCAACGGTGTTGTCCGGCCTCGACACACTGCCGAAGTCGATACTCTATTACCGGCAGCAACTGCAATGGCTGGGCGGCATGGGCATAATCGTCCTGGCTGTCGCGATCCTGCCGATGCTCGGTGTCGGCGGCATGCAGCTCTACCGCGCCGAAACGCCGGGTCCCGTCAAGGACAACAAGCTGACGCCGCGCATCACCGAGACCGCGAAGGCACTGTGGTACGTCTATTTCATCTTCACGGCGCTGTGCGCCCTCTCCTACAAGCTCGCCGGTATGGGATGGTTCGACGCCATCTGCCATTCGTTTTCAACGGTGGCAATCGGCGGCTTTTCCACACACGATCTGAATATTGGCCACTTCAACAGCAGCGCGGTCGACCTCGTGGCCATCTTCTTCATGTTCCTGGCCGGCATCAATTTTTCGCTGCACTTCATGTCGTGGCGCTTCATGCAGGTCAAACATTATTTCGCGGATCCGGAGTTTCGTGCCTGACGTCTCCGTGCTGGCGCTCGCGTCGACGGTAGTTGTTGCCGCATTGATTGCCACCGCCAGCTACGAGGATGTGGGCGACAGCTTTATCACGGGGCTGTTCCAGACGGTATCCATTGCGACAACGACCGGTTTTACGACTGCCAACTACGCGGCCTGGCCCGGCGCGCTGCCGGTGCTGCTGATATTCCTGAGCTTCATCGGCGGTTGTGCCGGTTCGACGGCAGGCGGCATCAAGGTCATTCGTTGCCTGCTGATCTACAAGCAGGGCTGGCGTGAGATCGTACGGCTGGTCCATCCCAGTGCGGAGATTCCGGTCAAGATCGGCAACAGGGCGGTGCCGTTCCGGGTTGTCGATGCCGTGTGGGGGTTCTTTTCCGTCTACGTCGTGACCTTCAGCATCATGATGCTCGGCATGATGGCGACGGGACTGGACCAGGTAACCGCGTTCTCCGCTGTCGCCGCGAGCCTCAATAACCTGGGGCCGGGTCTTGGTGAGGTGACCGCCGGCTTCATGACGGTCAATGACACGGCAAAGTGGATCGCCGTCGTCGCCATGCTGCTCGGCCGCCTGGAGATATTTACCCTGCTGGTACTGATAACCCCGACATTCTGGCGCCACTGATGAGCGAACGGGTTGATGCCTTTCTCGCGATGCTCGAGCGCGGCCAGGACTCGGCCCTGCTGAGGTTCTCGATCGGCAACGAGTACCTGGCCGCTGACGCGCCGGCACAAGCGGCCACCCACTTGCGGCGCGCTGTGGAGCAAGACGGTGGTTATTCCGCGGCGTGGAAACTGCTCGGCAAGGCACTGGCCGCCGCCGGTGACAACGCGGGGGCTGCAGAGGCGTGGCGCGACGGTATTGCCGCGGCCGAAACGCAGGGCGACCGGCAGGCGGCAAAGGAGATGACGGTGTTCCTGAAACGTATTGAGCGCCAGCAGGGCGGCGATCAATGACGGACAAGGCGCAAAAGACAGCCGCTGAGTGCATCGACCGCGCAAGCGAGATGACGGGCCGCGCCGTATCGTGGCTGACGTTGCTGATGGTACTGGTGACGCTCGTCATCGTCGTGTTGCGCTATGTCTTCGACGAGGGCTACATCTGGCTGCAGGAGTCCCTGACCTGGATGCATGCCCTGGTGTTCATGCTGGGCGCCGGCTACACACTCAAGTGGGAAGAGCATGTACGGGTGGACGTGTTCTACCGCGACATGAGTGAACGCCGGCAGGCAGTTGTCAACGCGGCAGGCGTCTTACTGTTCCTGCTGCCATTGTGCCTGTTCTTGGCGTACATCTCGTTTGATTACGCCGCACGTGCGTGGGCGCTCCGTGAAATTTCCCGGGATGCCGGCGGGCTGCCCTATCCGGCGGTGCCACTGCTGAAATCGGTGCTGTTGCTGATGCCTTTGGTCGTCGGGCTGCAGGGGATTGCCCTGCTGTTGCGATCATTCCGGACATTGAAACAGGACTGACCGCATGGAGTGGGTATCGCTGCTGCTGTTCCTGACGGTTGTCGTCCTGTTGCTCAGCGGCTTTCCGGTCGCATTCACGCTCGCGGGAACGGCGCTGCTATTCGCCTTCGGCGGCATTATCGGCGGCGGTTTCGAGGCCGCCTTCCTGTCAGGGCTGCCGAGCCGCATCTTCGGCATCATGACGAACGAAACGCTGATTGCCGTACCGTTGTTCGTCTTCATGGGCATCACGCTGGAACGCTCGCGGATTGCCGAGGACCTGCTCGATTCGCTCAGCGCCCTCTTTGGTTCGTTGCGTGGGGGTCTTGGTATTGCCGTCACGCTGGTCGGCATGATGCTCGCGGCGAGTACCGGTATCGTCGGTGCCACTGTCGTGACGATGGGCCTGTTGTCACTGCCGACGATGTTAAAGCGCGGCTACTCCGCGGAGATCGCAACCGGCACGATCTGCGCGTCCGGCACGCTCGGACAGATAATTCCGCCGTCAATTATCCTGGTCATGCTCGGCGATGTGATGTCATCGGCCTACCAGCAGGCGCAGCTCGCGCAGGGCATATTTTCACCGAAAACCGTGTCGGTGGGGGATCTTTTTGCCGGCGCACTGATCCCGGGCCTGCTGCTGGTTGGGCTTTACATACTTTACTTATTCGTCATGGCGATCGTGCGACCGGCCAGCATGCCGGGCCACCCGGAAAGTGACGGTGCACCGGTCTCGTTGCGCCGCATTCTGCGCGCGCTGGCGCCGCCGCTGATTTTGATCGTCGCCGTGCTCGGCTCGATATTGAGCGGGCTCGCGACGCCAACCGAGGCGGCCGGCGTCGGCGCAAGCGGCGCCATGCTGATAGCCCTGAGCCGGCGCGCACTCGATATGGAACGCCTGCGCGAGATTATGCGAGGCACATTGCGGATCAGCAGCATGGTATTCCTGATCCTGATCGGTGCGTCGGTATTTTCGCTGGTGTTTCGCGGCTACGGTGGCGACGACGCTGTGCACGGATTGCTCAGCAGCCTGCCCGGCGGCGTTATTGGCGCCGTAATCGTTGTCATGCTGGTGATGTTCCTGCTCGGCTTCGTCCTCGACTTTATCGAGATCACGTTTGTTGTCGTACCGATAGTTGCGCCGGTGCTGCTGACGATGGGTGTCGACCCGGTGTGGCTCGGCATCATGATTGCGATCAACCTGCAGACGTCGTTCCTGACGCCACCGTTCGGGTTTGCACTGTTCTACTTGCGAGGCGTAGCCCCGGCCGGCATTCGAACCGCACAGATTTACCGCGGCGTCATGCCGTTTATTGCGATCCAGCTGCTGGCGCTGCTGATCCTCGCGGTATTTCCGGGGTTGGTTACGTGGCTGCCACAGGTCATTTACGGCCCGTGATAAATCATTCGATGCGCGCTTTCAGATAGGACAACTCACTGACGCGCTGATTCGCCGACGACTTCTCCATGAACGCCCAGACGGACTCCTGCAACCTTTTAGCCATCGGGTCGCGTTCCGAGAGTTCGTTGATGATGTCCATCGAATGCTTGCGCAGCAATTCCAGCACGTCTTTCGGGAACTCACGCAATTCTACGTCCGGGTCCTGCAACAGCTCGTGCAACGCCTGTGCGTTGCCATAGTTGTACTCTGCCTGTGTATCGAGGTTGATGGCCTGGCACGTCGTGCGCACGATCTCCTGCAAATCGTCCGGCAGCGTGTCCCACGCCTTCCGGTTGATAATGCACTGGATCAGCGGGCCGGGCTCGTGCCAGCCCGGGTAGTAGTAGTAACGCGCCGCCTTGTGCAGGCCGAGTGAAATGTCGTTGTACGGCCCGACCCATTCTGCCGCATCGATCGCACCTGTCTGCAACGACGTAAAGATTTCCGAGGCCGGCACCGTCACCTGCGTCGCGCCGGCGCGCTGCATGACTTCACCACCGAGGCCAGGGATGCGCATCTTCAGCCCCGACAGGTCGGCAACCGAGTTGATTTCCTTATTGAACCAGCCCGCCATCTGCACACCGGTCTGGCCTGCAGGGAACGGCACAAGGCCAAACGGCTCGTAAAGCTCATGCCACAGTTCGAGACCGCCGCCATAATAAAGCCAGGCGTTCATCTCGTTGGCATTGAGGCCGAACGGTACTGCCGTAAAGTACTGCGCCGCCGGCACCTTGCCTCGGTGGTAATACCATGCGTCATGCCCCATCTGCGCCGTGCCGTCGCGCACCGCGTCGAATACTTCGAGCGCAGGTACCAGCTCCCCGCCGGCAAACACCTTGATCTTCAACCGCCCGGCGGACGCGCGTTCGACGCGCTTCGCGATATTCTCGGCACCCACCCCGAGGCCGGGCAGCTTCGGTGGCCACGACGTCACCATGTTCCAGCGGAACGTCTGCTTCGAACGAACGGCCGCAGCGCCGCTATCCGATGTCTCACTGCCGCAGGCCGCCACACCGGCCGCCAGCGCAACTCCACCCACGAAATCGCGTCGCTTCATGTTTGCCGCCTCTTTCATAACCCAGTAACCGAAGCCACGGCAGTGTAGTGGCGTACCCGGGGACTGCAAGCGGTTGATGGGCCAGGCGCAAAGCGGCCCCGACCGCAGCCGGTCGGGGCCTCCCCTCCGTGGCCGGGCGGCTGCCGCAGGCACATCGGCCATCCGTGGCCGATACCGCCCGGGGCTCCCTGCCGTCGGGCGATCCGCCCGCACCGTCCAGACTGCCACGATTGTGCCGTGGCGGAATCTGTTGTTATTCGACGTTGGGTGAATAAACTCGGCCGGAACGAACGGAGAGAGGCGTGATTGGTCTGATTCAGCGGGTAACCGGGGCAGAGGTGTCCGTGGCCGGCGAGCGCATTGCGCAGATCGGCCAGGGGCTGCTCGTATTGGTTGGCGTGCAGCGCGATGACGGCCCGGCCGAGGCCGTGCGCCTCGCTGAGCGCATTCTTGGGTATCGGGTTTTTCCGGACGAAGACGGGCGCATGAACCGGAGCTTGCTGGACATCGGGGGCGGCCTGCTGCTGGTGCCGCAGTTCACGCTGGCGGCCGACACGCGTAAGGGCACTCGGGCGAGTTTCACCCGCGCGGCACCGCCGGAATCCGGCGCCGAGGGCTTCGAGCGCCTCGTGGAGGCCTGCAGAGCAGGTGTCCCGGACGCCTGTACCGGCCGTTTTGGGGCCGATATGCAGGTAAAGCTGGTCAATGACGGGCCGGTGACGTTCTGGCTTGAGTCCTAGGCCGGCCGGGAGTCTGCGACACCGGTTCGGTATTGCGCGGCCCGCGGATGTATCATTGGCGATTCGGCCGGCTGTGCGGCGTTTAATTGAAGCCGTGACCGCCAGCCCGCACTTTTACCGCAAGCAGAAAGGGCACAGGCCCAGGAGTTTTAAAGGATGTTTTCCAACATCGGTCCCGTTCAGCTGCTGATCGTATTGCTTATCGTGCTGGCAATTTTCGGCACCAAAAAATTGCGCTCCCTGGGGTCCGACCTGGGTGGCGCCGTCAAGGGCTTTCGGTCTGCCGTCGCGGACGCGGACAAGGACGAGGATGACGATTCGTCCGGCAAGATCGGCAAGCAATCGAGCGAGGCCGCGGACGCGGACTTCGATAACACACCGGCCGAAGAAACGCGCAAAGAAAAGAATAATCACTGATGTCCGGCGTCGGCTTTTCGGAGCTGATCATACTGTTTGTCATCGGGCTCATCGTGCTGGGCCCGGAGCGGCTGCCGCGCGTGGCCAATCAGCTCGGCAAATGGATCGGGCAGGCGCGCCGCATGACACGCGTGATGAAACGGCAGCTCGAGGACGAACTTGACTTCAAGGAGGAGTTCAACATCGACCCGCCGGCGCGCACCCGGCATTCGACGCCCGGCGCCTACAAACCCCCGCCGGCACCTGCGCCGGTGCCGGAGGAGCACGATGAGACTTATTCGCCGATGCACGATGCCGACAGCGTCGGCACCGGTGTCGGTTCGGACGAAGCGCCGGTGGAAGAGAGCACGGAGGCCCGCCCCGACGACGACAGCGCAGACAGGAAGGACCCGGCTTGACGAGCCCCGCCGATAATCCCGAGCAGGAAGGAGACCTCGCCGAGGGCACGCTGCTATCGCACCTGGTGGAACTGCGCGCACGTCTTGTGCGAATTGCCATTGCCGTCGGCGTCGTCTTTCTCGTCCTGCTGCCGTTCAGCCGCAGGATCTTTACGATGGTCGCGGAACCGGTCACGGCCGCGCTGCCCGGCGGTGCCATGATTTCCACGTCACCGGCGGCGCCGGTCCTGACACCGCTCAAGCTGACCTTTTTTGTAGCGCTGTTCGTCGCGATGCCGATCGTGTTGCACCAGGTCTGGGCCTTTGTTTCTCCCGGGCTTTATCGCAAGGAAAAACGATTTGCCGTGCCGCTGCTGGCATCGAGCATCCTGCTGTTCTATGCGGGCATTGCGTTTGCCTACTTCGTCGTTTTCCCGCTGATGTTCAATTTTTTCACGGCAGCGGCGCCCGAGAATGTCCTCGTCCAGACCGACATTACGCAATACCTCGATTTCATCACGACAATTGTGTTCGCCTTCGGTATCGCTTTCGAGGTGCCTATAGCCACCGTACTCGTCGTATGGACCGGCATGACAACGCCGGAGAAGCTGGGCAAGGCGCGGCCCTACGTGTTCCTGATGGCATTCATCATCGGCATGTTCCTGACGCCGCCGGATGTCATCAGCCAGACATTGCTGGCGGTACCCGTCTACCTGCTGTACGAACTCGGCATATTCATGGCGCGGGTTTTTGCGCCCAAAGCCGATGCGGAGGCGGACGAAGGGACTTCGGACGGTTGACGCCATCCGCAATTTGCGCCGGGTAGCGTTTAGTGTTTAATGCGGGGCAGTAAAAAATAAAAGAGAGCAAGTCCATGACTGAATCCGTGGCGTCCGCCGGGGCGGCAAGCGACAGACAGGTATTCGGGCACCCGCGCGGGCTCATTACACTGTTCTTCACCGAGATGTGGGAGCGTCTCAGTTACTACGGCATGCGCGCACTGCTGGTGCTGTTCATGACCGACCAGGTCATGAACGGCGGCATGGAGCTGAGCGACGCCGAAGCGACGGCGATCTACGGCATCTACACGGCGCTCGTCTACCTGGTTGCCCTGCCCGGCGGCTGGGTTGCCGACCGCCTGACCGGCGCCCAGCGCGCCGTGTTCTACGGCGGCATCATCATCATGTGTGGCCACTTCGTGCTGGCGATACCATCAGTCAACGCGTTTTTCATCGGGCTTTTGCTCGTCATACTTGGCACCGGGCTCCTTAAGCCGAACGTCAGCGCCATCGTAGGTGAGATGTATCCGCCCGGGGACTCACGCCGGGATTCCGGCTTTTCCATTTTCTACATGGGCATCAACATCGGTGCGATGCTCGGCCCGCTCGTTTGCGGCACGCTGGCCCAGAGCCCGAGTTTCGGCTGGCACTACGGTTTCGCCGCCGCCGGCGTTGGTATGCTGGCAGGCGTTATCCAGTTCCGCATGACACAGCGTTATCTCGGCACTGCCGGCCTCGAGCCGGCGCACAGCGAGAATCCGCAAACGGATGCCCGAATGCGCCGCCGCGGCTGGCAATACGTTGCCGGGGCGATGACGGCGCTGGCGTTATTTGTGGTGCTTGCGCTGAACGGCACATTCAACCTGGATCCGGAAGCCATTGCACGCTCGTCGACGTGGTTCATCCTTGCCATAACGATTGCGTTTTTTGCCTGGATCCTGCTGTTCGGGGGCCTGACCGCAATCGAGAAAAAGCGCATCGCGGCCTTCGCCGTGCTGTTCCTTGCATCGGCGATGTTCTGGTCGGGGTTCGAGCAGGCGGGCAGTTCCCTTAACCTGTTTGCAGACCGCTACACGCAACTGGACCTCGGCTGGATCACGCTGTATTCAACCTGGTTCCAGTCCATCAACTCGATATTCATCATTATTTTCGCGCCGGTATTTGCCTTCGCCTGGGTCTGGCTCGCGCGGCGCCACCTGAATCCGTCGACGCCGGCCAAGTTCGCCTTTGGCCTGTTGCTGCTCGCCGTTGGCTTCCTGATGATGGTCATTGCATCGACTGTCGTCGCGAGTGGTGAACAGGCGGCGCCGACGTGGCTGATCCTGACCTACCTGTTCCATACGTTCGGCGAACTCGCACTCTCACCGGTTGGCCTGTCAGCGACGACCAAGCTTGCGCCGCGACGTTACGTCGGCCAGCTGATGGGCATATGGTTCATTTCCATCGCACTCGGCAACCTCATCGCCGGGCAGATTGCCGGCGACTTTGATCCCAACAACCTGCAGGCTTCCCCGGGCAGTACTGGCAGATCGTGTTGACGATCGCCGGCACCGGCATAGTCCTGTTGTTGCTGACCAAGCCGATCAAGAAGCTGATGCAGGGTGTGGAGTAGCCACGCCCGTCATCGCGAGGAGCGTAGCGACGTGGCGACCTCGCACCACCGTCATCGCGAGGAGCGTAGCGACGTGGCGACCTCGCACCACCGTCATCGCGAGGAGCGTAGCGACGTGGCGATCTCGCAAAGCATCGCCTCTGCCAGGCTGTACGAGATTGCCACGGCGCTTCGCGCCTCGCAACGACGGCATACACAGGAGTCACTTGATGTCGCACAGATTCATACTCGTCATTCTACTGTCAGTGATGCTGACTGCGTGCGAGATGCGCAGTGAGCCAGCGGATACCACAACCTCCGGCCACACCGAGACCGCAGACGAGTTTGTCGCTCGCATTAACGCCGAACTTGCCGAACTGGGCATCGAGCAGGGTGCAACTGCCTGGATTCGCGCCACCTACATCACGCATGACACGGCCATACTGCAGGCGCGTGCCAGCGAGGCGTACGCCGAATGGCACAGCAACTCGGTCGCGCAATCGCTGAAGTTTGCCGGCGGCGAGCTGTCACCGGACACCGCGCGGGCACTGAAGCTCCTGAAACTCGGCACGGAACAACCGTCGCCGGACGACACCGCAAAGCGCAAGGAACTCGCCGCGATCACAACCGAACTCGAGGGCATGTACGGCGCTGGCGAGTACTGCCCGGATGACGGCCGCGACTGCATGAACCTGCAGGAGCTCGAGTCGATCCTGGCCGAAAGCCGCGATTACGACGAGTTACTCGACACGTGGATAGGCTGGCGCACGGTATCGCCGCCCATGCGGGACAAATACCAGCGCTTTGCCGAACTGGCCAATGAAGGTGCCGCCGAACTCGGTTACGACGACCTGGGCGAAATGTGGCGCGACGGCTTCGACATGTCACCGGCCGCGTTCCGGGACGAGTCGCTCAGGCTGTGGCAACAGGTCAAACCCCTCTATGACGAACTCCATTGCCATGTCCGCGCGGAGCTCGCGTCGCAGTACGGTGAGGACCGGGTGCCGCTCGACCAACCGATCCCGGCACACCTGCTCGGCAATATGTGGTCGCAGACCTGGTCCGAAATCTTCGACCTGGTGAAGCCGTACCCGGATGCCGGGGACCTCGATGTCGATGCCGCCCTGGCGAGGCAGGATTACACGCCCCGGGACATGGTGCGGTCAGCTGAGCAGTTCTACGTCTCACTCGGTTTGCCGGAGCTGCCGGCCACCTTCTGGGAACGCTCGATGTTCAGCAAACCGGCAGACCGTGACGTCGTCTGCCACGCCAGCGCGTGGGGCCTCGATGGCGGCAAGGACCTGCGGATCAAGATGTGCATCAAGCAGAACTACACCGACCTGAAAACCATCTACCACGAACTCGGGCACAACTATTACCAGGGCGCTTACAGCGACCAGCCGCCGCTGTTCCAGGGCGGCGCGCACAGCGGCTTTCATGAAGCCATCGGCGACACTGTCACGTTGTCAATGACACCCGGCTATCTGCAGCAGGCCGGATTGCTCGAGTCCGCGACGGAAAGCGAGGAGTCCGTAATCAACCGGCAGATGCAGCAGGCACTCGACTCGATCGCATTCCTGCCGTTCGGCAAGCTCATTGATGAGTGGCGCTGGGACGTGTTCGCCGGCAATACCGCCCCGCGGGATTACAACAAGGCCTGGTGGGAACTCCGCACGCGCTACCAGGGTATCGCGCCGCCGGTGCCGCGCACCGAGGAACACTTCGATCCGGGTGCCAAGTACCACGTACCGGCCAACTACTCGTACACGCGATACTTTCTCGCGCGGATACTGCAGTTCCAGTTCCAGCGCTCATTGTGCGAGTCCGCAGGTTTCACCGGGCCGCTGCATGAATGTTCCGTCTACGGGAGCAAGGCAGCCGGCGAGCGCTTGCAATCGATGCTTGCGGTGGGTGCGAGCCAGCCGTGGCAGGACACGCTCGAGATGCTGACAGGCAGCCGTGAGATGGACGCGACCGCCATCCTCGATTATTTTGCGCCGCTCAAAACCTGGCTCGAAGAACAGAATCGCGGCCGCAGTTGCGGCTGGTAACAACCGGAACGGCGGGGCAGTGCGCGCAAGGAAGCCTCCGATGTCGAACGTGCGCGCGAGACCATGGCGAGGGTGCAGCAGGACCTACATGCACTGAACGACGAACTGCTGATCGTTGCGCGCTTTGGAATGGGTCCAGACCTATCATCACAGTCGCTTGTCAGGCGGCGACCTGCTCGTACGAAAATTGGGGAGCATCCGTCCGCTTCGAGGCGTGCTCAATTGTGATTGAGCAAATATTGCCTTCTGAATCCACATCGAGAAGCGTATTCTCATCAAGTTCTCGCGTCTCACTTACCAGCGCATCGCGAAACTCGAGCAATAGCGTATCTGTATCTGTGAAGTACCGGACTCTCATGGCATAAACGGTCGATCAAAAAATGCATTATGGACTGTCTCGCCATCTGGCAAAAGGACTACGCGCAGGTATCGGTTATCCATCTCTGGTACCTGTACCCAGCGCCGGAGCCGGCCATCGGCCTGCCTCATCTCCCGCAACGGTGTTGACGTGGCCGCCTAGTTTCCATTGGGCCGCTCCAATGCATTGTTAGGTGCCAGAAGTCGCTTGGTCACAAACAATGTACTCCAGGTGATTCCCCCACCTCCTACTAACAATATCAAGAACATGGCTTCGAATGGCTCAACAGGGAACCACATAAGTACAATTGTTGCGCCAGTTGCCAAAATGGCAGCTGCCGTAACCGCTCCCGCAAGCCGATGCTTGGGAAGACCATAAATCGGCGCTGTGTAAAGAGCTGCAGTAAGCGTGCTCCCAACACAGATCATTAGTCCTGCGACTCCACCCAGTAGCGACATAACTATTACATCACCAGTACACCCAAATTTTACGCTGCAGTTCTCTAACACCAATGCGCTATACGCCGTGACTGCCGATAAGACGATTGGCACCATCAATCCCGGCACCACAGATACAGTGATGAATCGAATCGCCTTCCATTTCACTGTGCTCTCTAACGCCACAGCACTCTGGCACCTAA
>JAXHMR010000024.1:0-190940 GCA_034521225.1 Woeseiaceae bacterium
CCGCGTTCGCTCGTTCAGCAATTCATCGAGCGCCGACAGGTCAAACTCGAATGTTTCAACGTTGAAGGGCAACCACCTGACCCTCAGCTTCCCCAGATCCTCGGCCAGTAAGACCACGGCGAAGATATTCCGCGTCATGATCCATGCGCTACAGGATCATCGTCTCCGCACTAACAGGTGGCCGAGTGAAAATGGACACGTGCAGCGTGATCGCTCGTCATGTCTGGCCGAAAATAATCTTATCCGGTGATGACGCGTTGAAGAAAATCCGCCATCGCCGCATGTGTTTTATTGATGATCTCGGTCAGCCCGCTGCGATGTCGCAAAAAACCCGCCCAGGTTGGCGTTTGCCTCTACCAGGCACTCGGTCATTCTGTCGACGACGATCTGCGGCACCTGGGTGCCGGCCGGGTTGTCGAATACTTTGTCGCATTGCCGTCTTTTAGTGCAAGGGCGGGAAACTGGTTGCGAATTGCATCGATATCGAGGTCATCAAACTGTCCTGGAATTGCTGTTAAATTTTTCTGGTACCGGCGGATTTTGCTTCGATCCACACCGGGACGCCGTGGAGTTCGTTAAATCGCTCCTTTAGTTCGCGTTATGTCCTGGCGAAGCCCCGGCAGGGGGTACCGGCGCTCCTCAGTGACTGCTTGATACTCCGGTTGCCAATGGCGCTATCGAGGATTATTAATGAACGGCACGGATTAATCCTGCTCCTTGCCTCCCCACTTTTCGCGGTGGGCGTCCTCGGCGCGCTGCCGGACGCGCGCGTGTCGATTGTACAGTAACAGGAAACCCGGTCGATAACCTCGCGGCAAAATGAACTCCAGTCGCCGCCATCAGCCGATGTTCCAGTTCGGCATTGTTCGATCTCGCCTGGCAGGTCATCAGGCGAATGTATACGTACGGCAGCCCAGACAACGATGGCTTCCGGATGGATGCTATCGATGCTGACTAACCCGTGAACGCCCCACGCGCTTGGTCGCGCTTGCGGCGATACTTGCGCGATCGCTGTTATTCTTCGATCAGGCGCACTGCAACCAGGATCGATGCAAGCAGCAGCATGCCCGGTGCCAGGCTCTCGATATTCAAGGAAATTAACGCCGGCGCGGCCGCCAGCAAGCCGAGTTGTGTCAACAGCGAGTTCAGTACCGCGCCGGGCGGGCCGTAGCTGCACCAGCCCGCCCGCCGCGGTCGCCGCCGGCACCAGAAGCCGCCGCATCCACAGCCTGCGCCGCACGCGCCTGACGACCCCGTCGCTGAATCCGTTGTCGGGTATCGGGTCGCTGCGGAACATATCCTTAAGCCGCAGATCCTCGTCGTCCATTCTGTGTTTAGCCATGTTGATGATCTTTGATTGCAAAACGTTCCCGAATCCTGAGTTTGCCGCGGTGAATTATCGACTTGACGGTGCCTACCGGAAGATCGGTGGCATCGCTGATTTCGCTGTGCGACAGGCCGCAGGCATACGACAGGATCATCACCGCCCGCTCATCGCGCGTCAATACAGCCAGCAGCCTGTCGAGATCTGTCACCTCGTCCACTGCCTCGGTTGTCCGGTGACCGCACCGGCAATCTTGCTACACGTTATCGAGAACAGCTCGATAGCGTTCCCGGCTGCGTTTTGACTGCAGGAATGTCGTCCAGGCAATCCGCATGAGCCATCCCGCGAAGCTGCCCGTGCCGCGGTAACTGCCGAGCTTTTCCCACGCGTGCAGAAAACAGTCCTGCGCCAGATCGTCTGCGAGTGCAGCATTTCGACAAAGCCGCAGCAGGAATACACGCACGCGCGACTGGTGACGACGAACCAGTTCCCCAAACGCCACGGAGTCCTGTGTAGCAAGTATTTTCGCAACGAGATAGTGGTCAAGCTCATTCGGCTGCCCGTTTGCGGCCGTTGCGTTCAGGTTTCTTCCTTCTGCTTGTCGAGACGCGACAGAATAAGGTACGCAATGCCGATCGCAAGCGGCAGCATCGCGGTTGCAAGCAACGGCCGTAGTAGTTCCCGCTCGCCAAGCACTGGTCCTGAGACGTTACGAAGATTCTCAACGCCGATCGATACCGCTATTGAACCGCGCCTCAAATCGTGCATCGCTGATTTCCGCGGACTTCTTCGAGCCGATCGACCAGTTCCGGGCTGAGCTCCTGGCCACGCTCGAGCGCAGCGCGCACCGTCTGCTGCATCCGTGGCACGGAGTCTACCGGAAATAGTAAAATAGCCCCAGAACGATGCCGATGACCGCAAACATCGTGATTGGTATGAGTTCTTCGTACATGACTGACTCCAGATAGGGCGCGCACGCCGCGCGTGTAAGCTACCGGATGCCGGTCATGGGCGGATTGGATGCAACACGCCGGATGACGCCGGGCCTCAGCCGTCCCTGGCGCTCCAACTGGCCAGCAGCAGAGCTTCGCGCTCCGGCGCGAGGCCCGCCCGCATCGTCCCGGTGCGCTCGGCGGGCAGCGTCTTCCACCACCGCACCGTATCGCGCGCCGTTTCCCGCGTCGGGCGGTTCTTCAGGCCCTTCTCATAGGCGCGAGCGCCGCTGACCCGGGCCGCATACCGGGAGTCGGCAACCGGCGGTACCCAGATTGGGAGCTCACGGCCTTCGGTGGCGCCGTTTGCGTCCAGGAACCCATGGTCGACCCAGACGGGCCGGGTATCGGCAGCGGTCACCGCGAGGCTGTCTTCGAGCAGCTGCCCCATCGTGAAGGATCCCGGCGGCGTCACCGTGTTGTAGGTGCCGGTGATCCGCTGTTCCGCCACGTCCATGATGGCGAGATCCTGACACCAGTTCGATCCTGATCGGCTCCCTCGGGCGTCCCGGGCCATAACATGTCACCGGCCTTTCCCGGTGCGCACCGGCCAGTAGGTGTAGCGATCTATGGTCACCGGGGCCGCAGATATGTCGGTCTCAGTATCGCGAGCCGGTCAGCGCCGAATTCCTGCGCCGCCCGCTTCTCGCAAAAAGCCTTCCAGGATGGTTTGCTGGCTACCTCCTCAACGGTTTCATCGTCGATCGTCGCCAACGGCGCGTCCTCGTCAATGGCTATGAAATCCGCATAGGCGGAAATCGACGAAATAAATATGTAATGCGTTGCGGCATCCGACAACAGGCGGGCGGAATCAGCCACATGCCGAGGCACATAGCCGGGATCGTCGTATTACGATGTTCACTGGCCTCAGTGCATCAAGGGCATTGTCCCGATCGCCGATCAGTGTTGTCAGATCGGGATCTGTCGTTGGTGCGGCCGCGATTGAAGAGATCCACGCTATGCCCGCGCCGCACTGCTTCGCTGACCATGTGCGGCCTGATGAAGCCGTACCACCCAGTACCAATATGCTGAGCGGGCCGTCCGGATTCACGCCCTGCGCGCGTACCGCGCCCTGCAAGGCTCCCGTCGCCATCACGGCACCGCCCGCCAGTCCGGCCTGCATCAGCCTGCGTCTTTGCCTGTCCATTATCACCCCCCCGGTAGCGTCAGCAATCATGATCCAGCGCGCCGGCATACACCGGTCCGAACGTTAGAGAACCGAGCACGCCGCGGGTTCCCGGCCTTCAGCGACAGCCTACTGGTAGCGCTTCATGACGCTTGCCAGGGCGTCCTTACCGGGATTGAGCCGCTCATAGGGAATCTTTGACAGTGGTTCATCGACGCTGCCCGAGAGGTCATGCATATCGCCTGTCTCGCCGTCGATGTACAGCAGTCCCGTTATGATCTCGCCGGCATTCACGCTGTCGCGCAGGAACGAGAACGCGGCGGCGCGACTGGTAGGATCATAGTCAGCATCGACCTTGCGGAACACGATCTTGCTGCCATCATGCAGTTCAACCGGCATGGCGGCGCCTTCCTGGTAGGCCGTCACGATCTCTTCGGCGGGGGGCACAAAATCCGCGTCGATGACATGGTGATAGAACTGCCGTGTATGCGCATAGCTCTTGGTCGAGCCTTCGTGATCATTGAACGTGACGCACGGACTGATGATATCCAGCAGCGCAAACCCCTTGTGCGTCAGCGCGCCCTTGATCAGCGGCACCAGCTGCTGCTTGTCGCCGGAAAAACTTCGGGCGATGTAGGTTGCGCCGAGACCTATTGCCGTGCTGACCGGGTCAATCGGCATTTGCCGGTTCGCAGGGCCTTTCTTGGCCTTGCTGCCAACGTCGGCGGAGGCGGAATACTGCCCCTTCGTCAGGCCATAGACGCCATTATTCTCGATGATGTAGCACATGTTCAGGTTGCGGCGGATGACGTGCGCAAACTGCCCCATGCCGATTGACAATGAATCGCCGTCGCCTGAAACGCCTATGTAGACAAGGTCACGATTCGCCGCATTCGCGCCAGTCGTTACCGACGGCATGCGGCCGTGCACGGAATTGAAGCCATGTGACTGGCTGACAAAATAAGCCGGCGTCTTGGATGAACAACCGATGCCGCTCATCTTGCCAAGCATGTGCGGCTCGATTCCCAGCTCGAACACCGCCTGGATCAGCGCGGCCGTTATTGAATCGTGGCCGCAGCCGGCGCACAAGGTCGACACCGAGCCCTCGTAGTCACGGACAGTCAACCCGAGGCTGTTTCGCGGCATCTTCGGGTGTGTAACTTTCGGTTTGGCTATATAGCTCATGTTCAGGTCTCTTTCGTCACGCTGCCTGGCCTCTGGCATGCTTTTCCAGGATCTTGTCGGCAACGAATCTGGCGTTGATCGGCATGCCGTCATAATGCAGCAGGATAGCTTCGCCTGGTTGATATCGAAATCCAGAATCAGCAATGAGCGAAGTTGCGCGTCGCGATTCTGTTCCGAATTATCTGCTCGTGCTTCTCGATAAATTCACGGACATTGTCGTTAAAAGGAAAGCCCCTGACGCGGCAATAGTTGACCCCCAGGTTCTTTTCCTTGAGCTTTACCATCGCCTCTTTTACGGCACCGTCGCAGCTGCCGATTGACAATATGGCCGCTTTGTTAAACTTCGAAAATTCAATAACGGGTGCCGGCACCATACCTCTTGCAGTTTCCCACTTTACGAGCAGGCGATCGACCACTTCCTGGTAGTCCGCGGAATCCTCGGTATAGGCGCCGTACTTGTTGTGGCCGGAGCCGCGGGTAAAGAACGAGCCTTTTGGACGTTCGCCCGGTAACGTTCGATAGGTGATGCCGTCGCCGTCCGAATCAATATAACGGTAGAACTTTTCCATGCCGTCGAGCTGCTCGGCCGTCAGCACCTTACCCCGGTCCGGACGGTAATTCTCGTCCCACTTGAGGTCCGGGCACATCCAGTCGTTCATGCCGATATCAAGATCGGACAGCACCATGACCGGAGTCTGCAGCCGGTCGGCCAGGTCGAATGCCTGGACGGACATGTAGAAGCACTCCTCCGGATTAGCCGGGAAAAGCAGCACATGGCGCGTATCGCCGTGCGACGCATAGGCACAGGCCATCAGGTCGCACTGCTGTGTACGCGTTGGCATGCCGGTCGAGGGACCGGTCCGCTGTACATCGATGATGGACACTTCCGCATAATAGGCAAAGCCGATGAACTCGCCCATCAGCGAAATCCCAGGCCCGCTGGTTGGTGTAAAGGCACGCGCGCCGTTCCAGGTTGCACCAAGCACGACACCGATCGCCGCCAGCTCATCCTCTGCCTGCACAATACAGAACTTCTTGCCGCCACTTTCCTCGTCCATCCGGAACTGCTTGAAAGGACCTGCACGCGTTTATTAGCGATGTGGAGGCGCTACCCAATTCTAGGCGCCGATAGTCGCACCGGCATAGACGCAGCCGAGGCCGGCGGCTGTATTGCCATCAATCACGACGGCGCCGCGTCTTGTCCATTCGCTTGACATTCATGGACAACGGGCAGCTGAAATTTCCGCTCGCGTAATCATAGCCGAGCCTGATCGCCTCGAGGTTGGAGGCAATCAACTTTGGCACCAAAGGCTCCTCCAGCACTGGCTTACCTCGAGCTCGATGTTCAGCAACGCTGCCAGAACGCCGACGTACGCAATGTTTTTCATCAGGATGCGTGCACGGGCGCCATCGAAGTGCTCGTTGCACATCTTCGATAACGGCACGCCGAGCACATTGATGTCCTCGCGGTTCAGCTGCCGGCTGCGCGGCCAGGTCGAGTCATAGAGCAGCCAGCCGCCCGGTGCTACTTCAGCCATGTCGCGCGCATAGGTCTGCGCATTCATCGCAACCATGACATCAACCCGGTCCGCGCGTGCCTGGTAGCCGTCCCCGATTACCCGAACCTCATACCAGGTGGGCAGACCCTGGATATTGGACGGGAAATAGCCTTGCCGACGACCGGTATTCCCATACGAATATCCATTTCAGCAACAGGCCGTTCGCACATCGCCGAACCGGTTCCGTTTGAATGGCCGCTACCTTGATTACAACATCGTTTACTGAGGACACGAAACTCTCACCCTGGGCCTGAACCTGTTGGACCAGCCTTACACGAAAAATTCGCCGCTGATTCGAAGTCGAAAATCATTACCCGCAAACCGAAGCAAGGGGGTTGCTGCCATCATCCGCCGGCAGATGCCTTGAGGCGAGCCTTGTCCGGCGACGCTTCGTCGATGGCGTAGGGAATCAGCAACGTCGACTTCTGCATGTCCCCCACGCGCCGGTAGGGCAACGCTCCGCGCACAGACTGCAGTGCACGCAAATATCCTCATCCTTGACCATGACGCGCCCGGTCTGCGGCAGTCCCGACGAAACATACAACTCCTGGTTTCAGAGAAACTTTCCGCCGCGGCGGAGCAAAGCGCCTGCGCAGAATCTTCTTCTTCGCCATTGTGCGTGATGGTCAGGCAATTGACCGGGCAGATGTTGATGCACGCATCGCATTCGATACACAAGCTGGCGGGAAGACGGTCTGGATATTGCAGTTCAGGCAGCGCTCGACTTCTTCCATCGTCTGCTCAGCCGTAAAGCCCAGCTCGACCTCAATATCGATCTTCTTGAACGTTCCTTCAGGTCGACGTGCGGCATCAAACGGCGTTCCCCTGGATCGTAGTTGTTGGAGAAACTCCACTCGTGCATGCCCATCTTCTGGGTGGCGAGATTCATGCCATGCGGCAGGCGATCGTCGAGAGCTTCGCCCCTGGCAATATTTGTGTATGGATATGGCGGCTTCATGGCCATGGGCTACCGCCTTTACGGTTGTCCGGACCGAATGCAGAATCGCCGCCAAAGAAAATACCATCGCGCGTGCACATCATCGTTTTTTCATCGACAACGGGGCAATCCCATTTGTCGAACTCGATGCCTATGTCCCGCTCTATCCAGGGAAAGGCATTTTCCTGCCCGATCGCGAGAATGACGTCGTCACACGGCAGTACAACCTCGCCGACGACAGTTCCGGCGATCGATGCCGCCGTCATCGCTGACCTTGTAATCATTTGCTCAAAGCGCATGCCGACCAGCTTGCCATCTTCAATAACAAACTCTTTTGGCGAATGATTGACGAGAATTTCAACATTCTCCTCCTCGGCGTCCTCGAGCTCCCAGTCGGATGCCTTGAAGAAACCGCGGGGTTTGCGCGCCATGACCTTGAATATCAGGACACCGAGGCGCAGCGAGCTGCGGCAACAATCCATCGCCGTGTTGCCAACGCCGATAATCAGTACGCGCTCGCCGATGGATTCGACGTGTTCGAACGCAACCGACTCGAGCCAGTCAATTCCAATATGCACATTGCCGGTGGCATGCCTGCCTGGCACGTCGCCAGCTCCTTGCCGCGCGGCGCGCCGGTGCCAACAAACACGGCGTCGAAGCCGCCGTCGTTGATGAGATCCTTCATGCTCTCGATGCGGTGATCGAGCTTCAGCTCGGCACCCATATCGATGATGTAATTGATCTCCTCATCCAGCACCTTGGGCGGCAGCCGGAAACGCGGAATATTGGTTCGCATCAGGCCACCGGTCTTACCGAGCGCCTCGAAGATCGTTACGTCATAGCCGAGTGGAAGGAGGTCATCGGCGACGGTCAACGACGCACAACCGGCGCCGATCAGCGCCACCTTCTTGCCGTTCTTCTGCGCGGGTGCCGTCGGCAATCTGTCGCTGATATCGTCACGGTGATCCGCGGCAACCCGCTTCAGGCGGCAGATCGCAACGGGCTTGTCCTCGACCCGGCCGCGCCGGCAGGCGGGCTCGCAGGGACGATCGCATACACGCCCGAGTATGCCGGGAAACACATTGGACTCCCGGTTCAGCATATACGCGTCGGAGAAGCGGCCCTGGGCGATCAGCCGTATGTAGGACGGCACGTCCGTGTGCGCCGGGCAGGCCCACTGGCAATCGACGACCTTGTGGAAATAATCCGGATTCGAGGTATCAGTTGGCTTCATTGATGATGTGCGGCAGGGCTCGCACGACCGGGCAGCGGAGTACGCCGCTATTGCAAGAGGATTTGGGCGCTAGCATAACGGTATCGCACGGAAAGTAAACAGCTTGCTGCCCGTTGCCGGCAATCGCCGCGTCGGGCAGCCGGCCGTCAGCGCCGCCGGTCGTAATCTTGAGCAACGTTTTCCGGCGATCGCTCTTGGTCGTATTTTGCGGTGGCCATCCCGGAAGGCGATTACGCCGTTGACGATGCTGGTATCGATGCTGCTGCCGAATGTGTGGCCTTCAAACGGCGACCAGTGCACCTTGTACAGCAGGTTCGACGAGTCGACGCGGCTGGGGCGATTGGGATCCACCAGCACCAGGTCAGCGTAGTAACCCTCTCGCAGGTAGCCCCGGTCGACGACACCGAATATGTCGGCGACGGCGTGCGAAGTACGATCGATTATCAGCTCCAGCGGAAAGTGCCCGTCCGCCGCGAGATCAAAGAGACACGGCAGTGCATGCTGCACGAGCGGCAGGCCGGACGGTGCCTTGAAATACGGGCGGCGCTTCTCACTGGCGGTATGAGGCGCATGATCGGTGGCGATGATGTCGATGCGGCCGTCGACGACAGCCTTGCGCAAGGCATCGCGGTCGGCCGCCGTCTTGATCGCGGGATTGCATTTGATGAGCGTACCAAGATCGGCATAGCGGCTCTCGTCGAACCGCAGGTGATGCACGCATACCTCGGCGGTGATGCGCTTTTTACTGCGGTGCGCACGCGAAAACAGTGCCATTTCGATGGCCGTCGTCAGGTGCAGTACATGCAGCAGCGCGTCGTGGCGGCGCGCAAGGTCTGTCGCGAGGCTCGATGATGTCAGGCACGCATTGGCGGATCGGATTCGCGGGTGCTCTGACATCGGCACGTCTTCGCCGAATTCGGCTTCCGCGCGCGCTTCATTTTCCCAAATCGTAGGCGAGTGCTCGCAGTGGGTGACAACCATGACCGGCGCGTGCTCGAAAATCCGTTCGAGCGTCTCCGGGTCGTCGACCACCATGTCACCGGTCGATGCGCCCATGAATACCTTGATACCGCAGGCATCGTTGAGTTCAAGCGCCCGGATCTGGTCAACATTGTGGTTGGTGGCGCCGAGGTAGAAGCCGTAGTTGGCACTGCAGCGCCCTGCGGCAAGTCCGTACTTGGCGGCGAGCGCCTCGCGCGTCGTGGTCAGCGGGTTCACGTTCGGCATGTCCATGAAACTCGTAATCCCGCCGGCGACGGCGGCCGCCGACTCCGTGGCCATGTCGCCCTTTTCTGTCAATCCCGGCTCCCGAAAGTGCACCTGATCGTCGATCATCCCCGGAATCAGGTAGTGGCCGGCAGCATCGAGCACATCCATGCCATCCTGCGCCGTGATACCGGGTGCGATTTTTTCGATCCGCTCTCCTTTTACCAGCAGATCCGATTCGGTAATGGCCCCCTCGTTGATCAACCGGGCATTTTTTATCAGTAGTTTGTTCAAGTGGCAGTCCCTTGGTCAGGCGAAGCGAGCAGTGGCGGTAACGAGCTCATGCACGTTGCCGGGCTCAAATGCCGAGTGTCCGGCGTCCGGGACAATGCGAAGCGTCGCCCCAGGCCAGGCTTGCGACAACTCCCAGGCATTCACCGGCAGGCACAGTGCATCGTAGCGGCCGTGGACGATAACCGCAGGTACATTCCGGATACGGCTTATGTCGCGCAAGAGCTGTGCATCCTCAAGGAAGCATTCATGCGCGAAATAGTGACATTCGATGCGTGCGATCGCGAGCGCCATCCTGTCGCTGCCGAAGGCGGCGGCCACATCCGGTGAGGGAACCAGCTGACTGGTCGAGCCTTCCCATATTGACCACGCTTTCGCAGCCTTCAGTCGTGTGTCAGCGTCATCGCTCGTCAGCCTGCGATGATAGGCGCGCAACAGGTCACCCCGTTCGTCGACGGGTATGGGTCGCAGGTACTCCTGCCACGCCTCGGGAAATATCCGGCCCGTACCCTCCTGGTAGAGCCAGGAGATCTCGTGTGGCCGGCCAAGAAAAATCCCGCGTAGTACGAGTTCCGATACGCGTTCGGGGTGTGCCTCAGCGTAAGCAAGTGCGAGCGTACTGCCCCATGAGCCGCCGAAAACCTGCCAGCGCTCGATGCCGAGCGTCTCTCGCAACGCTTCAATGTCACTGACGAGGTGCCACGTCGTATTGTGCTCGAGACCCGCGTGCGGGCGGCTGCGGCCCGCGCCGCGCTGATCGAACAGGACGATCCGATAGGCGTCCGGGTTGAAGAACTGCCGCATTTTCGCCGAAGTGCCTGCGCCTGGTCCGCCATGCAATACGACGACTGGCTTTCCGGCCGGGTTACCGGATACCTCGTAGTACAGAGTGTGGCCATCGCCGACATCCAGGCTCGCGCTGAACTCCGGTTCGACCGGCGGGTACAGGGTCCTCCGCTCGCTGGTGTCAATCATCGACGACTCCGTGTTTCCCTGATCTGCTCTGGGCTATTACCATCTGATACGACAAACTCGATCACTGCCATTGAACCTTTCCTGTAGTGCCAGTCTCCAGTCTGGACTCTCGCGTGAACGTTTTGGTGCGGAGGTAGGCGACAGCGAAGAGTCCCGGAGGGGCTTTCAGGGACGCTGTAAATACGTCCCCATCAGTACCAAGGGCTCTGTGACGGACGTCCCTGTCAGGGCTGGGCCCTGAAAAAGCCCTCCCCCGGCACACCTTCGCCCCGACCATCGTGCCGTTCATGAATAATCCAGGCCAGGCTGCCGGACTCCGGCTCATCTTGACTATTTACAACAGGCCCCGTCATGAATAAAACCAGCTTCGTCCTCGCCTTCACGTGCGTGGGAATACTCTCATTGTCAGCCGCCGTCGCAAAATCCGCGCCCGATATAGACATTGCGTTCACCGAGTACACACTCGATAACGGACTCCGCGTGATCGTCCACGAGGATCACAAGGCGCCGATCGTCGCGGTCAATCTCTGGTATCACGTTGGCTCGAAGAACGAAAAGCCGGGAAAGACAGGCTTTGCGCACCTGTTTGAACACCTGATGTTCAATGGCAGCGAAAACTATAACGACGAATACTTCAAGCCGTTCGAACGCGTCGGCGCAACGCAGATGAACGGTACCACGTTCTTCGATCGCACCAATTACTTCCAGAACGTTCCGAAAACCGCGCTCGACATGGCTCTGTGGATGGAGTCGGACCGCATGGGCCACTTGCTCGGCGTCGTTACGCAGGAACGGCTCGATGAGCAACGTGGCGTGGTCCAGAACGAAAAGCGCCAGGGCGACAACCAGCCGTACGGGCAGGTGTTCTACCACATACTGGCGGGCCTGTTCCCCGACGGGCACCCGTATTCATGGAGCACTATAGGTTCTATGGAGGACCTCGACGCGGCCAGTATTGATGATGTGCACGAGTGGTTTCGCACCTATTACGGCCCGAATAACGCCGTACTGGTCATAGCCGGCGACGTAGAGCCGCAGGATGTCCTCGAGAAAGTCACGAAGTACTTCGGCGATATTCCTCCGGGTCCGCCACTTGCCAGGCACCAGCGCTGGACGGTCCAGCTCGACCACGACAAACGCGAGGTCATGCAGGACCGTGTGCCACAGGCCCGCGTATACAAGGTCTGGGGCGCGCCTGAATTCCGTGCCGTTGATGCGGACCTGCTGCAGCTCGCCGATGGCGTACTGACGTCGGGCAAGACTTCGAGACTCTATGAGCGGCTCGTTTATGACGATCAGATCGCAACGGACGTCGGCGCCTACCAGTACGCGGGCGATATCGGCGGCTTTTACCTGATTCAGGCAACGGCACAGCCCGACGGCGATCTCGAGGCTGTCGAGCGCGCGATCGAAGAAGAAGTCGAACGTTTTCTTCAGGATGGGCCGACAAAGGAAGAACTGGCCCGCGTAAGGACCGGAATAACGTCGGGCGTTATCCGCGGTCTCGAGAAGGTCGGTGGCTTTGGAGGTAAATCGGACGTGCTGGCCGAAAACGCCGTCTATACCGGTGATCCGGGCTTCTACAAAACGTCGCTCGAGCGGCTGGCTGAGGCAACGCCGGACAGCGTCCGGGATGCGGCGCGCCGTTGGCTGGGCAAGAGCACGTACACGCTCGAGGTTCACCCGTTTCCCGAACTCTCGGCTACAGCAGAAGGGGCAGACCGCTCCGCGGTCCCGGAGACCACGTCGTTTCCGGACGTCGGCTTTACCGAATTCGAACGGAGCAGCTTAAGCAATGGCATCGAACTGATTGTTGCCCACCGCAGCGCGGTGCCGGTGGTCAATTTCATGCTGAGTCTCGATGCCGGGTACGCGTCGGATCAGTTCGGTGAGCCGGGAACTTCGAGCCTGGCAATGGAGATGCTGGATGAAGGCACGCGCCGGCGCGACGCGCTCGAGATCAGTGACGAGGCGGCGCGGCTGGGCGCGCGCATCGGCGCCGGATCCGGCATCGACAGTTCCAGCGTCTCGATGAGCGCATTGAAAGAGAACCTTGATGCATCGCTGGACCTGTACGCCGATATTCTACTCAACCCGGCGTTCCCGGAGTCGGAACTCGAACGCCTGATGAAGCAACGTATCGCGCGCATCCGGCAGGAGAAAACCCAGCCGGTCAGCATGGCCCTGCGCATACTGCCAAATTTGTTGTACGGCGACGACCATGCCTATTCACTGCCGCTGACCGGTTCGGGGACGGAAGAATCCGTGCAGCGGATCAGTCGTGACTCGCTCATTGACTATCATCGCACCTGGTTCAAACCGAACAATGCCACGCTGATCGTAGTGGGCGATACGTCGATGAGCGAAATCAAGCCGAAGCTCGAGCGCCTGTTCTCCGGCTGGGAACCCGGTGATGTTCCTGTCAAAAATATCGCCGACGTAGACGAGCAGGACTCGCAATCCGTGTACCTGATCGATCGTCCCGGCGCAGAGCAATCGATTATTTTTGCCGCCAACATCGCACCGCCGGCAGGCAAAGGTGACGAAATTGCAATTGAAACGATGAACGAGATTCTGGGCGGGTCGTTTACGTCACGAATGAACATGAATCTTCGCGAAGACAAGCACTGGGCATACGGTGCCTTCACCTTTATCTACGATACCAAGGGTCCGCGGCCCTTTGTGGCCTATGCACCGGTCCAGACCGACAAAACCATGGAATCGATGGCGGAGATGCGGCGCGAGTTGACGGCTTATCTGCAGGAAGAGCCGCCGACGATGGACGAACTCGCAAAGGTCAAGGCCAATAACACGCTCAGCCTGCCCGGTCGATGGGAAACAGCCAATGCCGTGCTGCGCGACATCGGCGAGATTGTGACCTTCGAATTGCCTGACGATTACTGGGATACCTATGCCGACCAGGTACGCAACCTGTCGATCAATGACGTGAATGATGCCGCCGGGAACATCGTAAAACCGGATCGCATGATCTGGGTCATCGTGGGCGACCGCGCCGAGATCGAAAGCCGCATTAGTGAGCTGGAACTTGGTGAGATCACGTTACTGGATGCGGACGGCAACAGGCTCTGAGCGTCACGCTGTAGCAACTCGCTGGCGGCCCCGCCACCTGTTACGGGTGGCGGGGCCGTTCGCTATTCTGTTGCCGGCGGATCGTATGCGCTACCCTCGCCCTGTTTCCCGATGCAACCAGTAAAGGTCAACATGCCCAATCCGGACTATGCCGGGCTGATTGATGACGCCGATGTCTATGACGTAGCAGTCGTCACGCCGCTCGAGACAGCAACACTGTTGTCAAAGCGTCTTGCCAATCGAGTGATGTTCAAGCGCGAAGACCTGCAGCCGATATTCTCATTCAAACTTCGCGGCGCGTTTAACAAGCTCAATCGCCTTACACCGGACCTGCTGCAACGCGGCGTCATCTGCAGCTCCGCCGGCAACCATGCACAAGGTGTCGCCCTGGCCGCCAGGCGCAAGGGCGTGCGCGCGGTCATCGTGATGCCGGTTACGACACCGACGATCAAGGTGGAAGCCGTGCGCATGCTGGGCGCGGAAACGATCCTGCATGGTGACAATTACGATGCGGCCTATGAGCGTGCAAAGGAAATTGAACAGCGCGAAGGCCTCACTTTCATTCACCCGTTCGACGATCCCGATGTCATTGCCGGGCAAGGCACTATCGGCAAGGAATTACTGGCGCAGGCCGATGCGATTCCTGACGCCGTCTTCGTGCCAATTGGCGGCGGGGGGCTCTATATCGGGCATTGCCGCGTGGTTAAAAGCTCATGAGCCCGGGATCCGGATTGTCGGCGTCGAACCAGTCGACTCCGCGGGTATGCGTGATTCACTGGCCGCTGGCGAGCCGGTCACACTGGATCGTGTCGGCATCTTTGCGGACGGCGTGGCCGTAAGGCGTGTCGGCAACGAGACGTTTCGCCTTTGTCAGCAACTGGTAGATGAGATCGTTACCGTCGATACGGACCAGATTTGCGCAGCGGTACGCGATATTTACGAAGACACCCGCTCGATCGTCGAACCTGCCGGCGCGCTGGCCGTGGCCGGGCTGAAAAAATATGTGAAGACGACGGGCGCGCGGGACCAGTTGCTGGTAGCGATCAATTGCGGCGCCAACGTTAACTTCGACCGGTTGCGGCACATCGCCGAGCGGGCGGCGATCGGTGAACAGCGCGAAATGCTGATCGCGGTCGAAATTCCGGAGCACCCGGGCAGCTTTCGCAACTTCTGTAACGCACTTGGCCCGCGGAGCGTCACCGAATTCAATTACCGCTACAGTGACTCAAGCAACGCCCGCGTTTTTGTCGGCGTCGAGTTGCGGCAGGGTGATACGGAACGGCGCGAAGTTATCGCCGCAATTCAGCAGCTGGGCTACCCGGTGGTCGACCTCAGCGACAACGAGATGGCCAAGCTGCACGTACGGCACATGGTGGGCGGCCGCAGCCCGGGCATCCGGGACGAACGGCTGTTTCGCTTCGAATTTCCGGAGCGGCCCGGCGCCTTGAGCGCATTCCTCAAGTCCATTGGCGAGCAATGGAACATCAGCCTGTTCCATTATCGCAACCATGGGTCTGACTACGGCCGCATCCTCGCCGGCATCCAGGTTCCGGCGGCAGAAGCGGATGAACTCGAAGCACACTTGAGCGAACTCGGCTACCCACACTGGGACGAGAGCGACAATCCGGCCTACCAGCTGTCTCTCGCCTGAGTCGCCATACCGGATTATTGTGCGATGAAGGCCGTGGTGGCGGAGGCGCACCCCGGGAGGGCTTTTCAGGGCATGCTGTAAATACGTCCCTGTACGCTCTGTGCCGGACGTCCCTGCCGGCACAGCCCTGAAAAGCCCTCCTGGCACACCTCCGCCCCGACCATCGTGCCGTTCATGAATAATCCAGGGCGAACCAACCTTGGTCAGGTTTACTCCCGAAAGGACGGATCCCTGCGATCCAGCTTGCGCAACAGGCCTGGCCACGCCAGTTGACCGCCGAGTCCCCGGGTCACCTGCTCGGCCTGTTTCAGTATGCCTGCCAGTATGTCGGCGCTGACCTCGGTCAGTTTGGCGCCCGAGGCCTGTGCCATCAATTGTGTCTGGCAGGCCGTTTCGAGGACGTACATGGCAAGAAATGCATCCGGTATCGTGGCACCAACCGTCAACAGGCCATGGTTCCTCAGAATCAGGTTCGTGTTCCGGCCGAGGTCGGCAACCAGCCGCGGTTTCTCCTCCGGGTTCAGCGCAACGCCTTCATAGTCGTGATAGCCGACTGACGCCAGCGGGAAAAGCGAAACCTGGGACAGCGGCCGCAAACCATCGACCTGGGCCGATACGGCAACGCCGGCTTTTGTATGTGTATGCAGTACACAGCCGACGTCCGGCCGTGCCTGATGCACGGCGCTGTGAATGGTAAATCCGGCCGGATTTACGGGATACCCGGAGTCCAGAACGGTCTCGCCATCAAGGTTGACCTTGACGAGGCTGCTGGCTGTCATTTCTTCAAACAACAAGCCGTACGCGTTGACGAGAAAATGATGGTCCGGACCCGGGACCCTTGCAGAGATGTGCGTAAACACGAGGTCATCCCAGCCATACATCGCAATCAGCCGATAGCAGGCCGCGAGATCGACACGCGTCTGCCACTCCTCGTCGGTCACCTGCGACCGAATATCCTGCTGGCGTGTGCCGTTCATAGACCGCTCCCCCGTCCCCTCGCGTGACCGGAAGTATACGCGACCGTCCGACGGTGCGGCCAACCGCCCCGTGTAACGCCAGCCTGTGCCCCCGCCACCCAGTGCAAACGCCCGCAAGGACAAGTGACGCCTGCTGCAGCACGAGGCTGGCTCGAAGCAGCCCCGGTACCCCCTGCCGGGAGTCCTTTGGTGGAAATAAAGCGGACCGAGGGGAGCCATTCCTCCAAAGGACTCCCGGCAGGGGGTACCGGGGCGGCGGGCGCGGTCCATTGATAAAAAGAAATCGGACCCAAAGCAGCCGCTCCTCCAAAGACTGCCGGCTCGGAATACCGATGCTGAGCCACAGCTATGTACCATCGGACGGCTTATTCCAAATTGTTTGCAACCATTTGGAGCGGCGAGGCATCAAACAGACAGATCAGGATAAATGTGCTTCGGCAAGACGCCGCAGCAGGGGGTTTCCCGATGACCGGCGAGGTATGACAACAGCCCGCGCCGTCATCAACAGTGCAACACACGACAAACTATACTTCCCTTATGCAGTTTGTTTCGTGCTATTGACGGTGGCTATGCCACCGTCTTTTTTGCGGGTCCGTTACGAAAGCGCGCCGTGCTGGAAGGGCTAGGAGTTTGCCCAGGCCTGGGCATGAATATGGCTGATCTTCGCCGTTTGCGACAAACGGTAGAAATGCCGCAATTCGTCAAGTCCCCTGTCATTGTTTGTACTAAGGCGCCGCCGGAGTCCGTGGCAAAAGCGGGCAGCGTAGTTGTTGGCCGCCTGGTAGCGCGCGGATTGCGTGCTGCTAAGGCGTGGATTGAAGCTGACATCATCGAATAACCAGCCGTGCATGCGTTCCGCCAGGGCGCCATCTTCCTGGCGGAGTGCCATCAACCAGGTGCTGACGAACTCGTTGCACCTCTGCCTGCATCTCCAGCTCGAGCAGCGTTACCGGCTTCTCGAGCTGTGCGCTCCAGGCAATGTAGTTGAAATGACTGATGCCCTCGACCACGGTCCACAGGTCGTTGAGTTGCCCTGGCCGCAGGTTCTCGAGCGGATCTTCGCTGTCGAGTCGTGCCAGCATCTCCTCGTCCAGGTACACGCTCAATGAAATGCCGTCCTCGTCCTCGACCATCAGGACGGTTTCATCGGTGTCCGGTATCAGCGCGGCGCCACCGAGCAGCTTAGCCAGCTTTGGATCGGTGATGACGAAGTCAGCAACATTGTGGCCGGGGTCGACCCGGTAGATATCAGTCAGGTGCTGCTGCAGTTCCTTGAGCATCTGGTCGTCAGTGCCGGCTCGTGACCGACTGCTCGAGCGGCACTATGCCGTGCTGCCGCAGCATCGCCGCTGCCCGCTTGCTGCCGGTCCTGAGCCAGACTTCGTACGTACGCAGCAGGTCGATATCGGATTCGCGGCGTGCGCAGTCCCGCACCTCATTCAGGATCTCGACAACAAGCTGGAACTTGTGCGCCAGCTCCTCGTAGACCGATGCGAGTGCGCGGCCCCGCGTCGTGCCGCGGATCTCGTCGGAAGGAGAACCGTACGCGGTGCCGCCCATGTAAATGTAGTAGTCGAGGTCGACGAGGCGATGCGCGAGGCTGTCGGCAAAGAAGCCGGCGACGAAAAGGGCAACGTCGCCGATACGTTGCAAAGCATGGCTGCGCTGCTCTGCCGTCGGCGCGTCAGCTGCATCAACCAGAAGCAGTGCCAGGGGCTTTACGCCGGACCCCTCGGTGCGATCGACGTAAAAATCCTCGGAGCGCGAGAAAAGACTGAGCAGATTGACAACGTAGTGTGTGGCATGCGGATCTACATGCACACCCTGGTTGGCCAGGGCCGCATCCACAGAGTCCCGAAAGTACTCACGCAGGTCGTGCACCGGCAAGACCCGATCATCGGCCGCAGTAATTCCCATACCTCATGCCTCCTGTCTGGCTAAACGGAGCACGATACGGTTGCGGCATTGATCCACCGCGCGCGATGCCATTCCCTGAGCGGTGCGAAAACTGACTCACCTCCAACCAGTCAACCGCACGTACCTTTCACAAATCACCAATCCCATGAAAGTCTGTTATGACGTATATAATAAATTCAGACACAAGTTTGTGACAATGTTCACGAATAAGCGCATCGTCGGCGACGTGGGGCGTCCGCTTATGTGCGCCGCATAACGATCGACGACTACGGCTCTACCACATCTCACGCAATTTGGCGGCGACGTCAATTGTCCGGTCGGTGCGAGGCTTGAAGTCCCGGCTCGACGCATCGTCCCGGCCGCGATAGCGCTCCGCCAGGGTCGCCAGCAGGCCGTCGGTGACAAACCGGCTGCGGGCGCCATAGATGTGCCTGTCGCCGTGCTTGTGCTGGCGAGTCACGTGATAGCGAAGCGGCGCAATGAGGTCGAGTGACTTGCGCGCGCGCGTCATGGCGACATACAGCAGGCGGCGCTCTTCATCGATCATGTCGGGACTGCCGGTAGCGAATTCGGATGGAAAATTTCCGTCGGAAAAATTGATAACGAAGACCGCATCCCATTCCTGTCCTTTTGCGCTGTGCACCGTGGACAGCGTCACGTAATCCTCATCCAGCAACGGGTCTCCGGCCAGATCACCGGATGCCGCCGGAGGATCGAGTGTCAACTCGGTCAGGAAGCGTTCACGCGTCGGGTAACGCGCTGAGATCTGTTCGAGCTGTTCGAGGTCGGCCTCGCGCACGTCCGGTTCGTCATTGAGCCGCTCGAGGTGCGGCCGGTACCAGCGGCGCACCGCCCCCACCTGCCAGCGCCAGTCTGTCGCGGCCGCGTCGTGGCCCGCCAGCGACATCATCAGGTCAGAAAAAGCCGGCCAGTCATCGCGGGCGGCTGCAGGTACCTTGCATTGCACCATTGCACTCCAGGCGAAGTCTGCGAGGGCCAGGGAATCAAAACATCGCGACGCGCTCGCCGGACCCACCCCCGGCAGCAGTTTCAATACGCGAAAAGCGGCTACTTCGTTACGCGGGTTCTCCGCCCACTTGAGCACCGACAACAGGTCCTTGACATGACTGGCCTCGAGGAACTTCAGACCCCCGTACTTTACGTAAGGTATGTTCCGGCGGACGAGCTCCAGTTCCAGCCTGTCACTATGGTGCGCGCTGCGGAACAGCACGGCCTGGTCGCGAAGCTGCATGCCACGCTCCCGATTCCCGAGAATCTCCGTAACGACGAATTCGGCCTCCGCATCGCTGTCCTCGACCAGCGTGTAGTTCGGCGTCTCCATCCGTTTTTGGGTAAAAAGCGATTTCCGGTACTGACGTTCGCCTTCCGCAATCAGGCAATTGGCGCTGTCCAGTATGGGTTGCAGCGACCGGTAATTTTCTTCAAGACTGATAATCGTTGCTGGCGGAGTGTACTGATCACTGAAGGAAAGGATGTTGTCCACTTCGGCCGCACGAAAAGCGTAAATCGATTGCGCGTCATCGCCGACAACCGTCAGTCCCTGGCCGTCTTTGGCAATTGCGCGCAGTATCTCCGCCTGTACCAGGTTCGTATCCTGGTATTCGTCAACCAGCACATGCTCAAAGCGGCCCGATATCTCCTGCGCGAGTTCGGCGTCCGCGACAAGGTAGCTCCAGTAAAGCAGCAGATCGTCATAATCGAGTGAATGTGCCTGTTGTTTTCGCTCAACATAACCGCGAAACAGCGCTGTGAGTTCGGCTCCCAGTCGGCACACCATGGAAACGTCTTCGTCAGTACCTGGGTCAGCGGTCGACGGGAATTCACACAGCGCGAGTAGATCGCTGAGACAGGTATCCTTTTCCGGGAACCGCCGCGAGGTGCTGCTCTGCTTCTGCTCATGACGGATCACATCGATCATGTCCTGCCGAATCGCTGCGGTCCAGTACCGAAAACGCCGGGTCCAGTCCGACATTTCGCGCGTAACGCCTGAGCAGGCGATTCGCAATGGAATGAAAAGTGCCGGACCAGGGCAGCAGGCCGGTGCTGGACTGACCGCTGGGCCGGTTACCCGACACACGCCTGACGATGGCTTCAGCCCGGCGCGCCATCTCCGACGCCGCGCGTCGCGTGAATGTCAGCAGCAGGATCTTGCGCGGGTCCACACCCTGCACAATCAGGTGCGCAACGCGGTGAGCGAGCGTCATGGTCTTGCCGGTGCCGGCGCCGGCAATGACCAGCAACGGTCCGGCCCGAAAACAGCCGTCGGCGGTTCTTGCGCCGTGCACCGCGGCCGCCCGCTGCGCGGAATTCAGGGTTTCAAGGTAGTCGGTTTCGAGGTTCGCCGCTGCCATCCGGAGCATCCGTCACAAAACTGTATTCTTATACAGTACTGTACGAATTTACAAGCCGCCCGACAGTGCGGCATGGCAGCCGCCGTGAGACAGGCGGCGCGCGCCCGGTCATGGCACGAGGACGGTCGATCCCGTGGTTTTGCGGGCTTCGAGGTCCCGGTGCGCCTTTGCCGCATCCTTTAGCGCATAGCGCTGGCTGACCTTGATCGTCACCGCGCCGCTGCCGACAACACGGAACAGTTCGCCGCAGGCCGCCAGCAATTCAGGACGCGTGCTGACAAAATCGAACAGGACCGGCCGGGTAACGAAGAGTGAATGGCGCTTCGCGAGCTCCGCCGGTGCAAAGGGTTCCACCGGTCCTGACGCATTGCCGAAGGTGACCATGACACCGTGTGGCCGCAGTGAATCAAGGGATGCGAAGAATGTATCCTTGCCCACGGAATCGTAGACTGCCGCGACGCCCTCGCCGCTGGTGAGCTCTCGCGCTCGGGCGGCGACGTCATCGTCCGCCATGACGACATGCGTGCAGCCCTGGTTGCGGGCCAGTTCTGCCTTGGCATCAGTGCTGACGACACCGATGACATTGACGCCCATGTGTTGTGCCCACTGGCTCAGTATCGAACCCACACCGCCTGCGGCCGCATACAGCAGGACCGTATCACCCTGCCGGGCGGGGTAACTGCGCTTCAGCAGGTACCACGATGTCAGGCCCTTGAGCAGCATTGCCGCGCCAGCTTCATCGCTGACATCATCGGGCAGCGGCACCAGTTGCGCCGCGGGAAAGTTCCGGCGCTCTGAATAACTGTCCGCGGGACGTCCTGTGTAGACGACGCGCTGCCCGACCTCCACGTCCGTCACATCGGGTCCAATTGCCTCAACGACGCCGGCCGCCTCGCTGCCCAGCCCGCAAGGCAACGCCTCCGGATACAAGCCGCTGCGGTGGTACGTATCGATAAAATTCAGGCCGATCGCCGTATGCAGGATACGCGCCTCGCCGGGACCGGGCGCCGGCAAGTCCACCTCGACGAACTTCATTACGTCCGGGCCGCCGTAGTCGCTTAAGCGAATCGCGTTCGTCTTCATAGGGTACAGACCTCCTGTTGCGGCAGCTCAGGATAGCGGACAACGAAGAGGATATTAACCCACCATCATTTGGAACCGGTTTGTTGCACCGCTCCGCGCAGACGTACAATAAGAATCTCTTGTCGGGTGCCACGGGAATTACCATGGGACGGGTAGCGGGCAAGGTTGCACTGGTAACCGGTGCAGCCCAGGGAATCGGCGCGGCAACGGCACGCCTGTTGGCAGCCGAAGGCGCTAACGTACTCCTTACGGACATCAACGCTGACGGCGCCGCGGCGGAGGCCGAAAAGATCAATCAGCAGTACGCCGGGCGCGCAGCCGCGCTAACGCATGACGTCACCAGTGAAAGCGACTGGCTCGACGCGCTGACATTCGTTACAAAGCATTTTGCCGGACTGCACATTTTGGTGAACAACGCCGGAATAGGCGCGCTCGGCAATGTTGAACAAATAACTCTTGAGAACTGGCGCCGCGTACACGAGGTGGACCTCGACAGCGTTTTTATCGGTTGCAAGCATGCTATTCCGCTGATGAAGTCCAGTGGAGGCGGTTCGATTGTCAATATTTCGTCGATCTCCGGTATCATCGCCGGCCACAATCTGGCGGCCTACAACTCGGCAAAAGCCGCGGTTCGCCATCTGAGCAAATCGATTGCCCTGCATTGTGCCCATGAAAAAAACAACGTCCGCTGCAATTCAGTGCATCCTGTCTTTATCGACACACCGATCCTGGACGGACTGGCAGGCGGCGGCGACCGCGATGCCGCCCTGGCCAAACTGGGACGCCAGATACCGCTCGGCCGGGTCGGCAAGACAGAAGATGTCGCCTTCGCTGTTCTCTATCTCGCATCCGATGAATCAGGCTTCGTTACCGGCACGGAAATTCGCGTCGACGGCGGAATCAGCGCGATGTAATCCAGTCACAAAACCGAACTATGGATAATTAATGTCCCATCCTGAAACAACAGTCATCGTCGGCGCAGGGCACGCAGCCGGGCAGGTTGTCGCTGCCCTGCTCCATCACGACTACCCGGGCAGGATTGTCCTTATTGGCGAAGAGGCCTACCTGCCGTACCAGCGCCCACCACTGTCGAAAAAATTCCTGGCCGGTGAAATGCCCGCCGAGCGGCTTCACTTCAAGGCGCCGGAACTGTACGACGCTCCGCAGATTGATGTTTACCTTGATTGCCGGATCGAAAGCGTCGACCGCGGCCGGAAAGTAGTGCGTGCAGCTGACGGCAGGGAGTTCCGCTTTGACAAGCTGGTTCTTGCGCTGGGCGCGAGCGCAAGGCGGCTAGCGGTGCCCGGGGCACAACTCGCCGGTGTTCACTACCTGCGGAGTATCGACGATGTACTGGCGATTCGGGAGGACCTGGGGCGGGGCCGGCACCTTACTGTTATCGGCGGTGGATATATCGGCCTCGAGGTTGCCGCGGTGGCCACCACGCTGAATCAGGACGTAACTGTCATCGAGGCGGCCGAACGCGTCATGAGCCGGGTGGTATCGCCGCAAGTGTCCGCATTCTACGAAGCACTGCATCGCCATCATGGTGTGAATCTGGTGCTCAATTGCGGCGTCGCAGAATTGACCGGCACTGGCAGGGTCGAAGGTGTCGCACTGACCAACGGCGATCATGTACGCGCTGACACCGTTGTAATTGGCGTCGGCATCACGCCGAATACCGGCCTGGCCGAGCGCGCCGGGCTCGCTGTAGACAATGGTATCGTCGTGGACGAACGGTGCCGCACCGCGGATGAAAACATTTTTGCCGTTGGCGACTGCACCTTCCACCCGAATGCCCTGCTCGGACGTTCACTGCGACTTGAATCGGTACACAATGCGCTTGAGCAGGCCAAGACCGCCGCAGCCAATCTTTGCGGCATGGATATCCACTATGAACAGATTCCCTGGTTCTGGTCTGACCAGTATGACGTCAAGTTGCAGATCGCCGGTCTTTCCCAGGGATATGACCAGGTGGTCGTGCGAGGTGATCCCGAAAGCGGACCATTCAGTTGCCTGTACCTTCGTGAAGGCCGGTTGATTGCCGTCGACGCGATCAACCGGCCGAAGGATTTTATCCAGTCAAAGGCACTGATTGCTGCTGGCGCGCAAATCCCGCCGGATCAACTGGCCGACCCTGCCGTCGACCTGAAGAATCTTGCCTGAACCGGGTTTAGCGCTGCCTGCTTTACTGCGGCACGTCTTCGTCGGCGGCATTCGGGTCAGACAGCACTACCGTCAGGCTGCCGTCAACGGCCGCGGGCCCACTCGTAGCCGAATACGCGCTCGCACGGCGAGCCTCCACCGCTTCTCCCTCTGCGCCGGAAAACCTGCCGCTGCCCGCGGTCACCCTGCCGCTGCCGAGTGCGCCAGGGCCAACAGTGAGGATGCCGAACCAGGTGCCACGCCAGTGATTGCTGGTGCTCCATCTCGCCGGTATGACGACGTCCCGTAGCCACGGCCATTCGTTTTCGGTTTGCTCGATAAACAAGCCGCCCTGGCCGCTCAGCCAGACATGCCAGACACTGTTGACCAGCACTTCGCCGTTCATCAGGCGGGCGGACTCTGCGCCAGTCGAGAATTTGATGCCGAACCCTGCCGGCTGTCCGCGGCTGTCGTTCAGCCTTGTCACGAGGATAACCGTGTCCGCGATCGCGGGCTCCCACAACTCCTGAACCTTCTGTGGGTGCGGTGGCCACGCGGAATCTCCGTTGTCGATCCACGCAATGGATTTCTCCGGCACTTCAGAAAAGGTAAGTTCAACCATGTCCGTCGACAAGGCGAGCGGAGAAACCGAGCTGCGCCCCACGAAGGGGTTCCAGTAAATGGCCGCGCCGAAGATCGCCACGCCTACAATCATGCCGAGCAAAAGTCCGACAAAATATTTCATTGTACGACCTCCTCGGCTTCGTCGACGGCATTGGCTACAACAAATGCAAGCAGCTCAATGCGTCCAGTCGACGAATCGTCGGACCCGGATGGCACAAACGTTTCTCGCATCGTTCCGTGCTTGCCAGCGAATTCCCGCGTGCCCTTTTGCAACGACCCGGTGCGATTGCCCTCCACTCCGGAATCATTTGCCATCGCAATGTACATCGAACCCCTGGCCGGCAGATGCAACATCCACTCGACCACTTCCGGTGTTTGCGGCACGGCACCCTGGATACGGCTGGCAATACCGACAACCCGATCGTTGGCGTTGCGAATCTTGAACAATTCCATCGCCGAACTGTCAAGTGGCTCAGGCCATGCGAGCCTGTCAGGCACAGGATCCGGAAGGTTACGCCCACCCGCCAGGATGCGGTCCGCCGGCAAATGAATCTGGAACAACTCGGCATTGCCACCGTTCGGACGGACGGTGACTATCGATGTCTCCCGGTGCAAATCGTATAAAGGCACGAAATGCACCGCGGCACCTGCCGCGATCAGGCCCAGGATAATTCCGGTGCTGAATGTCTTGAACAATATTGGACCTCAGGTACTTTGGATTCTGGAATGCGGGCCGCGTGACGACACAACCCTTAACCCGGACTATTCATGAATAGTCCGGGTTAAGGTCCGAAGTTTAGTTAAATTGCTCCGCCCGCTCAGCCCGCCACGCCTGAATTGTGACTTGCAGCACACTTTGTCGTGCCCGGCACGTGGAGGGCATCACGCGCCCGGAATCGTGGTACGTCAGCGCCTTCCGGGGTGGCGGTTTAACGGTTTTCGCCGAAACAGTTTCGCAATATCGAGTTCATCATACCGACGCAAAGTAGTTGGCAAGATACTCGTCGAATTCCAGGGTATCGGAGGCCTCGATCTCATCCTGGCGCTCCAGCGACTCTCTTGCCTCCCTTTCAAAAAGTTGCAACTGCTCTGGCGCAAGCGGCGCAAGGGAAGCAAAGTATTGCTGATGTCCGACGGCACAGTCGAGCGCAAACTCGAAAAAAGAGCATTGCCGCTCGTGCAACTCATTCAGCAACCGGGCTGATGGCGTCGCATCGGGGTTTGCCACCAGTTCTGACTGCATATCCACCGACTCGACATAGGTGCTCCCATCACCGCCATCGCTATCGATCAGTTCGGCAACCTGCCTCACTCCTTTAACGATCTCTCCTGCCCATGGCGTCAGTGAAACCTCGCGCCCGCCGCGCAACAGCATCAACGCCGGGTCGCGGCCGTGTGTGGCGGTGATCCTGTGGTTCCTTGCAGCCTCTCCCGCGCCGACATCATCGATGGGCGGGCTTTCTTCAAGCAGACAGTAGGCAAGAAACGCTTCGACAAACCGCATGGCGTGCTGGTTGATGCCAACCGGGTCAAATGCATTGATGTCCAGTGAACGGAGTTCCACATACTCGATTCCGTCTCGCCGCAAGGCAGTGGTCGGACGTTCGCCCGACATTGCCACCCGCTTTGGTCGAATGCTGCTGTAGTACTCGTTCTCAATTTGCAGTTGATTCGCGCTCAACTGGCGGTACTCGCCGTTGTTTTTGACGCCGATTTGTTCATAAGCCGGGTCTGGTGTCGAGATGGCACGCTCCAGGTCCGATATGTAATCCGCAAGACTGTTTACCGAGATTTTCAGGCCAGCCTGCGTCTTGTTGCTGTATCCCAGGTCACTCATCCGCAGCGACGTGGCGAATGGCTCGTACCACGTGTGCTCATCCAGGCTTGACATCCTGACGTCTGCGCCGGACGAGAAGGACTTGCACAATGCCGGAGACGCGCCGAACAGGTACAGAATCAACCAGCCGTAGCGCCGGAAATTGCGTATAAGCCCAAGGTACGCGTCCGATTTCAGCGCCTGCAGCGAGCCATCGTATTGCTCCACATCCTTGAATACCGGCCAGAACGTTTCGGGAAGCGAGTAGTTGAAATGTATACCGGCGATCGTCTGCATCGTGCGCCCGTAACGATAGCCGAGACCGTTACGGTAGATCGTTTTCATCCTGCCAATATTCGACTTGCCGTAAAGGGCCAGTGGAATCTGGTCGTCGGCCGGTATCCGGCACGGCATGCTGGTCGCCCATAGCAATTCGCCATTCATGCGCTCATAACTGTACTGGTGTATGTCGCACAGAAAACGTAACGTCTCCCACGTTTGCGGCAACGCCGGAGTGACGAACTCGAGCAGAGCTTCCGAGAAATCCGTCGTAATGAAGCGATTGGTAAGTGGCGACCCGAGTGCGCGCGGATGCGGAGAGCTCGCCAACTCACCGTTGGTCTTTACACGAAGGGCCTCCTTTTCGATCCCTTTTAATCCGCCGTGCAGGCAGCTTCGGCCGGCGGCGCTTGCCAGACGATTGATCCTTTTTTGAAATCCCGCGCTCAACGCAACCGACTCCCGCAAGCAATGCCCGGACTATACAGCCGCCCCCGGAACCTGCCAATCAGCGCTGCTGACATTCATCGCACCGGGCAGTGCGCATCAAATGCGGACTATTTCACACATATGCAGACACGCGTACTATGATCGTTCCTTAACCATGACGATCCCCGCGGAGCAACTAACTCGATGAATGATTCCAGACTGCGTCGTTTGCGCGACCTTGCCAGCGGCCCGGCAACACTGATCAGCGAGGGCTGCAAGATTACAGGTGTCCTTTCGGGAGCGGGAACTTCATGATCAGCGGCGAGGTCGAGGGCGACTGCGACCTCGAAGGTACGGTCACGTTGACCCAGAAAGGCCACTGGACGGGAAAACTGAAGGCCTCAGCGGTGGTAATCGCCGGAACAGTCGAGGGCGACGTAGTTTCGTCAGGCCGGGTCGAAATCGGTGATACCGCGAAAATCACAGGGACTGTGACGGGTGAAGCGATCGCCGTAGCCGAGGGGGCCGTGGTCCAGGGCACGATGAAAACGACCGGCCGGGAGCCGCCGCGGGAGTTTGCCGAGAAGCGCGATTCTGATCAGGAGTAAGGGCTTCAGGACAGGCACCGTTTGTCCGGCAGCCGGCGAGTGCTAGACTTGCAGGTGGCAACGATGCGATAGCGGTGACGCCAGCATCCTGCCGGAAACCTGCTGCCGATTTGGCAACAACAACAATAACAAGACCGGCGGCGGCTGCTTAGCCCGAGTCCTGCAGCCGGCGCCAGGGCCCAGAATGTCAAATGACCGGTAGAATCCTTCCCAGGTACCTGATAGTCGGCGTTGCGCTGGCCGCGCTGGTGTCTTCGATATTACTGTCGATATTCTATGGCCAGTATCGCGTGCTCGCGAGCGGGCTCGTGGCAACAGGTGTCGAACATCATCGTATCGGGATGGTGGCAAGTTTCGAGCAGCGCGCGCGCAGCCGGCTCGGCAGGATTGCCGACAGCGTTTCGTGGGTGGACGGCGAAGTCGACATGGCGGCCACGCGCGAACTGGTCGAGCATGCAGTCGCGGGACCGGACGAATTTGTCGGCCTGCGATTGGCGACCATGGACGGACAGTCGATCAACGCAGGCACTGTGCCGTCCGCCGAAGGTGACAATGCGCTGGACGTGCATGACGGATTCATGGCTCTCAGGCAGCCGGTAATGCGTAACGGTTCCGAGGTTGCCATTCTCATCGGCAACTTCGACCTGTCGTCACTTAATCGCGAAACCGCCGATTTCCGGGAGCGCATGCTCGCCGCCGAGCTCGACTATCGCAGTGCCAGTCTCACCTGGATCAGCCTGTCCATGCTGGTCCTGCTGCTGCTATGTGCCGTCGTCGTATGGATGATTATCCGTGCGCAGAATGCCCGCATTCACGCGATCATAGTCGAGGCGCAAAAACTCAGTGATGCAAACTTCGGGGAGCCGCTGAAAGGCCCGAGGGGTGACGAACTCGGCGATTTGGTGGACGTATTCAACACGATGCGCGAAAAGCTGCGACGTACGACTATTTCGCGCAATTATGTCGACAGCATCCTTGGCGGTATGAATGAGGCAATCATCGTAACCTCATCAGACGGAATCATTACAAGGGTCAATGACGCTACGGCACGCATGCTTGACTATGACGAGGAAGAGCTGGTCGGCAAGCCTTTGGATCTGATCATCGACCAGAAGCATGGGGGGGACCTGAAGACCGATACCCGGTCCGGAATCCCGATGGATGCGACATTGGTAACGAGGCACGGAGAGCCTGTGCCTGTCTCCTATACAGGATCGAGAATCGGTGATGATGAGGCATCGGGTGATTTTATTTTCGCCGCCCAGAATACAACGGAGCGACGCAAGGCCGAGCAGAGAATTCGTTACCTGGCGCGTATTGACGCCCTGACAAAAGTACCGAATCGCATGCAGTTTCAGCACTTGCTGCAACGCGCCATTGCGCGGGCGAAGCGGTCCAGACGCACACTGTGTCTCTTTTACATCGATGTTGACCATTTCAAGGAAATCAATGACACGTTCGGGCACCTGGCCGGCGATACCACGCTGGAAACGGTGGCGGAACGACTGAGCTCCGCACTTCCTGAAGACACCGTCATTGGACGGCTGGCCGGAGATGAGTTTGCGGTCATCGTCGATCAGATTGAGACCAACTCCCTGACAATCCCGAAACTCGATGAGCTCGCCCGCAAGCTTCTTGACCGTCTTGCGGATCCGTTCTATGTCCAGGGTCATGAAGTATTCATGACGGCAAGCATGGGTATCGCTTGCTATCCGGACGACGCGCCTAATGTTATCGACCTGATCCGTAACGCGGACGCGGCGCTCTACCACGCCAAGAAAGGCGGCGGTAACGTTTTTGCGTACTACAGCCCGAGATGAACGAAGCCGCGGTCGAGCGGTTGATGACCAAGAGCAAGCTCAAACGCGCGTTTGAACGCAACGAACTGCTGGTGCACTACCAGCCGAAGTACAACCTCGTGACCGGCGAAGTCATTGGTGGAGAGGCCCTTGTAAGGTGGGAACTTCCTGAGCGCGGCATCATCCTGCCTTCTGACTTTATTCCTATAGCCGAGGAAACCAATCTGATCGTGGAGATCGGCGAATGGGTGCTTGAACGTGTTTGCGAGGACTACCGTTTCTGGCAGCGCTCTGTTCCGTCACCTGGGCGCATATCGGTCAACCTCTCGTTGAAGCAATTGCGCCAGCCAAACTTCATCAGCCGGTTTGCGGACATCATGCGTCGATACGAGGTATCTCCGACATGCCTCGAACTGGAGATCACAGAAACCACGCTGATGGAGAATCCGACCCGGACAATAAAACTTCTTGATGAACTTTACGGTCTCGGCCTGCACCTTGCGATCGATGACTTCGGGACCGGTTACTCTTCACTGAGCGCGTTGCAGCAGTTCCCGATCAGCACATTGAAGATCGACAAGTCGTTCGTCCGTGATGTTGCAATCAATCCGGACGATGCAACTATCGTCGGCACGATTATTCATATGGGTCGCAGCCTGAAGATGGATGTGGTCGCGGAAGGCGTGGAAACCGAGGAGCAGCTAAACTCTCTTCAATCGCTGCATTGCACCTACGCCCAGGGCCTGCTGTTTGGCGATCCGATGAGTTCCGATAACTTCCTTGAATTGCTGCTGGCGCAGGCGGAGGGTACCGACAAGCACCGCGCGCTTTTCGCGTGACTCTCCTATCCGGCCCGTACCATCGACTCTCGCCACCCGGCTTCCCGATCAGGCAGGTGGTTTCAAGCGATTGTTTTTTCGCAATATTCTGCTGGCCCTTCACCTGCGCTATTCAACATGATTAAATACCCGCCCACTTCACTCGCTGATTCCGGGCGGCGATTGTCCGGAATCGATAACCGCAAAGTAGACATAATGAAACGACTGATTATCAAGACTTTCGCCGCAGCATCGCTGATTTTCTCTGCCCAGGCAGCGTTCGCCTGCGACTACCCGGAGCGTGCGGAGATTCCGGACGGTGATAGCGCATCGAAGGAAGAGATGCTGGCCGGCCAAAACAGCGTCAAGGATTATGTCGCTACGATGGAGGCCTATCTCGACTGCATCGTGGAGCAGGAGAAAGCAGCGCGGGCCGAGATTGAAGAACTTGAACCGGAAGATGAGCAGCTTCGCGACGACCTGTTGAACAAGAAGTACAATGCGGCCGTTGAAGAGATGGAGAAAACCGCAGCTCAATTCAACGAAGAGGTGCAAGCCTACAAGGCTCGACAGGAGTAGTTTCGCGTTCCGCTACAGGTTATCGATCTGTTGCTTCAGGTCAAAACGATTCTCGGTAACGATTCTTTCAAGTACCCTGATTCGCTCTTCCAGCTGCTCCATGCGCTCCAGCGTGGCCGTTAGCTCCGGGTCTGTCGCGGCGTCTTTGCGTCGTTGTTTTATATAAGTTTCAATTACGCCCGCGGTCATGACGATCGCAATGATCATCAACACGAATAAAAATGTACTGTTCATGCATAATTCCCTTGCGTGTCGCTGTTCGTTGTTGTTATCAGAGTTTGCGGAACTCCTGATCGAGTCCGAATCGCGGTGATGTAACGTATCGTTCGAGGCGCGCAAGGCGATTGTCCATCGACTGGAACCGCCGCTTGACCTCGCTCAATGTCCGGGCCGGATCCGACCTGAGTGCCTGCCGGAATTCCGGATCGCGGACGGCCTCACGATGCACGTTCCTGTCCGATGGTACGAGGAAGACCAAACCAAAGTACGCCAGCAGCGTAACCGGGCCGAACATGATGAATATAATAAACGTGAGCAAGCGGGTTATGCGGAGATTGAAGCCGAAATAATCGGCAAGTCCGGCACAGACCCCGCCTATCCATGCTTTTTCCGCATTGCGGTAAAAGCGCCGGCGCGGTATCGATTCATAGGTTCTCATTGCTGGCTCCATTGACCGGCGCGGCGATGTCCGCGCCAGAACTCGTGTTCATCGTTGCATCCTGAATAGATCAGCGGTTTGTCGCGCAGGATCAGTGCCGCGGCGGCATACAGCAATGCGGTCGGGACGGAAAACACGATCAGGCACAGAACAGCCACGACCCGCACGGTTACGGCCTGCAGGTTCGTAAATTCCGCGATCCCCGCGCAAACCCCGAACAGCCAGCCGTTTTCCCGGTCACGGTAAAGACCTCGCGGCCGGACACTATCCGGATTCCAGGCCGTTCTGCTCATCGGTTTCTCCTCCATTCCGGCTGCTCGTTGTCGAGAATCGTCTCCAGCGTCTCCATGCGGTCCTCGAGTTTGCTGGAGAGCTCCCACAGGTCTTCAATCATGCGTTCGTCGCCACCGGACATCTCCCTGGTCTGCTTCCACTTCGTGATGAAGTGCAGGATGATGAACAGTGGCACAGGGACCGCGATAAAGACGATCAGTGCAACAGTGAATAATTCGCCCACTGCCGCCTCCGTTACTTGATTGAGTCAGTGGAAGCGCTTGCGGTGACGCGGCGCTTCAATTCGTCGAGTTCCTTCCTGACCGAATCCTCCGCCTCGAGATCGGCAAACTCATGTGTAAGGTCCTTGGGCAAGCCAAGATCATACGCCTCAATCCGGCCCTCAACGTCGTCGATACGGCGCGTGTACTGCTCAAACCGGACCATCGCGTCATCGATCTTGTAATCATGAATTTTTTTGCGGGCCGCGAGGCGGCTGTTTGCCGTCTTGTGCCGGGCCAGCAGCGTCTTCTGACGTGCCTTGGCATCCTGAAGCTTGGCCTCGAGACGAGCGATGTCATCGTTCAGCTTGCCGAGGCCTTCGTCGACAGCGGCATAGTCTGCGCGGATGGCGTCTGATGCAGTCGATGTTCGTGACTTTTCGACCAGTGCCGCACGCGCCAGGTCTTCGCGTCCCTTGCGCATGGCCAGCTCGGCCTTGTTGTCCCACTCGCTCTGTTCGCGCTCCAGCGCGGTGAGCTTGCGGTTTAAGTCCTTTTTGTCGGCAATCGAGCGAGCCGCTGCCGATCGCACTTCCACCAGCGTGTCCTCCATTTCCTGGATCATCAGCCGCACGATCTTTTCCGGATCTTCGGCCTTGTCCAGCATCGCGTTGATATTGGAGTTCACGATGTCGCTGAATCTCGTGAATATGCCCATCGTCGTCTTCCTCTGTTGTTGGCGAACCTGATCTGACTGTTGCAGCTATCGTGCCAATGCGGTCAATGGTGTGTAACTGGCTGATGTATATAATATTTTCGAAATGATGCGGGACGGAGAATGCCTCCAGCTGTGGCTTTCTCCGCTAAATATTGGTTTTTTTCGCACTCTCTTAGTAAGATTCGCTAATGAGTGATCGACGGCCGGTACAACCCATCATTGGCGAGGCGCCTGTCTTCCTCGCCATGCTGGAGCATGTGTCGCGGGCCGCACCGCTGGCAAAGCCGGTACTGGTGGTCGGCGAACGTGGTACCGGCAAGGAACTTATCGCATCGCGGCTGCATTTCCTGTCGCAGCGCTGGGAGCAGCCGCTGATCAAGGTCAATTGCGCCGCGCTGACTGAATCCATTCTCGAGTCGGAGCTGTTCGGCCACGAAGCGGGCGCATTTACCGGCGCCGTCAAGGCGCACATCGGGCATTTCGAGCGCGCCGACGGCGGTACCCTCGTACTGGACGAGCTCGCCACCATCTCGCTGCGCATGCAGGAAAAGATCCTTCGCGTCATCGAGTACGGTGAGTTGCAACGCGTCGGTGGAACAGAAACCATACATGTCAATGTACGCATCGTGGGAGCCACCAATGCGGACCTGCAGGCGCTCGCCGCCGATGGCAGATTCCGGGATGACCTTCTGGACCGGCTGGCATTCGATGTCATCACCGTGCCGCCACTGCGCGAACGGCTCGAGGACATACTGCCGCTGGCGTATGCCTTCGCGGTAAACATGGTCAGCGAGCTGAAACTCTCCTACTTCCCGGGGTTCAGCGCACGCGCGTCATCGGCATTGTTGCGTCACCGCTGGCCAGGCAATGTTCGCGAACTGAAGAATGCCATCGAGCGATCTGTCTATCGTGCCGGGGATCACGAGACGGCGATCACGAAAATCGCATTCGATCCGTTCGACTCGCCTTTCCGGTTGCAATCGGACAATAAAAGGACGAGCGAAGATCGACAAATGCCTGCAAAGCGAAAGACCGCACCGCTGCTGCCCATCGATCTTCAGGCAACGCTGGATGCGTCTGAAAAGGACCTGCTGCTCGCGGGGCTCGAGAAGGCGCGATTCAATCAGCGCGTCGCCGCGGATCTGCTGGGCTTAAGTTATCACCAGTTGCGGGGCAGGATTCGCAAGCACCAGCTCGACAGCGACGCCCTGCGCCCGTAGACGGACCGTACGCTACGGGATTCGGATTGGATTCATGAATCGTCGCGGTACCGGCGGATGTAAATCGCCGCCGCCGTCAGGAGGGCGCAAACCAGCAGTCCCAGCCACAACCCGGGACTCGACAGGAAGCGGACGGGATCGACGTAGGACAGCAGGCTGGTTGCCGCATCTTCGGCGATCATCGGCCGGTCCGAATCCGAAAACATATACCTCGATGGGTCAAATCCGGACTCGCTGAACAGCGGTACCTTCCCTGACCGCACAAAAATAAGCTCATTCAGGTACGACGTTCCGACCAGTATGCGCTCGATCATCGGTGCGACGATCAAGGGCAGGAAGCCGACCAGGAACGGGGATCGCTTGGTCCAGGCCGATACCAGCAGGAACCATCCGGCAAACGGCGATAGCCAGAGCGGCAGCGCCAGGACGAAAATGAGGCTTACGAGGAAATTGTCGAACAACGGTGCCGCCGCCCAGATCAATTGCCCGCCGTCGCCACCGCGCATGCTGATCCAGATCCCGGACACCGCCAAAACCACGAGACTTGTCGCGACAATAGCGGCAAACGTTATCAACGGAATTACGAGGATTGCCGTCAGCAGCTTTGACACAACGGTCTCGGCATCGGTAACGGGCATTGAACGCCAGAACAGGATGCTGCGGTCCTTGCGTTCCGCATACAACGCATCAAGCAGGTAAAAGACGGCCAATATCGACATCGCAATTACGAATGGTGTCGAGACGGCAATCATCAGGACTGTGATGGCGACGGCGCGTTCCCGCTCGCCCAGATTGCTGGCGCCGAGGATGGCGAGATCGACGGCCTGGTCAAATGCGGAGACGGCAACCTGCCCGGTCAGCGCCCCCAGGGCGACGACGAGGCCGACAACCAGCGGCGTAATGAAAATGGACCTGTGTTCCCACAGCTCCCGTCGCAACAGGGTCAATTGTGTTTGAATCACGATGCCCCCTTCACCTTGGCGACAAACAGGTCGGCGATCGCCGGCTTGTGAGTTTCACCGAACTCGCGCAACGTATCGCGGCTCACTCCTCGAAAATCATCACTTTCTTACCGAATGTATCGCGCTCGTGGATCGGGCCCAGCCGGCGCGCCTCCTCGGCTCGCGACCCTGACGTCGTCAGCTCGGTGAACTGGCTCGGCAGGTCCTCCATGCTGGTATCCAGAACAATGCGCCCGTCGTTGATAAACATGACGTGTGTCAGCAGGTTTTCGATCTCCTCGACCTGGTGTGTCGTGACGAGGATGGTCCGCTGCTCGTCAAAGTAATCATTGAGGAGATTCGAGTAGAACTCCTTCCTGAAAATGATATCGAGACCGATAGTCGGCTCGTCCAGGACAAGCAGGCGCGCATCGATCGCAATAATGATCGACAAGTGAAGTTGCGTGACCATGCCTTTTGACAACTCCCGGACCTTTGCCGACGCCTTGATTTTCGTCTTTGCGAGGAGTTCCTCGGCACGAGGACGAGAGAACTGCGGATGCACGGACTCGATGAAGTCGAGCAGTTGCGAGACCTGTATCCAGCGGGGCAGGACGGCGACATCCGCGATAAAGCAGATGTTTCGCATCAACTCCTTGCGTTGACGAAACGGGTCCAGCCCCAATACAGACAATGTGCCTTCACAATCCGTCAGTCCCAGCATCGCTTTCAGCAGCGTCGTCTTGCCGGCCCCGTTCGGCCCGATCAGGCCGGTAATCCTGCCGGCATCAATCGTAAAACTGACATTGTCGACAGCCGTGGTTGTGCCGAAACTCTTGGAGACACCGCGCGCTTCTACCAGCCTAGTCATTCACCGCTCCGCCGTCTTTTGATTCCTTCGCCTGTGCATCACGCAGTAGTTCCCCGACATCGAGCCCGAGCCGTTCTATCGTTGCCGAGACTTTCGGCCATTCCGTTTCAAGGAAGCGGCGCCGCTCATCCTTCAGCAACTGTTTGCGCGCACCGTCCGTCACATACATGCCACGACCCCGCTTTTTCTCAACGAGGCCCTCATCGACGAGTTCCTGGTAGCCTTTGAGGACAGTCAACGGATTGAGCCTGTATTCCGCCGCGACATTGCGTACGGACGGCAACGCGTCTCCGTCGCCAAGCACGCCTTCCAGGATCATATCGACAACCCGGTCGCGCAGTTGCCGGTAGATTGGCAGGTCATCATTCCATTTCGGGTCCATCAAATTATTGCCCGGTCTCACTACTGCCCAGCACCATCGTGGCCAACCGCAGAACGAGTAGCGTTGGCTCGCGCTCTGATGCCGCTATAGAAGTGTCCGGACGCCCGTAACCGCCCTGCGCCGCAACCACGGCGAACAGCAGCAGGGCGAATACGGACAGGCTGAATAGTCCGCGCTTTGTCGTACCAGCTCTGGCGTTCATGTCCATCGATCCTTGCAGGCCCGGGCGATCCGGATTGGTGACTTGGTGTTGTAGTTAACTATAACACCTGTCCCCGGAGATGCAAGTGTTTTTAGCCCCGGTGTTGCCCGCCCGGCTGACCCCGGCGCGGCGAGCGCGGCGTTTATACAAAGGACGCCAGCCATTTTCCATCGGAAATCAATGCTCTTACTCAGCAATAACGCGGCATTCCGGTGTTCATGAGCAATGCTGCGCCGGTCTCCGGCAGCGACGGCCACGCACTTTCCCCCGGCCGGCGGCCCGCTTATGCTCACCGCATGAAGCCCCCGGTCAACGATGCGGAACTGATGCTGCGTTACAAGCGTGGCGATCTGGCGGCTTTCGAGACATTGTACCGGCGGCACAACGACGCGCTGTACCGCTACCTCTTGCGGCTGTCACGCAATCCCGACACAGCCGCGGACGTGTTCCAGGACGCGTGGAGCAATATCATCGCGTCGCGTGATCGCTACCGGCCAACCGCGACTTTCAGGACGTTCCTGTTCCGGGTCGCACACAACTGTTTTATTGACCAGCTGCGCCGCAGCCAACGACGCCCGCCAGCCGGTGAAAAGGATCCGGATACGCTCGAGGCACCATTGAGCGATCCGTTGGGGCATGCATCGATGTCGGAGGACAGAGCCCGGCTGCTCTCGGCCCTGAACACTCTCCCGGAGGCCCAACAGCATGCATTCCTGCTGCACCAGGAGGCCGGACTCAGCATCGCGCAAATAGCTGAGGCAACAGGTGTCAACAAGGAAACGGCCAAGAGCAGGCTGCGGTACGCAATGAACAAGCTCAAGCGCTTGCTGCAGCAGCCGGACGGGAACCCGGCCCCATGAGCACCGTGGCGGAGCGCAACGTCGGGCAGCATACAGGTACCTGTGATGAATAACGACACTTTGACCGACAAGGACGCAGAGCGCCTTTCACGGGCCTGGCGGGCCGTTTCCGCCGAGCACACGCCGGCCGAGCTGGACCGGGCCGTATTGCAGGATGCGAGGGAGGCGCTTTCCGATGGCGGACGCGCGCCGGCCGGCGGCTGGCTCGCCCCGCTCTCTGTAGCAGCGGCACTGGTACTGGGTATTGCCGTGATTATCGAAATGCCGGCCAGCCACCGGACCGGTGACGCGGATGACGAACCGCGTTCCGCGCCGGCCGTGGTCGAGGAGCACACATCAGCTCCGAAGCCCCACGACCGGTCGCTCCGGAAAGCAGGATCGACGGTTGCAAGCCCGGCCCGGCAAGGGAAGGTCCAAAGCCCTGCGCCGATTGGCGCCGGCAACGATGCGTTGAACGAACGCACTGAATCCGTTGACGCCGGCGCTGACGCCCGAATTGGCCATTGTGACAGCGAAGACACATCGTCAGCCGATGTATGGTGGAGCTGCATCGAGGCACTGCGGGACTCCGGGGAAGCGGAAGCCGCAGAATCGGAGCTACTGCGTTTGCAGGATCGTTTCCCCGAGTCACGGCGCGAGCGGTAGCTGGTCTGGGCCGCAAAAGACATGCTGTCGTCCGTCGGGTGCCGACAGGCCGTAGCTAATGCTAGAATTGCCGTCCGCGGCGCACTGACGCGCTGCTTCGGTTTTGCTTGCCCGGCAAGGGCAGCGCGCCGGATCCACCCGCCTGTTGCTGATTGAATCCAGGATTACTGATGAAAAAACCCGTACGTGTGACTATCACTGGCGCCGCCGGCCAGATCGGCTACCAGCTCGCTTTTCGTATCGCTTCAGGACAGATGCTCGGGACGGATCAACCGGTCATTCTCCAGTTGCTGGAGATAGCACCGGCGATACCGGCGCTCAACGGCGTGGTCATGGAACTTGAAGATTGTGCATTCGACACGCTTGCCGGCATCGAAGCAACCGATAGCGCCGATTCCGCGTTTCGCGACAGCGACTATGCATTGCTGGTTGGCGCCCGCCCGCGTGGCCCCGGCATGGAGCGCAAGGACCTGCTCGAGGCAAACGCCAAAATTTTCTCGGCACAGGGCAAGGCGATGAACGAGCACGCCAGCCGCGACATCCGGGTACTCGTCGTCGGCAATCCTGCCAACACCAACGCACTGATCGCCAGCAGCAACGCGCCGGACCTGGATCCGCGAAACTTCACGGCGATGACCCGCCTGGATCACAACCGCGCCGCGGCGCAACTTGCGGCGAAAGCCGGGCAGCATGTGTCCACGGTTCATCGCCTGACGATCTGGGGCAATCACTCGGCAACCCAGTACCCGGACATCCATCACGCGACGGTCGGCGGCAAACCGGCGCTCGAACTGGTCGACCAGCAATGGCTCACCGACGAATTCATTCCCACGGTGCAGCAACGCGGAGCAGCCATCATCAAGGCACGTGGCGCATCGTCTGCCGCGTCAGCCGCATCAGCGGCAATTGATCATATACACGACTGGACGCTCGGCAGTGACGGCGACGACTGGGTCAGCATGGCGGTGCCTGCGGACGGCAGTTATGGCATCAGTGAGGGCGTCGTTTATTCGTATCCGGTGCGCTGCAGCAACGGCAGCTACGAGATCGTGCAGGATCTCGAGATCAACGACTTCAGCCGGAAACGCATGCAGGCAACCGAAGCCGAGCTCCGGGAAGAACGCGCCGCGATAGAGGAGCTCCTCTAAATGATAAGTCTCGCCTGGTTTTTGCTGTTCGCCGGCGGCGGACTGTATCTGGCCTACAAGCGCATCGACCTCAAGACATCGACGATTGCCATCGGCGCGGCGCTCATCGCCTATTCATTGTTCGGTTCGGGGCACTTTCTCTGGCTGCTGGCGCTGTGGCTGCTGTTTGCCGGCATTGTTGCCATCAATATCGAAGACTTCCGCCGCGATAAAATTACGAAACCGGCACTCGCGGTTTACCGCACGATGCTGCCGTCGATGTCCGATACCGAGCGCGAAGCGCTGGAGGCCGGCAATGTCTGGTGGGACGGCGAATTATTTTCCGGCATGCCCGACTGGGACCGCCTGATCAGCAGTCCGGCACCGCAATTGTCCGATGAAGAGCAGGCGTTCATCGACGGCCCGTGCGAAGAACTTTGCCGCATGGTTGACGAGTGGGACATCGCCCACAATCGAGCCGATATGCCGCCCGAGGTTTGGGAGTTCATCAAGAAAGAGCGTTTCTTTGCGATGATCATTCCAAAGCAGTACGGCGGCCTGGAATTTTCGGCCTACGCAAATGCAATGGTGATCGCCAAGCTGGCGAGCCGCAGTGCGACCGTTTCATCGACCGTCGGCGTGCCCAACTCACTCGGCCCCGCGGAGTTGCTCCTGCATTACGGCACCGACGAACAGAAAGATCGCTATCTGCCGGGCCTCGCGTCCGGCGACGAAATCCCGTGCTTCGCGTTGACTTCGCCGCAGGCCGGCTCGGACGCAGCAGCGCTGATCGACAGCGGCGTCGTCTGCAAAGGCGAGTGGCAAGGCGAGGAGACCATCGGCATACGGCTGAACTGGGACAAGCGCTACATTACACTCGCGCCGGTGGCCACGGTGCTCGGCCTTGCGTTCAAACTGTATGACCCGGATCACCTGATTGGCGATGTCGACGACTACGGCATTACCGCCGCCCTGGTACCGACTGACACGCCGGGCGTTCTGACCGGACGCCGGCACTACCCGTTGACCATCCCCTTCCAGAACGGCCCGACCTCCGGCAAGGATGTCTTTGTGCCGCTCGACTACATCATCGGCGGCCAGGAAATGGCCGGTAAGGGATGGAAGATGCTGGTCGAGCTGCTGTCAGTCGGCCGTGCAATTACGTTACCGTCCAGCGCGGCGGGCGGCGGCCAGGCTGCCGCGTGGGCAACCGGTGCCTATGCGGAGTTGCGCAAGCAATTCAACCTGCCCATCGCGAAATTTGAAGGCGTCGGTGAGGCTTTGAGCCGCATTGCGGGCCATACGTACATCATGAATGCGGCCATTTCCGTTACATCAGGCTCCATCGACCAGGGCGAAAAACCGGCTGTACCCTCGGCGATTCTCAAATATCACTGCACCGAAATGGGCCGCAAGGTCGCAAACGACGCAATGGATGTGCATGGCGGCAAGGGCATCATGATGGGCCCGGCCAACTACCTGGGCCGGGGCTTCATAGCCACACCGATCGCAATTACCGTTGAAGGTGCCAACATCCTGACCCGCTGCCTGATAATTTTTGGCCAGGGCGCGATACGCTGTCACCCGTTTGTATTGCGCGAGCTGCAAGCAGCGCAGGATGATGATCAGGAACGCGGCCTGCGGGAATTCGACCATGCCCTGTTCTCACACATCGGCTATGCGATCAGTAACCTGGCGCGCGCCTTCGTGCTGGCATTGACGCATGCAAAGTTCAGCCGGGTACCGCTCAATACGCCGACGCGGCGCTACTACCAGAATATCAATCGCTACAGTGCCGCCTTTGCGCTGGCCTCCGACTTTGCAATGCTGACACTGGGCGGCAAGCTCAAAATAAAGGAACTTCTGTCGGCGCGTCTCGGAGATGTGCTCAGTTCCATGTACCTGGCGTCTACGGTACTTAAACATTTTGAGAACCAGGGACGCCGCGCGGCAGACCTGCCGCTGGTCGAGTGGTCGATAAGAACGCTGATGTACCATGCACAGGAACAACTACACAGCTTTCTGCGCAATTTCCCGAACCGGCCGGTCGCTTTTTTCCTGCGCGCCTTCATCTTCCCCCGTGGCCGCACTTATTCAGCGCCGTCCGACGAGCTGTCAATGAAGGTCGTCGACCTGATCACACAGACCGGCGAAGCACGCGACCGGTTGAGTCAGCAGGCCTACACGACCCTGGAACCCGGCAACCCGCTTGGGCTGCTGCAGGAAGCGCTCATCATGTCCGAAGGGTTGGAACCGGTTGAGAAGAAGTTGCGGCAGGCGCGCAAGGACGGCCTTGTAGAAAGCGACTACCTCGGTTACCAGATCGATGAGGGGCTTAAGGCCGGGATTATCGACAATCAGGAGGCCGATGCGTTGCGTGAGTTTCATGAAAAGGTCAGCGCGCTGATGGCAGTGGACGATTTCGATCCGGATGAACTGATTCGCGATTCCGGCCTGGTCGTAGAGAACGCAGCCGACGGCGAGACTGACCAAAGTCCGACGCGGAAGAAGGCCGCGGCTCGCAAGAAATCGCCATCACGCAAGAAAACATCGAGCAAGAAAGATCCGGACTGACTACCGGATTGATGAGCTCTTATCCCGAACGGGTATATGAGCTCGTTCGCGTTATCGATAGGGAGAGCGATATGAAACAGTTATTCAATACCGCCGCGGGATCATTGCTGCTCGTCATGCTGGCTGCCTGCAACGGGACGAGCGATGAACCGCCGGCAACGCCAGCCGCTGAAGCACCCGAAACGGCGGCGGAGTCAAAGCCCGCCGGGATGCCGCGTTCAACCGCCGCCGAGTCGGCGCGCGTATACTTCATTACGCCGCAGGACGGTGATGTGGTCTCGAGCCCGGTTCGTGTCGAATTCGGTATCGAGGAGATGGAAGTCGTACCGGCGGGTACGCAGGCCCAGAACAGCGGTCATCATCACGTGCTGGTCGACACCGGCCTGCCGCCAATGGACGCGCCAATTCCGGCGGATTCACAGCATGTGCACTTCGGGGATGGCAGCACCGAAACGGAGCTTGACCTCGGTCCGGGCGAGCACACACTGCAGCTCCTGTTCGCCGATCACCTGCACATACCGCATAAGCCACCCGTGTATTCGGAAAGGATAACAATTACAGTAGAATAAGCTGCTTGAGCCGCGTAGCCCGGGCATCTAGAATTCCCGGGCTGCGCGCGCCACCGATTGCAGCCATCAACTGCGTTGCAGGCCGACCATGACCAGAAAACCAATAGGAATCAGCGGACTAGCCGCTTACGTGCCGCCGTTCCGGGTCTGGCTCGAAGACTGGTGCGACTGGACCGGCAACCAGTGGCCGAAAATCCGCGAGGTCGTCGGCCGGAGCTTTCGCGTCCGGGGCCCGCACCAGAGCGTCTATACGATGGCGGCGACCGCCGTCCTCCGGCTCATCAACCAGTACGAGATCGATCCGTCCCGGGTGAAATTCTTAGGGCTCGGGACGGAATCCAGCACGGATAATTCCGCTGGTGCGATTATTGTCAAAGGCATGGTCGACCACGCACTCATTGCGCAGGGCAAACCGCCCATCTCACGCCGTTGTGAAGTCCCGGAATTCAAGCATGCGTGTCTCGGCGGCGTGTATGGCATGAAGGGCGCCATTCGTCACCTCGCACTGGATGGCGCCGGCAGCCAGGCTATTGTCGTTTGCGCCGATATCGCCGAGTATGCGCGCGGCAGCAGCGGCGAACCCACGCAGGGCGCCGGGGCGGTGGCCATGCTGCTCGAAGAGAACCCGACGCTGGCCGAAGTCGACCTCATCCGCTCCGGGTCCGCTTCCGACTACCGTATCATGGACTTTCGCAAGCCGATGCTGCGCTTCTGCGGCCAGGATCGTTCCGAAACACACCAGGTCCAGGACTACCCTGTTTTCAACGGCAAGTATTCAACGACCTGCTACATCGATGAAACGCTGCATGCGCTTAACGACATGTACGAAAAGCGCGATCTCAACGCCATCGATTATCTCCGCTCGCTTAATACCGTCTTCATGCACCGGCCCTACCGGCGCATGCCGGAGTCCGGCTGGGCAATCGCGTACCTGTTTGCGCTGGGTCATGGCAATGCCGCCGACCGGGCGGAACTGTCGTCGTACTGCTATGAAGCCGGCATCGAACCGGCGGCGCTGCTGGACGAAATGAGCAGCAAACCGGAAGTCGTCAGCTTCGCCTCACCGGAGCGCCTGCATTACGAAGCGTATCCGCTGGCGATGGCCGTGTTCCGCATCTTCCGGACCTCGCGCCATTATCGCCGCGAGATTCTCGACAAGCTGGCGCTCGGCAGTGACACGATGCTGGATCTCGGCAACCTGTACACCGCCGCCCTGCCGGCATGGATGTCAGCCGGTTTCGAGCAGGCGCTTGATGAAGATCTTGAACTTGTCGGCCAGGAAATCCTGACGCTCGGCTACGGCAGCGGTGATGCCGCTGAAGTCATTCCGTTCTTCATGGCCGATGAATGGCGCGATGCGACCGCGAAGATAGGATTTGCCGACGCCATGAAAAATGCCGTCGACCTGTCAGAAGCCCAGTACGAGGCACTGCATGACGGGCGTCGTGTCAGCGGTCTCGACTACTGCCCGAGGGACGAGTTTGTCATTGACAAGGTCGGGCACGCCGTGGAGCGGCAATTCCAGGACCTGGGTATCGAGTATTACCGGTACGTCAGCTAGGAGTCACCAACGTTTACGTATTTTTCGAGCTGATCGGCGTACTTGTCGCAGAGCTCCTGCCACTCCATCCGGAACCATGGCGTGAAATGCTCCGGCCTCTCGGCCAGCTCGCGTTCGAGCTCCGCAGGCTCTAAGTACCTGATCGCCTGGATTTCGCTTTCATTGGCACGCACGTCATCATCACTCCGCCCGAGATAAACCGAGCACAACTCATGCTCCGAGCCGAGGTCCTTGTAACGGGCCTGGTAGGAAAACTTGTAGACGTACTCGAGTTCGGCGCGGATATTCAGCTCCTGGAGCAGGCGGCGCCCGGTTGCCTCGTTCATCGATTCCCCCTTGCGCGGATGACTGCAACAGCTGTTCGACCAGTAAAGCGGCCACAACCGCTTGTCGCCGCTGCGCTGTTGCAGTAACAGCGCGCCGTGCCGATCAAACAGGAAAACCGAAAACGCACGGTGCAGTATGCCGTCACCATCATGGCAAAGCGCCTTGCTGAGCGTACCTGTCTCCCGGTCATCCTTGTCGACCAGAATGAGCTCCTCGCTCTCCGACGAAACGATCCTGTTTGCGCTCACTGCTCTTCTACCCTGACCGGCCACCGGCATTATTCTGCCGCATCCATTGCGATTACCGGATAGCCAGCCGTCTCAAGTGCTGACGTTACGCTCTCCGTTGTCCCCGGACACAATGCGACGACAGAGCCGCCGCCACCGGCACCCGTCAGTTTCGCACCAACTGCGCCAGCAGACCTTGCGATCCCGATCATCTTTTCAAGCGTTGGCGTTGATACCTCGATGGCATTCAGGAAACCATGGCACACGTTCATCATCGCTCCCAGCGTCTCGTAGTCCCGCTCGCGTAGTGCCACGGCGCCGGCAATACTCAGTTCATCGATTTCGGCAAAGATCGTGTCATAAAGTGCCGTGTTCTTGTCATAGCGGGTCCGTACTCCCGCAACCTGGTCACGCGTAATGCCTCGCTCGCCGCTCGACGCAATGACGATCGGCGGCGTTTCGACGAGGCGAATCGGCTTCGTGCGTGTCGCCGTCGATCGCGTATACAGTACAGGCTCGCCATAAGTCGCAAGGTTATTGTCGATGCCGGATGGCGTGCCATGCGCGAGCTTTTCGCACTCGAAGGCAAGCCGATCGACAGCGCGATTATCGAGATTGAGACCGAGTAGCCGGTCGAACGCACGAATTATGGCAACCGCCAGTGCGGCGGAAGCGCCGAGACCCATTGCGGCTGGAATACGTGCGCGAATCCGGACATCGAAATGGCGATTGCCCACATCGAGATGCCGCATGATCAGCGCCAGCACGGACGCGGCGCCATCGTCCGGGTTCTGCGGCACGACATTCTGCACAAAATTCCAGTCCGGCATATTGATGCGCGTGGCATCGGCGTTCTCGACGACCTCGGCCGTGACCGCGCGGGCGAGCGGTAGCGCAAGCGCATGCCGGTCATAAACGACGGCATGTTCCCCGAGAAGAATGACCTTGCCGAACGCGGTACCGATTGCCGCCCCCGGCGCCGGTGCCTCGCTGTCTGCCGGCGAGCTACCGGCTTCCAGCGCGGCGACCAGCTCGCTCGCCTTTCGCGATTTGATGTCGCCACTTTGGATCAGCCCCCGCACGACCTGCTCGAAATGTTCCGGGCGCGCGCCGGCGGCCGCCGCCACGCTGCGGGCATGCAGGCTCATATGACCCCGCTGTATGCCGTCCGTAACCAGTGCACGCAAAGCCGCGCAGTTCTGTGCCAGCCCCACCGCCCCCATCAGGCAGGCGAGTTCCCGTGCCGACGCCGCGCCGGCTATCTCAAGGCCGAGCGCAGCGCCCGGATTGGTCTTAAGCGCCCCGCCGGCCGTGCCGACCTTGAGCGGCATGCGAAGCTCACCGTGCAATCCGCCGTCACCCGTAACGCTCCAGCGGCTCAAGGATCGGTAGCTGCCGGTGCTGGCCGCGTAGGCGTGGGCACCTGCCTCGATTGCACGCCAGTCGTTGCCGGTGGCGATGGCGACGGCATCAATGCCATTCATGATGCCCTTGTTGTGTGTCGCTGCCCGGTAGGGGTCGGTTTCCGCGAGTGCTGTAGCCAGTACGATACCGTCCCGGACCTGCTCGCCCGGGTATCCGGCGATCGCCAGTTGTGACAACGGCAGAGTGACCTGTGCGGTGACGAGTGACCGATCCGCGAGGTTCGACAGGATGCGCAGCACCACCGTGCCGCCGGAAATCGACTCGACGCGCCTCGCAACAGCTTCGCAGATCGTATTGACGAGATTTGCCCCCATCGCATCGCAGGTATCCACCAGCAAATGCAGCACTATCGTCCAGCGCTCGTCCGGCAGCCTGTGCCTGAAGAACTCGATGTCGCGCACGCCGCCACCGCGTGCGAGCAGATTGGGTTGTGCGACGTTGGCCAGGCGCACCAGCTCGTCCTTGTACGCGCGGAGAGACGCGATTGCGGCATCAGGATCGCCGATGCGGACAACCTGTACCTGGCCGATCAGCAGCGACTCATCAAGGGTTACAGTGAAGCCGCCGGACTCGCGCGCAAGTTTCGCCGCGCCGCTGACGCCGGCAACGATGGAAGGCTCCTCCGTAACCATCGGCACGAGGCAATCGCGGCCATTGATTCGGAAATTCGGTGCAATGGCAAATGGCAGGCCGAACACGCCGATTACATTCTCTATCATTTTGTCGGCGGTATCGCGAGCGAGGACCCGCTGCCCGTTGGCGAGGCATTTGGCATCCTCGCCGCTCAAGACACCGCGCGCGACCAGCAGCGCAAGCCGCTCATCGATGCTCATACGGTAAAAGCCGGGAAGCCGTGAGTCGTCAGTCAATGTCATTCATCCGAAATGCGTACGCCAACAGGATCCAGTGCAACGTCGAGCAGCCGGAAACCCAGGCCCTCGGCCATCGCCACGAATCGCCTGACGGCGGCAGCGTCGCCGGCAAAAACCGCCCCGATGTCACCGCCGCCGGCGCCGCACGGCTTGTAAACAAGTCCCATGTCCTCGGCCGCTTCCGCGAGCTCAAGATGGCCAGCTTCGAATATGCCAAGATCATGGTCAACGTCGAACGCTCGCAGACCCTTTGCATACGCGGCCAATGCCCCAAGCACTTCACTGATATCTGCCTGCCGCCATGCGGCCAGTACCTGCTCGGCCAGTTCCTGCAACCAGCGCCCGCTCTCCGACATCCGCGCACCCTCCAGGGTACGCAGCTTTTGCACCGTGCTCGACGAACTGCCACTCCAGAACACCCTGCAGTGAAGTTCCGCCGGCCACGCCAGCGATTCGGGTACCGCATCTTCACCGCGGCGAAAACCGATGACCCCACCGTGCAGGCTGGTTGCGATATCGACGCCGCTGCCGTGTCCACCTTGAAACATCCGGTGCGCTTTTGCTGCCATACCCGGACCGTCATCGTCACGGCCGGCAATACGCGACAGCACCATGGCAAGCGCCACCGCAATTGCCGCACTGGCGCCAACACCCAACTTTGCTCCGTCAGCCGCATCGACGAATTCCCGTGAGTCGAGCGACAGCGACCAGTCCCCGCGCCCCGGCCGCGCAGCCTGCCACAACAACTCCAGCAAGCTGAAGGCACCCGGCTCCGGCGGCTCATCGAGCCACTCGATGTCCGCCGCCTCACTCCGGAATCGCCAGCGTCCTTCGCAATAGCCGGGTGCTGTCAGCGCATGACCGCTGTTGGCAGCTGGCACCGCCTGCACCCGTGCGCGGCGATTGACGGCCATGCTGATGGCGGGCGCACCGTGCAGTACCGCGTACTCCCCGCTAAGCACGATCTTGCCGGCGCCGATGCCGTAACTGTTTTCAATCCGGATCAACCAGCCGCGCGCCTGTGCCCAGCGAACTTTGCAACACGTCTATAACGCCAGCCGTTCCACGCAATGCGTCAGCGACGGCATCGGCCGACTCCGGCAATGACACCGCCTTGACCTGCGGCCCGGCGTCGATCGTAAAAAATACCGGTATGCCGTCGCGCTGCAGTGCTCTCACCGTTTCGAGACATGCGACGGTCGCGGAATTCCAGTAGACAATGGGTGGCCGCGACGCCCACATGACGGAATGCATCTTCAGGCAATTGTGTTCGGCAATGGCGGCCAGTGCGGCGAAATCGCGCGTTCGCACCGCCTCGCGCGCCTTGTCCAGGTCGGCGGGCTGGCGCTCGACCCACGTGCTGAAAACGGTGACGCATTCACGGCTGACGCTCATTGCCGCGCCGGAACTCACCGGTTTCGCCGCCCGTTCCGTGACGGCAACCGTGACCGACAACGGCCATTCATCAGGCGCGGCAATTGACGCAACGTCGATTTCGTCGTCGCCAGCCCGGAGCTCGACAAAGCCGCCATACAGCGATCGTGCAGCCGATCCGGACGCCTGCCCGGCCAGGCGTGCCAGGGCGAGCGGGTCAAGGCTCTGCCCACTGGCCCGGCTGCCCGCCTGGACGAGCGCCGCAAAGGACGATGCCGAGGACGCCAGTCCGGCCGCAATCGGAAAATTGCATTCGCTCTCGATACACGCCCCGGACCGCCCCCTGCCCGCGACCGTGTCAAGGCAACGGGATACCCTCGACAACAGGGACGGCGCAGACTGCCCGTTAACGTAAAGACGGTCGCCATCCCCGCCGTCAAACTCTACGGTCATCCGGGTCCACAGCGTATCGAGCGTAACCGACAACGAACCGGTAGCCGGCAGGTTCCGGTCCGCATCGCGCTTGCCCCAGTACTTGACCAGCGCAATATTGGGTTGAGCCTGCGATGTCACCTGCATACGGCATCCCGCCCGGCGTCTGCAATACCAAAAAAGGGGCGCGATTATAGCCCACTCACACCGCGAACCGTTGGCCGCTGTCGCGGCACGCATCGCCGCGCATTTCGGTGTACGCTGTGCCCGCGCAAAAAGAGAGCAGGAGCTGCACTTTTGTCGGAAACATTTGCCGGACGGCTGGCGGGCTACACTGATCGCATAGGCCAATGCCTCGATCGGGCCCTGCCGTCATCAGCCGAGCCGCCAGAACGCCTGCATGAGGCGATGCGTTACGCGGTACTGAACGGTGGCAAGCGAATCCGGCCACTGCTGGCTTATGCCAGCGGTGAGTGCCTCGGTGTGCCGGCCGACAAACTCGATGCGCCGGCAATGGCGATCGAGCTGATTCATGCCTTCTCGCTGGTGCATGATGACCTGCCCGCGATGGATGACGACGACCTGCGCCGCGGCTTGCCAACCCTGCATCGCAAATTCGATGAGGCGACAGCAATACTGGCGGCGGATGCGCTACAACCACTCGCGTTTGGCGTCCTTGCCGGGCAGGCCGGCATACGTGACGACCAGGCCGTGCGCCTGACGCGACTGGTCGCGGCCGCCTGCGGTTCGCGCGGCATGACGGGCGGACAATCGATCGACCTGTCGTCCGAAGGCCAGGCACTGACTCCCGCCGAACTCGAACAAATGTACGCCCTCAAAACAGGTGCGTTGATCCATGCGTCGGTACTCAGTGCCTGCTGTCTCGTCGATGATCTCGACGACAGGCGCTACCAGGCCCTCGACCACTACGCACGCTGCCTGGGGCTCGCATTCCAGATTCGCGACGACCTGCTCGATGTCGAAGGCGAAACCGGCGTAATCGGCAAAGCCGCCGGTGCCGACGCACGCCTGTCCAAGGCGACGTGGCCGCTGCTGTTCGGCATCGAAAAGTCACGCGAGCGCTGCGACGAGCTGCTGGCTGACGGCCTGGAAAGCCTGCAGGTTTTCGGTGACTCGGCAGCACCGCTTGAGTGGCTGGCAAACTATATTGTTGACAGAGCGCTTTAGGCTCGCCAATGGACCGCTTCCACCGCACCGATACCCCCTGCCGGGAGCCCTCCCCGGGGTGCGCCTCCGCCAAACCACCACAGCAAAACGTTCATGAATAATCCGAACCAGAGAACCTAGCGCGATGCGTACAATCCTGCATGTCGACATGGACGCGTTCTATGCGTCTGTCGAGCAGCGCGATAATCCATCGTTGCGCGGCAAACCGCTGGTGGTCGGCGGCGGCTCAAACCGCGGCGTCGTCGCCGCGGCCAGTTATGAGGCGCGGCGCTACGGTATTCGGTCGGCGATGCCGATGCGTGACGCCTTGCGGCGCTGCCCGGAGCTGATTCGCGTCCCTCCGCGTATAGCGCATTACCAGTCGGTCTCCGATGAAATATTCGCCGTATTCAATGAGTACACACCCGTCATCGAGGGGCTGTCACTGGACGAGGCGTTTCTGGATGTCAGTGGCAGCCTGGCGCTTTATGGCTCGGCGCTGGCAATCGCCAGCGGCATCAAGGAACGCATCCACTCTCGTACCGGCCTGAGCGCATCGGTCGGCGTTGCGCCGAACAAGCTCGTCGCGAAAATTGCATCGGATCTTGAAAAGCCGGATGGACTGGTTGTCATCACAGCTGACGAGCTGCCGCAGCGGCTGGACGCGTTGCCGGTGCAGGTTATCCCGGGCATAGGTCGCGAAACACTGGCGAGACTGCACCGGCATGGCATCCGCACCATGGTGGAATTGCACACTGCCGATGTATCCGTGCTTGAAGCTGTATTCGGGCGTTTCGGCGCCCGCGCTCGCAACCGCGCCGGTGGTATCGATGACCGGCCGGTTGTCAGTGACCGCGAGACAAAATCGATCAGCGCCGAGGAAACATTTGATGAGGACCTCAAGGACCGGGACGCCATGCATCGCGAACTGTTGCGCCTGACAGACCGGTGCGCAACGCGGCTGCGCAGCAAGCATCTCTTCGCCGGCAACGTGCAACTCAAGATCCGCCAGTCGGATTTCACCACGTTCACACGGCAGCGTGCGCTTACGCCGCCGACTAACGGCACGCGGGCCCTGTACGAAGCGGCCATGGCGCTACTCGAAACCTGGCTGCGTGAGCATCCCGGGCAGGCCATCCGGCTGCTCGGTGTTGGCGGCAGCGAGCTGGCGGCGGCTGGCCAGGCGGACCTGTTTGAAACGCTGTCCGACCGTGGCAGTAACGTGCTGGACAGCACTGTCGACGAAATACGCGAGCGCTTTGGCACGCTTTCACTGGAACGCGCACGCAGTCTCGACCGCGATCGATTCAGGTAGACTTGCAGCCATGTATACAAGCTTTTTCGGCCTGAACGAAAAGCCGTTTGCCATCACGCCGGACCCGCGCTACCTGTTCATGAGCGAGCGGCACGGCGAGGGGCTGGCACACCTTGTCTACGGTGTGACGGAGAGCGGTGGTTTTATCCAGCTGACGGGCGAAGTCGGAACCGGGAAGACGACGCTGGTGCGCTCCTTGCTGGGTCAGCTGCCCGATGAAGTCGATGTCGCCCTGATACTCAACCCGCAGATCTCGGCCATCGAGTTCCTGCTGTCCATCTGCGAGGAACTGAACGTCACGCTGCCCGGCGATACCGGCAGCAGCAAGGCGCTGGTCGATGCGCTGAACCGGCACCTGCTCGACGTGCATGCCAGGGGCCGCCGGGTCATCCTGCTCGTTGACGAAGCGCAGAACCTTGCAGAGGATGTGCTCGAACAGGTGCGGCTCCTGACCAACCTCGAGACTGCAAAGCAAAAGTTGCTGCAGATAATACTCATCGGGCAGCCGGAGCTTCGTGACCTGCTCGCCCGGAACAACCTGCGTCAGCTCGCGCAGCGGGTCACCGGCCGCTATCACCTGGAGCCGCTGTCGCAAGCGGAGGCGATTCGCTACATCGATCACCGCATGCGCGTGGCCGGTGCGCTGACCGACATTTTCGACAACCGCGCCAAGCGTGCTGTGTTTCGCGCCAGTGGCGGCATTCCGCGCCTGATCAATGTTATCTGCGATCGCGCATTGCTCGGCGCATACAGTCGCGGTGAGCGCAGGATTACACCGGGCATAGTCCGGCGCGCGGCCGCCGAAGTGTCCGGCGACACCACGACGCCTGTCATGCGATGGCTGTACGCGGCGAGCGCGATGGCCGCCGCGCTCGTTATTGGCGCCGGCATCTGGGTATCGACGCAGACGGCGCCGGAATCCGTAGCTGCCGTGACCAGCGTGCCGCTGGCGATTTCAATGCCACAATCCGGCAACCTGCCGCCAGCCGATGCACCGGACGGGGAAAATGACGACCGAGCGATGGATGTCGTCGCTGAATCCGCAGAACCACCGCTTGATGAAGCGTTGCGGAGTGCAGAACTCGATTCGGATGTCGACTCTGCAATGAATACGCTGTTCGGGCTCTGGGGCCTGTCTTATGAACAAAGCGCCGGCACCGGTTGTGCCGAGGCGCGAACCAAGGGACTCGACTGCCTTTACCAGCGCGGGTCCTGGAAAGTGCTGGAACAGCTCAACCGCCCCGCAATGCTGACGCTGACTGACAGTACGGGTACGACGCATCACCCGGTGCTGACGGCGCTCGATGGCGAGCTGGCGGAGCTTGGATTTGGCAGCACACGCCTGCGTGTTCCGATCGAGGAGGTCGCCGATCTCTGGTACGGCCAGTACTTGCTGATGTGGCGTCCGCCAAACGGGGAGCCAGTGTCGCTGGGTCCCGGCTCGCGCGGATCCGGTGTGCTGTGGCTGCGTCAGAGCCTGGCACGACTGGATGGTGATGAGAATCCCGGGTCCGGCAGCGATTATTTTGATGACACGCTCGAGCAAAAACTACGCAAGTTCCAGCGCGAGCATCGGCTGCAGGTTGACGGACTTGCGGGACAGCAGACACAGATATTGATCAACTCACTGTTGCAGGGTGACGGCACGCCGCGCCTTGTAAACGACGCACCTTGATGTTGCAGGACTGAGATCCGTTCGGGGTATCACACATGTCGTTCATTCTTGATGCACTGAAAAAGTCGGAGTCGGACCGGCAAGGCAACAACCGCCCCGGTTTTGCAGACGTGCCTGCCGGCAGCGCGCAGTCACGTGCACCACGCTGGATCTGGCTCGTGTCGGGGCTGCTCGGCATCAACGCGATTGTCATCGCCGGGTTGTGGCTTGGCAGTCACGCCGACTCACCTGCCGTGTCACCCGACACCGATGCGCGGGCTGCCGCCGCCAGACCCGCCGCACCGCCGTTCGCCGAGATCGTGTCGGACGCACGCCGCGATCGCGCCAGCATGACGACGACCGAAGCAACGCAAGCAGGATTGACGGGGTCATCTGCAACGCAAACGGCGCCCACTGCCGAACCGGCCCCACCGCGTCCGGCGCGCCGGGAAACGCCCACAGCACGCGTAACAACGGCGCCGGGCCCGGTCGTCGTGCCGACATTCAATGAACTGCGCGCCGACGGTTCATTACAACTTCCGGATCTGCATCTCGATATTCACGTCTACGCCGAGAATCCGTCCGAACGCTTCGTTTTTGTCAATATGAGCAAGTACCGCGAAAAGGCCACACTGGCGGAAGGCCCGACCATCAGGGAAATCAACCCCGATGGCGTCATACTTGAATACGAGGGCGCGGATTTCATGCTGCCCAGAGAGTAGCCCATGGCCCGTCCGGAAGTACTGATGACCGCAATGGCGCCACCGATACTGCACCTTGCCGCCGACAATTTTGCGGATGCCCTGCGTTCGGGTATACATCGCGTCATCGGTGAACAGGAAGCACTCAACTCCATTAACGTGTTCCCCGTTGCCGATGGCGATACCGGTACCAATCTCAGCCTCACGCTGGGAGCCGCGCTGGCTGTTCTCAAGAACCCCGGCAAGAGCCAACTGAGCTTACTGCTGGCCTCGATGGCCGACGTCATGCTGGACAACGCGCGCGGCAATTCCGGCGCCATCATGGCCCAGTTCTTCCAGGGTATGAGCGACGGGGCGGAACAGTTGCCCCGTTTCTCCGCGCAGTCGTTTGCTCGCTCGGTGACAAACGGCTATGACTACGCTCACGATGCGCTTTCCGAACCGTGCGAAGGCACGATTCTGTCTGTCATCAGTGCCTTCGCCGCGAGCCTGCAAAAGCAGACCGCCGCCGCGGGCACTGTCGCATTCGGCGAATTGCTGCAGAACGCGCTGCCACCATGCCGGGAGGCATTGACGCGCACCCAATCACAGCTCGAAGCGCTGCGGCGTGCAGGTGTTGTCGACGCGGGCGCGAAAGGATTCGTATCGCTGATAGAGGGAATGAACGACTGGCTGTCACACGGCCAGGCAACGCCCAGGCCTGAGATGGGGAGCCTTGGCGAGCACCTGATCGCAACGGTGATTGCCGATTCCGGAAGCAATACGCAATACCGTTACTGCACCGAATGCGTAGTCAGCGGCGGGCAGATTGACCGACGAAAGTTGCGTGAAGCGCTGTCCGCTATCGGTGACTCGCTGGTGCTTGCCGGCACCAAGCGCAAGGCCAGGATTCATATTCATGCCGATGATCCGGACGAAGTATTCCGGATTGCACGCCGGTTCGGTGAACTCGGTGCCGAAAAAGCCGATGACATGCACCAGCAACTGCGCAGCACGCACGGTCCCCGGCCGCACTTTGCCATCATCACGGATTCAGCCGCTGATATCGACGATGCGGATCTGGAAGAACTCGATATTCACATGGTGCCGCTCCGCATCCAGTTCGGCGATCGCGGTTATCTTGACAAGGTCAGTATTTCCGCTGATGAATTTTTCAGCGAGCTCGCAGGCAATCCGCACCACCCGACGACCTCGCAGCCGGCACCCGGCGACTTCCGGCGCCAGTTCCAGTTTCTTGCGAGCCATTTTCCGGACGTAATATCCATCAATCTGACCGGCAGTGTCAGCGGCACCTTGCAGGCAGCGCGTTCCGCCGCCGAACGAATCCGGGCCAAGGGCCAGGTACACGTGCTGAACTCGCTCAATGCATCGCTCGGTCAGGGACTCATTGCTGTTTTTGCGGCGGAGTGCGCGGCGGCGGGTCTGGATGCACAAAGCGCACTTCGCGCGATTGAAGCGGTCATCCCGGAAACCTACAGCTTCGGCCTGGTCAAGGACCTGCGTTACGCCGTGCGGGGCGGCCGCGTTCCCGGCACCCGGAAGATTGTCGCCGACATACTCCGGATCACGCCGGTGCTGCGCAGCGAGGCGGATGGCCGGATATCGGCTGGCGGCATGCTGGTCGGCCGCCGCAACCTGCTGCCAAAGTTCAGCCGTTATATAGCCGGTCGCCTGGCGGACAACAGCGAATGGCGGGTTGCGATCGGGCACGCGCAGTGCCGGGACGAAGCTGAGCAACTGGGAACGCTGCTCAAGGAGCGCATACCCGGCATCGTCAGGTACCGTGTCACTGAACTGGGCTCCGCTCTCGGCGCCCATGGCGGTCCTGGTACGATAGTTGTGGGTGTGCAGCGCTTTCGCACACCCGGGGAATTCTGAAGGCATGGACGCCTGATCAAACCTCGACGAGGGCGGCACCCTCGGCGTCGATAAGTCCTTCGCCTTCATTGCGGACGTTATTGACGGTACGCGAAACAGGCCAGGCTCGCATCTTCGGCGTCGTACTGTTCGTTTCGTGCAAGAGCTCAGTGTCACCGCTGAGCCAGCGTGCCGCGCTGGCGGGCTTAAGTACGACCGGCATGCGATGGTGCAGCTGTTTCATGAAATCGTTCGCTTCGGCCGTAACGATAGTCGCCGTTTGCAGAACATCGTCAGTCTCCCGGTTCTGCCACCGCTCCCACAGCGCAGCAAATGCAAACGGCTCACCGTCCGATGCTGAAATATAATACGGTGTCTTGACACCCCGGCCGTGTGCCATTCGTAAAAACCGTCAGCCAGCACGAGGCAACGGCGGCTTTTGTAAGCAGCACGGAACGCGGGTTTTTCGGCGACAGTTTCTGCGCGCGCGTTGATCATCCGATTACCAATCGCAGGATCCCTGGCCCAGGATGGCACCAGCCCCCAGCGGAGCATCAACAGTTCGCGCTCATCGCTATCTGTACCGCGAATGGCCGCGACATACTGCGTGGGCGCAATATTGTACCGGGGCTCGACCGGCGCACTGGCGGGTGCACCGAAAAGTTGCGCCGCCGCCTCGGCCGGTGAGTAGAAAGCAAATCGTCCGCACACAGTCAGCCCTCCCTCCGCTTATCGTACCGGCTACTCGCGTATCCCGACGCCACGATTCAGCAGCAACAGGCTGGCGGTAAACAGGATTGCAATAAACAGTATGACAATCGCATAAGCATGTGAAATTGCTATATCCGACGCGCCGAGGATGCCGTACCGGAATGCGTTCACCATGTACAGGATCGGGTTGGCCAACGACACTTTCTGCCAGAATTCCGGCAGCATCGAAATTGAATAGAAAACCCCGCCAAGATAGGTCAGCGGCGTCAGCACGAACGTCGGTATGATTGAAATATCGTCAAATTTCCTCGCGAACATTGCGTTTATGAATCCCGCGAGCGCGAAGACAATGGATGACAGCAACACCATGGAAAAAGTAATGAGTGGATGCTCCACCTTGAGCTGTGTGAAGCCGAGTGCGATCAGCGTAACCAGCGAGCCAACCAGCAATCCACGCACAACGCCGCCGGCCACGTGACCGATAATTATTGTTGCATTCGACATCGGCGCGATCAGCATTTCCTCGATGTGACGGGCAAACTTGGCACCAAAAAACGACGACACAACATTGCCATAGGAATTGGTGATCACCGACATCATGATCAGGCCCGGCGCGATGTATTGCATGTAGTCGAAGCCGTCCATGCTGCCGATCCGGCGGCCAATGAGGTTGCCGAAAATAATAAAGTAGAGAGTCATCGTAATCGCGGGCGGAACGATGGTCTGCACCCAGATCCGCATGACACGGATGAATTCCTTGTTGACGATGGTCTTGAGCGCGACCCAGTTGAGTGACAGGTTCATATCAGGCCGGCCCTGCCATTTTGGCCGGCTGCGCCTGTTTTTTTCTCCACCAGCCCGAGGAACAGCTCCTCGAGACGATTGGCCTTGTTGCGCAGGCTGATAATCGAAATGTTCCTTGCGCTTAACTCAGCGAACAGCTGATTGAGGTCGCGGCCTGTTTCGATAACCACCTCGAGCTCGGACTCGTTGATTCTCGTTACCTCGAATCCTGCAAGCTCAGGTACTTCATCCAGCGTGTCGCGGAGATTCAGCACGAACACTTCGCGCTGAAGTTTACGAAGTACGGCACTCATCCTTGCGTTTTCGATGATCGTGCCTTCGTCAATGATCGCAACGTGCCGGCACAGGCTTTCGGCCTCCTCGAGATAATGGGTCGTCAGGATGATCGTCGTACCAGCCTCGTTGATACCCTTCAGGAAATCCCACATCGACCGCCGGATTTCAATATCGACGCCCGCCGTCGGTTCGTCAAGAATCAGCAGGCGCGGTTCATGTATCAGCGCACGCGCAATCATCAGCCTGCGTTTCATGCCGCCGGAAAGATTTCGCGCGGACTCGGTGCGCCGGTCCCAAAGCCTGAGTTCACGGAGATATTTCTCGGCCCGCTCGGCCGCCAGCCGCCGCCGGATGCCGTAATACCCGGCCTGGTTCATGACGATGTTCTGCACCGTGTCAAACAGGTTCAGGTTGATTTCCTGCGGAACCAGTCCGATGCACGCCTTGGCGGCTTCAAGGTCGCTGTCAATGCTGTGGCCGAAGATGCGGACCTCGCCGCCGGTTTTATTGACAAGGGACGAAATAATACCGATCGCCGTTGTCTTGCCGGCGCCGTTGGGTCCGAGCAATGCATAGAAATCGCCATCATCGACGTCAAAGTCGATTCCCTTCAGCGCCTGTATGCCATTCGGATAGGTTTTGCTGAGATTTTTTATGGACAGTGCGTGCATCGAGCCGCGTATTGTATACGCGAACGCTCTGCATTATTCACCCGGACTGCTGGCTGCGGGTTAACGGCCTGTCCGGTCCGCGACGTGGCGTGATGGCGAAAGCCCGGCGCGCGCCGCCAGCGCGGGCCGGACGGTGTGTGGGCGTTGCGCCGACGTCAGGACGCACTGCAGCGCACTGATATGCGCCGCATGCCTTACCTCACGTTCGGCCTGGATGCCGCTGTTCAAAAGCTTGTGCCAGAGCTGCCGGTTACCTGCCACCCGCAACTTCAGGAGGTTCGGGCTGACAGCCGCAACGTTCATGACGTCGACCAGCGTTTTGTCCGCCAGCTGTTCACACCAGTGCAGGCTTGCGCCGCAAATCAGGCGTGCCGTGTAGGCGTTCTGTCGCGCCAGCTGCCAGACGAAACCGAGTCCCGCGGCAATGATCCGCAGCTCGGCATCATCGGACGGTGCGGTTGCGGCGAGCAAGTCGGGTGTACCGCTGCTCTGTAACAGGCGGCTCCAGAAATCATCGTCCCGTTCGCGAAACGAGAAAAGCAGAAACGGCGTTGCCGCGAGGCGCTGACGTTCGGCGAGGCGCAGACCGGCAAGGCGTTTTGCCAGGTTCGTGGGCAGCTCTTTCAGTGGCGGTGCCGCGACGTCGCGCCGGCCCAGCCATTGCAGGAATTCACCATTCAGCGAGCGGACATTGTGGAAGTCCGTACGCGCGGGGCCCGGGTACTCCATGATCGTCTCCCTTGGGGCGCATTTTCCCGGGATTACCGAGATACGCTATTGTTTGTTGCGTTCCCATGTACGGATCATATAAGGTCTTATAACACTTCATATGGGATAAAACTAGCACAAAAGGATAATAATGCGCCTCACCGACGACCGCTACGCCAGCGAACGCTGCCAGTTTGAACTCGCCCTCCGGATGATCGGGCACGAAGCCCGCACCGGCACGATCCGGGATTGCACTGGCTTGAGTGACGACCGGATCCGGAAGGTCTACACGACCTACTTCAGCAGCCCGGGCCATTCGCAGGTACGCAGGCGCCGCGGCAAGTCACCGCAGCAGGTCAGCCTGTTCGTCAAGAATCCGCTGAACCAGCTTGAGGCGACAACGCTGGTCGCACTTTTTGCCGCGAACCTGCTGGTCCGCATTGACGAGCAGAATGCCATCCACGCCTGCTGGCCCCGGCCGGACGTCGAGTATGGTCACCGCTTGTGCCGCGCCTATGAAACCTACCTGTTGCTCCATCCGTCGCCGCGCCTTGCGTTCGAATGGGCATGGAGCCTGTTGCAGAACATTTCCAGGAACGATGAGCTGTACCTGGCTGAGTGCAACGATTGCCGGACAAGCTACGTACAGGACGCGTACGCGCTGGACCACCAGACCTGTCCGGGGTGCGAAATAGCGCGGCATCGGCGCCGCCGGCCAGGAACGGGCGCGTTTGCGCGATGCTGAGCCACCGGGACATCGAGCGTTCCGAATCCGGTAAACTGCCCACCATCGGCTGAGCGCGTTCGCTCGGCGCGGGTAGCGAGCAACTGGCGATGACGTCTTTGATGACAGCGGATCTCTTTTGCGCCGATGAGGACGGCCTGGTCGTATCGGCGGCCGGACTGGCCGACAGCGCTTCATGAACGGCCAAAACGTTTTTGCCGGCGCCTTTGTTGACCGGTCCGGGCACCGGCGCAAGGACACCGACTGGTTGCGTGAGGCGGCCGCCAGCACCGACGCCGTGTTCGTGCCCGTCTGGGGTGACCGCTGCCTCGTGGTCGGCGAGCCCGGCCATACCGTGCTGCTCGGCCGGCACGATATCGAGCCATACATGGACGATGACCCGATCTTTCTCGGCATGTACAAAGACCGGCCCGCGTTTGCGCTACGCATCGACCGGTCCGTCGATGCGCCATTCGCGGACCTGGGCCAGTTCCACGACCTGCGCTATCTCGGCAGTGTCCTGCCGGCGGCGGAAGCGAATCTCGTTGCACACGCGCGGGCGCTGGTGCTGTGGCACGACTCACAGCAATATTGCGGCCGTTGCGGCACGTCGGCCAGCATCAGTGCCGGCGGCAACGTCCGCAATTGCTCGAATCCTGAGTGTGGCGTGCACCTATTCCCGCGTGTTGATCCGGCCATCATTACGCTGGTGTCGCGCGACAATCGCTGCCTCCTGGGGCGGCAGCCAAACTGGCCTGAAGGCCGGTATTCGACGATCGCGGGCTTTGTCGAACCCGGTGAAAGCCTCGAAGATTCGGTCGCGCGCGAGGTCATGGAAGAAACGAACATCGCCGTATCGCACGTGACCTACCACAGCTCCCAGCCGTGGCCGTTCCCCTCATCACTGATGCTCGGCTTTTCGGCCGTTGGCGATTCGGAGGAAATCCGGCTCAATGACGGCGAACTCGAGGATGCGCAGTGGTTCACCCGCAAGGAGTTACGCTCGGGCTTTCCGAAACTGCCGTACCGGCTGTCGATCGCGCGCCGGCTGGTCGACGACTGGCTCGACGCCGACGATCACTGACGGCTCCGGCCACCGTGTTTCCACCATGTGCCTGATCGTCTTCGCCTGGCAATCCCATCCCGACTACCGCCTGATCCTGGCCGGTAATCGCGACGAACTGCACCGGCGGCCGGCACAGGCAATGGGCTGGTGGCCAGACGCGCAAGACGTGCTCGGTGGCCGCGATCTGCAGGCAGGCGGCACCTGGCTCGCGATCAATCGCAACGGCCGGCTGGCGGCCGTCACGAATTACCGCGAGAACCCGGGCTCTCGGACGCGGCCGCATAGCCGCGGCGAACTGGTCAGCGACTTTGTACGGGGTAAGAAGCCGCCAGGATCCTGGTGCAACGATATCCCTGCCGATGACTATGCCGGTTTCTGCCTGTTGGCGGCGGACAACGATTCGCTGTGTTACACGTCCAACAGGACCAATGGGACGACCCTTCTTGACGCCGGTATTTATGGCCTTAGCAACGCGTCACTCGATACACCGTGGCCAAAGCTCGTTCGCTGCCGCGACAGGCTGGCAGCCCTGATCGACGAAAACCGTGTAAACCCCGGCGTACTGCTTGAATTGCTCGCTGACACAACACCGGCGCCCGCCGGGCAGGTCGACAATGAGCATCTGCCATTCGACGTGGCCCGCGCGGTTTCGGCGCCATTCATCCGCACGCGCGATTACGGAACCCGCTGTACGTCTGTCCTGCTGGTCAGCCACGACGGCAGGGCGCTGGTCACCGAGCGGCGTTACGACAGTGACGGGCATCCTGCCGGCGAGTCGGAATTTCGCTTCGCTATCGGGTAGCGCCGAAGATGCGCAATAGCCAGGCCCGAATGTCGGCAATTTCCTGCGGGCAGACCGCGTGTGCCATCGGGTACTCGTGCCACTCGACGGAATAGCCGGCACCTTCGAGAACGTTGCAGGATTGCCGCCCGAGCGCCAGCGGCAGCATCGGGTCGAACGTGCCATGCGCAACCAGGATCGGAATGCCACTCCCTTGCGCCGCATCATTGCCGAAGACTTCCTCGTCGAGCGTGTGCTGCAACGGCAGCCACGTCGACAGCGCAAGCAGGCCGCCCAACGGGTGCGGAAATCGCAGCGCCGTGTGCAGGGCAATGGCCCCGCCCTGCGAAAACCCGGCGACGACGATGCGGTCGAACGGGATGCCGCGCGCGTGTTCGCGCTCGATCAGGCCTTCCAGCAAGGCGGCACTTTCACGAATGCCTTCTTCATCCTGCGGACCACCGCGGTCCAGCGTCAGGATGTCATACCAGGCCCGCATCGCAATGCCGTTATTGATCGTCACCTCGCGTACCGGTGCATGCGGGAACACGAAACGCACGTCGAGATGGCCGTCCAGTTTCAGCTCGGGCACGACCGGTTCGAAATCGTGGCCGTCGGCGCCGAGGCCGTGCAGCCAGATAACGGTGCCGGTCGCCGTATTGATCGGATTGATTTCGACAGTTTCAGGCAATTCCAAGGTTCAGCCTCCGTCCGGGCAACGGCGCATGGTAGCAGGATCGGGGCTTGACTCAATATGCACATTAGCTTACTGTTATGCGCATATTTATGCAGACCTGCTGATGCCCAACTCCAACCGACAACAAACCGGCCGCCGCGAGGCCATCGTTGCACTGCTGCAAAACGGACCGGCCAGAACGCAACAGTCACTGGTAGACGCGCTCGTAGCGCAGGGCTTTGTCGCAACGCAGTCGAGCGTCAGCCGTGACCTGCGCGAAATAGGCGCGCTGAAAACCCCCGACGGCTATCGCCTGCCGCAGGCAGGAACCGGCGATACCGACGAGATGGCCGCCGTTGCCGGACTGGTGCGCGACTTGAAGCCCGCCGGCCCGAACCTGCTGGTGATACTGACAGCAACCGGCGCGGCGCAGCGCGTCGCTTTGGCGCTCGATCGTTCCGAATGGCCGGAAATTGTCGGCAGCGTCGGCGGCGATGATACGGTGTTCACGGCCACCGTTTCGGCGACCGCACAGCGCAATGTCGTGGCACGCATCGAACGCAGCATCGCCCGCGCCTGATCCATTTTTGATTACCCCGGAGTCCCGCCAGTGACAGTCGACACATCGCCAATCATCCTCGCCTTTTCCGGCGGCCTTGACACATCGTTCTGCGTGCCGTGGCTGAAGGACACCTACGGCCGCGATGTCATCACCGCAACCGTCGATACCGGCGGCATCAGCAAAACAGATGCCGCGGCGCTCGAGGAACGGGCGCTCGCGCTCGGTGCCGTCGAACATGTGCTGCTCGATCGCAAGGAAGCCTTTTTCAAAAACATCATCCGCTACCTGATTGCCGGCAACGTCTACCGCGGGCACGCCTACCCGCTGTGCGTCGGCGCTGAGCGCGGCCTGCAGGCGGCGGCGCTCGCCGGCCTGGCTGAAGATCGCGGTGCGCGCACGGTGGCGCACGGCTGCACGGCCGCCGGCAATGACCAGGTCCGCTTCGAGGTCGCACTGCGCACGCTGAATCCGGGCCTCGATGTGCTCGCACCGGTACGGGACAACAGTTTCGTGCGCGACGAACAGCTCGCCTGGCTGAACGAGCGGCGCATGCCGTTGCCGGCGCAGGGCTCCGCCTACTCGATCAACCGCGGACTGTGGGGCATCACGATCGGCGGCCGCGAAACGCTGACCTCCGAAAAGGGACTGCCCGAGAGCGCCTGGGTACTGTCCGCCGGTGCCTTCGACAAGCCCGAACCGGCATCGGAGCACACGCTGGAATTCGACGACGGCATACCGATCGCTCTCGATGACGACGACATGGCGCCGGTCGCGTTGATCGAGGCGCTCGAGGCACTCGCTGGCCGGTATGGCGTCGGCCGTGGCATACACGTAGGCGACACGGTGCTCGGCACCAAGGGAAGGGTTGCATTCGAGGCGCCTGCCGCGGTCACGCTGATCACAGCACACCGGGAACTCGAGAAACTGGTATTGAGCGGCGCGCAATCGCGATTGAAAGACAGCGTCGCGGCACTCTACGGCGACATGGTCCATGAGGGCCGGCAGCTCGACCTCGCCTGCCGCGATATCGAGGCACTGCTGGTCTCTTCGCAGAAACGCGTCAGCGGTACGGTGCATTTCACGCTGCGGCCCGGCAACCTGTTCATCACCGGCGTGACATCGCCGCATTCGCTGCTGGCTGCAACCCGCGGCGTGTACGGTGAAGCCGCGGGCGAATGGACGGCCGCGGATGCGCTCGGCTTTTCACGTGTGCTGTCACTGCCCGGCATCCTGCAAACCCGCGCCAGCGGCAACCCGGACTGACTCATGCGCAGCATATTTGTCGACAAGATTGCCTCGGTTGCACAGCACAGCAACCTGAGCCAGGAACTCCGCCTCGCCGCGGAAATCCCGTGCGAGGAAGGCGTGCTGCTCGCCGTGCGCGTGCTGAACAACAAGGCGCGTTACAACCAGCTGGAACTGACCAGCGGCCGTATGGCGACCGTCAACCAGGGCGATGTCATTGTTGGCGCGCTCGGCCATCGCAAGGCGCTGCGCGGCTATTCAGGGCATCTGCCGGAGCACCTTGCCGTGGGCGACACCGTGAATATTCTCAACATCGGTGGCGTACTCGGCATTTGCGATTCGGCCAACCCCGACGTCGGCTCGCCGTTCAACTGTGAGGTGCTCGGCACTGTGCTGCACTTTCCTTACCTGGCCGAACGTATCGGTGTGCCGGCGCGGGTCGGTTCCGCGAGCCTTGACCGCGATGCGGTGCTGAACAGCCTGGGCGTGCCGGTCATCGCGCTTGCCGGCACCTGCATGGACTCCGGCAAGACCGCGGCGGCCTGCGCCATCGTCAGCAGGCTGCGCCACCTCGGCAAGCGCGTCGCCGCCTGCAAGGCAACCGGTATCGCACTCCGCCGCGACATACTGGCGATGGAGGATGCCGGTGCCGCGGACACAATGATTTTTTCCGACCTCGGAGTTGTAACGACGACAGCGCAGAACGGTCCCGCGCTGACGCGGAGCCTGTTGTCGGCTCTTGCGGCACGCGGCCCGGACGTCATCGTCATTGAGTTGGGCGACGGGCTGATTGGCGCCTACGGTGTCGACACGATACTGGCCGATGCGGCGATCCGGGCGGCACTGACGGTCGTTGTGCTGTGCGCGAACGACCCGGTCGGCGCCTGGGGCGGCACGCGTATCCTGCGCGAGCAGTTTGGCATCGCCCCGGCAATCATCACCGGCCCGGCGACAGACAATGCCGTCGGTATCGACCAGCTGCGGGCGCGGCTCGACCTGCCGGGCATCAATGCACTGACCAACGGCGCGGCACTGGGCGATTACGTGGCCGGCCTGCTCCCGGACAGAATACAGGGAGCAAGCGCATGACCCGGACTGTCCATGCTGTTGTCCTCGGCGCTGGCGGCTACGTTGGCGGCGAGTTGTTGCGGCTCATCGCCGGTCATCCGACGTTCCGGCTGCTGGCTGCCGTGTCGGCATCGCAGGCCGGCAACCCGATCGGCCACGTATTCCCGTCACTGGCCGCGGCATACGACGGTACTGAATTCAGCGCGCCGGACGGATGGATCGAGCACCTGCAGCAGGGAGATGAACTCGCGGTGTTCTCCGCCGCGCCGCACGGCGCATCGGCCGCCCTCGTTGCAACGACACTTGCAGCGGCAGAGGCGCGCGGCGTAACCGTGCACATTGTCGATTCATCGGCGGATTTCCGTTACACGACCGCAAGCGATTACGAAGCCGTGTACCAGGGCGCGCATGGCGCACCAAAACTTCTCGATCAGTTCGCGCAAGGCGTGCCGGAACACAATGCTTCCTGCGACCGGCCGCATGCCGGCCACCCGGGCTGTTTTGCAACGGCTGCCTTGCTTGCCGCCGTGCCACTGTGCCGTCACGGACTCGCCGAACCGGCCGTGTACATAAGCGGCATTACCGGCAGCACCGGCTCCGGGCGCCTGCCACAACCGGGCACCCATCATCCGGAACGGCACAGCAACCTGTACGCCTACAAACCGCTGGCGCACCGCCACACGCCCGAAATATCAAGCCAGATCGCGGCAACCGGCGGCGGTGACGTCACGGTCAACTTCGTGCCGCACTCCGGCCCGTTTGCGCGCGGCATCCACATAACCCTGCAAGCCAGGGCCACCGCGCCGATGTCGACAGCCGATTTGCAAGATCTTTATACGAGTTTTTACGGCACAGCCGGTTTCGTGCGCGTCGTTGCCGGCACACCGCGGCTCAAGGACGTCGTCGCGAGCAACTACTGCCACATAGGCGTTGCAGCGGACGGCGACCGCGTTGTTGTCATGTCCGTTATCGACAATCTCGTCAAGGGGGCGGCCGGCGGCGCCATGCAATGGATGAACCGGCTGTGGTCGTTGCCGGAATCCAGCGGACTGACGGCGTCCGCGCCATTGTGGACCTGAACGGATGCGGAGCTACGCGAAACAACTGACTCCGCGTGAACGCGAGGCCATCGCGACGATCCCGGTCTATCCGCAGCTCGCACTGGATCCACAACGTGCCGCCGGCTGCGACATCTTCACGACCGATGGGCGGCGCATTCTCGACCTCTACGGCGGCCATGCCGTCGCCGCGCTTGGCTACGCGCATCCGCGCCTTGTCACTGCCATCCAGGAGCAGACGAAGCGGCTCATGTTCCAGAGCAATGCCGTCGCGCTGGACGTACGCGCTGCTGCCGCCGAAGCGCTCGTAGCCGTCGCGCCGCAATCCCTGACACGTGCGTTTTTTGTCAACAGCGGCGCCGAAGCCAATGAAAATGCGTTGCGTATCGCCTTCCTCGCGACCAAACGGCGCAAGGTCCTGGCGCTGACGAACAGCTTTCACGGACGAACGGCCGCGGCGGCCGCCGTCACGTGGAATGCGGCCGAAAGCTGGTACGGGTTTCCGGACTTGCCGTTCGACGTTGATTTCATTCCACGCGATGACATCGACGCTGCCAGGCGCATGATCGACAAGAGCGTCGCGGCGGTTATCTTCGAGCCAGTGCAGGGTGTTGCCGGCGCCTGGGACCTCACCCCGGATTTCGTCGAGCAATTGCGATCGAGTTGCGATGCGAGCGGCGCATTGCTGATTGCCGACGAAGTGCAATGCGGCATGGGCCGCTCCGGTCAGTTCTTCGCCGTGCAGACGTACGGCATCGAGCCGGACCTGTTGACCAGCGCAAAGGCGCTCGGCGGCGGCTTTCCGTGCGGCGCTGTGCTGTGCACCGAAGCCCTCGGCGCCAGTCTCGGCGCCGGCGTGCTGGGTACGACCTTCGGCGGCGGCCCGGTGGCAGCCGCGGCCATCATCGCCGTCATCGACACGATTCGCGACGACGGCCTGCTGGCCAACGTGCGTGCGCGCGAGGCACAGATTCGCGAGCACTGCGTCGTCGGGCCGGTCACGAAAATACAGGGAATGGGCCTTTTGCTCGGGCTCGTCTGCGACCGGCCGGCCAGTGAAGTCCGGAACGCGCTGCTCGATTTCGACATCCTGGCAGGCACCAGCGCGGACCCCGCCGTGCTGCGCCTGCTGCCGCCGCTGGTGCTCGAACCGCATCACGTCCTGCGGCTCCGTGGAGCGCTGGCGGGCCTCGTTCCCGGCACCTGATTTGAAACAGACCAAGGACCTTACATGAAACGATTCAATGACCTGGCGGATTTTTCACGCGACGAAATCGTCGCACTGCTTGAACTCGCGACGCGGCTCGATAGCGCGCCGGAACCCGAGGCACTGCGCGGCCGCGTCCTGTCGCTGCTGTTCCTCAGCCCTTCGCTGCGCACGCTCGCCTCGTTCCAGGCCGCAATGACACGTCTTGGCGGCGGTTCTTTCGTCATTTCGCCGGACATGTCGATCCACGGCCTCGAGACGCGCCCGGGCATCGTTATGGATGGCACAGCCGCCGAGCACATCCGCGAAGCCGTGCCGGTCATCGCCTCCTATGGCGATGCAATCGGCATACGCGCATTTGCCGAGCGAAAGAGCCTCGACCACGACCTGGCGGAAACCGAATTCAATGCACTGACGGACCTGATCGACACACCGTGGATCAACATGGAGTCAGCGATGAACCATCCGTGCCAGAGTCTTGCCGACTGGAAAACGATGGACGATCTCGGCATTCCGGCGAACGGCGGGAAGTTTGTGCTGAGCTGGGCCTACCACCCGAAGGCCCTGCCGCTGGCCGTGCCATCGGCCACGGTGCACATGGCGGCGATGCGCGGCATGGATGTGACCGTGCTGCGCCCCGAGGGCTTCGAGCTGCCGCCGTCGATCATGCAAAAGGCGCATGACGCGGCAAGTGCCTCGGGCGGTTCGGTAACAGAAACCGACGACCGCAGCGCTGCGATGGAGGGCTCTCACGTCATTTACGCGAAGTCGTGGTCGTCGACGAAACACTATGGCGACCGCATGGCCGACCAGGAAGCACGGCGTGGACTCGAGGACTGGTGTGTCGACGAACCGTGGTTCGACAACGCGCAGGACGACTGCCGCTTCATGCATTGCCTGCCGGTACGACGCGGCGTCGTTGTCAGCGACGACATCCTGGACGGGCCGCGCAGCGTCGTCATCCAGGAGGCACGCAACCGTATGCTCGCGCAGATGGCCGTGCTGCACCAGATGCTGGGGAGAGGTTCATGAGTACGACGCAGGATCGTGCCGTCGTTGTCTCGGCATTGAAGCACGCCGCCCCGTACATACGGCTGTTCAAGGGCCGGATCTTCGTGCTGAAGGCCGGTGGCGAGATTTTCGCGGACCTTGCCAGCACCCGCATCCTGATGGAGCAGGTCGGCATCCTGCACCAGGTGGGTATCAAGGTCGTGCTGGTGCACGGCGGCGGCCCGCAGTCGACGGAACTGTCCAAAGCGCTCGGCCACGACACGCAATTCGTTGACGGGCGCCGTGTCACGGACGGCGCTTCGCTTGAAGTCGCAGCGATGGTGCTTAACGGCCAGATCAACACACGCATCCTCGCGATCTGCCGCGACCTCGATATACCCGCCGTCGGCATCAGTGGTGTTGACGCCGGGCTGATACGCGCACACCGGCGCCCGCCGGTTGAGCGTAAAGGCAGCACGCCGGTTGACTACGGCTTTGTCGGGGATATTGATGCAGTCGACGCCAACGTGCTGCGCAAGCAGCTGGACGTAGGGTTCATGCCCGTCGTAAGCCCGTTATCCTGTGATGCAGCGGGCACACTGCTGAACATCAACGCTGATACGGTGGCGGCCGCGATTGCCGCAGAACTGAATGCCGAGAAGCTGATCCTCGCCACCGGCGCACCCGGCATCCTGGCGGATATCAACGATCCGCAGTCCCTTATTTCCTACATCGACCGCGCCGGTTTAAGAAAGCTGCGCGATGACGGCACACTGGCCGAAGGCATGCTGCCCAAAGCGGCCGCGATCGATGCCGCCATCGCCAACGGCGTCAGCCGCGTGCACATCATCTCCAGCAAGATGCCGGACAGCCTGCTGCTCGAAGTGTTCACAAATGAAGGCACCGGCACACTGGTTGTCGACGACATCGCCGCGCTGTCGCCCGCGGAACAAAAGGCGGCCGGAGACCCGGCGTGACACGCCTGTGGGAAAAGGGACTGCCGCTCGACGAGCGCGTGCTGCGCTATACGGCGGGTGAGGATCACCAGCTGGACGCACGCCTGGTCGACTGCGATATCCGCGCCTCGATAGCCCACGCCGAAATGCTCGCGGACCAGAAACTGCTGGGCGAAGAGGATTGCCGCGCAATCTGCGACGGCCTGCGCGAACTGGGTCAGCGCTTCGCGGCGGGCGAATGGCGGATCGAGCTCGCCGATGAAGACGTGCACACGGCACTCGAATCGCGCCTGACCGAACGCATTGGCGAAGCCGGCGGCCGGCTGCACCTTGGCCGCTCGCGAAACGACCAGGTACTGACCGCGCTGCGGCTTTATCTTCGCCGATGCCGTCGATGAGATCAGCAGCAGTGTCACGGGGCTGACCGGCTCGCTTGATGAGCTCGCCGGGCGCCAGGGCGATATTGCCCTGCCCGGCTATACCCACATGCAGCAGGCCATGCCGTCATCGGTGCGTCTCTGGAGCACGGGCTTCGTCGAGGCCTTCGATGATGCGATCGACGGACTACGCGCATCACGGCGGCGCATGCTGAAAAACCCGCTCGGTAGCGCGGCGGGTTACGGCACACCCGGGCTGGACCTCGACCGAGATGCGACGACGCGCAAACTGGCGTTCGCCCAAACCCAGGAACCGGTGACCGCCGCGCAACTGTCGCGCGGCAAGGCCGAGGCCGGTTTACTGTTCGAACTCACACTGCTGATGCAGGATCTCGGGCGGCTGGCGTCCGACCTGTTGCTGTTTTACACACAGGAATTCAGTTACGTGGCGCTCGCCGATGATGTGACAACCGGTTCATCCATCATGCCGCAGAAGCGCAATCCCGATGTCCTGGAACTCGTGCGTGCCGCGGGAGCTACGGTGCAGGCCTGCCTGAACGAATGCCTGATGATCGTGGCAAAACTGCCGTCCGGATTTCAACGCGATGCGCAACGCATCAAGGCACCGCTGTTTCGCGGCATCGACCTGACGATCGAAAGCGTTGATATCATGGCCTACCTGATAACCCGGATGCGCTTTTGCCCGGAGAATATCCGGCTGGACGAGGGCCTGGACGCGGCGGCCGAAGCCTACGCACTGGTCACGCGCGAGGGCATACCGTTCCGGGAGGCGTATCGGCGGGTTGCGGCGCGAATCGAGCAGGCAAAGTCATCCTGAAAGGTCGCACACAGGCAACGGGCACAAGTTGGTATAACATCCGTCATTGGCCACACCTGAGTCGACGCTGAGCGAATCCGGAATCAATGACGATGTTCCACCCATTCCCTGTCCTCGCGGCATGCCTTTTACTTGTCGCGGGCTGCGGCCAGAAAGGCCCGCTGGTCCTGCCGGGCGATCCAAGTGAGATGCAGGCGGAAATCCCGGCGATTGAACCCGGTACGTTGCCAGGAGACGATGATGCCGATGACGAGCCTGATGATGAGGCCGACAACAGCCGGCCTGACGATGAGAGCAACTGACGGCAGTCCCGGATGAGCGTTAAAAAACTGGTCCTCGTCGACGGCTCGTCCTACCTGTACCGCGCATTCCACGCATTGCCGCCGCTGACGACATCAAGGGGCGAGCCGACAGGCGCGTTGCATGGCGTACTCGGCGTGCGTGCACAAGCTGATGCGGGAACAGGAAACCCCGCATTTCGTCGTCGTATTTGATGCGCCGGGCAAAACCTTCCGCGACGACCTGTACAAGGAGTACAAGGCAACCCGCGACAAGATGCCGGACGAGTTGCTGGCACAGGTCGACCCGCTGCTCGAAGCGGTGCCGGCGCTGGGCCTGCCGATGCTCCGCATCAACGGCGTCGAAGCCGACGATGTCATCGGGACGCTGTGCCGCGAGGCGGCGGGCAACGGCATGGACGTGCTGGTTTCGACCGGCGACAAGGACATGGCCCAGCTTGTCGGTGATCACGTGACGCTCGTCAATACGATGACCGATACCGTCATGGACCGCGATGGCGTCAAGCAGAAGTTTGATGTCTGGCCCGAGCAGATCATCGACTACCTGGCCCTGGTCGGCGACACCTCCGACAACATTCCCGGCGTACCCAAAGTGGGCCCCAAGACCGCGGCCAGGTGGCTGAACGAATACGACACCGTCGACAAGCTGATCGAGCATGCCGACGAGATCAAGGGCAAGGTCGGCGAGAGCCTGCGCGACAATATCGAACAGCTCCGGCTGTCCCGGCAGCTCGCGACGATCCGGCACGATGTCGAACTAAAGGACAAGGCAACCGACCTGGTGCGGGGGGATGCCGATACCAGCGCACTGAAAGCCTTTTACGAGCGTTGGGAACTCCGGTCGTTGTTGCGCTCGCTGCAAACCGACACGCCCACTTCCGCGGAGGAAGCGCCGGAGGCGCCAGCCGCCGATGGGAACTACGAAACCATCCTGACGCAAGCGGCATTCGACCGTTGGTTTGCTCGCATGAAAAAAGCCGGGCTCGTTGCCATCGACACCGAGACGACGAGCCTCAACTACATGGAGGCCGAACTCGTCGGTATCTCGGTCGCTATCAAAGCGGGTGAAGCCGCCTATATTCCGCTTGCGCACGACTATTCGGGTGCGCCGGACCAGCTCTCGCGCGATGCCGTGCTCGATACGCTGAAGCCTTACCTCGAAGATCCCGCTCACCACAAGGTCGGCCACCACCTGAAATACGACGCGCATATCTTCGCCCGCTACGGCATTCGTCTTGCCGGCATGCAGTTCGACTCGATGCTTGAGTCCTATGTGCTTAACAGCGTTGCATCGAGGCACGACATGGACTCGGTCGCGCGCTACTACCTTGATATCGGCACGATTCATTACGAGGACGTCGCCGGCCGCGGCGCAAAACAGCTGACGTTCAACCAGATTGCACTGGAACAGGCGGCACCCTACGCGGCGGAAGATGCCGACATCACGCTGCGCCTGCGCGAGCACCTGTGGCGGGAGCTGGGCAAGATCAAACCGCTTAAGCAACTTTATGAAACCATCGAACAGCCGCTGGTGCCGGTACTGTTCGAGATGGAAGAAAACGGCGTCCTGGTCGACCGCAGGATGCTGAAGATCCAGAGCGGCGAGCTCGCGAAGACCATGGCAGACCTTCGAGCAGCAGGCGCACCGAGGCCGCAGGCGGCCCGTTCAACCTGGGGTCACCCAACCAGCTGCGAAAGAGATCCTGTTCGAGGACCAGGGTTTGCCGATCGTGCGCAAGACGCCCAAAGGCCAGCGTCGACGGCCGAGGACGTGTTGCAGGAACTCGCCGCCGAGTACGACCTGCCGCGCATCATCCTCGAGTACCGCAGTGTCGGCAAATTAAAGAGCACCTATACGGACAAGCTGCCGTTGCAAATCGACCCCGGCCACCGCGCGTATCCACGTCGTACCACCAGGCCGTAGCCGCCACGGGGCGGCTGTCGTCGACGAACCCGAACCTGCAGAACATCCCGATCCGGAGCCCCGAGGGCCGGCGTATCCGCAAGGCGTTCGTCGCGCCAGATGGCAAGCTGCTGCTCGCGGCTGACTACTCGCAGGATCGAGCTACGCATCATGGCGCACCTGTCCGATGATGCCGGTTTGCTCGATGCTTTCGCGAAAGGCCTCGATGTGCATCGCGCGACCGCCGCCGAAGTCTTCGGCATGGCCATCGACGACGTCACGAACGACCAGCGCCGCTCGGCCAAGGCCATCAACTTCGGCCTGATGTACGGCATGTCGGCGTTCGGGCTCGGCAAGCAGCTCGGCATCGGGCGCGGCCAGGCGCAGGACTATATCGACCTTTATTCCGAGCGCTATCCGGGCGTCAGGACCTACATGGATAATATTCGCGCAGAGGCCCGCGAGGCCGGCTATGTAGAAACGCTGTTCGGCCGGCGCCTGTACCTGCCTCAGATCAACGACCGCAACGCGCAGCGCCGCCAGTATGCCGAACGCACTGCCATCAATGCGCCGATGCAGGGCACGGCGGCCGACATCATCAAGAAAGCGATGATCGACGTGCACCGCTGGCTGCGTGACAGCGACGTGCCGGCCCGCATGATCATGCAGGTCCACGATGAGCTGGTGTTCGAAGTTGATGAGGATGCCGGCGAGGCATTGAGCGAAACCATCCGCGAACGCATGAGCGGCGCCGCCTCGCTCAAGGTGCCGCTGCTGGTCGAAGCCGGCCTCGGCGCGACGTGGGACGAGGCGCATTAGGCAGGCCCGGCCCCGGCGGTGCCGATGCACGGAACTCTCCCGGCAATTTCTGTTCCAATCTCCTGAGTGCGTAAGTCACTTGCCTGGCCACCTCCCTGGTCAGGTATGCAGTGCGGTTCCCCCAAACCGCCTGTCCCCATTGCCCCGGTTGTCCGATCCGTCGTGACTACCGGGGCTTTTTTATGGCTTCCTGATTACGGGCAAGGAATGCCCCGAGCTGCTGCCTCGCCTCGTCAAGGCCGTCGCGATTCAACGCGGAGAAAAGCTGGGCGCTGGCGGCATCGCCCAGCTGTTTCCGGGCCGCGAGCAGGGCCGTCGCCGCCTGCCCGCGCTTCAGCTTGTCGGCCTTGGTCAGCAGCACGTGGACCGGCACGGCCACCGACTGCGCGAGGGCCAGCAGCTTAAGGTCATAATCGCCGGGACCACGCCGGATATCGACGACCAGCAACAGGCCCTTCAGGCTGCCGCGCTGCTCGAAATAGCGCGGCAACAGGTCGCCCCAGTGCGCTCGCGTACCGGCGCTGACCCGGGCAAACCCGTACCCCGGCAGGTCAACCAGCCGGCGGCCTTCGCCAAGTTCGAAGAAATTGATGAGCTGGGTCCTGCCGGGCGTCTTGCTCGTGCGGGCAAACTGGCGGCGATTGACGATGACGTTGATTGCGCTGGACTTACCGGCATTGGAGCGGCCGGCTACGGCCACCTCGCTGCCCTCGTCGGGCACGAACTGGCGGGGCTCGTTCGCGCTTAAGAGGAATTTGGCATCAGGGTACTGCGACATGGGATACGGCCCGGATATGTGTATAATTTGGGGCCTTCTGAGATCAGTGGACCGCAAGCTCATAGTGACGGCTTGCCAGCCGCACGGCAAGGCCCGGCGGCGCGGACAACAGGCGGACCGGTCACCACTTTCATTGGAAGCATTTACTTGAAAAGCAATTGCCAACGGCAACGGTTTGTTTGCCGGGCGCAGGTTACGGTTTTTAAACTATGAAATTGACGTTCGCTGGATTTGTCCTCGGCTCCCTGTTTTTCACCGGCCTGGCCGGCGCCGACACGCTGGTCGACGGCAGCATCGACGCCGGCAAGGCGAAATCGACCACCTGCAGTGCCTGCCACGGCGCTGACGGCAACAGTGTCAACCCGGTGTGGCCGTCGCTCGCCGGCCAGCACGCCACTTACATTGTCGATCAGCTGAAGGCATACAAGGACGGCACGCGCAAGGATCCGCTGATGACGGCGCAGGCAATGTCACTGTCGGATGAGGACATCCGCGACCTGGCCGTCTATTACGCCTCGCAGCGCATGGCCGCACGGGCGGTGGCCAACGCATCGACCGTCGACAAGGGTCGGGCGCTGTATATCGGTGGCGACTCGGAAGCCGGCGTTTCTGCCTGCATCGCGTGCCATGGTCCTGTGGGCCGCGGCAACCCCGCCGCTTTGTACCCGTCGTTGCGCGGGCAACACGCCGCGTATACTGCCAAGCAACTGCGTGACTACAAGAGCGGCGCGCGCGTGACCGACGGTACGACGCGGATGATGCGCAGTATTGCAGCGTCGCTCAGCGAGGAGGATATCAACGCGGTCGCCTCCTACATCCAGGGCCTGCACGGTACCGTCACCGCCGCCGACTAGCGGTACGCGGTACGGCACAAGCGGGTGAACAAGCGCCCGCCAAACTTTTTGGCTGCATGCCAGTCTGAATCTCTAGTATCCGTCGGAGTGTCTGTATGAAGAATCTGCTTATCCCGGGCCTGTTGTCAGTGTTTCTGCTGGCGGCGTGCGATTCCGGACAGGAGCCGCCGGCTGATGATACGGCCGCAGAGGAACCGGTAGCCGCCGACCCGGCGCCGGCCGATGAGGCCGGACCGCCGGCTGACACCGCCGAAACCGAGGTCATGGAAGTCGTCGAGGAATCCGCGGCCGAACCCGTGGAGACGGATGCCGGCGATGTGCCGCTGATGCTGGCACAGGCGGATTCGCCGGCTGACCGCGCGGACTGGCAATTCAAAGAGGGCCAGCATTTCCAGCGGCTGGTCCCGACGCAGCCGACCGTAGGCGGCGCCGACAAGATCGAGGTTGCGGAGTTTTTCTGGTATGGCTGCAACCACTGCAATGATTTTGAACCCTTGATTAATCGATGGGCCGCGAACAAGCCTGCCAATGCACGCTTCGTCCGCGTACCGGCCATGTGGAACCCTATCGTCAAACTGCACGCGCAGCTTTATTACACCGGGGAAGTGCTCGGCAAGAACGGCACGCTGGCGAACCCGGAAGAGTTTCATGCAGCGGTGTTCAACGAATTCCACCAGCGCGGCAATCGCCTGGCGTCGGAATCCACGATCCAGTCGCTGTTCGAGCGCTTCGGGGTCAGCGCCGATGACTTCCGGAAGGCCTGGGGTTCGTTCGAGGTCGCGCAGAAAATGCGCATCGCGGAAGACCTCGCGCGACGCTACGGCATTACCGGCGTTCCAGCCATCGTCGTCAGCGGCAAGTACCGCACCGGCGCCGCCGAAGCCGGCGGCTACCCGACGCTGCTGGAAGTGATCGACGAGTTGATCGAACGCGAATCTGTCAGGTAGCGGCTACTCTCCCCGAGTCTCAGACTGCCTCCGCAGCGCGTACCGCAGCACGCCGCCGGCGCTGATCAACAGCCAGGCGGCTTCGATCAGGAATGCCGACAGGTTGAATTCCTGTATCAGTGAAATCAGGATCAGCAGCGCGCCGACACCGTTTGCCAGCGAGAACCGCAGACCTTCCGGGCGGACGCGGCCAAGTTGCAGCAGCAGGTAGCTAAGCAGTATCAGTGATACACCCAGGTTGCCGATCAGGTCGTGCCAGCCGTAGGTCATCGAGTGTCTCCGGTGTCGTTGGATCTGAGGGCGCAGCAATCCCGGTTGCCATGCCCTGTCAATCGCAGCATTGTCCGTTGCCTGAGCGGCCCGGAACAAGCGGCGGACGAAGCGATAATCCGCTCAGGGACGGGGCGATCCCGGGACGGTACTATTGGCGCCATGGCAGCCAGTTCCATTCCGGTCGGTAGATCCAGCGGTGCAATCGCGTGAGAGCCGCCGCCAGCGGCCTGCTGCGTGACGCGCTCAATAGTCTTCGCGACCTGCTGCCGATCGTGGCTGTCATCGGCGTTTTCCAGATCTTCGTGGTCGGCAACCCGGTATCCGTGCTGGCGCCCCTTGCCGCTGGCGGACTGCTGGTCCTCGCCGGACTAACCCTGTTTATCTACGGCCTCAAGCTTGCATTGTTTCCAGTCGGTGAAGGTCTTGCGCATTCGCTGGCTGCCAAAGGCAGCGTGTTCTGGCTGCTGGCATTTGCCTTCCTGCTGGGGTTTGGCACGACAATCGCGGAACCGGCGCTGCTCGCCGTTGCTGACGAAGCCGCCCGCATTGCGGCGGACGCGGGCACTATCGACAAGACTGACGAGGCTCGCAAGGGCTACGCGCTTGCATTGCGAATGACAGTCGCATTCGCTGTTGGCGTCGCAATCGTACTGGGCGTCTTGCGGATTCTTGCAGCCTGGTCGTTGCCAATGATGATCATCGGCGGCTATTTGCTGGCGGTACTGATTACGGCGGTCGCGCCGCGGGAGGTCGTCGGCATCGCTTTTGATTCGGGCGCTGTTACGACATCGACGGTGACCGTACCGCTGGTGACCGCGCTGGGCGTCGGCCTCGCAAGCTCGGTCCGCGGGCGCAATCCCATGCTTGACGGATTCGGTCTCGTTGCCTTCGCGACACTGATGCCTATCCTGTTTGTGCTTGCTTTCGGGATCATCATGCAATGGAGCTGATCATCAGCAGCCTTGGCGTACTCGGCGGCACGGCACTGGACGTCCTGCCCATCGCGGTTTTCCTGTTTGGCTTCCAGCGAATTGTTATCGGCGGGCCGATGCCGAACCGCGGCCGCATCGTTGCAGGTTTCCTGTTTGTCATCGTTGGCCTCGGTTGCCTGCTGATCGGGCTTGAGAAGTCGCTGTTTCCGCTCGGGCGAATGATGGCCGAACAACTGACGGATCCCGCGTTTCTTGGCACTGGCAACGGATTACTGACGTGGCATGACTACTACTGGGTCTACCTGTTCGCATTGACGCTCGGCATCAGCACCGCGCTCGCGGAGCCCGGATTGCTGGCGGTAGCGATCAAGGCAAACCAGGTATCGGGCGGCGCAATCTCACGTCTGGGGACTGCGCGTGGCCGTTGCCATCGGCATCGGAACCGGTGTCGCGCTCGGCTGTTTTCGCATTGTTTACGGGCTGCCGCTCCACTACCTGATTGCGGCCGGATACCTGGTCGTTATCGTACAAACCGCGCTGGCACCCAAACTTATCGTGCCCCTTGCATACGATTCCGGTCCTGTTGCAACCTCTACCGTCACTGTTCCGCTGATAACGGCCCTGGGGCTCGGCCTGTCGGAAGCGGTGCCGGGCCGCACGCCAATGCACGACGGTTTCGGGCTGGTCGCACTTGCCTGCCTGTTCGGCGTCATCTCCGTACTCGCTTACGCACAACTTTCCATTCTGCGCGGCGGCCGGCCGGCCGCACCCCGCAATCACTGATACTCGTATACAGGAATCAAGGCCATGCATTTCAAACTGATCATTGCTTTCGTTGAGGACAGCAAGACCAACGCCGTCATGGATGCGGCTCGTAATTCCGGCGCGACCGGCTGCACCATCATCAGCAATGCGCGGGGTGAGGGAATGCAGCAGAACAAGACGTTCTTCGGGCTGACGCTGTCGTCGCAACGCGACGTCGTGTTATTGCTGGTCGAGGAACACTTAAGCCGGCAGATACTCGAACACATCGGTGAGGTCGGCAAATTTGATGATGCACCGGGTACCGGCATTGCGGTACAGATCGACGTCGAAGATGCAATCGGCGTCGTCGCACAGGCCAAACAACTGACAGAGATTGTGGAGGACAAACTATGAACAGCCGCAGCTGGGTGCCGGTACGGGACGTCATGCGTACCGATGTCACGAAAGTGGATGGCAAGATCGACGTGTTGTCCGCGCTCAAGATCATGAAAAAGGTTGGCGCGACCTGCCTGATCGTCGAACGGCGCGATGAGCAGGATGAGTATGGCATGCTGCTGTTTTCGGACGTTGCCAAGCAGGTGATTGCGAAGGACCGCGCACCGGAGCGTACAAACGTCTACGAGATCATGGCGAAGCCGGTGATATCGGTGCAGCCGGACATGAATATCCGCTATTGTGCGCGCCTGTTCGAGCGATTCGGTATCAGTCACGCACCGGTATTGGAAGGCGACGATGTAGTTGGCATCGTCAGCTACTACCTGCTGGTGCTCGAGGGGCTGCCCGACCTCGACTGACGACGGCTGCCTACATGCGCTCGGCAGCCGCGTCAATCTCCGCGAGCGTCTCCTCGATCGCCTGCCGGTATGCCGCCGTTCCTTCCGCCTGCCGGAGCGCACGCATCGCCTCGTCCCGTGCCTCGTCGACACGCTCCATTTTAAGTAAAGCGGCAGCCAGGTTGTTGCGCACCATGACGAGCCCGGGTTGCGAGGCGAGCAGCGCCCGGTACTCTGCCTCAGCTGCAGCCCAGTTACCCAGCAGGAACTCGCTGTTGGCCAGACCGAAACGTGCGACCGTTGCATCGGGCCACTGGTCGAGTGCTGCCTGCCAGCCGGCACGTGCATTCCGGATGTGACCGGTCTCCTCCAGCGCCGCGAGTGTGTCAAACCAGCGCTCCCGATCTGCTTCGGCCGGCATCTCGCCCGGGCGGAGTGCTACGAGCGACCAGTACCCTGATCGCCGCCAGGTGCGAAGAAACGTTGCCGTGCGGGTAAGCCGCCGCCGCTCGGTGCCGGAGCGCAGCACGATCTCGTCCACCTCGGGATTGACGCCTACGACCACCGCATAGTGCCAGCGTGGCAGCCAGCTGACGCCGAGATTCTGAAGTACGAGGACGGGACGACCGGCGGCCAGCTCGGCGGTAAGGGATGACAGCTTCGGTGCCAACTGGTACGGAATTCGGTCTTCCGCCCGCGTTGCGGCGACCAGCTCGGCCTGCAGGCTCCCTTGCCGTGCCGGCAGGTAAACGCGCCGGATCAATGTATCCATGTCCGTCCCGGCACCACTGGCCTCGAGTATGGTCATCAGCGCGGCCGGCGCCGCACTGGTCAGCGTTCCTGCGGGTGAAACGGTGTGCCGGTCAGCTCGGCCGCTGCCGCTGCCGGGCCGTAGTCGCTGACGCGCTCCGGGATCGTGCTGCACGCTGCGAGGCAGACCGACAAAAAAAGGGCCAGCACATGGCTGGCCCCCGGTCTGCTGTCATGGAATCGATGGCCGCCGTTCACAGACTCTTGAAGATGTCAGTCACGCCGACAAGCTCGAGGATCAGCAGAACGAGAAAGACCGTGCCGATGACCCCGACGGCGTCACCGCCGGCAACCTGTGCCCGATGCGCCCGTCGAGTTCAGCCAGCTCGGCATTCGTCATATTGCCGATGCGTGCCTTGATGAATTCGGCGTCGGCTCCCAATTCGGTCAGCTGCCTTGCCACGTCTTCACGATCAATCAGCTGCTCAATTCTCGTGATGCGGCCGTCCCGAGCCTGCTCTTCAATCAGGGCGTCGGTACCAATCATGCCGGCCGTCGATACCTGGGTCATACCCACGCTGAGCAGCGCTACCGCCACCAGCCGGAAAACAAACAGACGAGCTATTGAGTTATTCATTTCGCATCCTTCGATTGCCCAATGTCACGCGTATTCTAGCAGCCTGCCGGACTTCAGGTGACGGTCGCATGTACAGCGACGTCGGATCGCCGTGTACCGGCTCGCCGTCCAGCAGCGTCAGCAAAACCTTCGTTTCCGAGATCTCCTCCGGTGCGATCGCAAACAGGTTGCGATCCAGCACGATCAGGTCGGCCGCCTTGCCGGCCTCGATCGAGCCGGTCAACTCCTCGTGATGGTTGACCCAGGCGCCATTGATCGTGAACGCCGCCAGCGCTTCCGGCAGGTTGATGCGCTCATCCGGCAGGAAGACGTCGTCTGTCGCATCGTCCGGATCCTTGCGCGTGACAGCGACTTCAATCTGGTACAACGGGTTGGCCGTGGATACCGACCAGTCGCTGCCGAAGGCGATCATGCCACCACTCTTATAGACACTGCGGATCGGATAAAGCCCCTGGCCCCGTTCGTCGCCGATGTAAGGCAAAGTCAGGTCGGTAATGTACTCGTCGGCAAATGCCCACAGCGGCTGGAAGTTCGCGATGACATCCAGTTCACGGAATCGCGGAATATCGGCGGGATCGATCAGTTCGAGGTGAGAGATGTGGTGCCGCAAACCGCGCGCGCGCCATTTTGTTCCCGTGCCTCCTCGACTGCATCGAGCGACTGGCGGATCGCTGCATCACCGATCGCGTGAAAATGCACCTGGAATCCTTCCGCGTCGAGTTCCGCGACAATCCGGCGCAACGCATCCGGCTCGACCATGGGAATACCGCGCGTGTCGCCCTGTTGCAGGTAAGGCTCAAGCATCGCCGCGGTAAAGTTCTCCATCACGCCGTCCTGCATGATCTTGACGGTCGAAACCTTGAGGCGATCACTCACGTATTCGTCACGCAGCCGCTTGAACTCGGGAATCTGCTCCGTGCCGCGTTCCCGGTCCCACCATTGCGAGCCGACGACGCGCAGGTCGAGCTCGCCGCGCTGCTCCAGCGCACGATAGGCCTTGAGGTCGTCCTCGCTGACAGCGGCATCCTGAATCGACGTGATACCGTAGCCGTTCAGCATGTCGATCGAGTGACGCAGCCCGTCGGTACGCACTTCCTGCGTCACCGGCGGCGTGTGCGCCGACACCAGCCGCATCGCGCCTTCCTGCAGGCTGCCGATCGGCTCGCCTGTCGCAGGATCACGGTCGATACGCCCGTCGCGCGGGTCCGGCGTGTCCCTGTCGATACCCGCGATCTCCAGGGCCTTGCTGTTTGCCCAGCCCGTGTGACCGTCCGACGAGGTCAGGTACACGGGCCGGTCCGGCACCAGCTCGTCGAGGACGCGGCGGCTCGGCATGCCACCCGGCCCGAACACCGACATCAGCCAGCCGCCGCCCAGTATCCATTCGTCATCGCCGGTACGCTCGGCGCACTCGGCAATCGTCTCCCGGTATTGCTCAAGCGATTCGAGTCCGTTCAGGTCGCACGCCGCTGCCTCGATGCCGCCGCCGATCGGGTGTATGTGGATATCGTGAAAGGCAGGGAGCATCATGCGGCCGTGCAGATCGACGCGCCGCGTATCCGGACCGGCTATCTCGCCAAGGTCCTCGTCCGTGCCCACATAAATGATCCGGCCGTCGCGGATGGCCACAGCCTCTGCCCACGACCGGCTGCCATCCATTGTGTAAATGCGGCCATTCGTAAAAGCCAGGTCAGCCAGTGGTTCAGCCGCAGGCGCCTCTACCGGCGCGGACTCTTTTGCGCAGCCCGCTGCGAGCATAAGCCCAAGAAATAACACGCCGGCATGCAGGCGGATTGGTGTTGTAGTTCTCATGCTGTCCCCCGTTACGCAGTATTGGCCGCTGAGCAAATCAGATTTTGCGGGTTGGCGTCAATTGTAAAGACGCGGATCCCTGTTAACCGAGCCGTATCCAGGCGGACTTCATCTGCGTGTAACTGAGCAGGCTCTCCATGCATTTGTCGCGCGCGTTGCCGGACTGCTTGTAGCCGCCGAACGGCTGCGTCATGTCACCTTCGTCAAAGCAGTTGACCCAGATAACGCCTGCCTCTATTTCCCGGATCAGCCGGTGCGCGGTCGTCAGGTCCTGCGTCCATACGCCTGCCGCAAGGCCGTAGATCGAGTCATTGGCGATCGTGACCGCCTCGTCGAGGCCATCGAACGGCAACACAGCGGCGACGGGGCCGAAAATCTCCTCCTGGGCGATGCGCATCGGACTACTACGACTTCGGTGAACGAGCGTCGGGATTGGCGTAAAGGCGCCACCTGGTCAGACGCGATCACTCGCCGTACGCAAGGGTTGCTCCTTCGGATCTTGCCGGACTTCGATCATGCCCGGTGCGCGCTCCTGGTGCCTCCCGGGTCACCAGCGGTCCGAGGTTGGTGGCCGGATTCGGCGGATCACCGGCCTTGTCGGCGTCGCGCCCGATATCGACGAAGCGCTCGACGAAGGCATCAGTGTATGGCCCGGTCGACGAGCAGCCGCGAACCAGCAATGGCAGACTTCGCCCAGGATCCCGCGAATATGCCGTTGCAGGCGGCCGTTACCGCCTTGTCGAGATCCGCGGTGTCCGCCATGAAGACCTGCGGTGACTTGCCGCCGCACTCGAGCGCGACCTTCTTCATCATCTGGATTGGCCGGAATATTGCAGGATCAGCTTGCCGACTGCCGCCGACCCGGTGAACGTGATCTTGTCGACATCCTCGTGCAGTGCCAGTGCCTTGCCAGCAACTTCGCCAATACCGTTCAGGACATTGAAGATGCCTGGCGGACCCTCGGCTTCAACGGAACAGTTCCGCGAGCCTCAGGCATGACAGCGGCGCCTGTTCGGCCGGTTTCAGGATCACCGCATTGCCGGCGGCCAGCGCCGGCGCGATTTTCCAGACGGCCATCAGCAACGGGTAATTCCACGGCGATATTGCACCGACGACGCCTATCGGCTCACGCAAAACATAGTGCATCACATCGTGTTCGGTGTTCGTGACGCTGCCTTCGATCTTGTCTATGCACTCCGCCATGAACCGGATCGTCTCGACCACCGACGGCAGGTCGACGTTCACCATGTCGCTGATCGGCTTGCCCATATCGAGCGTGTCGAGCACAGCGAGGCGCTCTGCATCCGCATCAATCAGTTCCGTGAACCGGTATAGCACGCCCATGCGTTCGCGCGGCGCCATGCGCGACCAGGTGCCGGAACGGAATGCCTTGCGCGCTGCCTTGACGGCCTGATCGACGTCGTTTGCCCCGCCCCAGCGGCTGGGCACGGATGCGAGCTTCTCGCCAGTTGCCGGTATCTGGATCGCGCGAAGCGGCCGCCGTCGATTGGCTGTCGACGCTGACGGCCATCGATGTACAGGCGCGTATCCATAGCATTCAGGGCGCGTTTTGCCGCGGACTGCCAGTCCGCAAGCGTGTGATTCGCAATTGTCTCTATCGTCATGATTCCTGCCTCCGGTCATCGTGACCAATAATCAGCATGCATCCACGCGCACGTGCAGCCGTGTTCGCCGGGCCAGGTAACGGCGTTGACATCCGCCTCGCCGATTACTTCCGCAAGTGCTGCAACCATTACGGAAAAGTTCGCCACTGTCTCGCACCAGGCTTCGATATCCGCCGGGGGCTGGCCGCGCACACCGTCGAACAGCGGCCGCAATTTCAGGCGCGCCAGGCAGCGCTTTGCCCACGCGGCACTGAACGGCGGCAATGCGAACGCCACATCCTTGAGCAACTCGGCATGGATGCCGCCGAACCCGAATACAACGACCGGGCCGAACTGCGGATCGCGGCGCACACCGAGCAGGGTTTCAATTCCGCCGGTAATCATCGGCGCCACAAGTACCCGCGGCCCGCAGCGGGATGCAAGATCGTCGTATGCCCGCTCCAGCTCACGATCATCGCCAAGTCCCAGGTGCACGCCTTTCTGCTCCGTCTTGTGAAGCATGCCGGGCATCGCCGTTTTTGCCACCAGCGGATACCCGAGTTCATTCGCAACCGCGCCAAGCTCGGCCCTGTCGTTGACGAGGCGCGACGGATTGGCGTTGACGCCGAAGTCCGCCAGCAGTTGCAGCGACTCGTACTCATCGAGCGTAACGCCGCTTTGCAGGCGCGAATGCCAGCGCAGGACGGCCGGGCGCGGTGGCGGCGGTACCCTGCGTCCGCCTCTTTCACACGGTGATCATCGCGGTAGTCAAGCAGCAGGCGAACACCGCGCAGGAAGGCCTGCAGGCCATCGAGCACCAGGCAAAGCCGCCGCTGCGTTGCTCGACTGCCCGCCGCGCTCGAAGCCGCTGCCCTGCCGCGCCGCGACGAGGGCAACGGGCTTGCCCGCATCCACCAGTGCGCCGATTCCATGGTACTGAATATCAGCCCGCATAAACCTTGCCGTCGGGCGCGCGGTCGTGCGACACGACGCCGAGGGCGGCACCCGGGTCCTGCATCATCCAGTGTCAGGCTCTTCGTCATCTGTGCCGCCGCCGTGCCGCCGCCGCGGCTCCAGGCATCGAGCGGATTGACGGCCGGCAGCTCCGGGTCGATGACTTTCTCAAGCAGGCTTACGGTCTTCGGCGCCAGTTTGGTCATTGGCACGCCCGCGTCCGCCGCGAGATCGATCATCAATTGCCGCTCGCCGCCTGAGTCGTGCAGCGAAACGAGGCCACCGGGCCCGACCGGGTGCAATTCCGAGAACAGGATCAGTGCCGTGGCCAGTTCGTCCATGTCACGAACCTGCTGCACTCCGTAGTAATCAAACAGTGCGTCGTAGGTTGCGGTGTCACCCGCGATGGCGCCCGAATGGGAAACTGCCAGCCGTGCGGCCTCGGCGGTGCGCCCGACCTTGAGCGCGATGACCGGCACGCCGCAGTCGCGCGCTTTCGCGAGCGCGTCGCGAAATCCCTGCGGATTGCGTGCCGTTTCCATGAACAGGCCGACCGCGCGCGTTTCCGGCAGGTCCAGCACGAAATCGAGATAGCGGTCCATTGTCACGCCGACCTCGTTGCCGGTTGAGACCGCGACATTGATGCGCAGCCGCTCTTCGCTGTCGATGAGTCCGGACATGCCGGAACCCGAGTGGCTGATCAGGCTGACGGTACCGGGACCTTCATGATGGCGGCTGTCGAAACCGCAGGCCCAGACATTGTCGCGCACATTGTAGAAGCCCATGCCGTTCGTGCCGCACAACAACATACCGGCGTCATGCACTTTCCGCCGCAGGCGTTCGCGGAGCGGCGGTGTCGTGTCGTCATCGAGCGTCGTCGCGGACATGATTACGGCGGCCGGCACGCCCGCGACGATGGCCTCGTCGAGCGACCCCTCGAGGCGATGGTCGCCGACGGCAAATATCGCCAGGTCCGGCGTTTCCGGCAGCGCTGCAAAACTCCCGTAGCAGCGCAGCCCGGCGACCTGGTCGTGCCGCGGATTGATCGGGTAAATCGGTCCTTTGAACCCGCCGCGCTTCAGGTTTTCGAGCGCCCACTCGCCCATCGAGTCCTCGCGCATCGATGCGCCGACAACGGCAACGGCGCGCGGCCTTAGCAGCGGATCAAGCGGATGCGAGGCAGTCGCCGCCATTTGTGCGGAACCTTAAGCCCGGCGTCAGAAATCCCCCGGCGGTGTCGCGCGGCGCCGCGGCGGATCCCAGAACGGCTTGTCGACGACGGTTGCCTTCGCCATGACGCGCGACCAGTGCATTTCACGCTGGTAGTAGATTTCCACCCACAACGAGCTGCCGGCCTCGCCGTGCGGCACGCGTACCGTGCCTATGGCGATGTTCTGCTTGCACACCGGCGACCACGTGGCTGACGTGATAAAGCCCGCCTGCTTCAGTCGGCCGCGCTTCTTTGCGTAGATATAGGAATGGTGGGCCGGCTTGTTGCCCTCGATATCGAGCTTGACGAGACGCCATTCGGAGCCGCGCCGTTGTTCTTCGGCCAGCGCCCGCCGGCCGTTGAAATTCGGCTTCTTGAAATCGACCAGCCAGCCCAGGCCCAGCTCGAACGGTGAGCGCGAGCGGCCGGGACGGACGGTCTCCTCGGCCGGCAGGAAGTCGACGCCCGCGGCCAGGAATCCCGCCTCGATGCGCGACATCTCGAGCGCATGCGTGCCGATCGGCGTTATGCCTGACCATGCCGGCTTCGAACAGGGCGTCCCACAGTGCTTCGGCATGTGCGGCGTCGATCCAGAGTTCGTAACCGAGGTCGCCGGTAAAACCGGTCCGTGACACCATCAGCTCCGTACCCTCGAAATCGAAATGCGCGAGGCCGAACGGCTTCAGGTCCTCAATGCCATCGAGCCCGAGCTTCTTCAGCACGCTGAAGGACGTTGGTCCCTGCACGGCCGAGCGCGGCGATGTCGGCCGTTTCCTCGACGATAGTGACATCCATGCCGAAGCGCCGCGGCCTGGAGCCGCGCGAGGTGGCGTTCCGGCGAGCACAGGCGGTATTCACCGTCGCGCAAATGGAACAGCGTGCCGTCATCGATGACCTGGCCCTGGTCATTGCACCAGACGGCATACGCCACTCGCCCGACGCGTATCTTGTGCATGTCGCGCGTCACCAGCCGGTCGATATAGGCCAGCGCCTCGGGACCGGAAAACGCGGGTTCGACATCGGCGTCAGGTCGTCAAACACCGCGGTGCTGTTCCGGATCGCGCAACATTCAGAGTTCGTGATCGTAGAACGCGTCGGCGGACGTATAGCCCTTCCAGCTGTGCCACTCGTTAAGGCGGTCAACCTCGGCAAGTCTTGAATAGAACGGCGACTGCAGGCGCCGCTGGTTCACTTCCTGAATCGTCATGACCCTTTCTCCGTTGCGAGGATCGCACGCGCCGCGTTTCGTCCCGCCGCGCCGGACACGTTGCCGCCCGGATGCGCGCCAGCACCGCACAGGTACAGCCCGTCCAGCGGCATGGCGTACTGGGCAGCGCCGGCAACCGGCCGCACAAACAGGAACTGGTCGAAGGTCAGCTCGCCATGGTGCCAGTGGCCGCCGCCCATGCCGAAGCGCTGCTCGAAGTCGGGTGGCGTCAGCAGTTCGGATGCTACCACCCGCCCTTTGAGGTCCGGTGCGTAACGGGCAAGTGTGTCCATGATGGCATCTTCGAAGCGCGCGCGTGCCGCGTCGTCCCAGCCCGCTTTAAGCTCGTACGGCGCATACTGCACAACAGCGGACATGACGTGCTTGCCGGCCGGTGCGAGCGAGGTATCGCGCAGGCTCGGGAACGTCATTTCAACGACGGGATCCGGCGACGTCTCGCCATACTTGGCGGGATTGAAAGCACGCTCGACGTAGTCCGCATCCGGTGCAATAACGAGGCGCTCCGCAAAATCCTTCTTGTCGAGACCATTGATCGCCGGCAGCCCGTCCAGCGCGAGGTGCAGCTTCGCCGCATTACCGCGCATACGCAGGTGATGTATGCGGCGCGCAAAGCCGGTCTCGACATGACGGGTGCCGACCAGGTCCATGATAGTGCGTTTAGGGTCGGCATTGGACACGACCGTCATGCTCATGAATACATCGTCATCCTCGGTCCGGACACCGGTTGCCCGCCCGTTGTCGACGATGATCTGCCTGACGCGCTTGCTCGTGCGAATATCAACGCCCTGCTTCTGTGCACTGTCGGCCAGCATTTTCGTAACGGCACCCATGCCGCCTGCCGGACTGGCAATACGTCCGCCTGTTGCCGCAAGGCGGTACAAGAGCGTCAGGATCGTGTTCGGCGACCGCGGGCCGAGGTGCGTTCCGAGTACTGCATCGAGGCTGATTGCTCCCTTTAACAATGGGTTCGTGAAGCGTTCCTCGACCTCGTCGTAGATGTTCATGCCGATCAGCCGCAGGAAATCGCGCATGTCAGTCTTGCCCAGCAGCCGCATCTTCAGGCCGAGCTGCGCCAGCGTCGCAAGGTCTTCGCGGCCTCCGGCACCCAGCCGGGGTGGCGTCTTGTTCAGGAACGGGCGCAGCAGGACGAAAACTTCAGCATCTGCTTGTGGAAATCCCGCATCTCGGCCTGTCATTGTCGCCGACACCCTGCACCGATGAACCCTTGATGCGTATGTGCTTGCCATCGTCGGACAATGCGATCGTGCTCATGTTGTCAGAGGCAAGGCGGACCTTCAGGCCGAGGTCACGCTCCACCTGTGGCTGCAGGCCGTAGAGCAGGTGCGCGCCGCTCGATACCGAGTAGCCGTCGGCAAAAGATTGCGTAACGGCCGCGCCGCCAGCCTGTTCGTTGGCTTCCAGCACCAGCACGCTCTTGCCGGCTTTTGCCAGCAGGTTGGCGCATACCAGTCCGTTGTGGCCGCCGCCGACCACGATTACATCGAATTGCTCAGTCATCGCCGAAATTCTCCGGTACGGTGTTCTGGCGCTTTAAGTCCAGCAGAATTTCCCGGGCCGCGTTCGCACCGGGCGCCGCCATAACGCCGCCGCCAGGATGCGTACTCGAGCCGCACATGTACAAGCCACCCACTGGTCCACGATACTGCGCATAGCCCGGAATCGGACGGTTGAACATGAGCTGGTCCATCGTCAGTTCGCCGTGGAAGATGTTGCCCTCGGTAATACCGATCTCTTCCTCGATGACCGCCGGCGTGCGAATCTCGACGTGCTCGATGAGATCCTTGAAATCCGGGCTGTAGTTCGCGATCTGGTCGATAACTGTCTGGCCGAACTGCTCGCGCTCCTCGTCGGTCCAGTCTCGGCCCTCCACCTGCGCCGGACAGTACTGCACGAAACAGCTCATGAAATGCTTGCCCGGTGGCGCCATCGTCGGATCAGTGAGCGTCGGAATCATCATGTCGATGTACGGGTCCTTCGACCAGGTGCCTTCCTTCCAGTCGTCATAGGCGCGTTCCATACGCTCCATCGTGTCGGTGAAATGCATGTCGCCGTCCAGAAGCGGGCTGCCTTTTGGCAGGGCAGGAAACGTTGGCATGCCGTCCAGCGCGATGTTCAGCTTGCCGGAGGAGCCGCGAATCTTGAAATTCTTGACGCGCCGGTAGAACGTCATCGGTCAAGGTCACTTCTCGTCCATGCATCTGCAGGAACGTGCGTCTTGACGTCCATGCGCGGAGACCACGATGTCTGGCCTCGATTTCCTCGCCGTTGGACAGCGCGACGCCGGTCGACCTTGCCGTTGCGCGACGATGATCTGTCGACACCGGCGTCCGGTCCGCAGCTCGCCGCCATAGGCCTGGAACGCCTCGCGCGATGGCGCTTGGCCACCGCACCCATGCCACCGCGCGCGTAACCCCAGGAGCCGACGTTACCGTCAACTTCGCCCATGTAGTGATGCAGCAGCACGTAGGCCGTACCGGGTGAATGAATACCGAGCGCCGTGCCGATGATGCCGCTGCCGGACATCGATGCCTTGATGACATCGGTTTCGAAGTATTCGTCGAGATACTCGGCAACGCTCATGGTCCAGAAGCGGATGGTCTCGTACATCCGGTCTTCGCCCATTTCGTAGAACTTCTTGCCGAGATACGCCAGTTCGGCCAGATCCCGCAGCTTGAAGGATGTCGGATCCGGCGGCGTGCGCAGCAACGAATCGCTGATGAACCGGCACTGGCGCATGACATCGGCCGAATAACGCACAGACGCGTCAGCGTCGTGTTTTGAGAAGCGCGCGTATTCACGATACTGCCACCTCGTGATCGATGTAGCTGCCGAGGTAGTCACCGTTTTCCATGAAATTGCAGCCACCGCCATAGGGTGGCGTAACCTGCAGGCCGTGACGATGCAATTCGAGTGCCCGGAAAATTTCCGGCCGCAGCAAAGAGCATACATAGGAGCAATTGGAGTAGATCCAGTCCTTGTACAGATTCCGGCTTACGGCCGCACCGCCGATATAGTCGTTTTTTTCAACGCACAGAACGTCCAGCCCCGACTTCGCAAGGTACGCGGCGTTGGTGAGGCCGTTGTGACCGGCACCAACGACGATAGCGTCATACGTTTTCATGGCGCAGAGTGTCTCCCCTGTTCTTTAGTCAGCGAGTCTCATTTTCTGGCGCCAGATACGCCGCTCGCCGCGGTGGTTTTCTGCAGCGTAATGTCCACCGCCTGTTCAAACTTGTCCAGCGTTTCGGCGAGACATTTCACATCATGAGCCTCACACATGAACCAGGGTTCGCGTGAGTCCGGCTCGACCACAATACCGAGGTCATGCAGGTTCGGCGCCATGGCATCGTAGAACTCGTAGTTCGAGTTGACCCAGTCACGGTAATTAGCCGGCGCCACCTCGTCGAAGAACAGGCCCGTCATTGACTCGTGGCCGATAAACGAGTGCGGTATGCCGCGGCTTGCCAGGATCTTGCTCAGGCCCTTGCGCAGTTCACCGCCGTATTTGGCAATATTGGCCAGCGCGTCGGTTTCATCGAGTATTTCCAGCGTCTTCGCCGGCCGCGGCCAGTGACACCGAATGGGCGGTGAACGTGCCACCATGCACAACCGAGTCGCCGACATTGCGCATGACGTCTTCGCGCCCGGCCACGACGGAGATCGGGTAGCCGTTGGCCATCGCCTTGGCGAACGTGCACAGGTCTGCCTTGACGCCGAAAAGTTCCTGTGCGCCGCCTCGGGCCACGCGAAAGCCGGTCTTTACTTCATCGACAACCATCAACACGTCGTACTTGTCACACAGTGAGCGCACATCGCGCAAGTACTCACTGGTAGCCGACAAGCCGCAGCAGTTACCCATGATCGGTTCGATCAGCATCGCGCCGACGACGTTGTGCCAGCGTTTAAGAGTATCTTCGAGTGCGTTGGCGTCATTCAGCGGCACAGTATGTATCAGCGGCTTGACGATCGCCGGCACGCCGTCGCCGAATGGCAGGACCTCGGGGTCGCCATCCTTCGGGCTCCAGTCCTCCACTTCCGCGTACCACAGCACCTCGTTGAAGACGCCGTGGTAGCCGCCTTCGAGGACGATATGGCCGTCCTTTCCCGTGTGGGCGCGGGCAATACGCAATGCCGCCATGACGGCCTCTGTACCAGAGTTGGAGAAGCGGACCAGTTCAGCTGCTGGCACCATCCGGCTGATACGGTCCGCTACTTCATCGAGTTCGGTTGACAGTGCGAAAACGCCGCCAATATCCATGCCCTCGCGCGCCGCCTGATCAACACGCTCGTCCGCGTAGCCGAGTATCGCGGGGCCAAAGCCGAGGCGGTAATCGATGTACTCGTTGTCATCGATATCCCACAGCCGCGCACCTTTGCCCTTTTTGACATATATCGTCCGGTCTTCACCCCAGTAGCGAAAATTCGACGCAACCCCCAACGGCAGGCGCGTAAGAGCCTTCCTGAAATGGCGATTCGACTTGTCCAGACACCGCATAGAGCCTCCATGTAACGATGACGGTTGCCAGAATCGCACGGATAGGGCCTGGAAGTCCAGAAATCTGAATGAATAACCATTCATTTTGTGTCAGACTCGGGGCCTGTGAACCGTTCGCGGGAGGTAGAGGAATGGCGGTAGCCGAATCAACCAGGACCAGCCGCACCGCAAGCCGCGAACTGCGCCGGCAGCAACTGATCGACGCCACGATCAAGTGTATTTCCCGCAAGGGACTCGGCAGTACCACGCTTGGCGATGTTGCAAAGATGGCGGGACTGTCACAGGGCATCGTCAACCTGCATTTCAACAGCAAGGAAAACCTGCTAAATGAGACGCTGCGGTATCTGTCGCAGGAATACCGGTCGCGGTTTGCGCAGGTTCTTGAGAAGTCGCCGCCGTCCGCGGCTGAAAAACTGCTGGCACTGATGGAAATGGATCTCGGGCCCGCTATCTGCGACCGCCGCAAGCTCGCCGTCTGGTTTGCCTTCTGGGGTGAAGTGAAGGCTGTGCCCACCTACCAGAAAATCTGCGAAGCACATGACCTGACCTACAGCGCGCAACTGATCGAACTCTGCCAGACCATTATCGACGAAGGCGCTTATCGTGATATTGACGCCGAAACCGTCACGGATGCCTTAAGCGCGATGACGGACGGCCTGTGGCTGTCGTACCTGATCAGTCCGCGCACCTTTGATCGTGAAACAGCGCTTGATGCGGTTTACAGTTACCTCCGGGCCGTATTCCCGGAACACTACGAGTAAGGCAGGATGGCTGCCACCACCAGAACACATGACTTTCAGGAGCACATAATTGGATATTGAGCTGGCGCCGCAGGCAAGGGAATGGCAAACGAAAGCGCGGGAGTACGCCGACGACTACCTGCTTTCCTACGAAGTCGAAGCCGAACTAAATGGCGGCGTATTGCCCGCTGATATCGCCAGGCGCAACAAGGCCCGCGCCGTCGAACTGGGTTTCAGCGGCATGGATGTACCGGAAGCGAGCGGTGGACACGCGCTGTCGATCGAAGCGCAGGTGGCGGTTTGGGAGCAACTGGGCGCATTACCAATGCCCTGTCGTGGTGCTTTGCCGAGCCGCAAAGCTGGATGTTCGAGGCGTGTAACGGAATACCAGCAGCAGAAATACGTATTGCCGCTGATGCACGGTACCAAGCACGACTGTTACGCCATCACGGAGGAAGGTCCTGGTTCCGATGTGTCGTCGCTCAAGGCAACGGCCGTCCGTGACGGCGATGACTACGTATTAAATGGTGAGAAATGGTTCGTTACCGGCGCCAACCTCGCCGACTATTTCTGGTTCCAGGCCCGCCTGCAGGATGAGGATGACGATACGCTGTTTTTTATCGACCAGGGCACGCCCGGGATAGAAGTCATCGCCTCACCCTCGTTCAGCCACACGTTTGCGGCCCACCATCCGACCTACCGGTTATACCGATGTGCGTGTACCTGTCGGCAACCGGATCGGCCAGGCCGGTGATGGCATGGCCTTTACCCGAACCTGGTTTCGCCGGGAACGCCTGATGATCGCCGCCCGGTGCTGCGGCGCCGCCGCGCGCCTGATCGAGGAAGCCGCCGCATTCGCCAGCCAGCGCATGGTCGGTGGCGAACCGCTCTGCGAGCGCCAGGCCATACAGATGATGCTGGCCGACAGCGTGACCGAACTCTGGTCTGCGCGCCTTATGACATTCGAGGCCGCGACGGCGCACGACCGTGGCGAGGACGTCAAATCGCTGCACATGCGCTGCTCGATGGCCAAGCTGCATGCATCGGAGATGGCGAATCGCGTCGCCGATCGCGCCGTGCAGATTTTCGGCGGCCGCGGGTACATGCGGGAAAATGTCGCTGAGCGTTTTTTCCGGGAGCTGCGCGTCGACCGTATCTGGGAGGGTACCAGCGAAATCCAGCGCCTTATTATCGCCCGCGGGCTGTTAAAGCGCGGGCTCGGCGGATTATAGGCCACTTGCTTCCGGCGACGTCACTGCGGACAGCAATTGTCACGTTCACTGGCGCATGGTCAAATCGCCCGGTGATGAGTGCGCGCGCGTCCATGCAAACCGGAAAACGCAGCCTGTGGCTCGGTGCCTGCCTGTGCTTTGGCTTCGCCGCCGGGTGCGGCGGGCAGTCGTCTGAAAACGGTGACGCCAGGGTCGTCAATGTCTATAACTGGTCCGACTATATCGGCCCGGACACGCTGCAGCAGTTCGAAGCCGAGTACGGCATCAAGGTCAACTACGACTTTTACGATTCGTCGGAAGTCGTCGACGTCAAGTTGCTGGCCGGAAACAGCGGCTACGACGTCGTCGTGCACAGCGCCCAGTTTTCGTCACGCCTGGCACCGATCGGCGTCTACGAAAAACTCGATTTCACACGGCTTGACAATACCCGGCACCTGGATCCGGAAATCATTGAGCAAATCGCCCTCTATGAGGAGATTGTCGACTACAGCGCGCCGTACATGTGGGGCACCACCGGATACGCCTGGAATGAGAAACTGGTGCGCGAGCGGCTCCCGGATCATCCCATGGACAGCGCCGACGTGCTGTTCGATCCCGAGGTCATTTCCAAACTGGCGGATTGCGGCGTCAGCCTGCTCGACGGCCCAACCGACGTTTTCCCGATGGTGCTTGCGTACCTGGACGAGACCCGAGTGCGGTGGATGCCGAAAACATCGCCGCCGCGGAAGCGCAGCTCAAGCTGATACGCCCGTATGTGCGTTACTTCAGCAACTCAAAAATGATCAGCGACCTGCCGAACCGCGAAGTCTGTGTCGCGATGAGCTGGTCGGGTGACTATGCCCAGGCCGCGGCACGCGCCGAAGAAGCCGGCCTCGACATCACGCTGCATTACACGATGCCTAAGGAGGGTTCCGGACTGTGGGTTGATGGTTTTTACATACCCGACGACGCGCCACACATGGACAATGCGTACCTGTTCATCAACTTTATGCTGCGCCCCAGGGTGCTTGCAGAAATCTCGAACTACGTTTACTACGCAAACGCAAGTGAAACCGCGCGCGAGTATATGTCGCCACGCGTCCTGAATGACCCCGGCATCTACCCGGATGAAGCTGCCTGGGAGATCGTCTACCCGGTCCTTAGTGCACCGCCAAAACAGGAAAGGCTCCGCACGCGCGCCTGGGCCCGCGTCAAGAGCGGAATCTGAACAGGGGTCGAAGCGATTAGCGAGTCACCGATTATCGAACTGCAGAATGTCAGCAAGCGTTTCGGCGACTTTCTGGCCGTTGAGGACGTCAGCCTGAGCGTTGCGCGCGGCGAGCTGTTCTCGATACTTGGCGGTTCAGGCTGCGGCAAGACGACACTGTTACGGATCATGGCCGGCTTTGAGGTTCCTTCGTCAGGGCGTGTGCTGATTGATGGTGTCGACGTGACATCGACGCCGCCGTACCAGCGTCCGGTCAACATGATGTTCCAGTCCTACGCATTGTTTCCCCACATGACGGTCGAGAAGAATGTTGCCTATGGATTACAGAAAGACGGGGTCGCCAGCAGCGAGGTTCGTGACCGGGTCGCCGATATCCTGAAACTGGTCCAGCTGGAGGATTTCACCGCGCGCAAGCCCGATCAGCTGTCGGGAGGGCAACGGCAGCGTGTTGCACTGGCACGCGCGCTGGTCAAACAGCCAAAAGTGCTGTTGCTCGACGAACCGCTGGCCGCGCTCGACAAGAAACTTCGTGAGCACACCCAGTTCGAGCTGATGAGCATCCAGGACAAGCTTGGCATTACCTTTGTCGTCGTCACGCACGACCAGGAGGAAGCGATGATCCTGTCAACGCGTATTGCCGTAATGAATCAGGGACGCTTCTGCCAGGTTGATACACCCGCGACGATCTACGAGTTTCCAACCAGCCGTTTCGTTGCCGATTTCATCGGCACAATCAATATATTCGATGGCGTCGTCGAAGAATCAACGGGCGATGAGGTTGCCGTACGGAGTCCGGATGCGAACGCGTTGCTTCGTGCACATTCCGAGCGCAAATTCAGGCAAGGGGATAAACTGGCGCTGGCTGTGCGACCGGAGAAAATCTATATCAGCAAGAACAAGCCGGACAATGGTGATGATATTTGTCTTGAAGGAATTGTCGAGGACCTGGGCTATTTCGGCAATATATCGCTCTACCGGATTCGCCTGCCGGGCGGAAAGATTGTCCAGGTCAGCGCGCAGAACCGGAGACGCTCGGCAACCCGGTCGCTCGAATGGGACGACAACGTCTTCATTTCCTGGCAACCGCAAAGCGCTGTCCTCCTGACCGAATGAACGCGGGCGACGTGTCAGTCACCGGGAAAGGCGGCCAGCTCTGGCAGCGTTTCGTCGTCGCGATTCCGTATCTCTGGCTGCTGCTGTTTTTCCTCGCGCCGTTTGCGATCGTTTTCAAGATCAGTTTTCCGACCCGATAATTGGCCAGCCGCCCTTCACTCCAACGTTCGACGATGCCGGCAATGTAATATCCACGTGGGATAATTATCGCTTCCTGTTCAGCGACAAACTGTACGGTCTGTCCTACCTGAAGTCCGTCGTGACGGCGGCGATTGCCACGTTTTTCTGCCTGCTGCTTGGCTTCCCTATGGCCTACGCAATAGCGAGGTCCGATGAGCGCACACGAAACCTTCTGCTGCTGCTCATCATCCTGCCGTTCTGGATCTCGTTCCTGTTACGTGTGTACGCCTGGATGGGACTGCTGAACAACTACGGCGTGATCAATAACCTGCTGCTGTGGCTGGGCGTCATCGATAGCCCGATACAGCTCATGTACACGGATTTTGCCGTCTATATCGGCCTCGTCTACTCCTACCTGCCCTTCATGATCCTGCCGCTGTACGCATCCCTCGAACGCATGAACTGGCGGCTCGTCGAAGCAGCCATGGATCTCGGCGCGGGGCCACTACGTGCATTCCGGGATATCACCTGGCCGCTCGCCCGCCCCGGCGTCATCGCAGGTTGCTTGCTGGTATTCATACCGGCGATCGGCGAGTACGTCATCCCGTACCTGCTTGGCGGTCCGGAATCACTGATGATCGGGCGTGTCCTGTTTGACGAGTTTTTTGTCAACCGCGACTGGCCGCTGGCCTCATCGGTTGCCGTCGTACTGCTGGTGCTGCTCGTCATCCCGATCGTGCTGCTGCAGCGCAGCCAGGGCGCGGACCAGGAGGGAGCGGCATGAAGCAGCGGCGCTCCATAACGCTGCTGTCGGTACTGGCCTTCGGCTACGCGTTTCTCTACGTTCCGTTGATCTCGGTTATCGTCTACTCTTTTAATGACTCACGGCTCGCAACGGTCTGGGGCGGCTTTTCGACCCGCTGGTATGCGGAGCTGCTGAAGAACGACGAAGTACTCGATGCCGCCTGGCTCAGCCTGCAGGTCGCATCGATTTCCGCGACGCTGGCGACGATCTTCGGCACGATGATTGGTCTCGCCCTGTCCCGCTTCGGCCGCTTTCGCGGCCGCACGCTGCTGTCGGGCATGGTTACGTCGCCGCTGGTCATGCCCGAGGTCATTACCGGCCTGTCCCTGCTGCTGCTGTTTGTCAGCCTGCAGCTGCTGATTGGCTGGCCGGCGCAACGCGGCTTTTCAACGATTACGATTGCGCATACGACATTCTCGCTCGCCTACGTAACGATCATCGTGCAATCGCGGCTCAATGCAATGGATCAGTCGCTGGAAGAAGCGGCGATGGACCTGGGCGGGCGGCCACTGCGCGTCCTGTTCGACATCACGCTGCCGCTGATCGCACCCGCGATGGTAGCAGGCTGGCTGCTGGCATTTACCCTGTCGCTGGACGACCTGGTGATTGCGAGCTTCGTCTCGGGACCGGGAGGCAGCACGCTGCCAATGGTAATTTTCTCGAAGGTGAAGCTCGGCGTGACACCGGACATCAACGCGCTGGCGACGATGATTATCGTTTTCGTATCGAGCGCGGTGCTGGTCGCGTGGTGGTTCGGGCGGCGCGCCTCGCGCAATTAACAGTCATACTTTCTCAGGCCGCCTGCGGCTCCTCGTCGAGCTGCTGCAGGATCCACTCTATGTAGCGGCGCTCCAAGCGCTCCATGCCGGAGAGCGGGCCCGGCTGGTAGTACCGTGAATTCACGCCCTTCCAGTTATTGACGATGATGCGCTTGTCGGCATCCGTCGTGATGTCCCAGAGCCAGATCAGTTCGTCGACATCGTAGTCCTTCCCTTCCTGCGCATCGCCGCGAACCAGCCAGTAGATATCGCACTGGCAGTTTTCAATGTCGACCGGCGTAAAGACATAGGCCACAACGTGGTCACTGTAGGCCAGCAAAAATGAAAAAGGCCCGAAGGTGAAGTCAGAGGCACCACCATCATAGCCGGTCAGGTTGCCGAGCAATGGCGCCACCGGACTGCCATCCCGGCTGCCGGTCTGGTAACCCTCGAACATCGCGGTCCGGCTATAGCCGTAGCCCTGCTCACCCGGACGTGCTTGTGTATCCACGTAATCGTGTTCGATATCACGAATGCCGCAAGCCGGCATCCGGTCGATCATCTTCTGCTGCAAACGATCGCGTTTTTTCGCATCCAGCATCAGCGTATGCATGCGTGCATACTCCGGGTGCGCAGTAGCGCAGTGATAGCACTCCTGGTAGTTCTCGATCGCAAGCTTCCAGTTGGCCTGAATCGGATAGCTTCTGTATGCGGCAACCTTGAGATTTTCGAAACCGAACATCTCGAACGGCTCGGCCAGGTCACGCTTCGCACCCTCGAGCGACGGCGGTGAATCACTGAAGCAGATGAACATCAGCCCGCCGAGTATTTCCAGCGATACCGGATGCAGGCCATGATCCTCTTTCCGGAAATTCGCGTCCATGTTGCGCGCTGCCAGCAAATTACCGTCATTGTCGTAGACCCAGCCGTGATAGGGACATTCGAACTTTCGGGCCGAACCGCTTTTTTCCGGGCATACCAGCGAACCGCGGTGACGGCATACGTTGGCATGTGCCCGCAACTCGCCCTGCTGGTTGCGAACGATTATTGCCGAATCATTGGCAACCTTGACGACCTTGTAATCACCCGGCTCGGGGAGCTCTGACTCATGTCCCGCGAGAATCCAGTTGCGCGAGATAATGCGCTCCACTTCCAGCTCATAGATATCCGGATCAGTATAAAAGCGCTGGTCCAGCGACCAGCCCGGCTGTTGCTGCCTGATGAGTTCCTTGATTGGGGTGTTCGTTTCGGTCGACATAACAAGTCCGCTATAAATACACGTTGTTTATGGCCCAATTATGCAACGTCCGATGCGGTCAACTCGTGTGAATTTCAGATAGTGAACCGGGTGGTCAATCACCTGTACCGCATCAATGGTATTACCAGGGACGGCGAGATCAGCGACAACTGTTAAGATACGCCAGTTGGAACGACACGGGCGGGCAATACGCGTAAAATCAGGCACTTTGCACAATCTCGCCGAAGCAAAAGGATCGCACGACGCATGAGCACCCAATCCCGACTGCACATCCCGCGTCCATCGGCGCGACCGGGCGATGAACCGGACTTCAGCTACCTGTCGCTGTCACCGGCGGGCTCGGTGGACAAACCCGCCGTCGACGCCCGGACGCGTGAGGTGGACCAGCTCGCGTACGATCTCGTTCGCGTGCTCGATGACGATCACAAGGCCAAGGGGCCGTGGAATCCCGGATTTGACGCCAGCGAACTGCAGGTGGCGTTGCGCTGGATAATGCTGACCCGCATCTTTGACGAACGCATGCTGCAGATCCAGCGGCAGGGGCGCATCTCTTTTTATATACAGTCACTGGGCGAGGAAGCCATCTCGATCGCACAGGGCATGGCTTTGCGTCCCGGCGACATGTGCTTCCCGCATTACCGGAACCAGGGGCTTTTCCTGTATCGGGGCACGAAACTCGTCGAGCTGATGTGCCAGTGCCTGTCGAACACCGGTGACATGTGCAAGGGCCGGCAGATGCCGATCATGTACCACAGCCGCAACGCGAACATGTTCTCGATTTCGGGCAATCTCGGCACGCAGTATCCGCATGCCGTCGGCTGGGCAATGGCCTCGGCAATAAAAGGTGAAGATCACATCGCGATGTCGTGGGTCGGTGACGGCAGTACCGCCGAGGCCGATTTCCACCACGCGCTGACGTTCGCGGCTGTCTACCAGGCGCCTGTCATTCTCAATGTCGTCAATAACCAGTGGGCGATTTCGACGTTCCAGGGGTTTGCCGGCGGGGAACGCCGCCCGTTTGCCGCGCGCGGTTTAGGCCTGGGCATACCCGGCATACGTGTTGATGGTAATGACCTGCTTGCCGTTCGATCCGTCACGCTATGGGCGGCCGAGCGCGCGCGCCGCGGCGGCGGGCCGACATTGATCGAGCACGTGACCTATCGCGGCGGCGCGCATTCAACCAGCGACGACCCGTCGAAATACCGGCCGAAGGACGAGTGGAAGGCGTTTCCGCTGGGCGATCCGCTCGAACGGCTGAAACAGCACCTGGTCAGTGAAGGGCACTGGTCGGAAAAGGATCACGAGGCCCTCGACAAGGAGCTGCGCGCTGACGTTCTCGCCGCGTGGAAGGAAGCGCAAAAGTTGGGCACGATGACGGACGGCCCGCAACTTGACCCGGCCACGATGTTTGACGACGTCGTCGCCGAGACACCGGACCACCTCGAAGAACAGCGTCGCCAGATGCTGGCACTGGAGAGATAAGCGATGGCCCAGATGAACATGATCCAGGCCATCCGTTCAGCGCTAGATGTTGTCATGCAGAAGGATCCAAACGTCGTCATCCTCGGCGAGGACGTCGGTTACTTCGGCGGCGTGTTCCGCTGCACCGACGGGCTGCAGCGCAAGTACGGCGAGCACCGCGTCATCGACGCGCCCATTGCGGAGGGCGGTATTATCGGTGCGGCGATCGGCATGGGCGTCAACGGCTTGCGGCCGGTTGCTGAAATCCAGTTTGCCGACTATATCTATCCGGGCTTCGACCAGATTGTCAGTGAACTGGCGCGGCTGCGCTACCGGACCGGCGGCGACTATTTCTCGCCGGTGACGATTCGTACACCGTGCGGCGGCGGCATACGCGGCGGGCAGACGCACTCGCAGTCGCCGGAAGGCATCTTCACGCATGTGTCGGGTATCAAGACCGTCATGCCATCGAACCCCTACGATGCCAAGGGCCTTTTGATCAGCGCAATCGAGTCCGACGACCCGGTCATCTTCTTCGAGCCGAAGCGCATCTACAACGGGCCGTTCGACGGTGATCCCGACAAGGCGGCCGTATCGTGGGCCTCGCACCCGAAGGGCGAGGTGCCGGAAGACTATTACAGCGTGCCGCTCGGCACTGCCGATATCGTGCGGAGCGGCGACGAACTGACGATCATCACGTACGGCACGCTGGTACACGTCGCAGAAGCCGCGGCAAAAGTTACCGGTGTCGACGCCGAAATCATCGATGTCCGCACGCTCGCACCGCTCGATACCAGCACGCTCGCCGAGTCTGTCAAAAAAACCGGGCGCTGCCTGATCGCTCATGAAGCTACGCGCTTCAGCGGCTATGGTGCAGAGCTGGCCGCCAGCATGCTGGAAGAGTGCTTCTGGCACCTGGAGGCACCGATCGAGCGAGTAACCGGCTGGGATACGCCGTACCCGCATGCATTTGAATGGCAGTATTTCCCCGGACAGAAACGCCTGGCGGCGGGAATCCGCAAGGTCATGGAGGCAGGATGAGCGAATACATCTTCAAGTTGCCGGACCTTGGCGAGGGCACGGTCGAGTCGGAGATCGGCGAATGGCACATAAGCGTAGGCGATGACGTTGCCGAGGAAGACATCGTTGCGACGATGATGACGGACAAGGCCGCCGTCGAAATCTCGTCGCCGGTCAGCGGCAAGGTGAAGTCCTTGCCAGGCGAGCCTGGTGACGTCGTTGCTGTTGGTTCGCCGTTGATTATCTTTGAGACAGATGCGGCTGCTGCCAGTGAGGCGCCGGACTCAGGGCCAGAAAAAAAGGCTCAAAAAAAGGCAGGGAAAAAGCCGAAGGAAAAGAAGCCGAAATCAACCGAACGGGCCGACAACAAGACCAGAGTCATGACGTCGCCCGCCATCCGCCGCAAGGCGAAAGAAGCGGGCATCGACCTGACGCAGATCCCCGGGACCGGCACTGGCGGCCGGATACTGCGAACCGACTTCGATGAGTACATCGAAAAGGCATCTGATTCCCCATCCACCGCCACTCGACGACAGGGCGCAGAAGCGGCGACCCGCGAGGAAAAAGTCATCGGCTTGCGCCGCGTCATCGCCGAACGCATGTCGGCCGCAAACAACGAGGTACCGCACTTCGCCTACGTCGAGGAGATCGACGTGACGGAGCTCGAGGCGCTGCGGCAGCACCTGAACGGCAGGAAGGAGAACAGGGACCAGCGCCTGACCCTGCTGCCGTTTATTTGTATGGCCCTGATACGCGCGCTGAAACAGTTCCCGCAGTGCAATACGACCTACGACAAGGAACGCAACGTGCTGGTCCGCCATGGTGGGGTTCACCTGGGTATAGCGACGCAGACGCAGGACGGACTCAAGGTACCGGTGGTCCGGAACAGCCAGCGCCGGTCCGTCAACGAACTCTCCGCGGAGATTGCCAGGGTATCCGAAGCGGCGCGCAGCAACACGATCAAGCGAGAGGAACTGACAGGCTCGACGATTACCGTCACAAGCCTCGGCAAGCTCGGCGGCATCGTCACGACGCCGGTCATCAACATGCCCGAGGTTGCGATCATAGGTATCAACCGCGCGGTGGAGCGGCCGGTCATCATTAACGGTCAGGTTGCCGTGCGACTGATGATGAATCTGTCTTCATCATTCGATCATCGTTTCGTTGACGGGTTTGACGCGGCGAACATGATACAAACCGTCAAGGACCTGCTCGAGCACCCGGCGACAATCTTTCTGGAATAAAAACTGCCTGCCTCCTGGAGGATCACGATGGCCGATGTATCCGAGACAATCAGCACGATGCGTGTCGCCTTCATGACGGCGCTCGAATCGTTTGTGAGCTACCTGCCCTGGCTCATTGCCGCACTGCTTGCGCTGCTGATCGGCTGGCGTATTGCACGCCTGCTGCGCACCGCGTCGATGAAAACTGCCAGGGGATTGAATAACCTGCTGCGACGCTTCGGCGGCCGCGCGAAGGACAAGAGCAGGAAACAGCCGGAACTTACGCCTGTCCTCGTCAGGCTCATTGGCAATATCGTTTTCTGGCTGGTCATCCTCGAATCCAGTAACACTGGCCTGCGCGCATCGCCACCGACATGTTCCACAGCATGGCTGTCACAAATCGTGACGTGGTTGCCGGCAGCGCTCGTCGGCGGCCTGATCTCCTGGCCGGTTTTCCGTTCAGACGGTGGCTCGCGATACCGTATCGGCGGCGCTGGAATCTACCGGTTCGCAGCAAAGCGAGATTCTCGGCCTTGCGGTCCAGATCGCCATCTTTACCGCGGCAATGGTCATCGGGCTGAACCAGGTCGGCATCGATGTATCGTTCCTGACGACGCTGTTCGGTGTCATCGTCGGCGGCGTACTGCTCGGCATCTCGCTCGCATTCGGCCTCGGGGCGCGAGTGTTCGTAAGCAACATCCTCGGGGCGCACCAGGCACGTGACCAGATCGAGCGCGGCCAGACCGTTCGTATCGGTGATTTCGAGGGGCAGGTCATCGAGTTCACGTCAACGGCCATAATTCTCGCAACGGATAGCGGGCGGTTGTCGGTGCCCGCGAAGGCATTCCAGGACGAGGCAACCCTGATCGTCGCAGATGACGATGATGAGTAAGCAGCCGAGGCTCACCCTTGCTTACGTGACGCACGCACCGGACGCCGCGGCGCGCGTCCTGGAAGAACTCGATACAGCGGACGCGGCGGCGTTCATCGACGATATTCCGGCACGCCACGCGACGACAGTCCTGAGCCACATGTCGTCATGGTCCGGTGCCCGCTGCCTCGAACTGCTGGGCCCGGAGCAGGCAGCAGCGATTTTGCGCGATGTCCCGTTTCATGACAGCGTCGGACTGCTGCGGTTCGTAGATAAAGACCGGCACGCCGATATCTTCGACCAGTTGCCGGCGAGGCGCGCCAAACGCCTGCGACGCGCATTGACGTACCCGGCCGGCTGTCGGGGCATGGCTTGATCCCGACGTGCCGAGTTTTGCGACCGATGCAGCGGTTTCCGATGTGACCCGGTACTTGCGCCAGACTGACGGCATCAGCCACATTTTCCTCCACGCACCGGACGACAGTCGCTATGTTGGCGCACTGCCGGCGATCACTATGCTGCGGCGCACTGCCAGTACGCGCCTGGCGGACATCGCCATCGACCCGGTCGCCCCGCTGTCGAGCAGGGCTTCGCTTGCATCCGTCGCCACACATGATGGCTGGGACCGTTACCTGATGCTGCCCGTGATCGGGCGCAACCGCGTACTGGCTGGGGGACTGACGCGAGTCAGTCTGCGCAAGGGACTGCTTGAACATCGCGTCTCTCGAACGGCGGCAAAGGGCAGCGTTGCAGCACAGTTGCTGACGGCCTTCGCCTTTACCGCCGCGGCCATGCTGCGCTTCATCATTCCGGCCAAATTGACGACGGCAGACAGCTGGCAGGAGGATCGGCACAGTGGATGAAACAAGACAAAAAGCGATCGAGGCACTGAATCGCCGTTTCCTGACAGACCTGCCCTGGCAGGCGGCGCAGCAGATCGAGGATATGACGGCTACCGAGGCCGCGGCCGCACTGTCCACGCAGCCGGCATCCGTGCTGATCCCCGTGTTCCAGCGACTGACCCCGAATGTTGCCGCCGACCTGCTGCGAAAGCTGCCGGAGGACCTGACGCTCGCCCTGATATCCGAGCTGTTGCCGAACGACTCACTGCGATTGCTTAATTTGCTGGAAGAAGACGAGCGTGGTGCCCTGGTTGAGAGTCTCGAACCGTCAATTGCCGCTGAAATCCGGCAGCTGATGGAGTACCCGGCGGACAGCGCCGGACGCGTGATGGACAGCCGCATCACGCACTTTCGCGGCTCCAGCACAGTGGGGCGGACGCTGCAGATACTGCGCAAGAAACGCAGCAACGCGACCCGCAGCCTGTTCCTCGTCGACGCCGGCAACCGGTTGAGCGGAAAAGTCCAGATCCAGGACATCGCCGTGTCCGAACCCGAAACCGAACTGCAGACCCTGGCTACACCCATATCCGCGACGGTCACGCCGATGACGACCCGCGCCGAGGTCGTCGAACTGCTCGAACACCAACGGCTGGCGGACCTTCCAGTCGTCGACCTGGACGGTAAACTGCTGGGCGTCATCTATCACACGGCGCTGCTGCACGCGATGCAGGAGGACTCCTCGGCCGATATCCAGATGATGGTCGGTGCAAGCAAGGACGAACGTGCCCTGTCGCCGGCGATGTTTGCGGTACGTAAGCGTATGCCATGGATGCAGGTCAACCTGCTTACGGCTTTTCTCGCGGCATCGGTCGTCGGCCTGTTCGAGAACACCATTGCGCAGTTCACGGCGCTGGCAGTGCTGCTGCCGGTCGTTGCCGGACAATCCGGGAACGCTGGCGCGCAGGCGCTCGCCGTAACGATGCGCGGGCTCGCATTACGCGAAATCACCGTGCGTCATGTCGCCCGCGTGACGCTTAAAGAAGTCAAGGTGGGCTTTGTCAATGGCCTCGGGATTGCGCTGACCTGTGGTATCGGTGTCTATTTCTGGAGCGGATCGCTCGGCCTTGTGGTGGTCATCGCAACGTCTATGGTACTCGCGATGGTCGCAGCGGGTTTCGCCGGTGCCGTCGTACCGATCGTGCTGACGCGCCTGGGCCAGGACCCGGCACAGTCGTCGTCAATCGTGTTGACGACTGTGACCGATGTTGCCGGCTTTTTCTCGTTCCTCGGCATTGCGACGCTGCTCGCGGCAATGCTCTGACGACGCCGCCAGTTGCCCGAGACTACAACCGGATCGGCAAATCCCGCACCCGCACCCCGGTTGCATCAAACACCGCGTTACCGATAGCGGGAGCCACGGCAATCAGCGGCGGCTCCCCGAGGCCTGTCGGAAATTCCGTACTTTCCATGAACCGGATATCGAGTTCCGGCACATCGGACATGCGCAGCGGCGTGTAGTTGTCGAGGTTTCCGCTCGGCGACCTGGCCGTCAACGAAACGTGTACCCTCGTGCAACGCGAGGCTCAATCCCCACAGCATGGCACCCTCCGCCTGCGCCATCGCGCCGTTTGGATGCACGACGGTGCCGCAGTCGATGCTCTGCCACAGCTTACGGACCGTTATTGCTTTCGACTCCGGGTCTACGACAACGTGCGCAACACACGCGGTCCAGGTCGGCATCGTGCGTTCCTGCCCGTGTGAGACGGCGACGCCCATGCCCTCGCCATCCGGCAGTTCACTGCCCCAGCCGGAGCGCTCCCTGACATCGCGCAACACCGCCGCCAGGCGGGCCGCGCCGCCGACCGATTCCGGCGCCTTGCCGGCGTTCCTGCCGGTGGCATCGAGCAGCGCCAGCCGGTACTCGATTGGATCAACTCCGGCTTTACGTGCCAGTTCGTCCATGAAGCCTTCGACGCCCCAGCCGATCCAGCCGGGGGCCACAGCGCGCAGCCAGCCGGGCAGGAATGTGCGCTGCGCCAGCTCGTTGTTGATCGCGCGGACACGGTGATTCGGCAACGTGTACCAGTGATCACTGCCACTGATGGAAAACGAATCAAACTTGCCATTGCCTTCAACGCCATCAGCGAGGAACCCGGGCGCCATGGACAATGTCGGCCAGCCCGCGGCGGCGGCGTGTTCGATCCCCGTCAGTTCGCCACTGTCATCGAAGGACGCGTCGAATTTCTGTACCGACGGTGAACGGACACAGTCGAAGCGGCTGTCGTCAGCGCGCTCCAGCAGCAGCTTGACCGGGCGAGTTCGCGCGCCGCGAGCGCGGCGGGGATCATATTCGTCGCCCCACAGGCGCCGTCCAATCCCGCCGCCGAGGTAGTACTGGTGGATGACGATATCCGACTCTTCCAGCCCCAGTGATTTGGCCACGACCGGCAATATCAGTGACTGCCACTGGTTGCCGGAATGGATATGGCAGACGCCGTCGGCAAACTCGACAACGGCATTGGCAGGCTCGAGCGTGAAATGCAGCGCGGTGCCGGTGCGGTAGGTTGCGGTCATCGTTTCCGCCGCTGCGGCGCGGGCAGCCGCCGCATCGCCGTCGTCGACTACGAGTACGCCGGTATCGGGTTCCGCGGCCAATCGTGCACCTTCACTGAATATTTCGTCTTCGTTGACACTGGCTGTCGGACCGGCTTCCCAGTCTACCGATACCGCCCTCGCCGCATTCATCGCGGCGGGATCGCTCTCGGCGATGACCAGGGCCCAGCCCTGTATCGTTTCACTGGGATCGCTGATTGCGATCGTCTGCAGATAACCCGGAACGTCGGCGGCCTTGCTGTCGTCAATCGAGTTGATCGTGCTGCCGTAGCGGGTAGGCGGCATCAGCGGGCAGGCGTAGACCATGTTCGGCAACTCGACGTCGATGCCGTATACAGCCTCGCCGGTCGATTTCGCCGGGATATCTTTCGCTTTCGTGTCGACACCGATCAGGCGCCGCTCGGATGCCGGCTTCATCGGCATCGCATCCAGTTCTTCCTGGCTGAAGCTGCGGCTGATATCGCCTCGCTGCACGATTTCGGCGAACGAGATCTGCTGGCCGCCGGCAACGACACGGCTGTCGACAACGACGCAATCGGCGGGATCCACATCGAGCAGTTTTGCACCGGCGTCGACCAGTACGGTACGGCCGGCCGCACCTGCCTGGGACAGCATTGCCAACGTCGTAAATACCGACCACGAACCGCCGGTAACCATGTAGCCCCATTTCGGGTCGCTGTCGACGTACTTGATCGACACCGCGTCCCAGTCAGCGCCGAGTTCTTCGGCGACCACTCGCGCGAGCGCGGTACCGACATGCTGGCCCATTTCGGCCTTGGCAACGTTGACGAGGATGCCGCCGTCGCCGTCGATCTCGAACCAGACAGTCGGCGCGAAACTTTTGCTGGCCGCCGCCGTGCCGATATCCTGCGCCGCTTCCTCACGGCTGCATCCGGGCAGCAGCGTGCCGATGCCCATGATCAGCCCGGTACCGGCCGTGCCGGCCAGGAACGATCGCCGGCGGGTGCGGTTCGATTCTTCTACTGGTCTTTCTTTGCCTGTGTCGCCATGATTACGCCCCCTCGCCGCTTGCGGCGACCTTGATCGCCTTGCGGATCCGCGTGTAGGCCATGCAACGGCACAGGTTGCCGTTCATAGCCGACGAAATCTGTTCATCCGTGGGTGCCGCGTTGCCTTCAATCAGGTTCGCCGCCTGCATGATCTGCCCGGACTGGCAGTAGCCGCACTGCGGCACCTGCTCGGCGACCCATGCCTCCTTGAGCGCACGGCCGACGGGGCTGTCGAGCCCTTCGATGGTCGTGACCACCTTGCCCGCCGCTGCGCTGAGCGGCGTGACGCAGGAACGGATGGCGCTGCCATCCAGGTGCACGGTACAGGCGCCGCACATGGCGATGCCGCAGCCAAATTTCGTGCCTTTCAGTTTGAGTTCGTCCCGGATCACCCACAGTAGCGGTGTCTCGGGCGCGCTGCCTGACGAAACGGCGTTGCCGTTGAGTTGGAATTCAATCACGTTTTTCCCCCTTATGCTCGGTCAGCGACTGCCACGCTTAAGTGTAGCACCGAATTCGCGTGCTTATCCGCGCCACTAAGGGGCCCCGGCTCAGTCAATATGCAACCGGTACGCAATCAGTCCCCCAACCGCCATCGGCACGGCGAACAGGTAGAAATTAGCCGACATATCGAGCCCGGCTGCGATCAAATAACCGGCGGCCGCCGGGCCAACGACCGCCCCGAAGCGACCGAGGCCAATGGACCAGCCGATTCCGGTGCTGCGGATGCCGGTCGGGTACGCCTTGGCGGCGGCGCTGTAAAGGCCGGTGAAACCGCCCTGCAGCAGTACGCCGATCACGAAAATCAGCACGAGCAGCAGCGTCAGCTGGTTCGGCGCCGACGCGAACACGACCATGCCGACCGCGGACGAGAACAACAGCGCAAAAACGATGTTCGTCAGCTTCCATCGTGTCGACAGCACGCCGAGCACGTAAATGCCGATAACGCCGCCGAGGTTGAACAGGAAGAACGCATCCCGGCCGGTCGCCTCGGTATAGCCTGCGTCGACCAGCAGCTTCGGTATCCAGCTCATCAGGAAATACAGCGTGGCGAAACACAGGAAGAAGGCCGACCAGAGCGTCAGCGTGGCCAGCCGGTGGTCTGTGCGCAGCAGGTTTACCATGTTGCCAAACAGCCCTGACGGTGCAATGAATCCCGGACTGTCCGCGGCAACGGCGGGCATCTGCGCAAGTGGCGAACGTTTCAGCTTGCCCAGAATCCGGTTCACCCTCGCGAGTGCATTCGCCGGCCGCCGTTCGATGAGGTACTTCAGGGATTCCGGGATCAGCAGCCACGCGACCAGCCCCATCACCAGTGTCACGCCGCCACCGAACCAGAACATGCCGCGCCAGCCATATTCAGGCATTACAAGGTTCGCAACCACCGACGTAAACATCGCGCCGAGCGGGTAGCCGGACGTCACCAGCGCAACCGACAGCGCGCGATACTTGTCGGGACTGTATTCGGCAGCGAGCGTCGCCTGGCATGCAAGCATGGCGCCGGCGCCGGTACCGCTGACAAAGCGCAGCACAATGAACTCCGGCAGCGACGTCGCGTTCGCCGTCAGCAGCACGGCAAGGCCGACGAGACTGACCGACAGAATGATGACCGCGCGCCGGCCAACGATGTCCGACAACGGCGCCACGAACATGGCACCGAACATCATGCCGGCCAGCGCGAAGCTGAAGACCCAGCCCAGCCTGTCCGGTGTCAGCTGCAGTTCCGTTGATACGGCAACCGCGACGACGGCCATCGCGGTGATATCGAAGCCGTCCACCATGTTGAAGAACATGCAGAGCCCGACCACGAGTACCTGCTGCGCACTGACGCGGCCGTTATCGATGATGTCCGCAACGAGATCCGCGCTTGATGGTGACATATCCGTGTCTGTCAACCGTGTCCTCCGGCCGGCGCAGGCCGGCTGTGTTCGATGGTTTCGTCAGGTTATCCGCAGACCACGCCGCTTGCCAGCGATCGCGACTTGCCGGCCGGATACGGTGGAACCCGGGGTTGGCCGGGGCCTCACGATAACCGCTACAATGTACAAGTCACCGCCACCATCCCGATCCGAGGACGCGATCCCCTGGAACACGCCGCCAACATCAGCGCTATTGCCGAAGTCATTCAGCTGGCGGTAGCGCCTGTATTCCTGTTAACCGGTATCGCCGGCATCCTGTCAGTGCTGGCGGCACGTCTCGGCCGGGTCATTGACCGCGCGCGCCTCGTCGACCGGCTGATCGCACGCATCGAAGCGGGCGAACACCGCGACGTGTTGTTCGCCGAGGGTGACGTGCTGTGGCGCCGTATCCGGCTGATCAACTGGGCGATACGCCTCGCGGTCAGCTCGGCATTACTGATTTGTCTCGTCGTCATGAGCCTGTTCGTCGGCGACCTGGCGCTGATCAATATGGGCACGCTGATTGCCGGACTGTTTATCGGCGCGATGATCCTGATCATCGCTGCACTGCTGCTGTTGCTGCTCGAGGTCTCCAAGTCAACGCGCAAGATGATGGAAGGGGTCGAGCTGATGATGTCGGAGGCCGAGCACGCGAAGTAATGCCTGTGCCTCAACAGAATTGACTACCTGGAGTAATCAATGATCCGCCGTTTCTGTCTTCTCGTCCTTGTCTCCTTCCTGGTCCTGCCAGCCCACGCCGCCGATGGCCCGGACCTCGAACTGATCATGTCCGACCCGGACTGGATCGGCAATGCTCCGGCTGAATCGTGGTGGAGTGACAGCGGCGACTCGATCTACTACACGCAGAAGCGCGTCGGCGAGAAGTTTAATGATATGTACCGCGTGCCAGCCGGCGGCGGCGACGCGGAACTGGTCGCAGCCGCGAACGAGGCGGACAGCGCGAACGACAGCCGTGTCTATAACGCGGACCGCACGGCAGTCGCCTGGCTCCACCGTCATGATGTCATGATCAGGAACCTTGAAACCGGCCGCACGATACAGGCAACCCGAACAACCGCTGAAGAAAGTGAACCGATGTTCATGGCCAACGGGTCATCGGTCGCGTTTCTGAGAGACGGCCGGTATTTCATCTTCGACCCGGCGAGTGGCAATACATCCCACGCGGCTGACATCCGGCTGGAAAAGGACCCGGACGGCAAGGAGTCATTCCACACGCTGCGCGACCAGCAGATGCGCACGTTTGAAACGCTGCAGCGCGATGAGCGGCGTGACGAGGCGGAGAAATCTTATAAGGAAACGCGGCAAAAGGCAGACCCGGCCGGCGCGCCGCTGCCGGTCTACCTGGGCGAGGACTATGCCGAGGTGAGCCGCTCGCTGTCGCCGTCGGGACGCTACCTGCTGATGGTCGTCAAGAAAGAAGACGCCGAAGATGGCCAGGGTGGCAAGATGCCGAATTACGTCACCGAGGACGGCTACCTCAGCATCACCGAGACGCGCACGCGCGTCGGCCGCAAGATACCGCCGGCACAGACGCTGCTGCTGATCGACCTGGAAGAGCGCGCGTTCGAGACTATCGACTACGATCCGCTGCCGGGCTACGACGACGATCCACTTGCCAGTCTCAGGGAATCGGCTATCGACTGGCACGTCGATCAAGGCGCGGACCGGGAGGAAGTCGAGAAAGAACTTGCCGCGCCGGACCAGCGTCCGCTGACCGTCGACGGTATCGAATGGAACCCTGACGGCAGCCTTGCCGCCGTCCAGTTACGCGCCATTGATAACAAGGACCGCTGGATTGCGACCCTGGATCCGGATGATGCGGAATTACGGAACCAGCATCGCCTGACGGACGACGCGTGGATCAACTGGGACCATAACGAGTACGGCTGGATGCGGGACGGCGAGGCGCTGTGGTACCTGTCCGAGGAGTCCGGCTATTCGCACCTGTACACGAAAGGCGTCGATGCGCGGCGCGCAACGCAATTGACCAGTGGCGATTTCGTCGTCCGCGAGCCGGAACTCAGTGCCAGCGGTGACTGGTTCTACGTTGCAAGTAACCGGACGCATCCGGGCAACTACGAGGTGTATCGCGTCGCGGCCGACGGCGGCGAGCTCGAACAGTTGACGACCATGGGCGGTGTCGTGGGTTTTGCGCTGTCGCCGGCCGGTGACCGGCTGCTGCTGCGGCGGTCCTATATAGACCGTCATGAGGATCTATCACGTGCAGGCCGCCGCGCCCGCCGCCGAACCAACGCGGCTGACGGATACCGTCAGTGATGAGTTCAAGGCTATCGACTGGGTCATTCCGGAAATCGTCGAAGTTCCGTCATCGCATGTCGACGAACCGATCTATTCCAAGCTATACCTGCCGAAAGACTACCGGCACGGCGAGACCTATCCGGCCGTCATGTTCGTGCACGGTGCGGGCTACACGCAGAATGCCCACACCGGCTGGCCGTATTATTTCCGTGAGTTCATGTTCCACACGGTACTGGCCAACGACGGCTACATCGTCATCGATATGGACTACCGCGCATCAAAGGGCTACGGGCGCGACTGGCGCACGTCGATCTACCGCAACATGGGCCACCCGGAACTCGAGGATTTCCGTGACGGCGTCGAATGGCTGGTCGAAAACTACGGCGTCGACCCGGAACGCGTCGGCGTCTACGGCGGATCGTACGGCGGCTTCATGACATTCATGGCGCTGTTCCGCGACCCGGAATTGTTCGCGGCCGGCGCGGCGTTGCGACCCGTGGCCGACTGGATGCAGTACAACCATTCGTACACATCCAACATCCTGAACACACCGCAGATCGACCCGGTCGCCTACCAGCGCAGCTCGCCGATCAACTTCGTCGAAGGCCTGAACAAGCCATTACTGATTGCCGCCGGCATGCAGGACGATAACGTTTTCTTCCAGGACTCCGTGCTGATCGTGCAACGCCTGCTCGAGCTCAAAAAGGAAAACTTCGAGATCGCCATCTACCCGCTGGACCCGCACGGCTTCGTGCACCCGGAATCGTGGCTGGATGAGTACCGGCGGGTCTACAAGCTCATGAATGAGCACGTTCTGGAGTGAAGTTTTTCGTATGCGGTAAAATATCCCTCCGCGGAGGGCTGGTCACCGGCCGAGGCCAATTTTTTCGTATTGGCACTCTCCGCGGAGGGCTACGCACCGTCGGGATCTCCGGGGAGCGGGGATCATGCCATCCCTCCGCGGAGGGCTGATACCCGACAGGCCCTCCCGCATCGACATGATCATCAGTCATGTCCGCTGCCCTGTAGCCGCAGGTCGGCACCGCCCGTCCATCCAGACCGCCTGAAAAACCCACGCGTCGCGATAATCCTTCTCGATAAGGAATCCGCCTTCATGGACCAACCGGTGATGCTCGCCGCACAGCAACATCAGGTTGTCGAGGCCGGTCTCACCGCCGTTCGACCAATGCTCGATGTGGTGCGCGTCGACAAACCGCTGGTGTCCGCAGCCGGGGAAACGGCAGCCCCTGTCTCTTGCCCACAGCGCCCGCCGGCATCGCCGCCGGCACAACCCGCGACTTGCGGCCGATGCTGAGCGGCTCGCCGTGCTCGTCTTCAACAAGGAATACCCGGTCGCTGTCGCAGCCGATTCGCCGCACCGATTCGACCGGCAGCCCCGAGCGGCCGCTGTTCAGACAGCGCGGCCTGATCCACGTGCACGACAACCTGGTAATGATCCGGCGTGCCGGACGAACCATTCCGATTTCCGGACAGGTACGCCATGGCCATCGCGACCAGCGCATCGGCGCGTTGCTGCGTCCAGCTTTGCTCTGCGAAGTCAGGTGCCGGCGACTCTGTTTGATCCATCGCGCTTTCGACAGCCTTATCGAGCGCCTTGTCGATGAGCTCACCGGCCTCAATCGGCAGTTCGACGCTGATCGTGACGGTGCCACGGCTCAGGGTCCCGGCGCAGACTCAACATGCGCCTTGCCTGCGCGCGCAACGCATCGTTGGTGGAATCGACCGTACCGCAGCGCAAGTCCCGGCAGCGCTCCTCCACTCCTGGACGCTGTCGTGCGCAACGCGAACGCGCAGCAGCACATCCTCGTTGTCCGGCCCGCAACTCGCGTCAGTGCCCGCACCTTGGAATAGGACGAGCTCGCCCCGGGCAAACGCCGGCGCGATCGATGGCAGGCTGTTTCAGTGCATGCGCCACCCGCACTTTCTCGCGCGCGGCACTCAATGGAAGATCGCAGCGCCAGTGCAGCCAGTCAGCGCAGGAGTCGAATCCCCACCGCAACCAGCCGCCACGCTCATCGAAGCGGCGAATGAGTACCAGGAGATCGTAGGTGGCGGAATTGATGCGTGCGGCCAGCGTAACGATGGCGCGATCAAGGGCATCAATCGACGCGTCGGGATGGTTCGTGAGGACGGGAGAATTGGTCAGCATCACAGCACCTCCGTGTGTCAGGATGAGCTGTGATTATAACCAGTTAAATATACATAAACAATTGAATATCAATGTAAAAGTGCGAGAAATCACTATATCGTCCGGGGTATAGATATATCCCGCCAAAAAAAGAGAGGATCGGCCAAGCAGTTTCGTGTGATGGGGGATAACCAGCGTTGAAGGGATTTATTTTCGTCGACACACTAAGACAATATTGTTGGGGCACAATAACGAACGGTTTTGGGGCCTTCCCCGATAAATCGAAGGGCGTGCGACTCCTCGGGGGTATAGGTCACGCTTTCGCAAAAATAAATTGCACGTTGTTCAGTAGTACATATAACTTTACAGCGTGAAACAATATGTTCAAGCGACGATGGGGTCATCAAAATCCCGAATAGTATCAGCTTACTTACCCTGTCTTCTTCTCGTCTACCCTATCGTCGTCGATTGAGACCACCTGATTACGTCGCGCAAGTTGCGTAAGCAGGCGGAGATGGGCGATGCTCGATAGCTCCCGCCGGTATTTTGTACCACCTACAATTACCTTACCCTTGGTTGTTATCCACTCGTAGATAGGCTTGAAGTCCTCCCAATGCTCATTCTTCGTTGAACACAACAGAAAACGCGCAGGTATCGACGATTGCACACATATTTAAATTTATATATCCAGCAACCGAAGATCTTCCCTAATAAAGAACTCCCTATAGCCGGAAGGTTGTTCGGAAGGAAGAGTTCCATCTGATCCGATGCGCATCGGCACAAACGCGATTTTGCCGTTTTCTACGCTCAAAATAGAGTACTTGACGACAGGCTTCGTTTTAATTTCGACAATGAAGAGGCGAGGCGGAATCGGTCAACCATGTAGTCGCTATGTGTTTCTATCAAAAACTTTTTCCTTCTCGCGCAGCCAAACTCGTCTATAAGATCTCCTAGTGCAGCTTGTGCCTTTGGATGTAGGTGCACTTCCGGCTGCTGGATTGCAAACAACGTGCCTTCTGGACGATGGAGGGATTCAACGATTACGGGCAACGCTTGGGATACGCCATAGCCAACTGAACCCTGTTTAAGGCTTTATCGTCAAGAAGTATATCGAGCTCAAAAGGGCCGCCCTTTGTTGGACTAAGTTTTCTTACGGTTACCGATTGAAACAGTCCGCTATTTTTGCCGAACGCGCAATGGCCTTTATTGAAACCATGTGCGGCACTTCTCGTTTGCAATATCTTCTGTATGAGGTAGGGGGTATGCTCACCAGTAGGAGAAAAGTCTGATAAATGACGATCGTAGGTGCGTCGAGGCTGGCTGCGATTCAGTGCAATCCATACATACTCTGCGGCTGGATCAATTATTAGCCTGGATGGGAACTCCTTCCAGACTGTTGCTATCATTAGAGATTCATCAATTTCATCTTTTCGTTATCGTTTTCGGAGTTCGGTCGTTGTTTGGCCTTTGCCTTCGCGGCGATGTGGAACGCACTAGGTATCAGTACCTATTTCATCGAACGGAACTTTCTGAATCCACTAATCCGCGGCGCGCAATGTAGGTCATACCAATCTGTCCAAGTTCCCTCTAAAAACTTCTCGATGCTCGCTTCCTGCGAACTCTTGAACTTAGCTTTGTGTTTGGTTCGTTATATGCGTGAACAGTCATACCGCCCCGCGCTACAGAAATTGTCAGGTTAGGGCAAACCATCCTTGGACTTATACGTGACGAGCAGTGCGCAAGTACGCGCGTCCTCAACCCCTTTCCCAAACTCATCCGAATCCAGATATCCGATACGAAAAAATGAGCGATCTTCCGCGTGCGCAGAAACTATCTCCTCGAAGTGGCCAAACGCCGCACTATCCGGACGAAAATGGCAGACCGTACTGAAAGAGCAGAGGTAAGAACGTCGACGAGATCAAGTCAGAAGCAATTTTTCACATGCTATAAGCAACAAGAAAATTTACGTCTGCGATGGGGATCAGCGCATCGCTGAATCCCCTATAGTTGTCAGCGTAGATGTCTTTCATAAAAGACTTTTTCCGGCGTGATCGCGTGTTTTCTAGATGAGTGAATGGTAGGACCTACGAAACATGTTCGATCCTCAATCATATTTCGCTAAGGCGCAGATACTAGCAGAAGAACCGCAAATATTCGCCGTCGGAAGCTGTTTTATAATAGGCATTTGCGACGCTATATAGATATTTTCTGTCGAAAGGACCGGATCAGTCTCGCCACTGTCCCCAATTCGATTCGCCTCCTTTTCCGATTAAACCAATTCCAGTCGCGAAGACATGCCGTCGCTCAGTCTGCCCACAATCCAGAAATTGACCGTTCCCCGAACTTATCCTCGCTGCTCAAATGATACTGGCAAAGAGCTTCGGTGTATGTTCTAAGCTTTCCCGGTGCGATCGACTCCCCTGTAATCCGATCTATGACGTACTGAGCGGCAATGGCAGGGTCGCCATTGTATGGAGCGATTGGCTTGAGTTCATTGTATTTTGTCGGCCTTCCGCGTCTTGGCGCGTCCACAACAGAATCCTCCACATCCGGCGGATGGTTAAATACCTGTTCTTGGCATGTAGGAAAGCAGAAATCCAAATGGCTTGATTCGGTCCTCATAAGGCCTTTCCGCGTTCCATTGGTCCAGCCACCCCAGCAAATGCGGGCTTGATGCGATCCCGCTGCGCTGCCGGTTGAGACAAGCCGGGATCCCAATCAGGCCAACTTGATCTGGATGACCATCCAATGCTGCCTGGATGATTTTCAGCCAGAAATCATGCTGCCAGCGCTTAACGCCAATTTCGGTCAAGGGAACTTGAGGTTCCGGGGAATGTGGCGAGCATTCGCGTCCGTATAGGGCTCTACCAAATGGCCTAATCCATGCGCTGAGGCTTGTTTCAAAATCGGAATTCCGCCGGTATTCAGATTAAACAGCGCATATCGTTTTGCGGAAATTGCGTAACAATCGAGATTCTAATTCATCGGAATCGATCCCGTAACTTATACTCTCAATTTGCAGATCGATCCGGTTTATACGGATTGAGCGGAACAAACCATTGATGACCTCTTGTGCCTTTTGCCGAAACTGGGATCGGGGCCGATTTTTTGGCCTGGAAATGGCTAAGGAGATCGGTATCGCAGAAAAACCAAATTGATCCGGAATATATTGTCAACTTTTCGGCAATACCAAGCATTAAATCAGCCCGCACCCGTTATGAGAATTCCCAATAACAGGATTGAAATCAGCACCTCAATGGCTTTGGAATTGCCTTCTATCAATTGCCAGTTGGCCCGAAAATCTGAGATTCTCGCTTTTTGGCGCATCGTCCCGATTAATTTCAATAAATATTTCGTAGCTGGTCGAATTAGCGGATCATATTTTAGCGTCTTTTCAATTGAATTGCTATTTGCTTGGCCTCATCTCGTAAATCTATTATTCGCGCAAATAACGTGGGTATTTGGATTAATCGAGTAATCCTTCCGCCCTAAAATCTGCGTGGGCTTCAGGTCGGATTGACGATCGCCGGGATAATATCGAATGGCCTTATTGATTTTCGGGCATTTGCCGGTCAACAGCTTAGAAACCACGCAATCCGCCAAGGTGTAAAAGGGGAATTCAAAGTAAGGTAATTGGCACCAGATATTTATTCCGCCCGTCATACTTGGCCCGTACTGGAAAAAGGTTTTTGTCGGGCACGATGCTGACCAGCGTGGTTAACTGTCGCCAGGTAGCGGGCTTCCTCAAGTCGGTCAACGTGACTGACTCAAGGAAAATCCTCGCGGTCTCCGTTGCCTCTTCTGCGTGAATTCCGTCCGCAACGACGAAATCGCATAGGCCCATCAGCGCATTAACGGTCGGATACATCGGACTTTAAAGTCGCAAATCAAGCGTTTCGCAGACAGTCCGACGAATTCGGACCTCCGCGCGACCGCCATCGTATGCACAGAGCATCTGTCCAAATTGCCGCCGATCAAAACCCGGATCACAGCCCAGGAAGGGCTTGATGCCCATTTCCTGTAAGTAGGCTTTTCCTATTGTGGCTTCACTCAGGATCTTCGACATGCATTGGGATAGCCCGTGCTCGGCATAGCGATGTTCAAGTTCCTGAAAAAGCACTCCCACGTCACTTGAACGTCTGCTCGCGCATAATCGAGATAGTTTTCCGTAATTTCCCCGTGCTCGTCTGTCTCCTGCTTTCTCGTTTTGGCGTTCGCAGTGTCTCCGCCAGTGATCGAAGCAAGAATCGACGGCTCAACAGAGCGGAGGCAAGCGTCTTGATATCGACAAAGTGTCCACAAATAGGTCACAACTTCTGCCTACGTTTTCGCATGCCTCGGGGTGTGTCCTGTTCTCTTCCAGGCTTCGAAAAGTCAATCATTGCGGCTTTCGGGTTCGATGACCCGTATTCAATCTGCAACTTGAGGAAGCTGGAACGCACGTCCCGCTTGGCGCTTCCGTGATCTAGGGCAATACGGGAAATATCAAACGGCAGATTGAAGCCGACGATCGTGGCATGCCAAACAGCGCGCCGTTGCTGATGAATCGCCTCGCGGAACTCCTTGATCGTCAGAATCTCTAGATTTCTGGATCGAGCATAGTCACGGAGTAGGTTTTCTTCAGCATCGGCAATAGCGCCTGCGTCAAAGAAGCCCTTCCCGATGGATTGCGGCATTCTCACAGAATATAAAAAGCCCACGGCGCGGCGTTGAACGGCGTCAATGCTGGTCTCACAGTCGAAAACGAGGGTTCATATCGAGGCCGTCAGTCCAGATTTGCGGGGTATGTTACCAGAGGTTCCCGGCCAGGACGTTCCGTATAGGCCCGAATCGCAATGGCTGTCTCAAAGGTGCTCATTGTTCATGTCCGCCTTGAGCTTCATCGATCAGCCATTCACCAAATACCCGCAGCGTTGTTGCGAGCATCGCAAAATATTCCGCCAAGCCGCGCAAATATCGTCCTATCGTGATCATCATGCCGGTATATTCGGAAAATTCTGCGGGCATGTGATCCAGCTGCAAATCTGATAGGTCACTGTGGCAGTTTGCACACTCGATGATTGTGTCACCGTGGTGCTGTCGACCCGCCGGGTGATGCAGTTGCAATGCAAAATGCGCTGGAATGACCGCAGGTTATGCAACTCGGGTCTCGCGTGCCCAAGCGGCGGTATTGCCGCTCTAGGCGGTCTTCTCTATCCAAAGTCAGCTTGCTCATTGTTCTTGCTCCTCAAGCCGCTGACACTTCTCGTAGATTTCGTGGAAGGGAGGCATATCCATGGAAGCAATCCGATGCAAGGTATTGGGATCCGTCTCCAATTGGTATTTGGCACCTGCTGATGTGCGTACCCGAGCTACCCTTGAAGGGATGTATTAGGTCTATGTTGTTGGTTCGGACGAAGTCACCAACGGCGTGATGATGCTCCCCTACCAAGCTGGCTTGCGCAAAGCCACTGACTGTTAGTGTTTTGATAGTGCCACCTGTTATCACGGGCAGCCTGCGCGGCCGAGAATCGTTGGCGATCCACAGACGACCTTTCCGCTCGGCGAGATTCTCCTGGATGAGATAACGGCAAAGCTGTTCAGGCGAGACGTGTCGCGACTTGGCCGATGCTGTCATTGAGCGGCCTGTATTGATGACCAAATGGCCGCCTCCAGATTCGGATCGGCTTTGAGAGATTTCTGCTCTTGGGCTGTCTCGCCAGCCTTTGGATGGCCGCGAGCCTGCGAACGGGATAGGCCACGTGCGAGACCTCGTTCGATCCGCTTCCGATACTCCGCCTTGTAATCGCGCTTGCCATTCCGTGCTCCTATATTTCGAGGGATCATAAAGTCAGCAAGCCAAGCCGCTGATTCAATGGAGTAAATTGCTGATCTTGGGTATACCCAGTTTATGCAGTTTATTCAGCGGGGCCCTTCGGCTGTTTGCGCGCTTTGCTAATTTCGCCGATTATTCTTTTGAATCGTTTCCGTTTTATAGCCAGGATAGTCGTCCTGATTCCTCGAGAATTCGCCAAGGATTGCCACACGCACTTCAACGGCTTGATGGATAGTCATTGCATGGAAGCTTGGGTCGGAAAGCAGACGTCGGGCTGTTTCCTGAACTTCGAGTCGGGTATTGGGCCGCCCACCTTTCAGACCTTATCGGACTCTTCTCTGAGGGTTTGTCTGTCAGAGTCATTTCGGGCGACTTGATGACGCGGATATCGAACCAGGATGCCTGGCCGACGGTCAGCTCGCCTTTGCTCCAGTTAATATCCGGTAAAGGGTATTTTTGGATTCATATTCCACAAAGAAATGCTGACGCGGCACCCGTACGATTTCGTCAGATCCGTCATCTAGTGTCCGACAGCCAAGAGCCGAAGATCCCGAGGTGAAGCTTTCATCAGCAGACTTTCCCTATCGTTCCTCGTTGTGATTTCGAGTTTCTTTTGACGTCCTTTCCGGTATTTTTATGGCGGCCAGAACTTCTGGACATTTGTATATATCGCGGGTCGGTCACTTGCCATGACGTCGCTGTCATTAATGGGGTGAACACCCAATGCCGCGATTACGAAGCGATCCACTGATTCAGTACTCAATCCAAGCTGAATCCAGTGGTATGCCGGATTCCCACAACAGGCCTAGCGTATTTTGTGTCTGAATGGCCATAAGAACGAGCTTTTAGGAACAAAAACCTTTATAATCAGTCTGTTGCATTAAATAATAAACGAGAATTCGTTATGCGGCAGTCAAAATTAGTGGACCACGCCGATATCGGCTCAAATTGGTCCGATCGCTGCGACTACTGGATATCAGAATCTGCGTCCAAAATCTCCCGGCGACGTCGCGAACGGGAGCAGACCCCAATATTCCTTACTGGCCACGGCCTGTCGCTGAGGGTGGACAAAGGTACCCTGCTGGTCCGCGATGGCAAGACCCACTATCCGTCAGAGCTTCGGGAGTGGCGATTCTTTAACGGTGGATTAGATATCCCACCGGCAATTGTGGTGGTCGACGGTCTGGCGAGATTTACGATGGACGCAATCGACTGGCTAGCCACACAGGGCGTAGCTCTGATACGGCTTCGGTGGGATGGAGAATTTGCATCTGTTGTGTCGAATGGTGGTCAGGCTGCCTCCATGGCGAAGATTCGATGGCAGGACGAGACGCGCCTGAATCCCAAGAAGCGGCTTGCTTTTGCAGTGAATCTCATCCGCGAGAAAGCACACTACACCGTCGCTACGATGGGAGATCTGTTCCTGGTTGGCTGGCTGGGCGAGGCCTTTGACAACAGTACGGCTAAACCGGTCTATGACGTCAACCTCCACCGACCATTCAACGGCTTCTAGGAATCGAAGGATCATCGCCAACAGTTCGATCGTGGTCGGTGCTCTCGTTGCGATGGAAAGGGATAAAGCAGAACCCTATACCACACAGACTGGCAGACATATACAACGCGAGCCGCACTGCGTGAGGGTCGCAGCCAGCGGGTGCCACGCATCCAATTAACGCAATGCTGAATTACGCGTATGGCGTACTAATGGCACGACGGCAAATTCAGTTGATCGCCGATGGGTACGATACGACCCTAGGGATTTTGCACGACCGAAAAGCGGATCGCGGAAGCTATCCAGCTTTCGTCCTCGACTATATGGAGCCGATGCGTCCAGTTGTCGACCGTGCGGTATTGCAGCTAGTGCAATCAAGACCTTCTCAGGATCGGATTTTTCTGCAAGCACGATGGTGTCTGCCGGCTGAATCCAAACCTTGCGCGAAGGGTTGGTCAGCTGGCTTTGTCCCACTTTGCGGAAGTAAGCAGCACTGAGTGGCTTAAGCAAGAAAGCTAGGTAGCATCGGTGAAGGATATGCTCAACAATCCATCGGTCGCGGCATTTATCGGAGCTTTCGCTGCGTTTTTTCTTGTCATACTTAACGATTGGCGTCGCCGTAGACGAACGAAGAACCTAATCGGCTATCTTGTTGACGACAATCGTACTCTTGCTATTCGGAAGCTCGAAACGGTGCAAAGCTGTCTGGAGTTGCTTGATCAGAACAAATCCCTGGACGCTCCGATAATGCGTTTCCTGAGGGACCCTCTTTCGAAAATGCATCTGGAAGTAATGGACATGCTCAGCGCCGTTCAGAATCAAGCATTGGCGGCACTTCTGTATTGGATGGAAGCGATAGATGATCTGCTCGATCAAGCTCTGAAATCTGCAAGTGAGCTGCGTCGACTTGGGAATCAGGAGCTACCGACGAAGAAGGCTATATTGCTTCGCAGGTTAGCAATTCAGTATAGTAAATGACAATCTGAATTTCTTTATTGAATACGCGGGATACTATGTTGATCAGACGCGGAGAGAATCTGGAGCACAAGAAGCCCATAGGCAAAGTTAATCGCGAGGGCTAATGTTGCGTGAATACGAAATATGAAATATACCCAGTTGCTATACTAAAATCGCCTGACCGGGACGGTGTCACGCATCTGAGTTCAAGCTGCTGAACTGCGGTTGGGTTGGCGACACTAGTGTCACGGCTGCGCGTTGAGCCCATTGCGTTGTCAATGGCAATTTCACCCCGATAAGCCACTGGCGGGCGCAAACCACTCCGACAAGACGAGGTCAGCGAGACGTCGCCGTAATGCGTTCGTCTCTTCGTTGGTAGTTCGCACAAAGCCACTACCGCAACGCGAATGATCCCGGTTGTTGCCCCCACCAGCCATATGATGCAAAAAATTGCACACTCGAGGAAACCGTATGAATCCGGTTGTTAAGGCTCAACTCGCAGAATTTTCTCACTCGAACCCGATTGACGGATTTGAAGATCAAGATTATTTCGAGGTTTTCTCAATTTTCTCAATATTGAATGGTGATTTGAACAATAGCGTCATTCCTTTCGAAGTTCATTTAAAGGGAACTGAATTCGGCCTCGATGGCGTCGCAATTCTTGTGCAGGGTCAACTATGTGACGATTCAAACGACATCAGCCGCAATTGTCGACAGAAACAGCAATATCGATTTTGTATTTTTTTCAATCAAAACGCAGTGAAAAATTCGATTACGGTGATATTGCAAAATTTATTGACGGTGTTTGTGGTTTCTTTGATGGCTCCATGGATGCTGAAAGCAACCAACTGAGCGATTCTGATTGCCGCAAAAGCAGAAATCTACAATGCGCCGCTGAGACGAAATCCTAGGGTTCGCTGTTTCTATGTCTCCACTGGGTCATATGAGCCAACGGATCGAATTGAAAAACTTCTCGATTTGGGGGACAATCAAGCATTTCAGAGAAATGAATCTATTCGATGAGGTTGATATTGATCTCGTCGGTGCAAAACGACTCCAAAATTCATACCGCTTGGCCACAAACTCAAATTCCGCAACTATTGAAATTCTGAAATGTCAGACGCTACCAACGCGCCGCATGACTCTGTTGAAGAAGCATACATAGGATACATCGGTGCGAACGAATTGCTCAACCTGGTGACTGTTAACTCTGAGGATGGTTCGAGCAATAGAATCAATCAGAGCATTTCTTTGACAATATCCGTGACTTCAACCCTCCGTGGGACATAAATCAGTCAATTGTGGAACAACTGGAGGCTGGGGATAAGGTATTCCTGGTCTGCGAATAACGGCGTTACGGTTGTCGCTAAAAGTATTAATCACAAAGGGGACAAATTCACGATTGACAACTATCAAGTTGTAAACGTGCAACATCCTATTCCAGTGCATGGAAAATCTCGATTGCGTCAATGTGCCACTTAGGCTAATCGGATCGGTTGATGGGGAGATTTGTCTCTAGCATTATCATCGGGACGAACAAACAAAATGAGGTCAAAGAGGAGCAATTTTGGGCGCTTCGTCCTTTTATGAAGGACTTGGAAGAGTATTGCAAACAACAGAATGCGGACGAAAAAATATTTTTGGAACGGAGAGAAAATCAATATCGAGACGAATCGGTGGAGCGAACGCGAATCGTAAAGCCATCTGATTTGCTTAAATGTGTCGTCGCGATGTATTTATATTTTCCAAATCGCGCCGCACGTGACTGGCGAGGCATCAGACGCGATTTTGAGGATAATATCTTTCAAGCCGAGCATGGAGTTGAACCGTACCATCTCGCTTGCTTAGGCAGTTACAAGTTCCTGGATCTATGGTCAGAAATAGACGAGTCGAAAAATCTTGGAAGATTTATCGTCTCTCTCTTTACGCGTTGGGGATCAAAGCTTGTCGGGGGAAGACATTGAACTCTAAAAAAGGAATTTCAGGCTGCCTGCAAGGAAATCAGAAAGGTACTAACGGACGAAAGCACATTTGTTGATCACATCGTGGTGTCGCTCTCTTGATTGACAAACTACTTTAGAAAGCGCAATTTAAAAACTAGAGAACAAATTCGAGATACGCTTCGTTCGGAATCCTTTGGGGACAAATTCAGAAGCACTACGAAAAATATATTCGGAGTGAACACTCCACCGCCTCAAAGGCGGTGGCTTCGGGTTACGGCTGGAAGCCGGATCGATCGGCCATTCGGCCGATGGCTGTCGCTACACAACTTGAAAGTCATCGTCCGGCTCCGGCGGCGTCTGGTTCTTGATGTATTCCTTCCATACCTCGTCCGTTACGTTGCCGCTCGTCGCCACCCAGTAGCCCCTGGCCCAGAGGTGCTGACCCCAATACCGCTTCCTCAACCGCTGGTACTCCGTCAGTAGCCGGTGCGAACTTTTGCCCTTCAGATACTGCACCGCCCGTGATACCGACAGATTCGGCGGAATCCCTATCAGCATGTGGACATGGCGATTGATCGACCCCGCATAGATCACCATCTCCTTGCTACGCTCAATCTCTCGCAACAATTCCCGACACCGCTGCCCTACGTCACCTCCCAGAATCTGGTAGCGGTACTTCGTCGTCCACACCAGATGATATTTACAGTCCCAGACGCTGTGGCTGCTTCGTTTATAATCCTGCATGCCCTATAGCGTATCGTATCCCCTCGCTATCCGTCGCCTAAAGGCGAGGGGTTTACGGATCCCCTATCGGGGACTCTAAATATATTTGATTTCGTATCTACTCCGGATCAAATAGTTTATTGCGAATGCCTGTAGCCACCCAACCCCCCTCCGAGGATCCTCCCTCGATTTTTTGCGGGGATATATATACCCCTCACTATATCGTCCCGAGTATAAAGCTATCCCGTCGAAAAGCGCAAAATATGCCGGAAGCAATGGATGTCTCCACGCTTCAGAACATAAACTGGATTCCGTTTGCGCCTCCGCTGTTCGTTTCTGGCCGAAGTCATGCGTCTTTCTAAAGCCACTATTGTCGTTATTCCCGTCGCGATCGTGGTCGTGTTTCTTATTGCCTACGTCAGCAACTACAACGCAGTTACGAAACATCCCATCCTGGAGAGCACGCGAATGGATGGTTTCCCGATGCCTCCGAAAGAACAGCGCGGAGGGCCCGATGGAGTTGATGATAATCCCCACGGAAGTGAGTCGAACAGTGGCTTCACTGAACCGTCTGCTGCAGTTTCAGACCTTTGGATGTCCACGCCAAACCGGTCGTCAACGACAGACGATCAGGCAAATCACGATAGTCTTAATCCTGCAGTTCCAACCAGACGGCATTCGTCTCCGCAAGACCGAGGTGGTCGCCGACCGGAACGGCTGGCTCGGATGAAACAGAACGCCTTGTTCCCCGGTTCTGGACCCTCGGCAGTGCTACCCTGTTATCGTCTGTCGGAGAATTCATTCAGATCGCCAGTGACTTTGAGCGTGTATGGCATGGCAGCGCGAGCGTCCTTGTTCGGGCCAAACAACCAATCGATCGAACAACCACAGCCGGTGTAATTCAAGTCGCGAGTGCGGAAACCTACAGGGACAGGCGAATACGCTATTCGGGTTTTCTGCAGGTCGCCAGCATGAACCTGAACGTCCCGGCCTCGGCGATGATCTGGATACGTGCTGATGACGCGAGTGGTCGTGTCGTTGCTTTTCAAAACACGATGGGGCGGCAGCGATTTCAAAAGCGGGAACTGGAAGGCAGTGTCGATCGTCATCGACATACCAGCCGAAGCATACACTCTCTACTATGGCGCAAGTCTCGCTGACAACCATCTCTGGATCGATCTGGCATGAAGAGGGTCAGCGGGAAATTCCGCTCACAGCCCGGCCATTTTCTGCGGTGATCTTTAATCCAGTACCGGCTCCGGGCGAGATACTTGAGTCACCGTCCAACCTCGACTTTGAGGAGACCCAACCTCAAGCTGCCCGCAAATCGGCAAGATACGCACGCACCTGTTCGCGAACGTAGGCCTCCTGCTCTGCCCACCGCTGCAACGCAGCCTGAACCCGCGCATCGGCAACTATGTCACGGTACTGCGGCTGATCCAGCGCCCTGCGCCATCCCGGATGGTTCAGTGGCGACTCACTTGCCAGTCTCGACAACGCCAGCTTGATGGCCTCCTCGGTTTCGCCCGTCAGCGCGAGAATCTGGAATGCCCTGGCCGGGTCGTCGGTGGGCTCGACGCCGAATGAACGTTCGACGGCCAAGAGCTGTTCAAGCCGGCGCTTGAGTTCGGCATCGTCCAGCGTCGTGTACCACGCATCGAGTGCGAGAAACTGTGCTGCCCGGTACTTCACGGGCACACCGTCCGACTCGATGTCAAAGATGCCGGGTGCATGCTGCTCGATAAATACCAGCTCATCGTCGACAGTGCCGCGGCGGACGGCTGTGCGCAGCAAGTACTGGACAGCACCGGAGAATGCATTCTGGCGATCGCCAACATTGTCAGCAATGGCGCTACGGGCAGCCTCGATGCCAGCTTCCTCGTCGCCGGTACTGATCGCCCGCATGCAGTTCGATGCCAGCAGGCCACTTCGCTGGTCGGCGCGATGGCCATGACGCGGTTCCGGAAGTCATCACCTTCTTCGACAAGGCCGAGGTTGTAGAGGAACAGTGCGATCATGCCGGGCAATTCGTGGTCCGTCGGATCGACCTCGACAGCCTTGAGGAAATTCCGCAGGTAATCGAGGCCATCGCCGGCCTGCAGTGCCATGGCGGCCAGCGCGGCGTAGGCATTGGGCTGGGCCGGCTCAATCTCGAGCGATTTCTGCAGCGCATCATGTGCCGCCTCCGGCTGATCCAGGGCGGCGTGCAGCGTGCCGATTTCATAGAGTATGCGCGGATTGCGCGGATCACGTTTCAACCCTTCCTGTTGCACGTCGAGCGCTTCATCGAAGCGTTGCAGGCGCTGCAGCAGGCGCGTCAGCAGCAGCCGTGGCTGCAACCGGTCGGGCTCGGCGGCGACTATGTCCTTGAGTTGCGTGACCGCCTCCCGGAGTTGTTCGGCAGTCGTCTCAGTCGCGCGCACGGCCGTTTCGGTGAAAAGCCGGATGGCACGCGCGTCTGCATTGTCCGGCTCCACAGCGAGAACCTGCCCGGTGATTGCCATGTTGCGTGTGTACACGGCCTGGTTGTCCATCAAGCCGGTTTCAAGTTGCTGCAGGTAGTTGCCGGCCAGTTCGGTCTTCGCGTCGACGAAGTTGGGGTCGACTGTCAGGGCGCCTATCAGGAGTTTCTCGGCCCCCTGCAGTTCCCAATAGGAGTAGGTTGCCCGCTCGCCCAGCGCCCGCAGGTAGAGGTCGTATGCATCGGTGCTGGTGGTGCCGACTCCGACCAGAGAGTCCGCCTCTGCAACGCCAAGGATCGACTCAGACAGCGCGCGGCCGACCTTGCCGGCAATTTCATCCTGGATCTTGAAAATATCATCGACCGTGTCATCGTAGATGGCCGACCAGACGTGAAAGCCGTCCGAAGCTCGAATCAGCTGGGCGGTGATGCGCACGCTGTCGCCTTGCCGCTGCACACTGCCTTCCAGCACGTGAGCGACGCCAAGTGTTGCGGCAATCTCGCTGATCGTCCTGTTCTGTCCCTTGAAGGAGAAACTTGAGGTGCGCGCAGCAACCTTCAGGTCGGGAATCTGCGCCAGCATGTGCAGCAGTGTTTCGGTCAGGCCGTCGGAGAAATACTCGTTGTCCGGGTTGTCGGACATATTGACGAACGGCAGGACCGCAACCGATGCATCCTGCGCCGGCGTAGTGGCCCCGGGTTCCGGGTCCGTTGCCGGCAATGATCCAAAGACAGCCAGAAACAGGATTGCAGCGATGACCGTGGCAATCGTCGCGTACTCAAGCTTATGGCTCTTGCTCGCGACAATCGACGCATCCAGGTCCACGTCACGCTGCTTCCTGATGCCGTCGGGCGTTACTTCGTAGACCCACGCGAACAGGATCGTCGGCAGGAAGGCAAGTGCGAATACGAGTACCACCGCCTTTGACTGCCAGTCCGGCGCACCCAGCGTCGGCAGCACGGTCGTCAGCACTTCCGTCACGAGCCAGCCGGCCACCAGGTAAGCGGCGGCTACGCGGAAAACGTTTCGGCGCTTCAGTTCGGAAAAGAGAGGCATAGTTGCGTCAGAAGGGACTGCTGATTGACAAGATTACACCAGAATAGATGCAACCCACCTAGGATGCCCCCCGGACAGAAATGGTTGCGCGCTAGAGCTCAAGCCGCCGCAGCCGCAGTGCATTGCCAATCACCGATACCGAGCTCAGGCTCATCGCGGCCGCCGCGATCATCGGGCTGAGCAGCAGGCCGAATACCGGGTACAGCACGCCCGCGGCGATCGGGACGCCGGCGGTGTTGTAGGCGAACGCGAAGAACAGGTTCTGGCGGATATTGCGCATCGTCGCCTGGCTTAAGGCCCGTGCCTGCCAGACGCCCGTCAGGTCGCCACGCACCAGCGTCACGCCGGCACTTTCCATCGCCACATCGGCGCCGGTGCCCATTGCAATACCGACGTCAGCCTGCGCCAACGCTGGCGCATCGTTGATGCCGTCGCCGGCCATGGCGACGACCGCGCCCTTTTCCTGCAACTCGCGTATGACGCGCGTGCTTGTCCTCCGGCGACACGCCCGCGTGCACCTCGTCGATGCCAATCCTGTCCGGCGACGGCCTTCGCCGTGCCCTCACTGTCACCGGTCAACATGACGATTTTCAGGCCGGCGCTGTGCAGCTTCTTCATCGCGTCCGGCGTCGTGTCCTCGATCGGGTCGGCGACACCGATCAGCCCCGGCGGCCAGCCCCGTCAACGGCGACGAACATGACCGTCTGCCCGTCCTTGCGGTGTTTTTCGGCAGTTTTCGCCAGTGCATCGTTCGCGGCGCCGACGCGTTGCATCAGCCTGGAATTTCCGATGGCAACCTTCTTGCCGTCCACGGATGCCATTGCACCTTCGCCCGGTCACGGAATCAAAATCCGATGCTTTCCCGAAGTCCACGGAGCGATCTTTGGCGCCGGCCACTATCGCCTCGGCAAGCGGATGTTCGCTGGCCGTCTCGACCGCGGCGGCCAGCGCCAGTAATCGTTCCTCGCTGTAATCGCCGGCCGGCTCTACGTTCAGTGAGTTTCGGCTTGCCTTCGGTCGACGTGCCGGTCTTGTCGACGATGATGGTGTCGACTTTCTCCATTGTTTCCAGCGCCTCGGCACTCTTGACCAGGATGCCGTGCTGCGCCCCCTTGCCGGTACGCGACCATGATCGACATGGGCGTCGCCAGCCCGAGTGCGCACGGACAGGCAATGATCAATACGGCGACGGCATTGACGAGCGCATAAGCGAGCGCCGGCTGCGGGCCAACCCACCACCAGACGACAAACGTGACGATGGCCGCCAGCACGACCGTCGGCACGAACCACGCGGCCACGACATCGGCGAGCCGCTGGATCGGCGCGCGGCTGCGCTGTGCTTCGGCCACCATGCGTACGATCTGCGACAGCAATGTGTCGTCGCCGGTGCGCGTTACCTTCATGATGAAACTACCGGTGCCGTTCACGGTGCCGCCAATAACGTCGTCGCCGCCGGCTTTTTCGACCGGTACCGGCTCGCCGCTGACCATCGACTCGTCGACCGAGCTGCGGCCTTCATCAACCTTGCCGTCGACCGGTACTTTTTCCCCGGGGCGGACCCGCAGACGGTCGCCCTCGTGCAGCTCATCGACGGACACGTCTTCTTCACTGCCGTCGTCGGCGATACGGCGGGCCGTCGGCGGCGTCAGCTCCAGCAGCGCGCGGATCGCGCCGGACGTCTGGCTGCGGGCTTTCAGTTCCAGCACCTGGCCCAGCAGGACAAGGGTCGTAATAACTGCTGCCGCCTCGAAATACACGGCAACTTCACCGGCATCATTCTGCAACGCTGCCGGAAACAGGCCTGGCACCGCAGTCGCCACAACCGAGTAAATAAATGCGACGCCGACGCCGAGCGCAATGAGCGTGAACATATTCAGGTTCATAGTGCGGATCGACTGCGCGCCGCGCACAAAAAACGGCCAGCCGCCCCACAGCACAACCGGTGCCGCCAGCGCGAACTGCGCCCACTGGCGCCAGAACGGCGGCAACAGGTTTTCAAACGGCTGGCCGGGAATCATTTCACCCATGGCGTAGATGAAGACCGGCAACGTCAGCACGACGCTGACAATAAACCGCCGCGTCATGTCATCGAGCTCGGCCGTGTCCTCTTCGCCGGCCGCCGCGCCCTCGGGTTCGAGCGACATGCCGCAGATCGGGCACCCGGAGTTCCGTACATCGCGGACTTCCGGGTGCATCGGGCAGGTGTAGACGACGCCATCGAAACTTGTCAGGGCAAGAGTCGTTCGTACTTGCCGCCCGGCTTGCCATCGGAAGATGCGGCGTGGTGATCGTGGTGACAATGAGATTCGCTCATTGGTTGGTACCTCCTGAAATTCGATTCAGCACTTGCAGCTGCCACAGCAGAAACGAAGCCGGGATCACCGCCAGCGTCAGCAGCGTAGCACTGATCATGCCGCCGACCATCGGTGCGGCGATGCGCTGCATGACCTCGGCACCGGTGCCACCTCCCAGCATGATCGGCATCAGGCCCGCCATGATCGCGGCGACCGTCATGATGACCGGCCGCACGCGCAGCAAGGCGCCGTCAAGTACCGCCTGCCCGATATCACCGGCCGTGAGTACGCGCCCCGCGGCATCGGCTTCGTCCCGGTACCGGCGCATTGCCTGGTTCAGGTAGACGAGCATGACAACACCGATTTCGACGGCAACACCGGCCAACGCAATAAAGCCTACACCCACGGCAACGGACAGGTCATAACCCAGCACGTACAACAACCAGAATCCGCCCACCAGCGCCATCGGTAACGTACCCATGACAATGGCGACCTCGGCGAAGCGGCGAAAATTGACAAACAGGAGCAGCATGATGATCGCCAGCGTCACCGGCCCGACGACTGTCAGCCGTTCTTTCGCGCGCACCATGTACTCATACTGCCCGGACCAGGCAAGCGAGTAACCGGGCGGCAGTTCGATAGCATCGCTGACGGCGCGCTGTGCATCCACAACGTAAGAGCCGAGATCGCGGCCGCTGATGTCGACATAGGTCCAGCTGTTCGGGCGCGCGTTCTCGCTCTTGATGACCGGCGGCCCTTCAACGATATGGACACTGGCAACATCGGCCAGCGCGATGCGGGCCCCTTGCGGCGTCACGATCGGCAGCAGTCGCAGTTGCTCCAGCGAATCGCGCACGCGTTGTGGATAGCGCAGGTTGACCGGGTAACGCTCGAGGCCCTCGATGGTTTGCGTGATGTTCATGCCGCCGACCGCCGTGCGCACAACCTCCTGGACATCACGAACAGAGAGGGCGTAGCGGGCCGCACGGTGGCGGTCGATATCGACCTCGACGTAGCGCCCGCCGGCGGCGCGCTCTGAATAAACCGAAGCGGTGCCCGGCACGGTGCTGATGACCTGCTCAAGTTGCTGTCCGATGTCCTGCAACACGCCGAGATCGGGGCCCGCCACCTTGATGCCCAGCGGCGTCTTGATGCCGGTGGCGAGCATGTCGATGCGCGTCTTGATGGGCATGACCCAGGCGTTGGTCACGCCCGGGAACTGTCGACGCATGCATCGAGTTCCTCGCGCAGACGATGTCGGCCTGGTCACGCCCTCGCGCCATTCGTCCCGTGGCTTGAGCGTGGATGAAGGTCTCGATCATGGTCAGCGGCGCCGGGTCGGTGGCGGTCTCGGCGCGGCCGACCTTGCCGAACACGGTCTCCACCTCCGGGCACGACTGCGATCAGCCGGTCGGTCTGCTGCAGCAGCTGCCGGGCCTTGCCGACCGAGATGCCGGGCATAGGTGGTGGGCATGTACATCAGGTCGCCCTCGTCCAGCGGCGGCATGAACTCCGTGCCCAGTCTGGCTGCACGGCCGAACAGCGTCGAGAGTCATCGCCGCCAGCGGCCGACGCCCGCCAGGTTTCAGGGATGCCGCACGGCCGCCCGCAGCAGCGGCTGATAGACGGCCGATCAGCAGCCGGTTGACCGGGTTGGCTTCTGCTCGGCGCGAATCCGCCCGCGGACGAAGTAGCCCATCAGCACCGGCACCAACGTCACGGCAAGACCGGCGGCGGCCGCCATGGCATAGGTCTTGGTGAAGGCCAGCGGCGCGAACATGCCGCCCTTCCTGGGCCTCCAGGGCGAACACCGGCAGGAAGCTCAGCGTGATGATCAGCAGGCTGAAGAAGAGCGGCCGGCCCGACTTCCAGCCGTGGCGTCGTCCAGATCGCCTGCCAGTGCTCGCCGGGCTCAGGCGGATTCCGTTCGATGTGCTTGTGCGCGTTTTCCACCATGACGATCGCGGCGTCGACCATCGCGCCGATGGCGATGGCGATGCCCGCCAGCGACATGATGTTGGCGTTGATGCCCTGTTGCTTCATGACGATGAAGGCGATCAGTATGCCGACCGGCAGGCTCGAGGACGATCGACCAGCGGACGACCGCAGGTGGAACAGGAACACGGCGCAGACGAGTGCGACGACAACAAATTCCTCGACGAGCTTGCCCTGCAGATTGTCAACCGCGCGCTCGATCAGGCCGGAGCGGTCATAGGTCGTGCACGATCTCCACGCCCTCCGGCAGGCCTGCCCGCAGCTCGTCGCAGACGCTTTCCTTGACCCGCGCGATCGTCTGCGAGGCATCGCCGCCAGAGCGCATGACGACGATGCCGCCGACCACCTCGCCCTCGCCGTTCAGCTCGGCGATGCCCCGCCGCATTTGCGGACCGATGCTGAGTTCCGCGATATCGCCCAGCATGATCGGTGTGCCGGCATCATTGACGCCCAGCGGAATCGCGGCGAGGTCGTCGAGACCCTGCAGGTAACCGGTCGCCCTGACCATGTATTCGGCCTCGCCCATTTCAATGACGGACCCGCCGGCTTCCTGGTTGCCGGCCTGTATGGCCTGCCGGACCCCGGACAGCGTCAATCCGAACGCGCTCAGCCGGTCCGGATCAACGACGACCTGGTACTGCCGCACCATGCCGCCGATGGTCGCAACCTCGGCGACGCCCGGCACCGTTTGCAGTTCAAACTTGAGGAACCAGTCCTGCAGGCTGCGTAGTTCGGACAGGTCGTGCCGGCCACTCGTATCGGTCAGCGCGTACTCGTAGACCCAGCCGACGCCGGTCGCATCGGGGCCGAGCGCCGGCCTGGCATCTTCCGGCAGCTGGTTTGCCGCCTGGTTCAGGTATTCAAGAACGCGCGAACGCGCCCAGTACAGGTCGGTGCCGTCCTCGAAAATGACATAGACGTAGGAGTCACCGAAGAACGAATAGCCGCGCACCGTCACCGCCTGCGGAACGGACAGCATTGCCGTCGTCAGCGGGTAGGTCACCTGGTCCTCGACGACCTGCGGCGCCTGTCCCGGGTACGGTGTCTTGATGATGACCTGCACATCGGACAGGTCGGGCAGCGCATCGACCGGCGTCTGCTGCACCGACCAGATGCCCCAGGCCACGAGAAAACCGGTTGCCAGCAACACAAGAACCCGGTTGCCGATGGACCAGCGGATCAGCGCGGCGATCATTGTTCGTGATCCATGCGGTCATGCGGCGAGCCGGTGTCACCGTTCATGCGCATCAATGCGGAATCAATGTTTGACTCCGAGTCGATCAGGAACTGACCGGATGTTACGACGGTGTCATCGGGCGCAATGCCGTACCGAATTTCGACGCGGTCGCCGGCCTCGAGGCCGGCTTCGACCGGCTGCGCGCGAAACCGCCCGGCGCCAAGTGACAGCACCACGCGATCGGTGTGGCCGCCGCGGATCAATGCCTCGCGGGGTACGTGAACAACCGGCTCGGAGGGCGTACCTATGATCGATACACTGGCGTACATGTTAGGCCGCAACATGAACGCCGCGTTGTCGAGCCGAATCCGGACCGTCAGTGTGCGGGTCTTCGGATCGATCTCCGGGTAGACGTAGTCGACCGCGCCTTCCCAGCGTTCGCCCGGGTGGAATCGAGTGTCACGACCGAGCGCTGCCCCGGCCGCGACCCAGGCGGACTGGCGCTCGAAAACGTCCGCAAGTATCCAGACGCTATCGAGGCCGGCTATCGTCATGACATCGGTCGATGGCGTGATGTACATGCCCTCCCGAACACCGAGATGCACGACGACACCGTCCGACTGTGCGATGATCTGTATACGCTGCCGCACCGTTCGCGTTGTTTCGAGCGCATCGATGTCGCTGCTACCGAGACCCAGCGCCTCAAGTCGCGCCCGCGACGCGCGCAGAAGCGGCGAGTTGCCGCCCTGGCGCACGGCGAGGTACTCCTCCTGCGCGTTAACGAGCGTTGGTGAGTAAAGCTCGAACAGCACGTCGCCGCGGTTGACGGGATCGCCGACAGCCTTGATCGCCAGTTTTTCGATCCAGCCGTCCGCGCGCGTGTGCACGTGATGCACCGTGTCTTCGTCGAATCGCACGTAACCGACCGTATCGATCCGGCGCGACAGCGGCCCTTCGGCTACCGGTGCCGTGCGCACACCGAGGTTATTGACGATTACCGGGTTGATTGTGACGACACCCGGATCGTCCGCTCCGTCATCGGCATAGACCGGCACGAGGTCCATGCCCATCGGCGACTTGCCGGGTTCGTCGCGGCGGAAAGTCGGGTCCATTGGCGCCCGCCAGTAAAGAATCTCGCGCTCGCCACTTCCGGTAGCAGCCGGCGCGTCATCGCCGCGGGGCAGCCACCAGTACCCGGCTGCAAGCCCGGCCAGCAGTGCAACAGTCGCAACCGCGAGTAAAGCAGGTAACCTGTTCATCGGGATAACCCTCCGAGGTTGGCAAGCACGGCGCGGCTTTGTCCGCGCTCCGATTCGCAGCCGGGTGATCTCCAGCTGCACTGTCAGCGCATCGATTCGGCCGCGCATGACATCGGCGAAGTCCGCGGTTTCACTCTGGTAGGCCAGAAGGGCCGCTTGCGAGCGATCTTCGGCCTGCGTCAGGATTGTTTGTTCGTACAGTTCGATGCGGCGGCCGAGCTGCTGCCAGCGCGCGTATTCGGCGTCGAGCCGGCTTTTCATCTGGCGCGCCGCCTGTTCCTTCGCCGCATCGGCGGCGCGCCGTTCGCTCAACGCCGCGCGCAGCGAGCTGTCACGGCGGCTTTTGCGCAGCATTGGCAGGTCCACGGTTACTGTAAGACTGACGAAATCGGAGCGCGGTGCACCGTCCGGCATCAGGCCGTCGCGGTAGCCGTAAGCAACATCGACCGCCCAGCCTGGCTTGAATCGCTCCTCCGCCAGCCCGACTTCGGCGTTCCGCGCATCGATGCGAGCCTGTGCCGCGGTGAGCGCGGGATGGCCCTCAAGCGCTGAGTGAAGCTCTGCAAGCGGCGGCACGGGATCCATCGCGGGGTCCGCTTCCGCAAGCGGCCGGCTCGCCGCATCACCGATCCACTCGGACAACGTTGCACGAGCGCGTAACTGTTGCTCACTGATTACAAGCAACCGGTCGTCGATGCGGCTCAGTTCGAGCTCGGCGCTGAGGACGTCCTGCTGATTGCCCCGGCCTGACGCGTACATCGCGCGCGTCACGGTCAGCAGGTCAGCAAACAACGGCCGGACTGCGTTCACGGTATCGTGCGCTTCGTGCCAATAGCGCACTTCGTACCATGCGTTGCGAACGGCAACGAGCACGTCCCGGTGCCGCGCATTGGCCGTCTCGGTCGTGGCGTCGGCCAGCAACGTATAGCGGCGCGTGCTGAGCGCACGCGTGTCGCCCGGGGGGAACATCTGGCGCAGCCCGAGCTGCGCCTGCGTCATCCCTTCGGTCGAGAAGCCGCCGGACTCCACGGGATAATTGAGCAGCCCCGCCCGGAACTGCGGGTCCGGCAGGCTGCCAGCCGCTATCGACTGTTCATCGAGCGCCTGGGCGCGTGCCAGCAGCACCTCGTAACCGGGCTCAGCATTGAGCGCGAGCTCCTCGGCTTCGGCCAGCGTCAACGGGACGCCGGACTGCGCGAGCGTGGGCATTGCGGTCATGGCCAGTACCGGCAATAGGCACGCGACAGCGGCGCTGCGTATCCATTGCCGGGTCGTGCGGACTACGTCCCGTGACGGGACGATTTTGAAATTCATTACGTTCTCCTGCGTCAGAAACCGGTTGAAACGGCTTGCAACAAGGAGACGCTATTTCAGGTAGACGCAGTAAAGGACGTTCAGCGGGGGTGGGGTTCCGGGGGATTGGTAATAGCATCTGTCTGGTGCAGGCGAACGAAGCACCGCGGTGGGCGACAGAAACTGCGGCGGCATGATGACAACCGGCTGTTCTGCCGGGGCATCTTTCAGTTTGACGTAACCGTTGCGCGCATCGAGCGTCGACTCGTCGGGCGACAGGCAGTCGGCAGCGGTCGTCCCGGCCGGCGGGCAGTGCGGACAGTCGTGCTCGTGTTGTTCCGGTTGCTCGTGCCCGTGCGACCACTCGGTCTCCGGCACGGCCTCGAACGCCATCGCGCAGGGCATCAGGGCCAGGTTCAGCCACGCAACCATAAGCAACGCAAGGACGCTGTGCGCACCCGGGCGTTGTGCTGCCTGTCGTGTGATGGCTCTGTTCACGGAAAACACGTTTGCTGGCGGTGATCAGGCTAAAAGTCTAGTCAATTGCACCGGAATTGCCAATGTTGACGTATCAGGAGCGGCAGTACCGTTAAACCGGTCACGGAGCGAAGGCGCGAGGGGTGGTCCGGATGCGCCCTGACGGCAGATTCGGTAAGCTGACTCATTTTGTCCGCCCGGCTGGAAATTGACCCATGCACAGAATCCTTGTCCTGCTTGTTGCCGTCCTCCTGACTGCTTTCGCAACTTTAGCCACTGCACAGTCCGGCCCGGACAGCAGCGACGAGCGCAAGGACATTGAACGCCTCGTGGACACGCTGGAAGACCCCGAAAAGCGTGCGCAGCTGATAACTGACCTCGAACGGATGCTGGAGGCACAAGGGGGTGCGACGACTGACGATGCGCCCGAGGCAGAAGGCACCGACAGCGTACTCGACGTCGTCAAGAAGATGGTCACGGATACGTGGGAGAACATCACTGCGATTGATCCCGTGGATGTCCTGATCTCGACCGCCATCTCCGTCGGCATTCTAATCGCGGCATTAGTGCTGCGCTGGTTACTGCTTGTGTTTCTGCGGCGACTTTACGCCCGCCTGACCGGCGTCAACCGCGACGACGACTCAACAGAGCTGCCGGAGGATAGCGTTCCCGGCGATGAAAACGTGGAAGAGTCGGAAAAGGCCGCCCTGCCGGGCGCAATAAGCCGGCTCGTCAACCTGATTGTAGGCGTGCTGGCGATCGCGCTGATTGCCGAGAGCTGGGGAGCGGGAATAGCGGAACTGCTGTCTACCAACCTTGGGTCAAGAATTGCGGAGACAGCGCTGGCGGTCGGCCTGATACTGATCGCAACCTTTGCGCTATGGAACGCTGCCAGTATCCTGGTAGCCAGGCTCCTCCATGTAACGTCAACCAAGCTCGATCACGAACGAAAGTTACGTCGCATGAATACGCTCGTACCGCTGCTCACAAACACACTTCAGACGACGATCAGCATTTTTGCCGGCCTGCTGATCTTGTCGGAACTCGGCATCAACATAGCACCACTGCTTGCGGGTGCCGGCATACTGGGCCTCGCCATCGGTTTCGGCGCGCAGACGCTGGTCAAGGACCTGATTACCGGCGTTACGATCCTGCTGGAAGATGCAGCAACGATCGGTGATGTCATAGAAGTCGCCGGCCATCTCGGTGTGGTCGAGGAAATGCGGATTCGCATCATCCAGCTACGCGACCTCGCCGGTGTCGTGCATATCATTCCGTACAGCGAAGTAACGACCGTCAAGAACTACACAAAGGAGTTTTCCTACAAGGTGTTCGAAATTGGCGTGGCGTATCGCGAGAATTCCGACCGGGTCTGTGAGATCCTGATGGAAATCAGCGAAGACTTAAGCTCCGATGCCACGCATGGCCCGAACATTCTCGAGCCACTACAGATACTTGGCGTCGACCAGTTTGCCGACAGCGCGGTAATTATCAAGGCACGCCTGAAAACGATGCCCGGTATGCAGTGGGCCACCGGCCGTGAATTCAACCGGCGCATGAAACTGCGGTTTGACGAGGAAGGTATTGAGATACCGTTCCCGCATACAACGATATACTTCGGCGAGCCGAAAGAAGGGAAGGCACCACCGATGCAACTGGCACTCAATGAAGACCAGACCCGGCTGTTGCAAAAGTTCGGCGGCGACGAAAAACCGTAGCGAGGCGGAAGACATGCCTGGCGTGGCGCCGCGTTGACCTACCTCCTGGTCCTGTTACTCGGCGCCATTGCAGTGGCCGCGCTTGTCATTGCATCACGTATGCGCCGGAAGAAGCGGCGCAGCCGATTGCTCGACACGCCGCTGCCGGCCGGACATCGCCAGGTGCTGGATCGCAACCTGCCGTTATACCGCCGTATGCCCGCTGAACTGAGAGACCGGCTGCACGGAATCACCAATGTGCTGCTGGATGAGAAGCGGTTTATCGGTTGCGGCGGGCTTGAGGTAACTGATGAAATGCGGGTCACGATTGCCGGTCATGCATCGCTGCTGCTACTCAACCGGCCTGGTGATTTTTATCCTGGCTTTACGTCGATACTCGTTTACCCGGACACATACTTCGCTGACGAGATCACGTATGAGTTCGCATTGCTGACCGAGGCGGTGGAAACCGGAACCGACAGCGTCCTTGACGACTATGCTGTGACATCACCGGCAGAATTCTTTGCGGTAGCGACCGAGGTATTTTTCGAGAGCGCCCGCCGCATGCGTGACGAATTACCGGACCTTTATGGCCAGCTGCAGCGATACTACGCCATCGATCCGGCATCCTGGCACGAATGAAACCCAATCAACTGCCGGCACCCAGCGCCTTGCGCACGCTCGCCGCGAGATCCTCGCGCCGGTAAGGCTTGCTGAGGAGGATCACAGACGGATCCAGCCGGCCATGATGCACGATGGCATTTTCCGTGTATCCCGACGTGTACAGTACGTGTATGCCTGGCTTCCGGCGCTGGACTTCCTCTGCGAGATCGCGACCGCTCATGCCGCCCGGCATCACGACATCGGTGAACAACAAATCAACATCGGGATTGCTTTCCAGAACTTCGAGTGCCGCATTGCCATTTGTCGCCGTTAATACGTTGTAGCCCAGACTCTCGAGAAGCTTGTGGACGTATCGGCGTACGAGGTCGTCATCCTCGACAACCAGAATGGTCTCGGCACCGCCGCCGGCGGCCATCTCCTGCTCGATGCCGATATCCATTTCATCCTGCCGGGCGCGCGGCAGGTAGAGTTTTACCGTCGTGCCTTGTCCTACTTCGGAATAGATATTGACATGGCCCCGTGATTGCTTCGCGAAACCGTAGACCATTGACAAGCCCAGGCCGGTTCCCTTGCCGACTTCCTTGGTTGTATAGAACGGCTCGAATACGCGAGCGAGGTCTTCAGCCGGTATACCGCTGCCGGTGTCAGACACAGCCAGCATGATGTACTGACCTGCCTCAAGATCCGGGTACGGCGCGACGTAGTCTGTACTCAAGTCTACGTTTCCCGTTTCTATCGTGAGCCGGCCCCCGCCGGGCATTGCGTCGCGGGCATTAATCGCGAGATTGAGCAGCGCACCTTCCAGCTGTGCCGGATCGGCCGATGCCAGCCACAGATTATCGGCTTTAACGGTCTTGATATCGAAATGCTCACCCAGGGTGCGCCGAAGTAGCGGATCAATACTTGCGATCAGCTCGCCCAGATCCAGTGACTTCGGCTCCAGCGGCTGACGCCGGGCAAATGCCAGCAGGCGATGCGTGAGCTCTGCGCCCCGGTGCGCTGCGTTCGCAATCATCTCGGCCATTTCCGACAGATCGTCGTCGTCGAGCTTTTCCTGCAGCAATTCGGTGTTGCCAATGATGACGGTCAGCAGGTTATTGAAGTCATGCGCGACGCCTCCCGTCAACTGGCCCACCGACTCGAGGCGCTGCGACTGCAGCAGTGACTCTGCCATTTGGCGGCCATGCAGCATTCGTTCAATGTGTGACGCTACGCCGTCGAGCAAACTCCGTTCCTCTTTCAGGAACGGACCCTCACCGTCGACGGGAGCTTCGGCATGCGCGGACAGGTACCCCACTTCGATAGTGCCGGGCGTTCCCCCTTCCCGCGCAATCGGTGCGGACATCGACACAGCCGGTTGCCGCCATTTCCCGCTGGAATAGGTCTTGTCCCCGATGCGAAGTCTGGCAACTGCATCATTCGAATGTACGAGACTTGTTGGCAACAGGTCCGCGACACTCTGATACACGTTTTCCAGCGGCTCGTCATTGCCGGTTGTCAGCCTGACTACCTGGTACAGGCAATGGAGCTCCTTCACGCGCTCGCGCAACGCATTGCTTGCCTCGACCTCGTCGGTTACATCCTCGGCCAGTCCTGCGATACGGACGATGGCACCCTGGTCGTCCCTGACGGGGAAGGCGCGATCGGAGATCCAGCGAAATGTCCCGTCGGGCCGCACGATGCGATAGAGCTCATCGTAGGTGAGACCCTTGCCCTGCTCTTTTGCCGCATTCATCACGCGGGCACGGTCTTCAGGATGAACCGCATCCATCCACTCGTTCGCATCGGCATATAACGCGTCACGACTTCTGCCCCAGATCGTTTCGTAAGACGGACTGATATATACCATGTCGGACTTGTCACGATCAGTCAGCCAGAATACTTCGGTGATGTTCTCGGCAAGCTGCCGGAAACGTTCCTCGCTGTGCCGCAGATCTTCTTCATATCGCTGCCGCTCGTCTGCCATGGCATTGATGTAACTGGCCAGTTCACCCAGTTCATCCTGCCTGCGGATATCGATCCGGGTTCCGAGCTCACCCCTGGTCAGCGCCTGGACGCCCTCCTCGATCCGGTGCAACGGCCTGTTGAGCCGCCGCCGCACTTCCGCAAATCCCGCGACGCACAGGATTGCGAAAATAACGGACCCGGCCATGAATACGACCAGCGAGCGCGCCAGCGCATTGATCAGATTGCGCTCACGGCTGGACCGCAAACCCTCTAGCGTCGCCATCAGGGCTGATTCATGCACGCGCATCTGCGTGGCCAGCACGCGGCCGGCATCGGCCGGCGCATCGCCTATTTGCAGCGTGCCGGCCATGTGCGCCATTTCGCCGAGGTGCCGGGCTGCTTCGCGTGCGGCGGCATCATCGATAGGCGCAAGTTCTGCTTGCAACGACTCGGCGTCTTCTTTCACCGCTGCGAGCACCTGCGCATCCAGGCGCAACAGCGTGATGTAGTCCACCGCATTGCTCATGCGGACCGCGCGGGCATGCACGCCGGATATGCGCCGCTCTTCGTCCAGCATGTCATCAAGTTCGGACCAGGCCCAGGCTGCATAGATACTGAGGCCAAGCAGACCCGCCACTGCACCGACGGCGAGGACGATCGCCAGGTGGCGCAGCTTCACTGTGGGTCCCCGTCAATCGCGCTGCGGCCATCGCTTGCATACAGGTAAGCGGGCAACATCACGCGTCCCGGCGCGACATTCAGGAGCGGGCGAGCGTAGATGTAATCATACGGTGCCGGGGCTGATTGTGCTTCCACGCCACGTCGTGCAGCAATCCAGAGGAACTGCGACTCGAGATCCGCCAGCACGGACCAGTCGAGCGCCAGCGCCCACATAATGCCGGCCTCCAGCGGTTCCAGCGTTGCCGGATCCCTGGCGTGCGCACGCGCATGCAGGAGGCGCGCGCGCCGTGGATCAGCATCGATAAGCGCCGTTGCTTCGAGGTAACCTTTTAATACCCGCTCGGCACTGCCGGGGTGGCGGGCAAGGACATCACGGCGAGTCACCAGCAGCCAGCTCACAGTATAAAGGTTGCGGGTGGTGAATGTTCTCGCATCGTTGCCGAGCACCGCCTGCAAATCACTGGCCCACGGCTGCCAGATCGCCGCGGCGTCAACACGTCCGTCTCGAACGGCACCGGCCATTGACACAACCGGCATATCCACGAGCGTGATGCCATCCGTCTCCAGGCCATGATATTCGGCAAATTTTTGCCAGCCGAAATGGCCGGACGTATCGAGCATCACGCCGACGCGCCTGCCATTCAGATCAGCAGGTTCCTGAATACCGGCTGCACCGTTCGCGACCGATGAGATGGCGTGCGATTCGACAAACTGACTGAAGCAAGTACGACAAATGTAGATTCGGGTTCGCCTGCAACTGCTGATCGCAACAGTTCGCTTGCTATTGGCGTGCTGGCGGCCAGTGCGAAGTCTGATTCACCGGCCAGCAGGCTGGCCAGAGCCTGCTGGCCGGAGTCGTAATTGACGACATGTATGACTGGCGTGATCCCCGGCGGATTAAACGCGCCTAGTTGGTCCGCGACTTTCGTAGGTGCGTCAGCTACCCAGCTGGATCCGGCAATGCGCAAAGGCTTCGTGTCTTCCGCAGTAGCGGGTGACGCAAATGCCAGTAAAAGCATGCACGCGGAAAGGTGGCGCACAACAAGCGCAAATCGTGATGTCATAAACCTGCCTCGCTGGTGGGCTTGGCGCACGCGCCGGCTGTGATCGAGATCGGCTACGATTGTAGCGCGGACAGGTCAAACAATGCGATGCGCCGGGTCACAATAGCGCTTGCGAAGCGCTCACGAACTGAGCGAGTCTTATTCGTCTCCCTGATCTACTTGCTCCAGTGCCTCACCAAGGTAATCAGCCAGCAACGGCGTGCCGATCAGGTAATCCGCAGTGTGGTTCGTCCATGCGTCTGAGGCATACTCGCGAGCGTCGTCCCATTCCTCGAGTGCGTAGTCGCCGCGGCCTGTCCACATCAATGCAACGACCGTTATCTGCTGGTCGGGCTCAAGATCCTCGATCATTGCCTTGAATTGCTGGTAGACCGGATCTTCACCGTAGCGATCCGTCATTTGTCCGGCCCACTCCGCGTCTTCGATTTCGGGCTCCGACTCTTCTTCCAAAGGCGTAACATCATCGCGCTCGTTGAATTCATGCGCCTTGTCGATCAGGCCTTCGATAACGTCGCGATTAAGATCGAGTTCCACGTCTCCTCCACAGGTAGTTGGTCAGCAGCGCTACTCAGGCTTGCGGAATTTCAGCGTCATGCGGTTTGATTCCCCGATCTCCTCCATCGCCGCTCGCTGCGCGGCGTCGTCCTGGCTACCGCTGAAGCTGGGCGGCAGGCGCCAGACCACGTCATCGACCGTCGGCTGGTCCGCAGGATTCGCGTTGATGTCGCTGTCGGCGACAAACTCGAGCCCGGCAGCCTCCATGCGCTCAATGAGAAAATCTTTTTTCAGGTAGCCGTTCGCACCGGTGGCCCATTCGTCCGGCATCTCCGGTCGCGCTTCGTGCTGCACGACGCCGACGATACCGCCCGGCTTCAGCACCCGGTAGACATCCTGCAGCGCCGCCGTCAGGAAGCCGCCATCGCTTTCGAAACGTGCCAGGTTATGCATTGCACGGATCAGCAAGACCGCGTCGGCGGTATTCTCCATCCTGGCTGGCAGAGACCCTGAACGTGAACGCGCTGACCGGGGCGCCATCATCGCCGCGCCATTCCGCTGCCTGCTCCGGCCAGTCCGTCGTCCAGGTCGCCATCGAGTCAATAAAGTCCTGTTCGAAGAAGCCGAATTTCGGCCACATGTCCGCTGCGTAGTTGGCGCCGACCAGGCGCCCTTCTGAACCGAGGTACGGCAGCAGGATGCGTGAGTACCAGCCGCCACCCGGCAAGGCCTCGACCACGGTCATGCCGGGTTCGATGCCGAAGAACTTGAGCGTCGCTTCCGGATTGCGGTAAACGTAGCGCGCGCGGATGTCCTCGGGCTGGGCTGCAAGCACGGTGGCAAGCCGATGGTGCTCCGCGACCGCAGGTGATCGATCGGCCCCGGTCTTTGCGGGTGCCGGATCGGGCGCATCGGCAGTCTCCGGCGGCGCCTGGTCGCAGCCGATTAACAGCAATGCAACGACAAAAACAGGTATGGTTTTCATGACTCCCCTCCGGTGGCGAAATGCGATCTTACCCGAGTTTTAACCGATACGTCCGGTCCCATTTTCGGGCGTGAAGCCGATCGTGTAACCTGTTCCACCCAGCGATCACGATTCACGCCAGGAGGACGGTATTATGGGATTCGCGCTTTCAGACATGCAACTGGCAAGCTCCGCGTTCGGACACGGCGAAGCAATTCCTCGTAAGCACTCGGGCGAGGGTGATGACGTCTCTCCGGCACTCAGCTGGCAAGGGCCCCCGACAAGGCACGCTCGTTCGTGCTGATCTGTCACTATCCCGACGCGCCGCTGGTGGCCAACCGGACCTACGGATTCACGCATTGGCTGCTGTACAACATTCCCGGTTCGGTCACCGAACTGCCGGAAGGAACGGGCGACTACACGTCAGGGCAGAACAATTTCGACAAGCAAGGGTATGGCGGCCCGATGCCGCCAAACGGGCACGGCACGCACCATTACTTTTTCTGGCTGCTGGCGCTCGACAATGAACCCGAACTCCCCGCCGGACTGGACCTGCCGGCACTGCTTGATCGCATCGAGCCGAACGTGATTGCGATGAACCGGCTGGTAGGCACGTATGAAAGGGACTAGTCCTGTTACCGGCGCTTGCGCACCGATAGGCCTGCAGTAAGCACAAACCGCATTGCATCCTCCATCTTCATGTCGACTGGCTGCAGCCTCGACCTGGGCAGGAACAATGTATAGCCGCCCACCTGGTAGCTCATCGGGAAGTAGACAGCCACCTCATCGTCATTGACTGTGTCCGGCAAGCGCGACAGGTCCTCGCGCGTAACGAATCCCATCAGTTTCATCGAGGGCTGCTCGAACTCCACCAGCACGACACGGTTGAACTTTGTATGGCCCTCGCCGGAAATGAAGCCCATGAAATCCTGGATTGCGCCATAGACGGTTTTCACCAGCGGAATGCGGTTCAGCAGGCTGTCCCACCAGTCGAAACACGCTCCGGAAACAGCCAGGCTTTGGCCATCAGGCCGACGACGAAAGTCAGCCCGATTCCCATCAGGATGCCAAGCCCCGGAAAGAGAGACTGGGTGGGAAGATTACGGTGTAGATGCCACCGAGGGTTTTCTCGAACGTGACGCCTATCCACCAGATGATCCAGACAGTTATTACAATCGGCAGCACGATGGCGAGGCCGGTCAGAAAGATATTGCGCAGGCTTCGGAAGGTCATGATGTCGTCATCCTCGGTGTCTGGGCCCTGACGATACAGCTTCTGCAATGAAATTTTCGCGCCCGGTTACCTATCGTCGTCGTGTGGTGTATTTGCCGACCGTATTGCGTAGCGACGACGCACTGCCGCGGCTTCACAGTAGTGGCGGCAAGTATGCGATAGCCAGGTAGCCGACGAGGCTGATGCCGGCAGCGATCAGGGCATACGGAATCTGCGTCAGGGCGTGCTGCATCGGTGTACAGCCGGTCGCCTGCGATGTCAGCACGGTCGCGTCGGAGTAAAAACAGGCATGACTCCCGAACGTACTGGCGGAAAGCGTTGCGCCAATGACGAGCGTCATGTCTGCGCCTAGCGTTGCGCCGAGCTGCGTAACAATGGGCAGAATAATCACAAACACTCCCCAGTTCGAGCCGGTCATGAACGATACGAGCCCCATGGTAGTGAAAATGATCGCAGGCAACAGCTCAGCGGTCAGTAGCGGTTGCATTGTTGCCACCACGTAGCTCGATAGTTGCAGGGTCGTATTAACGTCATTCAGGATGAATGCCGCGACCAGCACGCCCAACGGTTCAATCATTGTCTTGAACCCGTCGATCACCGTTGTGAATGTGTCATGCACACTCAGGATTCCCAGCATCAGAACGAGCACCACGGTGCCACCAAGGGCAACGTAGATACCTCTGAGAAAGTCCTTGTCAAAATACAGCGTGAACAGAACCAGTGCGAGCATCGGCAGTACGAACAGCCACGCCCTTGGCACGGCAGATTCTTTCGGCCGGATTGTGTTGTTAGCCTCCTCGATGTGCGCCGCTTCAGGTGGCACAGTTACACCAGTCTCCCGGGCTCTCCGCTCCGCGGTTTTCATCGGACCGAGCTCGGGCACAATCCCGCTGATCACCAGCGGTACAAGCAGTACCGCCGCCCACGCATACAGCATGTACGGAATCGCGCTGATGTAGACATCGAGTCCTTGCCCTTCTGCGGCCAGGCCGTTCGTTACGAGCAGGCCTGAGAAAAAGGCACCCCAGGTCGAGAACGGGATAAGTACGCTGATTGGTGCCGCGGTGGAATCGACGACATAAGCAAGCTTTTCTCTCGAGATCCGGTAGCGGTCCGTCAGGTCCCGCATCGCCGCGCCGACGCCGAGCGAGTTGAGGTAATCGTCGACGAACATCAGTATGCCGAGACCCCAGGTTGTGAAGAGGGCACCCTTCCGGTCTCTTACTCTCGCGGACAATGCGGCTGTAAATGCTCCTATGGCACCGGTCCGGATCAGGATCCCGATCAGGCTGCCCATAAAACCGCACACCAGGATTACCCAGGCGACGTCTTCGTTCGTCATGACTCTTAGCGAGGCGTCAGCGAAACCGTTGACGAACTGGCGGCCGTCCAGGATCAGCAGGCCAACGAGGGCACCGCTCAGCAGGGCTTCGATCGGACGCCGGATCCAGATTGCAAGGACGAAGACGACCAGTGTAGGAACAACTGAAATGAAGCCGGGATCGTCCAATGGTGGGAGTCAGCTGAAGCTGTTCGTCGACGGCCCGGTCGGCCGCATCGATGGCCCCGTCGACATAAGCGTAGGCTTCCGAATCCGAATTGGCAATTGAGATTCGGCCGATACGTTCGCGGCCCCGGATATGGGGACCATGATGGCGGCTGTACTCCCTGGGGACGCCAAGCCCTTCGAACTCATAGGCATAGCCATGCGGCCAGCGGTTGAGCGTGATGGCGGCTATCTCGCGTTCAGCGTCGAAGCCGTAATCGCCCAGCATGCCGTCGAGGTGCGAAAAGATATTCTGCTCGAAATCGTCATAGCTCATTTCAAGCAGCTTTTGCCGGCCGAGACGATACTGCTGTTTCGCCGGCAGGCCCCGCATTGTCGGCGAATACCAGGCCGAAATCACAATCGGTTCATCCGGGCCACCCGAATACCGGTAGTTGCCCATGCTGACGGGGAAATCCAGCGGCATGTATTTGAAGTAGACATCTCCCGGGGAATAGATAGTGTGATGTCCGGCCTCTGCGAATGCACGCCAGTTACGAATAACGATATTGCCGATGACGAACGGGACCTTCGTCGCATACTGGATGGCTTCAATCTGTTCCTCAGGGAGCTCGCTGCAGAGGTACGGGATCATGCCGTTGTACGCAGGCGAGTACTGCGTGTCGTGCGCGCGCCCGGAATACTTCACCGTCCCGGACATAACTGACGTCGACAAATTCTCCGTTTGACGTGTGCGCAACATTAACGACCGTGCTATTGAGACGAATTTGCACAGCCGAATCCGGCTTGTCCAGTTGTGTGTAATCCGCGCGCGCCGTCACGAGGTCTTCCATCGTTTTTCCCGGAATAGCCCCTGGCACAAGGTCGCGCACCAGTGCACGTGCAATACTCGCGTTGCCGTCGGGAAAGTGATGGATGTAGGGCTCCTCTTTTACATCCGCGACCTGAACGCCAAGCTCCCGGGTACCGGGGAACCACCAGTGCGCTGCCTCAAGTGCCGATTCCGCTTCCCAGCCCACGGCAGTCAGCGGCAGGAAGGTATCCCGAAGTATCTCCCGGATGGATTCCGGCACGCCGACGTAACGCTCGAGGAAATCGAGATAACTGATAGTATTGAGGATCTCCTGCTTTTCCGCAACCGGGTGATCCTCGAGGTAATCCACGCCGCCGGCAAGCAGACGCAGGAACCCGGCCTTGTCCGCCTTGCTCAAGGGCATGGCATTCACGGCCTCGCGTATTGCTTCCTCGCTCTCAAGCTCCGGATAGATTCCGCCGAGAGGATTGGCGACAAGCCGGTCGACACCAAAGCTCGCGCGATCGAAATAGATTCCCGCGGTAAGCCCACGGCGCTTGAAATAATTCTGGTCGAAGTACTCGTAAAAGCGCTCGGTGTGGATATTGAGGTCCCGCAGCAGCTGCTTTGCCACCCGCGAGTATTTTGCCGGGCTGTCGATCGTCTGGCTGCCGCCGTAACCAAGCAGCGTCTTGCCGTCCACTGAGAACTCATTGCGCTTCGCATGACCGCCGAAGTCGTCATGATTGTCGAGCACGAGGATATGGCTGTCTGCGTTTCGCCGGTCACGAAAGAACCTGGCCGCCGAGAGTCCGGAAATACCGCCACCGACAACCACCAGGTCGTAAACCGGGCCGGTCTGTTCCGGGGGCGTAGCGAAGCGCTGGCCATGCCGGGCAAGTGCATGCGCGATCTCGAATGACCCGGGATGACTCCCTCGCATGCCGGTCAGTGCTGGCGGGTACGGCGCCCCGTTCCGCTCTGCGGCCTGTGCGAGAATCTCGAACGGCGCAAGCGTCGTCCCGGCCGCCAGACTCAGCGCGACACCGTTTAAGAAGTCACGCCGGCTTAAGTCACCTTGCTTGCGTCTCAAATCTCGTACCCGAATCGGGAATCATCGCGGGATAGATTACCAGAGTTATGTGGCGGGGTATTTATGATGTGTGCGGCTGCGTCCCTGATCGCGATGTCCGTCTATCGGGCGCTATTGATCAGCGACGCTTGAACTCCTGCAGGTGCAGCTTGGTCTCATGGCCGGCGAAAGTCCGGTCTGCCATGTCTCGCCCCATCATGTACTTGCGCTGCCAGCGCTCTTTCTGCGCATCGGAGCCCGCTTCCTTAAGTTTTTCGTTGAAAGCCAGCCGGTCATCGCGCCAGTCCACGTACTGCTGATAAAGCTTGCGGTCAGCCCCCAGCGGCTGGCGAACCGCCTCGAACTTGCGCGGGCAGTGAACGCGACCGGATTCAGTAGTTCCCAACCAGTCTGGTTCGCCATCGTCAACGGCAGGCAACGGTAGGCGAAGCGTTCCGGCAACGCCTCGATCCAGTCGCGGTTCCGCTCGCCAACCCGCAGTGTCATCGGCTTCTCGACCACTTCGTAGGCCGTAATCGCAAGCTTGTCCTTCATTGCCTTCGTCCCCGGGTCGCCAGTGGGTCAAACAGTGTAGCAGCAAGCGCCGTGGAGAGAGCCGGCCCGGAACAGTCAACGAGGTCGTTGGCAGCATGTGGCAAACGGGCCGATCGGTCCTGCGCTACATAAAGTGAGGCCGAAGCACAAAAAAGGCCGGAGGCGATCAAGCGGCATTGCCGCTCGACCGCCTCCGGCCTGGAGTCAAACGAGTGCGGCGGTCTAGAAACCGAAATCCAGCGTCGTTGTGCCGTTAGCCGTTATTGTTGCACCCAGGCCATCGACCGGCTCGAAAGTCGTACCGTCGCAGGTGAATGCAGCCTCATAGTCCCCGGCAAGCAGGTAACCGACCGTGTAGGTGTATTCCATTTGCCCGTTGGCTGCCATGGTCTCGTTGACGATTGCCGTTGCGACCGGGTCGTTCGGGTCGGCCGGTTCGCCATCGTCGATCGCATTCGGCGTCACACCATCGTCGAACACATAGACTGACGGTGCGCATGCACTCAGCGGTCGCGAGGTCACTTGCAACGCTGCCGGTAAGCGCGCCGGCATCGACATCGTTGACGAGACGCAGAGCGGGCCGCAGGATGACATTCGGCGAAAGTCCGGGCGGTGCCGTGATCGACTTCATCAGGTCAAATTCCACGGTGAAGTCGGCCGAACCGTTGACCGGCACAGTAAAGCCGCTCACCAGTTTCAGGCCCGTTTCAGCGCCGCTGGGTATATACAGGTTGTATACGCCGCCATCCGACATCTTGATGTACGATCCTGCACCGTCGCACATAACGCCGTCGGTATCACCCATACCGCCGTTGTTACCGAGATCCGCATCGACACCGAGACGTATCCACTCGTAGTCGCCGGCGGTCAGTTCCTGATCGATCAGGAGCGGCGCCGCATTCATGCCCTGGAAGTCGAGCAGATTGATCGTCTCCGCGGGATCCACGGTCACGACTGTCGAAGGCTCTTCGCCTTCACCGGCGATTTTGAACTCGACCGTGTCGAAAGCGACACAAACCTTCAATGCATCGGTGCACCGGCCCGTTCGCTGATAGCCAGCGACAGCGTACCGGTCGCGTCCTCATCCGTGCCGGAGCTGCCGCAGCCCGCCAGCGCAGCGAGCGCTACCGGCAGCATTGCGAATTTCAAACATCCTTTGATGTACTTCATATCGTTCCCTCGTTTCAGATTACCTGCTGTACGGATACAAACGTCGGGCCCGTGGCAATCCGTTGCATCAATTAAACATAATGCCGGAAATACTGCGCCGGCAGGCGGTCCGGGGCCGAAAACAGCCGCACCCGGCACAACAGGACAATCTGCTGGAATATGTTAAATAGAAGCAACCCGGAACCGGCATGCGACGTTGTCTGGACTATACGGAGGATGGGATGAGCCCGGATCATGACCAAGGTTGTTGACCTAGCCAGCCGCCGAACCGGCTCCGGTCAGTTCGAGGCTGCGATGAAGCCGCACTTTCCCGTCCTGTACCGCGCCGCACGCCGGCTGGCGGCGTTACCCGCCGATGCGGAAGATCTGGTGCAGGAGGTTTGTATCAAGGCACACATGAACTGGGCCGACTTCAGGACGATGGAGTATCCGCGCGCCTGGCTGCTGAAGATACTCTACAACCAGTTTGTCGATGACCGCCGGCGCGCGCAGCGATCACCGATTGCGTCGGCAGAGTCCGACGACGAAATGGACGTGATCGCGGGCCCGGGTCACATGGAGCCGGAACGGCAGACTGAGCGCATGATGACCATCCAGTCGATCCTTGGCGCAATGAAACTGCTCGGCAAGGAACAGTGCGCGCTGCTGGCGCTGCACGATATCGACGGCCTGAGTCTGGCTGAATTACAGTCATTGACCGGTTTGCCGGTAGGAACGATCAAGTCGAAACTGCATCGGGCGCGAATCAAATTGGGACGTTTGCTGCAACGGGATTCATCCGCCGCGGCAATCGTTACACAAGTGGGGAATTAGAAATGAACTGTGAACAAACGCATGATCGCCTCGCCACAATGAACGATGGCTCGCTTGCGGAAGACGAACAGCAAGCGCTGACGTCTCACCTGCAAACCTGTGACGAGTGCCAACTGGCGGCGCAGGGCGTTGCCGCGCTTGAGGCTGTGCGGATGCAGGACATTGCGTCGCCGCCGGATGACCTGTTTGACCGAATCATGCACCGGACCACCACGGTGGCTGCCGGGCGCAGGCCGGCCACGAACAGATTCTGGTTGGGCGCAGGTTTTGGCGGGGCGCTGGCGGCATCGATCATGGTAGCTGTCATGATGTCCGGTCTGTTGCCGCTTACGCCACAGGATATTGCGGAGCCGCCCCGGTTGCAGGTGTCACTTGGCGTGCCGCGTGATTTTAATGTTGCCATCGATCTCGAACGGGATTTGCCGGATGCGACCATAACGGTCGTGCTCTCCGGCGACATTGAACTTGACGGTTATGCCGGGCGCAAAGAGTTGAGCTGGAAGGCTGATTTGCAGGCGGGCGTCAACAAACTGACACTGCCAATTCTGGCTACCAGTGAGAGCGGGGGCCAACTGCTCGTCAAGGTGGATCACAGCAACCGGCAAAGACGATTCACGCTCGACCTGGACCAGGTTTCATAATTATGTCACCGGGATGCAACCAGATGCTCCGGCGTACGTTTACAAGAACATGGACCGACTGCTATCCAGGCATAAAGGGATACTCGATTGGCGGGCAGTTGCAACCGAATTCGATAGAGAGGCTGGGACAATGAAGATGATGCAAAGGATATCCGTCACGGGGCTGGCATTGCTGTTCACCGCAGGCGCAGTCTTTGCGCAGCAGGACGAGGGTGATCTGGAAGGATATCCGGCTCATGGGTGAAGCCGAGGCTGAACTGCCGGAAGCAGTAACGCGGGAAATCACACTGCCGGATAATATAGGCGTGGATGCCGCAGCAGTGGACGCAAGTGCGGAAGGACTCGCGAGAGCAAACGAGGCACGGCAGAATCGGGGACAGGGGTTGTCTGTAGCCGATGAGGCGCGCGAGAATGCTGCTGCTGACGCGCGCGAGAACGCGGCCGATATGGCAGAGGAAGCAAGGGAAAATGCTGAGAACCGGTCGCGTGCTGACGAGTTTCGCCCGGAGACACCCGATGTTCCCGACCGTCCGGATGTACCGACACCGCCCACTGGCAGAAATTGACCAGCCGGTGATTTGCGGAACGGATTCAATCACGTCACGGCAGGAGGTATCGAGAGCGCCTGGGCAGTGGCTCGTTTTATCGACGATCTTACTGCTGGCATTTGCGATGCCGTCAGCCGCAGAGGAGGAGTCGGCCGCCGAAGCCTGGGCGGAGGGAACCCGGGCCTTTGCCGCCGAGGACTACCTGCGCGCGCTATCGCACTTCCAGCGCGCACGAGATGCCGGGCAAACGGGACCTGCGGTTCATTACAACATCGCGGTCTGCCAATACAAATTGCGGCATTACGATGAGGCGCAGCAGACGTTCACGCTGGTAAATGACAGCTATCCGAAGATGCGGCCGCTCGCCCAGTACAATCTGGGCCTGGTCGCACTGAAGCTCTCGCAGCGTGACATCGCGGTCAGGCACTTTCGTGAGAGCTATTACCAGGCCGGCAGTGACCCGAAGCTCCGGGCAATGTCATCGACGATGTTGCGCCGCATGATCGGCGAGACTGTTCCATCGTCCCAATGGCTGCGAATGGTTTCCCTGCGGGGCGGCTTTGATGACAATGTCACGCTGCGGGATGAGGCATCCATCGAGACCGACGCATCACCGGACAGCCCGTTTGTCGAACTTTTCGGCACGCTCAGCGGGCCGTACAAGCGCCGCGGCGGCCTGCGCCTCGACGGCGGCTTCTTCATTATCAATTACAGCGATGCCGACGACTTCAACCAGGCAGCGATCTATCTCGGCGGCGTCTACGAATGGCGCGGCTCACAATGGGGCGTCGATGTCGGCGCGCATGCCGGTGCGACTACCCTCGGTGGTGACGGATACGACCGCAGCGGCCGCATCAGTGCTCGAATTTCCCGCAAGTTATCCACTGAAGCGTCGCTTGCGTTCCGCTACCGGTACGATGACATCACTGCGGCAGAGGCGGTTTTTGACGATATTGAAGGCACGCGGCAGCGTTTTGAACTGCGTTACCGGTGGTACCGTGACGGACGCTCGTTCAATGCCAGACTGGGCCACGAGGCAAATGACCGCGCCGATCCGGGTATCTCACCGGACAGAAACACGGTCTCGTTCGACTATCGATACTCACCCGAGGCCGGCTGGGGCTTCGCGATCGGCATAGAATTGCGCGCCAGTGATTATGCCGCAGCGATGCCGGCCCGTGATGAAGACCTTGCCCAGGCAAATCTCACGCTGTTGAGAAACACCGCGGCGGGCTGGCAGCTGTTTGCCGAGTACCGATGGGCAAGCAATGACTCCAGTGAGCCAGTATTTTCGTAAGACAGAAACCAGCTGTCGATCGGCGTATTCCGGATGTTTTAGGCCGCCGCCACACAGGCACGACGCTGCTCAAGGGTCGCCGCATGCAATCCTCGCGACATCGGCGGCTAGCGCTTTGAAGGACAGCGGTTTGCTGTAGTAATACAGTTTGGATGGCGGGGGCACACGCTGTTCCAGTTCGTCCCGCGCGATGTCCAAATAGCCGGTTACGAAAATAACTTCATGTCGGGATCCAGTTTGCGAATCTCGCTGGCAGCCTCGACGCCATCGATGCCGGGCGGCATCCGTACATCGAGTATCACGACATCGAACGGCTTGCCCTCAGCAACGGCGTCGGCGGCACGTTTGACCGCGCCTTCTCCCTGTTCACAGGTTGCCAGGTTAAACATTGGCGAAGTGGTGGCATCATTCGCGGATTCGAACAACTCATCTTCCATCGCCGCGATCAGTTGCTCGCTGGCGGCCGCACTGCGCTTTTCGAAGGCACTGCGGTAACACCTCAGGATATGCTCGTCATCGTCAGCAATCAGCACGCGGATATTGGAGTATTCCTGCATCGTTACGCTTTGCTCCTAAATTCAGCCAGCGGAACCAGCAAATGAAACACCGCACCCTGGCCCGGCCCCGGGCTTTCAGCATACATTCGCCCCCCCATGCCGGCCACCGCATTGGCACTCCAGTGCAAACCAAGGCCGGTGAAACCGCCGCTCTTCGATGTGTACCCCCGTTGAAACACCCGGTTCGCGACACCCTCTTCGAATCCGAACCCGGTATCCCGTACCGTTACATGCACCATCGACGACCCGTCGGCGACGGATGCCGCGACATCAATCTCCCCCGTGACGGATGAATGCTGCTCGATGGCCTCATAAGCATTGAGAACCAGGTTTCCGAGTACCTGCAGCAATGCAATTCTATGTGCCCTGACCCGGAACAATGCCAGGTCTGGCCGCAACCGGACAGTTACTTCCGGGTGTCACCTGCAGGGATAACCATAACGGCTTCTTCCATAACTTCCAGCAACTCGAACTCCTCTATCACCGGCGCAGCAATAGCGAATTTCTCCTGTTCACTGAGAATTACCTCGACCTGCCGTGCCTGGCGCGACGCTACCTGCAGGTCAGTTACTGTAGTATCACTCATCGTCCTGACATGATCGAAAGCCGTTCGTAGATATTGCAGCAGCGCCTTGCGCCGCTCTGGCGTACAATTGCCGGCACGTAACTCCTCGACAGCCCGGGAAACCCGCATCGAGCTTACAAAGCCGACATTCCGGGCCAGTGCATCGATGCCGTTTACCAGCGGTGTCATGGCGTTACGGACATTGTGCAACAATGCTGCCGCTGTATCCGCCTTGCCTGCGTTGAATGACTGCTGCAGCAACAGCCGCCGGGCATTTTGCAGCTCCCCGGCCATCAGATCGAACTCCCCGGCCAGAATGCCTATCTCGTCTGCACGCCGTTCATCGAGCCGCCTCGACAAGTCACCGCTCTCTCTTATGTTACTTATGTGCCTCGCGATACGTTCGAGTGGCGTCGCGATGCGGGTCCGCAACAGCCACCAGCTGACCGCTGCGAGTACTATGCCGACGGCTGAAATCAGCAGCAGCGTTGCACCGACGGTGCTGCCGCCAAGCGTTGATATCTGGCGTGGAGTATCGGTCTGCAAAACGAGCAGCGGCTCGCCGAACACATCGTCGAGCAATCGATAGGACCTTATCGCATCATTGCCGGCAGCGTGGTGAATGTACCCTGAACCTGAGTTGACCAATTCGTCCCGCATTGGAACCGTAGCTCGCGTCACGTCGTCAATCACATACCACTTCAGGCCGACTTCCGTCCACTCCTGCAATCGTTGCTGGCGCCGGTCGTCCATAAACCGTCCGATAACGACGGTTCCCGCGATGGGACCTTCCCTGTTGCTCAAGACAATCGGACGAGCTGCTATCAGAGAGGGTCCGAGATCGGTTTGAATCAGGCCCTCCTTGTGGTCGTCAGCGCTGTCGTGCACGAAGAGGGCGCTGTATTCCGGATTGGACGGATTGAAGAAATCAAGCTGGCTCGAATCAACAAGCTTCCCGTCCTGGCGAAGACGCCGTCCGACGTTAGTGCCGGCGGCATCAAAAAACATCAGGTATTCGACCCCGAGATTCTCAAAAGTCAGGTGGTTGATGTTCTCCTCGTAGAAGCCGGGGTTCTGACCGCGCACGAAGCTGTGCGCTTCGTCCCAGGGCGCCCAGTCACCGGCAATTGACGCGAGATTCGCAATATCGCTTTCAATAGCGCGTTGCACACGAACGAGGTTAGTGGTTGCAACGGATCGCTCCAGACGATCGAATGCCGGGGCCACAGTCGCATTCAGGGCCAGATAGCTCAGCGCGACCAGCGCACACAGGATAACGATGAGTGTGACGGTGACCTTCCGCTGCAAGGTTAACGGTGTGATCCTGCCAATCATTTCAATAGAACGTCACGGCGTCGGCAAATTGCGACAGTATAGGTGTCCAGGCAGGAAAACTCTGTGACTCAGGTTGGAATCAGGGCAGCGGCCGTCTTGGCCATGATCCCTGCGCGATTGAAAAACCGGCGAACTCTACCGCCGGCAACTGCGCCTATGTATGCAACCGAACAGATTTACCAGCGAATAAGGCGCAATACTCCATCGTTCGTTGAAGCTGGCGAAAACCCGATGTAGCGGAGCAACCGCTGCAGTATCGGCGTTTACGCCAATCAAATTTTTAGTGACTAACAGTCAGGGATAAATCGAAATGAAAATTTCAAACTATATATCAGCAGCTATTCTCGCAATTGTCTGCACCGTCGCACTTGGTTGTGCTGGCAGCCCGACGCAAGAGAGCACCGGCGAGTACCTGTCGGACACCTGGATAACGACAAAAGTGAAGGCTGCACTCGGTAAACGACTCTATCGTTAGCTCAAGCGAAGTAAATGTCGAGACCTTCAAGGGCATCGTTCAGCTAAGCGGCTTTGTCAGTTCGGATGAAGCAATGGACCAGGCAATTGTTGTAGCCGAGAACATTGAAGGCGTTACATCCGTCAAGAACGATATGCAAATAAAGTAGTCCATGGCGTGATGCTGCCCGTTCGTGTGACAGCAATATTTGCGTTATGAAGTATGTGGTGCAGCAGACAGACGGCAATGTCGATTGGCTCCATTCTCCACGCAACTCGACAAGACCGCAGCAAGCTTTCTTTCGAGAAGAAGCAGCAAGGGCCGGGTATTTACTCCCGGCCGTATTACGGCTGCAACGACTCAATCTTGAGTCAAGGCAACAGAAAAGGATCCATCGGGAAAAAATTTAACTATTATATGATTGCATCGGCAGTCGGCTTGGCGCTTAGCGCGCCGTCGATGGCAGCCGAATTAACGGACGCAGAATACGCGGCCGCTGAGCAGAAAATAGAGGCTGAGTACGCCAGCGCCAAGACGGCCTGCGCGTCTCTGTCAGGCAACGAGAGTGAGATATGCATAGTAGAGGCCGATAGCAAGAACGAAGTTGCGAAGGCTGAGCTCGAAGCGAAGAACGACCCGACCGCCGGTACGTCCGGTTACGGCGACATGAGTGCCAGCGATACTGGCGAAACCGTTACACCCACTGATAGCGACTCAGGCGAGACCGATACGTCGATGTACGGCGACACAAGCACGGCTGATACGGGCGATAACGACCCAAGTCAGACTGATTCGTACAGCTATGGCGACTCGAGCACAGCCGATACGGGCGATAACGACTCAAGCCAGACTGATTCGTCCAGCGACAGCGACTCAGATGAAACTGATGCGCTCTTTGATTTCGACAGTGCGGAACTACGTGCTGACGGCCGCGAGACACTCGATGCGTTCGTCCAGAAGTCGAAGGAGAACTCAGTAGCGCAGATCAAGGTCACTGGTCACACGGATAGTCTGGGTGATGATGCCTACAATCAGTATCTTTCTGAGGAGCGTACCAAAGCTGTCAAGGAATACCTGGTTAGCGAAGGCATCGCTGCAGATCGCATACGCACGGAAGGCAAAGGTGATGCACAATCCACCTTGAGTGCGAATGAGTGTCAGGGAAAAACAGGCGACGCTGTAATCGCTTGTTTCCAGCCGGATCGACGTGTTGTTGTTTCAATGAACCAGACCGTCGGTTCCAACTAATCGAAAGGCCCTAATCAGGCCATAAGATGAATGCCCTGCAATTGCAGGGCATTTTTTTGTGCACGGTCTGGAAACCAACGCATCCGACTGGACCGCCGGCACGGGTCTTTGGTCGCTGCCTGGGTGATCATCTCGCGACGGACGCCAAGCATGTTGCTGATGAATTCCTGGGTCAGCGTCAAGCGATTATGGGACAGGCGATCCATCGAAAGCAGGAGCCAGCGGCACAGCTGCTGGTCGATGGAATGATGTCGATAGCACACAGCCGTCTGGGCTACTTGCGTGATGAGGGCTTGCGTATACCACCAAAATCGCCGTCGAGTCGCCGTTTTCCATCAGATACTGCAAGGAGATTCGAGTCCGTTGGGAAATAGACGTGACGCATGGGGCGGGCGGATTCATACAACAGTCCGCGCAGTGGCATCGACACCAGTTCCAGATACGGGAACAAACGGCCCTGAACCTCAGGCGACAAGGCTGCAAGTAGATGATTCTGCCCGGGAGAGGTTCGGCGGTCATTCAACGCCTTACTCCGACTTTTTCGAAAATACCGCATATACGGTTGAAATTTTTGCATACCGGGTTACGCGAGGTATGTGCGCTTGTCGGCATGCAGTGAGGGTATAATTCCGCTTCGCGTGTGCTGTTGGAGAGTTTATGAACATCGACGTGCCGCTCCGGGAACTCGGAGCTGTGGATTGCGACGCGCTATGCGAAGCTGTGCTGACTCAGGAGGAGTCGGCGTGGCACGAAGACAAGTACCGGCAGGAAGCCTTCGAGGTGCACCACTCCACCCTGTCCATCGTGCTGTTGTTCGTCGCCATCGAGCGCTGGCCCGATATCATCGTCAGCAAGGAACCGGGCTGGCCGCGTCTTGCGGACGTGGCGCTGCCGCTGATGAACGACATCATCAGCCGGCACTACGAGCCTGGCGGTACCGTCATCCGGGCGATGGCCGCGAAGCTCGTCGCCGGCGGCAAGATCACGCCGCACGTCGACCAGCACCCGTCGTTTCACCACGGACATCGTATTCACGTCCCGATCACTACCAATCCCCGTGTCCGGTTCATGATCGACGGCCGGCCCTACCAGCTGAAGGTCGGCCAAGCGTATGAAATCAACAACCAGCTGACGCATTCGGTGATGAACAAGGGCGGTGACGATCGCATCACGTTTATTTTCGATTACGTGCCGCGAGAGCACGTGGCGGGAATCACGAACTCACCGACAGGTCCTGCATCATAGAAGGGCAGGCCCGATAATTTCCTGCAGCGCCCCCAACTTCGATTCGTAGTGCTTCCAGTAGCCGACCGCGTCCTCGTAGATCGGCTCCCTCACCTGCTCCGCGCTGGCCGTGTTGACCTGTCGCCGGTTCTCATGAAAGCGCAGGCAACGTTCATCGAACCGGAGTCCGCAGTGCGCGAGCAGCCGGCGGACCTGGCCCTCCAGGTCGCGCACGACATCCTCATACTGCACAGTCAGGATCCGGCCGGGCATGACACGCTCCCAGTGCTGCATGACTCGCCGGTACTCCAGGTAATATTCGCCGAGCTCCAGCAGGTCGTAGCTCTGGTTCTTGCCTTGAGCGAAAAGCTGGCGGTAGTTGGCGACACAGGTATCGAGCGCGTTGCGACGCGCATCGATGAAGACGGCTTCCGGCAGCATCATCCGGACGAATCCCAGGTGCCCGAAGTTGGCCGGCATCTTGTCGGTGAAGCAGGCGGTACTCTCGCGACGGTGGGCGAGCGAGTGCCGCAGGTAGTCGTCGCCCAGCGCCAGCCATTCGTCAGGCGATAACCCGGCGACGGACTCGGGGTAATGCAAGCCCCCCTCCCGGTCCTTGCCCGGTGTGGCGGTCAGCATGATGACGTAAGGCAGTTCGCCGCAGCCTTCGACGTCACTGTGACACGCGAGAATCTGTTCGATCAGCGTCGACCCCGAGCGCGGCATACCGGTAATGAAGATTGGTTTGATGGTACGGGCGGCGCTGGCTGGACCGGCCTGCGCCATCAGGCGCTCGTCGAACACGCGAAGCCGCAGGTCGTGCTGCGTTTCCAGCTCGACCGGGTCGTAGCTGACTTTGCGGCGCTTGGCGTCGTTCGCCGACGCGTAGCGCGCCCACGCCTGATCGTAATCCTGGTCATGCTCGCAGGCGCGGGCCATGGCAAATTCGAGCGCAATGGCCGTATCGGACCCGGGCTCCGCCCCGGCCAGCTGCCGGCGCATCGTTTCCCGTTCGGCCGCCGTGAAGGCAAATCCCCGGAACGACGCCAGCGACCACCAGGCATCACCCAGATCCGGCCGGGCAGCCGCGCATTGCCGGTAGGCCGCAATCGACTCCTCCCGCCTGCCATGGATGCGCAGCATGTGAGCGCGTCCGAGCAATGCGCGCGGATCGTCGGGGTTAAGCGCAAGTACGCTGTCATATGCCGCGAGCGCTTCGGTTGACCGTCCGACGATAGCCAGCGTATCGCCGAGGGCCTGGTGGAGATCCGCGGCATCCGGCCTTACGGATACGGCCCTTTGCAGCGCGTCGATGGCTTCGTGAAACCGGCTGCGATCAAGGAAAAACCACGCCAGGTCCCTGTGCGCGAGGAGAAAGTCCGGCGCGATACTGATCATGCGGCGCAGAAGGCCGACGGCAGCTCCATCGCGATGGCTGTCAGCGCAAATCCGTGCGAGCAGCCGCATTGCGTGTACGTTCTGCGGCTCCTTCGCCAGGATCCCCCCGCAAATGCTCTCGGCGCGATCGGTCCGCCCGGCAAGAAAGTGTTGCGCCGCCTCCGACAGTGCCTTGCCGCCGGGCGACAGTGCCAGAAAGCGCGCCCGCGCGGCTTCCGCTTCGTCGCGACGCCCGCTGCGCTCAAGCGCGGTGGCCAACCCGTAATATAAAGAGGCCTGCCGGGAGTCGAGGGCTATTGCGCCCTCGAATGCAGCGACCGCGTCCGCGGGCCGCTGCGTCGCAAGGTACAGTACGCCGAGGTCCTCGTACGGCTTCGCAAAGCGCGGCTCCAGTTCGATCGCCCGCTCAAGATACTGTTGCGCCTCGTCGTAGGCACCCTGCCGGATCAGCACGGCGCCAAGAGCCGCGACGACGTTGACCTCGTCGGGCCGCTCGGCAAGGTACTCGCGGCACAGCGCGCAGGCGTCGTCCAGCCGGTCCGCCTGCGCCAGTGCCAGCACGGCGTCGACAAGGTCCCTGGCGGATTCCGGCCGGCTTGCGGTCGTCATACCGCGTTCCGTGGGGCATGACCGGATGCGGCAAGCACCGCCGGAATCGCGGCAAGGTTGCGCGTCGCCCACAGGTGAGCGCCGCAGACACCGGGGATCTCAGCTACTTCCGCGAGCATTTCCGCCGCGATCGCGATGCCTTCCTGCTGTGCATCCTGCGCCTGGCTCGAGCCGCCGGATCAGCGCGTCGGGAATCAGGACGTTCGGCCGGTTCTTGCGCAGCCAGTGCGCGTCTTCGGCCGATTCCGGGATCGCAATCGAAACGATCATGTCAACGCGCCGCGGGATTTTTTCAGCGACCAGGTGCTGGAACCAGCTCCGCAAAATCGACACGTCCATGCAGACGTTCGTTACCATGAATTGCGCCCCCGCCTCGACCTTGCGCAGCAGTGTGTTGGGTGCCCAGCCCGGCTTCGGACGATGGGCCGTCACCAGGCCGCCAACATAGAAATCCGACAATGCGGGCAAACCTTCGTCCGAGCGGATGGTCGTCGCCGTTGCGATCAGCTCCGTCGCGTTGAGATCAAGTACTGCCTTCGGACGCGGCTCGAAGCCGGCCGGCACGTGGTTACCCTTTACCAGCATAAGGCTGGTCACGCCGAGCGCGCCGGCGCCCAGCAAGTCACTCAACAGTGCGATACGGTTCCGGTTGCGGCAGCTCAATTGCATGATCGGGTCCACGCCGTTGGCGATCAACAGCGCGGCCGCGGCAAGGGTCGACATGTGCAGCTGCCCGAACTGGTTGTCGGTGAGCAGTACGCCGTCGACCTGGTCTTTCAGGAGTTTCGCCTGCTCGGCGATCGTCGCGGCGCTCGATTCCGGTGTGAGAAAGAGCTCCGCCGAAATGCAGAAATCGCGGGTGCGGGCCGCTTGTCGGAAAGTATTCATCTGGCGAGTGTAGCGGCGATATGGTCCAATTTCCCGCAGGGACATCCGATTTGCAGCAGATGACTACGAACATCACTCACCAACGGCAGTCGTTCGACAACGCATTGGCAAAACTCCGCGCCGGCGAATTCGCGAGGGCGGCGAGCCTGTGCGAGGAGGCGTTGCTGACCTTTCCCGACGACGCCAACACGATGTGCCTTGCATCAAGGGCCTATCTTGCACTGCGGCAGTTCGAGTCATGCGAGCGCCATGTGACGGAGGCCATGCGCCGTTTTCCGGATTTTGCAATGGCACATGACGTCTATGGCGACCTTATGCTGGCGACCGGCCGCGCCAGCCGGGCTATCACCGCGTATCAAAAGGCCGTGACGCTCGACCCCGCCCGCCCCGCAACGCTGGCCAAAATCGACCGGGCCATGCAGGCCGCCGCGGCAGCCGGCACGCCCCAGGACAGCAAGACTCCGGGGACACGCATGGCATTTGCCGGGGAGATACGCGAGGCAGAATCGCTACAGCAGGCGGGCGACGTCAAAAAGGCTGAAAATATTTATCGCAGCATCCTGAAAAAGGATCCCGACCACGTCGAAGCGGCGCGCCTGCTGGCCGGCATCGCTACGCTGAACAAACGATTCAGCGAAGCGGAGGTGTTTCTGTTGCGCGTCACGTCACTGGCGCCGAAGTACGCGCGTGGCTGGGTAGACCTGGTCGACGCGCAGCGGGAACAGGAAAAATATGACGAGGCTTTAAAGAGCGCGGAACAGTTGCTGGCGCTCGACCCGGACAAGCCGGAATCGTACATGGTGTATGCCGGCGTCCTCGGAGTTGCCGGCCGCCACCGGGACGCCATTGCCGCGTACCGGAAGACACTTGAGCTCGCGCCGCAAAGAGCCGCGGCAATGTGCGGCATGGCGCACCATCTCAAGACAGTGGGTGAACAGGACGAAGCGATCAGGCAATACCGGGCCTGCATCGCCGCCAAGCCGGATCATGCGGAAGCGTACTGGAGCCTCGCCAACCTGAAAACGTTTCGTTTCGAGGCTGCGGAAGTCGCTGCGCTTGAAACGCTGGTGCAGGAGGGCGAATTGCCGGACGATGCGCTGTGCATGCTCCACAACGCGCTCGGCCTGGAATTCGATGCCCGCGGCGACTACGACGCAGCGTTCGCGAACTTCGAGCGCTGCAACACGCTGCGCCGCAAGCAGGAATCCTACGATCCGGTCGATACGGAAGCGACGCATGACCGCGTGATCAGCTTCTTTGACGAAACACGCCTGCAGCAGGGGACTACGACCGAGCTTCACCCGGTACCAATATTCATCGTCGGTCTGCCGCGCTCCGGGTCTACCCTGATCGAGCAGATCCTCGCCTCGCACAGCCAGGTCGAGGGCACGCATGAATTGAGCGACCTTGCAAAGATCGTGCGCCGGTTCCGCGGCCGCCGCAACGAGCAATTTCCGCAGACACTAAACGGCTTCAATGCCGAGGGCTGGGCGCGGCTCGGCCGGGACTACCTGGCCAGCACAGAGAAACACCGCAGCGGCGCGCCGTTCTTTATCGACAAGAATCCAAACAACTTCGTTTTTACCGGCCTGCTGAAACTCGCTATACCGAATGCGAAGATTATCAATGCCCGCCGGCATCCGTTGGACAGCTGCTTCGGAAGCTACAAGCAGCTGTTTGCCAGCGGCCAGCCGTTCACTTACGACTTAACGGAACTCGGCGAATACTATCTGCAGTACCAGCGGCTGATGGAGCACTGGCACCGGGTCCTGCCCGGATTCGTGCTTGACGTGCACTACGAACACGTCGTCGCCGACCTCGAAAACGAGGTCCGCCGGATACTGGATTTCTGCGGTCTGCCGTTCGAGGAAAGCTGCCTGAATTTTCACCAGACCCGGCGGGCGGTCAAAACCGCGAGTTCGGAACAGGTCCGCCGGCCGATCTACGCAAGTTCAGTCAATGCCTGGCGCAATTATGAAAAACACCTCGGAGAGCTGTTTCATATACTGAAACCCCTGTTGGAACAGCCGCCGGCAGACATCCGCCCTGGTCGGGCCAAAGGTCACGATGGTATTTGATTGATTTGACCAAGGTCCGCAACCGTCCGGCCGGTCTTTCTGGCCCGCATCCGTAACCGAAGTCACTTTCGCTGGTCCTTGTGGTGAAAAAGTCACCAGACATAAATAATTAAAAGTCCATGATCTACCGCCACCCGGTATTGATAAAGCGTCGCGATTCTTGCCATTGTGGCGGCGCTGCCATAGATTATTGCAGTAAGCATATCCAGAGACGTTAACGCCATCGACGGATGGGGGAGTTAAAAACATGGTCCGCATTCCGAGCCGGGGAGTTTCTCCCGTAGCAGCCGCCGTAACCGCGGCACTTTATCCGGCACACTACGCAATCGCGCAGGACACCGGAAGTGAGGCCAGCGAGTCCCGAGCGCTGGAAGAAATCGTAGTCACCGCGCGCAAGCGGGCCGAATCGGCGCAGACCATCCCGTCTGCCATCCAGGCCATCAGCCAGGAATCCCTCGCCGCAATGGGTGCCAAGGGCATGGAGGATTACGCCCGCTTCGTGCCCTCGATCAATGTCGTCAATTATGGGCCCAGCTCCAGCACTGTCGTGTTCCGTGGCGCCATGACCGGCTCAGGCTATCTCGGCCAGTCGACCTCGTCGGTCTATCTCGATGAGATCTCGATTACCCAGGTCGGCACCCAGCCGAATATACGGCCTGTCGACATCGCGCGCATCGAGGCGCTGTCCGGGCCGCAAGGAACGCTGTACGGATCTGACGCCCAGGCCGGCACGCTGCGCATCATCACCAACCAGCCGGTGATGAACCAATTCGAAGCCGTACTCGACGGCGAGGTGCGCGCCGGCGGCGACAGCGACGCCAGTTATCGGGGTTCACTGGTCTTCAATCTGCCGCTCGTCGAAGATCGTCTTGCGCTGCGCGTCGTTGGTTATAACGACCATGACGGCGGTTTCATTGACAATGTATTCGGGCGTACCCCCGACTGGTACGGCACCGACGGCGTCAACAGGGCTCCTGCGCAGTGGGGAACGCTCGACAACGCGAATTCCGTCGAGGAACGCTGGAACGACGCCGACATCGTCGGCGGCCGCGTACACCTGCTCTGGGATATGAACGACCGCTGGTCGGCGACTTTGTCCTATCATCACCAAACCGCAGACTCCGGCGCGGACAATTACTACGATCCATTCGTCGGTGACTTGCAGGTCGTTCGCTTCCACGACGAGTGGCGCGAAGAAAAATTCAACATGGGCTCGCTGACGGTCGAGGGCGACCTCGAGTTCGCGCAACTCGTTGCCGCCGTTTCTTACTACGAGCGCAAGACCCGATACCTGACCGATAGCACGACCTACGCTCATTACTGGTCGGCGCAGTACTGCCATGACGCGGATCCGACGTATTACAGCCCCGCCGACTATCCGTATTACTGGACCAATCCGGAAACAGGTAACCTCGTGTGGTGGCCCGTTTACTGTCACGGCCCGCAGGTTGATTCGGATTTCTACAACAGCTACCGGGGCTCATCGGATGACGACAAACTTACCGCCGAAATCCGGATGTCGAGTCAGGGCGAGACTCTCGATTGGATCGTCGGGCTTTACCGCGAGGAAAGCAGCGACTCGTGGTTATCGCCATTCGGCACGCCGACCCTCGGCGGCGATGCATCGACGCTGACTTACCAGGATTCGATCTCCCTCAATTACTGGGAGTGGTACTGGTCCAATTATTACGGTACGCCAACGACGTATCCGGGGGCGGAAGCGCAATGGTGGTCAGGGAGTCACACGGACTGGGAACAGACGGCCGTATTTGGCGAAATGACATGGCACGTCACTGACAACCTGGACCTGACTGTAGGCGGCCGGTATTTCGAGCGCGAAAACACGAATTTCTATTTTGTGGATCATCCCGGTGGCCCGAACAACGCCGGCGAACCGGACGCTGCGGCCGGAGACCGTGAGTTCCGAATCGCGAACGGCGGCCGTCCGCCGGGACGCTCGGGATCTGAAGACCTGTTCGTGCCGAAAGTCAGCCTGAGCTACAACCTCGATGACAGCAAGTTGATGTACGGGCTGTACACCCGGGGCGCACGTCAGGGTGGGGTAAACCGCAGCCGCGGCGAACCATTCTTCCCGAACGCCTACGACTCCGACATCATGGATAACTACGAAATCGGCTACAAGTCGACGTTCGGCGACGGCAGGGGCCGATTCAACCTCACGGCCTACCGGATGGACTGGAGCGACTACCAGCTCCAGCTGGTCGATCCTACGGACAAGCCATGCACGGATGAAAATGGCAATGAATTGCTGGAATCCGAGTTTAGTATTCCCGGCGTTTGTGGCCAGCCGTGGCAGGTACTTATCGCGAACGCCGGCGACGCGCACATCAACGGTGCGAACCTTGAGTTCGACTACGCGATTGGCGAAAACTGGCTGGTGGGCTTTAACTACGAATGGATGGAAGCCGAGACAGACACCGAAGCCGATCTCGACGGCGAGGTGGACGAAGATGGCAATACTGCCAACGAGCTGGTTGCCGGCCTGCGGTTGCCGCTCGTGCCATCGGCAAAAGCCTCGGCGTGGCTCGAGTACCGGCAGCCGACGGAGCTGTTCGGACGAAACGAGTTGTTCATACGCACGCAGTGGTCCTACACCGGCGACAGCCTGAACATCCTCGAACCAAGGGGCCTGACCCATCCGAATCCGCAGTTCAAGTCCGACGCCTACGCCATCGGTGACCTGCGTGCCGGCATCGTCGGCGATGACTGGCAGGTCGACGTGTTCATCAACAACCTTGCTGACGAGCGGGCAACCTATACCGTGCAGGCAGACCTGTTCGAGTGGGCAGCGGCCCAGACCGCAGACGGACGCGCGCATCACCAGACCCGTTATGTGAACCGGCCGCGCGAGTTCGGTATTCGCTACATGAAACGCTGGGGCAACTGAGGGAGCGCCTCGCAGAGGCGAGAGAAAGGCCGGGCACTGCCCGGCCTTTTTTTACCATCGTCAGTCGTCGTACGGCCAGACCTCGAGGCCGTGAATGGCGTTGCGAATATCCATCGTAAGGTTCACGGAGCCGACGGTCACGCCGGTTTTCGTGTCGTACACGCTGACGGTCGACGGGGATGAGCCGCCTATGATCAGCCGGTCTCCCGCCGTACAAAGCCCTCGACCAAAGGCCTGCCGCGCAATCCGCGAATCGTCGATGCCGGCAAACAGGATTTCCGATTCGTCATAGCGCTTGATGCGAAACGCCTGCTGCCGGCTGTCGCGCGGCACATAACGTACGCAGTCGGCAGCCGTATCGTTGAACAATACCCCGCCGTTCCAGGGCCGGGCGTTGTGCACGCCGGCCGGCAGGCTGCAAACTTCGCTTACCTTCATTTCCTGGTCCAGGTGCAGCAGCGCCCTCGTGTGCAGGCCGCTCAGGTATATGCCCGTGTGATCGACATGCACCATGTTGAGGTGGAACTCGTTCACCGCCGCCGGCCCGAGGTCGGAGCGCGGATCAAAGGCAAAACCGGACCACCCGCTGTAGGGCCGCTCCAGGTGAAAACCCCACTCGAAACGCCGGCTGTCGAGGTCGAACGCGAGAATGCTGTCGAACCCGGTCGAGGTCAGGAATATCTTCCGCTCCATGCGGCAGATTTCGTGACAGTGTTTCAGGTAACGGTTTTTGAATGACTCGCTGATCGCGAAGCCGCGATCGAAGCAGAACAGCTCGTCGCTGGCCGCGATGTAGATGTCGTCCCCATCAAAGGCAATACCGCGCAGGCCCCGGTCGGCACCGCGGCCTTCGAAATCGATGTCGACCGTGTTCCAGTCCACCCGCTGTTGGCCGGTGCGGTTCTCGAAGTCCAGCGTGTAAACGCCGCCGTGACTTTCTCCCTGCCGGCTGCCGCGTACGACCGAGGTCGCGATAAGCCGGGCAATCTGATCGACATAGGAACGGGCTTCCTTGCTGCTCGTCAGTTGATTCAAGCAGTATCGGCCGACGGCAGGCAATCGTGAAAGCGCGCATGCCTGCTATCAGCAAACTGGACGCCATCCCAAGGATGGCGTCCGCCGACGTGCCTTCATAGCCAGAAACATAAGAGTGAGGACACCCTGTTATTGTCGATCTTAACCTTGATTTTTTGCGACTGCGGGACATACTTGACCGCGGGCAAACAACTGAAAGGAGGTGATCCATGTCTAGTGAGATTGAAAAGGTATCGCAGGAACCGGACGGTCTTATACGGATAAAGGAGCACCCTTCCGAATCTCTTTGACCGCCTGATTCCCCGATACAAATCTCACCGAAGGCCGCCGCGAGGCGGCCTTTGCTTTTATGCCTGGCGCTCGCTCCTTGAGGTGCCCTCCACCAGGCCGGCACCGCGGAGCAGCACCCCCTCCTCCGTACGATAGCTCACGGGTAGTTCGAGGGCGATTTCGGGGATGCACAGTAATGCTCCAACTCCTCGCACTTGTGAGAGACTCCCGGCAACCCGACTCCAAGGTGCGGCCACGCATGGGTGCATGGAACAAGCTCAAGCAGGCGCTCGGCGCGGCGGCGACTGACCCGGGCCGGGTCGACGCGGCGCTCAAGGCGGCGGCAGAGCAGCAGCCACCGCCGGTAATGTGGTTGCTGGGCGCAACGCAGGCCGGCAAGACTTCGATCATCCGCACGCTGACCGGCAACACGGCGGTGGAGATTGGCAACGGCTTTCGGCCGTGCACGCGGCGCTCGGACCTGTACGAGTTCCCGCCCGGTGCGCCGGTGCTGAGCTTCCTCGATACACGCGGGCTCGGCGAGGTGGCCTACGATCCGACGGAAGACATAGCGCTCTGCGAAACGCGCGCGCATCTTATTATCACGGTGGTGCGGGTCACGGAAACGCGGCCGCGCCCAGTACTCGACGTATTGCGCGGCATTCGCAAGCGGCACCCGGACTGGCCGGTCATCGTCGCACAGACCTGCCTGCATACCGCTTATCCCGATGGCGTGGAACATGTGCTCCCTTATCCGTTCTCGTCCGCAGACTGGCAGGAGCGCGTGCCGCCGGACCTGCGGCGGTTGTTGCTCGCACAACGCGAAGCATTCGCCGACTTGCCGGGCGCAGGCGACGTGATGTGGGTGCCGGTGGACTTTACGCTTGCCGAGGATGGCTTCGAGCCGGCCGACTACGGTGCGGACGCGCTGTGGAACGCCATCGACCGCGCCATGCTCATGGACCTGCGCGCACGCGTCATCGCGGACGATGGCGTGGCGGATGCCTTCTGGCGGGAGGCGCACCCGAAGGTGGTCGGCTACAGCCTGACCGCGGCCGTGGCGGGCGGGGTGCCGGTCGCGGACCTGGCGCTGTTGCCAAGCGTGCAGGCGGCCATGATTTATGCGCTCGCGGAAACTTACGGCGTGCAGTGGACGGCGCGCAACAGCAAGGAATTCCTGGGGCTTTTGGGCGCCGGTTTCCTCGTCGCTTACGGCGGGCGGTCGCTCGGCCGGAGCCTGGCGAAGCTGGTGCCGGTGTGGGGCCAGACGGCCGGCATCGCGTGGGGCGCGGCGGCCGGCGGCGCGATCACGTTCGGGCTCGGCAAGGCCGCGTGCCACTACCTGGCGCGCAAGCGTGCCGGACAGGCGGTGTCGGCGGAACAGCTGCGCGAGGTCTACCGCGAGGCGCTGCACGAGGGCCGGGCGCTGGTACGCGAGCAGCTCGCCGCGTCCGGCAAGGGATCCGGCCGGTGAAGACGGTACTCGACCGCTTCGGCCGGCTGCGGGTGGTGGCCGCGGCATTCGCGTTGCTGCCGCTGGTCGGCCTGCCGGTGCTGGGCGTCATCTGGCTGCTGCAGTCGTCGGTCGGCCTGTGGTGGCTGGCGGCCGGCCTCTCTGCACTGGCCTTCGCCTCGTTGTTCCAATGGCTGGCCGGGCGGCGCGAGGCGGCGGCCCTTGCAGAGGTCAGGACGCAGCCGGGCGGCAACTGGCCGCGGCAGGCGGACGAGTGCTGGGTCAAGGTGCAGCAGATGGCGGACGAGGTAACGCTTGAGGCGTGGCCGCTCGATGAGCCGTCCGGGCTGGGCCGCCTCGCCGAGGAGGTCCTCCGGCTGGTGGCCGGGCATTTCCACCCGCGGTCGGCGCGGCCGCTGGCGGAGATGACCGTGCCGGACACGCTTATGGTAATCGAGCGCGCGGCGCGCGAACTGCGGCTGGAAGTCCTGCAGCAGATACCGGGTAGCCATCGCATCACGCTCGCGCAGGTCGCCGGGGCACGGAAGCTGAAGGGCCACTACGATCGGCTTTCACCCCTGGTCAAATTGCTGGGGGCGTATGTCATGCCGCAGGTCATGCTCCGGCAGGTGCTCGGCGACATGTTGCTTGGCTCGGTCTTCCAGGCGGGCTCGAAGAACGTGCAGCGCTGGTTGCTGCAGGAATACATCCGCAAGATCGGCTATCACGCCATCGAGCTTTACGGCGGGCTCGTGGTGCTCGATGACGACCGTCAGCTGGAGGCGATCACGCGCGGCGCAAGCGAAGACCTGGCGCGCGCCGCGGAGGCGGAGGATGCGCGACGTGAGCCACTCAGGATAGTGATGCTCGGGCGCGTCAATGCCGGCAAGTCGAGCCTGGTCAACGCGTTGTTCGGCGACCTGGTCGCGGCCACCGACGTGGTCCCGGACTCAACCGCGGGCATCGTGCCTTACCGGCTCGAGCGCGACGACGAGGTGCGGGCGCTGGTGTACGACACGCCCGGTTTCGACTCCGAGCGCGTAGAACTTTCGCCGCTGGACGAGGCGAGCCTGGGCGCGGATCTCATCATCTGGGTGACAGCCGCGGACCGGCCGGACCGGGCCGAAGAGCGGGCGCGACTGGACAGGCTGCGGCAGCGCCTGGCGGACCCGGCGCGGCGCGCGTCGCCCGTACTCGTGGCCCTGACGCACATCGATCGACTGCGCCCGCTGCGCGAGTGGGATCCTCCGTACGACCTGGATCCGCCGGTCGGCCGGAAAGCGAAGGAGATTGCGGAGGCGGTGGTCGCCGCGTCCGAAGACCTGGGCGTGGACGTGTCCACGGTGATCCCGGTGTGCGCCGCACCCGGGCGGGTCTACAACGTGGATGATGCGCTGTGGGCCGCCATGCTGTTCGAATTCCCCGAGGCCAACCGCGTGCGGCTGTTGCGCTGCCAGCGGGTCCGGCGCTCGGAGCAGGACTGGAGCCAGCTGCGCGAGCAGCTCACGAACAGCGGCCGCTTCCTGGTGTCGCTGGCGCGAGCGCGGACGGACTAGCAGCCTGTCGGGCTAGAGCTCAAGCCACATCCCCTCGAAAGCGACGCGGAAGCCTTTTTCACGAACGACGTCCTGTTCGTCGCTGCCGTCGAACAGCAGCGGATTTGTGTGATTCATGTGGATGAAAATGACTCGCGCTTTTTCGTCCGGCGCCAGTTCGTCGAATAACTCCATGGATTCGCTGACGAACGGGTGCGGGATGTTGCTCATGTCACGGCCCGGCAGCTCGCCGTCGGCAAAGAAAGTAGCGTCGACCAGCGCGTAGTCGACCGACCGTACGATTTCGCGGATATCGGTGTCCCAGCGCTCCCACTTGTCGATGTCCGGGAGGTAAATTGCCGAGCGGTTCGGTCCGTCGATGCGAAAGCCGACCGTCTCGGAATACTCATCGCGGTGCGGTACGAGGAACGGCGTGACACGGACGGCCGGCGACAGGACGACTTCTTCGCCGTCGGCAAGCGGCTTCAGCTCGATATTGTCGTACCGGACCAGCTGGTCCCACGGGCCATTGTCAGTAATAAAGGCATGCATGCGCGGCATTGCATAGACCGGGATGTCGCGGGCACCCATGGCCTCGAAACCAAACTGCATCAGCCCGGTGTAATGGCCGATGTGGGCATGGGTGAGAAAGACGCCATCGAGTTTGAACGTGCCATCCGGCGCGGTGCGGTGCAGGCGGTACAGCTGCTCGCCGATATCGGGCGTCGCGTCGAAGAGATACTTGCGGTTCGACGTGCCGTCTACTACGGCGACGGCGCTGGCCGTGCGCCGGTGTGCCGGGTCCTTCCAGCCGCGCAGGCAGTGCGGCTGGTGACAACCGGCCTGCGGGTAGCCACCATCCTGCGCGACGCCCAGAACGTACAGGTAGGTGGCGTCGCTGGCGAACGCGAGGCCGTAACCGAAAAATGCCGCAGTGGCGTAGAGGCCGGCGGCTCGAAAGATCGCGCGTATCAACGCAACACGCTTGCAGCCCCGGCGAGTGACTGAACGAGAAGTCCGGTGCCGTGCGCCAGGCGTTCCTTCCCGGGCCGGCACGCCAGCGATTACCGCTGCGGAAATGAAATCATGCATCTTCGCTACCTCTGGTTAGTGGCGCTTCCGTGCCAGCCCTTAAGGTGTATCCAGGTCGATGTGCTCGGTATCGCGCGCCGGCGGCATTTGTACAAGACAGGTTACCCTAACGGCTGACTACTACTGACCCAAAGGCTCGACCATCATCTCTTGCAGCACGGCACGGGCTTTGTCGAAGCGGGCATGCAGGCGAGGGGTCGGAACATCGCCGTATGCCTCGCGGGCCTCATTCCGGGCGGCGTCGATGGCCCGAATGAGGTCGGCGGCAGATTGCGAGCGCGCGTGTTGGTCGGTGCTGCCAACGGCGTCGATCCAGATGGGTGACGAGTGTGCGAACGGCCGCGCATGCATCGTAGGCCACGCATTATCAGAGCGCGATGACGCGTAGGCCCGCGCGGCTATCCAGCCGCCTTGCGGCAAAGTGACTGTGCCGTTATAGGCGCGCGTATTTCCAGCCGCTACACCACCGAGCCGGGCGGCGACCTGGCCATTGACGATAATCTCGAGGACATCCACCGCGGTGGTGCTGGCGAGTGTCGCCTGCCAGGTTTGTTCGCCGCTCTCGATAGTCTCGCCGGGCCGTACGGTATCGTTCATGGTAAAGATCAGTGCAGGACCGGTAGTAACAAAGCTGCGTCCGGCAGCCGCTGCTGCCAGGGCGTTCTCAGCCGTTGCCTCGCCGTCGATCCGTACGTAGGTGCGGCCTGTACCGACCGCGGGCGTGCGATGGAAATCTACCCAGCCGTCCGTGCCCGACATGGCTGCAATGGGTCGACCGATGTTCAGCAGGCGATACCAGACGTGCGCAGTGCCTAGCGGGCTCGTCCAGGCGCATACCATCTCAATGCCCAAACGTTGCGCCAGCACCCCGTCGGAGACCAGTTCAAGGGGAATGTAGCCGACTTGTGCAGACCCGAGCGGGTCCTCATCTCCGTCGATGGGATGAACGTAAGTTGGGAAAGCGCCGTTGGCCTCGGCAAACGCCAATACATCGCCATTGGTCAGATCCGGATTTCCCAGCGTTGGGTTATTCGGCCCGAAAAACCATGGTGCAAATGTTTTGTTGGCGCCAGCCAGGCCAATATGACCGTGGAAGTGAGAGCGTACCTCCTGACCTTGCCGCACGATGCGACCACCCTCAGCGGTCTGCTGCCCCATGACAGCCTCGTCGATCCGTCGCTCCCAGCGATTCCAGGACATAGGCGCCAGCTGATCGAGATCCTCTCCTGCCATCAGTCGCAGGGCATCGCCGTGATCGGCCCGGTGATGGCCATCGCCATTGAGATGGACATGGTGATCTGCTGATACATAGCCTGCGGCGGCAGCATCCCAAAGGGGCGTAAGCAGGGCCGTCACTGTTGATTCGCGGTTCTCGCGAACGCGGAACTCTTTTTCGACCAGGGGTGCCATTGGGCCCCGTGCGATGAGAGCGGTGTAGCGACCGGCCGGCAGGGTAAAGTCCGCCTTTCCTTCAACATAAAAATAGTAGCGACCGGTTTGCGGATCGAAATAGGTGGCATCGCGATGGAAAGCGACCGGATGGCCGTCCTCTCGTATGATGGAGACACGCGCCGTTACCGGCTGGTCCGATGCATCGGTTACCGCAAGCGAAAGGGTTCCCGTGGGCGAGCGTCCCTCCCATTGGCGAACGTTAATGGTCTGCGGCTCACCCCCGTACGTGGCAATACGGCGTAGCTGGAACTGGCGAGCATCATCGGCTTCCACGTAGTACACGTTCTCGCCATCTGGCGCTGAAGGCCGGAGTCAACGCGTAAGGATCGCCGTTGGTCAATCGGTGAGTGACTCTCGGATCGTCGAGATCCATCGTCCAAAGATGGTAGGCGTTGTCGATCGGCGCGCTGTAGACAATCAAGCGTTCGCGCGGATGGGTATCGCCGGTCAGGTGATAGGGTGAGCGTTTCGGCATGCACTATCGCATCCGTGCCCGCGACAAAGTCGCGCTCACGCAGTACGCGGTGCGGACCATCACCGTGCAGATACACCAACCCATCTCCGGACGGCAGGCGGCGCGCGTTGCGTTCAACCTGCGGTAAATCCGTTAGCCGGGTATCGACACCGGAAGCCAGATGGCGTTGCCACAGGCTCAGCTTGTCACCGACACCGGAGGTGTAATAGAGCGACTGGCCATCGGCTGAAAATTCCGGGTCCAGTTCAATCGTCGGCGTATTGATGACCTGCTCTTGACCGTTTTCTACATTCAGGATGACGATGGCCGTATCGTTGCCGTTATCGCGGACGATGGCCAGCTGTTGGCCATCGGGCGACCATCGCGGCCGTGAATCAACGGCAGGGCCATTAGTGAGCTGCGTTGCTTTCCCTGTGGCGAGATCCAGTTGCCAGATCCAGCCCCTTGCGGCCATAGCCAGGGTTTGACCGTCCGGCGCCGGCGCGGGATCTGTGGGTCCGTGGGCGAGTATCGGCAGTTCATGCTGTTCCAGATACGTGTGATGATTGAAATCCGACAGCCTGGAGTAACGGTTTACCCACTGGGCGGCAGCCGAGTCGGCAAGCACCAGTCCGAATAAAAGGATACCCGGAATCATGAGACTCTTCTGGCAACAACGCATAACAACATTCCTAATGTGAAAAGCCCCAACGGAAGGCGCGAGCGCGCCCAGCATACCTCAGGATTTTTCCCGGCACTCCATTCATGGCGACCGGCCGCTCATTGGCGAAAACAGCCGGTTGAGGCGCGACATGAACTGGCCCTGCCCGGACGATCAGGTCAAAACGTACTGACACGCAAACGACTACACGGTAAATCTCGGCCTGATCGGTAAACATTACCCCAAGGGTTGGTTCCGACTGATGATTGCTGAGAGATTGCAGCGATCGCTACTCAGGGTGCACTTCGGCTAAGCTTCGCTGAGGCCTGGAATGGCCCAAAGTTCAAGGAGCAAATAGTGGAAAAGAAAAACAACTGGCTCGAAGCGCTCCCCGAAGCCTTCAACGCCGACCGGGCCGGCCGTGACGTCGATGAGGTCGAGTGCATTATCCCTGACATTGCCGGGCATGTCGCGCGGCAAGACCATGCCAGCGTACAAGTTCCACCCCGATCACGAGACCTGCCTGCCGGTGTCCATTTTCTACCAGACGATCACCGGCCACGACGTCGAACTCGAGATCGACAACCAGTGGGCCGAAGGCGACCTTGTCCTGAAGGCGGACATGTCGACGGCCAAGGCAGTGCCGTGGGCCAAGGAGCCGACGGTGCAGATCATTCACGACCTTTACACCCAGGACGGCCTGCCGGTGAGTCTCGCGCCACGGCAGGTGCTGAAACAGGTCATTGCGCGTTACGCTGACGAGGGCTGGACACCGGTGGTGGCGCCGGAGCTCGAGTTTTACCTGATCACGCCGAACCTGGACCCGAATGAGCCTGTCGTCTCGCCAATCGGGCGCACCGGCAGGCGCGGCACCAGTCACCAGTCCTACTCGATGTCCGCCGTCGATGACTACGGCCCGGTTATCGACACGATTTATCGTTTTGCTCAGGACGCCGGGCTCGCAATCGACACGGTGACCCAGGAAGACGGCGCCGGCCAGCTCGAGATCAACCTGGTTCACGGTGACCCGCTGCTGCTCGCGGACCAGGTCTTCTACTTCAAGCGCATCATCCGCGAAGCCGCACTGAACCACGACATGTTTGCGACCTTCATGGCGAAGCCGATGCGTGACCAGCCCGGCTCTGCAATGCACCTGCACCAGAGCATTGTCGAAGCCAACACCGGCCGCAACCTGTTCAGCAACAAGAAGGGCTGAAGCCAGCCGGCGATTCTTTCATTACATCGGCGGCTGCCAGAAAGACCTGCCGCAGGCGCTTCCGCTGATTGCGCCGTATGTCAACAGCTACCGGCGCTTTGAGTCCGACAGCAGCTCCAGCGCGCCCACCAATTTCGCCTGGGGCTACGACAACCGCGCGACAGGTTTCCGTGCACCCAATGCCCGGCCTGAGAACCGCCGTATCGAGAACCGCATGATCGGCGTCGACTGCAACCCCTACCTCGCCACCGCCGCCGCGCTGGCTTGTGGGCTACTCGGAATGCTCAACAAGGTAAAGCCGGGCGAACCGGAAGCCGGCGAAGTGGAGGACGAGAAATACGACATCCCGACGACGCTCGACGAGGCACTGGACATGTTCGAGGAGGCCAACGAACTGCACGATGTGCTTGGCCCGTATTTCTGCATGGTCTACGGCGAAGTGAAGCGCGAAGAGATGCGGCTTTTCCACCGTGGAATCAGTCCGTGGGAGCGGGAGCACCTGCTTCTGAACGTGTAGTCTTCCGCGCCCCTGCGAGCGCGGCCGACTATTACGCTGTGCGCATCTGTTCGTTGACCGCCCGGTCGGCGGCATCGATCGCACCGTTGACATAGGCGTAGGCCGACGCATCCGAGTTGGCAATCGAAATACGACCAATTTGCGCGCGTCCGGCCACGTGCGGACCATTGTGCGGCGTGAAGCCCTGCGGGTCACACAGATCATTGTATTCATAGGCATAGCCATGCGGCCATCTATTAACAGTGATCGCGGCGATGTCACGTTCCGCATCAAAACCGCCCGGCGCCAGCGAACCGGACATCTTCGCGACAATATCCTGTTCGAAGTCGGCGAAGCTCAACTCGTAGAGCTGCCGGCGGCCGGCAACATGCTGCTCCCGTGCACTGAGACCCTGCCCGGGCACAGTCGGCACCCAGGAACCATGCAGAATCGTCGGTTGTCGCGGATTCTGTGCGAACCGGTAGTCGCCCATGCTGACCGGAAAATCCAGGCCGAACGAGTACATGTATTTTGACTGTGGAATGAACACGCTGCTGTAGCCCATTTCGGCCAACGCGGTCCAGTTACGCACCGCGATGGACATGTATACCAACGGCACCTTTTCGGCGTATTCGAGAGCATCCTTTTGCGCTGCGGGCACTTCGCTGCAAATAGCAGGCAGCATTGCGTTGTAACCAGCGAACACTACATGTCTCGCGCGAACTCTATAAACGTCGCCACCGTTTACGTAAGTCACATCGACATGCTTCTGGTCCGGCGTGTGGCTCAGGTTCACGGCCGTGCTATTGACGCGTATCCGGGTCGGGCGGCCTTTGCTATCCAGCAGGCTGTAGTCGACGCGCGAGGTCACAAGGTCTTCCATCGTGCTGCCGGGTACGGCCTCGGGCAACAGGCTGCGAACGAGTGCGCGCGCTACGCCGGCATTGCCGTCCGGGAAATGGAAAATGTAGGGCTCGTCGCGTTCGTGGCCTTTCTCGTCAAGCTCGCCGATTCCCATGTGCTGCAAAGCCGGCATGCCGGAGCGGTAGGCTTGGAGCGCAGACAGCGAATCCCAGCCGACACCCCATAGACCCAGGATCGAGTCACGCAGGAGATCCGTCACCTCGCGCGGCATGTCGACGTACTCACGCAGATAGCGGGTGTACGTGATGCTGCGCAGGAAATCGATTTCCTCACTGCGGCTGAGATCCGGCCGATGATCGGTCTCGTCTCGCAACAGGCGCAGCAGTGCGGCTTTCGATTCATCCGATATCGGGTACTGCCCGACGATTGCGTCGATCTTTTCCGGAGCATCCCCGAACCAGCCACGGAACACACTCGGCGCAGTAACGTCGCGCCCATACACATCGGAACTGAAATACATCGCCCGGCGAAGACCCCGGCGCTTCATGTAATCCTGGTCGAAGTAGTCATAGAAGCGGCTGGTGATGATGCCAACGTCCTGCAACAGTTGACTGGATGCCGAGGAGTAGCGCCCCGGGTCGTCGATCGACTGGCTGCCACCGTAGCCAATCAGCGTCTGGCCATCGACAGTGAACTCGTTGCGTTTGGCGTGCCCGCCGAAGTCGTCGTGGTTGTCGAGTACCAGCACCCTTTTTCCTCCACCCGCGCGCTGATGATAAAAAAGCGCCGCGGACAGGCCACTGATGCCGCCACCAACAACGATCATGTCGTAGACATCGTCAGTCTGTTGTTTCGGCGTCGGGTACTTCTGTCCGGCCCAGGCAACGGCGTGTGCCACCTCGAACGAGCCGGCATGGCTGCCACGCATGCCCGTCTTGAGGGGCGGGTAGTAGTCGGCGGGTCGCTGCGCGGCGAGCAGGTCCATGGGCGACAGCATGCTGCCAGCCGTAGTCGCCATTGCTACGCCGTTCAGGAAATCCCGGCGCGTGATATTTAGCCTGGAAGACATATCATGATCGCATCGCGATATGCTGCCACGTAATTGAGGAACATTCTGCGCGCAATCATTCTTCTTATTCTATCGCTGACTGGTCTGCCATTCAGCCTAACCGACACGCGCCGGCTTGCCTAGTCATCGCACAACTTCAGTGATCCCTGCTCGCGAAGCTTCAGGAATGGCATCACATCGGCAGCCGCCATGCCCGTTCGATACGGGCAATCTTCTTCTGCACAGTCGCGCTCCGGATCATTTCAAACCCGTCCCGTTAGCGGTTTTGCGGTCATTTGCTGCTTACATAAATAACACCCGCGAAACGGAGGAAGACCATGGTAATCGTGCAGACCCGCCGAGGCCGCGCGCCCGGCCGCAGGCCCCGGATGGCCCGCATTCCCGCCATCTGTGCCGCTGCGCTGTTGGCCGCCTTTACGGCGCCAGTGCTGGCCCAGACGCCCCAGATCCCGCAGATACCTGCCTTCCTGCCGACGGTGGACCAGGTACCGGCCACCCAGCCCATGCCATTGGACGGCACCTGGCTCGTGAATACCATCCGCAAGAAGATTCGCATCGAGGGCGGCCGCGCCTATGCCGTCGATCCCTGGGTGCACATGTTTGTGCTGAAGGTGGAACCGGGCATGGTGGTGCTGCGCGACATTGCGCCGGCAGCGCCAGGCAAGTACACGGGCAGCGACCTGCCGATGATGGGCGAGCTGACGGCGACGGTGCAGCCTGACCGGAGCCTGGCCGTCTCCGTCGCCGCCGCCCTGATGCCCGTGCAGTACAAGCTGATCCCGGTGCAGCTCGACAATCCGCAGTGGTACGCGCAGGAGATGTCCGCGGCCGGGATCGCCGCGCCCCAGGGCCAGAACCCGGCACCCGGCGCCTACCAGCCGGCACCGCCCCAGCAGGTCTACCAGCCGCCGCCGCAGCAGCAGCAACCGGTGCAGCGGCCCTACCAACCGCCACCGCAGCAGCAGCAACCCGGACAGCAGCCCTACCAGCCGCCACCGCAGCAGCGAGCAACCCGGACAGCAGCCTTACCAGGCGCCAGCGCAGCAGCAGCCGGCATACCAGCCGGCACCGCCGCCCACCGGTCAGCAAGCCCCGTCCGCCGCACCGACCCCCTCGCAACCGGCCTATCAGCCCGCGCCCGCGAGTCCTGCCCCCTATGGCGCGCAGAGGACGAACAGCGGCTCTGTTACGCGCAGTCGCAACCGGACCCAGAACGACTCCTTCGGACCGCCGGACCTCACGTGCGGCGAGGACGGCGCAGAACCCTGCGGCGACGAGAAAAAGGTCGACGCCGCCTACGTCAAGGACGCCGAAAACTGGGGCTGCAAGGGCAAGCAGCTCTACTTGACGCCCAGGAACGGCGGCGAATGCTGGCGCTGCCCGAGCGGCTACAGGCGCACCTTGAAACCCATCCACAAGCCGGGCGCCTGCAAGGAAAGGGGGCTCGGCTTTGGCAAGGACGAGACGGATGCGACGTTCGTTCGCTCCGCCTACGGCTGTCCGGCCGACACCTTCGAGAGCATGGGCAAATGCTACGAGTGTCCCGCCGGGTCGAGCAAGGTAGCCTTCCTCGGCGCCTTCAATCCGGGCCAGGCCTGCAAAACGGCGCACTACTGCGACGACGGCCTGAAGCTTCAGCCGGCACCCCCGAAAGCACTTCAGGAAGTCGGCCCGCCCTATAACCGGGTGTGCGGGACCGGCGTCGGCAAGGACGAGATCATCCGGCTCTCGCGGGAGCGCATGAAGGCACACCAAGACCTCAAGATAGTTGCCATCGGGTTCGTCGGGGAACTCGCTACCGACGCAGAGCTTCGGCAGGCAATTCAGAGAAAGGACGGGGTGAGGGCCGCCGGCATCATCATGCGGACGCCGGGTTTCGCCCGTCTGCGCGACCAGGCCAGGGCCTCCGGTTTTGCAACGCTTTCCTTTGGCGGCGCCCCCGAAGTCAAGGCCATCGGGGGCGCGGCCCAGGAGGCCGGATTCGCCATGGACTGGAATGGCGATCCCCGTTTCTACATGACGACGGTTGTTTCTACCGGTGCGTCGGTAAGCGCCGGTTTCTCGGCGACCTTCGGCCTGTGGAATGCGCCGGCCGGTGGCATCGGCGGCTACGCGCGTGGCGCGAGCTTCTCCTTGCCGGTCCCGGGCGCCAACATCGGCGTTGCCGGCGGCGCCGTCGGCGGCGGCGCCTGGTTCAGCTATTACCCACTGGACTTCGTCGGCCTGACTTACACGGTGAGCGGCGGTATCGGCCTCGACACCGTGGACTACAACCAGGCGGTGACGAACGTGTATTAGTTTTAATTTGGTTCTGTCGTAGCTGAATAGCGGTTGAAGATGTCGCCCGATCAGGCTGACCAGAACTATCAACTGGCGTGCTCGCGGACGATTGCCGCCATTGAGTTCGACAGCTGCTGGTCGGCGGCGCGCCGCCAAAACTTCCTGGCGAGTACATGCGCTTCGTTCCAGACTTGAAGCGTGTTCACGGCCGCATGCGGCGGCCGGATAGCGGCCATTCTGAGATTGCCGCTTGCGGGTGGCGCATAGGCCATCGGTAACTGGTCGTACGCCGGGGCAACAACGTAGCCGTCATCGGTTGGAAACAGCGATACGTTGTGATGGTGGCGGTCAGTGTTGGCGATCAAGGCGCCAAAGGCCTCCAGAAGTGCAATCCTGTGCAAGCCTTCATCGTTCAATTCGCCACGCCGGTGCATTTGCTCCGCGGAGTCCGTCCAGCTTCCGGCAACATTCCCAGACGGAGCTGCCAACGTGATCACTCGCCGACGGCCCCTTTCGCCGACACGATCGAATCTGTCGACAACCAGGCATCGCAGGCCGTCCATATCCAGAATTCTTGTTTGCGCGGTGTCGATGCCGGAATCCTGCAATGTCTGCAGTGCAATGTGCTCGAGCAATAACAGGTCTTGCCAGCGTCTTGCGTTATCGGTTACGTCGGTGGCGAATTTTACTATTCGATGTTCTCCGTCCAGGAAGGCGGTGAACTTCGGCTGCTCCCCGCCTGCAGATGAACCCACATGTTCTCCGGCAATTGCCTTTTCACTGAGTCGTGGAAAGTCCTCTGTCGTGTGAACTTCGTGCCGCAACTCCTGAAATCGCGCGAACGACTCCCGGCCAATCACAAGATTGCCTGGTAGGTCCTCTCCTCGCCGACTGAGCGCAATGAGAACGTGATTGTCCGACCAGTTGGCTACGTCCTCTGGTAACCCCAGGTCGTCGTTGTGTCGAGCATAAGACCGACCGAGAAAACCTTTTGGTGCAATGTCGTGCATCTCTGGTGGCAGCCCGTCGATAACAGTGGGGTCTGGAAGCCACACCGACTCGGTTGCAACCAATGTCACAAGTTGGTCAGCCGGCCGGATATTCCCACCCTCGTCTAACCGGAACACCGGAAACTCGTCTGTTTCCAGCCCGGGTAACTGATGCCGGCCCGCATACCGTGTGGCCCGGGCCTGCCCGAAGCGCAAGACCTGTCGCGCTTCCCGGCGATAGGCGTTCGCCAGCGTCTCCCGGCTGGCCCCGGTCGCAGCAAGTAGTGAGCCGCTTCTGAGCGCGCCGTTTAGCAAAAAGGGCCGGATCTGGAGCATTAGACTTGACGATTAAACATTACATAAAGATTTGTATTATCGATATTTAATGTCAATCAATCAACGATAAACTTGACGATTTATTTGACTATTTTGAAAACCGAAGGATTCCTTCATCAATCGCGGAAAAGGCGTTCCGCCAGCGCACCTTCGGATCGTCGAATTTCACATCCTCTGCCGAAAACAGATCCGGATCGTAAGCACCGCCAAGCCACTCAAGTATCTCTTCATGCTCCGGGTGGGTTTCGTCGGCTATCGTCTCCAGCATCGTTGCGTATCCGTAAATGCCCCCGCAGTCCTCCGGCGGACATCGACGCTCCCCATCCAGACACGCGAGCCGACGCTCACCTTCGCGGATCGTGTCGATGCCCTCAAGCACCACGGCATGTCGCCAGCCGTCGCCGAAGTCGTACTCATAGGAAGCTGCATCGCCTGCTTTGGCGAAGTACCCAGCGATTGGCACGCTCCAGCCGGCCAGGCACGGCGGCTCGTCGACGTACGGATCGTCATCCGGTATGCCGATTTGCTTTAACTCTCCGGTCCGGATTCCGGACATGGAACAGATGCAAGGTGATAGTCGAGCCACCCCATGGAGTCCTGGATCGCGACGTGAAGGTCCCAGAATGTGTAACCACCGGGCACCCGAATGCGCCGCCAGACCGACGGGTGTATCCCTTCGAGTTCAATGTGGAACGTGTGTACGGTGTTCGGCATGGGGTGACTCTTGACGAAATAAGATCAAGCGTTGGGTCGCTCAGTAAATTCCGGGAACGTACGCAATCCAGCAGCCCTACTGCAATGCCGCGATCGCCTTTCTGATCTGCGCACTGAGCCGGCGGGACGCCTTGTTCTTCCAGCGCTTCAGGAAGGGCAGGTATTTGGGATCTCCTGATTGGGCAATTCGCTCCGTTACGAGGACCAGGACTTCTGGATTCCGCTCATTGAGCCACGCAATATCACGGGCGTCAGTACCCTGCTCGATTTCCCGATCAACGCGATCCAGCAACTCCCTCGCATAGACTTGTCGCTCGATGGCCCAGCCCGCGTCAGTGTATTTCAGGAGTGGCAGCCGGTAGTCGTATTCGATGGCTAGATAGCCCGCCTCGATCATCCAGTCGATACGCCGCGTGATCTCGTCAATCGACAGCTCGCGCATGGCGCCATAGACCGGCGAGCGGTCGAGCTCCTTTTCGATGACGGTCTTCTGCTTCGATCCCTTCAGTATCCTGGCGAGCAGCGACCGGCCGCCGCTCATGATGAGATCGTCGGCCCCACGGAGAATGGTCCGAATTTCTTCGTCCGAGAGCGGCTCGACGCCGCGGGAATCTAGGCTGACAGGCACCCTTCGCGTTTTTCGGCTCATGGTTTCAGCGACCGCTCAATGTGCAGATCATCACTACTGTCAAGCATAGGGGGCTTTTGCAAGAGCGAGCTTGTGGAGCGCCCGCAAGACCCGCACATGACTGCGGTTTAAAAAGAGATCATCGAGGGGTGTATCGAAGCGCATGGAAATAAACCTTTCCACTTGGAAAGATACGTTACCAGACGGACGGAAATTCGATCAAGAACCCGGCACTACGACGGTGAGATCGGGCCTGAAGCCGGCGTTGCCGTACTCTCCCGGATATCCCCTCGGATTGCAGACGATCCGAGTTCGGAACAGCTCATAGTTGCAGGCATCGTGGGTATGGCCGTGAATCCAAAGGGCCGGCTGATACTTTTCAATCAGGCCTTCCAGCCGACTCGCGAATGCCGGGCTCAACGGATCGCTCGCGTACCGCTTCGCGATTGAGGTCGACGCAGGCAGATGATGCGTGATGACGACTGTCGGGCCATCAAACGCCTGCCCGAGTTGGCTCACAAGCCATGTCCGGCTCGCCTCGTGAAGAATGGCCGAATCTTTCGGCCGAAACCTGCGCCCATCCTGTCTGATGCGGACGAAATCGGCCATGGATAGCCTGGCGCGTTCGCGGGCAAACCAGGCTTCACCTTCCCCCTGCAGCTTGAAGTCCGTCCAAAGCGTGCTGCCAAGGAAGCGGACGCCATCCAGGACGAGCACACCGTCACTCAACACGGTGATGTTGTCCGGCGCTGCCGCTTCGAGCTCCGCCGTCATACCGATGTCATGACCGTAGAACTCGTGATTGCCCGGTACGTAGATGACGGGCCGAAGAGGATAACGACGCGCCGCCCAACGCACACCGTCCACGCCCACGCCAATGTCGCCGGCAAGGATCACCGCATCGGCATCCGTGTCCGGCGGGACGAAATCCGCGAACTCGGTGTGCAGGTCGCTCAGGATGTTGAGTTTCATAGTGGTGTGCGCCGTGTAGGGGCCGAAGCGTAACACCCGGCAAAGGTCGCAATGCAAGCCACAATCAGGGACGAGAAAAGACATTCCGCCAATTCACTGCCGGATCGCCGAAATCACGGCCGCATCCGAACTGGCGCAAAGCGTCGGTTATCTCCCGGAGCACGCCGGTTTGCTTCGGCCTCGCCGGACAGCAATAATCGCCCGTCAAAACTGATCTCAGGCGACCGTCATGCCCGACCGGTACAGCACTTCCGACAACATCGAGGCGCAGTATCAACCGGGCTCGGGCGAAACCGTGCTGCGTCAACAGGCTTGGAATCTGCGACACAGGAAATGGATGACGTGAGCTGCGTACTGGACCAGCTCTACGAAAAGGTCTTGTCGGAAACCGCTTCCGACCAAGCGATCCACAACGGCACACATCAGAGAATGGCATCGGAGCTGGCTTGGCAATGTATTGATGGGCCGGTCGGGAACGCTCCGTCAATATGGCCAAGGGCGACTTTCATTTGCGGTCGCCTCGCGAATTTCCCGCCTGCTGGAAGAGCTCGACGGCAAATACTTATCGAAACTGACACCGTGCGAAGGCTTCACGAAAATCAACTCGTTGGTGCCATCGCCACGATACATGTAGAACTGATCCTGATTCACCCTTTCAGAAGGGAACGGACGCCTGGCTCGCTTGTTGGCGGGGGTTATGGCGCTACAGGCGGGATGGCCTGAGCCGGACTTCAGCTCCTGGGATGCGGACAAGGACAAATATTTCCTGTCGATTCAGGCGGGGATCAGCGGCGACTATCAGCCAATGAAGGCGCTGGTCAGGCAAGCGTTACGCGATGGCGGTAAGGCGGTTTGCTAGTCAGCTTGAGCTCAATTGCCTCGATAGACTCTCCCGTCTCGATCGCTGTGGAGCTGGCGATGGAGCGGATACGCATAATCCGCGCCTGAGCCTTCGCAGATCTGAGATAAGGGTTGGTGGTTTTGAGTAATTTGGTGGCCATCGCCCGATTATAGTCTGTTCCATGATCTGGGGAAACGTCCTTCCAAACGGGTGGACCTCGATCCCTGCACTATGTTGCTCGGCGACTAGCCGTCGTGCGAAACCACCGTAAGGAGCATGGCGAAATTGCGATATCCTCCCCTCACCCCTCCACCAGGAACACAACATGACCACACGCCGTGACTTCCTCGCCGCCAACGCCGCCTTGCTGGCTGCGTCGATTGCCAGCACCACCCTGGCCGGCACACAGATACCGTCGCTCCCGGCCAAAGACAGGCTGTCGATCCTGTTTCTCGGCGGCACGGGCTTCATCGGCCCGCACCAGATCGAGTACGCGCTCGCGCGCGGGCACGACGTGGCCATGTTCAATCGCGGCAGCAACCCGGGGCTGTTCGGCGACCGGGTCGAAGAGCTGATCGGCAATCGCGATGCAACCATCGATGACGGCTTAAGCGTCCTCGAGGGCAGCCGTCGCTGGGACGTCGTGGTCGACAACTCGGGCTACGTGCCGCGGCACGTCCGCGATTCAGCGGCGCTCTTTAAGGGCCGTGTCGGCCGCTATATCTATATTTCGACCACCGGCGTCTACGACTTCGACAAGACGCCAAGCGTCGATCACGACAGTCCGCTGCACGCGTCGTTTCCCGATACCGAGGAAGTCAACGGCGACACCTACGGCCCGCTCAAGGCCGCGTGTGATCTCATCGTCCAGGAGACGTTCGGCGAGGCGGCCACCATTATCCGGCCGACGGTCATCGTCGGGCCCGGCGACAGTACCGATCGCTTCACCTACTGGGTCGAGCGCTTCCACCGCGGCGGCGACATCCTCTGCCCGCCCGATCGCGAGCGTGAGGCCGCCTGGATCGATGCGCGCGACCTCTCGCACTGGCTGGTCACGCTGGCGGAGCAGGACATGCCCGGCATCTTCAATGCCGCGGGTCCCGCCTCACCGATGAATCACGAGCAGGTGATGCACGGGTTCCGGGCGTTCAGCGCGGGCCCCGTGCGGCTGCACTGGCCGACGCGCGAGTTGGTCGCGGATCTCGGCTACCCCGTGCCGTGGTTCTGGGCCGGAAGCCAGTCCCGGCACATTGATGCCAGTGCCTCAGTTGCGGCGGGTCTCCGCTATCGTTCACTCGCCACGAGCATCCGCGATACGCACGCCTGGTGGATCGCACAGTCACCAGAGCGGCGCGCCGCGGCACGCGGTTGGCCGACAGCTGAGCAGGAACGGGTGGCGGTGGAGCGTCTGGTGGGCTAGCGATGTTTGCGCCCGCCGAGCAGGGTAGCCATCTACGGCTCCCGCACGGTCTCAATGCCGACGGTCTTGGCCGCTTTGATGAACTTGCGGTCGAACGTGATCATCGCCTCGCAATGGCCGGCCTTCCCAAGGTGTAGGGCGTCCGCGAAGTCCATGCCGCGATCGACACGATCGAGTGCCGTGGCCACCAGAGCCTCATCTTCTATTGTGATGCCGGGAAGGCCGGCGAAAGCGCGCAAGGCTCTGCACACGTCTCCTGGCTGAAATTCGTAAACGCTGCGCAACACCCATTCCGCTTCGAGCATAACGGTAGTACCGACGTATACGCCGCCTGCGTCGATGAGCTTGCGTGCCCGGGTCGATTGCTTTGGATGATCGCCCGTCAGATAGCGAACGACCAGTGATGGTGTCAATCGCGAGCATGGCGGCGCTTCGCTTCGGCGACTATCCCGGCCTCCATATCCTCAAGCGATTTCGGTGCGCCACTATGAGGCAGCGATGCAAATACAGTCTTCCGGCCGTGTCCGGAAAAGACCGGGGCTGGCTTGAGCAGCACGCCCTCAGGTGTGTCCTCGACGAGAAGCCGTGTTCCCGCATCCCAGCGACGCTGGCGCCGGACCGTCTTGGGAAGGATGACCTGACCTTTCGTTGAAATGACTGTAGTCAGTTTTTCGGTATCGGCCATTGTGCCGTCTCCAGGGTAAGACGTTGGTAAGATATCCATTCGGGTGCCGGAATACAAGGGCCGGCGGCGATCTGAAGTTTCCCGAAAATGCGGAGAATAGCCCCCTTATTCTCCGCAAATCATGCGGAATATAGCCTTTTCCTGTGGTTGGCAATATCAGGGACTGGTGCGGAAGAACCCTGTAGGGTATATTGCGTTTTCATACCCTAGACGGTATATTCTGAAAATATACCCTAAGGGGGATGTCCATGACCTACACGGCATATACACCCAGGCAACTTGGCCAAACCCTCCGCGGCCAGCGCAAGGCGCAGCAGATCACCCAAAAGGACGCGGCGAAAATGGTTGGCCTGTTGCCCAAGACGATCTCGAAACTGGAGCTCGCCACCGAGACCCGCGACCATCGACAGCCTCTTCAAATTACTGTCGGCATTACAACTGGAACTCGTCGTGCGGTCACGAACACCCGATGACGACGACGCCAGGGAGTGGTAACTCGTGCCACGTCACTCCAAAACACGACGTCTGGCCGTATGGATGAACGGCGAGCACGTGGGCACGTGGACCATTGACGCTCAGGGGCAGCACGAGTTTCGTTATCAACAGGCCTGGATTGAGGCCGACGATACCCGCCCGCTATCGCTATCCATGCCATTGCGACCACCCGATGCACCCTATCGCGGTGATCTCGTGGAGTCCTTTTTCGATAATCTGTTGCCCGACAGCCTCGACATTCGGCGCCGCGTCCAGGCCCGGTTTGGTGCCGCATCGACGTCTGCATTCGATCTCCTGTTTGAGGTGGGTCGGGACTGTGTCGGCGCCGTGCAACTGCTCCCGCCCGACAGCTCCCCCGAAAACGTCAGGCAAATTGATGGCGAAGCGCTAAACGAGGAGGGCGTCGCCGACGCGTTGCGATCAGCGACATCCTCGGCGCCGCTCGGTCAGCGCGACAATGACGCGTTCCGAATCTCCATCGCCGGCGCACAGGAGAAAACGGCGCTGCTTTTTCATCAGGACCAGTGGCACCGTCCAACCGGCGCGACCCCAACCACGCACATCTTCAAACTGCCGCTCGGCCGCGTGGGCAACATGCAGGCCGACCTGTCGACCTCGGTGGAGAATGAGTGGATGTGCCGGCAGATTGTCCACGCGTTCGGCATTCCCGTAGCCAACTGCCAGATTGCCGATTTCGAAGACCAGCATGTCCTGATTGTCGAGCGCTTTGACCGTCGTTTAGCCAGGGACAAGACGTGGTGGATCCGCTTGCCCCAGGAAGACATGTGCCAGGCAACGGGCACACCACCCGCGGTTCGATACGAAGCCGACGGCGGCCCGGGTATCGCCGATATCTCCACACTGTTGCTTGGCTCGCGTAACGCCGCCGCCGACCGGCGGACTTTTTTCAAAACGCAGGTTCTGTTCTGGATGCTCTGTGCCACGGACGGTCACGCCAAGAACTTCAGCGTCTTCATCGAACCAAACGGCCGATTCTCGCTCACGCCGTTGTACGATGTCATTTCCGCATACCCTATCCTCGGCGGTGGCAAGAACCAGCTTGCACCACAGAAGGCGAAGCTGGCCATGGCCGCACGCGGGAAGAACCGGCATTACAAGTGGGCAGAAATCCAGGCTCGACATTGGATATCAACGGCAAAGGACATGGGCCTGGAGGCCACGGCAGAAGAGGACATTTTGCAGATGGCCGATGGGGCGGCAGGGGTGGCTGAGACAGTCTCCGCGATGCTGCCCAGAGGTTTTCCGGGAGAGGTGTCAGGGCCAATTCTCGATGGGCTCTTGCGATCAGCGAGTAAGCTTGCTGAACTCTTGATAGGCGCGGTGAGACGCGTGCATCAGGATGATTCCAGAACCGGGCATATAGCGACAGCACGTCAACGACTTTCGTATCGGAAAGAACCGTGGGGGTTGACTATGCTGCTATAACGAGGAGTTCGAATCTGTTAATGCGTGTGCGCCATGAAATTCAGAATATTAGGCTTGCACCTTATTTGGTCGATCCGCAGCCATCAATGGTCGAGCAATCAGGGCGAAAGGAGTTTATATGGAGACGGTAGAGTTAACCTGCACTCTGCTCGCTGCAGCGGAGTTAGCCGCGGAGATGCATCGCGATCAACGTCGCAAAGGAGTCGAAGCATCTCCTTACATCAATCATCCGATCCAGGTCGCATGCGATAATCGCTAACGTCGGAAAGGTCGGCGATATTTTGCCGTGCTCGCTGCTGCGCTACTCCACGATACGATCGAAGACACCGAGGTTCACCGCCGCCGTCAGTCGAAGAGAAGTTTAGGCGCAACCGTTTGCAAGCTGATACTTGAGGTGACAGACGACAAGCTCTTTACCTGAAGCAGAACGCAGCAGCTCATCAGGCCCGGCGTACGCGACACATGTCGGAGGGAGCGATGCTCATAAAAATTGCCGACAAGACCTGCGATATCCGGATATCGGGTCGATGCCTCCGGCCGATTGGAGCATCGAGCAGCAACTGGAGTATTTTGATTGGGCGGAGAAAGTCATCGCGGGTTGTCGTGGTGTCAATGCGGCGATGGAATCCTGTTTTGACCAGCGCTTGATCGAGAGCCGGGCGCACGCAAACGCAAACGCAAACGGACAGTGATACCGCTCGATTGTCTGACGGGGATAGCGATGTCGTGCGGCAGTTCACCTCGATCTCGATCAGCGATCGCCTGCCCGCCTTCCCACTTTCAGAAAAGCTCCCGTCAATTCGTCGAGGAGATACGCCATCTGCTCTTCCTGTCACGCCTCCGGAAACAAGCCCGGCATCCACCGGCCCGCAAGTGCCGCCGGGGAAGGCAATGCGTAACGGCGCGCGTGTACTTCCCGATGTGAGCACACCGGCATCCAGGGAGCGCCGCGATAACGCGGCGCGCCTGGCGTTCACCCGTTCCGCACGATCCCAGGCGCATCACCACGCGGCAGTTCGCCCCTGGAAAGAACTCGCGTCCAGCACTTTTCCCGCTTGCGGGAGTAACGTCTCTGCCCGAACTTCTTCCTCGGCCCACATGCTTATCCGGTCACGCAACCGATCTCGGCTCGACGAGGCCTTCCATGAGAAGTTACCTGGCCAGAGGCATGTTTGCAGAAAGAAACGGGTAAATTCCGCAAGTGCTTCTTCGCTACGGCTTCCGCGTCCGTCAAGATCGTTGCGCCGGGGCATGTCGCAAGCCTGCAGATGACCCTTGTAGGCGCTCTCCTGCCTGGCAAGGCCGCGGGCAATGGACCAGGTACCGCCGGTATCCAGGGCGTCGCGTAGCATGGAGTAAGACTTCAGCCGGGCGACGCGGCCATTGCCGTCAAGGAAAGGGTGAATCCAGAGCAGGCGATGGTGCGCCGCGGCCGCTGATAGCACAGTTTCCGCTTTCTTTGCCGTGTTATAGACGGCTTCAAAGCGTTCGAGAAAACGCGGCAGCGCGCCGGGGCTGATTGCAACATGGTCGCCAACCCGGACATCGCGCTGGCGCAAGTGCGCCCGGCTCCATGCGGATACGTTCACCGGAATCAGGATCTTCAGTCCAGGTAATTCATTCGGCAGGAGCTCGCCGAAACGTCTGTGTACTTCACAGATACCTTCC